>NZ_JBXAGB010000003.1:245708-927808 GCF_058793715.1 Pseudoxanthomonas sp. GW835-FHT14C01
CTTGTCCTTTGGTCTCCCCCCCCTCCCCCCACGCCTTGGCAGAAAGGTCATCCCCGCGCTTCCAACAGCCGAATGGCTGGTAAAGCGGGGATCCAGTGGCTTTCGCTCGCGCATCCGTAGTTGGCCTGTCGAGACCGGGTGTCGGATTCGGTACTTCCGACCAATGCCACGATGAAAGTCACTGGGTTCCCGCCTTCGCGGGAATGACGAAAGAAGATGTCCCTCAAGATCAACGAACTCTGCGTCAACTGCGATGTCTGCGAGCCGGCCTGTCCCAACCAGGCCATCTCGATGGGCGAGACGATCTATGTGATCGATCCGGCGCGCTGCACCGAATGCGTTGGCCATCATGACGAACCGCAATGTGTCGTCGTGTGCCCGGTGGAGTGCATCGACCCCGATCCGGCGTATCCTGAGACCCATGAAGCACTGCTGGCGAAGATGCTGAGGTTGCAGGCCGGCTGATCGTCCTGTTCCGCACGTGCTTCGTCCCGGTGTCCGTTCCAGGAGAAGTCGTGATCCATCGCCGTCTGTTCGCCCTTCTGTTCGTCGTCGCCTTCGCGCCCGCTGCGCTGGCGGTCGACGCCGTCCGCACCAACGCCGCTCCCCATCCGCCCGGTACCGCCATCGCCAGTGCGCATGCGCTCGCCACGCAGGCGGGCCTGGATGTCATCGCCCAGGGCGGTAATGCCTTCGACGCGGCCATCGCGGTGTCGTCGACGCTGTCGGTGGTGGAGCCGATCAGTTCGGGCCTCGGCGGTGGCGGCTTCTTCCTGCTGCATGACGGCAAGACCGGCAAGGACGTCTTCATCGATGCGCGCGAGACCGCGCCGGCCGCGTCGACGCCCGACAAGTACCTGCTGCCGAACGGCGACTTCAACCGCGACCGCGCCGAGAACGGTCCGTGGGCTGCCGGCATTCCCGGCCTGCCCGCCGCCTTCGTCCACGTGGCGGAAAAGTACGGCAGGCTGCCGTTGAAGGCGTCGCTGGCGCCGGCGATCCGCACGGCGCGCGAGGGCTTCCCGGTGTATGCACGCATGGCGCGCGGCTACCAGGCGCGCCGCGAGGTGATGGAGCGCTACAAGGGCACGCGCGCGGTGTTCCTTGCGAACGGGCAGCCGATCAAGGAGGGCGATGTCTTCAAGCAACCCGACCTGGCGCGCACGCTGGAACGCCTCGCCGCGCAGGGTTTCGACGGCTTCTATCGCGGCGAGACGGCGAAGCTGCTGCTGGCCGGCGTGAAGGCGGAAGGCGGGCAGTGGACCGCGAAGGAACTGGCCGGCTATACCGTGCGCGAACGCGAGCCACTGACGTTCAAGTACAACGACTGGCAGGTGACGACCGCGCCGCCGCCGTCGTCCGGCGGCGTGGCGCTGACGCAGATGCTGCAGATCCTCGATGCCTACGACCTGTCGAAGCTGGATGAAGTGCAGCGCACGCACCTGGTCGTCGAAGCGATGCGTCGCGCCTTCCGCGACCGCACCTTCTATCTGGGCGATCCGGATTTCGTCGAGATCCCGATGAAGACGCTGACCAGCCCGTACTACGCGGCCGGCCTGCGCGCGACCATCAATCCGCAGAAGGCGACGCCGAGCGACCAGCTGTCGGGCCAGCAGACGCCGTTGGAAGACGAGGAGACCACGCACTTCTCGATCATCGACGCCGAGGGCAACCGCGTCGCCGGCACGCAGACGGTCAACCTGCTGTACGGCTCGGGTCTGGTGCCGCCGGGTACGGGCGTGCTGCTGAACAACGAGATGGACGACTTCGCGCTGAAGCCGGGCACGCCGAACGCGTTCGGCGTGATGGGCTACGACGCCAATGCGCCGAAGCCGGGCAAGCGCATGCTCAGCTCGATGACGCCGACCTTCATGGAGTCGCCGGACAAGGTCGCCGTGCTGGGCACCCCCGGCGGCAGCCGCATCATCACCATGGTGCTGCTGGGCGTGCTGGGCTACGACGCCGGACTGGATCCGCAGGCCGTCGCCGCGCTGCCGCGCTTCCACCACCAGTGGATGCCGGACCTGATCGAGATGGAAACCGATGCGCTGAGCCCGGGGTCGCAACAGGCGCTCGAAGCGATGGGCCACCGGTTCAAGGTGCCCGGCAATACCGCACAGGGCGGCCGCGGCTCCAGCCATGTCTGGGGCAACCTGCAGACGGTGGAGTGGGACAAGACCACCAACACGTTGCATGGCGGCAGCGACCCGCGCAATCCGGTTGGGGCGGCGAAGGTGGTGGAGTCGGCGGCGAAGCCCTGAACAGGGGGTTGGTACCACTGCAGGAGCGACGTCAGTCGCGACCGGGAAAGTCCAGAGCACGCAGCACCGATCCCGCCCATGGATCGGACCATCGCCCGACCAGGCGGTAGGGGTGGCTCGGGGTTGGCGGTCGCGACTGACGTCGCTCCTACAGGGAGCAGAACGGGGCGTAGAATCGCCCCATGAAACTCTGGTCGCTGCTGGGCAATTCCCAGAAACTCGATGGAGGCGCGATGTTCGGCAACGCGCCGCGCGCCATGTGGGAGCGGTGGTCGCCACCGGATGCCGAAAACCGCATAGAACTGGCCTGCCGCGCGCTGTTGGCGCAACCGTTGAACGGCAAGACGGTGCTGTTCGAGACCGGCATCGGTGCCTTCTTCGACCCCAGGATGCGCGCGCGCTTCGGCGTGCAGGAAGAGCGCCACGTGCTGCTCGACTCGCTGCAGGCGGCCGGGTTCTCGCACAAGGACATCGACGTGGTGGTGCTCAGCCACCTGCACTTCGACCACGCGGGCGGCCTGCTGGCGCCGTGGCGGGAGGGCGGGGCGCCGGAGCTGCTGTTCCCCAGCGCGACGTTCGTCGTCGGCGCCGATCACTGGCAACGCGCGTTGAAGCCGCATCCGCGCGATCGCGCGAGTTTCATCCCCGAGCTGCAACCGCTGCTGGAGGCGAGTGGGCGGCTCGAACTGGTTTCCGGCGAGTATTCGCACGCGCTCGGAGAGTCCGTGCGTTTCAGCTTCAGCGACGGCCACACGCCCGGCCTGATGCTGGCGGAGATCGTTGGCCCCGAATCGGTCGACGGGCATGCGCATGGCGGCGTGGTGTTCTGCGCGGACCTCATCCCGGGACGCTCCTGGGTGCATGTGCCCATCACCATGGGCTACGACCGCAACGCGGAACTGCTGATCGACGAGAAGCGCGCCTTCCTCGAAGACAAGCTGGCCCGCAACGTCCATCTGTTCTTCACCCACGACCCGGGTTGCGCGCTGGCGCAGGTGACGCGCGACGAGAAGGGCAAGTTCGGTGTCGCCCATGAAGTGGTGGAACTGCAGGCGCGCCCGCTGGCTGCGTAGAGCGGAGCTTGCTCCGCTGCCCTTCCTTGCCTTGGCTGGAGTGGGGATGCCTGCGGAGTCGCTCAGGCTCGACTCTACGTCGCATGACAGGATGGAGTTCCAACGACGGAGAAGCCGTACGTTGGCGTTGCGGGTTCTCTGATATCGATGCGAGGCGCAGCGGCGCAGGATGAAAGCATGCCAAGTCCTCGCCTTATGGTGGGCCGCCATTCCTGCATCGGTGCGGTTTACGCAATCACATCGATCGTCCGCGGAAGAGCGCCCTTGCTGGCCGACGCCAGCAGCGCAAGGTTGGTGATGCAGGAGTTGTGTCGCTGCGAGGCGGAGCAGCGGGTCGATAACCTTGCCTGGGTCGTCATGCCGGATCACGTCCATTGGCTGTTCCGGTTGCGGCATGGGACCCTCGGGACGCATGTGCAGGCCTTCAAGTCGCGCGTTGCGCGCGGCTTCAACGACCTGCGCACGACCTCGGGTCCAGTCTGGCAGGCCGGCTACTACGACCATCGTGTCCGAGATCACGAGGATCTTGTCGAGCAGGCGCGTTACATCGTGGCCAATCCGCTACGCCGCGGGTTGGTTTCTCGCTTGGACGATTATCCGTACTGGTATTGCGCCTGGATTCGTACGGAAGAAGATCTATAGCGAGCCTCGTGGATCGGCGCTTGCTACGGTGCTTTGAAGGTTTCTGGTGAGAAGCAGTCGAGCAAGCTCGACTCTACGAGCTATCTCAGCCGATTCGCGTGCCGAGGATGCGGTCGCTGTCGTCGCCCAGGTCGTAGAGCGGAGCTTGCTCCGCTGCTGTTGCGGACGTCGATATGGGGATTCCGGGACCAAGGCGTCGAGCGAGCTCGACTCTACGAGCGATCTCAGCCGATCCGCGTACCGAAGATGCGGTCGCCGGCGTCGCCCAGGCCCGGCAGGATGTAACCCTTGTCGTTGAGGCGCTCGTCGATGGCGGCGGTGTAGACCTCGACGTCCGGGTGCACGGCTTCCAGCGCCTTCAGGCCTTCGGGTGCGGCGACCAGGAAGATGCCCTTGATCCGCTTCGCGCCCGCACGCTTCAGCATGTCGATGGTGGCGATCAACGTGCCGCCGGTCGCAAGCATGGGATCGAGGATCAGCGCGTCGCGCTCTTCCAGCCGGCCGGTCAGCTTCTCGAAGTAGGGCACCGGCTGCAGCGTTTCCTCGTCGCGCTGCAGGCCGACCACACTGACGCGTGCGGCAGGGATCAGCGCGAGCACGCCCGGCAGCATGCCCAGGCCGGCGCGCAGGATCGGCACCAGCGTGATCTTCGCGCCGGCGATCTTCTTCACCTGCACGGGGCCGGCCCAGCCGGCCATCGTTTCGCTGGTCAGCTCCAGGTCCGCCGTGGCTTCGTACGCCAGCAGCGTGCCGAGCTCGGTGACCAGCTCGCGGAAGTCCTTGGTGTTGAGGCTCGCGTTGCGCAGCAGGCCGATCTTGTGCTGCACGAGGGGGTGGCGGACTTCGACGGTCTTCATGGGCGGCATGCAAGCGGTGAGATGGCCGATAGTGTGACCGAAATATGACGTCACCGCAGTGTCATCCCCGTGGCGGACGGAGGTGGATCCATGATGGGTTGTCATGCCAGTGAAAGATCGCGGACATAAGGTCTGCACCCGGTATTCACATCCTCCGGGACTCCCATGTCGTCCAAACATCCGCTCCACATCGCCATCGTGCTTGCGCTGGCGGTGGCAGGCCACGCGTCGCACGCCCGTGCGCAGTCCACGTCCGTGTCCTCCCCCGATGGCAGTGCCGACGCCACCACGCTGGACCGCATCGAAGTGCGTCCGCAGCTGGAACAGCAGGTGCGCGCGATCGACTTCAAGCGCAGCGCCGACGCCATCCAGGACACGGTGTCGTCCGACGCGATGGGCCAGTATCCGGACAAGAACGTCGGCGAGTCGCTGTCGCGCCTGCCGGGCGTCAGCGTGACGCGCGACCAGGGCGAAGGCCGCTTCGTCGTCGTCCGCGGACTCGATGCCGCCTTCAACAGCGTCAGCGTCGACGGCGTCGCCATCGGCACGCCGGAAGACGCCAGCCGCGCCGCGCCGCTGGACGTGATTCCTTCCGATTCCACCGAGCGCCTGACCGTGATCAAGGCCCCGACGCCGGACATGCCGGGCGACGCCATCGGCGGCGCCATCGTCGTGGAGTCCGCGTCGGCGTTCGACCGCGACGGCCGGAACATCCGCGCCAAGGCCGAGCTCAGCCACCAGAACCTGAGCGGCGAGACCAGCCCGAAGGCCTCGTTCAACTACAGCGATCTCTTCGCCGACGGCACCTTCGGTGTGGCGCTGGGCCTGAGCTACCAGGACCGCAACTACGAATCGGACAACATCGAGGTCGAGTACGACAAGCTGGACGAACGCGACGGCCTGACCCCGATCGAGGTCCAGCAGCGCAAGTACAGCATCAACCGCGAGCGCACGGGCGTGAACCTCAACCTCGACTGGCGTCCGAGCGAGGGCAACAGCTACTACCTGCGCACGCTGTACACCGACTTCACCGACGCCGAAACGCGGCAGAACAGCATCATCCCGGTAGGCGAGGGCGACATCACGGTGAACGCCGACGGCACCTACGCCGTCGACGGTATCGATCCGAACGACTTCAGCCGCCGCGTGCGCTACCGCACCAAGGAAGAAGACACCTTCACGATCAGCGTCGGCGGTGAAAACAGGTACGGTGCGGGTTCCCTCGTCGACTACAAGGTGGGCTATACCAAGACCCGCGAACGCGTGGCGGACGAGGTCGAAGCCCGCTTCGAGTACGACGGCGCCGATGACGTGTCCATCCTGATGGATACCTCGCATCCGATCCCGCGCTACACGATCTCCGACAGTCCGGCGGGCGGCTGGCTGGACAACGACAACTATGCATTCAATCGCCTGGTCGTGGCACCCAAGTGGGTGGAGGACGAGGAGAACAGTGCGCAGGTCAATTTCACCTTCGCAGGCGATACGGTGACCTGGAAGACCGGTCTGCTGGGCCGCTGGCGCGACCGCGACGTCAATATCGACGAGACCGAACTGCGGCGTGGTCCGGACATCAACCTGGGCAGCTGGAGCACAGGTTCGCCGAGCTACACGCACGGCAACATGGGAGACGGCATCAGCTCGCGCGCGATGAACCGCTACCTGCGCGACAACCTGTCCCGCTACACCGCGCGCCCGCAGGACGTGGCGGCCAACACCGAGGTCTCGCTGATCGAGGACTATACGGCGAGCGAGGACATCCTGGCCGGTTACCTGATGGCGACGATTGACTTCGACACGCTGCGGGTCATCGCCGGCGCGCGCGTCGAGCGGACCAAGTTCGAGGCGACCGGCAACGTGGTCGACCTGGAAGACGAAGAGACCATCGGTTCCATCACCACCCGCGAGGTCTCCAGCAGTTACACCAGCGTGCTGCCTGGCCTGCACCTGCGCTACGACATGGGCGACTGGGTGCTGCGCGGCGCCTACACGACCACGATCGCGCGCCCGTCGTTCGGCAACATCTCGCCGCGCACCCGTATCAATCGCGACCAGGAAGAAGTCGAACTGGGCAATCCCGGGCTGGATCCGTACACGTCGCGCAACTTCGACATCTCGATCGAGCGCTACCTGGGCGAGACCGGCATCGTGTCGGCAGGCCTGTTCTACAAGAACATCGACGACTACATCGTCGACGTGACCACGCGCGACAATCCGGACTACCAGGACTTCGACGTGACCATGCCGGTCAACGGCGACAAGGCCACGGTGTACGGCGCCGAACTGAACTGGCAGCAGCATTTCGACAACGGCCTGCTGCTGGGCTTCAGCGCCACCTGGCTGGATACCGAGTACAAGATCAACGGTCGCTCCTTCACGCTGCCGAACGCCTCGGACCGCCTGTACAGCGCCCACATCGGTTATGAAAAGGGCGGCCTGAGCACGCGGATCGCGGCGGTGCGCCGCAGCGAGTACATCGATTCGGTCGACAGCGACGACAGCGATTTCGACATCTGGGTGGCCGAGAACACGCAGCTCGATTTCAGCCTGGACTACAAGGTCAGCGACCAGTGGGGCTTCTACATCGAGGCGTCCAATCTGCTGGACGAGCCGCTGGAGCTGTACCAGGGCTCGCCGTCGAACACGCTGCAGAACGAACTGTACGGCCGCACGTACACGGCGGGCGTCAAGCTGCGCTTCTGACGGAGCGCGTCGGCCTGTCGATGCCTTGTCGGCAGGCCGTCCCCGCGTGTCGCCTCTGCGCAATACCGAACTCATGAGGAAACAACGATGACCCTGTCCCGCACGCTACTCACGGCAGCCGCGGCGGCCCTGCTTGCCGCCGGTTGCACCGGCAAGCCGACCGCCCCTGCGTCCGGTGCCCGCGACGCCGACGAGAAGGCGGCTCCTGCCGCAGCGACCGTCGATACGCGCGACATACCGGTGATCCGGGAAGCGTTCCTGACGCCGATGACGCCCGCCGACAACATAGACTCGCCCGCATCGTGGACGACGGCTGATGGCCAGCGCTGGTTGATCGCCACCGCGAAGGCGACCGACAAGCTGGTGGTCTACGACGGCCAGACCGGCGCGCACGTGCGCGATGTCGGCGCGACGGGCGAGGGCGCGGGGCAGTTCAAGCGTCCGAACGGCATCGCCGTGGTCGACGACCTGGTCTTCATCGTCGAGCGCGACAACCATCGCGTGCAGGTGTTCTCGCTGCCGGACTTCACGCCGGTGCTGAGCTTCGCTGCCGAACAGCTGCGCAAGCCCTACGGCCTATGGGTCAACAAGACGGGCAGCGGTTACCAGGTCTACATCACCGACGCCTACATGGCGGGCGAGGACGCGCAGGGCGAAGACATCCTGCCGCCGTTGGATCAGCTGGACAAACGGGTGTGGCGCTTCGACGTGGCGCGCAACGGCGATGCCTTGTCGGCGAAGGTCGGCGGCCACTTCGGCGACGCGTCGCCGGAAGGCGCGCTGCGCGTGGTCGAGTCGATCTGGGGCGATCCGGCCAACGATCGACTGCTGATCGCCGAGGAAGACGAGACCTACGCGAACGAACTGAAGGTCTACGACCTGGCCGGCAAGTACGCCGGCAAGACCGTCGGCCGCGACGTGTTCAAGGCGCAGTCCGAAGGCATCATGCTGAAGACCTGCGCCGACGGCGGTGGCTGGTGGCTGACGACCGAGCAGGGCAAGGGACGCACGGTGTTCCACCTGTTCGACCGCAAGACGCTGGCGCATACCGGTGCCGTGACCGGCGCGAAGGTGGCCAACACCGACGGCATCTGGCTGGACGCGTCGGCGTCGGCGCGCTTCCCCGAGGGCGTGCTGTACGCGGTGCACGACGACCAGGGCGTGGTGGCGCTGGACTGGCGCGATATCGCCAAGGCACTGCAGCTGCCCGCGTGCCGGACCCCATGAATCGATGGGAATTTATGCGACGAGGCCTGCTGGTCGCGCTGCTGCTGGGGACCTGCGCAGGGGCGGGCGCGCAGGAGGCGACAGCGCGCCAGCCGGAGCCGAACACGCGCGTGCCGAAGGGTGTGCCGCGCTATGCGCCGACCGGGTTCCCGGACCGCATCGTGGCGTCGCCGGCGCAGGATGCGGCTATCGGTTTCTCGGTGGCGTGGCGCACCGACACGAAGGTCGACGCGCCGCTGCTGGAGGTCGTCGTCGCCGGCGATTCGCCCGACATGGGCGAACCGCGCCGCATTGTGGCCACCAGCACCTCACTGAAGACCGAAAATGGCGATGCGCACCATCATCGCGCGGACATCGATGGCCTGCAGCCGGACACGCTGTATGCCTGGCGCGTGCAGGGCGACCGTACCTGGAGCGCCTGGTACCACACGCGTACGGCCGCCGCTGCGACCGCGCCGCTGACGCTGCTGTACTTCGGTGACACGCAGAACAAGAACGTCAGCCTGACCACGCGTGTCGTGCGTGAAGCGATGCGCTACGCGCCGGACGCACGGCTGGCGCTGTATGCCGGCGATCTGGTCAGCGGCGGCGACGGTGAAGACGACAACGAGTGGGGCGAGTGGTTCGAGGCGAACGAAGTGCTGCCGACCTCGCTGGTCGTTGCGCCGGCGCCGGGCAATCACGAGTACTTCGAGGTGTTCGAGGACACGCCGCAGGAACGCCGCGTGCTCGGCGCGCACTGGCCGGTGACGTTCGCGCTGCCGGGCAATGGGGTGGCGCAGGCGAAGAAGACCACCTACTGGTTCGACTACCAGGACGTGCGTGTCGTGGTGATCGACGGGACGTCCGCCCTGGATCTGGGCACGGCGAAAGCGCAGGCCGCGTGGCTGGACCAGGTGCTGGGGTCGAACCCGCACCGCTGGAGCATCGTGATGACGCACCAGCCGTTCTTCTCGCCCCGCGAAGGCCGCGACAACGTCCAGCTGCGCCGACACCTGCTGCCGGTGATCCGCCAGCACAAGGTCGATCTGGTGTTGCAGGGACACGACCACGTCTATGGTCGATTGAAGAGTCCGCCGCCGGTGTTCGTGGTGTCGGTCGCCGGCGCCAAGCAGTACCGGCTGTCGGACGAGGCGCGCAGGACGATGCGCCCGGTTGCCGAAGACACCCAGCTGTTCCAGGTGCTGCGCTTCGAAGGTCCGCGACTGCGTTATGAAGCCCGCACCGCGACCGGACGCCTGTACGACGCCTTCGACCTGGTCGATCAAGGTGCGGCCGGCAAGCAGCTGGTCGAGCACGAGGAAGGGCGCATCGGCGAGCGTAGCTGTACCCGCGCCGAAACCCTCAAGGGCCGCGCCGACCGGTGCTGGGAATGAATCCGTCGATGTGGAGACGAGCTTGCTCGGCTGCTTTTCCCGCGCGTCGCCAACCCATTGCAGAAGCAGCGGAGCAGGCTCCGCTCTACGTTTCCCTCTACAGGAGTCCACCATGAAGCACGTTGCCGCCGTTACCTTGCTTCTTCTCTGCGCGAGCGCCTCCGCCCGCGAAGCCCACATCCGCCATCCGTTCCTCGCCGAGCAGCCGAAGGCGGCATCGGAAGACGTGCTGCTGGCGGTGGAGATTCCCGCCGGCAGCTTCACCAAGTACGAGATCAACGACGAAGGACTGGTCTATGTGGACCGCTTCCAGTCGATGCCGGTGGCGTATCCGGCCAACTACGGTTCGATGCCGCGCACGCTGGCCGGCGATGGCGATCCGCTGGATGCGCTGGTGCTGACGCGCGAGCCGCTGCACCCGGGCGTGCTGGTGAGGTTCCGCCCGATCGGCGTACTGCGCATGATCGATGCGGGGGAGCACGACGAGAAGATCATCGGCGTGCCGACCGACAAGGTCGATCCGACCTACGCCAATATCCGCGATCTGGCCGACCTGCCGGAGATCGAGCGCCAGCGCATCGAAGCCTTCTTCCGCGTCTACAAGGATCTGCCGAAAGGGCGTAACCCGGTGCAGCTCAACGGCTACGGCGATGCCAAGGAAGCGAAGGCGCTGATCCGCGAGTCGCTGGAACGTTTCGCAAAGCAGAACCCGTAGATCGGAAAGATCATCCGCAGGAAAGGAAAAGGCGAGCCGAGGCTCGCCTTTTTCGTCGCACCTGCCGCGTGGATCAGGCCGCCGCGGCCTGGCTGATGCGCGGGCCTTCGCGGAGTGCCTTGCCGACCATCGCGACCAGCAGGTCCAGCTCCTCGCCGTCGATCGCGAAGTGCGGGGTGAAGCGCAGCGAGTTGGCGCCGCCGTGGATGACGTTCAGGCCCTGCTGGCGCAGCCATTCCTCGGTGGAGCCGGCGCCGTAGCACTTGAAGGCCGGCGACAGTTCGCACGAGAACAGCAGGCCGGTGCCCTGCACGTTGGTGATCAGGCCGCCGAGTTCGGCCTGCAGCTGCTGCAGTTTCTGCACCGCTTCGGCGCCGCGCTTGCGGATGTTCTCGCGCACCTGCGGCGTCAGCTGGGCCAGGGTGGCGCAGGCCACATCCAGCGCGCGCGGATTGGTGGTCATGGTGTTGCCGTACACGCCCTTGCGGTACAGGCCGGCGGCGCGCTCGTTCACCGCGAGCACGGACAGCGGGTACTGCGCGGCATTCAGCGCCTTGGAGTAGGTCTCCATGTCCGGCGCGTCCAGACCTTCGAAGCCCGGGTAATCGACGATCGACAGCACGCCGTGCGCGCGCAGGCCGGCCTGGATCGAGTCCACCAGGAACAGGCTGCCGTGGCTGCGGGTCAGTTCGCGCGCGGCGGCGTAGAATGCCGGCGGCACCGAACGGCCCGGGTCGCCTTCGCCCATCACCGGCTCCAGGAACACGGCCTCGACGAACCAGCCCTTGGCCTCCGCATCGGCGAACGCCTGCTTCAGCGCCTCCACGTCGTACGGCGGGATGGCGATGACCGAGTCCTCGCCGCGGTAGCTGGCCAGGTACTGCTGGTACGACTTGCGCGAGGAATCCGAGTACAGGGCCGGACGCTCGGTGCGGCCATGGAAGCTGCCCTTCACCACGATGCGCTTGATGGTGCGGCCGGCGTGGCGGCCGTCCGGGTCGGTCATCAGCTTGCTGTTGATGTCGGCGATGCGCGCGGCCAGGCCGACCGATTCCGAACCGGAGTTCAGGCACAGGAACTTGGCGAACGGGCAGCCGCCGCGGGTGTGGCCGATCTCCTTGCGCAGGGCGCGGTCGAAGCGCAGCTGCGACAGGCTGGGCGTCATGATGTTGGCCATCACCTGCGGGCGCGCCATCGCTTCGAGCACGGCAGCGGGGGTGTGGCCGAAACCGAGCATGCCGTAGCCGCCGGCGTCGTACAGCACGGCGCCGTTGAGCGTCACCACCCACGGGCCACGACCGGCCAGCGCGATGTACGGGTTGATCGCGTCGTCGGCGTAGAAGTTGACGTAGCCGGCCTGCACGGCGCGCAGTTGCTCGGCTTCGTCCAGCTCGAACAGTTCGGCGAACTCGTCCCGCAGGCGCGCGTGCTCGGCAGCGGCGGCCTCGATGGCGGCGACCAGGTCCGGGTGGCCCTTGGCCAGGCGCTCGACGGCGGCATCGTCCAGGCCTTGGGTGAGGCGCTGGCCCTTGTGGGCGCGGAGTGGGGCGAGGTGGTCGGTCAGGGCCATGGGAATCCTCCGGCGGCAAGCGGCAAACCCGTATTATCGGGAATAATTCGTCATTTGACAGTTGTGAACTGCGCTGATTTAGAGGATATTTCGTCGATTCGACGAAACCCAGCCGCGCATGAAGCTCACCGACGCCGACCAGCAATTGCTCTCAATGCTCCGTGAGAATGCACGGGCCTCCACCGCCCAGATTGCCCGCCGGCTGAGCCTGTCGCGGACCACGGTGCAGAGCCGGATCGAGCGGCTGGAGCGCGAGGGCGTGATCAGCGGCTACACCGTGCGCGTGCACGACGAATACGACCGCAGCCACCTGCGCGCTCACATCATGATCGCCGTGCATCCGAAGCAGATGACCTCGGTGGTCGCGGCGCTGCGCGCGATGCCCGAACTGCGCGTGCTGCACTCGGTCAGCGGCAGTCACGACCTGATCGCCATCGGCGCGGTACCCAGCGTCGGCGACATGGACGTGCTGACCGACCGCATCGGCGCGCTCGATGGCGTGGAGCGCACCACGTCGTCGATCGTGCTGTCGACCAAGTTCGAACGCTGACGACGGGGCGTCCCGGCGGGCTCCCGTACAATGCACGCCCCCGCAAGGCCCCGACCGTGAAGAAGTCCGACTTCCATTTCGACCTGCCCGAGGCGCTGATCGCCCAGGCGCCGTTGCCGGAGCGCTCCGCCAGCCGCCTGCTGGTGGTGCCGCCGGGCGAGGCGCCGTTCGCCGACCGCCACGTGCGCGACCTGCCGGAATGGCTGCAGCCGGGCGATCTGCTGGTGTTCAACGATACGCGCGTGATCCCGGCGCGCCTGTTCGGCCAGAAGGAAAGCGGCGGACGGGTGGAAATCCTCATCGAGCGCCTGCTGCCGGAAAATGCGGCACGCGCGCAGGTCGGCGCCAGCAAGTCGCCGAAGCCGGGCAGCCGCATCCGGTTGGATGCCGGCGGCGAGGCGGAGGTGATCGGGCGCGACGGCGAGTTCTACCAGCTCCGCTTCCATGTGCCGGGTGCGCTGGAAAGCTGGCTGCAGAAGGCGGGCCGGCTGCCGCTGCCGCCGTACATCCAGCGGGCGCCGGGCCAGGACGACGACGAGCGCTACCAGACCGTGTTCGCGCGTGAGCTCGGCGCGGTGGCCGCACCGACGGCGGGCCTGCACTTCGACGACGCGCTGCTGGCGACCTTGCGAGACCGTGGCGTGGAGTTCGGCCACGTGACCCTGCATGTCGGTGCCGGCACCTTCCAGCCGATGCGGGTAGACAATATCCATGAGCACCACATGCACAGCGAATGGCTCAACGTCGGCGCCGCGCTGGTGGAGCAGGTGCGGGCGGTGCGGACCCGTGGCGGACGCGTCGTCGCGGTGGGCACCACCGTCGTGCGTGCGCTGGAGTCGGCGATGCGCGAAGGTGAACTGCAGCCGTTCGCCGGCGAGACGCAGATCTTCATCTTCCCCGGCTACCGCATCCGCAGCGTGGACGCGATGGTCACCAATTTCCACCTGCCGGAAAGCACGCTGCTGATGCTGGTCAGCGCGTTCGCCGGCAAGGCGCGGATACTCGACGCCTACGCCCATGCGGTGCGCGAGCAGTACCGCTTCTTTTCCTATGGAGACGCGATGCTCCTGTTCCCGGAGCAGGAGCAATGACCCTGCCACCTTCTTTCTACCGTCATCCTGGCGACGTGAGGCTTTCCGCATGAGCCGGATGTCCTTCGACCTGCTGACCACCGACGGCGCCGCGCGCCGCGGACGGCTGACGTTCCCGCGCGGGACCATCGAAACCCCGGCGTTCATGCCGGTAGGCACCTACGGCTCGGTGAAGGGCATCCTGCCGGAGCACGTCGAAGACCTCGGCGCCGAGATCATCCTCGGCAACACCTTCCATCTGTATCTGCGGCCGGGCCTGGACGTGATCGGCGCGCATGGCGGGCTGCATGGCTTCGCCCGCTGGAACAAGCCGATCCTCACCGATTCCGGCGGCTTCCAGGTGTTCTCGCTGGCGCACCGTCGCAAGATCACCGAACAGGGCGTGACGTTCGCCTCGCCGGTGGACGGCGGCAAGGTCTTCCTCGGCCCCGAGGAGAGCATGCGCATCCAGAAGGTGCTGGACAGCGACATCGTGATGATTTTCGACGAGTGCCCGCCGGTGAACATCGACGGCAAGCCGGTGGACCCGCGCGTGATCGAGCGCTCGATGGAGCTGTCGCTGCGTTGGGCCGAGCGCTCGAAGCGTGCCCACGAGGGTAACGATGCCGCGCTGTTCGGCATCGTGCAGGGCGGCGTGCACCATGACCTGCGTTCGCGCTCGGCGGACGGGCTGAAGGCGATCGGTTTCGACGGCTACGCGATCGGCGGCCTGGCGGTCGGCGAGACCGAGCGGGAGCGCAATACGACGCTCGAGCACACCTGCCCGCAGCTGCCGGCGGACCAGCCGCGTTACCTGATGGGCGTGGGCCGGCCGGAAGACCTGGTGGAGGCGGTCGCGCGCGGCGTGGACATGTTCGACTGCGTCATGCCGACCCGCAATGCGCGCAACGGCCATTACTTCACCTCGTTCGGCACGGTCCGCATCCGCAATTCGAAGTACGAGCACGACCTGCAGCCGATCGAGCCGGGCTGCGGCTGCTACGCCTGCCGCAACGGTTTCACCCGCAGCTACCTGCGCCATCTGGACCGCTGCAACGAGATGTTGGCGCCGATGCTGGGCACGCTGCACAACCTCTGGTACTACCAGCAGGTGATGGCGCAGATGCGGGCGGCGATCGCCGAAGGGCGGTTCGAAGTGTTCCGCGCCGCGTTCTACGCGGCCCGGGGCGTGGACGCGCCCGGTTGAGTTCCTTCACGCCGTAGAGCCGAGCTTGCTCGGCTCCGCGCGGCTTCACATGCCCTGTATTGGCGGCAAGCCAGCGGAGCAAGCTCCGCTCTACGTCTTCCCGGCGCCCGGGTGCCGGCTTGCCTGCCGCAGGGAACCAAACCGGGCCGGCGCGGTCTTTTCCGGTCCGGGCGCATGGGGAAGCCCGGGCGGGGCTTCCCGACGCGTGGCATAATCCCCGGCTGCTTTTCATACCCAATGGACAAGTCCATGAATCTGCTTGATTTCTTCGTTGCCCCCGTTCTCGCCCAGGCCGCGCCGGCCCAGCAGGGCATGGGCGGCTTCGGCCTGCTGATGCCGATCGCCCTGATCGCCATCATGTACTTCCTGATGATCCGCCCGCAGATGAAGCGCGCCAAGGAGCACCGCTCCATGCTGGACAAGCTGTCCAAGGGCGACGAAGTCATCACCTCGGGCGGCATCGCCGGTACCGTCACCGACATCGGCGATAACTTCGTGACCCTGGAAGTGGCCGACAACGTGCGCGTGCGCGTGCAGAAGGCCGCTGTGGGCAACGTGCTGCCGAAAGGCACGCTGAAGTCCGCCTGATCCGTTTCCCGCGCCGCTGCTCTGCGGTGGCGCGAATTCCGCTGTTTCCGAACCACTGCTGAGCGCATGCCCGGGAAGGGCCTGCGCGGGTCGCCACGATGCTTGAATTCCCTCGCTGGAAATACGTCCTGATCCTGTTCGTCGTGTTGGCGAGCGCGCTGTACGCGCTGCCCAACCTGTACCCGCAGGATCCCTCCGTGCAGATCACCGCCAATCGCGGTTTCACCGTCGACGACGCGCTGCGCGCGCGCATCGAGACCGCGCTGGCGCAGGCGGGCGTGCAGCCCAAGCAGATCGAGATCGACGACGGCACCATGCTGGTGCGGCTGCCGGGCCTGGACGAGCAGACCAAGGCCAACGACGCGCTGCGCCAGGCGCTGGGCGAAGACTACCTGGTGGCGCTGAACCTGGCGTCCACCGTGCCGGACTGGCTGGGCAAGCTGGGCGCACGGCCGATGGTCCAGGGTCTGGACCTGCAGGGCGGCGTGCACTTCGTCATGCAGGTCGACCAGAAGGCCGCGCTGGACAAGCGTGTCGACGGCTACCTGGAAGACATCCGCGTCACGCTGCGCGACAAGCGCATCCGCTATACCGCGGTCGAGCGTCGTCCCAACAACAACATCGTGGTGACGCTGGCGGACGACGAGAACGTGGCGGCCGCGCAGCAGGCGCTGGCGCAGACGTTGAGTTCGCGCGGCAACAATGCCTCCGGCCTTGCCGGCGGCGGCCTCAGTTACCAGGCCAGCGGCAACCAGATCACGATCGGCCTGCCGCAGGCGGAACTCGACCAGATCGCCAGCGAGGCGATCGAGCAGAATCTCACCACGCTGCGCAATCGCGTCAACGAGATCGGCGTGGCCGAGCCCATCATCCAGCGCCAGGGCAACGACCGCGTCGTGGTGCAGCTGCCCGGCGTACAGGACACCGCCGAGGCCAAGCGCCTGATCGGCGCGACCGCCACGCTGGAGTTCCGCGCCGTGGTCGAGGGCAATGCCGCCGACGCCGTGGCCAGCGGCCGCATCCCGCCGGAAGCCAAGGTCTACCAGCTGCGCGACAACGCCGGGCCGGTGCTGTTGAACAAGCGCGTGCTCGCCTCCGGCGACGAGATGGTCAATGCACGCGTGGGTACCGACAACAACGGCCTGCCTGCGGTCGACGTGACCCTCAGCAACGTCGCCGGCCAGCGCATGTTCGACTACACCAGCGCCAACGTCGGCAAGCTGATGTCGGTGGTCTACATCGAGCGCGTGCCGACCCTCACCATGGTCGACGGCAAGGAAGTGCGCAGCGTACGCGTGCGCGAGGAAGCGCTGTCGCCGACCCGCATCGCCGGCGTGTTCGGCAAGAACTTCCAGACCACCGGCCTGGAGAAGACCGAGGCCGAGAACCTGGCCAAGCTGCTGCGTGCCGGTTCGCTGGCCGCGCCGATGGACTTCATCGAGGAGCGCGTCATCGGTCCCAGCCTGGGCGCCGAGAACGTGGCCCGCGGCACCAAGGCGGTGGTGTATTCCTTCGTCTTCGCGCTGGCGTTCTTCCTGGTGTACTACCGCATGTTCGGCCTGATCACCTGCGTCGCGCTGCTGCTCAACCTGGTGATGGTGGTGGCGGTGATGTCGCTGTTCGGCGCGACCATGACGTTGCCCGGTTTCGCCGGCCTGGCGCTGACCATCGGCATGTCGGTGGACGCCAACGTGCTGATCAACGAGCGCATACGCGAGGAACTGAGGGCGGGCGTGCCGCCGCTGGCATCCATCGCCACCGGTTACGACAAGGCCTCCGGCACCATCTTCGATTCCAACATGACCGCCCTGCTGGCCGGCGTGGCGCTGTACGCGTTCGGTACCGGCCCGCTGAAAGGCTTCGCCATCACCATGGTGATCGGCATCGCGACGTCGGTGTTCACCGCGGTGACCGTCTCGCGCGGCCTGGCCACCCTGATCTACGGCCGCCGCCGCAAGCTGAAGTCGCTGGCCATCTGACGAGAGCATCCGACCCATGAAACTCTTCCCGCTGCATCTCGTTCCCAACGACACCCGCATCGACTTCATGCGGCTGCGCTGGATATCCATCGGCATCGCCGTGCTGATGGCGGTGGTCGCCATCGGCGCCATCGCTTTCAAGGGCTTCAACTTCGCGCTGGATTTCACCGGCGGCACCGTGGTGGAACTGCGCTTCCAGCAGCCGCCGGACGTCGACGGCGTGCGTTCGCGCCTGGAAGCGGCCGGCTACGGCAGCGCGCAGGTCCAGACCTTCGGTACCGGCAGCGACCTGCTGGTGCGCCTGCAGCCGCGCGAAGAGGGTGCCCAGCCCGAAGGCACCACCGGACTGGACGCCACCAACCGTACCGCGCAGGACGTCGTCCGCCTGGCATCGGTGCCAGGCAATCAGGCCACGGTGGTGCGCAACGAGTTCGTCGGTCCGCAGGTCGGCAAGGAACTGGCGCTCAACGGCCTGTACACGCTGGTGTTCGTGGTGGTCGGCTTCCTGATCTACATCGCGGCGCGCTTCGAATGGAAGTTCGCGGTGGCCGCCATCGTCACCACCCTGCACGACGTGCTGATCTGCGCCGGTTTCTTCGCGCTGACCGGGCGCGAGTTCGACCTGACCATCCTCGCCGGCCTGCTGTCGGTGATGGGCTTCTCGATCAACGACACCATCGTGGTGTTCGACCGTGTGCGCGAGAACTTCCGCAGCCTGCGCGTGGAGCCGGTGGAAGTGCTGAACCGCTCGGTCAACCAGACCCTGTCGCGCACCATCATCACCTCGGTCGTGGCGTTCCTGACGGTACTGGCGCTGTACCTGTACGGCGGCGGCTCGCTGGAAGGCATGGCCATTTCGCAGATGATCGGCATCGTGATCGGCACGATCTCGTCGATCTTCGTCGCCTGCCCGCTGCTGACCCTGGGCTTCCTGAAGGTCACCAAGCAGGACCTGATGCCGAAGGCGAAGGACGAAGCGCTGCTGGCGCGTCGTCCGTAATCCCCGGTAGCCGGGCACGAAAAAGGCCACGCAATGCGTGGCCTTTTTCTCTGGGTCCGTTCCTTTAGGAAGCGACGTGAGTCGCGACCGCACGGCCACGCACGCCGCTTCAAGCAGGTTGCAGGCAATCGATCAGGCCAGACGAACGCGTGGTTTGCCATCCAGGGCGCGTGCCGGTTTCCGGTCGCGACTCACGTCGCTCCTACAACAAGCCGGGCGCTACCGGCTCTCAGCCGTTGAACGAAGCGGCGTACCCCGACGACACGATGGTCTTCTGCAGCGCGTCGGCGACCTTGAGGTTGCCGGCGACGATCTGGCGGGGCAGGGCGGTGCGGCCGTCGATCTTGCCGAGGGCGGCGCCGCGGAAGTCGCAGACCTTGCCGCCGGCCTCGCGCACCAGCAGCACGCCGGCCGCGATATCCCAATCCTTCACGCCGGCCTCGAAGTAGGCGTCCGAACGGCCGCAGGCGACGTAGGCCAGGTCCAGCGCGGCCGAGCCGGTACGGCGGATGTCTTCGGCATGCACCAGCAGTTCGCGCACGCATTCGAGCTGGGCACCGGCACGGGCGCGCTCGCGGGGCGGGAAGCCCGTGGTGATCATGGCGCCGACCAGTTCCTTGCGGTCGGCCACGCGGATGCGGCGCTCGTTGAGCTGCGCACCGGCGCCACGGCTGGCGGTGAACAGGTCGTTGCGCAGGGGGTCGAAGATCACAGCGTCGGTCGGTTCGCCGTTGTCCACCAGCGCGATGGACACGCAATAGTGCGGGAAACCGCGCAGGTAGTTGCTGGTGCCGTCCAGCGGATCGATGACGAAGGTGTAACGGCCATTGATCTGGGCGCCGCTTTCCTCGCCCACGAACCCGTAATCCGGATAGGCGCGGCGAAGCTCCTTGATGATGACCTTCTCGGCGTCGGAGTCCACCTCGCTCGCATAGTCCATCCGCTCCTTCTGCACCACATTCAGCGCATCCAGCTTGTTGATGCTGCGCAACAGCACGTTGCCAGCCAGGCGGGCTGCCTTGGTCATGACGGTGACGACGGGCTTCTGCATGCGAACGGACCTCGGACAGGCGTAGGGTGGGGCGAACAAGTGGAAAAGAGCAGCACGGCGCAGCGGCCGGCCCGCGCAGTTTACCATTTGCCCCCATGAACACGCCCGTTTCCGTCACTGGTTCCGTTTCCCCCGCCGCCCTGCGCCTGCGCGTGGTGCTGGTCGGCACGCAGCACCCCGGCAACATCGGCGCCGCCGCGCGCGCGTTGAAGACGATGGGTCTGGCGCGCCTGGTGCTGGTCGCCCCCGAGGACTACCCGGCGGAGGAAGCCTATCGGCGCGCCGCCGGCGCCGACGACCTGCTCGGCGACGCCCCCGTGGTCGCCACGCTGGCCGAGGCCGTCGCGGACTGCCACCTGGTGCTGGGGTGCACCGCGCGCAGCCGCCGCGTCCAACTGGAAGAACATGCGCCCCGGCAGGCGGCGGCCCTGGCGGTCGGCCGCGTCGCGGCAGGCGGGGAGGTGGCGCTCGTGTTCGGGCGCGAACGTACCGGCTTG
Organism: Pseudoxanthomonas sp. GW835-FHT14C01; assembly: GCF_058793715.1. NCBI lineage: Bacteria > Pseudomonadati > Pseudomonadota > Gammaproteobacteria > Lysobacterales > Lysobacteraceae > Pseudoxanthomonas > Pseudoxanthomonas sp. GW835-FHT14C01. Next base: position 266,075 of record NZ_JBXAGB010000003.1, read on the forward strand.
AGCAACGAGGAACTGCAACTCTGCCACGCTGCGGTCCACATCCCCGCGAATCCCGAGTACAGCTCCCTGAACCTTGCCGCCGCCGTGCAGGTGCTGGCCTACGAACTGCGCCTGGCCATGCTGGAGGACGCGCCGGCGGCGGTGGCGCTCGCCGCGCATCCGGACGATGCATCGGCCAGCCACGCGCACATGGAGGGATTCTTCGCCCAGCTCGGCGAGACCCTCGATGCGATCGATTTCCACAAGGGGCGTACGCCGGATTCCGCGATGCGCAAGCTGCGTCGGCTGTTCGCCAAGGCCGACCTGACCGAGCAGGAAGTGCGCCTGCTGCGCGGCATCCTGGCCGACGCCCAGCGCATGGCCCGTCTGGCGGGCCAGGGCGGCGCTGGATCACTGTCTTGAACTCACGTTTTCCGATAGGCTGCCGCCATCGTTCTGGCGGGCGCCCATCGTTGCGTACAACCTGGTTCCGCCTCGCGCTGGCTGTCCTCGGTGCAGCCCTGCTTCCCGCCGCGGTCGCTCCCGCCAGCGCCGCCGGCGATGAACGCGTCCTCGTCCTCGGGCGCATCAGCGACGACCCCAAGGCGCACTACGAACAGCTCAAGCCGTTGCTTGACTACGTGGTCCCGCGGATGCGTGATGTCGGCATCACCGAGGGCCGCATCCTGATGGCGCGCGACGCGCAGCAGATGACCAGCTACCTGCGCCGGGGCCGGGTGGACTGGGTGACCGAGACCGCGGGTACGGGCATGCGGCTGCAGGAGCGCGCCGGTGCGCGCCCGATGCTGCTGACCGAGCGGGGCGGCGTCAGCCGTTACCATGGCGTGTTCTTCGTCCGCCGGGACAGCGGGCTGGAGCGGCTGGCGGACCTGAAGGGGCGTACGGTGGCCTTCCAGAACACCGCCTCGACCAGCGCGTACTTCGCGCCGTCGGTCGCGCTGCTGGACGCCGGCCAGCGCATGGAAATCCTGCTGTCGCCGATGGACCGGCCCTCCGCCGATTCGGTCGGCTACGTGTTCGCGCGCTCGGAGCTCAACATCGCCGCCTGGGTGCACAAGCGCCTGGTCGATGCCGGCGTGGTCAGCAACCTGGACTGGGACGACGTGCGCCGCATGCCGCCATCGTTCCGTCGCGACTTCCGCGTGATCCACGAGACACAGGACTTCCCGCGCGCGCTGGAGATGGTGCGCGGCGACCTCGATCCGAAGATCGAGGCGCGCCTGCGCGACGTCCTGCTGGAAGCCGCCAACGACCCCGCCGCGCGCGACGCGCTCAACGTCTTCTTCCGCACCACCCGGTTCCTGCCGGTCGATCCGGCATCGCAGCAGGCGCTGGACGACCTGCGCCGTGGCGTGACGCGCGTCCGGGAGCAGATGGAATGAAGCCCATGCGCTTCGGCCTGCAGGCCCGCTTTCTGGCGGCGATGGCCCTCATGCTGGTCGTCGTGATCGCGTTGCTGGGGACGCTGCTGCACCGGCAGAAGGTGATGCAGCAGGAAGTCGCCGACCTCGGCCGCGAGGCCATGCACGGCATGGTCGAGGACAGCCTGCGCCGGCACGGCGAAGCCACCGTCGACCAGTTGGGCGATGCGCTGGCCAACCCGCTTTACTACTTCGACCTCGATACGATCGGCAGCATCGTGCGCTCGGCACAGAAGGAGCCGGACGTCAGTTACGTGCTGGTGTACGACAACCAGGGCCGGATCATCCACGACGGTACCGCCGACATCGCGGTGTACGGGCAGACCATGACCGATCCGCTGGCGTACGAGGCGGTGAATGCGCGCAGCATGCACACGCAGTGGTCGGCGCAGATCGTGGACGTGTCCGAGCCGATCATGATCGGCAGCGAGCGCATCGGCGGCGTGCGCGTCGGCTATTCGGTGGCGTCGGTGCGTGCGTACGAAGAGAAGGCGATCACCGCCGCGCGCGCGCGGCTCAACGAGCTGGGCGCCCGCCACCTGGGCTGGATCGCGCTGCTGCTCGCCGCGCTGGTGGCGGTGTGCGTGACGATCATGGTGTACGCGCAGCGCACGCTGGTCAGGCCGATCCGCCAGCTGGCGCGCGCGGCGCACGACATCGAGGTCGGCAACTACAACGGCGAGCGCATGTCGAGCGAGCGCCGGGACGAGGTCGGCGAGCTCGTCCGCGCCTTCGGGACGATGAGCGACAGCATCGCGCGGCACGATCGCGACGTGCGGCGCATGGCGTATACCGATTCGCTGACCGGCCTGACCAATCGGCTGGCGTTCCGCGAGAGCCTGGACCATCGCCTGATGATGCTGCGCGGTGCGGGCCGCCAGCTGGCCCTGCTGTTCGCCGACATCGACGACTTCAAGCGCGTCAACGACACGCTGGGCCACGAGGCCGGCGACGAAGTCCTGCAGCAGTTCGCCCACCGCATCCGCGATGCGGTGGAAGCGATGGGCGGCGACGACGCGCTGCTCGCGCGCTTCGGCGGCGACGAATTCGTCATCCTGATCCAGGACGGCGACGTGCGCGGCAGCGCCACGCGGCTGGCCGAGAAGCTGGTGGCCGAACTGGGGCGCCCGATCGTCGTGCAGGAGCGCCAGGTGTTCCTCGGCACGTCGATCGGCATCACGCTGTTCCCGGAGGACGCCTCCGGCGCGACCGCGCTGATGAAGAACGGCGACATCGCGATGTACCAGGCGAAGGTGGCCGGCAAGAACTGCTACCGCTTCTACAGCCGCGCGATGGACCAGGCCGTGGAGCGCCGGGTGCGCATGGAGCAGGAACTGCGCGGCGCCTGGGAGCGCGGCGAACTGAGCCTGATGTACCAGCCGGTGTTCCGCATGGCCGACAGCCGCATCGTGGGCGCCGAAGCGCTGCTGCGCTGGCAGCATCCGGAGCTGGGCATGGTGGCGCCGTCGGTGTTCATCGACGTGGCCGAGCAGAGCGGGCTGATCGAAAGCATCGGGCCGCGCGTGCTGCGCGCCGCCTGCGCCGCGGCCGCGCGCTGGGGCAGCGGACGCGATGCGATGGATCCGCTGTTCGTGTCCGTCAACGTATCGCCGCGCCAGCTCCGCAACGGCGACCTGCCGGATGTGGTCGCCGAGTGCCTGCGCGACACGGGCCTGGCGGCATCGCGCCTGCACCTCGAGCTCACCGAGACCGCGGTCATCAGCGACGAGGCGCATGCCAGCGCGCTGCTGGCCACGCTGCATCGGACGGGCGTGAAAGTGTGGCTGGACGACTTCGGCACCGGCTTCTCGGGCCTGAGCCATCTGCGCCGCGTGCCGGTCGATGGCGTGAAGATCGACCGCAGCTTCATCGCCGACATGCTGCGCGACCCGGACGACCTGGCGCTGACCACCGCGATCATCGCGATGGCGCATTCGCTGGGCATCACGGTCGTCGCCGAAGGCGTGGAGAAGGAAGGCCAGTTCAACCTGCTGCGCGAGCGTGGCTGCGACCTGGCGCAAGGCTATTGGCTGGGGTATCCGGTCACGGCGGCGGAGTTCGCACAGCTCGTGGCGTGACGGTTTGGCCTTGATGTAGGAGCGACGTGAGTCGCGACCGCACGCCGTCAGTGACGGTGTAGGCAAAGCATCGCAGTCCGTTGGCATGCTGTGCTTGCCGAGGCGGTTCGATTTCTACGGTCGCGACTTATGTTGCTCCTGCAGAAGCAAGCCTGCTCAGAACCACGTCGCGATCAGCGCGCTCAGCGACTCGACCAGGTTGCCCGACAGGAAGCCGAACACCACCACGGCGATGCCGCCGGCGATCCACGCCACGAGCAGCAGCGCGCCGTCGCGTTCCAGCAGCGCCAGCGCGAACAGCAGCAACAGGAAGCCGAACACGTAGTTGGTGAACGGAATCGGCAACGCCAGCAGGATGCCGAGCAGGACCAGCAGCAGGCCGGTGAAGCTGAGGGCGATGCGGTTGTCGAGGAAGCCCGCCATGCGCGGACGCACCAGCTTCTCCAGGCGGCGCAGCCACGGCGCCATGCGCTGGCGGAAGCGGATCATCGTGCTGCGGTGCGGGCCGCGATGCGCCAGGAAGGCCGGCAGCCAGACCTTGCGCATGCCCAGCAACAGCTGCACGCCGACCAGGACCACCATCGGTCCGCCGATCGCGCCGCCGACGCCGGGCACCGGGATGAAGGCCGGCAGCACGCCGATGAAGAGCAGCAGGCCGAAGGCGGCGGGGCCGAAATCCTTCAGCAGGTCGCCGAGGCGCAGCACCTCGTCGGGATCGCCGGTCGCGAAACCGTCGATCAGCGCAGCGGTGCTGGTGTGCCGGGGTGCATCGTCGGCGGACATGTCAGACCGCCAGGTCTTCGTCGGTCTCGGGCAGCTTCTGCAGCAGCAGCTTGTCGATGCGGGCGCCGTCCAGGTCGACCACTTCGAAACGCCATCCCGCCCAGTCGAGGCGCTCGCCGACATGCGGGATGCGGCCGAAACGTTCGATCATCATGCCGGCGACGGTGTTGTATTCGTCGTCGTCCGGCAGCGCCACGCCACCCAGCAGCTCGCGCAGGTCGTCGTTGGGCAACGAGCCGTCCACCAGCAGCGAGCCGTCGTCGCGCACCACGACCAGCGGCGCGTCCTCGGTGTTCTCGGTGGCCTGCAGGCGGCCGACCACCGCGCCCATCAGGTCGCTCTGGGTGACCAGGCCCTGGATCTCGCCATACTCGTCCACGACCAGCGCGAGCGACTGCTGTTCTTCACGGAAGATCTCCAGCAGCTTCATCGCGTGGGTAGATTCGGAAACGAACAGCGGCTCGCGCAGCTTGATGAAGAGATCGGGCTGCGCCACGCCGAAGCGGTCGAGCAGGGATTTCACTTCCAGCACGCCGACCACGTCCTGGTCGCTGCCGCGATACACCGGGAAGCGCGAGAACGCCGACTCGTGCATGGTCCGCAGATTGTCGTCGTAGGATGCGGCGGAATCGAGCCAGACGATCTTCTTGCGCGGCGTCATCAGGCTGTCGGCGGTGCGGTCGCCCAGCCGCAGCACGCGGTTCATCATGTTGCGTTCGTCGGCATCGATCACGCCGGCCTCGTGTCCTTCGGACACGAGCATGCGGATTTCCTCTTCCGTCACCGCTTCCTTGTTGTCGTCCGCCAAGCCGAACACACGACGCACCAGTCGCGTACTGAAGGCGAGCAGGGCGACGGCGGGCGCGGTGAGCTTGGCAAGCCATCCCATCGGCACGGCGACGAAGCCGGCGATGGTTTCCGGACGTGTGATCGCGAGGCGCTTGGGCACCAGCTCGCCGAAAATCAGCGTCAGATAAGTGATCAGCGCCACGGCGATGCCGATGCCGATCTTGGGCGCGTAAGGCGCGGAGGCGGGGATGGTGGACGCCAGCCAGCCGCCGATGGCGCTGCCGATGGCGTCGCCGCCGAACGTACCGGTCAGCACGCCGATCAGGGTGATGCCGATCTGGACGGTGGAGAGGAAGTTCTCGGGCTTCTCGGACAAATCCAGCGCGCGCTGCGCGCGATGGCTGGTCTGGGCCATCTGCTTCAGGCGGCTCTTGCGCGAGGTCATGACCGACATCTCGGACATGGCGAAGAAGCCGTTCAACAGCACCAGGGCGAAAACGATGATCAGCTCAAGCACGGGAACCTCCGTTCAGAGCGGGGAGGGCCGGCGAGGCGGGCGGGGTCTGTCGCGGGGGACAGTGGGGGGAAGTAGGGTCGTCGTCCATAGGGTGCACCCGGAGGCGCCGGGCGAGTTTAGCAAACGACCGGCGGGCGGACGCGTGAAGCTGAACAAGACATTCGGCGAATGCGGAGGCGGCCGGGCGCCGCCATCGGGCCGCCCGGGCTGTCCGGAATCGTCACGGAACGGTCATAATTCCGCCCCTGAAGCCGTCCATCCCGTGACGGTGGGACCGCCCGATGTTCTCCCTCCAGACGATCTTCGGCTCCGGCCAGCAGTTCTACACGCTGTTGGACGAGGCCGCCCAAGCCGCCCACGACAGCACCAAGGCCCTGCACACCATGATGAAGGCCACCGACCGCCAGCCGGCGCTCGACGCCTTCAAGCTGGCGCGCCTGCGCGAGCGTGCGGCCTCGGACAAGATCGGCAAGGCGCTGGTGGACAGTTTCATCACCCCCATCGAGCGTGAGGACATCGAGGCGCTGGGCTCGGCGCTGTACAAGATTCCGAAGCAGGTCGAGAAGTTCGCCGACCGCTATTCGCTGGCGATCCAGCACCTGGAGGGCATCGACTTCGCGCCGCGCGCGGCGATGCTGGAGCAGGCGGCCAGCGTGGTGGTCGAGATGGTCCACGAGATCAAGAAGATGAACATCGATCGCATGACCTCGCTCAACGAGAAGCTGCGCGCGATCGAGAACGAGGCCGACCGCCTGATGCTGGAGCTGTACCGCGACATCTATTCCGGCCGCCTGGACCACCTGCAGATGTTCCTGCTGAAGGAGTTCTTCGAGATCCTGGAGAAGGCCATCGACCGTTGCCGCGAGGCGGGCGTGGTCGCCTACCAGATCGTGTTGAAGAACAGCTGAGGCGCCCGCGATGTTGACCCTCGTGCTGGTGGTGATCTTCGCCGCGCTCGTCTTCGAGTTCATCAACGGCTTCCACGACACCGCCAACTCCATCGCGACCGTGGTCGCCACCAAGGTGCTGTCGCCGGGCCAGGCGGTGATGCTGGCGGCGGTCATGAACCTGATCGGCGCGCTGACCGGCACCGCCGTCGCCAAGACGATCGCCTCCGGCCTGGTCGACACCGACGTGGTGCAGGTGACCTCGCAGGTGATCCTGTGCGCGCTGCTGGGCGGCATCATCTGGAACCTGATCACCTGGTGGAAGGGCCTGCCGTCGTCGTCCTCGCACGCGCTGATCGGCGGCCTGTGCGGCGCCGCGCTGGCGGCGGCGCACAACGACTGGGGCGCGCTGATCTGGTCGCAGGCGGCCGGCGACTGGACCCAGAACAAGGGCATCCTGTGGAAGGTCGTGCTGCCGATGATCTCGTCGCCGGTGGCGGGCTTCGTGCTCGGCATCGTGGTGATGGTGCTGCTGTGGGGACTGATCGTGCTGCTGTCGAAGTTGGGCGGCTGGTTGGGCCGGCTGGCGCGCCCGCACTTCGTCAACAAGTTCTTCGGCAAGGCGCAGATCCTGTCGGCCGCCTACATGGGCTACGCGCACGGCCACAACGATGCGCAGAAGACCATGGGCATCATCGCGCTGACGCTGTTCGGCGCCGAGGCCAGCGGTGCGCTGGACAACCTGCCGGGCTGGCTCGCGTTCCTGCATCCCGGCAGTGCCGGCGAGCAGGACATCGCGATGTGGATCGTCATCACCTGCGCCATCGTGATGGCGCTGGGTACCGCGTCGGGTGGCTGGAAGATCATCAAGACGCTCGGCCACAAGATGGTGAAGCTGCATCCCATCAACGGCTTCGCGGCGGAAACCAGCTCGGCCACCATCCTGACCGTGGCCGCGCACTTCGGTATGCCGGTGTCGACCACGCACAGCATCTCCACCGCGATCATGGGCGTGGGCTTCGCCAAGAACCCGCGCGCGCTGAAGTTCGGTGTGATCGAACGGATCCTGTGGGCGTGGGTGCTGACCATTCCGGCGGCGGGCGGCATCGCCTACGGCCTGCTGCGGTTGCTGGAATCGATCGGCTGGGCGTGACCCCTGCTGACATGCGATGAAAAGAAAACGCCGGGCTTGCCCGGCGTTTTTCGTGTCGTGGTGGCGGGCCTTGGACCGCCCTACAGCAGGTCGCCCTCGGCGGAGAGGGCACGCTCCATGCTGTCGCCCAGGCCGCCGATCTCCAGCACCAGACGGTCGACCTCGGCCGGACTCAGGCTTTCGTAGGGGCGGTTCTCGCACAGTTGCAGGTAGGGCACGCCGTCGAGTTCGCCGATCGCCAGGTAGCCGACGCTGCTCTGCCAGTTGAATTTCAGCGCGCGCTTGGCGTCGATGCCGGTCATCGGCGCGATCACCGTGCTGACGCGCAGGTAGCCGCGCTCGTCGTCGTTGCCGAGCTCGGACAGGTAGATCGTCTGGTGCCGCTTGCCGTTGCCCAGCGACAGTTCCACGCAGGCGACGTACGGGTCGTGCATGGTGACCTTGTAGCCGGAGGACGTCAGATGGCCGCGGACCTGCTCGAAGTGGTGCATGGGATGCTCCCCTGTTGCCGTTGCCGCTATGCTAATCCCGCATGAGCGCCAAGTCTCCCGAAGACAGAATCCTTGCCGCAATCCGTGCGATACCGCACGGTCAGGTGGCCGGATACGGTGAAGTCGCGCATCGCGCGGGCCTGCCGGGTCGCGCACGCCTGACCGCGCGCATCCTCAGCCGGAACGACGATCCGGCGCTGCCCTGGCATCGCGTGCTGCGTTCCGATGGCCGCATCGCGTTTCCGGAAGGCTCCAGGGCCTTCCGCGAACAGAGCCAGCGCCTGCGCGCGGAAGGCGTGAAGGTGGAGAACGGCCGCGTGAAGCGCCCGCGCAAGGAGGACAGTCTGGATGCGGCGTTGTGGGGACCGGGCACGCAGTGACGTCGTCCCCGTATGATGGGGCGCGACCGTTCCGAGGATTGCCATGTTCCCCCGACTTCTCCCCGTCACCAAGACGTTGCTGATCGCGAACGTCGCGGTCTACCTGCTGCAACTGCTGCTGGGCTACACGCTGCTCGACTGGTTCGCCTTGTGGCCGGTGGGCCATGGCTTCCTGCCCTGGCAGCTGCTGACGTATGGCTTCCTGCACGACACCAGCGGTTTCGCGCACCTGGCGTTCAACATGCTGGCGTTGTGGATGTTCGGGTCGCCGCTCGAACAGACGTGGGGACAGAAGCGTTTCCTGATGTTCTACCTGGTGTGCATCGTCGGCGCAGGCCTGCTGCAACTTGCCGTGGGCTGGTGGATGGTGTCGGGTGGCGCCCTGCCGTATCCGACGCTGGGTGCATCCGGTGGCGTGTTCGGCCTGTTGCTGGGTTACGGCATGCTGTTTCCGAACAACCGCATGATCGTGTTTCCGCTGCCGATGGAGATCAAGGCGCGCACGCTGGTGATCTTCTACGCGCTGCTCGCGCTGGTGTTGGGCTTTACCGGGTTGCAGCCGGGCGTGGCGCACTTCGCGCATCTGGGCGGCATGGTGTTCGGCTGGCTGATGATCTGCTACTGGCGTGGGCAGCCGCCGTTCGGCAGGGGGCCGCGCAAGCCCAGGCCACCGCACCTGCGCTCGGTCAGATAGCGGCCGGCGTCGATGACGCAAAGAAGAACGGCGCGGAATCCCGCGCCGTTCTTCATGGAGCAGGATGCGGGACTCAGCGCCAGATGCGTACCTGGTCGGCTTCCTTCGCCTGCATCGGCTGGCCGGCCTTGCAGGTGAAGGCCTGGGCGAACGACGGCTGCTGGGTCAGCGGGCCGTTGGCGCGCCACTGGCCGGGGGCGTGTACGTCGACGGCGGCGCGCTGGGCGGCTTCGGTCTCGGACAGGTTCTGCGCCCACAGCGTGGCCCAGGCCTTGTAGAACGACTGCTTCGCGGCGGCGTTGGCCTGCGGCTCGGCGGTGGCGAAGGCGTCCCAGGCCAGTTCCACGCCGGCGAGGTCGGCCAGGTTCTCGTCGCGCGTCAGGGCTCCGTTGACCTTGACGTTCTTCAGGTCGGGGAAGGCGTAGGCGTTGTATTGCGCGACCACCTTGTCGCCCAGTGCATTCCACGCGGCGACATCGGCCGGCGTCCACCAGTCGCGCAGCTCGCCCTTGGCGTCGACCATGCGGCCCTTCACGTCGAAGCCGCGGCTCAGCTCGTGGCCGACCAGCGCGCCGAACGCGCCGTACTGCACGGCGGCCGGCTGCTTCGCATCGAAGATCTCTTCCTGCAGCACGGCGGCGGTGACGATCAGGCGGTTCTGCGCCAGGTCGTAGGCCAGCGCGGGCTGCTGCGGCAGCACGTCCCAGCGACGGTCGGCGTTGCCCTTGCCGATGCGCTTCATCTCTTCGCGATGGCGCCAGGTGGACGCGATCAGCATGTTGCCGCCGAAGCTGCCACGGCCCATCGGCTGCACGCTGTAGTCGAGGTCGCGCCTGGGCGTGCCGACTTCGATCTTCAGCTTGTCGAGCTTGGCCTTGGCTTCGGTCTTGGCGGCGTCGCTGAGCCACGTGTTGCGCTCGATGCCGCGGCCCAGCGCATCGCGCACCTGGCCGGCGATCTGCTCGGCGCGGCGCTTGTGGTCGGCCGGCACGTAGCGCTCGGCGTATTCCTTGCCCAGCATCGGGCCGGCGGCGAGGTTGATCGCGTCCAGCACCTGCTGCCAGCGCGGCGCGGGTGCGGTTTCACCGCGCAGCACGCGACCGCGGAAGTCGAATTCGGCGTCGCGGAACGGCTTGGCGAGGTACGGCGCCATCGCATCGCCGACGCGCCAGCGCAGGTAGGCCTTCCACTGGTCGGGCTTGAGGCTGCCGACCAGGCCGTCTAGGCGCTTGAACAGCGCCGGGTCGGCCATCGATACGGTGTCGTCGGTGACGCCCTGCGCCTTCAGGAAGGCGTCGAGCTGCAGGTTGCGGTACTGCTTGCCCAGGTCCCTGGTCGGCACCGGCGCGTAATTGGCGAAGGGGCTGCGCAGGTCGACCAGCGGCTTGGATACCTGCGCCAGCTTGGTTTCCACGTCGATGACCAGCGCCGATTCGGCGTCCAGCTTCGCGGCCGGCGTACCGGTCAGTGCGAGCACCTGCTTCACGTAGGTGCGGTAGCGGCCCAGCAGCTCGCGCGTATCGGCGTCGGTGCGGGTGTAGTAGGCCGGGTCGGGCAGGCCCAGGCCGCCCTGCATGAAGTAGCCGATGTGGCGGTCGAGCGCCTGCAGGTCCACGTCGGGGCTGAAATTGAACGCCACCGGCACGCCGACCTGGTGCAGCGCGGCGATGGCCGGCGCGACGTCCTTCGGCTTCTTGATGGCGTTGATGCGGTCCAGCAGCGGCGCGATCGGCTTCGAGCCGTCGGCCTCCACGGCGGCTTCGTCCAGGCCGCTGGCCCAGAAATCGCCCAGCAGCTTCTGCACATTGCCTTGGGGCGCCTGCATGGCGCTGTCGAGCAGGACGCGCTGCTGGTCCAGCGTGCGGGCGCGGAAGGCGCCCAGCAGGCTGACCGCGCCGGCCTCGCTGGACGCGGGGTTCTTCTTCAGCCAGTCGGCATTGGTCGCGGTGTAGAAATCGGTGCACTGCGCGCTGACCGCGGGGGCGGCGGGGGCGCGCTTCTTGCGCTGGGCTTCGGCATCCGGGGCGCCCAGGGCGATGACGAGGGCGAAGGCGATCAGGGTGGGGCGGCCGAGAGCGTGGCGCGGGCTGGGCATCAGGAGCATCCGGGAGTTCGGGGATCGGGCGATTCTAGCAAGGGAGCCGTCACCGGCCCGATGCCTCCGCGGAGAACCCGGCGGGTTTTGCGGGCATGCGTCACAGCTCAACGCCCGCGGGCAAAGAAAAGGCCCGGCATGCCGGGCCTTTCCACCTCAGGACGGGATGCGTGCGCTTACCAGATGACGACCTGCTGGTCGCCGCCGCGCACCATCGGATCGCCGGCCTTGCACGAGAACGCCGCAGCGAACGTCGGCAGGTTCGACGGCGCGCCGATGGCGCGGAACTGCGCCGGGGCATGCTCGTCGGTGGCGATGCGGTTCTTCAGTTCCTCCGGGGTGAAGTTGCGGCGCCACACCGTGGCCCAGTTGAGGAAGAAGCGCTGGTCGCGGGTCAGCCCGTCGGTCATCGGGTCGGGCGTATCGCCGGCGGCCGCCTTCATGGCGTCGTAGGCCGTGGCCAGGCCACCGAGGTCGGCGATGTTCTCGCCCAGCGTGTGGTTGCCGTTGATCGCCTGGCCTGCGTCGGTACGGTAGCCGTTGAACTGGGCTACCAGCTTGCCGGTCAGCGCCTTGAAGCCCTCGGCGTCGGCGTCGCTCCACCAGTTCTCGAACTTGCCGGTGGCACCGAAGCGGCTGCCCTGGTCGTCGTAGCCGTGCGTCATCTCGTGGCCGATCACCGCGCCGATGCCGCCGTAGTTCATTTCATCGGTGGCGTTGGGATCGAAGAACGGCGGCTGCAGGATGGCGGCCGGGAACACGATCTCGTTCTGCAGCGGGTTGTAGTACGCATTGACCATCTGCGGCGGCATGCCCCATTCGGTGCGGTCGACCGGCTTGCCGATCTTGCCCAGGTTCCACTTGTAGTTGAACTCGGTGGCGGCCTGCACGTTGCCGAAGTAGCTGTCGCGGCCGGTGGACAGGCCGGACCAGTCGCGCCACTTGTCGGGATAGCCGATCTTGGTGGTGAACGCGGCCTGCTTCTCCATCGCCTTGGCCTTGGTCGCGTCGCTCATCCATGCCAGGTTCTGGATGCGCGCCTTCAGCGCGGTGCCGAGGTTGGCGACCAGCGTTTCCATCTTGGCCTTCGATTCCGGGGTAAAGGCGACCTTGACGTACATCTGGCCGAGGGCTTCGCCGCTCTGCGCTTCGATGGTGGACAGCACGCGCTTCCAGCGCGGCTGGATTTCCTTCTGGCCGCGCAGCGTCTTGTTGTAGAAGTTGAAGTTCTCGTTGGCGAACGCATCGCTCAGGTACGGCGCGGCCCCATCGATGGTGTGGAAGCGCAGGTAGGCGCGCCACGCGGCGACGTCGGTGTCGCCCAGCATCTTGCTGACTTCCTGGTGGAAGGCGGGCACGGCCAGCGAGAACTTCTCCTGCGGCGCGACGCCCTGCGATTCGAAGAACTTGGTCCACGAGAAGTTCGGGGTCAGCTTGTCGGCATCGGCCAGCGTCACCGGGTTGTAGTAGATGGAGACGTCGCGCGACATCTCCTCGCGGGACTTGGACGCCTTCGCCAGACGGGTCTCTAACGCCATGATGTCGCCGGCCTGCTTCTGCGCATCGGCCGTGACCACGCCCGACAGTTCCAGCACCTTGGCGATGTGCGCCACGTAGGCGTCGCGGATGTCCTTCTTGTCGGCGTCGAAGTAGAAGTTCTTGTCCGGCAGGCCCAGGCCGCCCTGGAAGGCGTACGCCATGTTGGTATCGGGCTTCTGGAAGTCGGCTTCGGCGCCGAAGCCGAACAGGAACGCCTGGCCCTTCGCCGCGCTGCTGTTGAGGTACGCCACGATGGCGTCCTTGTCCTGCAGACCGTCGATGGTCTTCAGCTCGGGCACGATCGGCTCGATGCCCTGAGCGTTCGCTTTGGCCTCGTCCATGCCGGTGGCCCACAGGTCGCCGACGATCTTCTCCACGCCGGTGGCATTGGCGTGCGCGGCCGCCTGTTCGGCCAGCTGCTTCTGGACGGCGGTGGAGCGCTCGGCCAGCATCTCGAAGGCGCCCCAGCTGGTGCGGTCGCTGGGGATGGCGTTCGCGGCCAGCCACTTGCCGTTGGCGTAGCCGGCGAAGTCGGTGCAGGCGTTCTTGGTGGTGTCGAGGTCACCGATCTGGAAGCGGTTCACGCCCGGCAGGCTGCTCTCGTCCAGCTTCAGCTCCAGCGCGGCGGGCGCTTTGGCGGCGGTATCGGCGGCAGGCGCGGCGTCGTCCTTCTTCGCACAGGCGGCCAGGGCGGCGGCCACGGCGACGGACAGCATCAGGATCTGGGGTTTGCGGGCAATCACGATCTACTCCGGCCCTGGACAGGGCAATGGAAAAAAGGAACCCCCGGAAGGGGGCGTGGCGGCGACTCTACGCCTGTCACCTTAAGGGCAGGTGTGTCGAAGGTCATGCCCGCGGGGGGCGGCAGCGGCCATACTGAGCACCCCGGCAAGGAGGGCTCCCATGCACGTCCATTTCCATGGCGCGGCCGGCGAAGTCACCGGTTCGATGCACCTCGTCGAGGCCGCCGGCATGCGCGTCCTGCTGGATTGCGGGCTGATCCAGGGCAGCCGGGAGGCCGAGGCGCGCAACGCCGAGCCGTTTCCGTTCGACCCGGCGACCCTCGATGCGGTGGTGCTGAGCCACGCCCACATCGACCACATCGGACGGCTGCCGCTGCTGGTCAAGCGCGGGTTCCGTGGCCCCATCCATACCCAGGGCGCCAGCGCGGAGCTGCTCCCGATCATGCTGCTGGACGCCGCCTCGCTGTCCGGATCCGAGGCCGAACGCGCCAACCGCCATCGCCGCCGCGGCGAGCCCGAGGCGCAGCCGTTGTTCTCCGAGGAGGACGTGCACGCCACGATGAAGCAGGTGCGCCCGCTGCCCTACGACGAGCGCACGACGATCGTGCCCGGCGTGGACATCGCGCTGCGCGATGCCGGCCACATCCTCGGCTCGGCGATCGTCGAACTGTGGGCCGACGGCCGCAAGCTGGTGTTCTCGGGCGACCTGGGGCCGAAGGGCACGCCGATCCTGCGCGATCCCGCCGTGGTGAAACAGGCCGACCTGCTGCTGATGGAATCGACCTACGGCGACCGCAACCACCGCGACCGGCCGGAGACCATCCGCGAACTGGGCGACATCTTCGAGCACGCCTGGCGCGACCGCGGCAACGTGCTCATCCCGGCCTTCGCGGTTGGCCGCACGCAGGAGCTGCTGTACTGGTTCGCCCGGAACTGGGACGCCTGGAAGCTGGCCCGCTGGCGGATCTTCCTCGACAGCCCGATGGCGGCCAAGGTCATCGGTGTCTACGCGCGCCACCACGGCCTGTTCGACGAGGACGCACGCCGCGTGTGGGCGCAGTCGCCCAATCCGTTCCGCCTGCCCAACCTGCATGTCGCGGAAACACTGCAGCAGTCGATGGCGATCAACCAGGTCGAGAACGGCGCGATCATCATCGCCGGCTCCGGCATGGCCAACGGCGGACGCATCCAGCACCACCTGCGCCACAACCTGGGGCGGCGCAACGCGCATGTCGTATTCGTCGGCTACCAGGCGGAAGGCACACTGGGCCGGCGGCTGGTGGAGGGCGCATCGTGGGTGCGCATCCATGGCCGCGATTACCGCGTCAACGCGCAGCGGCATACGGTCGGCGGGCTGTCGGCGCACACGGACCAGCAGGGCCTGCTGGCGTGGTACGGCAACTTCCAGCCCGCGCCGTCGCTGGTGCTGGTGCATGGCGAAGACCGCGCGCGCGAAGCGCTGGCGGGCGAGATCGGCGAGCGCCATGGCGTGCCGGTGGAACTGGCGCGCCCGGGCATGGTGGTCGATGTCTGAGCGTGCGGCGCGCGCCGCGCGGCGTCACGCGCGGTGGACGGGCGTCCCGGCCGGTTCGTGCTCGCCGGTGTGGCTGAAGCTGCGGTTGCGGCCAGCCTGTTTGGCGCGGTAGAGCGCGGCGTCGGCGCGGTCGAACACGTCTTCCGGGCCGGCATCGTCGCCGGACGTGTAGGTGTGGATGCCGACGCTGGCGGTGAAGGGCGGCGGCGCACTGGTGTTCGCTCCGTGCGGCTTGCGTCCGTGCTGGGCCAGATCGACGTGGATGGTGGTCGCGATGGTCGCCGCCGCCTGCGCGGAGGTTTCCGGCAGCAGCACCGCGAACTCGTCGCCGCCCAGACGCGCGACCAGGTCTCGCGGGCGGCGCGCGCGGCTGCGGAGGATGCGGCCGAG
Source organism: Pseudoxanthomonas sp. GW835-FHT14C01 (assembly GCF_058793715.1). Classification (NCBI taxonomy): domain Bacteria; kingdom Pseudomonadati; phylum Pseudomonadota; class Gammaproteobacteria; order Lysobacterales; family Lysobacteraceae; genus Pseudoxanthomonas; species Pseudoxanthomonas sp. GW835-FHT14C01. The sequence goes on from NZ_JBXAGB010000003.1 coordinate 281,569, forward strand.
CGCCTTCAGTGCGGCGTCGCCGGCGGCATGCCCCTGGCTGTCGTTGAGCTGCTTGAAGTGGTCGATGTCCATCACCAGCAGCGACAGCGGCTGACCGCTGCGGCGCGCGATGCGCAGTTCCTGGTCCAGCGCGTGGTCGAAGCGGCTGCGGTTGGCCAGGCCGGTGAGCGCATCGGACTGCGCCTGACGATGGGTCCGGCGCAGCAGCCGGTAGACCCACAGCGACGCGCCCAGCGCGAGCACCAGCATGGCCGGTACCGGCGACCACCAGACATGGACGTAACGCAGCAGCAGCAGCGACAGTACCAGCGCACCGGCCATCGTGAGCACGGTGGGGCGCCAGATGCGGCGCAGACCGGGCAGCAGGGACAGCAGCAGCGGCAGCGCCGCCAGCGTCGCCGCCAGCACCGCCTGCCAGCCCTCCGACAGCGGCGTGATGGCGGCGTGCTTGATCAGCATGTTCAGCAGGTTGGCCTGGTAGTCCGTGCCGCTCATGCTGGCGGTCGGCGGCTGGCCCGGCGCACGCGCCAGCGGGCCCATGCCGGTGGCGCCGACACCCACGACGATCCAGTTGCCGCGCAACAGCGAGGCCGGAATGCGCTGGTTGAGTACGTCGGTGTACGACACGTGGCGGAACGCATTCGGTGGCGAGGCGAACGGCACACGGACTTCGTAATCGCGGACCCAGTCGTAGGGCAAGACCGGGTCCAGGCCGGTGGCGAGCAGGCGGCGCCCGGGCAACTCCGTAGTCGCGCCGGTCGGCTGGTCCAGCTGCAGCAGCGCCAGCGCCAGTGCGGGCCAGTGCGGCGAACCCAGTCCTGCGCGCAGGTAGGCGCTGCGCGCGACGCCATCGTCGTCCAGCGCCATTTCGGCGTGGCCCAGCGACGCGGCGGACGCGGCGAACTCGGGGATCGGCATCAGTTCGACGGTGGAACTGTTGAGCTGGACCGGTTCGGCCAGCACAGGCAGCACCACGCGACCACTGCGGCTGATCGCGCGCGCCAGCAGTGCATCCCCTTCCGGGTCGAACAACGCCGGTTCCGACAGCAGCACGTTGAAGGCGATGCCCTTCACCTCGGTCAGGCGCAGGCGGTCGACCAGTTGCGCATGCGTGCGGCGCGACCACGGCCAGCGGCCGAGTTCGGCCAGGCTTTTCTGGTCGATGTCGACCACCACGATGCGCGGATCAGCGTCCGGCGCCGCCCCGAGTATCAGGCGGTCGTAGACCCAAGCGTCGAGTGGGGCGGTCACGCCGGACAGCGTGACCAGGATCGCCAGCGCAGCCGCGCCCACCGCCGTGAGCAGGCGGGGCTTCCACTTCGGCGCGGGTGCGGGGGTATTCACAGGGCGAGCAGTATGAGCAATGCGCCCGCCCCGGCGCCAATCCTGCACCAGCGGCAGGGGACGTCGATCACCTGGGGCGCCGGGAACGGACCTTCGAAGCCATCCACGTCGAGGGTCTGGGCACGCAGGTACCAGGTGCCCGAGCGCAACCGGGGCAGGGTGATCTGGGCCTGATCGACCGTCTGGTCGATCTGCGGTGCACTGAAGTCCGGTGTGCGCGACATCTGGAAGCGATAGCGCTGGCCGGGCTGGCCCGCCGGCCAGCGGAACGTCACCTCCCGGGTGTTGCCGGCGGCCGCCGAGCCGTCGATCTCGCGGACTTCCGCAAGGGGGCGCACGGTGAACGCCACGGCGTCGCCGAAGGGCCCGGCCTTGCCGCTGCCGTCCACGCTGCGGATGCGCCAGCGGTAGTCGCCCGGCGGCAAGGGCTCGCGCAGATGGAAGGTGGTCGTGTCGTCCACCCGGCCCTGCGCGACCGTCCGGTCGGCACCGGCCGTGATTTCGTATTCGTAGGCCGTCGCGCCGGGGGCCTGCGTCCAGCTCAGTGAGATGTCCGGTGTGCGCACCACGCTGTCGGCGGCGGGTGCGATGGAGTACGGCGGGGCAGGCTGGTCGTCGATGCGGAGCTCGATGACGGTGTCGCGCCCTTCGAGTCCGTTGTCGGCGATCGCGCGCACGCGCACGAAGTAGGCGCCGGCTTCCAGCGCCGGCAAGGTGTAACGGGGCGCGTCGGTCTCGGCGTCTACCCGCAGGCTGTCGAATGCGCGCCGCGCGCTTACCTGGACGCGGTACTGCCGGGCGCCTTCGACGTCGGGCCAGGCCAGCTCGGGCCGGGCGGTACGGGACAGTGCGGGAATGCGCGACAGGTCGGGCGGCGGCAGCAGCCGGATCGGCGATACGGCGGACTGTCCGGCCGCGACCACGGCGCCGAAGCCGGGACGCAGCAGCGCACCACGCTGGCGCGGCGCATTCACCGCTACGCGGCCTTCCAGCACTTCGGTCTGCGAATGGGCATCCCCTGCCTCCACACGGAATTTCGTTCCGCGCACGGCAGACGAGGCGGTCGGCGTGTCGACGACGAAATTCGCGGCCGGGCCATGCAGGCGGCGTACGTCGTTGCCGATCCTCCCGCGCTGCAGGCGCAGGCGGGTGTCGGCCATGCCCGTACGCCCGAAGCGGGTCAGCCGGTCGAGCAGCAGTTCGCTGTCGCCGAGCAGCAACAGGCGCGACCCGTCGGCGAACTGCAGGCTGAGCGAAGCATCGGGCGAGGTCTTCAGCCGGACGCCGCTGGCCAGCGACATGCCCGGGCTCACCGGCGCATCGCGGCCGGTGGCGGAACGTGCGGTGGCATCACCGTGGAGGGCGATGACCCGGGCGTTCGCCGGCTGGCGGTCCAGCCACTGCAGCGGAATCCGCAGCGTGCTGCCGGGAGGCAACTGGTAGGGATTCGCGATGCGGTTGTGTTCCTGCAGGCGCTGCCACGGAATCGACGGCTTGAGGTAGGCGCCCGTCACGTCCCACAACGTGTCGCCGGGGCGGACGCGGTAGACCCACTCCTGCGCATGGACCGACCAGGACGCCAGCAACAGCATCACCAGCCCCAGCCCCCAGACCTGCCAGCCTCTCCGTCGGCTCACCCGTTCCCGCATCTCCCGCTTCCTCACCCGGCCATGCAAAATGTTGCATCGGTCACAATTATAAGCGCGGCGACCATCCCGCTGGCCGGTGGCGGAGGGTTTTTCCGTCATCTCACACTGAGCCGTAGGCTCGTTTACGGCGCGGCGCCCCACAGGCCTGCAATGCGCCTCGCCAGCCGATAGGGTTCGGGGTCGTTGCGGTTGGTCAGTACGACCACCGTGAGTCGCTGCGCCGGAAAGCGCAGCAGCACGTTGCGGAAGCCGATGCTCTCGCCGGAATGCCACTGCATGCCGTCCTGCAGGCGCCAGCCGAAGCCGTAGTGCGCGACGTCGCGTTCTGAGGTCGCCGTGGCAGGCGCGAATGCCTGCGCGCGCGAGGCGGCCGACAGCAGGCGGTCGTCGTACAGCGCCGCATCCCAGCGCGCCAGGTCCTCGAGCGAGGAATAGATGCCGCCGTCGCCGAGGACCGCGCTGGTCGTGCTCTGGTCGGTGCGCTGCCATCGCCCGCCGACCAGGCTGTAACCGAACGCGCGGTCGGTCATCGCGGGCCCGTCGTCTTCGCGCGCCTGTGTCGCCCGCATGCCCAGCGGGAGGAAGATGCGCGTCCGCAGGAAGGTGGCGAACCGCTGGCCGGAGGCGCGTTCGACCACCAGCGCCAGCAACGCATAGCCGCTGTTGCTGTAGCGGTAGGCGCTGCCGGCGGGGAAATAGAGGCGTTCTTGGTGTTCGAGCAGGCGAAGTACGTCGGCGTCGCGCACCTGTCGCGTCTGTTCGTCGGGAATCAGGTCCTCGTAGTCGACCAGACCGGAGGTGTGGCTGAGCAGGTGGCGCAGCGTGACGCCGTCGGTGGCCGCCGGCAACGACGGCAGCCAGCGCCGCAGCGGATCGTCGATCGCCAGCGCGCCGTCCTCGGCGAGCAACAGCACGCCGGCAGCCGTGAACTGCTTGCTGATCGACGCCAGGCGGTAGTTGGCCGTCGGCGAAGCGGCGATGGCGGCCTCGAGGTCGGCCATGCCGTAACTGCGCTGGAAGACCGGCGCCCCGTCCTTCAGCACCAGCACCGAGGCGCCGGGGACCGGGCCGGCGTAGTCCTGCATCCAGGCGTCGATGGCCGCTTCGCGCGTGGCGGCACTCGCATCGCCTGTCGTCGTCATCAGGATTCCCACCAGCCAGACCGCTTTCATTCCTTCTCCCGGTACCGCAACGGCTCAGTCGAGGGCGGCTTCCGCGCGCAGCTGTCGCTCGCGTTCATGGCCCAGGTAGTGGCGGATCGCATGGCGCATCAGGTACAGCAGCGGGATCAGCGCGATCGCGGCCAGCATCTTGTAGGCGTAGTTGACGGTGCTGACCGCCAGGAACAGCGACGTCGGCCATTTCTGCGGCCCCAGCACGAAGGCGATATAGATCACCACGAAGCTGTCGACCAGCTGCGAGATCGCGGTCGAGCCGGTCGCCCGCAGCCATACCCAGCGTTCGCCGGTGGCGTTGCGGATGCGGTGGAACACGGAGACGTCGATCAGCTGGCCCGCCAGGAACGCCACGACCGACCCGGCGATGGTCCACATGCCCTGGCCGAAGATCGCGGCGAAGGCCTTCTGGTAGTCCGGAACGCCCTGCGCCTGCGCCGCCTCGACCCACCAGCCGGCCGGCGCCAGCGCGATCGCGGCAAACGCGAACAGGAAGCCGTAGACGATCAGCGCCACCGCCAGCCACGAGATGAAGCGCACGCCGCGCTTGCCGAAAAACTCGTTGATGGTGTCGGTGAGGATGAAGACGAACGGCCACAGCAGCGTGCCGGCGGTGAAGCTGAGCGACCCGGTCTGGCCGAACAGGTTCCATTCCAGGGGCGCGATGCCCAGCGTGTCTTCCAGCGCGAAGATCTTGACGCCGATGAACTCGGCCAGCACCGCGTTGGCGCAGAACACGGCCGCCAGCACGATGAAGAGGCGGACCGCGCGGTCGTCCAGCGTGCGCGGCGCCTGCATGCTCAGCGTTCCCCTGCGCGGGTGAACGGCATGGTTTCCGGTGCGACGGCGCCGCCGGAAATGATGAAGCTCATCGCCTGGTCCACCGTCCAGTCGGTCGGCGTGAGCAGCTCGACCGGCACGATCTCGAGATAGCCGGAGGTCGGATTCGGCGTGGTGGGCACGTAGACGGCGGCCAGCTCGCGTCCGCTGCCTTCCTCGCGGATTACCCGCGTCACCAGGCCGACCGACTTCATGTCCCGGTGCGGGAAGTCGATCAGCACCACGCGCTGCGTGCTGCCCGGCTTGGTCTCCAGCATGTCGAGCAGTTTGCGCGCGCTGGTGTAGATGACGTTCGCCAGCGGCACGCGCGCGATCAGCGCCTCGAACCAGCGCAGCAGCCGCTGTCCGATCACGCGCCGGGTCAGCGCGCCGACCGCGACGATGACGAACAGCGTGGCGACCATGGCGATGGTGTTCTGCACCCACAGGCCGTTGAACCAGCCCAGCGACTGGGGGAAGGTCGCGGCGATCTGGTGCGACAGCGGCTCGACCCACGGCTTGCTGATGTCGGACAGCAGCACGAAGACGAACTTGATGACGACCCAGGTCAGCCAGATCGGCAGCAGGGTCAGCAGGCCGGTGATGAAGAGCTTCTGCACCGAGGGGCGGTGCGCGGGATGGTCGGGGGGCATGGCGCTATTGTAGGGCCCGCGCCATCGCGCGGGAGGCTCAGGGCGCGCGCGTTCGCGCTTCCGGCTTCAGCCGCACGTAGATCTGCTTGCGCACGCGGGCGACCACTTCGTTTTGGGCGTTGAAGACGTCCGCGGGCATCCAGCGCAGGTGCTTCTCGCCGTTGGCCGCTTCGGCGCGGATCTCGTCCAGCACGCGCGTGTCCAGGCGGAACTCGGCATGCAGCGTGCCCTTGCCGGGTTTGACGAATTCGATCTCGGCCGCCTTGTCCCACACGTAGTAGTCGCGGCCCAGGCGTTCCTTGGCGAGGATCATCCAGAACGGGTCGGTCATCGCGAACAGGCTGCCGCCGAAATGGGTGCCGACGTAGTTGCGGTTCCAGGGACGCATGCGCAGTTCGACGCGCGCGAAACTCCAGTCGTGGGCCATCTCGGTGACGTGGATGCCGCTGAGCAGGAAAGGTGGCCACACATTGAAGATGTGGCGCAGGGTGCCGGGTTTCATGCAGGACTGCTGGGTTCGGTGAGGACGGAGGAGTATTCGCGGGTCAGAACAGCAGGGAGGACATTTTCCTGCGGTACTGGCTGACCAGCGCCTCGTCCTCGATCACCCGGAACGCATCGATCAGGCTCTTGCGCGCCAGGCCGTCCTCGTAGGCGCGGTCGCGCTTGAGCATCTCCAGGAACTGCTCCAGCGCGGCTTCGGACTCGCCTGCGACCAGCGCATGGACGCCGAGCAGGTGGCGGGCGCGCAGGTCGTCCGCGTTCGCGGCGACGGCCGCGCGCAGGGCGTCGGGCGCCGGGGCGTCCTTGAGGGCGGCCGCGAAGCCCAGGCGCGCGCGCGCCTTCACCGCGCGGTCGTCGGTGGCCAGGTTCGCAGGCAGCGCATCGAGCAGCCGCTCGGCATCGGCGGCATCGCCGGTCTTCAACAGGGCGAGGACCAGGTCGAGTTTGAGTTCGTCCTTGTCGGGTTCGGCGGCGACCGCCTCACGCAGGGCGGCGACCTGCTGCTGCGGATCCAGCGGAATCTCATCGATGGGCGCGTCGGCGCCTTCCGCCGGCTGGACGCCGTGCGAGGCCAGGAACTCGCGCAGCTGGCCTTCCGGCAGTGCGCCGGGAAAGCCGTCCACCAGTTGCCCGTCCTTGACCAGGAACACGGTGGGAACCGAGCGGATCTGGAAGGCGGCAGCGATCTGCTGTTCCTTGTCCACGTCGACCTTGGCCAGCAGGAAGGCGCCGTTGTACTCACCGGCCAGCTTTTCCAGGATCGGTCCCAGCGTCTTGCACGGACCGCACCAGGTCGCCCAGAAGTCGACCAGCACCGGCACCTCCAGCGACTTGCGCAGGACCTCGGCTTCGAAGGTCTCGGTGGTGGCGTCGAATACGTAGGGCTGGTCGGTCATCGGGTCGCTCGTGGCGGGTGGGACGTGGCGGTCAGATGGTGCCGCGGGCGTAAGGATACAAGGTGATGTAAAAATCTTTTGACATGGCGCCGATGGAATGTCATGTTCGAGCGACATATTGTCTGCCAGGAGTGACATGACGATGCATGGGCGCGACCAACGATGACCGGCACCCCGATCGCGAACGACATCCGCCGCCTGCGTTTCGAACGCGGCGAGATGACCCAGCAGGCGCTGGCCGATGCCTGCGGAGTGACGCGGCAGACCATCATCGCGCTGGAGGCCGGGCGCTATGCGCCATCGCTGGAACTGGCGTTCCGCATCGCGCGGGCCTTCGGCGTGGGGATCGAAGCGGTGTTCCGCTGGGAGGAGGCATGAGCAGGACATGGCATGGGAGCGGGCCGGCGGCGGTGATCGTGTTCGTCGCGGCGCTGCTCGGCTTCGGCCTGGCGTTGCCGGGTTACTCCCAGATCGCGCATCCGGTGGCGGTGCTCGGCGCGAAAGGCGTGCCGCATGCGCTGGGTTTCAACCTGCTGGGGTTCGTCCTTACCGGGGGACTCGCGGCGGTGGCGGCGCTGGGCCTGCGGCGACGCCTCCCCGGCGATGCCGGCTGGCGGTCGCGCGTAGGCGCGCAGTTGGTCCTGCTGTCGGCACTGGGTTTCATCGCGATGGGACTGCTGCCGCTCGATCCCGACGACCTGGACAATCCGACCAGCAGCCTGCACGCCACCGCGTGGATGCTGTGGTGGGTGGCCTTCGTGCCCGGCGCGCTGTTGATCGCGCTGGGTCTGCGCGGATGGCCGGCGTGGCAATCGCTCAAATGGGCCAGTGCCGTGGCGGCCGTGCTGGTGCTGTTTGTCGTGCTGCTGGCGGTGGAGCTGATGCCGGCGGGTATCGCGCAGCGGTTCGGCTACGCAGCGTGGCTCGCCTGGCTGTGCATCGCTTCACGCAATCCGCGTGCGTAGAGCGGAGCTTGCTCCGCTGCGCTTCGATACGTGAGTGTGGACATGACCCAAGGAGCAGCCGAGCAAGCTCGGCTCTACGAGCTGGCGGTTACGGCTGGCGGTACACCTTGCCGTCCTTCATCACGAAGTCGACCTTCAGCACCGCATTGATGTCGGCCACCGGATCGCCCGGTACCGCCACGATGTCCGCACGCTTGCCGGCTTCGATCACGCCCTGGTCGTCCACGCCCAGCACCTCCGCTGCGCGGATGGTCGCGGCCTGCAGCGCGACGTTGGCGGGAATGCCGGCTTCGACCATGTAGAGGAACTCGCGCGCGTTGTCGCCGTGCGGGCCGACGCCCATGTCGGTGCCGAAGGCGATCTTCACGCCGTTGCGGTAGGCCTTGCCCGCGGTCTCCTGGATCAGCGCACCGATGCGCTGCGCCTTCGGGCGCACCACGGGCGGGAAGTAACCGTCGATCTTGGCCTTCTCGGCGACGAAGCGGCCGGCGTAGATCGTCGGCACGTACCAGGTGCCGTGCTGCTTCATCAGTCGCATGATCTCGTCGTCCATGTAGGTGCCGTGCTCGATGCTGGTCACCCCGCCGACGATGGCGCGGCGCATGCCTTCCTTGCCGTGTGCGTGCGCGGCGACGCGGAAACCGTAGTCGCGCGCGGTATCGACGACGGCCTTCACTTCGTCGACCACGAACTGCGGCGCATCGCCTGACTTGGCGTAACTGAGCACGCCGCCGGTCGCGGTGATCTTGATGACGTCGCTACCGTCCTTGTAGCGCTGGCGCACCGCCTGGCGGGCTTCTTCCGGCGAATTGATCACGCCGTCGGTCGGGCCCGGCGGGCCGAGCAGGTGCGACAGCCGGTCGTTGAAACCGTTGGTCGGGTCGGCGTGGCCGCCGGTGGTGGCGATCGACTTGCCCGCGGCGAAGATGCGCGGACCCTTCACCAGCCCCTGGCTGACCGCATCGCGCAGGTGCGGCGCCACTTCGCCGCCCAGGTCGCGCACGCTGGTGAAGCCGGCCATCAGGGTCTTCTCGGCATAGCCGACCGAGCGGAAGGCGTAGTCCACCGGATCCAGGCGGAAGCCCTCCGAATAGCTCTGCGGGCTGGATTCGCTGCCCAGGTGCACGTGCAGGTCGGTCCAGCCGGGCGTGCAGGTGTGGTCGGCCAGCACGATGGACTCGGCATCGGCCAGCTTGGCGCGGCCGGGAATGACCTCGGCGATCTTCCCGTCGCGGACCAGCACCGTGTGCTCGCCCAGGACCTTGCCGCTGCGGGCGTCGAACAGCCGTTCGCAGTGCACGGCGAGGGTCGACGGTGCGGTGGTCTGTGCGGCAGCGGGCAGGCCTATGGAGGCCAGGGCGAGGGCGAGCAAGGTCTTGGTCATCTGGAATCCCCGGTTTCGACCCGCCCATGCTACCCGTTGGCGTGGCGGGCCATGGTGCGCTGCGGTACCCTTGGCCGCTTTGCCGTCGCCGTCGCCGCACACCACCATGTCCATTGCCGCCGAACCCGCTTCCTACGACCCGAAAGCCGTCGAATCCCAAGCCCAGTCCTTCTGGGAGGCCCGGCGCGCCTTCGAGGTCGACGAGCAGTCGGACAAGCCGAAGTACTACTGCCTGTCGATGCTGCCGTACCCGTCGGGTGCGCTGCACATGGGGCATGTGCGCAACTACACCATCGGCGACGTGATCAGCCGCTACAAGCGCATGACCGGCCACAACGTGCTGCAGCCGATGGGCTGGGACGCCTTCGGCCTGCCGGCCGAGAACGCCGCGATCAAGAACAAGACCGCGCCGGCGAAATGGACCTACGCCAACATCGACCACATGCGTACCCAGCTGAAGTCGCTGGGCTACGCCATCGACTGGTCACGCGAATTCGCCACCTGCCGTCCCGACTACTACGTGCACGAGCAGCGCATGTTCACCCGCCTGCTGCGCAAGGGCCTGGCCTACCGCAAGAACTCGGTGGTGAACTGGGATCCCGTGGACCAGACGGTGCTGGCGAACGAGCAGGTCATCGATGGCCGCGGCTGGCGCAGTGGCGCGCTGGTCGAGAAGCGCGAGATCCCGCAGTGGTTCCTGCGCATCACCGACTACGCGCAGGAACTGCTGGATGGCCTGGACGACCTGCCGGGCTGGCCCGATGCGGTCAAGACCATGCAGCGCAACTGGATCGGCCGTTCGGAAGGCCTGGAAATCCAGTTCGCCGTCGAAGGCCACGAACCGCTGACGGTGTTCACCACGCGGCCCGACACGCTGATGGGCGTGACCTTCGTGTCGATCGCCGGCGAACACCCGTTGGCGCTGAAGGCGGCCGCGTCGAACCCGGCGTTGGCGACGTTCCTTGAGGAACTGAAGCACGGCGGCGTTTCCGAGGCGGAACTGGAGACGCAGGAAAAGCGCGGCATGGATACCGGTCTGCGCGCCGTGCATCCGATCACCGGCGACAGGGTGCCGGTATGGGTCGCCAACTTCGTGCTGATGGGCTACGGCACCGGTGCGGTGATGGCGGTGCCCGGGCACGACCAGCGCGATTTCGAGTTCGCCACCAAGTACGCGCTGCCGATCCAGCAGGTCATCGCGCTGAAGGCGCCGAAGAACGACGACGAGAAAACGTACGACGCCACCACCTGGCGCGACTGGTACGGCGACAAGACGCGCGGCGATCTGGAACTGGTCAACTCGGGCGAGTTCGACGGACTGGACTATCGCGGCGCGTTCGAGGCCTTCGCCGAACGCTTCGAGCGCAAGGGCCAGGGTCAGCGCCGCGTGAACTACCGCCTGCGCGACTGGGGCGTCAGCCGCCAGCGCTACTGGGGCTGCCCGATTCCGGTGATCTACTGCGAAAGCTGCGGCGCGGTGCCGGTGCCGGATTCCGACCTGCCGGTCGTGCTGCCGGAGAACGTCACCCTGGACGGCGTGAAGTCGCCGATCAAGGCCGATCCCGAATGGCGCAAGACCAAGTGCCCGCAGTGCGGCGCGTCCGCCGAGCGCGAGACCGACACGTTCGACACCTTCATGGAGTCCAGCTGGTACTACGCGCGCTACACCTCGCCGGGCGCGAAGGACATGGTGGACAAGCGCGGCAACTACTGGCTGCCGGTCGACCAGTACATCGGCGGCATCGAGCACGCGATCCTGCACCTGATGTACTTCCGCTTCTACCACAAGCTCCTGCGCGACGCGCGCATGGTGGACAGCGACGAGCCGGCGACCAACCTGCTGACGCAGGGCATGGTGATCGCCGAGACGTTCTACCGCGACAACGCCGACGGTTCGAAGGACTGGATCAATCCGGTCGACGTCGAGATACAGCGCGACGACAAGGCGCGCGTAGTCGGCGCCACGCTCAAGGCCGACGGCCAGCCGGTGAAGATCGGCCCGGTCGAGAAGATGTCGAAGTCGAAGAACAACGGCGTCGACCCGCAGTCGATGGTGGACAAGTTCGGCGCCGACACCGTGCGCCTGTTCTCGATGTTCGCGGCGCCCCCCGAGCAGTCGCTGGAATGGAACGAGGCGGGCGTGGAAGGCATGGCGCGCTTCCTGCGCCGGCTGTGGACGCAGGTGCAGAAGCACGCTGCCGACGGCGCCGCCGAGGCGCTCGACGCTGCGGCGCTGACCGCCGACCAGAAGGCCGTGCGCCGCAAGACGCACGAGACCATCGACAAGGTCGGCCACGACTACGGCAAGCGCCACAGTTTCAACACCGCCATTGCGGCGGTGATGGAGCTGTCCAATACGCTGAGCAAGTTCGACGACGCCTCGCCGCAGGGACGTGCCGTGCGGCAGGAGGCCCTGGAAGCCGCGGTGCTGCTGCTCAATCCCATCACCCCGCACGCCAGCCATGCGCTGTGGCAGGTGCTGGGACACGCCGAAACGTTGATCGAGGACGTCGCGTTCCCGCAGGCCGATGCCGAGGCGCTGGTCCGCGATTCGGTGACGCTGGCGGTGCAGGTCAACGGCAAGCTGCGCGGCATCATCGAGGTGACGGCGGACGCTGCGCGGGATCACGTGGAAGCGCTGGCGAAGGCCGAGCCGAACACGGCCAAGTTCCTCGAAGGCCTGGTGATCCGCAAGGTCATCGTGGTGCCGGGCAAGATCGTCAACATCGTGGCCGGGTGACGAGCGCGCGCCTTGCCCCGGTGTTCACCTCCGGTCGGGCTACGCTCTTGCCGCCCATGACGGGCTCGTCCAGACTTCGCCCATGACCCGACTCCGCCTGCCCCTTCTCGTCCTCGTCCTGACCCTACTGGCCGGGTGCGGCTTCCATCTGCGCAACAAGATCGCGCTGCCAGCCGATCTCGGGCCGGTCCGGGTGACGGCATCGTCGACGGCCTACAGCCCGCTGGTGACCAGCCTGTCGCGTGGCCTGCAGGCCGCGGGCGCGACGCTGGCGGAGGAAATCGGCGAGGAGGACAGCGCAGGCGCATCCGACGCGCAGGTGGCCATGTTGCGTGTCGTGTCCGAGCGTTGGGGCGATCTGCCCATCGCGGTGGACCAGTTCGGGCGCGCCCAGGAATTCAGCCTCCGCTATGCGGTGGTCTTCTCGTTCAAGAAAGCCGACGGCACCGACCTAGTGCCGCAGCAGGTCGTCGAACTGTCGCGCGACTACGTGTCGCCGCCGCAGGATGCGACCGGTACCGCGACCGAGCGCGAGGTGCTGGCCGACGAACTGCGCCGCGAGATGGCGGCGTCGATCCTGCGCCGCATCGATGGCGTGGTGCGCTCGGGTCCGGTGAACGCGGCCCCCTGATGGAACTGAAGCCGGAACAGCTGGCGGCGCGCGGTGCGTCCGAGCCGCTGCTGCCGGTCTACCTGATCGCGGGACCGGAAACGTTGCGCGTGCTCGAAGCCGCCGATGCGGTGCGTGCCCATGCGCGTGCGCAGGGCATCGGCGAACGCGAAGTCTTCGACGCCGACGGACGCGATTTCGACTGGGGTCAACTGGAGGCGAGCTTCAATGCACCCAGCCTGTTCAGCGCGCAGCGGCTGGTCGAAGTGCGCCTGCCAGGGGGCAAGCCGGGCAAGGAGGGCGCGGAGGTGATCAGCGCGTTCTGCGCCAATCCACCGCCCGACGTGGTGCTGCTGATCACCGCGGGCGAGTGGGGCAAGGCGTACCAGGGCAAGTGGAGCGACGCGATCGCGCGGGTCGGCGTGCTGGCGGTGGCCTGGGCCATCAAGCCGCACGAGCTGCCGGGCTGGATCGAAAGCCGCCTCCGCAGCAAGGGCCTGCGCGCCGATCGCGATGCGGTGCAGCTGCTCGCGGACCGCGTCGAGGGCAATCTGCTCGCCGCCGCGCAGGAAATCGACAAGCTGGCGTTGCTCAGCGACGGCCAGACCCTGGATGCCGACCGCATGGAGTCGCTGGTCGCCAATGCCGCGCGCTACGACGTGTTCCGCCTCACCGACGCCGTGCTGGCGGGGCAGGGTGCGCAGGTGTCCCGCATCCTCGCCGGCCTGCGCGCCGAGGGCGATGTGGTCGCCGGCCTGATGCCGATGATCGTCAAGGAACTGCTGCGCACCGCGGCACTGGCGCGCGTGCAGGCCAACGGCGGCAATCTGGCCGCGGAAATGAAGTCGCAGGGCATCTGGGAAGCCAAGCAGGCGCCGTTCAAGCGCGCGCTGCAGCGCCACGCCACGCCGGCGCGCTGGGATCGCTTCGTCGCCGAGGCTTCGAAAATCGACCGCACCGCCAAGGGTCGCGGCGACGGCGATGCCTGGGTCGGGCTCGAGCGGCTGCTGCTCGCCATCGCGGACGCGAAGGCCGTGCGTCTGCTGGTCGCCTGACCGGGCAATGCTGCAGATCCTGTACGGCGGCACGTTCGATCCGGTCCACAACGGACATCTGGCCATCGCTCGCGCGACGCGCGACGCCTTCGGCGTCGCCGTGCACCTGATGCCGGCGGCCGATCCGCCGCATCGCGCGGTCCCGGGCGCCACCGCGGCGCAACGTGCACACCTGCTCGATCTGGCTGTGCAGGATGAACCGGGACTTTCTGTGGATCGACGCGAGCTGGCGCGGGCCGAACGCGATCCGGCAGCCCGCTCCTACACGATCGATACGCTGCGGGACTTGCGCGAGGCGCAGGGCGACACGGTCCCGATCGCCTTGCTGATCGGTGCGGACAGCCTGTTGGGCCTGCCTACGTGGAAGTCGTGGCCGGACCTGTTCGCGCTGGCGCATTTCATCGTGGCTGATCGTCCCGGCAGTGGCCTCGATGCCGGTTTCTCCCCGGCACTGGCGGCAACCCTGAAAGACCGCTGGACCGATCGGCCTGCCGACCTGGTCCGTTCGCCCGCCGGGCGCGTGTACCGCCTGCACCAGCCGCTCCAGCCCGAGTCCGCCACCGAGATCCGCCGCCGCATCCGTACGGGCGAGGCCTGGCGGCATCTGGTCCCCCGTTCCGTCGCGGACGCCATCGCCGACGAAAGGCTCTATGCCTCACGGGCTGCCGACGCTGGTCCGCTATAATCGCGGCCGAGTTCCCGGAGCCACCAAGCCTTTGTCCAGCCAAGCCCACGTCATCAAGACCCGTCTCCCCAGTCCGCCCCCGGCCCTGCCGGACCTGCTCGCCACGGTGCACGCGGCGGTCGAGGAGCTGAAAGCCAAGGATGTCGTCGAGATCGACGTGCGCGGCAAGTCCAGCGTCGCCGATTACCTGGTGATCGCGTCGGGTACCTCCACCCGCCACGTGAAATCCATCGCGGACGAAGTGGTGAAGTTCGCCAAGAAGCTCGACGTGATGCCGCTGGGCGTGGAAGGCGAGCGTGAGGCCGAATGGGTACTCGTCGATCTGGGCGACGTCATCGTCCACGTCATGCTGCCGCGCGTGCGCGAGTTCTACGCGCTGGAACGCCTGTGGACCGTCGGCGACCAGCCGCCGGAAGATGTCGAGACAGCCGACGAATCGCGGCTCTGACGCATTCGATGTATCGAACCAGCGGCGCCTTCGTGGCGCCGTTGCCGTTTACGTAGACGCCATTGCGCTCGCTATCATGGCGTCATGAAATGCCGCCTCATCGCCACGGGCGAGCGTGCGCCGACCTGGGTCGCGCAGGGCTTCGCCGAATACCAGAAGCGCTTGTCGCACTGGTTGCCGTTCGAGCTCGTCGAGATCGAGCCGGGGCTGCGCGGAAAGGGGCGCGATCCGCAACGGGCCATCGAGGATGAGGGCAAGCGGGTGCTCGCCGCGTTGCCGAAGAGCGCGCATATCGTCGCGCTGGAGGTCACAGGCAAGCCTTACTCGTCGGAACAGCTCGCGCAGCGGCTGGAGCACTGGCGCACGCTGGGCCGCGACATCGCGCTGCTGATAGGCGGGCCCGAGGGCCATGCGCCGGACGTATTGGCGGCCGCACACGAGAAGTGGTCGCTCAGTCCGCTGACGCTGCCGCACATGCTGGTAAGGCTGGTGGTGGCCGAGCAGGTCTATCGTGCCGCTGCGATGCTGGCGAACCATCCCTATCACCGCGCCTGAGCGGCACTTCCCCTATAGGAGCGACGTGAGTCGCGACCGCGAGTTCTGGGCGCAGGTGATAGGTAGCGGCCATTCACGGCCTACCGCCTTAGTCATCAGATCGAGGCCGGACGATCCACGGTCGCGACTTACGTCGCTCCTACAAACGCAAGAAAAAGCCCGCCTTTCGGCGGGCTTATCCTTCATGCGTTGCGACTCACTGCAGGCTGAAGGCGATCGGCACCAAGCCGTACGCCTGCACCACCTGTCCGTTTTGCATGGCAGGCTTGAAGCGCCATGTCTTCAGCACGTGCTGGAGTGCGGCCCTGTCCAGGTTGCGATTGCCGCTGCTGGTTTCGATCGTCACCTCCGCCGGCGTGCCGTCGACGTCGACCAGCACGCGCAGTAACACCGTGCCTTCGATGCCACTCTTCAGCTCATTGATCGGATAGCGCGGCGACGTGGCGCGGACGTACTCCAGCGTTGCCGAAGGCAGCGGACCGGTCATGCCTTGTCCTGATGTGCCTCCGACCTCGCCGCTGTCGCTCGCCGGGATATCGATGACGCGCTCGCTGCCCGTGTTGTCGATGATCGGTATGTCGATTGCAGGCGGCGTGTCGATGCGCGGCTGCACGACCGGCCGGGGTTCGACAGGTTTGGGCTCGACTCGCTTGACGATCTCGGCTTCGACCGGTTTCGGCTCGACCGGTTGCTTCTTGTACCACTCGATGGTGATCTTCGGCTTTGTCGGCACCACGATGGGGGGTGCGGCCATCGGCACCAACAACATGAGCAGTGCGGCGGCGTGGACGGCAATGGCGGCCGCGATGGCGGCGACGCGGCCGATGTCGATGCGGGTGTCGGAATCGTGGGGTAGTGCGCGAACCATGATCCACCTCCTTGAGGGCTGTGAACGGAACAACGCTCGGCCGCGGGGAGTGGGGTTGCAACCTCCCGGCGCCGCAAGCCCAGACTGTACTCCGGCGGATGGCATCCGCAAGAGGAGGCGGGTTCGACCTTGGGTGTAGTCCGGGGACCGGGCTCGGTGACGAAAACGGCGCCCCCAGGGCGCCGTCGTCGCAAGCGGTCGGGCAGGGCTTACTTGCCCAGTTCGAACACCACGTCCAGGTTGATCGAGACCGTGGTTTCGCCCGGCGAGACCGGCGGGGCGCCCGAGGCGTCACGGGCCTCCATCTTGGCCATCGCCATCATCGGCACCGGGCGGAAGCCGCCGTTGCCCTCGGAAATGCTGACGATGCGGCGCACCTTCAGGCCCAGCGACTTCGCGTAGGTCTCGGCGCGTGCCTGGGCCTTCTTCAGCGCCGCCAGGCGGGCTTCGTCGTAGACCGGTTCCGGGTTGTCGATCTCGAAGCTCGGGCCGTTGATCTGGTTGGCGCCCACGCCGGCCAGCGCATCCAGCACCTTGCCGAGCTTGGCGATGTCGCGGACCTTGATGCTGACCGTGTTGTTGGCCTGGTAGCCGGTGATCTTCGGGGCCTCGTTTTCGGCATAGCGGTATTGCGGGTTGAGGCTGATCCCACTGGTCTGCACGTCCTTGTCGGCGATGCCGGCGGCCTTGATGGCGGCCACGACCTTGGCCATCTGCTCGCTGTTCTGGCGCATCGCGGTATTGCCGTCCACCGCCTGGGTGACGACGCCGGCGGAGATCGTGGCGATGTCGGGTACGCGCGAGGCCTCGGCCTGCGAGGACACATTGAGCAGGGTGCCGTCGGCGGGAATGGCGTAGGCCGGGGCGGTCTGGGCGGAGGAGGTCATGGCGACAGTGGTTCCAAGGGACAGGGTCAGGGCGAGCAGCAGGGGGCGGATCAGGGGCAGGCGCATGGGATCTCCTTTTCGTAGAGGGGTGTTGCGGCACCCGGTCGTCGTCGACGCGCAGGGTGTTCACGATGACATGAACGCGCCGTGATCCGGCGCAGGGTTACGGGTTTCCGGCCGGCATCAGGACCTATTCAGTCAGGCACCGCGGGTTATTCTCTCCCGATGCTCTATCTGGCCTCCCAATCCCCCCGCCGCGCCGAACTGCTGACCCGTCTGGGACTGTCCTTCGGACGCATCGATCTCGACATCCCCGAGCACCGGCAGCCCAACGAGCCTGCCACCGACTATGTCCGCCGCGTCGCCCGCGAGAAGGCCGGCGCCGGGTTGCTGAAAGTGGTCGCTACGCCCGGCGCGGTCGTGCTGGGCGCCGACACCGAGGTGATCCTCGGCGACGAAGTCTTCGGCAAGCCCGTGGACGCCGCCGATGCCGCCGCCATGCTGCGCCGCCTGTCCGGCCGTACGCACCAGGCGGTCTCGGCCGTGTCGGTGGTCAGCGCATCGCGCGAAGCGCAGGCGCTGGTGGTCACGGAGGTCAGCTTCGCGGACCTGGGCGAGGACGAGATCGCCGCCTATGTCGCCAGTGGCGAGGCGATGGGCAAGGCCGGCGCCTACGGCATCCAGGGGCGGGCGGAGCAGTTCGTCACCCGCCTCGCGGGCAGCTATTCGGCGGTCATGGGCCTGCCCTTGCACGAAACCTCGAAGTTGCTGCGCGACTTCGGCATCCATCCGTCGGCGACCGCCGCCACCGCGTCAGTCTGAGGGAAGGAACCCATGTCGGAAGAAATCCTGGTCAACGTCACTCCGCGCGAAACGCGCGTCGCGGTGATCGAAAACGGCATGCTGCAGGAACTGCACATCGAGCGCGGCTGGCGTCGCGGCGTGGTGGGCAACATCTACAAGGGCAAGGTGCAGCGGGTGATGCCCGGCATGCAGGCGGCCTTCGTCGAAGTCGGACTGGATCGCGCCGCGTTCCTGCATGCCAACGACATCGTGCGCTCGTCGCCGGGCGCGGTGGTCGAAGGCGAAGACGCGCCCCTGCCCACGCCGCCGGCCGCACCGATCATGGATCTGTTGCGCGACGGGCAGGACATCGTGGTGCAGGTGGTGAAGGACCCGATCGGCAGCAAGGGCGCGCGCCTTACCACGCAGATCAGCATTCCGTCGCGCTATCTGGTGCTGCTCCCGCAGTCGAAAGTGATCGGTGTGTCGGCGCGCATCGAGGACGAGGCAGAGCGCCATCGCCTCAAACAGGTCGTCACCGAACTGGCGGGCCTGCACGGCGGCCACGGCTACATCATCCGCACCAACGCCGAGGGCCAGCCGGCCGAAGCGCTGGCCGAGGACATCGCCTATCTGTCTCGCGTGTGGAACGTGGTCGAACGGCGCGGTCGCGAATCGCCCTCGTGCAGCATCCTGTACGAAGACCTCAGCCTGCCGCTGCGCGCCGTGCGCGACCTGATCCGCAAGGACGTGGAGAAGGTGAAGGTCGATTCGAAGGAAACGCACGAGCGCTTGCAGGCCTTCGTCGCCAAGTACATGCCGGTGCTGGCCGAGCGCATCGAACTGTATTCGGGCGAGCGTCCCATCTTCGACCTGTACGGTGTCGAGGACGAGATCGGACGCGCGCTGGACAAACAGGTGCCGCTGAAATCCGGCGGCTACCTGGTGATCGACCAGACCGAGGCGATGACCACGGTCGACGTGAACACCGGTTCGTTCCTCGGTCAGCGCAACCTGGAAGAGACGGTCTACCGCACCAACCTGGAGGCGGCGCAGGCGGTCGCGCGCCAGCTGCGCCTGCGCAACCTGGGCGGCATCATCATCATCGATTTCATTGACATGGACGATCCGGAGCATCGCCGCCAGGTGTTGCGCACGCTGGAGAAGTCGCTGGCGAAGGATCATGCCAAGACCACGGTGTACGAGTTCTCGCCGCTGGGCCTGGTGGAGATGACGCGCAAGCGCACGGTGGAGAGCCTGGCGCGCCAGCTGTCCGAACCGTGCCCGGAATGCAGCGGGCGCGGCAGCATCAAGACCACCGAGACCGTCACCTACGAGATCTTCCGCGAGATCACCCGCGCCGTGCGCCAGTTCGAAGCCGCGCGCCTACTGGTGATCGCCTCGCCGAAGGTCGTCGCCCGCATCACCGACGAGGAGTCGACCGCGGTGGCGGAGCTGGAGGAATTCCTCGGCAAGTCGATCCGCTTTCAGGCGGACGAGCAGTACCTGCAGGAGCAGTTCGATGTCGTGCTGCTGTAAGGTCGGAACTCGGGCGAGCGCAGCGCGCTGATGCCCACGCCGCTGCGCCGCCGCCTGCGCCTGGCCCGTCGGGGTGCCGTCTATGGCATCGCGGTGGTGCTGGTGTGCATGGCCGTGGTGCTCGGCATCGCCAGCCAGGTGCTGCCGCTGGCCGAGCGGCATCCGGATCGCGTCGCGGCGTGGCTCAGCGAGCGCGCGGGTCGGCCGGTCGCCTTCGACGCGGTGAAGACGCAATGGACGCGGCGCGGCCCGCTGTTGCAACTCGATGGCCTGCGCCTGGGTGAGGGCGACAGTGGCGTGCGCATCGGCCAGGCCGAGGTGCTGGTCTCGATGTATGGCGGCCTGCTGCCGGGGCGTTCGTTCACGGAGCTGCGCCTGCGCGGCCTGTCGCTGACGCTGGAGCGCGGCGACGACGGCGCGTGGTCGGTGCGCGGCCTGCCGGGCCAGCAGCAGTCCACGGACGATCCGTTGCGGAGTCTGGAAGGCCTGGGCGAACTGCAGGTGATCGACGGCAAGCTCGCGATCGTGGCGCCGTCGCTGGGCTGGGATATCCGCTTGCCGGAAATCGACCTGCGCCTCAGCGTGCAGGGCGATCGCGTCCGTGCCGGCACGCGCGCCTGGATCCGCAAGGACGCCGCACCGCTGAACGTGGCGGTGGACTTCGACCGCAAGGCCGGCGATGGACGCGCCTATCTGGACGTATCCGCGGAAGACATCGGCGCGTGGTCGCCGTTGTTGCGTTACGCCGGCGTGGTCGCCGAACGCGGCAGCGGACGCGTGCAAGCGTGGACGGAACTGCGCAAGCACCGCGTGGTGCTAGTGACCGCCGATGCCAGGCTGCGCGACGTGGGGTTGCGCGGTGCGCCGTTGCCGGACGCGGTCGCGCCCACGCGCATCGCGTTCGAACAGATGGAAGGCCGCATGCGCTGGCGGCTGGTGTCGGGCGGCTGGCGGCTCGACGCGCCGCGCCTGCGTGTCGGAACGGAACCGGCCGTGCAGACGCTCGATGGCCTGGTACTCGCGGGCGGCGAACGCTACGTGCTGCTGGCCGACCAGGTGGACGCCGCGCCGCTGTTCGCGGTGCTCGGCCTCAGCGACAAGGTCGATGCCGGCCTGCGCCGCTGGCTGGTGCAGGCCCGGCCCGGCGCGCGGCTTGCGCGCCTGACCCTGGCCGGTCGCAAGGGCGGCGCGCTGCACGCGGAAGGACAGCTGCGCGACATCGGGTTCAAGGCGGTGGGCGATGCGCCAGGACTCCGTGGTCTTGCCGGCGATTTCGATGGCGATGCCGATGGCTTCCGGCTGAGGCTCGATCCCGCCTCCGACATGCGCTTCGACTGGCCCAGCGGATTCGCCGTGGTGCACGAGGTCCGGCTGCAGGGCGAGGTGCTCGGTTGGCGCGAAGGCGCCGGCTGGCGCGTGGGCACCAGCGCGTTGCACGTACAGGGCAAGGAGTACGCGGCCGACGTGCGTGGTGGCATGTGGTTCCAGGGCGACGGCACGCGGCCCTGGATCGATGTGGCGGCGGATCTGGCGGATGCGCCGGTGCCCGTGGCGAAAGGATTCTGGATCCATCACAAGATGCCGAAGGCGGCGGTCGACTGGCTCAATGCGGCACTGGTCGGCGGCACCGTGCGCAACGGACGCGCGATCGTCAGCGGCGACCTCGACGATTGGCCGTTCACCGATCACAACGGCCGCTTCGAGGCCGTGGCGCACATCGAGCGTGGCCAGTTCAAGTTCCAGCCGGCGTGGCCGCAGCTGGAGCAGGTGGACGCCGACATCGCCTTCATCGGCAACGGTTTCGAGCTGAAGGGGCGTGGTGCGCTCGCCGAGGTGGCGATTCCCGCGTTCCAGGCCGGCATCGCCGACTTCGGCGACGGCGACCTGATGATCGCTGCGCGTACCGATACCGATGCCGGACGGCTGCTCGCGCTGCTGCGGCAAAGCCCGCTGCACCACACCTATGGCGACACGCTGGACCACCTGCAGGCCAAGGGCCCAGTCGCGGCGACTTTCGATCTGCTGCAGCCGCTGCATGCCGACGAGCAGGCGCGCAAGAAGCTGGCCGGCACGGTGGACCTGAAAGGGGCGCAGTTGTCCGAGACCCGCTGGGACCTGGTGTTCGACAACGTACGCGGCAAGGCGAAGTACGACGATGGCGGTTTCGCATCCGGTCCATTGCAGGTGGTGCACGACGGCTTGCCGGGCGTGCTGGGCCTGCGCGCGGGCAGTGGCACGCGCGATCGCAGCCAGGCATTCGAGGCCGATCTGGCCGCGGTCATGGACGCGGATCGCCTGCTCGATCGCGCGCCCGAGATGGCGTGGTTGAAGCCCTACATGGAGGGTCGTTCGTCGTGGACCGTCGGCGTGACGATTCCGCACACGCCGGCCGGCGCGGTGTCCCCGCCCACGCGGCTCAGCCTGACGTCCGATCTGGTCGGCACCGCCATGAGCCTGCCGGCGCCGATGCGCAAGACCGCCGCGGCACCGCTGGCCACCACGGTGCGCGCGCCGCTGCCGATCGGCAGCGGCGAGATCGACGTGGCCTTCGGCGACCTGCTGGCGTTGCGCGCGCGCAACACCAACGGCCAGACCGGCGTGCGCGTCGTCCTGGGCAGCGACCAGGTGAAGGATGCGCCGCCGCCGTCGGGTCTGGTGGCCACCGGCCGTACCGGTGCGCTGGACGCGATGGAGTGGATCGCCGTCGCACGCGGCGGTGGCGGCGAGGGCGATGGCCTACCGTTGCGCCATATCGACGTCACCGCCGGGCGACTGCTGATGATCGGCTCGGTGTTTCCCGATACGCGCCTGCAGCTCGCGCCGGCGCAGCAGGCGCTGGCGGTGTCGCTGGATGGCGACGCGTTGTCGGGCGCGTTGCTGGTGCCCGATGCGAAGGGCGCACCGGTCACGGGCAAGCTGGCGCGCGTGCACTGGCGCAAGGCGCCGGTGGAAGGCGCATCGATGACGGGATCTGCCGCGGGTAGCGCCACGGATGACATCGATCCTGCCGCTGTGCCGCCGCTGTCGCTGGATGTCGAGGACCTGCGCTTCGGCGACGCACG
The DNA here is from genome assembly GCF_058793715.1 of Pseudoxanthomonas sp. GW835-FHT14C01. NCBI lineage: Bacteria > Pseudomonadati > Pseudomonadota > Gammaproteobacteria > Lysobacterales > Lysobacteraceae > Pseudoxanthomonas > Pseudoxanthomonas sp. GW835-FHT14C01. The sequence goes on from NZ_JBXAGB010000003.1 coordinate 304,190, forward strand.
ACTGGGTACCGCCAAGCTGCGCACCCGTCAGCAGGCCGACGGCCTGTACGTGGACCAGTTGCAGTTGCGTTCGCCTGGCCAGCAGATCGATGTGCGCGGCCAATGGACAGGCACCGGCCCGGCGGCGCGCACCCGTTTCTCGGCCGAGGTGAAGAGCGAGAACTTCGGCGGGCTGTTCGATGATCTGGGCCTGGGCGACCGCGTCGGCGGCGGCCATGGGCAGGTCACGGCGGATGCCGGATGGCCCGGCAGTCCGGCCGCGTTCCGGCTGGCGGCGCTGGAAGGCAACGTCAGGCTCGCGGTGCGCGATGGCCACCTGCTCGAAGTCGAGCCGGGCGCCGGCCGCGTGCTCGGCCTGCTGAGCGTGGCCGAGGTGCGGCGCCGGCTGATGCTCGATTTCAGCGACTTCTTCTCCAAGGGTTTCGCGTTCAACCGCATCGACGGCGACATCCGCGTCGGCAACGGGCTGGCGCGCAGCGACAACCTGCTGATCGATGGTCCCGCGGCCGAGATCGCGATCCGCGGCGACACCGACCTGCGCAGCGAGCAATTCGACCAGACCGTCGACGTGAAGCCCAAGTCGGCCAACGTGCTGACGGCGGTCGGCGCGGTCGCGGGCGGCCCGATCGGCGCGGCGGTCGGCGCGGTGGCCAATGCCGTGCTGAAGAAGCCGCTGGCGGAAATGGGTGCGAAGACTTACCGCGTCACCGGCCCCTGGAAGTCGCCCAAGGTCGAAGTGGTCGGGCGCGAACAGTCGCGTGTCCGCGACGACGAACGCACCGATCGCACCGGCGCTCCCTGACGCCCCGCAGGCCGACCGCCGTGCTTGCCGCGGCCGCCTTCCGCCCCCATGGTAATGACATGACCCAGCCCATCCCGTTCGCCGAAACCCGTCTCCTCCTGCCCGCCGGCCTGGACCCGTCCGGCCTCGACCGCGCGTTCGGCACGCTGCTGGGTCCCGGCATCGATTTCGGCGACCTGTATTTCCAGCACGCGCGCCGCGAGAGCTGGACCGTCGAGGACGGCATCGTCAAGGACGGGGCGCACTCCATCGAGCAGGGCGTCGGCGTGCGCGCGATCTCCGGCGAGAAGACCGGTTTCGCGTATTCCGACGACATCAACGCGCAGGCGCTGCTCGGTGCGGCGAAATCCGCGCGCGCCATCGCCCGCGACGGCGCCGCGCATGCGCCGCGCGCGCTGGTGCGCAGCGGCGGTCGCGCCCTGTACGCCGGCGACGATCCCATCGATGCGATGGGCAACGACGCCAAGGTCGATGCGCTGCGTGCGGTCGACCGCTTCCTGCGCGCCGCCGATCCGCGCGTGCAGCAGGTGACCGTCAGCCTGTCCGGCGGCATAGACACCGTGCTGGTGGCGCGCAGCGATGGCGTGCTGGCGTCCGACGTGCGCCCGCTGGTGCGCCTGAACGTGCAGGTGATCGTCGAACAGAACGGCCGTCGCGAATCCGGCTACGCCGGCATGGGCGGGCGCTATGGCTACGCCGAACTGTTCGCCGACGGCAAGCCGGAAGACCTCGCGCGCGAGGCGCTGCGCCAGGCGCTGGTGAACCTGGATGCCATCGATGCGCCGGCGGGCGTGTTGCCGGTGGTGCTGGGCAGCGGCTGGCCGGGCGTGCTGCTGCACGAGGCCGTCGGGCACGGCCTGGAAGGCGACTTCAACCGCAAGGGCACCAGCGTGTACGCCGGCCGCATCGGCCAGCAGGTCGCGTCGAAGGGCGTCACCATCGTCGACGACGGCACACTGCCGGGTCGCCGCGGCTCGCTCAACATCGACGACGAGGGCACGCCGACGAACTGCACCCCGCTGATCGAGGACGGCGTGCTGGTCGGCTACATGCAGGACACGCACAACGCGCGCCTGATGGGTGTGGCGCCCACCGGCAATGGCCGTCGCGAATCGTTCGCGCACCTGCCTATGCCGCGCATGACCAACACCTACATGCTCGCCGGCCAGCACGACCCGGAAGACATGATCCGTTCGGTGAAGAAGGGCCTGTACGCAGTCAATTTCGGCGGTGGCCAGGTCGACATCACCAGCGGCAAGTACGTGTTCTCCGCCACCGAGGCCTACCTGATCGAAGATGGCCGCATCACCGCCCCGGTGAAGGGCGCCACGCTGATCGGCAACGGCCCGGAGACGATGCAGAAGGTGAAGATGGTCGGCCACGACCTGGCGTTGGACCAGGGCGTCGGCGTCTGCGGCAAGGATGGACAGAGCGTGCCGGTCGGCGTCGGCCAGCCGTCGTTGCTGATCGAAGGCCTGACAGTGGGTGGGACGAAGGCGTGATGCCCGCGTGCCTGTCCCTTCTCCCGACCGGAGAAGGTGCCGCGGTAGAGGCGGATGAGGGTAGCGCGGAGTCCGCGACGCCTGCATCGCATGGACTTCGCCGTACCCTCACCTCAACCCCTCTCCCGAGGGGAGAGGGGCTACTCCGTTTCGTCGCCGTCGGAGGCCTGCGCGTCGTGCGACGACAGCACCTCGCGCACCTCGCGGAACAGGTCGCGGAAGGCGCGCGGCGGCTTGTTCTTCGCCTTCTCGTCGAGTGCGTTGCGCACGAGCTGGCGCAGCTTCTGACGGTCGGCGGTCGGAAACGCATCCAGCAGGTCCGCCAGCGCCTGGTCGCCGCCGGCCAACAGGCGGTCGCGCCACTGTTCGGCCTGGTGGAGCAGGGCGGTTTCGCGCCGCGCCGCTTCGCCGCCTTCGTCCATCGCGTCGCGGATGGCTTCCAGCACCTCGTCCTCTTCGCGCCGCATCTGCTTGGCGAGGAACTGCAGCTGGCGCTTGTGCGCGATGTGCGAAGTGATGCGCTGCGTTTCCACGATGTGCGGCATCAGGTCCTCGGGAATCGGCAGTCGCGCCAGTTGCGCGGCCGGCAACGCCACCAGCTTCTCGGCAAGGCTGCGGATCTCCAGCGCCTCGCCCCGCTGCTGGGTACGGCTGGGACTGAAGAATTCGCCGGTTTCGGGGTCGCGTCCGCGCATGGTGAAGCCTCTCTTTCGCTGCCGCAGCCAAGTGCGGCAGCCTGAATCGAATACGGATCCGGCGCTTGGGCGCGGATCACAGGACACAAGGATAAAGCATTGAACGCCACCGCCCTGACTTCCCCCGACGACAGCCTCGCCCGGCTCGAACGCCTGGAGGCGCTGTCCCGGCGCCTGCTGGAGCGTGCGCGGGCGCATGGCGCCACCCAGGCCGAGGTGAGCTGCAGCGAGGAGACCGGGCTCAACGTCAACGTGCGCCTGGGTGACGTGGAGACCGTGGAGTCCACCCGCGACCGCGGCATCGGCGTGACCGTGTACTTCGGCCAGCGCAAGGGCAGCGCCAGCACCGCCGACCTGCGCGAGGAGAGCCTGGAGGCCACGGTGGCGCAGGCCTGCGCCATCGCGCGCTACACCGAGGACGACGACGCGTCCGGCCTCGCCGATGCCGCACTGATGGCGCGCGCGTTTCCCGATCTGGATGTCTGGCATCCGTGGGCGCTCGAAATGGACCGCGCGGTCGACCTCGCACTCGCCTGCGAAGCGGCGGGACGCGACGCCGACGCGCGCATCGCGAATTCCGATGGCGCGTCCGTCGGCAGCGGCGAAAGCCTGTCGGTGTACGCCAATTCGCATGGCTTCATCGGCCGCGAGCGCGACACCCAGCACACGATCGGCTGCGCACTGATCGCGGGGCAGGGCGACGGCATGCAGCGCGATGGCTGGTACAGCACGGCGCTGTCGCACCTCGAACTGGAGGATCCTGCGGCGGTCGGCCGCAAGGCCGCGGAGCGCACCGTATCGCGCCTGCAGCCGCAGTCGCTGGCGACCGGCGAATACCCGGTGATGTTCTCGGCGGACGTCGCACGTTCGCTGATCGGCCACTTGCTGGGCGCGGTCTCGGGCGGCGCGCTGTACCGCAAGGCCAGCTTCCTGCTCGATCACGTCGGCCGGCGCATCTTCCCGGACTGGTTCGCCATCGAGGAGCTGCCGCTGCTGCCCCACGGCCTGCGTTCGTCGGCGTTCGATGCCGAAGGCGTGGCGACGAGGCGCTCCCATCTCATCCGCGACGGTGTACTGGAGCGCTACGTGCTCGGCAGCTATTCGGCGCGCAAGCTCGGCCTGCAGACCACCGGCAATGCCGGCGGCGTCCACAACCTGCAGGTGAAGGCCAACGCCGGTGGCTTCGACGAACTGCTGGCGGGCATGCGCAACGGCCTGCTGGTCACCGAACTGATGGGGCAGGGCGTGAACGGCGTGACCGGCGACTACTCGCGCGGTGCGGCCGGCTTCTGGGTCGAGGACGGGGTACTGGCTTATCCGGTGGACGGCGTCACCGTCGCCGGCAATCTGAAGTCCATCTTCGCCGGCATCGAGGCGGTGGGCAGCGACGTGGACCGCCGTTCGCATGTCGGCGTCGGGTCCATCCTCGTGGGGCGGATGACGGTCGCGGGCGAATGACGGTGGGCCCCTGCGGCGAGGCGTGACCGACGCTGTCGCCGTTTGACGTTATGCTTGCTGCGGGGAGGTATGGGGGCTGAGGCTTCCCGTACCGACCACCACCATCCATCTTCGGGGAATTGCATGAGCGAGTTCGACAACGTCACAGCACCGCCGCCGCCGCCCTCGGGCAGCGCGCCTCAGGAAGAGCGCACCCTGGCCCTGGTTGCCCATCTGTTGGGCATCCTGACCTGCTTCATCGGTCCGCTCATCATCTGGCTGATCAACAAGGACCATCCCGAGAAGTCCTTCGCGATCGACCAGTCCAAGGAAGCGCTCAATTTCCAGATCACCTTGGCCATCGTCTACGTGATCGGCATGATCCTGTCGGTGATCATCATCGGCATTTTCATCAACCTGATCGCCAGCCTCGTGGGCCTGATCTTCGCGATCATCGCCGCGATCAAGGCGAACGGCGGCGAAGCCTACCGTTATCCGTTCGCGCTGCGCCTGATCAAGTAAGCGATCATCGCGTGGAAGGAAAAAGCCCGGCATCGCCGGGCTTTTTCGTGCGCTCAGTGCGAGCGGCGGATGGCCAGGTCGCCGAGCGCGCGCAGCGCATCCGCACGCGGGTCGTAGGGCGCCAGCGCATCACGCATCGTGTCGGCCAGTTCCGCGAGTTTCGCCTTGGCGCCGTCCATGCCGAGCAGCGCCGGGTAGGTCGACTTGGCCTGCGCGACGTCCTTGCCGGCGGTCTTGCCCAACTGGACGGAACTGCCCTCGATGTCGAGGATGTCGTCGCGCACCTGGAAGGCCAGGCCCAGCGCGGTGGCGAAATCGTCCAGCCGTGCCAGCGTGGCGGCGTCGGCACCGCCGGCAAGCGCTCCCATCCGCACGGCGGCGCGGATCAGCGCGCCGGTCTTGAGTGCGTGCATCCGTTGCAGGTCGTCCAGCGATTGCTGCGTGCCGGTGGCGTCGATGTCGAGCGCCTGGCCGCCGCACATGCCGGCCGCGCCGGACGCCCGGGCCAGCGCCGCCAGCCAGTCCACGCGCAACGTGGCGGCGGCATCGGCCGCGGCCAGGTGTTCGAAGGCACGCGTCTGCAGCGCGTCGCCAGCGAGGATGGCGGTGGCTTCGTCGAAGGCGATGTGCACGGTGGGCTTGCCGCGGCGCAGGTCGTCGTCGTCCATCGCCGGCAGATCGTCGTGCACCAGCGAATACGCGTGGATCAGTTCGACCGCGACGGCGGGCGCATGCAGGACACTTTCGTCTGCCTGAAGCAAGGTGCCGCCGGCGTACACGAGCAGGGCGCGCATGCGCTTGCCGCCGCCGAGCACGGCGTGGCGCATGGCGGCATGCAGGCGTTGCGGGGCGGTATCGGCCGGGGGCAATGCTGCATCCAGGCGGCCTTCCAGCGCCGCTGCCCAGGCGGCGAAACGCGGATCAGCGGCCATCAGGCGCGGGCGCGAAGGCTTCGCCGTTCTCCGGCTGTTCCGGATCGCTGAGCAGGCGGACGCGCAATTCGGCCTGTTCGAGTGCCGCCTGGCATTGCCGGTACAGGCCCACGCCGCGTTCGTAGGCCGCGAGCGAGGCTTCCAGGCTCAGGTCGCCGTGTTCCATCTTCTCGACCAGTTGCTCCAGCTCGTCCAGCGACTGTTCGAAATGGGCGACGGGCGATGCGTCTGCAGGGGTCTTCTTTGCCATGCGGCAAGTGTGGGGATCGCCTGCGGCCAGGTCAAACGCCGTCTCAGCCGCGCCGCCATACCAGGCGACGGTCGTGGGTACGCAGCCACGCGTCGCAATCGGCCGAGAGCACGAGGTCGCCGGCGGCCCACAGTGCATCGCCCTGCCACAGCAGCGGCAGCTGGCGCCGCTCCCACGGCGGGATGCCCAGCGACTGCAGCACATCCTTCAGCGCATGCCGGTGCGGCCGGCCGGGCAGGGCGATGCGTTCGCCGCCGCGACGGGCCGTCAGGCGCAGGGGCGCGGCCAGCGGACCGCGGCCACCTTCAAGCCACACGAGGCCGCCATCCGGTAGCGGGAGCGGCGTGACGCCATCCCAGTCGGCCTGCCAATCCTGCGGCAGGGCAGGGCGCAGGTGCTCGGCGTGCAACAGGCCGCGCCAGCGCCGCACGATCGCGCCGTGCCAGGCGAACTCGGCCTGCGCATCCGCGCGCGTGTCGAGCAGGTGCGCGTCTATCCGGGCGACGCCCCCCGCAGGCAGCGGCGGCAATGACAGCCCGTCGATCCAGCGCCGCAGTGCACGCGCTCGCGACGCCGCACAGGCATCGCGCAAGGGCGCGACCCGGAGAGCGGCCGGATCCGCAGTGGCGGCCCTCGCAAGCACGTCGCGGTCCTGGCGCGCCAGCAGATCGGCGGCTTCCGCGGAGAGCGCGGCGCTGCGCGCGAAGGCGAGGTCCACGTGCGGCCAGCGCTGCCGCAACAGGGGCAGCACCTCGTGCCGCAGGAAATTGCGGTCAAGTGCGATGCTCCGGTTGGTCGGATCCTCGATCCAGCGCAGGGCGTTCGCGTCGGCGTAGGCCTGCAGCGCTTCGCGTGGCGACGCCAGCAGGGGGCGCCACAGCCATCCGGCGCCAAATGCCCGCCATGGCCGCATCGCCGCCAAGCCGTCCGGTCCCGATGCACGCAACGCCCGCAGCAGGAAGGTTTCGGCCTGGTCGTCGCGATGGTGGGCGAGGGCGATGATGTCGCCCGCCTGCATGGCATCGGCGAACACGGCGTGGCGCGCGCGTCGCGCGGCGGCCTCGATGCCTTCGCCGCGCGCGGTATCCACCTGTACGCGATATACCCGCACAGGCACGCCGAGTGTCGCGCCGAGCGCTTCGCAATGCGCGGCCCAGGCATCGGCGTCCGGCTGAAGCCCATGATGCACGTGGATCGCCCCGAGGCCATGCACACGCAGGGCGGAGTCCTGCGCGAGCCGGTGCAGCAGCACCGTCGAATCCATCCCGCCGCTGAAGGCGACCCATACGCGCCCCGCCACTGGTGGCGGCGACAGGAGGAGTACCGGCGAAGCGGAAGACGACATGCGCCCATGCTAGCGACGATGCATGCGAAGTGCAGCCGCCATGGCGTGCGCGCAACGGCGCGTTGACGGCGCGTGAACCGTGCCGTGGTGACCATACCGGCGCCATGGACACGAAGGAGAACGCATGACGGCTTCGTCCGCCTCCCCCGATGCGCCGGAAACCCGGCGCCAACATGTGCTCGACCGGTATCACGTGGTCGACAGTCTGCCGAACACGGTCTACGACGATCTGGTGAACATCGCCGCGGCATTGTGTGGCACGCCGATCGCGGTGGTTTCGCTGATCGACCGGGACCGCCAGTGGTTCAAGGCACGCGTCGGCCTGGACGGGCACGAGACCACCCGCGACACCGCCGTCTGCGACCACGCGATCCGCCGGCCGGACGAACTGCTGGAAATCCAGGACCTCAGCGAGGACGCCCGCTTCACCGATTTCCCGATCGTGACCGGCGACGTCAAGGCGCGTTTCTACGCCGGCATGCCGCTGGTCACCTACAATGGCGAAGCGCTCGGCACGGTCTGCGTGGTCGACACCCAGCCGCGTCGCCTGAGCCATCAGCAGAAAGCGTCGCTGCGTGCGCTGGCGCGCGTGACGATGGCATTGCTGGACGCGCACCGCGCGCAGCACGAAGCGGACGTACGGGTGGCGCTGCAGCCGGACCTGTCCTCCGCGACCGTCGCCGAGACCGCACGGGCCGCATCGGCCGCTGGTCCGGCCTATGCGGTGGCGATCGTCGAGCTGCAGGGGATGGCCGACGCGGCGCGCCGGATGGGGGATCGCACACTGAAGCGACGCTTGCAGGGACTGGCGCCGGATTTCGACGCCTGCGTGGCGCCAGAGCTCGGCGACCATGTCAGCCGCGTCACCGGCAGTGCCGAGTACGTCGCAATGCTGCATGGCGAAGATCTGGAGATGCGCGTGCAGGCGCTGCGCGAGGTTGCGCATCGGGCCGGCCAGCGCGAAGGATTGTCCTTGCAGGTGGGTGCCGCGACCGCCGCGCCGGGCGAGGCCATGCATCGGGTCTACCTGCGCGCGGAAGAGTGCCTCAGCCTGCAGAAGGACGCGGTGGCGAGCGGACGCGCTGCGGCCTGACGCGTTTCGCCTCGCGGTGCACGATGGAGGTGCCGGCGGATCGCAATGACGCCTGCCGAGCGCGGCGATCTGCGGCAGACTGGTCGTCGGCTCCGTTCCGCCATGGAGAAAGCATGTCGCCCCTGCGTCGATCCATCGTCCGCCTGCTCATCGCATCGGCTGTCCTCGTTCCCGTGGTCTTGGTGACGATGTATGCGGTCAATCCATTCGGTGTCCGCTCGATGGACCCGCGCCAACGCATCCTGGCGCACGGCCTGTATCGGGTGCCCTCCTCCAGCATGTTGCAGGGCATTGCGCCAGGCCAGGTGCTCGTGACGCGCGCCGGCCATTACACCCGGCATGCGCCGCAGCGCGGCGACGTGGTCACGCTGTTCGTACCCGGACACGAAGGGCAGGTGTGGTTGCAGCGCATTGTCGCGCTGCCGGGCGAAACGGTGGACATCGTCGATGGCAGGGTGCGCATCGACGGTGCGGTGCTGGAAGAACCGTACGTCGCCGCAAGCAACGTGCGCACGGACTATTCGCTGACGTTCGCGCCCGTCCGCGTGCCGGAGGGGCATTACTTCATGATGGGCGACAACCGCGACAACAGTATGGATAGCCGGCTTCAGCCGATGACACGGCGGGACGACATCACCGGCAGGGTCGTCGGTCCGCTGTTCTGACGCCCTGCGCTTTCGCCAGTCGGCGCATCAGGTCGGGATCGCGGGCGCACGGGTCCTTGAGCGCCGGTTCTTTCAGCGCCCAGGCCCGCCCGTAGCAGGCATGGGCTCATGCGGATGGGGCGTGCCGGCGAAGCGCCCGGCATCGTCGGTCCGCATGGCCGGCGCCAGCGGCAGCGCACGTCGCGTCGCCGGCAGGCGCGTGCGCAGCGGCAAGTTGTGCGGTGCCGGTCACAGCGGCAAGGGTAGACGCTCTGCGACGATGCCGCGTCCCGCCATCGGATGGTGCGCCTTCGCTTCGGGGAATGAAGCGGAGTGCCGCTGGCGTTCCCCACACGTCCCCACGGAGTCGGTACCCGATGTATTCCCCTGCCCATGACCGGTGCCGTCGCGCACCGGCGATGCTCTCCCTGCTGGCCGCGATGTCGCTGGCCGCCTGTTCCGCGCCGTCGGACGATGCGCGCGATGCCCCGTTCTGGAGCAGCGCCCGACCGGCGTCCGCCTCCGCCGCGCTGCCCGGCCAGGCCACGGGCAGCCACGTCACGGCCGCCGCCGAAGCCCAGGCCGCACCGCCGCAGAACATCAACGTCGATCCCGTGCCCGCGGGCCGTTACCGCATCGCCAGTGTGCTGAGCGGGTTGTGCATCGAGATCCGCGATGGCAGCACCGCCAACGGCACCCCGCTGGTGCAATCGGCCTGCGATGCCACGCTGCACCGGCAGTTCTTCGATATCGCGGAAACGACGACGGGGCAGTATCGCCTGCGCAACCTCCACACGCAGAAGTCGGCCGACATTCCCGCTGGCTCCGCCGCCGACCACGTCATCGTGCAGCAGTGGGACGACAATGGCAGCGGTGCGCAGCGCTTCCGCCTGCAGCGCATCGATGCCAGCGACCGTTACCGTATCGTCAACGTCAACAGCGGCAAGTGCCTGGGCATCGTCGCGGCAGCGACCGTGGCGGGCGCCTCGGTCGAGCAGCTCACCTGCGCGGCCGTGCCCGCCCAGCAGTTCCAGCTCGGTGCGGGCGAGCCGCAGCCGATCCGACAGAACGGCTCGCAGCCGCTGCTGCCGCCTCCGCGGCCGGTGCCGCCATCGGCGGTCTACCAGCCGCTGTTGTGGCCGGACGACGCCGCGCCGATCCATTCCACCCAGGACGACGGCACGCTGGTGACGCACGTCGGCGGCCGCGTGCGCGATCGCCATGCGCGCGAGCCCATCGTCGACGACAGCTACCAGGTGTTCCCGCCGCATTACTTCGAACGGCGCACGCACGAGATCCTGATCTACGACGACGCCGTGCCCGGCACCTCGGGCGAGCAGCGCATCCTCACCGTGGTGGTGAAGCCGCAGCATTACTGGTACGGCACCAACTTCCGCCATGGCTACATCGGCCGGCGCGGCGAGGATCCGCTGGAGCCGACGTCGGTCGCGCTTTACGCCGACAACGGCGGCATGAAGCTGCTGCCCGGCGGCGTGGCCACGCAGACGCCGATCGCCAACTACGCGCAACTCGGGCAGGACCCCAACGGCAACTACACGCCACCGGCCGGCGCGCCCGGCAACGCTTTCGTGCTGGTCAAGGAGATCCGCACCGCCGCCAACCAGGGACACCGTCCGCTGCGCAAGGGCGACCTGGTGGAGTTCGAGCTGGGCATCTTCCTGGCAGGCAACCCCGATGTCATCGGTCGCTTCAACTACTACGCCGAAGCGCTGGTCTACCGTGCGGGATCGCACGGCATCGTCTCCTGGTTCCGCGGACCCGGCTACGGCGTGCAGCGCCCGCTGGACTCGCTGGCGATGCCGGCCGAGGCGCTGTCCGCCGGACCATGGATGACGTTGCATGAAGACACCTCCAGCGAACCGTTCCGCATGCTGCAGCAGGCCTCGCACAACATCGCCGGCTACAACATGCAGCCGTGGGCGGAAGGGCGCCGGCTGATCCACACCTCGTTCGCCAGCGGCCGCCACTCCGAAGAGAGCAACACGGTCTTCACCGCGCACGCGGGCAAGACCGCGCCGCGCTTCTCACAGACCCGTTGCGTGGATTGCCATACCGGCAACGGCCGCAGTTCGCCCGTGGTCGGCGCACCGCTGAACCGGCTGGGCGTGTTCGTCGGCGTAGCGGGTGCCGGCACGCAGGCGCCGGATGCGCGCTTCGGGCTGCGCCTGCAGCAGGGCACGTATCGCGAAGCCGGCGCGAACATCGATGGGCGTGAAGCCGAGCTCGTGCTCGCCGGCTACACCGAACTGCCGGGCCGCTATGCCGACGGCACCGGCTACGTGCTCCGCCGGCCGAACTATGCGCTGCGCGATCGCGCCGGCCAGCCGCTGGCGCTGCCGACGGCGCTGTCGGTGCGCATTGCCCCCTCGCTGATCGGCCTGGGCTTGCTGGAAGCGGTGCCCGAACAGCAACTGGAGCGCCTCGCGCTGGCGCAGCAGGGCGATCCCGATGGCGTGGCCGGGCGGTTGCAGATCGTCGCCGATCCGCGCGATGCGAACCTCAGCCGGGTGGGCCGCTTCGGCTGGAAGGCGGCGGCCGCGACACTCGAACAGCAGGCTTCGCTGGCGTTCAACACCGACATGGGCGTCAGCTCGCCGCTGATGCCGTCGCTGGAATGCGCACGCGGCAGCCAGGGCACGGCGTGCGCGCAGGTCGACACCGGCAGCGCCAAGCTGACCGCCGCCGACATCCACCAGACCACGCTCTACCTGAGCCTGCTGGGCGTGCCGCCGCGCCGCGACTTCGACAATCCGCTGGAACAGGACACCCAGGCACGCGCACGCCAGGTGCGCGTCAAGCGCGGCGCACAACTGTTCGAGGCCGCACGCTGCAGCACCTGCCACACGCCGGAACTGCGGACCGGGCACCACCGTTTCGCCGAGCTGCGCTACCAGGCTATTCGTCCGTACTCCGACCTGCTGCTGCACGATATGGGACCGGAGCTGGCCGACACCTACGTCGAAGGCCGTGCGACCGCGCGCGAATGGCGCACGCCACCGTTGTGGGGCCTGGGCCTGGCGGCGTCGATCGATCCGAACGTGCGCTACCTGCACGACGGTCGCGCGGCCACGCTGGAAGAAGCCGTGCTGTGGCACGGCGGGCAGGGCACGGCGGCGAAGCAACGGTTCGAGGCGATGAACGCCGAGGACCGGCGCGCGCTGGTCGATTTCCTCAAGTCGCTCTGAGCGGATGCATGGGCCTGCCGGCGCGTCAGCGCGCGACGGGACAGGTCTGCGGCGACAGGCGTACCAGCGCGGTGAAGGGCGGCGTCGGGCTCGAATCCGTCCGCCTGCGCCGCAGCCCAGCGATAGCGCTTGGCGAACCGTTCCGGGTGGCAGGCAGGGTCGTAGTACGAAGGGCTTCTCACCAGTGCGATCAGCAGCAGGCGCTCTTCGGGCGCCAGATCGGCCAACGGGCGGCCGTACCAGACGTTCGCCGCCTGTTCGATGCCCCTGGCGTTGCGGCCGAACCACCCTTCCGCCAGCAGGGTATCGACCATCCGGTCCATCTCCCAATGACGGCTGACGTGGACGGTGGCCGCGAGGTTGGCGAGATGCCGGCGCATGGGACCTGCGGGCGATGATTGCCGGATCACCAGCGATCGCCCGGCGTGGCCGAGCAGCCTCAGTTGCGCGCCCAGCGGTTCGCGCTGCGTGTCCGAGAGATGCCGGAGCCCATAGCCCCAGATGCTGACGGGATCGAGGTGCGGCACGTCATCGATATCGCCGACCTCGACGTCGAGGTACAGCGCGCGCACGCCGGGCGGGGCGCGATAGCCATTCGGTTCGAGATCATCCGGAAACCGGGACGCGCCGATCGCGTACAGGCCGAAGCACAGCCCGATGACCAGCGCGGCGATGAGCAGCAGGGCAGCGAGGAGGGCTTTGATCCAGCCCATCCCCGGCGTCGACTCAGGCGGCTTCGTAAGCGCCGTAGCCGCGCAGCCGCTCATAGCGCTTCTGCAGCAACTGGTCGACGGGCAACGCGTCCAGTGCGTCCAGTTCGTTGAGCAGCACGGCCTTCAGGCGCACGGCCATCTGGCGTGGATTGCGGTGCGCGCCGCCGATGGGCTCGCGCACCACCTTGTCGACCAGGCCGAGGCCGTGCAGGCGCTTGGCGGTCAGGCCGAGCTGCTCGGCGGCGTCCTTGGCCTTGGCGGCATCCTTCCACAGGATCGACGCGCAGCCTTCCGGCGAGATCACCGAATACGTGCCGTACTCGAGCATCAGCGTGCGGTCGCCGACGCCGATCGCCAGCGCGCCGCCACTGCCGCCTTCGCCGATCACCGTGCAGATGATCGGGATCTTCAGTTCGGCCATTTCCATCAGGTTGCGTGCGATGGCTTCGGACTGCCCGCGCTCTTCCGCGCCCACGCCCGGATATGCACCCGGCGTGTCGATGAAGGTCAGCAGCGGCAGCTTGAAGCGTTCGGCCATCTTCATCAGGCGCAGCGCCTTGCGGTAGCCCTCGGGGCGCGGCATGCCGAAGTTGCGCGCGATCTTGCTCTTGGTGTCGCGGCCCTTCTGGTGGCCGATGATCATCACGCTGCGGCCGTCGATGCGGCCCAGGCCGCCGACGATGGCGGCGTCGTCGGCGAATGCGCGGTCGCCCGCCAGTTCCTGGAACTCGTCGCAGAACACCTTGATGTAGTCCAGCGTGTATGGCCGCGCCGGATGCCGCGCAAGCTGCGAAACCTGCCACGGCGACAGGTCGCGGAAGATCTGCGCCGTGCGCACGCGCAGCTTGTCCTGCAGGGCATGCACCTCGGCATCGACATTCACCGCCGGGCCGGTGCTGGCGGCGCGCAGATCCTGGATCTTGGCTTCCAGATCGGCGATGGGCTGTTCGAAATCGAGGTAGTTCGGATTCATCTGCGGGCCATGGGCCGGAAAGGGGGAAAGTGTAGCCGAAGCCGTCCGGCGGTCACGTACGGGGGGGTAGGGCCGTGATGCCGCGCACGGGGCGCGTCAGTTCGCCCAGGGACGATGGAAGGCAGGCTTGGCCGCGCGCACGCCGGGCATGGCACGCAGGGCGTCGAGCAGCTCCGCGTCCACGCGCACCGCCTTCTGGCCGTTGAGGTCCAGCATGCCGGCGATGGCCGAGCCGTCGGCGGCCATCAGCAGGTCCAGGCGCAACGGCGTGCCACCGGGGCGATGGCGCGAGAGCAGGGCATCGACCCGTTCCCACAGGCCCGGTACGCGCAGGTCGAGCCGGAGCTGCAGGCGATGCGCATGCTGCTGGCAGAGCTGGGCGTAGTCCCACACCTGGCGGATGCGCAGGCTGTAGCCGCCGCTGAACTCGTCCTCGCGCAGGCCACCCTTGACGACCAGCACGCGGTCACGGGTCATCAGTGCCCCGAACTCCGCCAGCGCATCGGAGAATGCGCTGCATTCGATGCGGCCACGGCCGTCTTCCAGTTGCACGAACACCTGGCTGTCGCCCTTGCGGCGGATGCCGACGATCTGGCCGGCGACGATCGCATTGACCTCCGGTCGCCAGCCCTTCTTGTCGCCGCCGGACGAACTGGACCAGAGGCGGTCCAGCTCGCTGAGATCGCTGCCGACCAGCGAGCGTAGGTCGTCGCGGTACGGGTCCATCGGATGGCCGCTGAGATAGTGCCCCAGCGTCTCGCGCTCGCCGTGCAGCACCTGCATCAGCGGCCACTCGTCGGTGACCGGCAGTTCGACGTGGATGTCGTCGCCGCCGCTGCTGGAGCCGAACATGTCGACGATGCCGGCATTGCGGTTCTTGCTGATCTGGTCGATGGCCTTCAGCACTTCCGGCAGCTGCAGCGCCAGCGACGCGCGGTTGCGGCCCAGCGCATCGAGCGCACCGGCGTTGATCAGCGCTTCCAGCGCACGCTTGTTGAGCCTGGAGGAATCGACGCGCTTGCAGAAGTCGAACAGGTCGCGGAACTCGCCACCGTCCCGGCGCGCCTCGACGATGCTCTCGCATACGCCCTGGCCCACACCCTTCACTGCACCCAGCCCGTAGCGGATGCTGTTGGCATCGGTCGCCACGAACATGAAGTCGGAGTGGTTCACGTCCGGCGGCATCACGTTCAGGCCGAGGCCGCGCGCTTCGTCGAGGAAGCCGACCACCTTGTCGGTCTTGTCCATGTCCGACGACAGCGTGGCGGCCATGAACTCGGACGGGTAGTGCTTCTTCAGCCACGCCGTCTGGTAGGCGACCAGCGAGTACGCGGCGGCATGCGACTTGTTGAAGCCGTAGCCGGCGAACTTCTCCATCAGGTCGAAGATTTCGTCGGCCTTGCGCTCGGAGACGCCTCCCTTGGCGGCGCCTTCGCGGAAGATCTCGCGATGCTTGGCCATTTCGGCCGGCACCTTCTTGCCCATCGCGCGGCGCAGCAGGTCGGCGCCGCCCAGCGAATAGCCGCCGACGATCTGCGCCATCTGCATGACCTGCTCCTGGTAGACCATGATGCCGTAGGTCTCTTCCAGCATGGTCCGCGTGCGCGGGTCGGGGTACTCGAATTCCTCGCGCCCGTGCTTGCGCTCGACGAACGACGGAATCATGTCCATCGGGCCGGGACGGTACAGCGCATTCAGCGCGATCAGGTCCTCGAAGCGATCGGGCTTGGCTTCCTTCAGCGCACGCCGCATGCCGGTGGATTCGAACTGGAACACCGAACCGGTGTTGCCGTTGGCGAACACGTCGCGGTACACGCTGGCATCGTCGAGCGGGATCGCGGCGATGTCCACCGGCGGCACGCCCGCGCGCGCATGGCGTTCGTTGATCGCCTTCACCGCCCAGTCGATGATGGTCAGCGTACGCAGGCCGAGGAAGTCGAATTTCACCAGGCCGACGGCTTCCACGTCGTCCTTGTCGAACTGGGTGACCGGGTTCTTGCCGCGACCGCCTTCGTCGTGTTCGGCGAACAGCGGGCAGAAGTCCGACAGCGGCGACGGGGCGATCACCACGCCGCCGGCGTGCTTGCCGGCGTTGCGGGTCAGGTCTTCCAGCTGGCGCGCCAGGTCGATCAGGTCGCGGACGTCGTCCTCGTCGCGATAGCGGTCGATCAGCTCCTGCGACGCGGCCTCGCTGCTGCCTTCGCCCATCGCGTCCTTCAGCGACACGCCGAGGATGTTCGGGATCAGCTTGGCGACGCTGTCGACCAGGCCGTAGGGGAAGCCGAGCACGCGGCCGGCGTCGCGCACGACCGCCTTCGCCGCCATCGTGCCGTAGGTAATGATCTGGCTGACGCGGTCTCGCCCGTACTTGCGCGCGACGTAGTCGATGACTTCGTCGCGGCGGTCCATGCAGAAGTCGATGTCGAAGTCGGGCATCGACACGCGTTCCGGGTTGAGGAAGCGCTCGAACAGCAGGCCGTACGGCAGCGGGTCCAGGTCGGTGATCTGCAGCGCCCACGCGACCAGCGAGCCCGCGCCCGAACCACGGCCGGGGCCGATCGGGATGCCGTGGTTCTTGCCCCACTGGATGAAGTCGGCCACGATCAGGAAGTAGCCGGGGAAGCCCATCTTGCAGATGGTGTCCAGCTCGAAGTCGAGCCGCTTCTCGTAATCCTCGCGCGTATGACCGGGCGCCAGCGGATTCTTCGCCAGGCGTGCCTTCAGGCCGTCGTGCGACTGGCTGCGGATCCAACTGTCCAGCGTTTCGTTGTCCGGCACCGGGTACGCGGGCAGGAAGTACGTGCCCAGCCGCATCTCGATGTTGCAGCGCTGCGCCAGCGCCAGCGTGTTGTCGATGGCGTCGGGTAAGTCGGCGAACAGGCCGGCCATCTGGTCGGCCGACTTCATGTACTGCTCGGCGCTGTACTCGCGGGGACGCTTGGGGTCGTCGAGCACGCGCCCCGAGGCGATGCACACGCGCGCTTCGTGCGCGTCGAAATCGTCCGGCGACAGGAAGCGCACGTCGTTGCTGGCGATCACCGGCAGGCTGCGCGATCCGGCCGCGTGCAGGGCGAACGCGTTGAACGCCTCTTCGCCATCGCGCTGGGTGCGCGTCAGCTCGAGATGCAGGTCGTCGCCGAATGCGCGTTGCCAGTCGGCGAGATGCTGTTCGGCAAGGTCATGGCGACCGGTCAGGGCCAGGCGTCCGGCCAGGCTCTGCCGGCCCATGATCGCGAACAGGCCCTGGTGGTCGGCACGCAGCCACTCCGGGTCGATGGCGACGCCATCGGTGCGATGGCCTTCCATCCACGCGCGCGACAGCAGGCGCGACAGTGACAGGTAGCCTTCGCGGTCCCGGCACAGCAGCGTCACCGGCCACGGCGCATCGCTGCCATCGGCCACCAGCAGGTCGGCGCCGGCGATGGGCTTGATGCCCACGCCCTCGGCAGCCTTGTAGAACTTCACCAGCGCGAACAGGTTGTTGCGGTCGGTGACCGCCAATGCGGGCATGCCCAGCTCCACCGCCCGGCTCAGCAGGTTGGCCTGCTTGGCTTTCTTGGGATCGGCGTGGTCCGGCTTTTCCGGCACGCGGATGATCGAATCCGCGAGCGAGAACTCGGTGTGCAGGTGGAGGTGGACGAAGCGGGAAGACATGCCGGCTCGGAGTGCTGTCGGGGCAGCGTACCGGCGGGGGTGGGGTGGGGCAAGGCTTGACATTCCGGCATCACGGAACGGGCCGCAGCGCACGAAAAAAAGGCCGCCCGGGGAAAGGCGGCCTAGGGGAAAACCCGAGGGCTCGGGGTGGGGCGGGCGCGGCTGCGTGGGCCGCGCCGGAACTCAATGGATGCGGAACATCGGCACCGGCTCGGGCGCGTAACTGCTGGAGCGGACGTGCCGCAGGTGGGATGCCAGCGCCGCTTCGGCAGTGCGCGCGGCTTCCCAGTCGGCGCGGGTGTAGCGCAGCGCGTCGGGCGTGCATCCTTGCGCCTGTGCCTCGAGGTTCCGCTGGCGACGGAAGTCGAGGTAGCGAGCGGTTTCGTCGGCGACCAGCAGCCAGGTCGCTTCGTCCAGCGACGCGCCCGGTTCGCGCAGCCGCGCCAGCGCCTGCTGCAGGCGGGAGCGCAGGACGGATTCCTGCGACCAGCCGCGGTCCGCCAGCAGGCTGCGCAGCAGCTGCATGCGTGCGTCGTCGACGGCGTGTGGGGGGGAGGAAGAGGAAGAAGCGACAGCGTTAAGCGGACTCATGGCGCACCTCGTGGGGGAAGAGGGCTCCCGTGCGTGGTGGAGCGCGGGATGCAGGGCCATGGTGCGCTTGCGTATCGAGATGCGCGCCTGCTGGAAGCCATCGTGACCATGGGCACCGTGCCGATGGTCACGCGATACGGCGCGTGCCGTCAGCGCCGGTTGAGCGCCTCGCGCACGGGCGCGAAGCTGCGTCGGTGATGCGCGCACGGGCCGTGCTGCACCAGGGCCGACAGGTGCGCGGGCGTGGGATAGCCCTTGTGGACGTCGAAGCCGTACTGCGGGAACGTCGCGTGCAGTTGCACCATCAGGCGGTCGCGCGACACTTTTGCCAGGATCGACGCCGCCATGATCGCCGGCTCGATGGCGTCGCCACCGACCAGCGTTTCCGCCATGCAGTTCAACCCTTTCGGCGCGCGGTTGCCGTCGATGCGGACCAGCTCCGGAAACGGCTGCAGCGCCATGACGGCCCGGCGCATGCCTTCCATCGTCGCCTGCAGGATGTTGAGCCGGTCGATCTCGTCGGGTTCGACGAAGGTGACGTGCCAGGCAAGCGCGCGCTCCTGGATCTGCGGGAACAGCGCTTCGCGCTTCGCTTCGCTGAGTTGCTTGGAATCGTTCAATCCCGCGATGGGCCGGGACTCGTCCAGGATCACCGCCGCGACGGCGACCGGCCCGGCCAGCGGACCGCGACCGGCTTCGTCCACGCCGGCGACCAAGCGGACGATGGGATCCGGGAACAGCGAGGAGCCCGTCATCGAGAAGGACTCACTGTAGGAGCGACATAAGTCGCGACCGCGAGAACGACATCCTCGAAGACTCTCCTTCCGAGAAGAAGGCGTGAAAGATGGTGTTGCCCGGCGGGCAATGACGACGTGGTGGCGCTCATGGCGTGCGGTCGCGACTCACGTCGCTCCTGCAGGGGGAGCGATCAACGCTGCCACCGCATCAGCGGCACTCGCGGAAGCATCCTGCCGCAGTTGCGCATGCAATCGCGCATAGATCGGTTGCAGGGCGGCGACCGCTTCCGGTTCGCGGAACCAGCGCAGGACGGCCGCTGACAACTGCGCGGGCGTGCAGTCGTCCTGCATCAGCTCTGGTGCGATGTCTTCGCCCGCCAGCACGTTCGGCAGCGCGTAGCGCTCGACCTTCAGCAGGCCCAGGCCCTTGACGATGCGGTAGGTCAGCGGCGCGATGCGGTAACCGACCACCATCGGGCGCTTGCACAGCATCGCTTCCAGCGTCGCCGTGCCCGAGGCGAGCAGGACCACGTCGCTGGCGATCATCGCCTCGCGCGCCTGGCCATCGAGCAGGCGCCACGCGGCATCGGCGCCGTGGGCGGCGAACCGGGCTTCCAGCGCCTCCCGACACGCGGCGTTGGCCGCGGGCACGACGATCCGCAGGCCAGGGACCTGCGTCGCCACATGACGCGCCGCTTCGAAAAAAGCCGGCGCCAGTTGGCCGATTTCACCCAGCCGGCTGCCGGGCAGTACGGCGAGTACTGGCGCGTCGGCCGGCAGGCCGAGCGCACTACGGGCCGCGGCCCGATCCGGCTGTAGCGGGATATCGTCCGCCATCGGATGACCGACGAAGCGCGCATCCACGCCGTGCTTCGCATAGATCGGCGGTTCCATCGGGAACAGGCAGAGCATGCGGTCCGCACTGTGGCCGATCTTCTCGGCGCGTTTCTCGCGCCAGGCCCACACCGACGGACTGACATAGTGCACGGTGCGGACGCCGCGTTCCTTCAGCCAGCGCTCGATGGCCAGGTTGAAGTCGGGCGCATCGATGCCGACGTACACGTCCGGCTTCCAGTCCAGTACGCGCTGTCGGAATGCCTTGCGCAGGCGCAACAGGCGCGGCAGGTGGCGCAGCACCTCGGCCAGGCCCATCACCGCCAGTTGGTTCGCATCGAACCAGGTATCGCAGCCGGCCGCGCGCATGGCGTCGCCGCCGATGCCGGCGAACTCTGCATTCGGGAACCGCTGCTTCAACGCCGCGATCAGGCCTGCACCCAGCCCGTCGCCGGACGCTTCGCCGGCGCACAGTGCGATGCGCAGCGTCGCTGCGGCGGGAGTCGCGTCGCCGGGCTCCCGCACCGGGTCCATCAGCGCTGGAGCGGCCGTTCGCCGCTTTCGATGAACTGCAGCAGCGCCTTCACGTCGTCGCTGGCCTGGGCCTGGTCGGCGAGCTGCTGCTTGGCTTCCGCCAGCGGCAGGCCGGCGACGTACAGTGTGCGGTAGGCGCGCTTGATCGCCGCAATGCGGTCGGCGTCGAAGCCGCGCCGCTTGAGGCCTTCGCTGTTGATGCCGCGCGGCCGGCCGGCGGCATCGCCGGCGACCATGGTGAACGGCGGCACGTCGCCGCTGAGCAGCACGCCCATGCCGATGAAGGCATGCGCGCCGACGCGGCAGAACTGGTGCACGCCGGCGAAGCCGCTCATGATCACCCAGTCCTCGATGGTCACGTGGCCGGCCAGCGTGGAGTTGTTGGAGAACACGCAGTGGTTGCCGACGATGCAGTCGTGCGCCACATGGGTGTAGGCGAGCAGCATGTTGTCGCTGCCGACGCGGGTGATGCCGCCGCCGGTGCCGGTGCCGCGGTTCACGGTGACGAACTCGCGCACCTGGTTGCGGTCGCCGATCACCAGTTCGACGCGCTCGCCCTTGAACTTCTTGTCCTGCGGATCGCCACCGATCGCGGCATGGCCGACGAAGTGGTTGTCGCGGCCGATGCGGGTGGGACCGGTGACGGTGCAGTGCGGACCGACCACCGTGCCGTCGCCGATCTCGACTTCCGGGCCGATGTAGGCGAACGGACCGATGCGCACGCCTTCACCGAGCTTCGCGCCGGGATCGACGACGGCGCTGGGATGGATGGCGGTGGGGGCGCTCATCTCAGCGGGTGTCCTCGGCGCACAGCACGTCGGCGCAGGCGACCTGTTCGCCATTGACCGAGGCGACGCCGGTGTAGAACGCCATGTTGCGGATCAGCCGCTTCAGGGTGACGTCCAGGTCCAGGCGATCGCCGGGCACCACCATGCGGGTGAAACGCGCATTCTCGACCTTCACCATGTAGAACATGCGGCCGGCGGTATCGCCTTGGTGCGACAGCTGGGTCAGCAGACCGCCCGCCTGCGCGAGCGCCTCGATGATCAACACGCCCGGCATGATGGGGCGGTCCGGGAAATGGCCGGTGAAGAACGGCTCGTTCTGGGTGATGTTCTTGTACGCCAGCACGCGCTTGTCCTTCTCGAACTCCACCACGCGGTCCACCAGCAGGAACGGGTAGCGGTGCGGCAGCAGCTTGCGGATGGTGGTGGCGTCGATGGGCAGTTGCAGGTCCAGGGTCATCAGGTTTCCTTGTCGGCCGCCAGCACGCGTCGTGCCAGGGCGTCCAGTTGCTTGAAGCGGGCGGCGTTCTTGCGCCAGGTACGGTTGTCGGTGAGCGGCGTGCCGCTGGAGTATTCGCCCGGCTCGGTGATCGAACTGGTCACCAGCGACATGGCGGTGACCACCACGCGATCGCAGATCTCCAGGTGTCCCAGGACACCGGCCGCGCCGCCGATCAGGCAGTAGCGGCCGATGCGTGCGCTGCCGGCGGCCGCGCTGCAACCGGCCATCGCGGTGTGCGCGCCGATGCGGACGTTGTGGCCGATCTGGATCTGGTTGTCGAGGCGGACGTCTTCTTCCAGGATCGTGTCGTCGAGTGCGCCGCGGTCGATGGTCGTGTTGGCGCCGATCTCGCAGTCGTCGCCGATCACCACGCCGCCGAGCTGCGGCACCTTGATCCAGTGGCCGCTGTCCATCGCCAGGCCGAAGCCGTCGGCACCGATCACCGCGCCGGGATGCACCAGCACGCGCTGGCCCAGGCGTACGCGCGTGACCAGGGTGACGCGGGCCACCAGCTCGCAACCGTCGCCCACCACGCAGTCGTCGCCGATCACGCAGCCGGGGCCGAGCACGGCGCCGTCGCCGACGACGCTGCGCGCGCCCACCATGACGAAGGGGCCCACATGCGCGCCCGGCGCGATGCGCGCCGTCGGATCGATGACGGCGCTGGGATGGATGCCGGGCTCGCGGACCGGCTTGCGTTCGAACAACGCCGCCATCTTCGCGAACGCCGCATACGGATCCTTCGCGACCAGCACGGTACCGGTCGCGTCGCCGGCGTCATCGGCGCGCAGCACGACCAGGCTGGCGCGGCTGTCGGCCAACTGCGCGCGGTAGCGGCTGTTGGCCAGGAAGGCGAGTTGCCCCGCTTCGGCCCGCGCGAGCGTGGCCACGCCATCGATGCGCAGGCCGGCATCGCCGCGCAGCTCCAGGCCGAAACGGTCGGCCAGCTCGCCGGAGGTGAAGGAGGGAGGGGTCATAGGCCGCGTAGTTTAGCCCCTGCCGCCCCGGGACCGCTTCCACGGGGGCGTATGGTGGACAGCAGAAGGGGGGCTTGCGCCCCCCTTCCTGGTCCGCGGATCGCGTGGTGCTGCGGTCAGAACCCGCCGCCGAAGGTGAACTGCAGGCGCTCCAGTTCGTCGCCGTCTTCCTTCTTGATCGGGAAGGCGTAGCTGATCGAGATCGGGCCGACCGGCGCACGCCACAGCAGGGCCACGCCGGTGGACGCGCGCAGTTGGCCGGCGTCGAAGTTGTCCACGCCATCGAACACGTTGCCGAAGTCGAAGAACGCCGACACGCGCGCGGCGTTGGAATCGAACAGCTTCGGGAAGATCAGCTCCACCGAACCGGTGGTCTTCAGCGAGCCGCCCAGGGGCTGGCCGCGATAGCCGGAGATGACCTCCGAACGCGGGCCCAGCGTGTTGTCGCGGAAACCGCGCACCGAGCGCGTACCGCCGGCATAGAAGTTCTCGAAGAACGGCAGGCCGCTGGCGACCAGCGTCCGGTCCAGCGTGCCGCCGTCGGCGCAGGTGCCGTCTGCGGACACCGTGACGGGCGGCTGGCCCGGGATCTGCGGGTTCGAGCCGTTCGCGCGGCAGATGTAGCGGTAGATGTCCGAGCCGTAGCTGTCGCCGTAGCCGACTTCGGCGCGCGTGTTCAGCACGAACGCGGGGCTGAGCGACCAGTACTTGGAGAACTCGTAGTTGAGCTTGTAGTACTGCACGGTGGAACCGGGCAGCGCGACTTCGGTCGAGATACGCTGATAGGTGCCGCCGGTGGGCATGAAGTAGTCGTTGCGCGTGTCGCGCGCCCAGCCGAGTTCGGCGCGCCACGCGTGGAACGTGCGCTGGCCCACCGCGTCGATGTAGTCGATGATCGACTGCGGGGTGGACCCGCCGAAGGTCAGGATCTCGTTGCTGTCCACGCCGAACAGCAGCGAGACGGTGTCGTTCTCGGTGATCGGCAGGCCCAGGACGCCCTGCGCCGCCGCGCTGGTGGTCGAATACTGGGCGGTATTGAAGTCCGAGTAGTCGAACTCGCGCCACCACAGGTTGTAGCCCAGCGACATGCCTTCGTCGGTGAAGAACGGATTGGTGTAGGAGAACGAATAGCGCTGCAGGTAGTCGCTGCGCTGCGCTTCGACGGACACGCGGTTGCCGCCGCCGAGGAAGTTGTTCTGCGACAGCTGGATCGACGTGGTCAGGCCGGACAGCTGCGAATAGCCCAGGCCGAACACGAAGCTGCCCGACGTGGTTTCCTTCACGTTGAACACCACGTCGACCTGGTCGTTGGTGCCCGGCACCGGCGTGGTTTCCACGTCGACCGTTTCGAAGTAACCCAGCCGGCGCAGGCGCACGCGCGAGCGGTCCACGGCGACCTGCGAGAACCAGCTGCCTTCGAACTGGCGCATTTCGCGGCGCAGCACTTCGTCGGACGTGCGCGTGTTGCCCTTGAAGACGATGCGGCGCACGTTGACGCGCGGGCCGGGCACAACCTGCAGGTTGATCGCGACGGTGCGGTTCTCGCGGTCGACGGTCGGAATCGGATTGACCTGCGCGAACGCGTGGCCGATGTTGCCCAGCGTGGCGGTGATGGAATCCGCGGTCATTTCCAGCAGGATGCGCGAGAAGGTTTGCTCCGGCTTCACGATGACCAGCCGCTCGATCTCTTCCTTCGGCAGCACGGTGTCGCCGGTGACCTTGACGTCGGAAATCTTGTACTGCTCGCCTTCGGTGATGCCGGCGGTGATGAACATGTCGCGCTTGTCGGGGCTGATCGACACCTGCGTGGAATCGATGTTGAAATCGACGTAGCCGCGGTCCAGGTACCAGGAGTTCAGGCGCTCCATGTCGCCCGACAGCTTCTCCTTCGAGTACTGGTCGTCGCGGCGGTACCACGACAGCCAGCTGGTTTCCTTGGATTCCCAGTTCTCGAGCAGGTCCTCGGTGGCGAATTTCTCGGCGCCGACGACGTTCACGTGCTTGATCTTGGCCGCCTTGCCTTCCTTGACCGCGATGGTGACGTCCACGCGGTTGCGGTCCAGCGGGCTGACCGTCGGCGTGATCTCGACGTTGTACTTGCCGCGGTTGTTGTACTGGCGCACCAGTTCCTGCGTCACCCGGTCCAGGCTCAGGCGGTCGAAGGTCTCGCCTTCGGACAGGCCGATGTCCTTCAGGCCCTTGAGCAGGTCGTCGGTCTTGATGTCCTTGTTGCCGGTCAGGGTCAGCTTGTTGATCGCCGGACGCTCGGTGACGGTGACGACCAGGATGTCGCCCTGGCGGTCGAGCTTCACGTCCTCGAAGAAACCGGTCTTGTACAGCGCGCGGATGGATTCGCCGACATTGGTCGGCGTGACCACGTCGCCGCGCTCGATCGGCAGGTAGGTGAGGGCCGTGCCGGTGGAAATGCGCTGCAGGCCATCGATGCGGATGTCGGTCGCGGTGAACGACGCGTTGCTCAGCGGCGCAGGAGCCACGGGCGCGGCAGCGGGTTCCGTCGTCTGGGCCAGTGCCGGCATGGCGATGGCCGAAGCCAGGGCGAGGGCAAGCAGGCGGCGGGAAGGCAGTCGCGTCATCATTACATCCGGTTGGGGTGGTTCCTGCGAAGCAGGAGTGGACTGCGGGGCGGCGGTCCGGGGTGCAGCAAGGAGAGGGGCGGCCACCTTGGAGCGGGCCGGCCCGTGGAAGTTCAGGGGCATCAGGTCACCAGACGCGTCATCAGACGCAGGATGTCGTTGTAGAACGCCAGTCCCATCAGGCCCGCCAGTGCCGCCAGGCCCACGTATTGTCCGGCCACCATGTGGCGCTCGCTCAAGGGGCTGCCCTTGACCAATTCAATAAGGTAATACAGCAGGTGCCCGCCGTCCAAGACAGGGATCGGCAGCAGGTTGATGATGGCCAGGCTCAGCGACATGGCCGCCAGGAACCAGAGGAACCAGTCCGGCCCGCGCTGCGCCGAGACATTGGCGACCTGGGCGATCGTGATGGGTCCCGAGACGTTCTTCAGCGAGGCGTCGCCGGTCAGCATGCGACGGATCATGCCCAGGGAGTCCGAGGTCAGCTTGCCGGTCTCGCGCAGGGCCGCCGGGACCGCCGCCAGCGGACCGAAGTGGAGTCGTGCGTCGTAGGCGTGCATCAGGCGTTCTTCCGGCGGGGCCAGGCCCAGCGCCCAGTAATGCCCTTTGGTGGCGTCGGGATGCTTGGTCCAGCGCGGCGCCAGCTCGAACGCCAGCCGCTCGCCGGCCCGGTCCACCTCGATCATGGCCGCGCCCCCGCGCTTGCCCAGCAGGTCGACCTGCCGGGCGATGTCGTCGAAACCATGCACCGGCTGACCGTCCACGGCCGTGACGATGTCGTGGGGCTTCAGGACGCCGTCGGCGACGGAGCCGGGGGCGACCTTGCCGATGACGGCTGGCGTGACCCAGTGCTGCCAGGTCAGCCCGATCAGGCCGATGGCGTTTTCCTGGTCGAAGCCGTCCGGCAGCCGCGACAGCGGCAGGACGCGGGTCACCGTGGAACCCGCGGCCGTCTCGACCTCCACCCGTGGATCGTCGCCATCGATAGCGGCCTTGGTCAGCACGATCGAGGCGTCGGTCCAAGTATCGATCGCCCGGTCGCCGACCCGGACGATGAGGTCGCCGCGCTGGAAGCCGGCGTCGGCGGCGATGCCGGAAACGCTGCCCAGCGTGGCCGAATAATCCTGCTTGCCGATGACGAACATCGCCCACAGCAGGATCACGCACAGCACGATGTTCGCCAGCGGACCCGCGGCGACCACGGCGATGCGCTGCCAGACGGACTTGCGGTTGAAGGCCTGGTCGAGTTGCGCGGCGGGGACGTCGCCCTCGGCTTCGTCCAGCATCTTCACGTAACCACCCAGCGGAATCGCGGCGATCGCGAACTCGGTGCCGTGGCGGTCGCGGCGCGACCACAGCGGCTTGCCGAAGCCCACGGAAAAGCGCAGCACCTTGACCCCGCAGCGGCGCGCCACCCAGTAGTGGCCGAATTCGTGGAAGGTGACCAGCACGCCGAGTGCCACGATCATCCACCAGATTGAGCCCAGCACTTCACTCATCGGATGTCGGCGCTCATGGGGAGAGGTGGCTTGCGAGGTTGCGTTCGGTCAGCCGGCGCGCCTCTGCATCCGCTGCCAGCAGGACCTCCAGCGAATCCGCCGGTGCCGCAGGCAGCGCAGCGAGGGCGTCCTCGACCAGCGCGGGGATGGATAGGAAACCGATCCGGCCCTGAAGAAAGGCTGAAACTGCGACTTCGTTCGCAGCATTCAGTATGGCGGGCGCGGTGCCGCCTGCCGCCATGGCCTCCCAGGCCAGCCGCAGGCACGGGAAGGCGTCCGTATCCGGCGCCTCGAAGTCCAGCCGCGGGTGCTTCAGCAGGTCCAGCCCGCCCACCCCGGAGTCGATGCGCTGGGGCCAGCCCAGGCCGACCGCGAGCGAGGTACGCATGTCGGGCAGGCCGAGCTGCGCCAGCGTCGATCCATCGACGAATTCCACCAGCGAGTGCACGAGGCTCTGCGGATGCACCAGCACGTCCAGCCGCTCGCGCCCGACGCCGAACAGGTGGTGCGCTTCGATCAGCTCGAGCCCCTTGTTCATCAGCGTGGCCGAGTCGACCGAGATCTTCGGCCCCATCGACCACTTCGGGTGCGCCACCGCCTGCTCGCGCGTGACCCGTGCCAGCTCGGCGCGGCTGCATCCGCGGAACGGCCCCCCCGACGCGGTCAGCACGATGCGGCTGACATCGGCCTGAGCCTGTCGTGAACGCAGGCACTGGAAAATGGCGTTGTGCTCGCTGTCGATCGGGATGATCTCCGCGCCCGCGCCCTCCGCGGCGGCGGTCACCAGTTCGCCTGCGAGCACCAGCGACTCCTTGTTGGCCAGCAGCAGGCGCTTGCCGGCGCGCGCGGCGGCCAGTGTCGACGCCAGGCCGGCGGCGCCGACGATCGCGGCGACCACCACGTCGCACCCCGGTTCGGCGACCAGCGCATCGAGTGCGGCCATGCCGGCGTGCGCGCGCGTGACGAGGCCGGCTTCGGCCAGACCCTCGCGCAGCCGAGCGTGCAGGCTCTGGTCGGCGATCACCGCATGGTCGGGCCGGTGCGCGACGCAGAGGGCGAGCAGAGCGTCCACATTGCAGCCTGCCGCCAGCACGCTGGCGCGGTAGCGGTCCGGGTGGCGCGCGATGACGTCCAGCGCCGACGCGCCGATCGAGCCCGTCGCGCCCAGGACCGCCACGTTGCGGGGGGCATGCGTGCTCATGCTCAGAATCCGAAGACTTCCTTGCCCAGCACGAAGATGGGCAGGGCGGCCAGCACGCCGTCGATACGGTCCAGCACGCCGCCATGTCCCGGGATCAGGTCGCCCGAATCCTTGGCGCCGACATGCCGCTTCAGCAGGCTTTCGAACAGGTCGCCGACCACCGAGAACAGGACGGTGAACACCGCCACGACCAGCACGCCGGCCAGTTGGCCGGCGGCGGTGCCGGCGATGAGTGCGCCGACCGCGGCCACCAGCATGCCGGCGGCCAGGCCGCCCAGCAGGCCTTCGAGCGTCTTGTTGGGGCTGATCCGCGGCGCCAGCTTGCGGCCGCCGAACCAGCGGCCACCGAAGTGGCGACCCGCGAAGTAGGCGCCGCTGTCCGCGGCCCACACGATGGCCAGTGCGACGAACAGCCAGATATGGCCGTTCGGCTGCGACGAGTGGATCAGGCCCAGCGCGCACCAGGCCGGGACCACGGCGAGCGTGCCCGCGGCCAGCTTGAACACGCGGGCCCAGGTCTCGTGGTCGGAGGCGAAGGTGAAGAAGCGCAGCCACAGCAGCGCCAGCAGCCACCAGACGACGCCGACCAGCGCCATCAGGCGCAGCGGCACCAGGTCGGTCGCGTCGCCCGAGCCGCGCGACGCCCATACCAGCGCCACCATCACCAGCAGGTTGGCGGTCAGCAGGACGGTGCGCTGCAGGGTGTCGTCGATCTCGGCGAGCTTGAACCACTCCCACAGGCCGACCAGGAACACCAGTGCGGCCAGCATGGCCAGCCAGGAGGTGGGCAGCAGCAGGATCGCGCCGATGGCGAAGGGCGCCATCACCAGGGCGGCGATGACACGGGTACGGGTCGCGCTCATGCGGGAGAATCCTCGGTGGCGCTGCCGGCGACCTGGGCACTGGTCAGTCCGAAGCGGCGCTCGCGCTGCGCGAAGTCGTCCAGCGCGCGCTGCAGCAGCGCGGCGTCCAGGTCGGGCCACAGCACGTCGGTGAACCACAGTTCGGTGTACGCCAGCTGCCACAGCAGGAAGTTGCTGATGCGGTGGTCGCCGCCGGTACGGATGAAGAGATCGGGCGGCGCCAGATCGGCCAGCGCGACGTGCGCGCCGAGGGCGGCTTCGTCGATGTCGTCCGGCCGCAGGCGTCCGGCTGCGACCTCGGCGGCCAGCGCGCGCGCCGCATGCGCGATGTCCTGGCGCCCGCCGTAGCTGGCGGCGATGACCAGGTGCAGGCGCTGGTTGTCGCGGGTCAGGGCTTCGGCGGCGTCCATGCGCGCACGGATGTCGGCCGAGAAGCGGGCGCGGTCGCCGATGAAGCGCACGCGCACCTGGCGCCGGTGCAGTTCGTCGACTTCGCGATCGAGCGCGTTGAGGAACAGTTTCATCAGCGCGCCGACTTCCTCTTCCGGGCGTCCCCAGTTCTCGCTGGAGAACGCGAACAGGGTCAGCGCGCCGATGCCGCGCTCCAGGCAGAAGTCGATGCACACGTTGACCGCCCGCGCGCCGGCGCGGTGACCGATCACGCGCGGACGGCGGCGGCGTTCCGCCCAGCGCCCGTTGCCGTCCATGATGACGGCCAGGTGGCGGGGAACGGACGCGGGGACGGCAGGGGACATGGCAGTCCTCAGACCGCCATCAGTTCCTGTTCCTTGGCCTTGACGACGTCGTCGACGTCCTTGATGGACTTGTCGGTGAGCTTCTGGATCTCGTCTTCGGTCCTGCGCTCTTCGTCTTCGGTGATCTGCTTGTCCTTCAGCAGGTCCTTGATCTGCTGGTTGGCATCGCGGCGGATGTTGCGGATCGCCACCTTGGTGTCCTCGCCTTCGCCATGGACGACCTTGGACAGTTCCTTGCGGCGCTCCTCGGTGAGGGCGGGCAGGTTCAGGCGGATCGTGGTGCCCGCGGTGTTCGGGGTCAGGCCCAGGTCGGAGGCCAGGATGGCCTTCTCGACGGCCCCGACCATCTGCTTTTCCCACGGGGTGATGGTCAGCGAGCGGGAATCGGAGATCGTCACCGTCGCGACCTGGCTCAGCGGCATGTCGGAGCCGTAGTAGTTGACCTTCAGGTGTTCGACCAGGGCGGTCGACGCACGTCCGGTGCGGACCTTCACGAGCGTGTGGCGGAGCGCCTCGATGCTCTTGGTCATGCGCGCCTGCGCGTCTTTCTTGATGTCGTTGAGCATCGCCCTTTCCGTTGCAAAGCCTGTAAACGACGGATTATAGGGCGATTCGCAGCCGTTGCCGACCGCCGGTGGGGCGTTCAGTGCGAATGATGCGGTGCCGCATCGTGCAGGTCGTGGCCGCAACCGGCCCCCCGTTCGATCTGCAGGGTGGCATGGTTGATGCCGAAGCGGTCGTCCAGCGTGTGCACGGTGGCGTCGATGAAGGCGTCGTGGTCGTCGTCCCGCGCCCGCACCAGATGCGCGGTCAGGGCGATCTCGTTGGCGCCGAGCGACCAGATATGCAGGTGGTGCACGGCGGACACGCCGGGCCGTTCCTGCAGGAAGGTGCGGACCTCTTCGGGATCCACGTGCCCCGGCACGGCATCCATCGCGGCGTCGAAGCTGTCGCGCAGCAGCCCCCATGAGCCGACGGCCACCACGACCGCGATCAGCAGGGCGGTGGCCGGATCCAGCCAGGCCCAGCCCAGCGTCGCCATGCCGACACCGGCCAGTACGGCCGCCAGTGACACCGCGGCATCGGCCACCAGATGCAGGAACGCGCCGCGCTTGTTGAGGTCGTGCGCGTGACCGTCCTTCACCAGCCAGGCAGCGCCCAGGTTCACCAGGATGCCCAGCGAGGCGACCACGATGACGGGCGTGGCGGGAATCTCCGGTGGCGCACTGAAGCGGCGGACCGCCTCCCAGCCCAGGGCGCCGGAGAACACCACCAGCAGGACGGCGTTGGCCAGCGGCGACAGCAGGGTCGCGCGGCGCCAGCCGTAGGTATGACGGCCGCGCGGCGGCCGCCCGGCGAGGGCGGCGGCGCCCCACGCCAGCGCCAGCCCCAGCACATCGCCGAGGTTGTGCAGCGCGTCCGACAGCAGCGCCAGCGAGTTGGTATGGAAACCGTAGCCCGCCTCGACGGCGGTATAGGCGAGGTTGATCAGCGTGACCCACGCGAAGGTGCGCGTGGCCGATGCCTGTGGATGGGCGTGCGCCCCGTGGCCGTGGTGGTGTCCGTGTCCCATGCGGCGCTAGGGTGCCGGCGGTGCGTGGCCGGACACTATTACAGCGGGCCCCTCATCGGGCGCCCGAACGCCTCAGTTGCGGCCCTTCACCAGGGTGCCGACGTGTTCGCCGCGCAGGATGCGCATCAGATTGCCAGGCACCGACAGGTCGTAGATGCGCAGCGGTACGTCGCTGTCGCGGCACAGGGCGAAGGCGGCGGTATCCATCACCTGCAGATCGCGCGCGATCACGTCGTCGTAGGTCAGCTGGTCGTAGCGGACGGCATCGGCGTGCTTGCTGGGGTCCTTGTCGTAGACGCCGTCCACCTTGGTCGCCTTCAGCAGCAGGTCCGCACCGATCTCGATCGCACGCAGCGCGGCGCCGGAGTCGGTGGTGAAGAACGGGTTGCCGGTGCCGGCCGCGAAGATCGCGATGCGGCCCTTCTCCAGGTGGCGGATCGCGCGGCGGCGGATGTAGTCCTCGCACACGTCGTTGATCTTGATGGCGCTCATCACCCGGCACTTGGCGCCGAGCTTCTCCAGCGCGTCCTGCATGGCCAGCGCGTTGATGACCGTGGCCAGCATGCCCATCTGGTCGCCGGTCACGCGGTCCATGCCTCCTGCCGCCAGGCCGGCGCCGCGGAAGATGTTGCCGCCGCCGATCACCAGTCCCACTTCCGCCCCGGCGTCGCGCGCCTCGATGATCTCGCGGGCGATCCGGGTGATCACCGCCGGGTCGATGCCGTAGTCCTCGGCCCCCATCAGTGCCTCGCCGGACAGTTTGAGCAGGATGCGGCGATACATGAGCGGTGCGGGCATGGGGAGTCTCGGCGTGGGGGCAAACGGCGCAATTCTAGCCGAGTGCGCCCGCCTCAGTCGCCGGGCTCGTAGATCGCGTAGAGCTTGCGTGCCGTTTCCAGCACTTCCCAGAGGCCGGTGAAGCCCGCCGGCACCACGAAACTCTGGCCGGCTTCCAGCAGCACCTCGCTGCCGTCATCGCCGCGCAGGCGCACGCGGCCGCTGAGCAGGTGGCAGAACTCGTGCTCGGTGTACTGCACGCGCCAGGCGCCCACGTCGCCCTCCCAGATACCGCAATGGAACCGGTCGTCCTGCGTCGAATAGGCATTGCCGACGGCCTGCTGCGGCTCGCCCGCCACCCGGCGATCGGCGGCGATGGGCGCGCGGCTGGCCTCAGCCGGCGTATGCGGCACGGGAACGATGCGGGGCATGGGCGGTACCGGCGGACGGGGCGACTATGATGTCGCTTCCCTTCGCCAGCCATCAAGGAACGGCCATGAGCGTGCGCACCCTGCAGGAATTCATCGCCTCCTCCCGCGAGAAGGACGCCAGCCCCGAAGCGTTCGAGCTGGAGAGCCCGCACCTGCTGGAGGTACGGTTGAACGGTCTGGTCTGGGCCAAGGCCGGCGCGATGGTGGCGCGCAAGGGGGCGGTGAAGTTCACGCGCCAGGGCGTGCTGGAGCAGGGCCTGGGCAATCTGCTGAAGAAGGCGGTCAGCGGCGAAGGCATGCAGCTGATGAAGATCGAGGGGCAGGGCCGCGTCTACCTGGCCGATGCCGGTAAGCGGATCACCCTGTTGCGGCTGGCCGGCGAATCCATCTTCGTCAACGGCAACGACGTGCTGGCGGTCGAATCGGGCATCGAAAGCCGCATCACGATGATGCGCAAGGTCGCCGGCATGCTGTCCGGCGGGCTGTTCAACGTGCGCCTCAGCGGGCACGGCATCGTGGCCATCACCTCGCACTACGAGCCGCTGACATTGCCGGTGAACGCGCAGACCGGGCCGGTGTTCACCGATCCCAACGCCACCGTGGCCTGGTCGGGCGGCCTGACGCCGGAAATCGTCACCGACATCTCGTTCGGCACGCTGCTGGGCCGTGGTTCGGGCGAAAGCATCCAGTTGCGGTTCGCGGGCGAGGGCTGGGTGGTCGTGCAGCCCTACGAGGAAGTCGCGCTGGCGCCCCGCCAGTAGCGCGGGCGCGCCGGGTCAGGCGCTGGCGCCGACCGAAACGCGGTTGCGTCCTTCGCGCTTGGCGCCGTAAAGCGCCTCGTCGGCGGCGCGCAACAGGTCGTCGACGTGGCGGAACTGTTCCAGCGCTCCCTGCGTGGCGAGGCCGGCGGAGAAGGTGATGTAGAGCGGCTGGCCGTTGACATGGGCCATCGCCGCGCCGGATACCTCGGACAGGATGCGCCGCACCACGTGCGCCGCGGCTTCCTCGTTGATGCCGGGCAGCACCACCAGGAATTCCTCGCCGCCGTAGCGGGCGACGATGTCGCTGCTGCGTACGTGCCGCATCAGCGATTTGGCGAAGTTGCGCAGCACCTCGTCGCCGACCAGGTGGCCCCAGCGGTCGTTGACCTGTTTGAAGTCGTCCAGGTCGATGAAGGCGATCGACAGCGGCCAGCCATGGCGGGTGGCGGCATCGAATTCCTTCTCCAGCACCTCTTCCAGTTGGCTGCGGTTGTAGGCGCCGGTCAGCGGATCGCGACGGACTTCCTCGGCCAGCCGGCGGGCACGGTCCTCGTGTTCGTCGGCTTCCTTGCGCGCGCGCGCGGCCTCCTGGATTTCGCGCAGGTTGCGCACCACCAGCAACTCGCGCGCCTGATCGAGCAGGGCCTGGATGCGGGCGGGCGGCGCGGGCGGCACGTCGAACATCGCGCAGACCTCGGGCAATGCCGCGATCATGTCCTCGGTCAGTGCGAGGAAGGCCGCGTAATCCAGTCCGAGCCGCGTCGCGGCCTGCAGGGCCGCCTGTCGATGGGCGTCGTCGGTCTGCGCTTCGTCCGTGCCGGCGATCCAGATATCGGCGACATGGCCCGATACCGCGACGCAGGCATTGAAGGTGGTGTCCGAAACGGGCGTCTCGCTTTCCATGATCGCTTCGCGCAGCAGCCCGGGCAGGTTCCACTGCCGCGCCAGCCAGCCGCCGACGGTGGCGTGGTCGCAGCCCAGCCATTCGCGCTCGGCCGCCAGCAGCGCCGCGTTGTCTTCGGACCGTTCGACGAGCTGCGCGTAATCGTCGCCCAGCACTTCCAGCAAGGCGAGCACGCCGATGTCCTGCAGCAGGCCGGCCAGCATCAGCTCCTCGGCCTTGCGCATGCCGGCATGCTGGCCCAGCAGGCGGCAGGCCAGCGCGGCGATCACGCTGCGGCGCCAGACCCGCTCTTGCGCCACCGGGTAGCTGCCGTTGCCGCAGCGCGCCAGCGAGAAGCCCAGCGCCAGCGTCAGCGTCGCGTTGAGTCCCAGCACGGTCAGCGCCTGCGACAGGTTCTCCACGCGGCGACGGCTGGCATAGAGCGGGGAATTGGCGATGCGCAGCATGCGCGCGCTGAGGGCGGCGTCCAGGCCGATCGCGTCGGCGGCGGTCGCCATCACCACGTCGGGATCCTGCGCCAGTTCGATGATGCGCAGCGCCACGCCCGGCGGGCTGGGCAGGTTGCGGCAGTTCGAGAGCTGGGATTCGAGTTCGGGACGCATCCGGGTGCGCACTACGCAGGAGGAAAGTGGCAGGCAGCATGCCAGCAGGCGTGACGGAATGTCAGCTTTGTAAACAGTTTCGGCGCAGGAACGGCAAACTTTAGTCGCGGGCGACGAGCGGTCGCGATGCGGCGGCGCGGCCCGCGCGCATCGCAGGAAAAGAAAAAGCCGCGGTTTCCCGCGGCTTTTCCGGTGAAGCGGATGAGGCTCGGCTTACGCCAGGCCAGCCTGCTTCATCACTTCGGCGGCGTAGTCTTCCACCACCTTCTCGATGCCTTCGCCGACCACCAGGCGCTGGAAGCCGACCACGTCGGCGCCGGCGGCCTTGACCACCTGCTCGACCGACTTGTCGCTGTCCAGCACGTACGGCTGGCCGTACAGGGTGACTTCGTTGACGATCTTGTTGATCTTGCCGGAGATGATCTTCTCCAGGATGTCGGCCGGCTTGGCCTTGTCCTTGTCCGACATCTTGGCCAGCTCGATTTCCTTCTCCTTCGCCACGAACTCGGCCGGCACGTCGGCGGCCTTGTTGTGCGGGGGATTCATCGCGGCGATGTGCATCGCCAGGCCGCGGGCCAGTTCGGCGTCGCCGCCCTTGACCTCGACCAGCACGCCGATCTTGCCGCCGTGGACGTAGGCGGCCACGTTGTTGGCGCTGTCGATCGAGACCAGGCGACGGATCTGCATGTTCTCGCCCAGCTTGGCGATGGCGGCGGCACGGGCTTCTTCGACGGTCTCGCCCGAGGCCAGCTTGGCGCTCTTCAGCGCTTCCACGTCGGCGGCGCCCGAGGTCAGCGCGGCCTGCGCGATGGCATCGGTGAAGGCGATGAAGTTGGCGTCCTTGGCGACGAAGTCGGTCTCGGAGTTGATCTCGACCAGCACGGCCTTGCCGCCGTCCTGGGCCACGGCCACGCGGCCTTCGGCAGTGACGCGGTCGGCCTTCTTGTCGGCCTTGGCCAGGCCCGACTTGCGCAGCCACTCGGCCGCGGCGTCGATGTCGGCGTTGTTCTCGGTGAGTGCCTTCTTGCACTCCATCATGCCGGCGCCGGTGCGCTCGCGCAGTTCCTTGACCAGGGAAGCGGTGATTTCCACGGGATTACCTCGGTTTAGATTGGCAAAGCCCCTCTCCCGTCGGGAGAGGGGTTGGGGTGAGGGTCCGGCGGAACCGCGACGCCTGCAGCGCCGACATGCTTACCGCACCCTCATCCGCCCTTCGGGCACCTTCTCCCGGCGGGAGAAGGGAAAAACATGGCCGCCGCGCAGCATGGCGCGGCGGCGTTGCAGCCGGATTACTCGGCGGCGGCTTCGTCGGACTTCTTGCCGGCGGCCTTCTTGGCCGGGGCGCGACGGGCGCCCTTGTCGTCGCCGCCTTCGGCGAACTCTTCCTCGCGCACGGTGGCGGCGTTAGGCGAAGCGGCCTTGCCTTCCAGCACGGCGTCGGCGGCCGCGCGGGCGTACAGCTGCACGGCGCGGATGGCGTCGTCGTTGCCGGGGATGGCGTAGTCGACCAGGGCCGGATCGTAGTTCGAGTCGACCACCGCGACCACCGGGATGCCGAGCTTCTTGGCTTCCTTGATGGCGATGTCTTCATGGCCGATGTCGATGACGAACAGGGCGTCCGGCAGGCGGTTCATTTCCTTGATGCCGCCCAGCGAGGCCAGCAGCTTCTCGCGCTCGCGGCGCAGGCCCAGCACTTCGTGCTTGACCAGCTTGTCGAAGGTGCCGTCGGTTTCGGCGGCTTCCAGTTCCTTCAGGCGGGCGACCGACTTCTTCACGGTGGCGAAGTTGGTCAGCGTGCCGCCCAGCCAGCGCTGGGTCATGAACGGCATGCCGCAACGCTCGGCCTCTTCCTTCACGGCCTCGCGCGCGCTGCGCTTGGTGCCCAGGAACAGGATGGTGCCGCGCTTCTGCGCGACGCCCGAGATGAAGTTCATCGCGTCGTTGAACAGCGGAACGGTCTTCTCGAGGTTGATGATGTGGATCTTGCCGCGGGCACCGAAGATGTACGGCGCCATCTTGGGGTTCCAGTAGCGGGTCTGGTGGCCGAAATGGACGCCGGCTTCCAGCATCTGGCGCATGGTGACTTGGGGCATTGCAATGACTCCATCGATGGGGAACCCACCGTCCGGTCAAATGGAGGACGGCGCCGGTGAGGGCGGGGTTCCGGGGTTGGGCCTCCCTGCGGCTTCCGTGTCCGAACCCTCCAGCGAAGGGCACCCCGGCACGGGTTGGGGCAGCAGGTGTGGATTCGTCGGTGTCGCCCGACGTGGGCGGTCCGGCCGGGCGGACCCGGGCGCGAAGCCGCGGGAGTATAGCCGGCCGAGGCAGGCGGCCGCAAACCCGTGGGCAGTCCGGCAAGGGTGAAGCCTCCCCGGGGCGTTCAGCTGCCGCGCCAAATGGGGGATAATCGGCCAATGGCCATCCAGCTCAAGACCCCCGAAGACCTCGCCCAGATGCGCATCGCCGGCCGCCTCGCCGCCGAAGTGCTGCAGGTGGTCGCCCCGCACGTGAGGCCGGGCGTGACCACCGCCGAACTGGACCGCATCTGCCACGATCACATCGTCAACGTGCAGAAGGCGATCCCGGCCAACGTGGGTTACAAGGGCTTCCCGGCCACGGTCTGCACGTCGGTCAACAACGTCATCTGCCACGGCATCCCCAGCGAAGGGAAGGTGCTGAAGGATGGCGACATCCTCAACATCGACGTCACCGTCATCAAGGACGGCTGGCACGGCGACACCAGCCGCATGTATATCGTCGGCACGCCGTCGGTGATGGCGAAGCGGCTGGTCGATACGACGCGTGAAGCCATGTTCCGCGGCATCCGCGCGGTCAAGCCGGGCGCCACCCTGGGCGACGTGGGCCATGCGATCCAGCAGTATGCAGAGGCCGAACGCTTCAGCGTGGTGCGCGAGTACTGCGGCCATGGCATCGGCAAGGTCTACCACGACGAGCCGCAGGTGCTGCACTACGGTCGTCCGGGCGAGGGCGTGGTGCTGAAACCCGGCATGACCTTCACCATCGAGCCGATGATCAACGAGGGTGCGCGCCATACCAAGGTGCTGCCGGACGGCTGGACCGTGGTGACCAAGGACCGGAAGCTGTCCGCGCAGTGGGAGCACACCGTGGCGGTGACCGAGGACGGCGTCGAGATCCTGACCCGCGTGCCGGGCGACGACAACGACCTGTGAGCACCCCTGCAGCCGCGAACGGACAGGCGACGCGGCTTCCGGACATCGGCCCGGACGCCGCCGATGATGCGGCCTGGTCGGCAGCGGCACGCGCGTCGCTGGCCCACACCGACGCACGGCTGGACAAGCGCTTCGATCAGGACGACGGGATGGACCGCATCCTCGCGCTGCGCGCGCGGGCGGTCGACCACCTGCTGAAGGACGCCTGGCAACGCTGCATTCCGGCGGACGCGCCGATGGCGCTGTTCGCGGTCGGCGGGTATGGCCGTGGTGAACTGTTCCCGCACTCGGACGTGGACGTGCTGGTCCTGGCCGCGGCGGACGTGCAGCAGGCGCATCACGGCGCCGTGGCGCGCCTGTTCGCCCTGCTGTGGGATGCGGGCCTGCCGATCAGCCACAGCGTGCGGTCGGCGGGCGAATGCACGGTGGCCGCCGCCGCTGACCAGAGCGTGCTGACCGCATTGATCGAGGAGCGCCTGATCGTCGGCGAGCCGGTCGATGAAGGTCTCCTGATCGATGCCATCGGCCCGGCGCGTGTCTGGCCGCCGCGCGACTTCTTCGTCGCCAAGCGGGAGGAACTGCGGATCCGGCATGCGCGGTTCGGCGATACCTCGGACAACCTGGAGCCCAATATCAAGGAAGGCCCCGGCGGCCTGCGCGACCTGCACACGCTGGGCTGGATGGCGCTGCGGACCTTCGGTGTGCGCGACCTGGAGCCGCTGGTGGGTCTCGGCCACCTGGGGCCGGACGAAGCCGTCGCCCTGGCGCGCGAACGCCGCGCGCTGGGACGCCTGCGTTACGGCCTGCACCGCGTCGCGGGGCGACCGGAAGAGCGTCTGCGCTTCGACTACCAGAAGACGCTGGCGCAGCGGCTGGGGTTCGCCGACGACGCCGAAAGCCTCGGTGTCGAGAAGATGATGCAGGGCTTCTACCGCAGCGCCGCCATCGTGCGGCGTATCAGCGACCGCCTGCTGCAGCGCTTCGAGGAACAGTTCGACGGCGAAGCGCTCCCCGAGCCCTTGGACGAGCGGTTCGCGCTGCGCCGCGGCTATCTCGCTGCCCGCCAGGATGGCTGGCCGGCGAACGACGTCGGCGAGGTGTTCGCGCTGTTCGCGGCGTGGGCAGCGCATCCGCAGGTGCGAGGACTGCATTCGCGCACCGCGCGCGCGCTGGCGGAGTCGCTGCCGAAGCTTTCCGCGTATCCCGCCGCCAGCAAGGAACAGCGCGACGCCTTCATGGCGCTGCTGCGTGGCCCGCGTGCGGTGGAAACCCTCACCCGCATGGCGCGCCTGGGGGTGCTGGGGCAATGGATCCCCGCGTTCGCGCGGGTATCCGGCCGCATGCAGTTCGACCTGTTCCATGTCTACACCGTCGACCAGCACACGCTGATGGTGCTGCGGAACATCGCCGCGTTCGCCGCGGGCCGCGCCGACGAACGCTTCTCGATCGCGCACGAAGTCTGGCCGCGCCTGCGCAAGCCGGAACTGCTGTTGCTGGCGGGACTGTTCCACGACATCGCCAAGGGCCGCGGTGGCGATCATTCGGAACTGGGCGCAGTGGATGCGCGTGAATTCTGTTCCGCCCACGGACTCAGCGAGGCGGACACCGCACTGGTCGCGTGGCTGGTGGAGCAGCACCTGCGCATGTCGGTGACCGCGCAGAAGCAGGACATCTCCGATCCGGACGTCATCCATGCCTTCGCTGCGCTGGTGGAGGATCGCGAACGCCTGGACTACCTGTACCTGCTGACCTGCGCGGATATCGCCGGCACCAGTCCCAAGCTGTGGAATGCGTGGAAGGACCGCTTGCTCGCCGACCTGTACTTCGCCGCGCGCCGCGTGCTGCGCGAGGGTCTCGAAAACCCGGTGGCGGTGGACGAGCGCCTGGACGAGGCGCGCGGCAGCGTGCGCGCCATGCTGGAAGTGCAGGGCCTGTCGGCGGCGCAGGCGGATGCGCTGTTCACCACCATGCCGGAAGAAAGCTTCCTGCGCTTCCGCCCCGAACAGCTGGCCTGGCAGGCGCACGCGATCCGCGGTGCGACCGCAGGCGAGACGCGGGTGCGCGCGCGGCGCATCGCCGACGATGCGGATGCCATGGAGGTGTTCGTGCATTCGCCGGACCGCGACGGCCTGTTCGCCGCCATCCTCGCCACGCTCGACCGCATGGGCTTCGCGATCCACCAGGCACGCGTGCTGGTGGGGCCGCAAGGCGCGGTCTTCGACACGTTCGAAGTGCTGCCGGCCGACACGTACGCGCCGCGCGATCCCGCCGAGATAGAGGGCACGTTGCGCGCCGCGCTGGCGCGTCCGCTGGACAGTGTGCGCACGTCGCGCCGCGCGGTGCCGCGCCAGCTCAGGCATTTCCGTTTCGCGCCGCGCATCGAGTTCGGCACCACGCCCGACGGACGCCGCACCGTCCTCGGCCTGGTCGCTCCCGACCGTCCCGGCCTGCTGTCGGACGTGGCCCAGGTGCTGCGCCGGCAAGGCCTGCGCGTGCACGATGCACGCATCGCGACCTTCGGCGAGCGCGCCGAGGACGTCTTCCAGATCACCGACGAGCACGACCAGCCGCTCGTCGGCGCTTCCCAGCAGGACGCGCTGCGCGACGCGCTGCGCGCCGGCCTCGAAACTCCCCCCTGACCTGTATCGGCAGACCGTTTGATGACCCGCAAAGCCAGCAAGACCGAAGAACTGAAGTCCACCATCGAGAGCGCCTTCGAGCGCCGCGCCGAGCTGACGCCGGCCGAGATCGAAGGCTCCACCCGCGCCGCCGTCGAACTGGCCATCGACGGCCTGGAAAGCGGCAAGCTGCGCGTGGCCGAGCCCGACGGCAAGGGCGGCTGGAAAGTCAACGAGTGGCTGAAGAAGGCAGTACTGCTGTACTTCCGGGTCAACGAGATGGAACTGGTCGAGGCCTATCCCGCGCCTTTCTGGGACAAGGTCGAGGCCCGCTTCGGCGCATTCGACGAGAACGACTTCCGCAAGCTCGGCGTGCGCGTCGTCCCCGGCGCGATCGCGCGCCGCGGCACGTACTTCGGCAAGGACGTGGTGCTGATGCCGAGCTTCGTCAACATCGGCGCCTACGTCGGCGAGGGCACGATGGTCGATACCTGGGCGACGGTCGGTTCGTGCGCGCAGATCGGCAAGCACTGCCACCTGTCCGGCGGCGCCGGCATCGGTGGCGTGCTGGAACCGCTGCAGGCCAGCCCGACGATCATCGAGGACCACTGCTTCATCGGCGCGCGTTCGGAAGTGGTCGAGGGCGTGGTGGTCGGCCACCACAGCGTGATCGGCATGGGCGTGTTCCTCGGCCAGTCCACGCGCATCTACAACCGCATGACGAAGGAAATCACCTACGGCTACGTGCCGCCGGGCAGCGTGGTCGTGTCCGGCTCGCTGCCGGCCGCCGACGGGTCGCATTCGCTGTACTGCGCGGTGATCGTCAAGCAGGTCGATGAGAAGACCCGCAGCAAGACCAGCGTCAACGAACTGCTGCGTGGCCTGGCGGACTGATCGATGACGACGACGCTCTACGGGCTGAAGAACTGCGATACCTGCAAGAAGGCGACGAAGTGGCTGGACCGCTTCGGCGTGGCATATACGTTCGTCGACTACCGCGACAACCGGCAGGCGCCCGAGACGCTGACAGCATGGGCGGAAAAGGCGGGTGGTTGGGATGCGCTGATCAACAAGTCGTCGACCACCTGGCGGCAGCTGCCGGAGAACCGCAAGACGCCGGGTTCCGATGCGGAGTGGAAGCTGTTGTTGAAGGAGTGTCCGCAGCTGATCCGGCGCCCGGTGGTGGTCGGTGGTGTGGCGGGCTTTTCACAGGGTTTCAGCGACAATGGCTTCAAGAAGCAGTTCGGAGCCGGGTCGTGAGCGATGTCGTCGAACTTTCCAGCGAACTGATCCGCCGTCATTCGGTGACGCCCGACGATGCCGGCTGCCAGCAGGTGCTGGCGACGCGGCTGGCGCAATGGGGCTTCCTGTGCGAACACCTGCGCTTCGGCGATACGGACAATCTGTGGGCGACACACGGGTCCGGCGAACCGGTGCTGGTGCTGCTGGGCCATACGGACGTGGTGCCGCCGGGTCC
The DNA here is from genome assembly GCF_058793715.1 of Pseudoxanthomonas sp. GW835-FHT14C01. NCBI lineage: Bacteria > Pseudomonadati > Pseudomonadota > Gammaproteobacteria > Lysobacterales > Lysobacteraceae > Pseudoxanthomonas > Pseudoxanthomonas sp. GW835-FHT14C01. The sequence goes on from NZ_JBXAGB010000003.1 coordinate 346,164, forward strand.
GCTGTCCGCCTGGAGCAGCGATCCGTTCGTGCCGACCGTGCGCGACGGCGTGCTGTACGGACGCGGCACCGCCGACATGAAATGCAGCGTGGCGGCGTGCACGATCGCGCTGGAGCGCTTCGTCGATGCGCATCCGGACCACCCGGGCACGGTCGCACTGCTGGTGACCTCGGACGAGGAAGGCCCGGCGCACGATGGCGTGAAGAAGGTCGCCGAGCTGTTCCGCAAGCGTGGCCAGCGGATCGACTGGTGCATCACCGGCGAACCGTCATCGAAGGAAGTACTGGGTGACCTGCTGCGCGTCGGTCGCCGCGGCACGCTGACCGGCACCTTGAGCGTGCACGGCGTGCAGGGCCACGTGGCCTATCCGCACAAGGCGCTCAATCCCATCCACAAGGCGTTGCCGGCGCTGGACGAACTGGCCGCGCGCCAGTGGGACGATGGTTACGAAACCTTCCCGCCGACCAGCCTGCAGATCTCCAACATCAACGCGGGCACCGGCGCCAGCAACGTCATCCCGGGCGAGCTGCAGGTGGTGTTCAACCTGCGCTTCAATCCCAGTTGGACCGCGGAAAAGCTCGAGCAGGAAATCGAGGACATCTTCCGTCGGCACGGCGTGGACTACAGTATCCAGTGGTTGCGTGGCGGCGAGCCGTTCTACACGCCCGAAGGCCACCTGCGCGCTGCCGCGCGCGCGGTGCTGGGCGAATTCGCCGGCGCGCCACCGGAAGAAAGCACGGCGGGCGGCACTTCCGACGCGCGTTTCATCGCGCCGCTGGGCGCGGAGTGCATCGAGGTCGGCCCGGTCAACGCCAGCATCCACAAGGTCGACGAGAACATCCGCGTGGCCGACCTCGAAGCGCTGCCCGGTCTGTACCAGAAGCTGATCGAGCGGCTGATGCTGCCGGGTGGCGCTGGCCTGTAGGAGCGCCCTTAGGCGCTCCCGCAACGCCACGGGTGGTTGCAGACGCAACTTTTCCGGGGCTTGCCAAGCGCGGGCCTGAGCGGTTACGGTCGCTCCATGCCCTGCCGCACCGCCACCAACAACAACCGCAATAACCTGCGCCCGAACAATCGGACGCGGGCGATGCGGCTCTGCGACTAGGCAAAGAAAGACCTGCCGGATTCCAGAAACCCGCATCGCGAGATGCGGGTTTCTTCGTTTCCGGCCCCTGTTTCCGAACCCATCCAGGAGCTTCCACCCATGTGTTCCATCTTCGGCATCTTCGGGCTGCAGCCCGGCGACGACGTGCAGGCGCTGCGACGGCAGTCGCTGGAACTTTCGCAGAAGCAGCGCCACCGCGGCCCCGACTGGAGCGGCGTCCATCATGACGATGGCGCCATCCTCGTGCACGAGCGCCTGGCCATCGTCGATCCGGCCGGCGGCTCGCAACCGCTGCGCTCGGCCGACGGCGACCTGGTGCTGGCCGTGAACGGCGAGATCTACAACCACCGCGAACTGAAGGCGGAACTGGCGCAGGACTACGCGTTCCAGACAGGATCCGACTGCGAAGTCATCAATGCGTTGTATCGCGAAGACGAGCCGTCGTCGTTCCTCAACCGCCTCAACGGCATCTTCGCGTTCGCGCTGTGGGACAAGGCCAAAGGGCGCGCATTGATCGCGCGCGACCCGATCGGCGTATGCCCGCTGTACTGGGGACACGACCGCGAGGGTCGCTTGTGCGTCGCATCGGAGATGAAGGCGCTGGCGCCGATCTGCGCCGACGTGGCGCAGTTTCCGCCGGGCCACTACTACGACACCGCCACCCGGACGCTGGTGAAGTATTACGGGAAGCCGTGGCGCGACTACGCCGCCGTGGAGCAGGTGGAGGTCGCGAAGCAGGAACTGCGCGAAGCGTTCGAGCGTGCCGTGCATCGCCAGCTGATGACCGACGTGCCGTACGGCGTGCTGCTGTCCGGCGGGCTGGATTCGTCGCTGGTCGCGGCGGTGGCCGCGCGCTACGCGCGCCACCGCATCGAGGACAACGACAAGACCGAAGCGTGGTGGCCGCGTCTGCATTCGTTCGCCATCGGGCTGGAAGGTTCGCCCGACCTGGCCGCCGCCGAGGTCGCGGCGAAGGCGCTGGGTACGGTGCACCACGGCTTCACCTACACCTTCCAGGAGGGCCTCGACGCCATCCCGGAAGTGATCCGCCATATCGAGACCTACGACGTCACCACCATCCGCGCGTCCACGCCGATGTACCTGCTGGCGCGCCGCATCAAGGCGATGGGGGTGAAGATGGTGCTGTCGGGCGAGGGCAGCGACGAGATCTTCGGAGGCTACCTGTACTTCCACAAGGCGCCGAACGCGCGCGAGTTCCACGAGGAGCTGGTACGCAAACTGGATGCGCTGCACAACTACGATTGCCTGCGCGCCAACAAGTCGATGATGGCCTGGGGCGTGGAGCCGCGCGTGCCGTTCCTCGATGTCGAGTTCCTCGATGTGGCGATGAAGATGGATGCCCTGCACAAGATGATCGACAAGGGCAGCGCCGGCGCGCAGCGCATGGAGAAGGGCGTGCTGCGCGAGGCCTTCGATGGCTACCTGCCGGAGTCGATCCTGTGGCGGCAGAAGGAGCAGTTCAGCGACGGCGTCGGTTACGGCTGGATCGACGGACTGAAGGCGCATGCGGAGGCGCAGGTCAGCGATCGCGAACTGGCGGCGGCCGACAAGCGTTTCCCGGTCAACCCGCCGCAGACGAAGGAGGCGTACTTCTACCGCACGCTGTTCGAGCAGCATTATCCGGGCCAGGCGTGCGCGGAGACGGTGCCGGGCGGCAAGTCGATCGCCTGTTCGTCGCCGGCGGCGATCGCCTGGGATGCCAGCTTCGCGAAGATGGCCGATCCGTCCGGCCGTGCCGTCGCCGGCGTGCATGCGGCGGCGCATTCGCCCGTATCGACATGACGCCATCCGATCTGGTGCGTGAATGGGTCCGCCGCTTCAACGCGGTGGATGCCGACGGCCTGACGGCGCTGTATGCAGAGGATGCCGTGAACCACCAGGTGGTGACCGATCCATTGCACGGTCGCGAGGCGATCACGGCGATGTTCCGCACCGAATTCGGTCGCGCGACGATGGTGTGCACGATGGAAAACCTGTTCGAGGATGGCGAGTGGGCCATCCTCGAGTGGCGCGACCCGCGCGGCCTGCGCGGCTGCGGATTCTTCCAGGTGCGCGACGGACGGATCGTGTTCCAGCGTGGCTACTTCGACCAGCTCAGCTTCTTCCGGCAGCAGGGATTGCCGGTGCCTTCGCGTTACCTCGGCTGAGCGTTCGCGGGGCGCAGCGTCAGCGTATGGGTCGCGGCGCCCGGCAGGAACGGGGTCGGCCTTCCCTGCACCCAGTCGTCGTGGCCGGCGCCCCAGAACGGCGACATCGGGTGGCCGCTCTGGCCGCCCGGCATGTGGATGATGCCGTCCGCCTCGTGGCCCGGTGACACCACCATGCGTTCCGAGGCGCCGAACGCCGGCCCCTGTACGCGCGGCATGGCGCCATCGCCGGCCAGCGGTTCGCCCGGCATGCACAGCTTCGGCTTGAGGAAGGCGGGCAGGGCGTTGGCCAGCGGGTGGCAGATCTTCGCGGTGTTGCGCTCGCCCCAGCGACGCTCGGCCAGTGGGCCCCGCTCGGCGAGGTCATCGCGTACTTCCTTCGCCGCGTCTTCCAGCAGTGCATCCCAGCTCGTGTAGCGTCGCGACAACAGGTGCGGCGGGCGCTGTTCCAGCAATGGCCACACCGCGCCTTCCAGTTGCGGCAGGTCGGGCATGACGAAGTCCTCGCCCAGCGCCGCCTGCGCCGGTGCGGTCAGGCCGTCGGCGATGCGCGCGTGCACGGCCAGGCGCCAGGCGCGCACCAGCCGGTAGCTCACCGAATCGACGCTGGCGGTGCCTTCCCAGGTAATGCCGGCATCGGCGAGCGCCTTCATCGACGAATCCGCCGGCATCCGCTTCGCTTCGTCCTGCAGCAACTGCCACCAGCGCTGCAGGAACAGCGCTCGGTCGTCGAGCTGGATGGCCAGCAGGTCCTTCTCGGTGAAACGCTCCTTCGCCAGCAGGCCGTCGCGGATCTGCTTCGCACGCGCCCCCAGGGCATAGCCGCCATCGCCCACGCGGGCGAGCGCGGCGCCGTCCAGCACGCGCGCGTTCGCCGTCCACAGGCGATGGCTGGTCTGCGAGGTGAGCACCGGCGACAGCTGGTTGGAAATGACCCAGGGCCGGCAACTGTCCGGCGGCTGGGGCGTGGCATCGTCCGCCGGCGCCGCCGGTGCGAGTTCCAGCGTATGAGGGCACGACGCCGCGCGAGACGGCAGCGGGCCGAGGATGCGCCAGGCGATGCGCCCGTTGTGGTCGGCGATCACCAGGTTCTGTGCCGGGGTCGCGGTGCGTTGCGCCACCGACAGCGCGGCGGACAGGTCGCCGGCTGTCGCGAAATCCGACAGCCCGAAGTTCAGCGCGCCGGGCTGGTGCGCGACCCAGCGCAGGGCCAGCGCGGGTTGCTTGCCCTTGGCCGCGTGGACGATCGGTCCGTAGCGCGTTTCCTGCACGTCGAGCGCCACCGGATCGGCGCCGGCGACGAGGATCGTTTCCGGGTGATGCTCGACCGCGTCGCAGGTAGCCGCGGCATCGTCCTTGCCGCACGGCTTCACCGGATACCAGTCCGCGGTGTCCGCATAGCTGTTGGTGAAGCCCCACGCGACGTGGCCGTTGCTGCCCACGATGATCGCCGGCAGCCCGGGCAGGCTGAAACCGGATACGTCGACCTGGCCGCCGGGCGCACGCGGATCCGGATAGCGCAGGCGCACGCGGAACCAAAGATTCGGCGCGCGCAGACCCAGGTGCATGTCGTCGGCGACGATCGCGCGACCATCGGCCGTCAGCGCGCCGGCCACGGCCCAGTTGTTGCTGCCCGGCGTGCCCTTGTCGGCGAGGCGCTGGTGCGTGTCGCCCTTGGGCATGGGCAGCGTGCGCAGGTCGACCTCGTCGGCGGTCGGCAGGGAGGCATTCCCGCGTGGCTCGCCCTGCAGCGGCGCATCCCATTCGGTGCCGTCGTGGGTCAGCAGCGCGTAAAGCGCGGGCGGTACCTGGCGACGGATCTTCCACAGGCCGAGTTCGCGTACGTTGTCCGCGTCCTGCAGGTCGAAGTACATGGCATAGCCGGCCAGCGCGGAATCCGCCACGTCCCACGCGCGCGGCGATTGCCGCAGCAGCAGGTAAGGCCAGGGGCGCGACGTCAAGGCCCCCAAGCCATCGTTGACGCCGTTGGCATAGGCCTGCAGCTGCGGCAGGCGGTCGCCGCCGAAGCTGTCGAGGGATGCGGTCACGCGTGCGCGCATCCGATGCATCCGGCGCGCCCTGTCCATGTCCACCGCGACGGGGCCGAACAGCTCGGACAGCTCGCCGGCGGAGCTGCGCCGCATCAGATCCATCTCGAAGTAGCGCTCCTGCGCATGCACGAAACCGAGCGCACGCACCGCATCCGTCTCGCTGGCCGCTTCGATGGTCACCACGCCCAGTGCGTCGCGCTGGACGGATACCGGCGCGGACAGTCCGGCCAGCGGCTGTTCGCCGTCGAGCCGGGCCAGGCTGCCGCGCATGGACCACCAGGCCAGCAGTACCGCCGCGACGATCAGGGCCAACAGCAGCAGCGCGATGCGCCGGGTCCACTTCAGCATTGCGGAGTCCTTGCGGTGAGGGTGTGGCGGGGTGGCCGGATTATTCCACGGAAGCCACGACCGCCACCGTCGCGCTGCGGTGCCGAACGAGACTGATTCCGATTCGGTCATCGCCCGCAGGGATGGGGCATCATGCGCGCCTCGCCCCCGGAGCCGACCCCATGAAAGGCCATCCCGACGTCGTCGACTACCTCAAGTTCCTGTTGCGCGGCGAGCTGGCCGCGCGCGACCAGTACTTCATCCACTCGCGCCGTTACGAGGACCAGGGGCTGAAGGCCCTGTTCCACCGCATCGACCACGAGATGCAGGAAGAGACCGAGCACGCCGACGCGCTGCTGCGCCGCATCCTGTTCCTGGAGGGCGACCCGGACATGCGCCCGGAAACCTTCGTGGCCGGCAAGACGGTCGAGGAGATGCTGCAGCGCGATCTCGAGGTGGAGTACGCGGTGCGCGCCAACCTGGCCAAGGGCGTCGGCATCTGCGAACAGCATGGCGACTACGTCAGCCGCGAGATCCTGCTGACCCAGCTGAAAGACACCGAGGAAGACCATGCGCACTGGCTGGAACAGCAGCTGGGCCTGATCAAGCGCCTCGGCATCGAGCTGTACCTGACCTCGAAGCTGGACGGCGAACCCGCCGGCGAGTGACCGTTCCCCGCAGAGCCGAGCTTGCTCGGCTCTGTTTCTTGTCCACGCTTGAGCGTTGATCGGACCGCAGCGGAGCAAGCTCCGCGCTACGAACGGCGGAGGCGGTACACGGCGGTTTCCAGCGAGCTCAACCCTTCCTCGCGGAAGCGTGGCTCCTGGTCGAGGATGTCGCGCCGTTCCAGCAGGCTGTGGCGCCATAGCGCCGCGAACAGGGCTTCGACTTCCGCCTGCGCTACCGAGAAGGGTGGCCCCGCCTTTTCCTCCTGCGGATACTCCAGCGTGATCAGCAGCCCCTGACAGCCGGCCGGCAGGGCGGCATAGACCGCGTCGCGGTAACGCAGGCGCAGGTCGGACGGCAGGGCGATCAGTGCGGCGCGGTCGTACACGCCGGCGACGTCCGCCAGCAGCGCCGGATCGAGGCCGAAGGCATCGCCGAGGATGATCTCGATGGGGCCGGCGCTGAAGTGCTCGCCGTAGCCGCTTGTCGTGCGCACCGGATCGAGCTTCGCCTCTTCGAAGAACTGCGTCACCGCCAGCGGCGACAGTTCCACCCCGAGCACCTGGTAGCCCTGTGCGGCCAGCCAATGCATGTCCAGCGACTTGCCGCACAGCGGCACCAGCACCCGCGACCCTTCCGGTAGCTGCAGCGCCGGCCAATGCTTCTGCAGCAGCGGCATCACGTCATGGCGATGGAAGCCGATCTGGCCTTCCTGCCAACGTTGCAACCAGAAGTCGGCGTCCATTCGTGCGCTCACTCCGCTAAAGAGGGGAAACCCGGGCGTAGAGTCGAGCTTGCTCGACTTCGGTCACTGCTGACGCCTTGCCACGCAGCGGAGCAAGCTCCGCTCTACGACTTCCGTAGTTGTTGACTAATAACGCGCCGCAGCGCGCCTGTTCTGCAAACTACTGGACGTCCAGTCCGTCGACCTTCTGCCACCCGCGCGGCAACAATCCACCGCGCGTCGCTCTGGCACCGACGTACTCGTCCAGGTCCTTGAACGACAGGCTCATCGTGCGCTGGCCGCTCTTGACCAGCAGCGTGGCGCCCGGAGATACCGCGGCGATCGCGACCACGCGTTCGGTGCCGAGCTTGGCCTTCGGGATCTCGATGATCTTGTTGCCTTTGCCCTTGTCCAGTTCCGGCAGTTCGCTGACCGGGAAGGCAAGCAGATGGCCGGCGCTGGTGACGGCGACGATGCGGTCCGTCTCGGTGTTCGGTACCTGCGCGGGCTGCAGCACGCTGGCACCCACGGTCAGGTTGAGCATCGCCTTGCCGGCCTTCTGGCGGCCGGTGAGGTTTTCGAAGCGGGTGACGAAGCCGTAGCCGTGCGAGGACGCCAGCACGAAGCGGTTGTCGTTGTCGCCGCTGGCCAGCGCCTGGAACGAGGCGCCTGCCGCCGGCGAGAAGCGGCCGGTCAGCGGTTCGCCGTTGCCGCGCGCGGAAGGGAGCGTGTGCACGGCGGTGGAGTAGCTGCGGCCTTCCGAATCGAGGAACGCCACCTGCTGCGTGCTGCGCGAACGCACCGCGCCGAGCAGGCCGTCGCCATCGCGGTAGGACAGCGTGGACGCATCCACGTCATGGCCCTTGGCGGCACGGATCCAGCCCTTCTCCGACAGCACGACGGTCATTGGCTCGCTGGCCACCAGTTCGGTCTCGTCCAGCGCCTGCGCGGCATCGCGCTGCACCAGCGGCGACAGACGCGCATCGCCGAACTTCTTCGCGTCGGCGGTCAGTTCGTCCTTGATCAGCTTTTTCAGCTTGGCCTTCGATTCCAGGATGCCGGCGATCTTTTCGCGCTCGGCCCGCAACTCGTCCTGCTCGCCGCGGATCTTCATTTCCTCCAGGCGGGCGAGCTGCTTCAGCTTGGTCTCGAGGATGTAGTCCGCCTGTTCCTCGCTCAGCGCGAAGCGGGCGATCAACGCGGCCTTCGGCTCGTCCTCGGTGCGGATGATGCGGATGACCTCGTCCAGGTTGAGGAACGTGACCAGCAGGCCTTCCAACAGGTGCAGGCGACGCTCGACCTTTTCCAGGCGGTGCTTCAGGCGACGCGTGACCGTGTCGCTGCGGAACGCCAGCCACTCGGTCAGGAACATCTTCAGGTTCTTGACCTGCGGCCGCCCGTCCAGCCCGATGATGTTGAGGTTGACCCGGTAGCTCTTCTCCAGGTCGGTGGTGGCGAACAGGTGGCCCATCAACTGTTCGGCATCCACGCGGTTCGAACGCGGGATCAGCACCACGCGCACCGGATTGGCGTGGTCGGACTCGTCGCGGATGTCCTCCAGCCACGGCAGCTTCTTGGCGCGCATCTGCGCGGCGATCTGTTCGATCACCTTCGACGGCGACACCTGGTAGGGCAGGGCGTCGATGACGATGTTGGCGTTGTCCTTGCGCCACACGGCGCGTGCGCGGACGCTGCCGGTGCCGTTCTCGTACATCGCGCGCAGGTCGGACGCGGCGGTGATGATCTCGGCCTTCGTCGGGTAGTCGGGGCCGCGGACGTGTTCGCACAGGTCGGCGACCGTCGCATCCGGATCGTCGATCAGGCGGATGCAGGCGCTGACGATCTCGTTGAGGTTGTGCGGCGGCACGTCGGTCGCCATGCCCACGGCGATGCCGGTGGTGCCGTTGAGCAGCAGGTGGGGCAGGCGTGCCGGCAGCCAGGTGGGCTCTTCCAGCGTGCCGTCGAAGTTCGGTGTCCAGTCCACCGTGCCCTGGCCGAGTTCGCCCAGCAGCACCTCGGCGATCGGCGTGAGCTTGGATTCGGTGTAGCGCATCGCCGCGAACGACTTCGGATCGTCCGGCGAACCGAAGTTGCCCTGGCCCTCGATCAGCGGATAGCGGTACGAGAACGGCTGCGCCATCAGCACCAGCGCTTCGTAGCAGGCGCTGTCGCCGTGCGGATGGTACTTGCCGATCACATCGCCGACGGTGCGCGCGGACTTCTTCGGCTTGGCGCCTGCGTTCAGGCCCAGCTCGCTCATCGAATAGACGATGCGGCGCTGGACCGGCTTCAGGCCGTCGCCGATGAAGGGCAGGGCACGGTCCAGCACGACGTACATGGAGTAGTCGAGGTAGGCGCGCTCGGCGTACTCGCGCAGCGGAATCTGTTCGAAGCCGTGGAAGGTCGGGCGGATCGTTTCGGTCATTGCGGGCGTATCGTCTGCGGGTCTGAAAACCCGGCCATTCTACCCGTCGCCCCGTCTCAGCCGCCGATACCGGGCCACAGCGGACCGTCCAGCCACAGCCAGCGCGCCAGCCAGGCGGTGGTGATGGCGATGGCCGCCGTCAGCGGGATGCCCACGCGCAGGAAATCGCCGAAGGTGTAGCGGCCCGGGTTGAGGATCAGCAGGTTGCCGTGGTGGCCGATCGGGGTCAGGAACGAGGCGACCGCGCCCATCGCGGTGCAGACCACGAACGGCACCGGATTCAGGTCCAGGCCGTCGGCCAGCGCGAGCGCGATGGGGGCCAGCAGGACGGTCGTCGCGGCGTCGGACAGGATCTGCGTCAGCAGGGCGGCGGCGCCGAACATCACCAGCAGCAGTACCAGCGGCGACCAGTGCGCGGTGTGGTTGAGCAGCAGGTCGGCCACCAGCGCTGCGGTACCGGTCTTCTCCATGGCGATGCCGAGCGGGATCACGCCGCCGATCATCACGAAGATGCGGACGTCGATCTCCTGGTAGGCGCGCTCGATGTCGACGCATCGCGTCAGCACCATCGCCACCGCGCCCGCGAGGAAGGCGATGTGCGGCGCGAGCGTCTCGGTCGCCGCCGCCGCGACGGCGGCGACCATGATCGCCAGCGCGACCGGGGCGCGGCGGCGGGGCTTCTTCTGGCCGCCGAACGGCACCAGCATCAGGAAGCCGTGGTGCGCCGCCAAGGGTTCGAAGTTCTGTTGCTGGCCCCACAGCACCAGCAGGTCGCCTTCCTGCAGCACCATGTCCGAAAGTTCGCCGTGCAGCCAGCCTTCGCGGCGCCACAGACCGACCACGACGACGCCCAGGTTCCGCAGGAAATCGATGTCGGCCACGCTGCGGCCGATGAACTCCGAGTGCGGGGCGACCACCGCCTGCACCAGTTGCTCTTCGCCCAGCGCCTCGCTCTTGCCTTCCTCGCGCTTCTCGCCGTACCGGGCGACCGCGTGCAGGGCGAGGCCGGGTTCGTCGCGGATGGAGGCGATCTCGTCCGGCGACGCGCGCACCAGCAGTACATCGCCGGCGGCCAGCGTACTGTCGAGCCGCTGGTTGCGCCGGCGCATGCCGTGCCGCAGCCAGTCCACCACCTGCAGCCGGTCGTCGAAGGCCTTGGCGAACTCGCCACGCGCCCGGCCGATCCATGGCGAGTCGTCCTCCACCAGCAGTTCGGTGTAGTAGCGGTCCAGCTTCAGGTAGTCGCCCTGCGGGGTCTCGCCCTCGCGCTTGGGCACCAGCCAGCGCCCCAGCAGCATGTAGACGGTGCCGAGCACCACCAGTGCGGCGCCGATGGGCGTGATAGCGAAGATGTCGAGCGCCGGCAGGCCGGCGCGCTTGATCAGGTCGTTCGACAACAGGAAGGCGGGCGCGCTGAACAGCGTCAGCGTGGTGCCGAGCGAGGCGGCCAGCGACATCGGCATCAGCAGGCGCGACGCGGCCAGCTTCTGGTCCCGCGCGATGCGCATCAGGATCGGCAGCATCATCGCGGTGACCATCACGTGGTGCGAGAACGCGGCCAACGCCGCGGTCGCAGGCATCACGACGGCGATCGTGCGCCATTCGCTGCCGCCCGCGGCGCGGCCGATGCCGGCGCCGATGCGCTCGGTGATGCCGGTCGCCGACAGGCCGGCGGACAGCACGAACACGGCGGCGACGATGATCGCCGGTTCGCTGGCGAAGCCGGACAGCGCTTCCTTCGGGCCGAGGATGCCGGTCAGTGTCAGGGCGAGCAGGGCGAGCAGCGCGACCAGGTCGACGCGCAGTCTTTCGCTGATGAACAGACCCAGGGTGATCGCCAGGATCGCGAGGAACAGGATCTGCTGGAACTCCATGCGTGTCCCTTGGCGTGTTGCGTCGTCGTGCGTGGCCGGCAGCCTACGGCGAGCCGCCGTGAGGACGTGTGAGGTCGGGCCGGGTGCGCGATGTCGTCGCGCGAGGGCGGAAACGAAAAACCCCCGCTTTCGCGAGGGTCTTCGTTATGCGTGGTGCCCAGGAGAGGACTCGAACCTCCACGGTTTTACCCGCTAGTACCTGAAACTAGTGCGTCTACCAATTCCGCCACCTGGGCAGGTAAGCGAGGCGCGCATTTTGAGGATCGGCCGGGGGAATGTCAACGGTTGTCTTCGCACGGTGTTGTTCAGGCGGGGTGTACGATGCGCCGATGACCAAGAACACCAAGAGTGGCGGCGGCAAGAAGCCCGCTGCAAACGCCAAGGCCGGTGCAAAGCCCGCCTCCCGCAACGCCCCCGGCAAGCCGGGCAAACCCGCCAAGAAGAGCCTGCCGCCGTGGATGCCTGAGATGCCTGCGCGGGCGCCGTCCCGCCCGGCAGCCGGCGCGCCGCGTCGGTCCCCGGGCCCCGCGCCGCGAGCGGCCGGTCGCTTCGTCGACCCGCATGCGCAGCGCGAAGCCCAACGCTACGAACAGCCGATCGCCAGCCGCGAGGCGATCCTCGGTTTTCTCGAGGCGGCCGAAGGCCCGCAGACGGCGGAAGAGATCGCCGGTCCGCTGGGGCTGGACGCGCCGGACCGGTTCGACGCGTTGTCCAAGCGCCTGGGCGCGATGGTCCGCGACGGCCAGCTGGTGCAGAACCGCCGCGGCGGCTTCGCGCCGGTACAGCAGACCGACCTGATCGCCGGCACGGTGATCGCCAATCCGGACGGCTTCGGCTTCCTCCGCCCCGATACCGGCGGTGGCGACGATCTGTTCCTGCCGCCCTATGAAATGCGCAAGGTCATGCACGGCGACCGTGCGCTGGCCAACGTCACCGGCATCGACCGACGCGGTCGCCGCGAGGGCAGCATTGCGCGCGTGCTGGAGCGTGGCGTCACCCGCCTGATCGGCCGCTTCGGTTTCGAGGTCGGCATCGCCTACGTGGCGCCGGACGACAAACGCATCCAGCGCAACGTGCAGATCCCGCAGGACGCGACCGGCGGCGCGCGCGACGGCCAGCTGGTCGTCGTCGAGCTGACCCAGGCACCGGATGCGCGCCGTCCGCCCATCGGCAAGGTCATCGCGGTGCTCGGCGACAGCCTGACGCCGTCGCTGGTAGTCGAGGCCGCGATCCACGGCCACAACCTGCCGCACGAGTTCCCGCAGGAGGTGCTGGACGAAGCCACGGCCGTACCACTGGTGGTCGAGCCGGCGATGATCGGCGACCGCGTCGACCTGCGGTCCACGCCGCTGGTGACCATCGACGGCGAGGACGCCAAGGATTTCGACGACGCGGTCTACTGCGAACCGACCCGCGACGGCTTCCGCCTGGTCGTCGCCATCGCCGACGTCTCGCATTACGTCCGTCCCGGCACGCCGCTGGACGACGAAGCGCAGAAGCGCGCGACCTCGGTCTATTTCCCCGGCTACGTGGTGCCGATGCTGCCGGAGACGCTGTCCAACGGCATCTGCTCGCTGAACCCGAAGGTCGACCGCATGACCTTCGTCTGCGACATGCAGGTCAATCGCGAGGGCGAAGTCACCGGATCGAAGTTCTACGAAGCGGTAATGAACTCGCACGCGCGCCTGACCTACACGCAGGTGTGGAAGGCGGTCGGCGAGAACGACGAGGAGGTCCGTGCGCAGATCGCGCCCGTGCTGCCGCACGTCGAGCGCCTTTACCAGCTCTACCACGTGCTGGCCAAGGCGCGCACGCAGCGCGGCGCCATCGAGTTCGAGAGCTCCGAAGTGCGCTTCGTCCTCGACAACCGCGGCGAGGTCACCCAGGCGGGGATGCTGGTGCGCAACGACGCGCACAAGCTGATCGAGGAGTGCATGATCGCCGCGAACGTCCAGGCGGCGAAGTACCTGCTCGCCGCGCACATCCCGGCGCCGTACCGCATCCACGACAAGCCGCCGGAAACCAAGTACATGGACCTGCTGGAATTCCTGAAGGAGTTCAAGCTGTCGATGCCGTCGTGGGGCAAGGTGCAGCCGAAGGACTTCACCAACCTGCTGAAGAAGGTGCGTGAGCGTCCGGACGCGGCACTGCTGGAATCGGTGCTGTTGCGCAGCCAGAGCCTGGCCGTGTATGCGCCCGAGAACGTCGGCCACTTCGGCCTGGCGCTGGAGGCGTACGCGCACTTCACGTCGCCGATCCGCCGCTATCCCGACCTGCTGGTGCATCGCGCGATCAAGCATGGCCTGTCGCGCAAGCCGGCGGACGCCTTCCCGTATTCGCCGCGCGACATGGCCGCGCTGGCGCTGCAGTGCTCCGAGCGCGAGCGCCGCGCCGACGAGGCCGAGCGCGAGGTCGACGAGCGTTTCCGCGCCGCGTGGATGGAAAAGCACGTCGGCGGCCAGTTCGACGGCGTCATCAGCGGCGTGACCAGCTTCGGCCTGTTCGTCGAGCTGGACCAGTCCAAGGTCAACGGCCTGGTCCACGTGACCCAGCTGCCGCAGGACTATTACCACTTCGACCCGGTGCGGAAGACGCTGTCCGGCGAGCGCCGCGGCCTGTCTTACCGTCTCGGCGACCGCGTACGCATCGTCGTGCTGAAGGCCAGCCTGGAGGAGCGCAAGATCGACTTCCGCCTGGTCGAGGACAAGACCAGGGACAGCGGCCTGCCGCCGCCGGCGCCACGTGGCCAGCCGGCCAAGCGGAAGAAGCGGAAGTACTGATGACGGTTCGGATCCTTGTGTTTTCCAATCGTTTGGAGCCTCCATGTCTCCCGAGATCCATACCGGCGGCTGCCAATGCGGCGCCGTGCGTTTCCGCGTCACCGGTGAGCTGAGGGATGCCTCGATCTGCCACTGCCGCATGTGCCAGAAAGCGTTCGGCGCGTACTACGCGCCGCTGGTCTCCACGCGCGGCGCATTGCTCGAATGGACGCGTGGCGAGCCGAAGCGCTTCCAGTCGTCGAACGTGGTCCAGCGTGGCTTCTGCGCCGACTGCGGCACCCCGCTGACCTACGAGGCGCCGGATGGCGTGGCCGTGGCCGCCGGTGCGTTCGACGATCCGAGCGGTCTGGCGCCGTGGGTCCAGTACGGTATCGAAGGCAAACTGCCGTACGTGGACGCCCTGTCGGCGCTGCCGCAGCGGCGGACCGAAGAAGACGAGGCCGCTGCCGCCTTCCTGGCCGGCGTGGTGTCGTTCCAGCATCCGGACCACGACACGGCGGACTGGCCGCCGCGCTGAGCCGGTGGTCGGTGCGATAATGCCGGCCTTTCCAGGGCGGCCGTACAGCGCATGAGCAAGCAGAACCAGTGGATCGTCGGCGTCAATGCGGTGGCCTCGGCCATCGAGAACGATGCCGACAACGTGCGCGAGGTGCTGGTCGAAGGCGGAAGCAAGAACGCGCGGTTGACCGAGATCGAAGAGAACGCGCGCCGCAAGGGCATCGACGTGCGCCGCGTGACCGGCCAGGCGCTGGACGGCGTGGCGGGTTCGCTGCGCCACCAGGGCGTGGCCGCGCGCTACGCCGCCGCGAAGACCTGGGACGAGGACGAGCTGCAGGGCCTGGTCGAAGCCGCCGACGGCAAGGCATTGCTGCTGGTGCTGGACGGCGTGCAGGACCCGCACAACCTGGGCGCCTGCCTGCGTAGCGCGGCGGCGGCCGGTGTCACCGCGGTGATCATTCCCAAGGACAAGTCGGTCGGCGTCAACGCGACCGTGCGCAAGACCTCGGCCGGCGCCGCCGACCGCATTCCGGTCGTGCAGGTCACCAACCTGTCGCGCTGCCTGCGCGACCTGCAGCAACTCGGCGTGTGGATCTACGGACTGGCCGGCGAAGCGGACGCGTCGCTGTACTCCATCGACCTGCGCGGCAACGTCGCGCTGGCGTTGGGGGGCGAAGCCGACGGCCTGCGCCGCCTGACCCGCGAGCACTGCGACGGGCTGGTGAAGATCCCCATGCCCGGCGACATCGAAAGCCTCAACGTCTCGGTCGCAGCCGGCGTCACGCTGTTCGAGGCCGTCCGCCAGCGCCAGTAATCAGGGAATTCCGCATGAGCATGGAGCGCCGCACGATCCTCCGCCGCCTGGTCGCTTTGTCGCTGATGGCGTGTTCTTTCTCTGCCGCCGCACGCGACGACGTGCGCGTACGCGCGCGCGACCTCGGCGTCGCGCCGGGGATCTTCGCCCCCGGCACCCACAACGCGATCACCGATGTCGCTGGGGTGCGTGTCGGCCAGGTGACGCTGACGGAAGGCGACACCGTGCGCACCGGGGTCACCGCGATCCTGCCGCATCCCGGCAACGTCTACCGTTCGCGCGTGCCGGCGGCGGTGCATGTTGGCAACGGCTACGGCAAGTTCATCGGCAGCACCCAGGTCAATGAACTGGGCGAACTGGAAACCCCCATCCTGCTGACCTGCACGCTGTGCGTGTGGAAAGCCGCCGATGCGATGGCCGACTGGATGCTGGCGCAACCCGACATGCAGCAGGTGCGCTCGCTCAACGTCGTGGTCGGCGAAACCAACGATGGCGGCCTCAACGATATCCGCGCGCGTCCGGTCACGCCGGAGGCCGTGCGCCGCGCACTGGAGTCCGCGAAAGAGGGCGCCGTGCAGGAAGGCAGCGTCGGCGCCGGCACCGGCACGGTGGCGTTCGGCTGGAAGGGCGGCATCGGTACGTCGTCGCGCAAGCTGCCCGAATCGCTGGGCGGCTGGACCGTCGGGGTGCTGGTGCAGAGCAATTTCGGCGGGGTACTGCAGGTATCGGGCGCACCGGTCGGTCGTGAACTGGATCGCTACGCCTTCCAGAAAGCGGTCGCCCTGCAGGCCGATGACCGCCGCGGCCTCGCCGACGACCATGGCGATGGCTCGATCATCGTCATCATCGCCACCGATGCGCCGCTGGCCGACCGCAACCTGCGCCGCGTCGCCTCGCGCGCCATGATGGGTCTCGGTCGCACCGGCAGTTCCGCGTCCAACGGCAGCGGCGACTATATCCTGGCGTTCTCCACGGCGGACTCGGTACGCCGCGCGTTCGACGCACCGCGGCTGGACACATCGGAGCTGGCGAACGAGCAGATGAGCGCGGTGTTCCAGGCCAGCGTGGAAGCGGTCGAGGAAGCGATCTACAACTCGCTCTTCATGGCGACCACGGTGAGCGGCAACGGCGAGACCGTCGAGGCGATTCCGCTGGACCGCGTGCGCGCCATCCTGAAGCAGCACGGCATCGCACCGCCGAAGAAGTAATCCGCCCGGATCAGTGCGCGACGTTGCGGATGAAGCGCAGCGGCGTGTCGCCGTCGTTGCGGTAGGCGTAGTCGCGATCACTGGGAAACACGAAGTAGTCGCCGGCCGCGACGACGTGATCACCCCCCGGCAGCTCGACCACCAGGTTGCCTTCGATCACGAAGAACATCTCGTGCCAGCCGGCCGGATCGGCCGCCGAGGTGTAGCGGTCGCCGGGCATCAGCGTCCACGCCCACAGTTCGACATCGTGCGAGGCGGGTGCGGTGGCCAGCAGCACGCCCTGCGATCCCGGCGTGCGGCCGCTCCATGCCAGCGCGTCGATGCGGTCCAGGCCCGGTGCGCTCGGGGGTTTCACCAGGTCCGCGAACGTCACCTTCAGCGCTTCGGCGATGCGGTCCAGCGTGTTGAGGCTGACGTTGGCATCGCCGGACTCGATCCCGACCAGCATGCGGCGGGAGACGTCCGCCGCGACCGACAAGGCCTGCTGGCTGAGGCCTGCATCTGTCCGCAGGCGACGGATATTCTCGGCAACGTGTTCCAGCACACTCATGGGCAGGGGTTGCGCACTATATTGCGCATCCGGTAAGCTTCGGTCTGCGCAATATAGTGCGCAATCCGTTTCCCCTTCAAGCGCGGCGCGTCGGCGTCGCAGGTCGTGCCGTCATGTCGTCCCCGAATTCCCACGGTCCCCTCGCTTGGCAGCCGATCGCGCTGCTGCTGGTCGCCATGCTCTCCATCCAGGCCGGCGCCTCGATGGCGAAGAGCCTGTTCCCGGAGGTCGGTGCGACGGGCGCGACCGCGCTGCGGCTGGCCCTGGCGACGCTGATGCTGGTGATCGTGTTCCGGCCGTGGCGCGCGCGCGTGAACCGCGAGCAGTGGCCGCTGCTGATGTTCTACGGCGCCGCGCTGGGCCTGATGAACCTGCTTTTCTACAAGTCGCTGGAAACCGTGCCACTGGGCATCGCCGTCGCGCTCGAATTCACCGGGCCGCTGGCGGTGGCCCTGCTGGGGTCGCGCCATCTGCACGATGTGGTGTGGGTGGTGCTGGCGGTGGTCGGGCTGGTGCTGCTGGTGCCGGAGCAGGGCAGCCAGCCGCTTGACCTCGTTGGCGCGGCCTACGCACTCGGCGCGGGCGCGTGCTGGGCGATGTACATCGTGTTCGGCCAGAAGGCAGGCAATGCGCATGGGGCGCAGACCGTCGCCATCGGCAGTTGCGTCGCGGCGGCGGTCGCGGTGCCGTTCGGCGTCGCACATGCCGGCACCGCGCTGCTGGCGCCGGCGCTGTTGCCGGTCGCGTTGGCGGTGGCGCTGCTGTCCACCGCGATTCCCTACAGTCTGGAGATGGTCGCGCTGACGAAGATGCCGACCCGCACCTTCGGCATGCTGATGAGCCTGGAGCCGGCCATCGCCGCACTGTGCGGCCTGCTGTTCCTGCACGAGCGGCTGTCGCTGCTGCAGTGGCTGGCGATCGCCGCGATCATCGTCGCGTCCGCCGGTGCGGCGATGACATCGCGCCCGC
Organism: Pseudoxanthomonas sp. GW835-FHT14C01; assembly: GCF_058793715.1. Taxonomy (NCBI): domain Bacteria; kingdom Pseudomonadati; phylum Pseudomonadota; class Gammaproteobacteria; order Lysobacterales; family Lysobacteraceae; genus Pseudoxanthomonas; species Pseudoxanthomonas sp. GW835-FHT14C01. The sequence goes on from NZ_JBXAGB010000003.1 coordinate 364,323, forward strand.
TGGTGCAGACGGCCGCCAACGGCGAGGCCTAGGTCAGGCGAGCAAGGCCCGGTAGATCGCCAGGTCGTTGGCGGAGAAGCAGCAGAACGTAACGTCCGCCGGTACCACTGCTGCGGACAGCACCTCGCGAACCGTGTCGACGGCCACGCGCGCGGCGGCATCCGCGGGGTAGCCGAAGATGCCGGTGCTGATGCAGGGAAACGCAATGCTGCGCAGCCCGTGCTTTTCCGCCAGCGCCAGGCTGTTGCGATAGCAGGCAGCGAGCAACGCCGGCTCGCCTTGTTTCCCACCCTGCCAGACCGGGCCGACGGCATGGATCACATGGCGTGCCGGCAGGCGATAGCCCTGCGTGATCTTCGCTTCGCCGGTCCTACAGCCACCGAGGATCCGGCATTCGCGCACCAGCTCCGGACCCGCCGCGCGATGGATCGCGCCATCCACGCCACCGCCGCCGAGCAGCGAACTATTGGCCGCATTGACGATGGCGTCGATGTCGAGCGTGGTGATATCGGCCTGGATCGCCGTCAGTCGCATCGCAGGGTGCCGTTTGTGCGGTCAGCCCAGCGGCTTCGGCCACATGTTCGCGATCTTGCAGAACAGGCGCGCGGTCTGCTCGGCGTCGTAGACGGCCGAATGCGCGTCCTCGGCGTTCCACTCGAAACCGGCGGCCTGCACGGCGCGGGCGAGTACGGTCTGTCCGTAGGCGACGCCGGCCAGGGTCACCGTATCGAAGACGCTGAAGGGATGGAACGGATTGCGTTTGTGCGCCACGCGCGCGACCGCGGCGTTGAGGAAATTGAGGTCGAAGTGCGCGTTGTGGCCGACCAGGATGGCGCGCTGGCAGCCGTGCTTCTTCACCGCCGCGCGCACCGGCGCGAACACATGGTCCAGCGCGTCCTTCTCGTGCTTGGCGAAACGGAACGGATGGTCCAGGTCGATGCCGGTGACTTCCAGCGACTTCGGATCGATCTCGGTGCCGGGGGCGGGATGCAGGTGCACGCTCGATGTCGTGCCGCACACCAGCAGGCCGTTCTCGTCCAGGTCCAGCGGCACCGCCGCCAGTTCCAGCAGGGCGTGCCTGTTCCAGTCGAAGCCGCCGGTCTCCACGTCCACCACCACGGGCAGGTAGCCGCGGAAGCGCTGGGCCATGGGGGTGATGCGGGCGGATGCGGGGGCGTTTTCCATGCGGGAAAGGGTAGCAGAGGGCCGGGACGCTTCCTCGGCTGGAAACCCAACCGGCATCCCCTGTTTGTTGTAGGAGCGACGTGAGTCGCGACCGCCAACCGGCCGTGGCAGTGATAGCCGGGGCAGTCGCGATGCATCAGGTCCTGGGCTGCGGCGATGTCCTTGGTGCCGATGCGTCGCGGTCGCGACTCACGTCGCTCCTACCGGGATCACCGTCCGGGTAGGGTCCCCAGCACGGTGCCCTCATCGCGCATGCGGGCGAGCATCGTGGTGCCCTGCTCGATGAAGGCGGGTACGTCGTCCACGGCCGCCTCCGCGGCGAGCTGACGTAGCGCGTCCGCACCTGAGCGGCCACCTTCACCCAGCATTTCGACCAGCCGATAGACCAGCGCCGAGATAGCGGCGAACCGTACCTGATAGGCGGCGTCGCGACGCACCAGCAAGAGTGTCGGCTCGGTCGGAGGCATATCAGGTTGGAAGTCCGGGCCGATGCGATGCACGGGCCACTGGTAGGCCAGCGACCAGGCGAAGGGCGACAGCACGGGTTCGCCTGCCAGCAGGTCGCCGTCGGCGACATGCGCGGGCACGGCGTCGTCGGCGATCTGCAGGGCGAGCTCGACCCACTCGTAATAGGCCAGTTCGCGCAGCCACGGCGGGAGCGTGTCGTCGTCGCGTGCCTCCAGGTAGCGGATGAACTCGCGTGCGATCTCGGGAAACAACGGCGTGTGGCTGCGATGGGTGGCGTAGAACGCGCGCACGAGTCCGCGCCACGCCTCGTCGCCCAGCGTCCTGCGGATCACCGGGAAGTTGCCGGCCAGCAGTCCTTCGATGTTGTTGAAGAACAGGTCGCGGTAGACAGCAAGGCGACGGTCCTCGATGCCGGGCGGTGCGGGGTGGGCTTGCGGATCCCGCAAGTGGCGCGCCAGCGCGAACTGCTGGTCGTGCAGCGCGTCAGCCATGGGTCGCCAACGTGGTGTTCATGCGAGCCGCCTCCTGCAGAGTGCGGATGCGCTTCAGCTCGTCGGCCAGTTCGGCCAGCGGCGGAAAATTGAAATCGCGCTCCAGCAGGGTGGGGCGCACGCCATGTGTGTCATAGGCCAGCGCGAGCAGCGACCACACGTCGTCCTTCACCGGCGCGCCGTGCGTATCGATCTTCAGGTCGTCGGCTTCGTCGTAATGGCCGGCGATGTGGTAGGACGCGATCCGCGCCGACGGCATCCGCGCGAGGAAGTCGCGTGCGTCATAGCCATGGTTGACCGCATTGACGAACACGTTGTTGACGTCGAGCAGCAGGTCGCAGTCGGCTTCGTCGAGCACCGCCGTGACGAAGTCCGCCTCGGCCATCGCCTGGTACGGTGCGGCGTAGTAGGAGACGTTCTCCACCGCGATGCGCCGCCCCAGCGCATCCTGTGCCTGGCGGATGCGCGCGGCGACGTGGTGTACGGCTTCCTCGATGAACGGGATCGGCATCAGGTCGTACAGGTGGCCGTCGTCGCTGCAGTAACTCAGGTGTTCGCTGTACAGCGCGACATGGTGCTGGTCGAGGAAGCGCCGCGTGCGGGCGAGGAAGGTATCGTCCAGCGGCGCCGTGCCGCCCAGGGAGAGCGACAGTCCGTGGCAGGTCAACGGATGGCGCGAAGACAGGGCCTGCAGGGCTTCGCCGTAACGGCCGCCGACACCGATCCAGTTGTCAGGTGCGCATTCGAGGAAGTCGAAGCTGCCTGCCGGCGCATCCAGCAGTGCATCCAGCAGGGCGCGTCGCAGACCGAGGCCGGCGGTGTCGGGGGAAAGCGTGGTGCTCATGCGCACAGGATACGGATCCCGGCGCGATGCCGGGACCCGTCCGGACGGGCTTACTTGCTGCCGTCGGTCTTCTTGTCGCCGCCGCACTTGCCCTCGCCGCACTTGCCTTCACCGCACTTGCCCTCGGCGCCCTTGGTGCCGGCATGGGCCTTGTGCTCGGCCGCGTCGATGAAGCCGTCCTTGTTGGTGTCGATCTCGGCGAACTTGGCCGCCTTGTCCGGGTGCGCGGCGGCGAACTCGGCCTGCGACACCTTGCCGTCCTTGTCGGTGTCGGCCTTGGCCAGCCCGCACTTGCCTTCGCCGCATTTGCCTTCGGCGGTCTTGGCGGCGTCCTGCGCGGCCAGCAGGTAGCCCTGCGCAAGCGGCTCCATCGCGAAGGCGGACCCGGTCAGGGCGAGACCGCCGGCCAGGGCGATGGCGACAGCGGCGGGCTTGTTCGTCTTGGACATCGTCATGCTCTCCAATGAGGTGCGACGGGGTCGCACGGGAAGTGGCGACAGTGTAGACGCAGGACGTTAGCCGCCCGTATGCAGGGGGCGCCGAATGCATGGGCCCCGCGAAAAGCGGGGCCCATGGGGTGCTGCGGTGCGGAAGAAGAGCCGGGTCAGACCGCCGTGGTGCTGGTCTCGTCGCGCTTGTCGCGCGGCGGCAGCGGCTGTTCGCCATGCACCAGGAACCAGACGTTCTCGGCGATGTTGGTGGCGTGGTCGCCGATGCGCTCGAGGTTCTTCGCCATGAACAGCAGGTGCGTGCACGGCGTGATGTTGCGCGGGTCTTCCATCATGTAGGTCAGCAGCTCGCGGAACAGCGCGGTGTAATGCGCGTCCAGTTCGGCATCGCGCGCGCGGACCTGCACCGCCTGCTCGGCGTCGCTGGTCTGGTAAGCCGCGAGGGCATCGCGTACCTGGCGGGCCGCCAGCCTGCCGAGTGCGCGCAGGCCGGTGATCTGCGGCATCGGCGGCGCCAGGTTCAGCGCGATCGAGCGCTTGGCCACGTTGGCGGCATAGTCGCCGATGCGCTCGATGTCAGCCGGGATGCGCAGGCCGGCGAGGATCACGCGCAGGTCGCGCGCCATCGGGCCGCGCAGCGCCAGCTGCATCAGGTCGTGGCTGACCTGGTGCTCGATGGCGTCGATGGCCTCGTCGTTGGCGATGATGCGCTGGGCGGCCTTGTCGTCGCGGCGTTCCACCACGTCCAGCGCGGCCTCCAGCTGGGCAACGGCCGTCTCGCCCATGCGGACGATGTCGGCCACCACGCGGCGCTGTTCGTCGTCGTAGCTCTTCACGATGTGGTCGTTCGGTTGGGTGTTCATGGAGGCGTGTCCTTAGCCGAAGCGGCCGGTGATGTAGTCTTCGGTCTGCTGCTTGCCGGGGTTGGAGAAGATCGTCGACGTGGCGTCGTGCTCCACCAGCTCGCCCAGGTACATGAAGGCCGTGTAGTCCGACACGCGTGCCGCCTGCTGCATGTTGTGCGTGACGATGGCGATCGTGTACTGGTGTTTCAGTTCTTCGATCAGCTGCTCGATCTTGCTGGTCGAGATGGGGTCCAGCGCCGAGGTCGGCTCGTCCAGCAGGATCACGTCCGGACGCAGCGCCACCGCGCGCGCGATGCACAGGCGCTGCTGCTGGCCGCCGGACAGGCCCAGCGCGCTCTGCTTCAGCTTGTCCTTGGCCTCGTCCCACAGCGCCGCCTGGCGCAGCGCCTGTTCGACGCGCACGTCCATGTCGGCCTTGTTCAGGCGCTCATGGTGGCGGATACCGTAGGCGACGTTCTCGAAGATCGTCATCGGGAACGGCACCGGCTTCTGGAACACCATGCCGACCTTGCTGCGCAGGCGGTTCATCGGGTACTTGGCGTCGAGGATGTTCTCGCCGTCCAGCAGCACCTCGCCCTTGGCATGCAGTTTCGGGTACAGCGAATAGATGCGGTTGAAGACGCGCAGCAGCGTGGACTTGCCGCAGCCGGAGGGACCGATCAGCGCGGTGACGCGCTTCTCCGGAATCTCCAGATTGATGTTCTTCAGCGCGTGGAAATCGCCGTAGTAGAAGTCCAGGCCCTTGGCCGCCAGCTTCACGCTGGCGGGGGCGGACAGGTCGTCATGGCGCGGCGGCGTCACCACGGCAATGCGGGCGGCGTCATTCATGGGTCACCTTGTTTCGAAGAAGGATGGTTCGCGCGACCAGGCTGAGGATCAGCACCATGCCGGTGACGAGGAAGGCGCCGGCCCAGGCCAGCGAGTTCCACGAGTCGTACGGGCTCATCGCGTACTGGAAGATCACCATGGGCAGGTTGGCCATGGACTGGTTGAGGTCGGTACTCCAGAACTGGTTGTTGAAGGCGGTGAACAGCAGCGGCGCGGTTTCGCCGCTGATGCGCGCCAGCGCCAGCAGGATGCCGGTGACGATGCCCGGCAGCGCCGAACGCATCAGCACCTGGGTGGTGACCTTCCACTGCGGCACGCCCAGCGACAGGGCGGCTTCGCGCATCTGCTGCGGCACCAGCCGCAGCATCTCGTCGGTGGTGCGCACGATCACCGGCAGCGCGATGAACGCCAGCGCCACCGCGCCGGCCCACGCCGAGTAGTGCCCCATCTGCGCCACCATCACGGTGTAGATGAAGAGGCCCAGCACGATGGACGGCGCCGACAGCAGGATGTCGTTGACGAAGCGGACGGTCTCGCCCAGCCAGTGCTTGTTGGCGTACTCGGCCAGGTAGGTGCCGGCGGCGATGCCGATCGGCGTGCCCAGCACGATCGCCAGCAGGCTGATCACCACGCTGCCGAACAGCGCGTTCGCCAGGCCGCCCGGTTCGTTCGGCGGCGGGGTCATCTGGGTGAACAGGTCCAGGTTCAGGCTGCCCATGCCCTTGGTGATCGTGGTCCACAGGATCCACACCAGCCACATCAGGCCGAACAGGGCCGCGGCGATCGACAACGTCAGTGCGATGACGTTCTTCGCCTTGCGCCAGGAATAGAGCGACGCGGACATCAGTTGCCCTCCCGCTTGGCGAGCTGGCGCAGCATCAGGCGGGCGATCGCCAGCACGATGAAGGTCAGCACGAACAGGGTGAAGCCGAGCAGCAGCAGCGAGCCCTTGTGCAGCGGATCGGTGGCTTCGGCGAATTCGTTGGCGATGGTCGCGGCGATCGATGTGCCGGGTTCCAGCAGCGCCAGGCTGATCGCGTAGGCGTTGCCGATGACGAAGGTCACCGCCATCGTTTCGCCGAGCGCGCGGCCCAGGCCGAGGAACACGCCGCCGATCACCGCCGAGCGGGTGTACGGCAGCACGATGTCCCAGACCACTTCCCACTTGGTCGAGCCCAGCGCATAGGCCGATTCCTTCAGTCGGCCCGGCACGGTCAGGAAGACCTCGCGCATCACCGACGAGATGAAGGGGATCACCATGATCGCCAGCACCAGGCCGGCAGTCATCATGCCGATGCCCAGCGGCGGGCCCGACAGCAGCGCGCCGACCAGCGGCAGCTGGCCGAGGTGGTCGTTGATCCACGGGTAGACGTGTTCGCTCAGCTGCGGCGCCAGCACGAACAGGCCCCACATGCCGTAGATGATCGAAGGAATGCCGGCCAGCAGTTCGATGGCCATGCCGACCGGACCGCGCATCCAGGCCGGCGCGACTTCGGTCAGGAACACGGCGATGCCGAAGCTCACCGGCACCGCGATCAGCATGGCGATGCCGGCACTGACCAGCGTGCCGAAGATCGGCACCAGCGCGCCGAACTCGCGCGTGCCGACGTTCCAGTCGGTGCTGGTGAAGAAGCCCAGGCCGAACGTCTGCAGGGCCTCGCGACCGCCCCACAGCATGGACAGGGCGGCGGCGATCAGCGAAACGAGGACGAACAGGCCGGCGCCAGTGAGCGTCAGCCGGAACAGCGTGTCGGCGCGCGCGTCTTTCGCGGTGCGAACGTCCGTCAGGGAAGCGGGGAGGGCGGTGGCGTTCATGCGACCCGGGAAGTGGGAGAGGGGCGGTTGGCGCGTGAGGCGCTAGTGCACGGCGAAGCGGTTACCGCGTGATGACAGCGGGCCGCCCGACACGACGGCCCGCGGGTTCAAGCGATGATCAGAGCTTGATCTCGGTGCTCCAGTACTGCTCGATCTGGCCGACCAGTTCCGGTGGCAGCGGCACGTAGTCCAGCTCGTTCGCCTGCGCCTGGCCCTGCTCGTAGGCCCACTTGAAGAACTCCAGCGTGTGCTTGGCCTTCGCCGCGTCCTTGGGCTGCTTGTAGACCAGGATGAAGTTGGTGGCGGTGATCGGCCACGCCTGCCCGCCCGGCGCGTTGGTGATGACCAGATTGAAGTCCTTCGCGTTCGCCCAGTCGGCGCTGGCCGCGGCCGCCGCGAAGCTCTCCGGCGTCGGCTTCACGAACTGGCCGGCCGCGTTCTGCAGCGACGCGTACGACATGGCGTTCTGCTCGGCGTAGGCCAGTTCGACGTAGCCGATCGAGCCCTTCAGCTGGCGCACGTAGGCCGCGACGCCTTCGTTGCCCTTGCCGCCGACGCCGCCCGGCCAGTTGACCGAGGTGCCTTCGCCGACTTTCGCCTTCCAGTCCGCGCTGACCTTGGACAGGTAGTTGACGAAGTTGAAGGTCGTGCCCGAACCATCGGAGCGGTGCACGGTGTTGATCTTGCCGGTGGGCAGGGTGACGCCCGGGTTCAGCGCGACGATGGCCGGGTCGTTCCAGGCGGTGATCTTATGCAGGAAGATGTCGGCCAGCACGGTACCGCTCAGCTTCAGCTGGCCCGGCTGCAGGCCTTCCACGTTGATGACCGGCACCACGCCGCCGATGACCGACGGGAACTGGGCCAGGCCGGCCTGTGCCAGCTCTTCCGACGACAGCGGCTTGTCGGACGAACCGAAGTCGACGGTCGCCGCCTTGATCTGCGCGATGCCGCCACCGGAGCCGATGGACTGATAGTTGATCTTGGCGCCGGTCGCCTTGTTGTAGTCGGTGGACCAGCGGGCCATCAGCGGATAGATGAAGGACGCGCCTGCGCCGGTGAGTTCGGCCGAGATCTTCTGCGCGCCGGCAGTGGCCGGGGCGGCCGCGTCACCGCTCGTGGTGGCGGCCGGGGTGTCGGTCTTGCCGCCACAGGCCGCGACGAAGAAGGCGGTGGCCAGGGCCAGCGTGGCCAGGCGGGCGGTGCGGATGTGCATGGGCTCTCCAGACAGGTCGTGTGTGATCCACGCTATGAAATGATGTTTTTGTTACAGCGTGATGACATCGCCATCTCGCGCTGTCATGCGACGACTGCCGGGCCGGGCGCAAAAAAGTGCCTGTGTCAAGCCCTCAGTGAAAATCGCTGGGGGCTTGAAAGCTTATACAGGACACGGGTTTAGCTCTACTTCGGGCCGCTTTGCGTGGCTGCGACTTTGTGGGCTAGGAGCCACATAAGAGCGTCGCGGTAGAAAGCCGGAGCGTACTGCGTCGGGGGCGATTGCCAGCAGACGGCAGGCTTGCTCGGTCATCATAGCCCAATCGGTCGCAGCGCTCCAGAACGAAGAACGCGCAGCGTGGGCTGCGCGTTCGAGGGTGCGTCGGCAATGCGTCCGTGCATTGTCAGCTCGGCCTCGGCGGTGCGGGCCTGCTCGCGCCTCCCTTCCTGAATCCCCGGTCGCCGGCGATGAACGCCTCCAGCATGTGCGGGATCAGCGTCACGGCATCGACAGTCTCGCCATACGCCTGCGCGTGCAGCGCGGCGTAGCGGTCGAGGTCGGCTTTCAGGCTGGCCGGGCAAGCGAAGGTGAGCTTGATGCTCTCGGTCTTCGGCAGCGGCCCCAGCCGCAGCTTCTTGGTTGTGCTCATCGTGAAGTCCCCCGATTGAAGAACAGCGGTTGGTACGGCCGCAGCACCAGATCCCGATTGACGATGATGCGAACCGGCAGGCCCGGCCGCTCGGTCAAGGTGGGCTGGATGTTGAGGTTGCGCCGGGTCATCTCCTGGCCGACCTGATTGATGCTGTCCTGCGCGCTGTCGCGCCCGGCGATGATGATGCGATCGCCGTCCTGGCGGTTTTCCGGCGCAGCCAGCTCGGCGCCGACGCCCAGCAGCGTGGTCAGCACCGCACCGGCGAAGATGCGATCCCAATGCCAATCGACGCCATCCTCCAGGCCGGCGTAGCCGGCCGGGTCAGTGCCGGCCAGGTTGTCGAGCGTGAGCGATGACGTGTCGGGCAGGATGATCCGGTTCCAGACGACTTGAACGCGGCTCTGCCCGTAGCTGACCTGGCTGTTGTAGCGGCCGAGGATGCGCGAACCTTGCGGAATCAGCAGGAAACGCCCGGTGGCCGTGTCATAGACCGGCTCCGTCACTGTGGCGATCACGTCGCCGGGCAAGTCCGACTTGATGCCCGTGACCAGCGCCCCGGCGACCACCGTTCCGGCCATCACCTGATACGGCGATGCGGGCATTTGCAGGTTGCCGGAATTTCGGGTTTCCGTGGTTCCGGCTTGCTGGAACGCCTCTTTCTGGTCTTGCCTGTTCTGCACGGCCGTCGGGTCGGCGGGCTGGGCCGCCGTCGAAGCCGGCCCGGCCGCCATCGGGTCGAAGGCCGCATTGGCGGCGAAGCCCGGCGCGGCGGCCACCTGCGACTGCGCCACCGGCGCGGCTTGCTGGGTGCCGGTGCGGAAAAATACCGACGATGCAGCCGCTTCCTCGGCCTCCTTCAAGCGGGCCAGGCGTTCCGCCTCGGCCGGGTCGTGACCGGGTGTGGCATAGGCGGCCACGGCCGGCTGCTGCGAATTCACTATGGCCGGCCCAAGGTCGCCCGGCAGCGGCGGCCCCAGCTCGGGCACGTCGGGGGGCAAAGTCGGCGGCAGCTTGGAATAGTCGGCCGGAAGCTGGTCGAGTCCTTCGGAGCGTGAAACGCGATCCACGTTGTATAGCTCGGCCTGCTCGTTGGCTCCGCGTCGCTGCGGTTGCAGCGACCACATCAGCGCACCGAGCACGGCGACCGACAGGCCGCCGGCGAGGATGGCCAGCATGCGCCGGTTCAGCCGTGTGACCGGACGCGGCTGGGCGCGCAGCGCCACCGCTTCGGGTTCGACCTTGCCCGCCTGCGGCACGGCAACGTCGGGAGTGTCGTCCTGGCTCATGGTCAGTTCCTCCGCGTGCCATCCGTGCGCTCGATGCGCACCACGTCGCCACCGTCCCCGCCCAAGCGCAGTTCAGCCGCACCGAACAGTCGATCGACGATGTAGTACGGCGAGCGGAAGCGGTAGTTCACCAGTTGCCCGTCGCCTTGCGCGCCGATCACGAACAGCGGCGGCAGCTCGCCTTGGGCGATGCCCGGCGGGAACTGGATATAGACCTTCTCGCCGTCGTCGAAAGCGCGCAGAGGCTTCCACGGCGGATTGCTGCCGCTGATCGCGTAGCGGAAGCGGATGCGCTCAAGCGACAGGCCGGTATCGACCGGCGCGGTCGCCTGCGCGGCCTGCGCCTGGCGCTGCAAGGCAAGCATCCGATCTCTCGGGTAATCCCAGGAAACCGATGCCATCCAGGCGCGTTCGGTCGAAGTCAGTTCCAGCAGGTACGTCCGGCGGCTGGTGGTGATGACCAGGTTCGTCTTCAACCCGGAACGGATCGGCTTCACCAGCACATTGATGCGCAGTTCGTCGCCGCTGCCGCTGGACGTGTCGCCGACGATCCAGCGCACGGTATCGCCGGCGGCGACCGTCACCAGTTCTTCGCCGGGCTGGAGCGAAATCACGGTCACGCGCCCCGGCGCGGCATAGACCTGATACAGCGCGCCGTCGGTGTACGGCCAGACCTGAATCGCGTTGACGTAGCCCTCGCGCGTGGGCGCAATGCGCGCCTCGGCATTGGCCTTCGATACGCGCACGGTTTCGTCGGTCGGCTCCGGCGCCGGCGGCGCTTCGTCCACCTCGGGCAGCGGTTTCAACTGCGCCGGCATCGGCAGCACCGTTGGCACCTCTACCACTTCGACCGGCTTGGGCGGTTCAGGCAACGGCTGGGCCTGCACGGGTTCATCGAGCGAAATGGTCGGCGGCGGCTTGCCCTGAGTGGCGCAGCCCGCCAGGACAAGAAGCATCAACGGCAAAGCGTAAAAGCGGAAAGGCAGGTTCATGGCTTGGCTCCTTCGGAAGAATCCAGCTCGCGGCTCCACGACAGGCCGTTGACGTAGATGCCCAGCGGGTTGTGGCGCAGACGTTCCTCGGTGCGCGGGGTTTGCAGCACGATGGACACCACGGCCGTCCACCGCTCCAGCCCGGCGGCCGCGCCATTGACGTAGCGGCGCTCCGTCCAGCGCACGTTGAAAGACGTGTCGCTGGCGCGCACGACACTGGTGATCTGCACCGTCACCGACTCGCGGCCGATGCGTGCGAACGGGTCGTTGGTGCGGGCGTGGTCGTTGAGCACGGCCGCGCCCCTGTCTGTGGTGTAGTCGTAGGCGTCCAGCCAGTTCTGCCGCACCACGATGGGGTCGATGGACAGCGATCGAACCAGCGTGATGAAGCGCGCGATGTGGTGCGCCGTCTGCGCGTCGTTGGGCTGGTACGGCGTGGCCGCTTCGCCCACGGCGCGTACCTGGCCGGCGTTGTCCACTTCCACGACATAAGGCGTGACGATGGACTGCGCCGAACGCCAGACCAGGCCGCCAGCCATCAGCAGCGCCAGCACCAGGCAGCCGAAGGCCATCAGCCGCCAGTTCTTCGCCTGCACGCGGGCCGAGCCGATACGCTCGTCCCACACCTGCGCGGCGGATTGGTATGGGGTGGCAGGCTGCGGCGTATCGGCATAGCGCACCTGCGGTCGCTTGAATCGCATGGTCGTCTCTCCTTATGAATCGGAATCGCGCAGGCTCGGGCCTTGCCCTGATCCACCACCATCGCCACCGCGCAGCGTGTGAGCGGTGGTGGTCGCGGCGTGGGTCATCTGCTGGCGGCGGTGCAGGCGCTTGGCCCAGGCCGGTTGCTTCTGCCCGGCGGCGGCCGGGGCATCGCCTTCGGCTGCGCTCCCTTGGGTGGCGGCGCCGCTGGTCGCTGCCGCACCGCCGCCAGAAGCCGGTGCCACGCCGTCGGCGCGGAAAGCGGCGGCTGTCCGGTCTTTGAGCGAACGCGCCCCGGCGGCGGCCTTCTGGCCGGCGGCCTGCGCGCCGGTCTTGGCGACGTTGCCCAGGCCCGCCATCGCGCCTTTGGCCCCGCCACCGGCTGCGGCGGAACCGGCCTGGAACGCCGACCGGGCGCTACCGGCCGTCGAGGCAGCGGCACGCGCACCGCTGCCGGCCAACTTGGCGGCGGCCGGCGCCATACGCGCCCCGGCCATGACCGCACCGCCCACACCAGTCGCGGCGGCGCCAATGGCAACGCCCGTGCCAACAGCGCCGACAGCGGCACCGGCCATCGCGCCCGCGCCAAGCTGCGGCGCACCGGACACGAGGCCCGTGGCGATGCCTGGCCCGAAGATGCCCAGCGCCAGCAGCGCAAGCGAGGCGAGCATCACGACCAGGGCATGGTCGATGGACGGTTCATCCGGCACGGTCTGGAACTCGGCGAACAGGCCCGAACCGATGCCGACGATCACGGCCAGCACCAGTACCTTGACGCCAGACGACACCACGTTGCCGAGCACCTTTTCCGCGAGGAACGAGGTCTTGTTCCAGAGCGCGAACGGCACCAGCACGAAGCCGGCGAGCGTGGTCAGCTTGAACTCGATCAACGTGATGAAAAGCTGCACCGCCAGCACGAAGAAGCAGAGGATCACCACCAGCCAGGCGAGGAACATCACCACGATGGGGTCGAGGTTCACGAACACCTCGGGGAAGCCGGCCATGTCGCCGATCTGCTCCAGAATCGGCGCACCCGCGTCGATGCCGGTCTTCGCCAACCGCCCCGGTTGCAGGAAGTTCTCCATCGTGATGGCCGAGCCGGTGGCCGTCAGGCCCAGGCCGGCGAACGAGCGGAACACGATGCCGGCCAGCCAGTTGAAGTTACCGATGATGTAGGCGAAGGCGCCGACGTAGAGCACCTTGCGCAGCAGCTTGGCGATCACGTCCTCGCCTTGGCCGGTGGCGTGGCTCATCGCCCAATACAGCCCGGCGATGGTCATGTCGATGACGATGAGCGTGGCGGTCAGGAACGCCACTTCGCCTTGCAACAGCCCGAAGCCCGAGTCGATGTAGCGCGAGAACGTGTCGAGGAAGCGGTCGATGATGGTCACGTCGTTCATGGCGCGTCCTCGTATGCAGGCAAGGCCGGTGTTTCGCCGCCATCGGCGGGTTCATCGAAGCTCGGCGGAATGGGCGGCAGATCGGCCAGCGTCCGGTATTCGTCCGGCCCGGTCTGGCCGGCGAAGAAGCGCCGCCGGAACGCTTCGGCGGCAGCGCGGCAGGCTTCCTCGCCCACGGCCTGCCGGTCGGCCGCGCATTGCGCGCGCAGCGCCTTGAGCCGCGCGGGATCGGCGGCCAAGGCATCGGCCAGGTCTTCGGCCTGCTGCTGGCCGCACGCGGTCAGCAGCAGGGCCAGCAGCGAAGCCGACAGAGCGAGGACGCATCGCATGGCTGTCTCCCGTCAGTTGCCGTAGAAGTCCACGCGCTGCGGCGTGTATGGCGTGCCGGTGCCGAGGAAGCGCCGCCGCACTTCGCGGGCGCGCTCGGTGGCCGCCGCCTGCCGCGCCAGTTCCAGCGAGGCCGCACGGTCTTGCGTGATCTGGAGCTGCTGCGCCTGGATGGACTGCTTGGCCTGCAAGGCAAGGAGCTGGTTCGTCGCCTGCATGGCTTGCAGCGCGCCGGTGGCGGACTGGCTCTGGCTGACCAGATCGGCCAGCGCGCTTTCGTCTTGGGTCAGGTTCTGCGACACCTGGGCTTGCATCCGCATGGCGGTGTGCAGGCCGTTCAAGCTGTTCTGCCAGCGTTCGCGGGCGTCCTGCGCCATGCGGTCGCCGCTGACGGTGGCGGCGTACTGCTCGGGATACAGGCGCGCGAACTCCCGATCCATGCTCGTCACGTCGTAGGCCAGCCCCTGCGCCTCGGCGATCAGGCGTTCGGTGGTGGCGAGCGTCGAGCGCAGACGGTTGACGATGTTGAAGTCCAGACGCGCCAGGTTGCGCGCCTGGTTCATTAGCATCTGTGCTTCGTTCTGGAGCTGGTTGATTTGGTTGTTGATCTGCTCAAGCGTGCGAACGGCGGTCAGCGTGTTCTGCACGAAGTTCGATGGATCGAACACAGTGATGGCGGCCGCCGGCTGTGCGAGCATCAGCGAGACAGACAGCGCGGCAGCGAGCGAGGCGGACAGCAAACGGGGCTTGGTCTTCATGGTGGAACCTCCAGTGGTTGGGCGTTGAGGAACGAAGCGGCCGCCGGTGCGGACGGCAGCAGGTCGGCGGCCCAATCAAGGCCGCGATGGCGCAGCCACGCGCCGGCGAAGCCGGGTGCGCCGGCCTGCGTCAGCACGCGGTCGATGTCGCGTTGGTCTTGCGGTGTGGATGCGCCCGCGAACGCGAGCGCGGCCGGCCCCAGGTCGAGGTCGAACAGGCGATTGCCGAGGCGCGATTGGTAGTAGTAGTCGCGCTTGGGCTGCGCGGTGGCGACGATTTCGATTTGCCGGCTGTTGAGGCCGAAGCCCTCGTAGATCGTGCGAATCTGCGGCTCGGTGGCCTGCGGGTTAGGTAAGAAAATCCTGCTCGCGCAGCTTTCGATGATCGCGGGCGCGATGGTCGAATCCTTGATGTCGGCCAGCGACTGCGTGGCGAAGATGACGCTGACGTTCTTTTTCCTGAGCGTCTTGAGCCATTGGCGGATGCGGGCCGCAAAGGACGGCTCATCGAGGAACAGCCACGCCTCATCGAGAATCAGCAGCGTGGGTGCGCCATCGAAACGCTCGTCGAAGCGGGCGAACAGGTAGCGCAGCACCGCTTGCACGGCGGCAGGGCTGTGCATCAGTTCTTCCATCTCGAAGCCCTGCACGTCGCCGAATCCGAGGCGGTCGGCGTCCGCATCCAGCAGTTTTCCGTGCGCACCGCCCAGGACATAAGGCGCGAGTGCCTGGCGCAGCGCGTTCGATTGCAGTAGCACGGAAAGCCCGGTCATCGTGCGCTGTTCCTGCGGCGCACCGGCGAGGCTGCCGAGAGCCGACCAGATGGCCACCTTCTCGTCCGGGCCGACGGTCACGCCCTCATGCAGCAGGCGACCTTCCACCCATTCGGCGGCCCAGGAGCGGTAGCCCTCGTGGTCGATGCGGGCGAGCGGCTGGAACGCGATGCCGCCATCGGCGCCCAGGTCGTAGTGCTCGCCGCCCAGGCCGAGGATGGTGGCGCGCATGGAGCGGCCCATGTCGAAGGCGAAGATCCGCGAGCCGAAGTAGCGGCGGAACTGCAAGGCCAGCGTCGCCAGCAGTACCGATTTGCCCATGCCGGTGGGGCCAGCGACCAGCGTGTGTCCCACGTCGCCGATGTGCGTGACCAGCCGGAACGGCGTCGCGCCATCGGTGCGGGTGACTATCAGCGGTGGGCCGTCGAGGTGGTCGTTCTTCTCCGGCCCGGCCCACACCGCCGACAGCGGCATCATGTGCGCGAGGTTCAGCGTCGAGACGATGGGCTGGCGCACGTTGGCATACGCATTGCCCGGCACCGACGACAGCCACGCATCCACGGCATTGAGCGTTTCGGGGATGGTGACGAAGCCGCGCCCCTGAATCACGCGCTCCACCATGCGCAGCTTTTCGTCGGCCACGGCCGGGTCGGCATCGAGCACCGTCACCGTGGCCGTGAGGTAGCCGAAGGCGACTTGATCGCTGCCCAGCTCCTGCATGGCGGCGTCCGCGTCGGCCGCCTTGTTGCTGGCGTCGGTATCGACCAGCGGGCTTTCCTGCTGGAAGATCGTTTCGCGCAGCAGCGCGATGACGTTCTTCCGCTTCGCAAACCATTGGCGGCGCAGGCGGCCCAGCTCCTTTTCCGCTTCGGCTTTGTCGAGGCAGAGGAACCGCGTACTCCAGCGATAGGCAAAGCCCAGGCGGTTTAGGTCGTCCAGCAAGCCCGGCCAAGTGGAAGTCGGAAAGCCCCGCACCGACACCACGCGCAGGTGCTGGTCGCCCAGCATAGGCGCGAGGCCGCCGACCAGGGCGGAATCGGCCAGCAGCGCGTCGAGGTGGAAAGGCACCTCGGGCACGGCCAGCCGGTAGCGCCGCGTCGAAACCGTGGCGTGCAGATAGGTCAGCGTCGCGGCATCGTCCAGCCAGGCGATCTCCGGCATCACGCCATCGAGCAGGTCAAAGCCCCGATCCGTTTCCGCCACGAAAGCATCGAGCCGACCGCGCCAGTCCACGCCATCGCCCGGCGCGTGCTCGTAGAGCAGCTTGGCCGCACGGGCGCGGGATTCCTCGGGCGGCAGATAGGCCAGCGTCAGGTGATAGGCACTCTCGAAGTGGTTGCCCGATTCCTCGAAGGCGGCGCGGCGTTCCTCGTCCACCAGCCAGGACAGCGGTTCGGGAAAGTCGGAATGCGGATAGTCCGCCGCCGGCTGGCGCTCGGCTTCCACGAACAGCGCCCAGCCTGAACCCAGCCGGCGCAGCGCGTTGTTCAGCCGCGCCGTGGTGGCGATCAACTCGCCCTGCGTGGCGCTGTCGAGGTCGGGGCCACGGAAACGGGCTGTACGCTGAAAGCTGCCGTCCTTGTTCAAGACGACACCCGGCGCGATCAACCCGGCCCAGGGAAGCCAATCGGCCAGCAGCGCGGGCCGCTGGCGGTATTCGGCAAGGTTCAGCATGGCGGCATCCCCCTACACGTCCAGCAACGGCTTGTGCTTGATGTGCCGGGCGAAGACCTGCATGAACTGCGGATCGACACGCGCGCCCCACACGGCCAGCGAGTGGCCGACGATCCAGAGCACGACACCGGGAATCCAGAGTTGCAGGCCCAGCCCGACGGCGGCGGCCAGCGTACCGTTGGCAATCGCCACGGTGCGCGGTGCGCCGCCCATGAGGATCAGCTCGGTCAGCGAGCGATGTAGCGGCACCTCGAAGCCGGCCGCGAAGCTGTCCGGCCCGCTCATACGACCGCCCCGCCAGAGAAGCTGAAGAACGACAGGAAGAACGAGGACGCGGCGAACGCGATGCTCAAACCGAAGACGATCTGGATGAGTTTGCGAAAGCCCCCCGACGTGTCGCCGAAGGCCAGCGCGAGGCCGGTTGCGATGATGATGATGACCGCGACGATGCGTGCCACCGGCCCCTGGATCGACTCCAGAATGGATTGCAGCGGGCCTTCCCACGGCATCGAGGAACCGGCGGCCTGCGCCGTTCCGGCCAGGAACAGCAGCAGCGCGGCCAGCAGCAGCCCTTGCCCCGCAGGGCGGGCCAGGCTGCGCAGCCGCACGAGGCCGGACAGGTGGAGAAGCGGATTTACGGAAAAGCGGAAAGCGTAAGCGTGCATCTGCGTCATGGCAGTTCTCCAGGTTGGTCAAGGGACGGGGAAGGCGCAGCGGCATCGGCTGCGAGAGGCACCGGCATCAGCTCGGGAAACGGTGTTTCCAGCGCGTCCGCCAGGCGGTAGCCCACACCGTCAAATCCGACGACGCGGGCGATGCTTTCGACGCGGCGCTTGCGGCCGCGTCCGGCGATGTGGATGACGACGTTGACCGCCTCGGCGATCAGCGCACGCGGCGGGTTCACCGCGACTTCGAGAATCAACTGTTCGAGGCGCAGCAATGCGCCCAGCGCGGAACCGGAGTGGATGGTGGCAATGCCACCCGGATGGCCGGTGCCCCACACCTTCACCAAGTCCAGGGCTTCGCCGCCGCGCACCTCGCCGACGATCACGCGGTCGGGGCGCAGGCGCATCGTGGCGCGCACCAGTTCGGTCATGGACACGACGCCAGCACGGGTGCGCAGCGGCACATGGTCGCGGGCGGCACATTGCAGCTCTATCGTGTCTTCGAGCACCAGCACGCGGTCGCCAGTGGCGGCGATTTCCGCAAGCAAGGCATTGGCAAGTGTGGTCTTGCCGCTGCTCGTTGCCCCGGCGATCAGGATGTTCTGGCGCTCGCGCACCGCGCGGCGCAGGAACTCGGCCTGCCCGGTGGTCAGGATGCCGTCGGCCACATAACGATCCAGGCCGATGATGCTCACGGCACGCTTGCGCAGCGCGAAGGCCGAGCCAGGCGCAGCCGGCGGCAAGATGCCCTCGAACCGCTCGCCGGTTTCGGGCAGCTCGGCGGTCAGCAGCGGCCGCCCGCGATGCACCTCTGCGCCGACGTGCGCGGCCACCAGGCGAATGATGCGTTCGCCATCGTCTTCGGACAGTTCCACGCCCAGCGGCGTGCGGCCCGACGACAGCCGATCCACCCATAGGGTGCGGTCGGGGTTGAGCATGATTTCCACCACGTCCGGGTCGGCCAGCGCAGCGGCGATGACTGGCCCCATTGCCGTGCGCAGCATCTGGATACGGCGATCCAGCGAAGCCGCGGTGGATGAGCGTTCGGGCGGGGTGTGCGGAACGGAGCTCATAAGGCACGCTCCGCAGTTCGTTCGTGGGCTTCGGCCAGCGCAGTTGCGTCGTCCATCCGCACCGGGTCAGGATGCAGTTCCTCCACCACGTTGCGCACCAGGCTTCGGCCACGCAGCAGGTGGCGGCCAAGTTGCTCCACGAATTGCTCGAAACGCGCCTTGCCCTGGGCGCGGGCCGCATCCTGATGGGCTTCGGGAACCGGCGTGCTGACGGTCAGGAAGTAGCGAATGAACAGCGCCAGCGTTTCGATCTGGATGTTCTGGTCGCGCTCCATGCGCTCGGTCTGCCGCGACAGGCGATCGAGCCGCTTGGCGATGGCCGCCTCGCGCTGATCGGCTGCATCGGGCGATAGCCACGATGCGAGCGCCGCCGCGACGATGGATGACTTGGACACGCCTTTCTTGGCGGCCAGTTCTTCGAGGCGCTTGGCGTGCTCGGGCTGGATGAACAGATTGAGGCGGTACTGGCTCATAGGTCAATTCCGTCGTTGGGGTCGAGGGAAGCCAGCCGGGCCGTGCGCTGCATCGCTGGGTCGAGCTGGCCGGGGAGAGAAGCAAAACCGGGCAGCGTCAGGTCGTCGTCGTCATCGAGCAGCGCCAGGTCGTTGCCGGCGAGCTGCGGTTCGGGGCTGTATTCGGCGACTTCGGATAGCTCCGGCTGGCGGCGCGGGCCGCCGTCGTCGGCGGTGCAGCCCAAGCCTTCGGCGGCGGCACTGGTGGCCACTGCGGGGACAGAGGGGATCGCCAGGCCGCTCCAGTCGTCAGGCCGGGCCGGTGGCACATCGGCGTACTGCCCGGCCGCAAGCGCGGGCGGCGGCAATACGCGGCTCTTGAAATTGGCGTCGGCGTAGTAGCGCAGTTTCTTCGCCTTGATCGGCGCGACGCTGGACACCATCACCACGGCTTCGTCGGTCGGAAGCTGCATGACTTCGCCGGGCGTCAGCAGCGGGCGGGCCGTCTCCTGCCGCGACACCATGAGATGCCCCAGCCACGGCGCGAGCCGATGACCCGCGTAGTTGCGCTGCGCGCGCAGCTCGGTGGCGGTGCCGAGCGTTTCGGATACTCGTTTCGCGGTTCGTTCGTCGTTGGTTGAGAACGTCACTCGGACGTGGCAGTTGTCCAGAATCGAATGGTTCTGGCCGTAGGCTTTGTCGATCTGGTTGAGCGACTGCGCGATGAGGAAGCTGCGGATGCCGTAGCCGGCCATGAAGGCAAGCGCCGTCTCGAAGAAATCGAGCCGACCCAAGGCCGGAAACTCATCGAGCATCAGCAGCAACTTGTGGCGGCGCTTGATGCCGTCAGAACCGTCGAGCGATTCGGTGAGCCGTCGCCCGATCTGGTTGAGGATCAGGCGAATGAGCGGTTTGGTGCGGGAAATGTCCGAGGGCGGCACTACCAGATACAGCGAGACGGGATGCTCGGATGCGATCAGGTCGGCGATGCGCCAGTCGCAGCGCGAGGTGACTTCGGCCACCGTGGGGTCGCGGTACAGACCGAGGAACGACATGGCGGTGCTCAACACGCCCGAACGCTCGTTGTCCGACTTGTTGAGCACTTCGCGGGCAGCGGACGCGACAACCGGGTGCGGTGCATCGGCCAGGTGCTTCGTCGTCATCATCCGGTGCAAGGTCAGCTCGAACGGGCTGGCCGGGTCGGAGAGGAAGTTGGCAACGCCGCGCAGCGTCTTGTCCTTGCCCGCATAGAGCACATGCAGGATGGCTCCGACCAGCAGCGCGTGGCTGGTCTTCTCCCAGTGGTTGCGCTTCTCCAGCGCCCCTTCGGGGTCAACGAGAATGTCCGCGATGTTCTGCACGTCGCGCACTTCATGCGCGCCGCGCCGTACTTCCAGCAGCGGGTTGTAGGCTGCCGACTTTGCATCGGTCGGGTTGAACAGCAGGCAATGTGAGAAACACGAGCGCCAGCCGGCGGTGATCTGCCAGTTCTCGCCTTTAATGTCGTGAATGACGGCGGATGCGGGCCACGAAAGCAGCGTGGGCACCACCAGGCCGACGCCTTTGCCCGAGCGCGTGGGCGCGAAGGTCAGGACGTGTTCCGGGCCTTCGTGGCGCAGGTACTCGTTGCGGTACTTGCCCAGGAACACGCCAGCCGGTTGCGTCAGCCCGGCCTTGCGAACGTCATCCGCTTCGGCCCAGCGTGCCGAGCCGTATGTGGTGACAAGGCGCGATTGCCGGGAGCGCCACACCGACATGGCGATGGCGACCACCACCGCCACCAAGCCGCTACCGCCCGCGATGGCCCCGCCAATATCGAAGACATGCGGCGCGTAGGCATCGAAGAAAAACCACCACTCGAACAGCCGCCAGGGGTGATAGACCGGCGTGCCGAAGAAATCAAACCAGGGCGAGCCAAGGCGTAGTTGATAGCCCAGGGCGGCTGCTGTCCATTGCGTTGCACTCCATACGCCGGCGATCACGATGCCGAAGACGGCGGCGATCTGCCCGAACAGCACGCCCTGAGCTTGCATGACTGACCTCCGATTCCTGCGCTATTCCTCGTTCAAGAGCGGCACAAGGACGTGCCGCATAGCGTGAGAATCGGTGCCGGGTCAGTGCCGGTCAAAGACCGTTATCGGAAGCAAGATGATGCAAAAAGCATCGTTTCAGGCTGCAAAGAAACCAGTAAAAACACCGCAGGCGCGAGCGTGCTGCGGCGTGTTGGCAAAGAAGACAGGATTTTTGCGAAAGACTGCGATCAGAACTTCGGTGGCGTTTCCAATGGCGTGTAGGGTGTCTTGCCGTCGCCATAGAACCGCTTGCGCGTGGCTTCGGCTACCCGGTTGCACAACATGTCGCCAAGCGTCGCGCGGTCGGTTTTGCATTGCTGGCGTAGTTCCTTCAACCGTGCCGGGTCGGCAGCCAGTTCCTCCACGGTCGGTACGTTGGCCTGCTTGGGTGTCTCCGACGGGCCGCAGGCCGTTAGCACGGCGACCACAAGCATAGGTGTTATTCGCTTCATAGCTCGAATTCCTCCTGTGATTCGGACTGAGGTGGCGGCACGGGCCTCCCACCTTCGGGCAAGTCGATCACCTGCACCCGTTCGATGAATCGGGACAACACTTCCGAACGCTCGTCTTCGCGTCGCAACAAGTAGGTTGTCAGCATTGGCGAGCGGCCCGCCAAGGGCCGGGCCACAACGCCAGGTTCCCGGTTGGACACGATATGCGGAGCACCAGCCAGCCCCAGGGCGAAGCCGGCCGATACGACCACCATCATCAAGTCGAATGAGGCAACACGTTCGACGATCAGAGGCTCCCGGTCAGAGCGGCGCAGCACACGTTCAACCTGTCGCGCGTAGCCCTCACATGCTTGCGGGTCGCAGAGAACCAGCGGAAAGTGCAGCACTTCGTCCAGCGGGATGCGTCGGTGCTTGAGCAAATGATGGCGTGCTGGCACCGCCACCATCAGCGGGTCATTCCACACGGCTTCGGCGGCGATACCTTCGCCTACTTCATCCGATTGCGCGAAGCCCACGTCGTACAAGTCGTCTTGCAGCCCCTTGATTTGCTGCGACAAGGGCACCTGAAACAGCCGGATATCGACTTCTGGTTCCTCCTGCCGGCAAAGTGCGAGCAAGGTCGGTAGGCGCGGCGGCGTGATGCCATCGGACAGGGCAATACGCAACTGGCCGTGGAAGCCATTGGCCGCAGCCTTCACGCTGTCGCGGGCCTGCTGCAAGGCAGCGAACACGCGCGGAACATGCTCCAAAAACAGCTTGCCCGCCCGCGTCAGGCGCGTGCTTCGGCTGGTTCGGACAAACAACTGTTCACCCAAGTCTTCCTCCAACTCCTTGATAGTGCGCGACAGCGGTGACTGCTCGATATGCAGTCTCTCAGCCGCGCGGGCGAAGTGGAGTTCTTCAGCGACTGCAATGAAGTAACGCAGATGTCGTAATTGCATGGCCGCTCACGATTTCTTCGATTCTGCATCGCTGCATTTCGGCAGCGCAGCGGGTTTTTCCATCAAGACGAAAACCAAGACAGCGAGCAGCGCCCCGGATAACGGTGCCAGCCAATAGATCCAGTGGTTTTCCCAGTGATGGCTGAACAGCGCAGGCCCAAAACTTCGCGCCGGATTCATGCCTGCGCCTGTGATGTGTCCACCGACCAGTGCCCCCAAGAACACCACCGAACCAATGATCAGTGCACTGGTAGTTCGCAGCACGGTCAAAACCAGGAAAAAAGTCAGAATTGTCTCCACCATGAAACCGTTCGCCAGGCTGACGCCGGTGCCGATTCGGGTGGTGCCCGCTTCGATCCGTTGCCAGAAGAGGGCGAACAAAGTGGCCGACGCCAGACAGGCGCCAATGATTTGCGCGATGTGTAATAGAGCAGGCATCTATACGAACACCTGCCAGTAGCGCAGAGCGAAAGTGTCACCACGGGGTTAAGGTGGGCACTGCTTGACGTCGAAATACCGCCAATGATGCAGGTCACGCTGACCCCAAATGCAAGCGCAACGCCGAGATAACTGACCGCGTCACCTTGCTTGCTCAGTATCGCTGCGCCCGCCCCGATAAAAATCAGCGCGAAAACCCCAATCAATTCGGACAGAAAATATTTCCACTGTGTAGGAAGCATACGAACTCCTCCGTGGACTACCCGTTCTTGTTCAATGCAGCGCCCCTTTTACGCAGCATTCCTATCCTCTTTCGCTTGAAAACGCCGAGATCAGGAAGGCATGATCGGCCGTCCTGATCTCACTTCGTGTTGCACGCAAAATGGGGGCTCCTAGCATCCGCACCCAGCGGGGCCGCAAACGCCCACATCGGCCAGCGTCGGCACTGACTCAATCTGCGGCGTACCACACTGGAAAAGGCCATAGTGTCGGCGGCCGTCGCCAATCACATCGAACAAGATCCGATAACGACTCTTGCTGATCATGTCGGCCGTATTGCGACATACCGGTACCGCCCGACCGGTATCGAAAGCATGGCCGTTGTCCAGCACGAATCGGTCGGGGGCTTCCGGCAGGTTGCCTTTGTAGATGGCAACCTGCCCGTAATCCTCGCAACGGTCTTCCAAATCCATCTTGAACAGGCGCAAGGTGATCGAGTACAACTTGGCGCCCCCGAGCTTTGCTTCGATGGCGGGATTGGCGATGGTCTTCAGGCTCTTGGCGGTAACTCGCACATCAAGGAAGCCGGCAGCCTGTGCCAAACGCACGAAGTCCTCGAAATACAGCGCATCACCGATGCACTCGCCGACGATAAGCGGATCGTCTTTCAACCCAGGGGCTAGCCTGCGGTCCGAGAAGATATCGGCGAAGTAGATTTCGCCGCCAGGCTTGAGCAGTTTGGCCATACCTGCCAGCACATCGGCCTTGGTCATCGACAGGTTGATCACGCAGTTGGAAACGATGACATCTATGCTCTCCGGCGGCAGGTCGAGCTGATCCAGGGCTTCGATATTGCCTTGCAGGAAGCGGACGTTGCTTTCGGTGTGGCCGAAGACCTTGCGGTGGTGCTCCACATAGCTCTGCGCGAAAGCGATCTGTTCGGCTGTGGCGTCCACACCGATGACCTTGCCTCGCTCGCCCACCAGGCTAGACAGCACGAAGCAGTCGCGTCCGCCGCCGCAGCCCAGGTCCATCACGGTTGCGCCCTCCAGCAGCGGGGGGAAGGGCGCACCACAACCGTAGAAGCGCATCTGCACATCGTCGTGTATTTGCGTCAGGATAGCTTTGATGGCGTCTGATGGCGGCTCGTCCGCTGTGCAGACATTGGTCGCCAAATCTTGCTTATCCGTCAAGGTGTCCCCGTAGTAGTGCTGAACTTCCTCGATCCGCCGTTCCAGGGTTGGAGCTTGATTGTTCATGGACTGTCTTCCTTTGAGTTGAAGGGTTTAAGGTCAGTGGGCAGCCATGCGGCCCAACAAGTCGATGCCGACAGGCTCCTGCGCCTGCAACGGAATCATGGCGAAGCGATGGGCATGCTGGCCGCGCGCGTCGGCAATCAGCGGCAGTTCGCGGTTGGCGCGCGTCACCAGGAATGGCGATGCCGGACGGGCGGCAGCCAAGCTGTTGTTGATCACCCTAGCCCAAGGCTCAATCTACGCGCGGAGCATGTCGTGTTGCAGGCTCACCGTTTCCAGCACCGGCGTGGTTTCCACCTTGATAGGTCGATTGGGCTACCGGGCGGCAGGTGGCTGCTGAGTGGCATCATCGTCCTTGACCTCCTCAATGCGCACCGCGCAACATGCGGATTTCTTGGCGACGGGCATTGGGGTCATTTCCGTCTTGGGCACTTCTTCGATGCGCACCGCGCAGCAAGCCGAGTCCTCCTGCTTACCAAACAAACGCGCTATAAAGCCCTTTTTCTCTGACATGGTCTTTCTCCTTCAAATAAACAACAGATTGGCGACGTAACCCACGCTGATGGCGACCGTGAAGATCGTCAGCACGAACACTGCCACCAGTCGGGGCCGGAAGATCGTGTTGAGCAGCGTGACTTCGGGAATGCTGGCACCTGCGCCAGCGATGATCAGCGCCGCTACCGCGCCGATGCTCATGCCTTGGGACTGCAAGGCCATACCAATCGGAATCAGGGTTTCAGCGCGGATGTATAGCGGCACACCGATAGCAGCGGCCACGGGAATTGCGAACGGGTTGTCGGCACCTGCCATAGTGGCGATCCACTCGCCGGGTACCACGCCATAAATTAGCGCGCCAATGCCCGCGCCGATCAGCAGGTAGGGCAAGGAAGTCTTGAACAAAGCAAAGGCCGCGCTGCCAGCTCGGCGCAGGCGCGATTTGAAGTCGGTCGGCCCTGCAATTTCGCTCTCGCCCACCACACGCACCTTCTTTACGTCGCGCTCCAGGCCAAAGAGCTGCCAGACCGCGCCCACTGCCACCGCCAGCACAAAGGACGCGGCGCCATAGAAGACGGTGAACTTCCAGCCGAACAACGTGACCAGTAAGCCCAGGATCACCGGATTGAGGATGGGCGAGGAAACTAGAAAGGACATGGTGGCGCCAAATGGCGCACCGGCGTTGAGCAAGCCGACCGTGACCGGAATGGTCGAGCAGGAGCAAAACGGCGTGACTGCCCCCAGCCCGGCACCGACGATGTTGCCACGCAGGCCTCGCCCGGTCAGCAGGCGTTGCACCGTGCTGGCTGGTACATACTCCTGCATCATCGCCACCATGAAACTGACGACGAAGAACAGCGCGATGAGCTCGGCGCTGATCATGGCGAAGAACTGCAGGGTTTCGGTGAGTGTGTTCAGGTTCATTATATATTCCTGATCAATGCATAGATGGTCAATGTTTATATTCAAAAAAAACCGTCATTGCTGACGGGTGATGTGCGCAGCCACCTCCATCCAAGCATCTACCGCTACCGTGAAGGCTTCGCGGCCCTTGTCGGTCAACGTGTAGACCTTGCGTCCACGGCCCGCAACCGTTTCGGTATGCGCGGTGACATAGCCGCCCTGCTCGAACTCGAGCAACACCGGGTAGATAGTGCCTTCGGTGGGGGCGCAACAACCTTGGGTCGAGCACTCCACTTCACGTGCGATCTCATAGCCGTGCATGGGCCGCTTTTGCAGCACGCTCAGAATGAAGAACTTGGACAGGCTCATCTTGATGATGCCGCTCCAATACAACCGGTCGGTATAGTCCACCGGTGTGCGCTCTACGGTCTTGAGGGAAGTCGTCGATTTATCCATGAACCCAATTATATACCTTGTCCATCAAGGTATCAAGCGGCAACCGAAAAATCCCCTCCTGGGGCGGTGCCTGGCCGGATAGAGGGCGCTCGCATGAGTCTGCGACCACAAGTGAAGCATCACGAGCCACGGCACACATGACAAATTCAGTCTTTAGCCGACAGACGGGCCGCGCTGGCGGCCGAATTCCCAGGAGGCATGCCCGCCGCGGACCGTGGCGGCCAGGGATTGGCCCAGCCGCTGTTCGATGACGGGCTTCCAAGGCACGAGCGTGAAACCCAAGCCGTCGTCCAGCATGGCGAAGCGCCCGCTGGCGAGCATGATGGAGCGCCGATAGATGCCGGCCACGCGCTGCCCGTCGGCCACCGGGCGATGCTCCAGGCCGGTTTCCGCCGCTATGTCCTTGGCGGCCTGCGCCAGCTCCCGATTACGCAGCGTGCCCAGCAGGTTTCGGGCGAGGATGACGCGTTGGCTGCGTCGTTGGGCCAGCCCCTGTTCTTCGAGGAAGTCGGCACGCTGCTGCATGGCCTGCTTGGCGTCGCCGCCAAAGCCCAGGTCGCCCAGCCCACGACCGCTGCTGATCAACTGCTGGTCGAGCCAGGTGGCCCCGATCACGCGGGCCTGCCGCTCGATGGGCAGGTGAGATTTCAGCTCCACCGCCACGCCGCCCAGGCGCTGTGCGTCGTACTGGCGGCCACGCTCGGTCAGGTCGTCCGGCACCTTCCATAGCCCTTCGGCGACGCGCTCCACGATACCGGCTCGGCGCAGGGCTTCCAGCCGCCGGACATGCGACGCGACAACTTCCTGCGGGTCGCGCCCATCCTTGGCACGGCCCTGTTCGATTACCAGGTGGTGATTGGCGCGGTACAGGCCATCGCTCGCCAGCGCGGCGATGTTCTTGTCGGCCGCCCGCACCTCGGCGGAACCACGCACTTCCACCACCGCACCGGCGGGATAGTTCGCCAGCTCGTCGCGGGCGTTCAAGGCGACGTAGTGGGCCTTGCCGTCCACACCGTCGATGACCAGATAGCCGCGGTCGTGCAGCTCGTCGGCCAGCCCCTTGGCGGCGACGCGACCGATGACAGTACGGCCATCCTCGCCCGGCTCGAACACCGCCAGCTCGCGCGGTCGCCCGCTCATGGCACGCTGCATGGTACGGATGATGTCGCCACGCTCGCCCAGGGCACGCAAGGTCTTCTCCGCGTCCGCATGGACAGCCCAGATGCCGGGCTGCGCTTCTTCAGCCAGGCCCAGGCGCTGCAAGCGTTGCAGACGGCCGATCAGCAGCAGGCGCTGGCGTTGCAGCCGGGGTTCGTTGAAACGTTCGATCTGCACCCAGCCATCCTCGCCAGCCTCGCGCTGCAACGTGCGGTCAAGGCTCGTCCACCGCTCCTGTTCCACCTCGCGCTGCAAGGTCTGCTGGATCTCCAGTTCGGTGCGCGGCCCGAGCCATTCCGTCGCCAGCCCTGCGGCGCGATGGCGGAAGCCGTGGGCGATGTAGTCGCCCGCGATGATGAGGTCTTTGCCCGTGTCGTCGCGTCCGCGCACGATCAGGTGAGTGTGCGGGTTATCGGTGTTCCAGTGATCGACCGCCACCCAATCCAGCCGCGTGCCCAGGTCGGCTTCCATGCGGTTCACCAGATGCTGTGTGTAGGTGCGCAAGTCGTCCAGTTCGGCCCCGTCCTCCGGGGAGACGATGAAGCGGAAATGGTGCCGATCGTCGGCGGCCCGCTCCTTGAAGGCGTCGAGGTCGGCCTCGTCGGTCTGCGGCCCGTAGGCCCGGCCCGGTTCGCCATCGCGGCCGGCGCCGTCGCGCTCGATGTAGCGCAGATGCTTGGCGAGCGACTGCGGGCTGGCATTGCGTTGATTGACCAGCAGGGTCTTGATCGTCACGCGCCGAGACATGGGCGTCAGCTTCGCCCCGGCGAAACGCGCCGCCGTATGGCCGCGTCCCAGGCGCGAGCCGGGCCGCTGGCCTGCGCGCTGGCCCTGGCCGCCGGACGCGGCGGAATGGCGCATCGAGGACTTGCCGCCGCTGGCCTTGCCAGCCTGCTTGAGCACCTTGGAAACGAAGCTATGGCCCTGGCCCTTACCCCGATTCTTCGGGGCGCTGGGGCGCACGCGGAAATCGTCGTCGCGGCGGTCGGTCATAGCCGCTCTACCTGCAAGCTCTGGCGTGTCCCGTCGTGCGAAGCACGCGGACATGCCTGCATTGGCGCGACCTTCGCGCCCCACGCGGCACGGCGGCGGAGCCGCTGCGTGCCGCGCCACCCCCATGTGCAGACAGGCTCTCGACGCGGCCTGGTGCCGCGTCCTTTTGTCTTGCCTTCCGCCTTTGCCCCTCGCTGTCGCTCCGGGCGTCGGCGGCCCGGCGGCGCTGCGCTGCTTGCAGCCAGCCCGCCGGCGAACGCGCCAATGGCCGCAGGCCGGGCGCGTTCGAGGCAAGACACCTGCACGCTGGACGGCTGCGCCGGATGTTGCGCGAGGCGCGGCGCGAATGCGCCCGCGCTGCACGCGCGACGACACGGCGGCAGCCACTGGAACGACATGCTCGATGGCACGACGAGAGGCACGGCAACGTGCAGCGAATCGACGGCCATCATGGGCGTGTCTCCAGCCAGACCGGGTGCGTGACGCCGATCACGGCGGATGCGCTGACCGGGCCGAAATAGCGGCTGTCGAACGATGCCGGATTGGTCACGCTCAACAGGAACAGCTCGCCCGGTTCGAGGCGGCGGCAAAGCTGCAAGGATGGCAGCGGCCGGCCCAGCCGGTCGGCAGGCAGCGAGGCGGCCGCAGGCACGCCGTCGATGCGTACCTGCCCGGCGACCATGCAAACGTGTTGCGGCGCGACCGCGCCCACACGTTTGAGCAGCGGAACGCGGGTCGGCAGGTAGCCGCGCTGCGCAGCCAGCATGGCGGCCCTGTCGGGCAGCGGCACCAGCACGATGCTGTCCACGGACAACGGACGTGGCAGCGAGGCGGTGCGCGGGTCGAACGGTTCGATGCGATACCAGCCGACCGCCACGCTGTCGGACGGGTTGTAGGTCAGACGCGGCAGCGGCGACACGAAAGCCGCCCAGGCCAGCGCAGCGAGGCCGACGGCAGCGAAGCCCGCCAGCACGATGCGAACGCGCAGGCGCGAGCGAGGATGCGGCGCGGCTTCGTGCGTGCATGTGGTGTTGGATTGGGTCGTCATGGCAGCGCCTTTCCGGCCAGCCAGGCGGCGTGCCGCTCGGCGGTGTATTCGGGCAGCGCCAGGCGGGCCGCCAGACGGTTGCCCAGCGTGCGCCAGTACGCGGGCGACACGTCGATGGCGGCGATGCCTTGCCCTTCGATGCCGTCGATGCGTTCCAGCACGGCAGGCACCGCGTTTTCGCCTTCGGCGTGCAGCAGCAGGCGTGCGCCCGGCCGCACGCCGGGGATGCGCTGCATGTCGTCCAGCGGCGTGGCGGCTTGCATCACCATGAGTTGCCAGCGGATCGTGCCGTAGTCGTTTGCTTCCCAGCGCACGCGGCAGAACATTGCACGCGGCAGGAACACCGCGCAGCGCCGCCAGCGGTCGAGCCGCAGCGTGCGCGCCGGCTCGCCGAAGCGCAGGTAGAGCTTGAAGCGCGGTTCGATGTAGGCGAGCGATACGCGAGTCAGCGGCACGCTGCCAGCTTGGTCGGCGAGCGTCGAAAGCGAAGGCGGCGGCGCAGCAGCCGGTGCAGCCGTCGCCGCATGAGCGGCAGGCAAGGCGGATCCGTTCATGGCAGGTTCTCCGGGCGCTTGTCGGGAAACTCCCGCTCCAGCAGGCCGCGCAGCAGTTCGGCCACGGTCACGCCCTGGCCGAAGGCGGCGATCTTGATGCGCGCGCGCAGCGCAGGCGTCACGTCGAGCGTCAGGCGTGCGGTGTAGAGGTCGCCTTTGTTGAGTGCATCGGCATCGCCCTGGCGAATCCACGCCTCGGCGTGCGGATTCGCGGGCGGACGTGCGCCGATGCCGACGCGCTTGCTGCGCGGGCTGCTCATGTCGGCCACCGCAGCAGTTCATCGGTGAGCACGGCAATCTCGCGTGCGGCGGCGCTGTCGGGCGCGGTTTCGCGGGCGAGCCGGCCAGCGGCCACGCTGTCGGCGAAGACGATGCGCTGGCGCACTTCGCTGTGCAGCGCCGGCAGCGGCTGTTCGGCCAGCGATTGCCGTGCTTCCCTGCCGATGATGGTGGTACTGACGCGCCGATTGATGACGAAGGCCGCGCGCAGCGCAGGCCGGAACACCTGTGCCTCGCGGATCAGCGCCACCATCTCGGCGCTGGCCCAAAGGTCATACGGGCTGGGCTGCACGGGAATCAGCACGCGCTCGGCCGCCAGCAGCGCGGAACGCGCCAGGGCGGCGATGCGCGGCGGGCCGTCGATGATGATGTGATCGGCGCGGCGGGCCAGCTCCGGCGCTTCCTGATGCAGCGTTTCGCGGGCGAGGCCCACGGCGCTGAACAGCCGTGGCAAGCCCTGCTGGCTTCTGCGCTGCGTCCAGTCCAGCGAAGAACCCTGCGGGTCGGCGTCCAGCAGGATGACGTGCAGCCCGCGCATCGCCAGCTCGCCCGCGATGTGGGTAGCGAGTGTGGTCTTGCCGACGCCGCCTTTCTGGTTGAGAAACGCGAAGATCATGGCGCGGCCCTCCCTGCTGGAAAGCCGGCCTGGCCGTGCCGTTTCGTGGTTGTCCACCGAAACGACGCGTTTCTACTAAAAGTTAGAGATTTATAGTTAGGTAAGTTAGAGGGGTCGCAAACCCGCGCCGTTACTGGCTTTGCGGCGTTTTCGTACTCCTGATAGCACGATAGGCGTACTCCCGATAGCACGATACCCGGCACTCCTGATAGCACGAGGCCGTCCACAGCTTTTCCCGCAGTTATCCCCGTGCCGTGAACGGCACGGGCCGGAAGGTCAGCAGTTCCAGCTTCTCGTCCGGCATCGACTCGATGCCCAGGACGTAGCCGGGCAGCGACTGCCGCGCGACCAGCACGCGCAGGTCGTAGGCGAAGTCCGAGAAGCGCGCCGCGCTGCCGGACTTGCGGTGCAGATGCCGGAAGTCGAATTGCCAGCCGTGTTCCTGCCGCCCGCCGTGCTTGCGCACCAGGCGATACAGCCAGCGTTCGATGCCACCTTTCAAGCGGAAATAGGCCGGGTCGATGGTCAACACCAGGGCGGCATCGAGCACGCCGGCATAGAACCAGTCCGGCAGGATCAGCTCGATGCCCAGCGGCGTGCCGCTGGCGTCGGCCAGCTCGCGCCATTCGTTCACCCACGAAAAGCGGTGCAAGCGCCTCCCGGTGGTTTCGCGGATGGAAGTCGCCACGCTGGTCGATTGCAGCCGGTCGAGCGCGGCTTTCAGGCGCTGGTAGTCGTTCAAGGACGTGCCGCGCCCGATGAAGCGCAGGATTTCGTAGGGCGTGGCGTGTATCCAGCGCGACGGGCGAATGCCTGCGTCGCGCGCCTCCACGATCTGCGAGGCCGCCCAAATCAACACGTCGGCATCCCATATCGTGGCGATGCCGTGCTCGGCCGTGCCTTCCACGCGGATGGTGATGTTCCCGCTGCGGAAGTCGATCGGCGCCGTGCGCCGCGACTTCGCCAGCGAGAAGAACGGAAAGGCCATCAAGTCCTGGCTGTCGCGCGGCGCCATGCCGTCGCCCGGCAGCGCGCGGAACAGGTCGAGCTGTTCCCGCTGCTGCGATCGCTGCCCCGACGGCAGCGATGGGCTGGACATGACGATGGCCACCGGCGAGCCGACGATCAGCGGCCATCACGGTAGTCGCCCGCGTGACGCTCGGCATATTCCGGGTCGGACGTGGCCTCGTAGCTGCGCTGGTCGGCCCAGGCATCGAGGTCGGCCACCGCGTACATGACGCGGCGGCCGAACTTGCGGAACTTCGGGCCGCCGCCGATCACGCGCTGTTTCTCCAGCGTGCGCGGCGACAGACGCAGGTATTCGGCGGCTTCGTCGTTGGTCAGGTAGCGTTGGGGCTGCACGGGCGCAGCGACAGCAGCGGCGGCAGGCCGCAAGGGAGCGGGTCGCATGGGATGTACCTCCATCAAGCCCGGCCACACCACGCGGCCGGATAGAGGCACTTTCAAGAAAGCAAGGCTTCCTGCTCAGGGACGTTTTGCAGGGGATGCAGCGCGTCCCTGTGCAACGGGCGGAAGCTGTGCCAGGCGGCGATAGCCGCCGCGCATCAGCGCATCGCCCCGGTGCACCAGTCGCCGCACGCGGGCGCGCAAGGCGCTATCGGCGTACCAGTCGGCGGCGACAGCATCGACGCCGAACAGCCCTTCGGCCACGTCGCGCAGGGACGCGCCCGCGAGGGTGCCGTCGAGCGCCTGGAGCGTGTTCAACTCCAGCAGCGCAGCGGGTGCCGGCCGCGACCGTGCCGTTCCCGCTGGCGCTGCATCGCCAGCGGCGGCCAGCTTGTCCAGTTCGGCCGCCAGCGCCTGATAGCGTCCGCAGGATGCGGCGCAGGCGCGAATGGCATAGGCGTAAGCCATGCCGTCGGCCAGGCCGGGAGCGATCACCAGCCGCAGGCAGCAGCCCAGCCAGCGTGTCAGCAGCACCAGGCGCTTGCCGTCGTGGATCAGGTGCTTCTGGCCGGGAAGGCACCAGAACGCGAAAGCCACCGCGTCGGGCGGCGGGTCGGCGTCCGGGTAGAGCTGCACTACCGCATCGTGATCGGGGAACCAGGCCGGGTGCGCGTCGCGCGCATCCAGGGCGGGATCTTCCAGCAGGCGCAGTCCCCAGCGCGCGGCGGCCTCTGGCCGGCGGCGGCGGCGCAGCCAGTCGCGGCGGTAGTCGGGGTGGCGACGCAGGTATTCCCACGCCAGCGCGGGGCCGTCGAGGTGCAGCATGTAGAGATACGCGGCGGTCGGATACCAGTGTTCGGCGCTCGGGTCAGCCATGACGCAGCCTCCTGTCATTCAGCAGGAACGTCGCCACGGATTCCGCTGTGCGGGAGCTATCGAGTCGCCATCAAGTCGTCATCGAAATCGGGGTACTCTGTAACTGCGGTGTCAAGACCGATTGGCTCCAGGGCATTGCGGAAATCGTCTGAATGCGACGGTTGCGCGCCACAAAAATGGTGCGCAGCATGGAGCACCGTGCAGCAGCCCGCGCCATAGATCATGACTGTTTGCATCAGAAGCGCACCGCTTCGGTGCAAGAGTGCGGATTCAGACCAATCAGGTCTTGGGTAAGACTGAAATAGTCAGAATGCGCCGTCGTTGGCTGGGACTGCTCAGTCGGTGATCGAACCGTTTTCCTCGGCCAGCCGCAGGTACTCCGACAGCCGCCGCACGGGCTGGAAGTAGCGATCGCGCATCACAGGTTGCTTGTGCGGCCCGACGATGGACGCCAGATCGGACAGCTTCACATGGCCCAGGCCGGGCATGCCTATTCCCAGGTCGATCAGCCCCCATGCCGTATCGCCATCGGCCGGGTCGAGCGCGGCCAGCAGCCAGGTGGCGTGCGCGTCGGGGGTGAACAGTCGCACCGCCGGCATTGGGTCGATGCTTCGGCCAGCGGCGCGTGCCGCGCCGACGGCGAGCAGTTGCGCCCGCTGTTCAGCGGTGACGAGCGGCTGGGTCATGGCCCGAATCCCCACGCATCCGAGGATGCACGGATACGATTTTCCACCGAAGCGCGGAACCGCCGAAGCGGATGCGTGCTTTGGCGGGAAAGCACGAAGGCGCAAGCCATCGAATCCGTACATGCACGGAAACGCGGAAGCGGAATTGCGCAGGCCAGGAAAGACACAGATGCGGTTCCCAGATTCTGTCGGAATCCGCCCATGCGGATTTCTGCAAAGGCACGAATACGGAAATCAACGACACCAAATGCGCACTATAGTTTGTAGCCCTATAGTGCGCAATCGGCTGTCATCTTGGTTTTCTAAGGAAAACCATAGGTGGCGGCGAAAGACTCATTGGCGACAGCAATACGGACGGTCAGGAAAGCGCGCGGCTTGAGCCAGGAAGCGTTCTCCGACGTGTCCAGCCGTACCTACCTGAGTTTGCTGGAGCGCGACCTGAAGAGCCCGACCATGCACAAGCTGACCGAGCTGTGCGAGGTCATGGACGTGCATCCGCTCACGTTGCTGACGCTGGCCTATGCCGGCGACAGCACGCGCAGGGCCGATCAGCTTCTGGCGCAGGTGCGCCAGGAGCTGGAGGCGGTGTTGAAGGAACGCGACACGCCGTAGGCGCGTGCGTGACGTGCTGCGCCAGCAGCACGGCGCCCCGCCGCAATGGACGGGGCGCGGTGGGCGGCCGTCAGGCTGCCTTGGGCTTGCTGCGCGACCAGATCAGGTCGTGCGTGCCGTCCTCGTTCTCGATCAGGCGGGCATAGACCGTCGCCGGGAACGAAGGGTCGTCGATGCTCACGGACAGGTACTCGCGCCCGGCCTCACTGGTCTTCTTCCACGCCGCGCCGATCTCGTGGCCGGCCGCCTGAAGGTGGAAGTCGGGGGCGTTCTCGCTGTCGCCCTTGTCGTTGGGAACCAGCTTGACCTTGACGTTCAGGGTCAGGGTGCGGAGCTGGCCGGTGAAGCCGTCTTTCTCTGCGGTGAAGGTGCCGATGTTAGCCATGATGTTTCTCCTTTCGGGTTGAACAAGGTCGCGCCAGTGCGTCCTTGTTGTGATCCGGCCGGCGGGGGATGGGCTGGCCGCACCGCGCAGCGGTCGCAACACCGTGGAGAACCTGGAAGCGAAAAGAATTTGCCGCGCGAGGAAGCCGCGCAGCGGCGGGGAAATTGTTTTCGCTGGAAGGTTGCGGCCATGAAGCCCAAGGCGTAGCCGTTCCCTCGCCAGGATTCACGACAAGCCAAGGACGCACGGGCCGCCCGCCCCCGAAAGGAGACATGGCCGACTCGGCATCCCCGCGTGACGGCTGCACCGGCTTGCGCCCTGACGCGAACCAGGTCAAAGCCCCGACGACAAGGCCAGAGCGCCCCTGCCGCAGCGCGCGACCACATGCTTGAGGCGTGGTGTGGATGCTCCATAGCGAGGCCGGGTGGCGTGTCGGTGAATCGCCCTTCGTGACGTACAGGCGCGAATCGCCAGCGTCGGGGACGGCACGCTATCGCACAACCTGCCGCAGCAAGCCGGGGCGTAGCCCTACAAGCCCCGCCCATTGCGGCGGGGCGCCATCGAAACCTTGCCCGCGCCAGCGGGCACCGATGGACGTGTCGCGTGCAAGGCACTTGCACGTCCGCCCCGTTGCCGCCTGGACGAAGGCGGCAACGGGGCGATTTTGACTTCGACGTTGGAACCGGGCGCGGCCACCGACGCCCCGGATTTTTGACCACCGGCCCCAAGGCGGAACGGCTTGGGGCCGGTGCTGCTCGTTATTCCTTGGTTTCGACAATCCACCACGCGGCACGCGGCAAGGTGTGGCCGGTAATGGGATGTAGGTCGGTCAGGTCGGCGCGGGCCGTCCAGCCACGCGGCGGACGGTAGCCGCGCACGTCGCCATCGCCGTGCCAGCGGCGGGCGCGTACCGTACCGGGGGCATAGATCGCCGCCATGCGCGGGCGGTCCGTGGTGTTGCGGCTCATGATAGGAATCCTTGGCGTGAAGCGCCCCGGCCGGAACCGGGGCGCTATCTGCGGTGCAGGATCACGCGGCCAGTGCCTCGGCCTGCGGCAGCTCATCCGCCACGGCGGCGACTTCCTCCGGCGCTTCGGCGCCCGCATCCACTGCCACGGCCTGCGCGTCCTGTTGCGGGCTTTCGGTGCGGAAGATGGCGGGCATCCAGCCCGTACCATCGGCCAGCCGTTCCGCTTCGCTGGCAATGTCGGCCTTCTTCAACTTCGCCAGCCGTGCAGCGTGCGACGGTGCGAACTCGCCCACGGCTTCCAGAATCGCGGCCTTCGGCACATGCTGGAAATACCCGTCTGCGGTGGGCTGCCACCATGCGGCCATGTCCAGCCCCACAGCCTGCGCCAGTTCCGCGCCCGGCTGGTGCGCAGTGGCGCGAGGCGTCACCACGTCCACGGTCGCCGCTACGCATACCGCCAGCAGCCGCACCAGTTCGCCTTGCTCCATCGCCAGCAGCGCGACGAACAGTTCGGCGCTGTCCTGCGGCAGCGCTTCGCCCGCGACCTGCTGCAACTCGCGCTGGGCGACGGCGGCGGGCGACTCGGGCCAGTCGGGGGCCATGCCTTCCAGCCGGTCTTGCACTTTCAGGCTCACGCCCAGCGGCAAGTCGTGGCCGTAGTGGTTGTCCTGCAAGACGCTCTGCACCATGCCATGCACCAGCGCGGCCAGCGCGACTTGCGGATGCCGGGCGACTTCGATTTGCAGCGCGGCGGTGCGGTGCGCGCTCAACCGCTGCGCCAGCCGGTCGGACAGGCTCGCGGCCTTGGGCTGCTCGGTGTCCTCGCCTTCGTCGTCGTTCCCGGCCTCGCCTTCCGCGCTGCCGAAACCCTGCCGCAAGCGTTCCAGCGTGCGCAGCGCCTTGGCTTCTGCCTCGCGCAGCAGCCCGCGATGAATCACGGCTTCGCCGCTGCGGTCGAGGGTGACGATGGCGCCGGCCACGGCGCGCACATCCGGGGCGTAGCCCTGCAAGGCTTCCTCCACGGCTTGCAGTTCCCCGGCAACCTGTTCGCGGCGCGGTTCCAGCGCTTCGGTCTTGTCCTCGTCCTCGGCGTCGTAGGCTTCTTCCAGTTCGGTGTCGATCTTGTCGAGGCGGGTTTGCAGCGAGGCGATGCGGCGGGCTTCGCGGGCGCTCGGTTCGCGGCGCTGGCGCGGTGCGTTCTGGAACGCCTGCCGCTCGGCGTAGCTCATGTGCGGCACGGCTTCGACCCACGCCCAACCCTCGGCGCGCACGTCCCCAGCCAGCGCATCCAGCTTGCCGCGCACCAGCGTTTCCAGCAGCGTGGCGTCGGTCAGGTAGGTTCCGGCATCGCCTTCCGCGAACAGGTCGCGGCGGATGCCGCCGCCCGCCGCCGTGTAGGCGTCCAGCCCGGCGAAGCGCACCAGCGGATGCGTGGCGTCGATTTCGCGTTCGGTCAGGCGTTCGCGCAGCGCGGACGCGCCACGCTGCCATTCTGGCGCACCGTAGAACGCGCTTTCCTGCGCGGCGTGGTCGTCGGTGATGGTCAGGGCCATCAACTGTTCCAGGGTGACGGCTCCGGCGCGGTAGTCGGCCAGCAGGCGCGGCGAGACGTTGGCGAGTTTGAGACGGCGCTGCACCACCAGCGGGGTCACGCCGAAGTCGGCGGCAATGTCTTCGATGGGGCGGCCTTCCTTGACCAGTGCGGCGAACGCCTCGAACTGGTCGGCCGGGTGCATCTGCTCGCGCAGCAGGTTTTCCGCGAGGCTGACGGTACGGGCCGAAGCATCGGGCACCAGCAGGCACGCCACTTCGTAGTCGGCAGGGATGCGCTTCTTCTTCGCCAGCAGCTTCAACGCGGTCAGTCGGCGGTCGCCGGCCACCACTTCGTACTGCTCGCCATCGGCGGCGAGGATGACGACGAGATTTTGCAGCAGGCCGATGCGGGCGATGCTCGCGGCCAGTTCGGGAATGGACAGGCGCGGGGTCTTGCGTGCGTTGCGCTTGGAGCGGCGCGGCAGCAACTGCGAGAGTGGAACCAAAATCAGGTTCTTGCTCGGGTCGGCCACTTCCAGCGGCGCGGCAGTTTCGATGGCGCGGGTTTCGGTTTGGGTAACGGCGTTCATGGTGATAACTCCTTGCGGTTAGGGATGCAGCAGCGAGAGAAGCGGCAAGGGCTGCTGCCTGCCCCTGCCGCGTGGGGGTTCAGGCTTTCAACTGGCGCATGCCATCGGCCAGCAGCCAAAGCGCACGGTTGAGGCGGATGTTCTGGTCGATGCCCTGTACCGGGCGGGTTTGCTGGCGGCGTCCGTTGGCGCTGCGCCCGCGCAGGCCGCCTTGGGTCAGGTTCTCTTGCGTGCGGTTGAACACGCTCCACAAGTCCGGGCGGCGGTCATCAAAGCGGCGCGGCATCAGGATTTGCGATTCCGTGATGGGCGCGGGCTTGTCGGGGTCGTCGTACTTGAGGGCCAGCGCGGCGCGGGCGAACACTTCGGATTCGCCATCGTTCAAGGTGATGGCGCGCATGGAATCGCGGGATTCCTGCACGCGGTCGAAGCCGCGCAAGACTTCGTAAGCGCCTTCGATGACGGAACCGGCCACGTCGCCTTTGTGGGGCACGCGCACGTCCGCCACCGTGTCGCCGCAGACAAGGCCATTGCTGCACACGAACCGGAACATTCCGGCCAGCATCTGATAGC
Organism: Pseudoxanthomonas sp. GW835-FHT14C01; assembly: GCF_058793715.1. Lineage (NCBI taxonomy): Bacteria > Pseudomonadati > Pseudomonadota > Gammaproteobacteria > Lysobacterales > Lysobacteraceae > Pseudoxanthomonas > Pseudoxanthomonas sp. GW835-FHT14C01. Next base: position 402,748 of record NZ_JBXAGB010000003.1, read on the forward strand.
TGCTCGTGCCGTCATGCGAGTTCAGCAGCACGATTTCGTTAGCCTCCGCGCCGTTGATCTGGCTGGCGTGGCGCAGGCGCAGCATGTGTTTGGTGTAGTCGCGGCGGTCGTCGTGGCGCACGCGGGTTTGCGCTGCCATGAAGGGTTCAAACCCTTCCTTGCGTAGTTCCGCCAGCACGGCGGCGGTGGGGATATAGGCGTACCGTTCGGAACGGCTTTCGTGCGGCGCGTCCGCGAAGATGGACGGGGCCACACGGCGGATTTGGTCATCGGACAGCGGGTAATCGCTGCGCAGCGACGGGGAACGGGAAGCGAATCGGGATGCGAGTTGCATTGCATTTCTCCTGACGAAAAGGGTTTGCTGTTCAAACCGCACACCGGATTCCTAGATTCGGAGCCCAGCCTTTCGGCTGTTCGGTGCGGTCGGCACGAGGAACCCGGTTGGCCCTGTTGCCACCGTCTTTCCTGAGTTCATCGCCCGCGGCCAAAGGAGCGCGCGGACGGGGGCCGTCAAGGAGACAAGCGCAGGGTTGGTGCGGCCCGCAGGCGCAGCCGAGGACACGGCCCTGCGCGCCTTGACGGCACACGGGAGCGGGCTACGGTCGCGGGTAAGGTGATGAAGTCAGGGGAGACGGCTGGACAAGGCAACGGCCATCCCTTTGTGCTGACCGCACGCAAGCGAAGCGCGCAGGCCCGAAGCTGGAAGCCGGGCCGGAGGCGTCAGGGATGTGGAAGGCTGGCGAATGCCAGTCCCGTCAGGGATGAGCGAATAGCGAACCTGGAGCAGCGCGGTCCGCGAAGCGGAGACGCAGGCGCACACTTTCAGCTATCATTTGTAAGGAAATTTACAAGAAAGTATTTCAAGCCAGCGATTAATTACGACTTCAGTTAAATAACTATCGCAATCCTCAATTCGAGATTTGCTTCATCGAAGCACCAACGACAAATGGAGATAAGTCATGGCGAATAAATGCTTTCTGAGCTTTCACTATAAACAGGATAGTTGGCGCGTGTCGCAAGTTCGGCAAATCGGAGCTATCGAAAAACAGCCTCTACTGGATTCGAACAAATGGGAAGAAATCAAGAAAGCAGGCGATGATGCCATCAAAAAATGGATCGCCGACAACATGAAAGGCAAAGAATGCCTTGTCGTACTTGTGGGCGAGAAGACTGCCAGCCGCCGCTGGGTCAAACACGAGATAAAGAAAGCCTGGAAGGACGGGCTGGGTGTACTCGCCATCCATGTCCACAATCTGAAAGACTCAGACGGAAATCAGTCGTCGAAAGGATCTAATCCGTTTACAGGCCTCACCGTTGATGGAGAAGCTGTCACGGGTAAAGTCTACGATCCGCCATACACCACCAGCACCAATGTGTATGACTACATCAAGTCGAATATTGAAACTTGGGTCAGCGACGCTATAAAGGCACGATGAACCGGCAATATCTGAATTGCATCCTGCGAGGTGTCGTTTGCTGTGGAGGATGCGGGTCACCTACATCCAAATTTGCCTGGGTTTAGTGTAATAGATGGAGTCAAAATGCCACGCAGAACATTCTTTTCTTTTCACTATGAGCCTGATGTATGGCGCGCCTGGAATGTCCGCAACAGTTGGGTTGTGAAGGAATCCGATGAGGAAAGCCGGGGCTTCTTTGACAGCAGCGTGTTTGAGGCATCGAAAAAAGAGAGTGACGATGCACTAAAGACTTTTCTCCTCAAGGGGTTGGAGAATACTTCGGTAACTTGTGTCCTTGCTGGAACCCATACATGGTCACGGCGATGGGTGCGCTACGAAATTGCTCGCAGTGTTATCAAGGGAAACGGCTTGCTAACCGTTTTCATTCACGGTGTCCAGAATAAAGACAAAGCGACATCTACAAAGGGTGCTGATCCATTGGCGCAGATGGGACTTTATAGAACCGATCGCGGCATATATCTCGCCGAGTGGAAGGACGGAAAGTGGGTGGCCTACGCAGATTACACGCTTGCGATTCCTGAGGGTGATCTGTGGTTCACAGCACCAAAAACGAATAGCGTAGTCCAACTGTCAAATCACTGCCTGAGTTACGATTTCATAGGCCAGGATGGCAGGAAAAATATTGGCGGATGGATTGAAACTGCTGCGGGAATGGCTGGCCGATGAGCGAGAACTCAAGCATGAGATCACCCTACCAGCTTATCCTGCTGGGTGCGGTCCATGGGCATGACACTCGCCTCCGCCGTAGCGTTGATCTGGCGCTTCAGGGGCTCGGGATTCCGAGCAACGCAATTACGTTTCTCAGCGATGCCAACGCCTCTAACCGCAGCTTAAAATCGCCGGTGATGGCAGTATTTTTCGGCTCGTCGGAAAGCACTGCCGATACCGCACTTGTGACGGAGTTGATTGATGACTCGATCGTTATCGCTCCGGTCGTTTCGGATTTGTCCCAGGTTCATGCAGAAATTCCGCCGCAGCTCAGACATGTCAATGCTATTGTATTGGGCACCAACGATGAAGGCATCACCCGCCTCGTTACGCTAGTCCTTGAGACATTTAGGCTGTTGCGACGTGAGCGACGACTTTTCATCAGTTACAAACGAACAGGGTCTCAGCCGCTGGCCGATCGGTTGTACGATGCGCTCGATGCTCGTGGCTTTGACGTTTTCATCGACGTGAGGTCAGTGCCTCCAGCCGCAGATTTCCAATCACAACTCTGGCACAGGATGTCGGATTCCGATGTCGTGGTGCTGATCGACACACCTGGCTTCAGAGAAGGTCGTTGGACGGCTGAAGAATTGGCGCGCGCAAACGCGACCAATGTGCAAATCTTGCACCTACTATGGCCGGGGCAAAAGGAAGACCCTGCATCGTCCTTCAGCCACTTCATGAAGCTTAGGCGTCGGGACTTCTTTGGATTTATTCCAATGCGGGGGCGTTGGGCCACGAAGGGATTGGTGACGAGAATTTGCGACGAGGTCGAACGGCTACGCGCACCAGCAATTGCCGCCCGCCACCGATATTTGGTCGATAACTTTTGCGACGCCGCCCGCGACGAGGGACTTGATCCAAGTGTTCAGATTGAAGGCTGGATTTCTCTCAAAACCGAGTCCAATCGAACGCTGGCGATCGTACCGGCAGTGGGAATACCAACCGCTGATCGCATCAACGAAGTGTTCGAAGCCATTACCAACCCCACTGTTGAGACGAGAGAAATATGGGTGATTTACGACAATAGAGGTGTACTGAGAACGTGGCTCTCTCACCTAGATTGGCTTGACTCGTATTTGCCGATCCGGGCCGTGCAAATGTCGAAGGCGCCACAACTTCTGAAGGAGCTCACCGCATGATAGATATATTTCTATCTGCCAGCGTGCCTTTGCCTGATCGCAATCGGGTATTTTTCGACACCGCCGATGTTCTTGCTATACGGGAAGCAATCAAGGCTTTGGTTGAAGTAGTGTTGCCGATTGGACGAATCACGTGCGGCGGCCATCCGGCGATAACGCCGCTATTGGCTCTCTTTTCCCGCGAGGCAAACCTTGACCGCAACAGGGTGGCGATTTACCAAAGTAAGCTTTTTGAGGGTCGATTGCCTCCTGAGCTAGCGGAGTTCGTCGACGTGCATATGGTGCCAGCGGTTGATGGCAACAGAGAAGCCAGTTTGACGGCCATGAGGCAAGCAATGATCGAAAGCCGCCGTTTCAGCGCAGCGGTGTTCGTCGGCGGCATGGAGGGGATCTATGAGGAGCATAAATTGTTCGTCGAACACCATCCCAAAGCTACAGTGCTCCCGCTTTCAACAACAGGGGCCGCCGCCAAAATAATTTATCAACAGGGAGAATATGATCCAATTTTTTCACGCGACCGAACCTATTCCAGCTTATTTCGTCGAAAGCTTCTGCCTGTGGATTAGCCGGGAAATTTTGCAGTAACTGCGTTCAGTAAGCTTGATGGAGCGAATAAAAAAATGGGGCCGCCTGTGCAGCCCCCTCGGTTCACAATAGCCCTCGCTCTGCAAATGAAGTTGTTTCCTGCCCGGCCACAACGACGTGATCCAGTGTGCGCACCTCCACCAGCGTCAGAGCCTCTTTCAGTCGCTGCATCAGTGAAAACCTGGCGAGTTGGATAGAAGGGGCGGTATCCGCTCGCTAAAATGCTGGAGCAATTCGTCAGAACAGCGATCCAGTCTTCATTGGATGTCCATACAGTTCAGAGATTTGCCCTTGAAACTGCGTCTGTCCGCCATAGCTCGGATGCCTCACGCAGATAACAGGCACGCTATCCGTGATTCGATGAGCGGCTGCGGCAGCATCGTTGCCGATGGCGACGATGCGCGAGGGACGAAGCAGAACGATGAGCTGTTGTAGTAGCTCTTCGCCGGCTCGCCTTTCACGGGCGTTGTGTTGCCGGTTGGTGAACGGATCCCCTGATTCATGAGGGTGAAGTGGGAAAACATTCCAGAGAAAGATGCGAGCATCAATGTGCTCTAGCATTCCCCATATAACCGCAGCGGTTCGCTCGGCTACGGCATTGCCGACTGTGGGCCGTTCTGGAGCCAGATCGACATTCCAACGTTTGGCATGTTGGCTCATGTGAACATCGTCAGTCAGGGCCAACCCAGTTCGGCGGCCTCCGCGATACCCCAAATCTCGACCGATCCAAATCGCATCTACAGGCTCCTCTGAAGCGCGACGCAATAATGCGGAAAGTGCGGCGGCGCGGCGGCGGGGCGCGTCTCGACGATCATGAACTTCACAGCGATCAGAATAAGGATTGAAGCAGTCCTCAAATTGCAGCGAGGAAACTGATTCAACAAAGGGGTGGATTTTCATTCTTAAGACTCAAGCGGCATATATTGTAGGGTGCGTTCTTTTCGGTTGCCGATGATCCAGCCGCCTTGATTTTTCTTGATTTGACGGAATACGGAATATCCGTCCATGATGGCTTTTTCCCAAAGCTTTAGCGGGCACTTCTCAACCTCATAGCCACTCACAAACTCTTCAATGGTTTTGAGAATCCCAAGGGAAACCTTTTCTTGATTCTCAAAATAGTTTAATTCCTTGGCTCTAGAGAAAATCCATGCCGTAAGCCCTTCCTCAACGACGATTGCCCGGCCGCTGTCTTGCTCTTCATCATATTTGGACTGGCTCTTTCGCTTGTGCTTGATCAATGCCCGTATTACAGGTGACCAATGCAAGATGGCTGCATATGCAAAATGGAAAACATCATGAAATCGGTAGCCATCTCGGTCAGCGATGTTGTCGGTCAGGGGATCACCTATGAATACGCCATTCCATTGGAGATAGCTTTTGCCGCTACCGCGTTGATTGACTCGGATCTTGAACTCTCTAGGGAGCTGCTCTTCTATTCCAAACTCGCTATCGAAATCAAGGCCAATCAGGTCAACCGCCTGTGGCTCCAAGAATGCACCCCTAGCTTTCCGGAGGTTCCCCCGCGCTACGTCCGAGAACGCCAACTCTGCGGCATGGATTGCATCGAGATAGGCTCGCGCGAAGGTGACCACGTCATTGCGCGCAGGCCCACTTCCCAGCAGAGCTGCGGCCGCCTGCCCCAAGCGTACCAAGGTAATGTCCAACGACGCAGGGGCCGCCACAGGCATGGCGATGTAAGCGAATGCACCTTCGGCTATGTCGCTTGCTGCCCCTATGTTCTTGAAGTTCCCGTGATTCGCCGCCTCGGCAAAGATATCTTCAAGTGGAGCTTGCATGCGCCGGCAGATCGCAGCCAAATACCAAAGCGTATCACCGAATTCTTCTTCCGCCGCCCTTCTGAAACCAGGGTACGCAGATTTTTCCCGGACATGTTTTTTGACAGTAGACATTATTCCACCGACTTCCCCATAAAGCCCTTGAAGGACAGGATTGAAATCGGTTGGACTGAGTACATCCGTAGCTGCAATTTCCGAAGCGTAGTCCGAAAGCAGCAGAGAACCTTCCTTGTGCATCGGTTACCTCCGAAGCGTCAGCCATTCGAATGGAGCGCCCTGATATCCATTCAGCCCAAAGCTACGAACCCATTGCTCTAGGTTCGCAATCAGTTTTGGATCGTCAAAAGTAGTTAGACCTATTCCTGTTTTGCATAGAGACCGGCCTTGCTGGTCTTTTAGCTCTTCCGGGAACTCCGGCCCCTCTCCTCCGAAGTACACGAAGTCATTGCTGATGAGAACCCTGTTTACACCCGTGTCGCGAGTGACGTGATCAGGATTAAGTGAACCATCGGGGCGAGAGTGAAAGGAATCTCGTTGCTGCCAGACGGCCGCTGGTGCGGCTCTGAAGTAGATATTGTCCCCGCAACTTTGCTTCCGACTACCGTTGCGATAGGGCTTTTTAGATTCAAACCGTGGATCTGCCCCATATTCATCAAATGTCATCGTTTCGGTGACTTGCATCGCATAAACCAGATACCCGCCTCGCCGAACACTTCGATCATTGCTGCCACTGCCTACCACCCAATCACCGATGTCAGCGCCCTTGCGGATATTTGGCTTGCAGGTTGCAAGCGTGCAGTATTCGTAAAAGGGATTGGGTGCGAAACCACTGTCGTACCGCACCACGTAGGAGTGGACACGTGCCATCAGCAGGGATGCCTTTTCAGAGGAACCGGATCACAGGCGCCACCGTCGGGTTTTTCCCATGTATCTTTTCCGTTGATCGCATCAATGATTGAGTCACCATTCCAGCCGACCAAGGCATCGGCGTATTCTTTCAGTGCCTCAGGAATGTCGCATTCCTTCTCACCATGCTCCCAGATGCCAACAATACGTTTGCCTTGCTTGGCTGCATATTCGATTTCCCAGGTCACCCAGTCGCTATCTTTCGTCTGGGGTGAGACGTAGCAAATAAATACGCCCGCCCAGTTTATCGCTGGGGCCAGAATCTGCGTCTTGATGTAATGCTCATCCGTGGCGTTGTTGAACTTTCCTGTATGGATGGAGGAGTCCCTTACATCCATCCCTTTCGGAGCCAGCAGATCTTTGAGCTTTTGGAGCCCATGATCGTCCTTATGGACATGGCTGATAAACACGTTCCTTTTCTCTGCCATCTGTCACCTCCATCGACGTTTTGATAGCGTAAAAGATCGTAACTGAAATTAGGTGGTTATGGCAGAAAACGCAGATCAATCAAAGGATCGCCCGGAGCCCCTTGTCGGCGATGATGTTGAGCAGCTTCAGCGCCGGGCCAGCGGGTCGGGTTTCACCTTGCTCCCACTTGCGCACGGTCGAGGCCGAGGTGTGCAGGTGATGCGCGAACACCGGCTGGCTGAATTTCAGCGTCTCCCGTAGGCGCCTAATGTCCTCGGCGCCAAACTCCCGCACTGGCGGCGGGCAGATCGCGTCGAACTCGCGCATCGTCACCTTGCTGATCGCACCCACTTCATGAAGCGTGGCCAGGTCGTCACGCAGGGATTCAATGATCTTGCTCACAATGCACCTCCAATAACACGCCCGACTGCAACGCCTTCGATAACGTTTCCCCGGACAGTTGCAAGAACGCTTTGCCGGCGAATTGCAGCGCCTTCTTCTCGTCCTGCGTGATGTTCGCCTTGTCGTTCTTCGGGAACCCATGCAGGAACACGTAGCGGCTGCCGATCCTGGCCGATACCAGTGTGCGGTAGCCGCCGCTTTTACCACCACCGGGGCGGGCCACCCGCTTCTTGTAGAGGGAGCCGCCCAAGTCCGCGTCGATCAGACCGCTTTCCATCTCCTGAACCGCCTTGCACAACGCGGCATCGGACAGCTTCTCGCCCGACTGCCAGCGTGCAAAGTCCTTGCGCTTGAGGATGACCGTCATTTCGACCTCCAAACTATACCCGAAACGGGCATACTTTTCCAGTCTCCGGTGTAGCACCTAGATAGAAGGGATGGCCCGCCCGATTGTCGTGACGCCGGCACGACAATCGGAGCCGACTGGACGGGATGCCGGCCACCGATCCGCGGGCATCCTTGACCGAAATCAGCAGCGCATAGGCCGACCACGGCAGCGTGAAGACCTTGGCCAGCTCGGCGAGGCCGAATTTCCCAGACACTGTCTCGGAAATTGCGGAACGGGGATAGTCGGCCGCCAAGGCAGCGGGGGGCGCCACCGAAAGCGTCCTCTTGCTCATGCCGTGGCCTCCGCAGGGCGCCGCGCGCCCGTGATGGCCTGCCGCCGACTCGCCACCAGTTCGGCAGCATCCCGCACCGGCTTGTCCTCGGTGTGGACGTAGTGCATGAACATCGCCACGGTCTTGTGGCCCGTCAGCTTCATGCCTACCTTGGTCGGCACTCCCGAATTGGCAATGTCGGTCGTGGAGCGGTGGCGGATGCCGTGCGTGCCGACGTGTGGGACGCCGGCTGCCTTGAGCACCCGGCACCATCCGCCATAGTGCTCGCCAAAGGTCAGGTGCTTGGTCGGGTCGTTGGGCGAAGGCAGGACGTAGGGGCAACCTTCTCGGCGCGGTGCCGTCGAGAACAGTCGATAGGCTTCCGCGCTCATGGGCTTGGAGAGGCCGCCGGTCTTGCTGTCGGGCCAGACCACGCGCCGGTTCTCCAGATCGACCCAATCCCATTCAAGCATGCAGATTTCGGAGCGGCGGCCGGCGAACTCGAATTGCAGGCGAATCGCCAGCGGGATGACGTAGTTCTCCAGTCCTTCCGCCTCCAGCTTCTCCAACTGGCGGAAGATCAGCGCCAGTTCGTCGTCCACGATGAGCCGGGTTTCCTCGCCGGGCGGGTACATCGGGACGTGGCGGCACGGGTTCGTGCCGTCCGGGCGGTAGCCCCACACTTCGGCCAGGTTGAACATCTTGCGCAGCACGCCGAAGGCGTTGTTCGCCTCGGCGGGCTTGTAGGCCAGTTTCTCCATCAGCCCGGCAATGTCGGGCCGCTTCACGTCCTGCACCTTCTTGCGGCCGATCAGCGGGACGATGCAGCGGTCGATGACGGCCTGATAGCCGCGCTGCGTGCTCGGCTTGTTGCGCTTCTTGGAGTAGTCCTCCATGAACTTCTTGCACAGCGCTTCGACCGTGGGCGCCTTGCGCGCCTCGGCCTTGGCGCCGCCGGGGTCGCCGCCTCGGCGAACCTCGGCCAGCCAGTCCTGCGCCATGACGCGGGCCTGCTCCACGGTCAGTTCCCCGAACAGGCCCAGCGAGGGCTTGCGGGGCTGCCCGGAGTTCGTGCGGTACTGGAGCATGAACACCCGACGGCCCTTCGGGGTAATCTTGCAGAGGAAACCCGGCACCACGGTATCCCGTAGTTCGATGTCCTTGGCCTGGGGTTGCGCCGACTCTACGGCGGTCTTGGTGAGCTTGATCTTCGCCATGATGACTCCTTGGAACGACCCGAATTCCAAGAGCCAGATAGGAGCGGCGCGAGGGAAAACCGGGTCAAGTTTCAGAAAGCACCGGCATATGATGGACGCGCGTAAGTCCTTGATAAACCTGCTTCATCGAGCTACGGCGCAGTCCAGCGAAGTACCGGGCTGGAGTCATCGTCAAACAAAAAAAAGGCGGGCCCGAAGGCCCGCCGGTGATGGAGCGCGGGGAGGAACGCTCCATCGGGGCCGGCACGGGGAGAGACCGGGCCGGCGGGACGATCAGTACTTCAGGTTGGCTTTCCAGTAGGTCTCGATCTGCTGGACCAGCGCCGGCGGCAGCGGCACGTAGTCCAGCGACTTGGCCTGGGCGTCGCCGTTGGCGTAGACCCAGCGGAAGAAGTCGCGTGCGTCCTTGTTACCCTTCTTCGGCGCCTTGTACATCAGGATGAAGTTGGTCGCGGTGATCGGCCAGGAGTTGGCGCCCGGGGCGTTGGTCATGACCAGGTAGAAGTCCTTCGACTTGGCCCACTCGGCGCTGGCGGCCGCGGCCGCGAAGCTCTCTTCGCTCGGCTGCACGAACTGGCCGGCGGCATTCTTCAGGCTGGCATAGGCCATCTTGTTCTGCAGCGCATAGGACAGTTCGACGTAGCCGATGCCGCCCTTGATCTGCTTCACGTACGCGGCGACGCCTTCGTTGCCCTTGCCGCCGACGCCGGTCGGCCACTGCACGGTGGTGCCTTCGCCGACCTTGGTCTTCCACTCCGGGCTGACCTTGGACAGGTAATTGACGAAGTTGAAGGTGGTGCCCGAACCGTCCGAGCGACGCACGACAGTGATGCGCTGCGCCGGCAGGGTCACGCCTGGATTCAGGGCGGCAATGGCCGGGTCGTTCCAGGTCTTGATGGTGCCCAGGAAGATGTTGGCCAGGGTCGGGCCGTCCAGCTTCAGCTGGCCCGGCTTCAGGCCGGCCACGTTCAGCACCGGCACCACGCCGCCGATCACCGACGGAAACTGCGCCAGACCGTACTTGGCCAGTTCTTCCGGCTTCAACGGCGCATCGGACGAACCGAAGTCCACCGTGCCGGCCTTGATCTGCGCGATACCGCCGCCCGAACCGATCGACTGGTAGTTGACGCGGTTGTTGCTGGCCTTGGCGTAGTCGGCGGACCACTTGGTCATCACCGGGTACACGAACGACGCGCCGGCGCCGGTCACGTCGGCGGCGAACGCCTGCGCCGAGAAGGCCGAGGCGAGCGCGAGCAGCGCGACGCGGGATTTGATCGAGTTGAGCACGGAAATCTCCTGGGAGAAGGCAGGGTGGATGGACGGGGCATGCCCGTTGGGTGGCCATTCCACGACGTTTGTGTGACAGCCCCGTGTCGGCATTGCGACAGTCGCGTGACGGTGGCGACGCGTTGCCGGTCGCTACCGCGGAGTGCCGGGCGTACGGCCTCCGTGGAAGCGGTGACAGGATCGCCGCCGCCGGTCCGGTCGGGCGTCTTTCAACACATATATAGGTGTCGTCATCCGGGAAATGCGGGCGCAGGCAGGGCATGAAGGCGCGCTGTCACATCACAGTCATGAAACTCACATGTGACTGCAAGATTTCACTCCCATGCTTTAGCGCATCTTTGACGGGCGCTTAATGATTTCCGAAGGTGATCTCGGAAGCGAAGCAGGGCGCCCACGAAGCCTGCGCCCTTACTTCCCATTCCACTCGGAGAGTCACCATGCGTTATTCCCTCCTGGCCGCCGCGCTTGCCGTCGCCATGGGCAGCACCAGCTTCTCGGCGTCCGCCGCCGACTCCCGCGATCAGACGATCGCCGAACTGAAGGCGCAGTTGGAGGCGCTGTCGGCCAAGGTGGCCGAGCTGGAAGAGCGCACCGACGCGCAGTCCGACGTGAACCTGGACACGGCCTCGCAACTGGACAAGCTCACCACCGGTTCGCCGAAAATCGATACCAAGGGCGGTGTCAAGGTGACCTCGGCCGACGGCAAGTTCGAAGCCAGCATCGGTGGCCGCATCCAGTTCGACGCGTATGCGTTCGACCGCGACCTGGCCAGCACCACCGGCACCACCGAATTCCGCCGCGCGCGCCTGACCCTGTCGGGCAAGGCCTACGGCTGGGACTACAAGATGGAGAACGACTTCGGCGCCGGTGGCGGCCTGGACGGCTTCCGCGACGTCTACATCGCCAAGTCCGCGCTCGGCGGCAAGTTCACCATCGGCCACTTCAAGCCGTACCGCGCGATGGAGGAACTGACCAGTTCCAACGAACTGCTGACCATGGAGCGTCCGTTCGCCTCTGCCACCGGCCTGTTCTCCGGGCGCCAGTTCCAGCAGGGCGTGGGTTACCTGCGCGCCGGCGAGAACTACACCGCGGGCCTGAGCGTGTTCAACCTGCGTGGCGCGTCCGGCACGCGCAACGAAGGCATGGGCGCCGCCGGCCGCGTGACGTTCGCGCCGATCAACACCGACAACAGCACGCTGCACTTCGGCGCGTGGTACAGCTTCGAAGACAACAACCTGGGCTCGGCCGACCTGGTCGCCACCTCCAACTACGCCGGCCGTCGCGGTCCGTCGCAGGTCATCGCCACCACCACCGGCGCCAGCCGCAACACCGTCGACGTGATGGCGGTGGAAGCCGCGGGCTCGTTCGGCCCGGCCTTCTTCCAGGCCGAATACGCCGACGCGACCTTCGGTCAGCCGCTGGGTCGCGACCAGGACGTCAAGACGTACTACGTGCAGGGCAGCTTCATGCTCAACGGCGGCCACAAGCCGTACAAGGGCGCCACCGGCGTGTTCGGTTCGCCGAAGGTCGCCGACAAGGGTCTGTGGGAGCTGACCGGCCGTTACGACTACGTCGAGAACGAAACGCTGAACCGCGAGGTCACCAGCTGGATCCTCGGCATGAACTACTACGTCAATCCGAACCTGCGCTTCATGTTCAACTACACCAAGGGCGACAACGAAGTCACCGGCGACGAGACCGCCCAGTACGCGCTGCGTACGCAGTTCGCCTGGTAAGCGCCGCGCGCGGCCGCGTGCCGCTCCGCGTGGACACAAGGCCCGGGATCGTCTCCCGGGCCTTGTCGTTTCCGGAACCCGGGTCCCGACGACCATGACGATTGGCAGGGGTCCGTCGCGCGCCACGCAGAGACACTGAAAGGCGGCCTCGGGACTTGTCCCGGTGGCGCAGGGACGGGGATCCTTTCGGAATCAGGGGGCGTGGTGAAGTATTCGGCGTTCGTGGCAGGTGTTGCGTTGTGGGTGGGAATGTCGATGACGGGGCCGGCGCGGGCCGCCGAACCGGTCGACCTGGACATGGTGGCGAAGATCCGCAGCGAGGCGTTCCACCGCTCGCAGGCGGCCGCCAATCTGAAGGAGCTGACCGAAACCATCGGCCCGCGCCTGACCAATTCGCCCAACTACGCGCAGGCCAGCGCCTGGGCGCGCGGCAAGCTGTCCGGCTGGGGCCTGTCCAATGTCCACGACGAGGTCTACGACCCGGCCTTCGGGCGCGGCTGGGCTTTCCGTGCGTCGCGCGTGGAAATGCTGTCGCCGCGCCAGCAGCCGGTGCATGCGTTGCCGAAGGCCTGGACCCGCGGCACCGATGGTCCGGTCGAGGGCGAGGTGGTACTGGCGTCGTTCAAGACGCTGGAAGACATCGAAAAGCAGCGCGGCAAACTGCGCGGGCGCATCGTGCTGGTGGACGAGGCGCGTGCCAACAAGCCCTCCGAGAACACCGACTTCCGCCGCTACAGCGAGGCGGAGCTGGGCGAACTGCAGACGTTTCCCATGCCGGAGGACGCCGCGCCCGACGCGCAGCAGAAGCGCCTGGACGAGTACCGCAAGCGGACCGAATTGAACAAGGCGTTGAATACCTTCCTCGCCGAGGAAGGCGTGCTGGCCACGCTGTCGATCAGTTCGTGGGACAACGGCATCATCCGCGCGACCGGTGGCGGTGCCCGCAAGGCCGGCGAACCGGTCGGCGTGACCGAGCTGGTGCTGCCGGCCGAGCACTACAACCCGCTCGTTCGCGCCGTGCAGGGCAAACAGCCGGTGCGACTGCGCATCGACGTGGACTCCGCCTTCACCAGCGAACAGGACCTGCCGGCGACCAACACCTTCGCCGAGATCCCGGGCAGTGGCAAGGCGGACGAACTGGTCGTCATCGGTGCGCATCTCGATTCTTGGCATACCGGCACCGGCGCCAGCGACAACGGTGCCGGCGTGGTCGTGATGATGGAGGCCATGCGCATCCTCAAGACCCTCGGCGCCAAGCCGCGGCGCACGATCCGGCTGGCGCTGTGGGGCGGGGAGGAGCAGGGCCTGCACGGCTCGGCGGGGTACGTGGCGAAGCACCTGGCGGACTATCCCGCGCCCACCGATCCCGAACAGAAGGCGCTGCCGCGCGCCTACCAGCGCGGCACCGGCCCGCTGCAGCGCCAGCGCGGCTACGATCGGTTCTCGACCTATTTCAACTTCGACAACGGCACCGGCCGCATCCGCGGCATCTATGCGCAGGAGAACCACGCCGCCGTGCCCATCTTCAAGGCGTGGCTGGAGCCGTTCAACGACATCGGCGCCACCATCGTCACCACCCGCAACACCGGCAGCACCGACCATATCTCCTTCGACCGCGTCGGCCTGCCGGGCTTCCAGTTCGTGCAGGATCCGGCGGATTACTTCACCCACGTCCACCACACGCACCTGGACACCTACGACCACGTGGTGCCGGAAGACCTGAAGCAGGCAGCGGCGATCATCGCCTCGTTCGCCTGGCACGCGGCGACGCGCGAGGAACGGCTTCCCCGCAAGCCCTTCATCGAGCGCGACGCGCAGTAATCAGGCAGGTCGCCGTCGGATCAGGCGGCGGTCTTGTCCTTGAACCGGCAGAGATCGCGGATCACGCACTGCGGGCAATCCGGCTTGCGCGCTTTGCATACGTAACGCCCATGCAAGATGAGCCAGTGGTGCGCGTCCTGCTTGAACTCCGCCGGCACCACCTTCAGCAGCCTGTCCTCCACCGCGCGCACGTCCTTGCCCGGCGCCAGGCCGGTGCGGTTGGCGACGCGGAAGATATGCGTGTCCACCGCGATCGTGGGCTCGCCGAACGCGGTGTTCAGCACCACGTTCGCGGTCTTGCGGCCCACGCCCGGCAGCGCTTCGAGGGCTTCACGCGAGCGCGGTACTTCGCCGCCATGCTCCTCGATCAGGATGCGGCACGTGGCGATGACGTTCTTCGCCTTCGCGTTGAACAGGCCGATGGTCGAGATGTATTTCTTCAGCCCGTCCTCGCCCAGGGCCAGGATGGCGGCGGGCGTATTCGCCACCGGGAACAACCGACGCGTCGCCTTGTTGACGCCGACATCGGTCGCCTGTGCCGACAGCGTCACCGCGACCAGCAGCTCGAATGGCGTGCTGTATTCCAGCTCGGTCGTCGGCTTCGGATTGAGTTCGCGCAGCCGCGAGAACAGTTCGACAACCTCGGCGGGGGTCAGCGTGGCGCTGCGCCGGGGAGCAGGCGTCATCGTTTCATCCTCTCGGCCGCCTTGGCCTTGGCGCGCGCAAGGATCGCGGCAGCGCCGGTCGGCAGTGCAGGGCGGGGCGTTTCGTTTGCGCTCGCGTTCGGGACCGTCGCCTTCACGCGGCGCGCTTCGCGTTCGGCGGCGCGTCCTGCCAAGCGCGTCTCGCGTTGCCGGTAACGCTGGCGCGCGCTCCACGCGACCCGCAGACGATGCTGGGTTTGCATGATGGCGACGGCGTCGTTTCCCGCGCACGGACACGGCTGGAACGCCATCAGTCCTGCCTCGATCGCGGCATCGAGATCATCCGTCGCGATCAGGGGCGCCAGCGCATGCGCCTGTCGACAGTCGGGGCAGGGCGGAGAAGGCATGCGACGCGGTGCCGCTCAGCGACCGGTGAAGGCGGGTTTGCGGCGCTCGACGAACGCGCGCGTGCCTTCGCGCATGTCGTCGGTCGCGAACATCAGGCCGAACTGCGCACTCTCGTACTGCAGGCCTTCCTCGATGCCACATTCCCCGCCGATGTTGATCACGTCGAGCGTCGCGCGCAGCGCGAGCGGCGCCGATGCAGCCAGTTGCGCCGCGACCTTCAGCGTTTCGGCTTCCAGCTCCGCCGCCGGCACCACGCGGGTGACGATGCCCAGCTGCAGCGCACGCTCGGCCGTGACCGGCGCGCCCAGCAGGCAAAGCTCCAGCGTGGCGGAACGTCCGGCCAGGCGCAGCAGGCGCTGGCTGCCACCGAAGCCCGGGATCAGCCCCAGGTTGATCTCGGGCTGGCCGACCTTCGCGCTGTCCGCCGCGATGCGGAGGTGGCAGCCCATCGCCAGTTCCAGCCCGCCACCGAGCGCGAAGCCGTTGACCATCGCGATCACCGGCTTCGGCAGCGTTTCGATGGTGCGCATCAGCTTCTGGCCGCGCAGCGAGAAGTCGCGTCCCTCGGTGGCACGCAGGCCCGCCATTTCGGCAATGTCGGCGCCCGCCACGAACGCCTTCGGACCGGCACCGGTGAGCACGACGACCCGAACAGTCGCGTCGGCCGCAGCGTCGTCGAAGGCCGCCTGCAAGGCGTCCAGCGTGGCGGCATTGAGGGCGTTCAATTTGTCGGGGCGGTTGACGGTCAGGCGACGGATCCCGGCGTCGTCAGCGACAAGGACAAGAGGTTCGGACATGGCGTTTTCGAGGGGGTTTTGTAAATTTTGAGTGAAATTGGAACTCTTCGGGCAAGGTCCGGTCAGACCCGCCTGTCGTCAGTGGCGGTTAAGCGCCCCGGCGGCTATCCTAGCGCGTCCATTCCAGACGGTATGCCGCCGTCGCCCTATCTTCGGAGAGTGTGTTGATGAAGTTGCGTTCGATTGCGGTCGCTGTTGCGGCATTCGCCATGGCCGGTAGCGCCCTGGCCCAGGACGTCTCGTCCGAGAAAGGCAAGCTGAGCTACTACTTTGGTTACGACTACGGCAACAACCTTGCCGAGCTGACCGCGCGTGGCGAGCAGTTGGACATCAACTCCGTGGTGAAGGGCCTGCAGGACGCCTACGCCAAGAAGCAGCCGGCCTTGACCGCTGACCAGCTGAAGCCGGCACTGGAAGCCTTCCAGAAGCGCGAGCAGACCCGCGCCCAGCAGGCCAAGGCCGAGTACGACAAGGTCGCCGGCGAGAACAAGACCAAGAGCGACCAGTTCATCGCCCAGTACAAGGGTCAGGCGGGCGTGAAGACGCTGGCGAGCGGCGTTCCTTACAAGGTGCTGGAGAACGGTACCGGTGCGAAGCCGACCCAGGCGAGCACGGTCGAACTGCTGGTGTCCGGTCCGTACCCGTTCGGCCAGCGCCCGGCGGAAGCCCGTCCGCCGCAGCCGATGAAGGACCTGAAGATCAGCGCCGTCGAGATGCCGGCGATGCGCGAAGCGCTACTGCAGATGCCGGCCGGCGCCAAGTGGGAAGTCGCGCTGCCGCCGGACAAGGCCTACGGCGCCGATCCGCGCACGGGTTTCCCGCCGAACGTGGCCGTCGTGTTCGAGATCAAGCTGGTCAGCGTCAAGTGACGCAATGACGCGTCTGCGCCCTGCGCAGATGCCTTTTCCATTGCGTCATCCCCGCAAAGCGGGGATCCGGCGGCGATGCTTCCCTTCCGACAGGGCAGCCGTTCCGCAGGCTCAGCAACCGCTATACCCTCTGCGCCGGCCTCGTGCCGGCGCAGTGCTTTTCGGCGCAGGGCGGCGCATTTCCGCTACCCTCCGCAGGTGCCCGAAGAAATGAATACCGCATTCCGCGCCGTGCTCAGTCCATGCATCGGCGTCTGCACACTGGACCACGATGGGCTATGCGAAGGATGCCTACGCACCACATCGGAGATCGCACGCTGGTCGCAGATGAACGATGACGAACGCCTGCGACTGATGGAGCACGTGCTGCCCGCGCGCGAACGCGGGCGCTTGCCGCTGGAGCCCCGCCTGCGCGAAGGCGGCGCGTTGCGCCGTGCCCTGCATCCGTTGGGCACCGTGCCGGGCGAAGCGGGCTGGAACCATGACGATCTGGTCGATCTGCTGCCGCCCGGACCGCTGGCCGAAGCGGCCGTGCTGGCCGGTCTTGTTCCGCGCGCGGAGGGTACGCAGGTACTACTGACGCGCCGCACCGACGGATTGCGTCATCACGGCGGGCAGGTGAGTTTCCCCGGTGGGCGCGTCGAGCCCACGGATGTCGACGCGGTAGCGGCCGCGTTGCGCGAAAGCCACGAGGAAATCGCGCTGCCGGCGTCGCAGGTCACCCCGCTGGGCTTCCTCGACCCCTTTACCACGATCAGTGGATTCCGCGTGGTGCCGGTGGTGGCGCTGGTCGATCCTGCCTTCGTGCCGGTGCCCGAGCCGAACGAAGTCGCCGACGTGTTCGAGGTGCCGCTCGATTACCTGTTGTCACCGGACAACCTTCGCCGTGTCGAAGTCGACTACCGCGGACGCCGGCGCGTGGTGCTGGAGTACGCATGGCCGGGACAGCGCATCTGGGGCGCGACGGCCGCCATTTTGTTCAATCTTCGCCAACGGCTGGAGCAACTGGCATGAGCTGGACGACCCTCGTCTACGCCACGGCGTTGTCCGCCGCTCTGGGCGATCCCGACCTGCGGCTGGTCGATGCTCGCTTCGTGATGCTCAATGCGGCGCCGGACGCCGGTCGTCAGGCCTACGCCGAGTCGCATCTTCCGGGCGCTGTCTACGCGGACCTCAATCTCGACCTGTCGGACCTCTCGAAGGTCGGCGAAGGCCGACATCCGTTGCCGGACAGCGATGCGTTCGCGCGCAAGCTGGGCGAGTGGGGCATCGGGCCGTCGCACCAGGCCGTGGTCTATGACGCCGGCGATGGCAGCATGGCGGCCGCGCGCCTGTGGTGGTTGTTGAAGCTGATGGGGCATGTCCGCGTAGCCGTGCTCGACGGTGGCCTGGCCGCGTGGCGAGCGGAGGGTGGGCGGGAAACCGCCGAGGTCTCCCTGCCAGTGCCGGTTGCTGCCTATCCGTCGCACTTCGATGCAGGCCAGCTGGTCGATGCGCCAGGCATCGTTGCGCGGCTGGACGCGGACAGCGGCTGGCTGATCGATGCACGCGCCGCCGAGCGTTTCCGCGGCGATGTCGAGCCCATTGATCGGGTCGCCGGACATATTCCAGGCGCACTCAATCTTCCGTTCGGGCAGAACCTGCGCGATGGCCGCTTCAAGCCGTCCGACGAGCTGCGCGCCGAGTTGTCGATGCTGCTGCGCAACCGCTCGCCCGCGGACACCGTGCTGATGTGCGGCTCCGGCGTGACCGCCTGCCATCTGCTGCTCGCCTTCGAACATGCCGGTCTGCACGGTGCGCGCATTTATCCCGGTTCGTGGAGCGGCTGGATCAGTGACCCGTCGCACCCGGTCGCGCGCGGCGACTGACGAAGCCGCCGTCTACTTTTTCAGCTTGTCCACCAGTGCCTGCAGTGCGGTCTGTGTGTCGGGCGCATGCCAGGCATCCACGAAGCGTTCCAGCTGGATCAGCGCCGGATCCAGCGCGTCGACCAGGTCACGACGGGCAAGGGTGCGCGTCTGCAGCATCGGGTGGTGCGGCAGGCGCAGCAACTGCTGCAGCCACGCGACTGAGCGCGCGGTAACGTCTTCCTGGTCGACGAGCTCATCGACCAGGCCGATCTCCAGCGCGCGTTCGGCCGGCACCATTTCGCCCGCCACCAGCAGGCGCTCGGCGCGATAGGGGCCGACGACGCGGCGCATCAGGCGCTGGATGCCTTCAGGCACCACCAGGCCCACCTGGGTTTCGTTGAGGCCGAGCGCGAACGGGCGCGACGGGTCCGGGCTGCGCGCCATCACGCGGTAGTCGCAGCAGAGCGCCAGCACGCAGCCGCCCGCCGGCGCATGGCCGGTGATCGCGGCGACCACGGGGACGCGCGATTCGGCCAGCGTGCGCGCGGCGCCGAAGAACGCCTGCCAGGCATCGAGCAGCGCGTGGCGGTTGTCCCCCAGGGAGAGCAGGTAGGGCACATCCATGCCGGCGGAGAAGATCTTCGCGCTGCCGGCCAGCACGATGCCGTGCGCGCCATGGTCGAGGGCGGCGTTGAGGGCATCGATCAGTGCCCGGCACAGTTCGGTGTTCAGTGCATTGACCGGCGGCCGCGCCAGCCGGATCTCGCGGATGTCGCCGTGGTCGGTGGTTTCGATGAGGCCCGTCATTCATCCGCTCCCTGAAGTCAGGCCGGTATCATAGGCGCATGAACCATCGCACCGGAATGATCTGTCTCGCGGCCCTGTTGATGTCGTGCTTGGGCACTGTCCATGCGGCCGAATGCCTGCCGGTCGCCAAGGCGGCCTGGGTGCGCATGCCGCCGGTCGCGATGCCGATGATGGCGGGCTTCGCCCGCATCGAGAATCCGTGCAAGGCGCCGGTCAGCATTGTCGGTGCGGAAAGCCTCGCCTTCGACGATGTGTCGCTGCACGAGACGCGCGAAGAGGGAGGCGTCAGCCGCATGCGCGCTGTGGCTGCGTTGCCCATCGCGCCCGGTACGGCTGTCGAGCTGAAGCCGGGCGGGCTTCATCTCATGCTGCATGGTCCCTACCAGCCGCTGACCGCAGGCGAGAAGCCGGTGATCACGCTGAAGCTGGCCGATGGTCGTTCGTTGCCGGTCGTTTTCGAGGTGCGCAAGAGCGCACCTTGAGCCTGGCGGCATTTTTGTAGGAGCGACGTAAGTCGCGACCGTAGACCCGCGCAAGCACGGAATTACTCAACGGCAGTACCAGTACGGGCAGAGTAGGGAATCCCTCTTCATCAGGGTGCTTTCCCTGCATTCCCGCTGACTCGGTATTCTTCCGGTCGCGACTCGCGTCGCTCCTGCAGAATAAAAGCGCCGCTACTCCGACACCGCGCGGATCGCCGTCGGCAATGGCGCACTGTGGCCGGTCTGCGTGTCCATCCAGACGACCACCACGTTGCCATCGGAGTACAGAACGCTATCGTCCTTGGCCGACACGATGCGGTGGCCGATGGTCACGCTGCTGGTGCCCAGGCGGTCGACGTAGAGCTCCACCACGACATCGTTCGGCCACGTCAGCGGACGCTTGTAGTTGATGTTGTTGGCGGCGACGACCGGCGCGATGCGGTCGGTCATCGATACGTCCGGCACGGTCAGCATCCAGCGCACGCGGGCCTCCTCCAGGTACGAGATGTACTTGGCGTTGTTCACGTGGCCCATGCTGTCCATGTCGCGCCAGCGCACGCTGATCGGGATCTTCGCCAGCAGCTTGCGGCCGGTGTCGGGGGTGTCGCTCATCGTGCGGCCTTCTTGCTCGTGGTCTTGGAGGTCTTCTTGGTCGCCTTGGTGGCGGACTTGCGCGGCGGCAGTACGTCGGGCTTGGCGACCGCGGCCGGCTTGGTCGGCTTCGGCACTTTCGCCGCCGGCAGCAGCTTGGCGAGGAAACGGCCGGTATGCGAATCCGGGTGCGCGGCGACGTCTTCGGGCGTGCCCGTCGCGAGGATCCGGCCGCCGCGATGGCCGCCTTCCGGTCCCAGGTCCACGACCCAGTCCGCCGTCTTGATGACGTCCAGGTTGTGCTCGATCACGACGATGGTATTGCCCTCGTCGCGCAGCTTGTGCAGCACGGCCAGCAGGTGCTCGATGTCGTGGAAGTGCAGGCCGGTGGTGGGCTCGTCGAGGATGTACAGCGTGCGTCCGGTGTCGCGGCGCGACAGTTCCTTCGACAGCTTGACGCGCTGCGCTTCGCCGCCGGACAGCGTGGTCGCGCTCTGGCCCAGCTTGATGTAGCTCAGGCCCACGTCCATCAGCGTTTCCAGCTTGCGCGAGATCGACGGCACCGGCTCGAACAGGGTCAACGCATCCTCGACCGTCATTTCCAGCACGTCGTTGATGTTGTAGCCCTTGTAGAGGATCTCCAGCGTCTCGCGGTTGTAGCGCTTGCCGTGGCAGACATCGCAGGGCACGTACACGTCCGGCAGGAAGTGCATCTCCACCTTGATCATGCCGTCGCCCTGGCAGGCCTCGCAGCGGCCGCCGCGCACGTTGAAGCTGAAGCGGCCCGGCGAATAGCCGCGCGCGCGCGCCTCCGGCACCTGCGCGTACAGTTCGCGCAGCGGCGTGAACAGGCCCGTGTACGTCGCCGGGTTGGAGCGCGGCGTGCGGCCGATCGGCGACTGGTCGATGTCGACGACCTTGTCGAACAGATCGAGGCCGGTCACTTCGCGGTACGGCGCTGGCTTGTGCGAGGCGCCGTTGATCTCGTTGGCGGCCAGCGAGTACAGCGTGTCGTTGATCAGCGTCGACTTGCCCGATCCCGATACGCCGGTGATGCAGGTGAAGAGGCCGGATGGAATATCCAAGTCGACGTCCTTAAGGTTGTTGCCCGTGGCGCCGCGCAGGTGCAGCGTCATCTTCGGGTTGGCCTTGTGGCGCGCCTTCGGCACTTCGATCTGGCGCTTGCCGGA
This sequence comes from Pseudoxanthomonas sp. GW835-FHT14C01, assembly GCF_058793715.1. Taxonomy (NCBI): domain Bacteria; kingdom Pseudomonadati; phylum Pseudomonadota; class Gammaproteobacteria; order Lysobacterales; family Lysobacteraceae; genus Pseudoxanthomonas; species Pseudoxanthomonas sp. GW835-FHT14C01. Next base: position 424,531 of record NZ_JBXAGB010000003.1, read on the forward strand.
CAGGTACTGGCCGGTCAGCGAACGTGGCGCCTCCAGCAGGTCCTGCAGCGTGCCCTGGCCGACGATTTCGCCGCCGTGCACGCCGGCACCCGGTCCGATGTCGAGCACGTAGTCCGCGAGGCGGATCGCGTCCTCGTCGTGCTCGACCACGATCACCGTGTTGCCGAGATCGCGCAGGCGCGTCAGCGTGCCGAGCAGGCGCTCGTTGTCGCGCTGGTGCAGGCCGATGCTCGGTTCGTCGAGCACGTACATCACGCCGACCAGGCCGGCACCGATCTGCGACGCCAGGCGGATGCGCTGCGCTTCACCGCCGGACAGCGTGTCGGCCTTGCGCTCCAGCGTCAGGTAATCCAGGCCGACATCGACCAGGAAGCCGAGGCGCTCGGCGATTTCCTTGACGATCTTCGCGGCGATCTCGCCACGCCAGCCCGGCAGGTCGAGGCTGCGGAAGAACGCCAGTGCTTCGTCCACCGGCAGCACCACCAGCGACGGTAGCGGACGGTCGGCGACAAACACGTTGCGTGCGGACTTGTTGAGGCGCGCGCCCTGGCAGTCGGGGCACGGACGGTCGCTGATGTACTTGGCCAGTTCCTCGCGCACCGCCGGCGATTCGGTCTCGCGGTAACGGCGCTCCAGGTTCGGCACGATGCCTTCGAAGCGGTGCTTGCGCTGCGTGCGCCCACCCGACTCGGTGAGGTAGGTGAAGGTGATGACGTCCTCGCCGCTGCCGTACAGCACGGCCTGCTGCACCTTCTCCGGCAGCGATTGCCAGGGCGCATCGGTGTCGAACTGGTAGTGCTTGGCGAGCGACGCGATCAGCTGGAAGTAGTACGCATTGCGGCGATCCCAGCCGCGCACGGCGCCGGCGGCCAGCGACAGCTCCGGATGCACGACCACGCGCGCCGGGTCGAAGAACTGCGCCACACCCAGGCCATCGCAGGTGGGGCAGGCGCCGACCGGCGAATTGAACGAGAACAGGCGCGGTTCCAGTTCCGGCAGCGAGTAGTCGCAGACCGGGCAGGAATACTTCGACGAGAACAGCAGCGGCGCGGCATCCGGCTGGTCCAGTGACATCACCTGGGCCATGCCGTCGCCCAGCTTCAAGGCGGTCTCGAAGCTTTCGGCGAGGCGTTGCTTGAGATCCTCGCGCGGACGGAAGCGGTCGATCACCGCCTCGATGGTGTGCTTCTGGCGCAGCGCCAGCGCGGGCACCGCGTCGATCTCGTACAGCTCGCCATCGACGCGCACGCGCACGAAGCCTTGCGCACGCAGCTGGTCGAACACTTGCGCGTGCTCGCCCTTGCGCTCGCGGATTACCGGCGCGAGCAGCATGTAGCGCTGCTCGCCATCCAGCGCCAGCACTTGGTCGACCATCTGGCTGACCGTCTGCGCTTCCAGCGGGTAGCCGTGGTCCGGACAGCGCGGCAGGCCGACCCGGGCGTACAGCAGGCGCAGGTAGTCGTAGATCTCGGTGATGGTGCCGACGGTGGAGCGCGGGTTGTGGCTGGTCGATTTCTGTTCGATCGAGATCGCCGGCGACAGGCCTTCGATGTGATCGACATCCGGCTTCTCCATCACCGACAGGAATTGCCGCGCGTATGCCGACAGCGACTCCACGTAGCGGCGCTGGCCTTCGGCGTAGATGGTGTCGAACGCCAGCGAGGACTTGCCGGAGCCGGACAGGCCGGTGATCACGATCAGCTTGTCGCGCGGCAGGTCGAGATCGATGTTCTTGAGGTTGTGGGTACGGGCTCCGCGGATGCGGATGAAGTCCATGGCCATCGGGTGGGGGATCCGGAAAGCGAACAAGGAAGCGTAGCGATCTGCCTAGGTGGGGGCAAATAGCGCCATTGCCAGCGAAACAGCAGGAGCGGGTGTGCGGGCAGTCAGCCACGATGGCGTGGCCATCGGTCCTGCGTCCTGTCGGGCGACGGGTTGTCGCCCCGGTAGCGAAAGGCGGATATGTCGCGACAGGGATCGATTCAAGTCATTGATTTTCAATGGTCCGTCGCGGCGGGTGGCGCCGCCGACGGGCACCATCCGGGCCAGTCTGCGCTTCCATGCGGACAGATCCTGTCCGTAATGGGGGCCGACGGGCCGGACGCGGAAGCACGCCCAGGGGCAGGGTTGACCCTAACTCCATGAATCCACTAGAATTCCGCTTCTGTTCGCCCTCGATGGCGGGCAGGCTCCAGAAAATAACTACAGAAACCAAGGAATCCACATGTACGCAGTCGTAGTCACGGGCGGTAAGCAGTACCGCGTGATGAAGGGCGAGACGCTCCGCGTCGAGAAGCTCGAGGCCGAAGCCGGCAACGAGATCACCTTCGACAACATCCTGATGCTGGGCGATGGCGAGACCATCAGCCTGGGCGACGCCCTGAAGGGCGCCAGCGTCACCGCGAAGGTCGTCGGCCATGGCCGCGCCGACAAGGTGCGCATCATCAAGTTCCGCCGCCGCAAGCACCACATGAAGCGCCAGGGTCACCGGCAGCACTACACCGAAATCGAAATCACCGGCATCACCAAGTAAGGAGAAGCAGTCATGGCACACAAAAAAGGCGTAGGTTCCTCGCGCAACGGCCGCGACTCCAATCCGAAGATGCTGGGCGTCAAGGTCTTTGGTGGTCAGGCGATCGATGCGGGCAACATCATCATCCGCCAGCGCGGCACCCAGTTCCACCCGGGTCCGGGCGTCGGCCTGGGTCGCGACCACACGCTGTTCGCGCTGGTCGACGGCAAGGTCGAGTTCTCGATCAAGGGCGCCAAGAAGCGCCGCACCGTGAGCGTGGTGACGGAAGCCTGAGGCTTTCGCACACGCCGAGCGAAGGGCCCCGCCGCGTGCGGGGCTTTTCGTTTGCGGGGTCTGTCCCTCGACCCTGCGACCGTTCCACCTTTCCTCATCACTCCAGTCCAATCCCATGAAACTCGTAGACGAAGCAGAAATCCTGGTCGGCGCCGGCAACGGCGGCAACGGTTGCGTGGGGTTCCGTCGCGAGAAGTTCATCCCGCTGGGTGGGCCGGACGGCGGTGACGGCGGCAATGGCGGCAGCGTCTGGCTGCAGGCCGACGAGAACCTCAATACGCTGGTGGACTTCCGCCATCAGACCCAGTTCCGCGCCCAGCGAGGCGAGAACGGGATGGGCCGGCAGATGTACGGCAAGGCGGGCGAAGACCTGACCATCACGGTGCCGGTCGGCACGGTGGTGACCAATGTCAGCACCGACGAAGTGATCGGCGACCTCACGCAGCACGGCGACCGCCTGCTGGTGGCCAAGGGCGGCAAGGGCGGCCTGGGCAACATGCACTTCAAGAGCTCGATCACCCGTGCGCCGCGCAAGGCGACGCCGGGCGAAGAGGGCGAGGAGCGCCTGCTCAAGCTGGAGTTGAAGCTGTTGGCGGACGTCGGCCTGCTCGGCTTTCCCAACGCCGGCAAGAGCACCTTCATCCGCGCCGTCTCGGCGGCCACGCCGAAGGTCGCGGACTATCCGTTCACCACGCTGTATCCGAACCTGGGCGTGGTCAGCGTGGAGGCGCACCGCAGCTTCGTGATCGCGGACATCCCGGGCCTGATCGAAGGTGCCGCGGACGGCGCTGGCCTGGGTGCGACGTTCCTGCGCCACCTGCAGCGCACCCGCATCCTGCTGCACCTGGTGGACATGGCGCCGATGGAAGGCGGCGTGGAGGATGTCGATCCGGTCGAGCAGGTGCGCGCCATCGAGCGTGAACTGGAGAAGCACGATCCGGAACTGCTGGCGAAGCCCCGCTGGCTGGTGCTCAACAAGGCAGACCTGATGTTCGAGGACGAGGCCAGGGAGCGCGCGGAACAGATCATCGCCAGCCTGGGTTGGACCCAGCCGTGGTTCCAGGTGTCCGCCATTTCGCGCGAAGGCACCTGGCCGATTATGAAGGACGTCATGGCCTTCTTCGATCGCCAGAAGGAAGACGCCGAAGAGGCCGCACGCGAAGGCTGACAAGGAAAACCCGCCGGAAGGCGGGTTTTTTCTTCGTGGCGAAATGCGGCGAGAACGCCGAAGTTGGCGCCGGGGCTGTCCGCAGGCAAAAAGAAACCCGCCTTTCGGCGGGTTCCAGTGTCTTCGCGTTGCGTACCGCCGTGAATCAGGCCGCTTGCAGGGCCTTGATGCGGGCGTTCAGGCGGCTCTTGTGGCGGGCAGCCTTGTTCTTGTGGATCAGGCCGCGCGAGCTCAGGCGGTCGAGGATCGGCTGGGCCGACACGAACGCGGCCTGGGCGCCGGCGGCGTCATTGGCGTCGAGCGCCTTCAGGACTTTCTTGACAGCGGTGCGCAGCATCGAACGCTGACCGGCGTTGCGCGCATTGCGCACGACGGTCTGCTTGGCGCGCTTCTTGGCGGACTTGATATTGGCCACGGTGGGATTCCTGGTGAATACCTGAGAGAATTCAGGGGGTGAACGGAAGACGGGTAAATTGAGCCGGAAATTATGGGGCATTCAATAGGTTGCGTCAACCTGGGTCCGTCCCGGGCAAAGGGGTGGCGATGAGCGGCAGGTTGCTGCGGTCCGCCGCGGTATTCAGCTCCATGACCTTCCTGTCCCGGCTGTCCGGACTGGTCCGGGACCAGGTCTACGCCCACGTCTTCGGCGCCGGCGGCATGATGGACGCCTTCTTCGTGGCGTTCCGTATCCCCAACTTCATGCGCCGGCTGTCGGCCGAAGGGTCGTTCTCGATGGCCTTCGTCCCGGTGCTGGCCGAGTACAAGGCCACCCGCACTGCCGAGGAGGTCAAGGCCCTGGTCGACCGCGTGGCCGGTACGCTGGCGGCGGCACTGCTGGTGCTGACGGCCATCGTCATCCTGCTGGCGCGGCCGATCGCCGAGCTGATCGCGCCGAATTTCGACGACGCGCAGATGGCGATGCTGACCGACCTGCTGCGCGTCACCTTCCCCTACGCGTTGTTCATTTCGCTGGCGTCGCTGGTCGGCGCGGTCCTCAACAGCTACCAGCGCTTCGCCATTCCGGCGCTGTCGCCGATCCTGCTGAACGTGGCGATGATCTCGGCCGCGTTCGCGGCGCAAACCTGGTTCAGCAGCTCGGTCATGGTGCTGGGGTGGGGCGTGTTCATCGCCGGCGTGCTGCAACTGGTGTTCCAGCTGCCGTCGCTGTACCGACTGGGTCTGCTGCCCCGGCCGAAGCTGGATGCCGCCCACGCCGGCGTGCGCAAGATCATGACCCTGATGGTGCCGACGCTGTTCGGTTCCTCGGTGGCGCAGTTCAACCTGCTGCTGAACACCTGGGTGGCCGCCTTGCTGGTCAGCGGCAGTGTCAGCTGGCTGTACTACAGCGATCGCCTGCTGGAATTCCCGCTGGGCATGTTCGGCGTCGCCATCGGCACGGTGATCCTGCCGCACCTGTCCAGCCGGCACGCCGAGACCGATCCCCAGGGCTATTCGAAGGGCCTGGATTGGGGTTTCCGGCTCTGCCTGCTGATCGGCCTGCCGGCCTGCGCCGGCCTGATCCTGTGCGCGCAGCCGCTGTTGTCGACGCTGTTCCAATACGGCCGGTTCGGGGCTACCGACGTGCAAATGGCCAGCTGGAGCCTGATGGCGCAGTCGATCGCCATTCCCGCCTTCCTGCTGGTGAAGGTGCTGGCCCCCGCATTCTATTCGCGCCAGGACACCCGCACGCCGGTCAAGGCCGCCGTGGTGGCGGTGCTGACCAATGCGCTGTGCACGGTGCTGTTCTTCGCGGCGATGCTCTACGGTACCGAGCCCGGTCGGCAGGCACTGCAGGCCACGGGCGGCGATCTGAAGGCGGCGCTCGGCCAGGTGCAGGGCGCCCACGCGCTGCTGGCGCTGGCCATCGCGATCGCCGGCTGGGTCAACGCCGTGCAACTGGCCTGGCTGCTGCGCCGGGCTGGCGTCTATCGGCGCCAGCCGGGCTGGGCCCGGTTCCTGCGCCAGATCGTCCTGGCCACGGTGGCGATGACGCTGGTGGTGGTGGCGTTCCGTTTCGTCTGGGTCGACTGGACCCCGTGGGCCTGGTGGGAGCGCGGCTGGCGGCTGGCGGTGATGGTCGGTGCGGGTGGTGCGCTGTATGCCGGGCTGCTCTACCTGCAGGGCATCCGGCCGCGTGACCTGCGTGGGCATTGAGGACGGGCGGGGCCGGCTATACTTCAAGGTCTTGCAACATCCGGGATCCGCCGCCTGGCGCATCCTTCCCGACAGGAATCCATGAGCAGGCTGTTCCGTGACGTCGATGGCGGGCCTCTGTGCCCGCACGGTAGCGTGGTCTGCATCGGCGCCTTCGATGGCCTGCACCTGGGCCACCGTGCGCTGGTGCGGCATGCCGTCGCGCGTGCGCGCGCGCTGGGCGTACCGGCCGTGGTGGTGACGTTCGAGTCCCTGCCGCGCGAGTTCTTCGCCAAGGACAGTCCGCCGCCGCGCCTGACCCTGGCGCGGGCGAAGGTGGAAGGCCTGCTCGACCTGGGTGCCGACCGCGTCGGCCTGCTGCGCTTCGACGCCAAGCTTTCCGCGATGTCCGCCGAGGACTTCGCCCGCGTGCTGCTGTCCGGACGCCTGGGCGCCCGCGAGGTCTGGATCGGCCCCGAGTTCCGCTTCGGCCACCGCCGTGGCGGCGACCTTGCTTTGCTGCAGGCGATAGGGGGCGAGCTCGGTTTCACCGCCGGCGAGATCGACCCCGTGCACGCCCAGGGCGAACGCGTCTCCAGCACCCGCATCCGCGAAGCGCTGAAAGCCGGCGATTTCGCTACCGTCGAGCGCTTGCTTGGCCGCCCGTACGCGATTGGCGGGCGCGTCGTCCGCGGCAAGCAGCTCGGCCGCACGCTGGGCTTCCCTACCGCCAACCTGCGCTTCCCGAAGACGCCTGCGCTGTCCGGCATCTACGCCACCTGGGTGCACGGCGTCGGCGACCGGCCCTGGCCTTCCGTGTCCAGCTTCGGCACCCGGCCCACGGTCGATGGCGTGGAACCGTTGCTGGAAGCCCACCTGTTCGACTTCGCCGGCGACCTCTACGGGCGCCATCTCGACATCGAATTCGTCGCCAAGCTGCGCGACGAACTGAAATTCCCCGATCTGCCCAGCCTCACCGAGCAGATGCACCGCGATGCGGACGACGCGCGGGCAATCCTTTCCGAACATCAACGACGAGCGACGGCGTGAGCCAGGACTACAAAGCCACCCTCCATCTGCCTGCCACGGATTTCCCGATGCGCGGCGACCTGCCCAAGCGCGAGCCGGACACGCTGGCCCGCTGGGAAAGCCAGGGCCTGTACACGCAACTGCGCGACAACGCCAAGGGGCGTCCGCTGTTCGTGCTGCACGACGGCCCGCCGTACGCCAATGGCGCGATCCATCTGGGCCATGCGGTCAACAAGATCCTCAAGGACATCATCGTCAAGTCGCGCTACCTGGCCGGCTTCGATGCGCCGTACGTCCCCGGCTGGGACTGCCACGGCCTGCCGATCGAGATCGCCATCGAGAAGAAGTTCGGCAAGGTCGGCGTGAAGCTGGACGCGGTCGAGTTCCGTCAGAAGTGCCGCGAGTACGCCGAGTCGCAGATCGACATCCAGCGCAAGGACTTCAAGCGCCTGGGCGTGATCGGCGACTGGGACAACCCGTACAAGACGCTCGACTTCCGTTTCGAAGCCAACGAGATCCGCGCGCTGGCGAAGATCGTCGCCAACGGCCACCTGACGCGCGGCGTGAAGCCGGTGCACTGGTGCTTCGACTGCGGCTCGGCGTTGGCGGAAGCCGAGATCGAATACGCCGACAAGGTGTCGCCGGCGGTGGACGTGGCCTACGCCGCGCGCGACGCGCACGCGCTGGCGAAGGCGTTCGGCTTCGACGTGCCGGCCGATGTCGAGGTCGCGCTGCCGATCTGGACCACCACGCCGTGGACGCTGCCCGCGTCGCTGGCCATCTCGGTCGGTGCGGATCTCGAGTACGCCCTGGTCGAAGGTCCGGCGCACGACGGCAAGCGCCGCTGGCTGGTGCTGGCCGATGCGCTGGCTGCGCGCGCGCTGCAGCGCTACGGCGTCACCGATCTGGTGATGCATGCGCGGGTGAAGGGCAGTGCGTTGGAAGGCCTGCTTTTCGCGCATCCGTTCTACGACACACGCGACATCCCGGTGCTGCTCGGCGATCACGTGTCAGCCGAAGACGGTACCGGCGCCGTGCACACCGCGCCCGGCCACGGCCAGGAGGACTATGCCGTCAGCAAGCAGTACGGCCTGCTCGACACGTACACCGCCGCGCAGATCAATCCGGTCGACGGCCGCGGCGTGTACCTGCCGTCCACGCCGGCCGCGCATGGCGTCGAACTCGCCGGCCTGCATATCTGGAAGGCCAACGACACGATCATCGACGTGCTGAAGCAGAGCGGCGCGCTGCTCGCCTTCAGCAAGCTCGAACACAGCTATCCGCACTGCTGGCGGCACAAGACGCCGATCGCGTTCCGCGCCACGCCGCAGTGGTTCATCTCGATGGAGCAGGCCAACCTGCGCGCCGATGCGCTGGAGGCCATCAAGCACGTCGGCTGGTTCCCGCAGTGGGGCGAAGCCCGCATCGCCGGCATGGTCGATGGCCGTCCGGACTGGACCATCTCGCGCCAGCGCACCTGGGGCGTGCCGATCGCGCTGTTCGTGCATCGCGAAACCGGCGAACCGCATCCGCGCAGCGTCGAGTTGATGCGCGCGGTCGCCGATCGCGTGGAGCAGGGCGGCGTCGACGTCTGGTACACGCTGGACGCGGCGGAACTGCTGGGCGACGAAGCGAAGGACTACGACAAGATCACCGACATCCTCGATGTCTGGTTCGATTCCGGCGTGACGCACGAGGGCGTACTGCTGGAGCGCGGCTTCGGCAAGCCGGCCGACCTCTATCTGGAAGGCTCGGACCAGCACCGCGGCTGGTTCCAGTCCTCGCTGCTGACCGGCGTGGCGATCGACAAGGCGGCGCCTTACAAGCAGTGCCTCACCCATGGCTTCACCGTGGACGAGCACGGCCGCAAGATGTCCAAGTCGCTGGGCAACGGCATCGAGCCCCAGGACATCATGAAGACCCTGGGCGCGGACATCCTGCGCCTGTGGATCGCCAGCGCCGACTACAGCAACGAGATGTCGCTGTCGCAGGAGATCCTGAAGCGCAACGCCGATGCCTACCGTCGCCTGCGCAACACCGCGCGCTTCCTGCTCAGCAACCTCAACGGCTTCGATCCCGCGCGCGACCTGCTGGCGCCGGCCGACATGGTCGCGCTGGACCGCTGGATCGTGCACCGCGCGTACGAGGTGCAGGAGAAGATCAAGGCCGCCTACGACCGCTACGACTTCGCCGAGATCGTGCAGACGCTGCTGAACTTCTGCAGCGTCGACCTGGGCTCGCTGTACCTGGACGTCACCAAGGACCGCCTGTACACGATGCGCGAGGATTCGCGCGGTCGCCGCAGCGCGCAGAGCGCGATGTTCCATATCGCCGAGGCCTTCGTGCGCTGGATCGCGCCGGTGCTCAGCTTCACCGCCGACGAGATGTGGGGCTACCTGCCGGGCGAGCGCACGGGCAACGTGCTGTTCGCCACGTGGTACGACGGCCTGGCACCGTTGCCGGAGGGCGCGGCCTTGAACGCGGCCGACTTCGACCAGCTGCTGGCCCTGCGCGAGCAGGTCGCGAAGGTGCTGGAGCCGATGCGCGCCAACGGCCTGATCGGCGCCGCGCTGGAGGCGGAGATCACGGTGTCGGTGAATGCGCTGACCGCCGCCAAGTGGCAGCCGCTGGCCGAGGAACTGCGCTTCTTCTTCATCAGCGGCGACGTCACCGTCAGCGAAGTCAGTGCTGACGAGATCTTCGTGCTGGCCACGCCGACCACCAAGAGCAAGTGCGTGCGCTGCTGGCACTACCGCGCCGATGTCGGCCAGCATGCCGCGCATCCGGAGCTGTGCGGCCGCTGCGTCGACAACATCGATGGCGCGGGCGAACACCGGGTGTGGTTCTGATCTCTCCCTGTAGGAGGGCTTCAGCCCCGACCGCCCCCGCCATCGGAGCATCGGGGCTGAAGCCCCTCCTACAGGCTTCTTCCAACAGGAACACGATGAGCAAACATCCCAAACCCAATGCCTTGATCTGGTTGCTGCTGTCGGTCATCGTCATCGCGCTGGACCAGTGGTCGAAGGCATGGGTGCTGGCGGCGCTGCCGGAGTACACCGCCATCCCGGTGATCGAGGGCTTCTGGAACTGGTACCGCACCTACAACACCGGCGCGGCGTTCAGCTTCCTGGCCAACGCCGGCGGCTGGCAGCGGTGGTTCTTCACTGTGCTGGCCGTGGGCATCAGCGGCCTGCTGGGCTTCTGGCTGTCGCGTACCGCGCGTAGCGACTGGCGCCAGGCGCTCCCGTACGCACTGGTCATCGGCGGCGCGCTGGGCAACGTCATCGACCGCCAGATCCACGGCCACGTGATCGACTTCATCCAGTGGCACTGGCGCGACTACTACTGGCCGGCGTTCAACATCGCGGATTGCGCGGTGGTGGGCGGGGCCATCGGCATTGCGCTGTTCGGGTTGTTCGACGGGAAGAAGAAGGGCGGTTGAGCGGACCCGCTCGGCGCGGGTCGCGAGGCGGGTTCGGGTCCGCTTTGTTTATGCGTCGCCGGGCAGTGGACCGGCGCCTGTGCTCGGGCCGTCATCCCGGCGAAAGCCGGGACCCAGCGCCTTCCACCGTGAAACCTGCTGTCCGCGCGTACGTCACTGGGTCCCGGCTTTCGCCGGGATGACGGTGGGAGCGGCTGGCGGCCGATTCATCCCTATGCTGTCCCACCTCCAGTAAAATCGGCCCCATGGACGTCCTCCTCGCCAATCCCCGTGGTTTCTGTGCCGGCGTCGACCGCGCGATCGAGATCGTCAAGCGCGCCATCGAAACGCTGGGTGCGCCGATCTACGTGCGGCACGAAGTGGTGCACAACCGCTTCGTGGTCGACGACCTGAAGCAGCGCGGCGCGGTGTTCGTCGAGGAGCTGGACGAGGTGCCGGACGGTGCCACCGTCATCTTCAGCGCGCACGGCGTGTCCAAGGCCGTGCGCAACGAAGCCGACTGCCGCGGCCTGAAGGTCTTCGACGCCACCTGCCCGTTGGTGACCAAGGTCCATTTCGAAGTGGCCCGCCACTGCCGCGCCGGTCGCGACGTGGTGCTGATCGGCCATGCCGGGCATCCGGAAGTGGAAGGCACGATGGGACAGTGGAGCCGCGAAGGCGGCACCGGGAACATCTACCTGGTGGAGGACATCGACGGCGTGGCTCTGCTGGATGTCAGCCAGCCGGAAAACCTGTTCTACACCACCCAGACCACGCTGTCCGTCGACGACACGGTGGGCATCATCCAGGCGCTGCAGCAGCGCTTCCCGGCCATCCAGGGGCCGAAGAATGACGACATCTGTTACGCCACGCAGAACCGCCAGGACGCCGTGCGCGACCTCGCGAAGCAATGCGACCTGGTGCTGGTGGTCGGCTCGCCAAACAGCTCCAATTCCAACCGCCTGCGCGAGCTGGCCGAGCGCGACGGCGTGGAGTCGTACCTGATCGATGGCGCCCACGAGATCGACCCGCGCTGGATCGACGGCAAGCAACGTATCGGCGTCACCGCCGGCGCTTCAGCCCCGGACGTGCTGATCGACGGCGTCATCCAGCGCCTGCGCGACCTCGGTGCCGCTGGCGTCGGCGAACTGGATGGCGAGCCCGAGAACATGGTGTTCGCCCTGCCGAAGGAACTGCGGCTGCAACTGGTGAGCTGAGCGCCTGTCGATCGTTCCTGAACAATGGCCCCGCGATGCGGGGCTTTTCATTTTTGCGCCGTCTCATCCCGCGCGACGGTCCCCGGTCACGCTGCCATCCACAGACCCGGGGGATCACCGATGACGCCCATGCACTGGATGGCTTTCAGGATGTACCTGCCGACGCTGGCATGCCTGCTGCTGGCGTTTGTGTCCACGCTGCTAACCAGTGCGGAACCGGCCGCGTTCGCGCAGCCGCTCGGCGACGCGTTGCGCTTGGCGCCCTACGTGCTGTTGGGGCTGTCCGTGCTGCTCGGCGTCATCGCCAGCGTGCGCCTGTTGCGCTGGGGCACCGGCGACGCGCTGATCTGTGGCTGCGGTGGCCTGTTGGGCGGGGAACGGCCAGGACGCTTCGGCACCTACCGGACGTGCGCGGCCTGCGGGCGGCGTCACGGAGTAGCCAGGTAGTCGCCCGCGCGCGGCGGACGGGTTGTGCAAGGTTGTCGTGTTCCTGTCCGCCATGATGGATTGACGGGCTCGTGGCCGGATGCATCCATCCGCTGCGCGGTAGGGTGGGCGAGGCATTTTGCTTCGCTGTCGCACCGCCGAGCTTCGCGCGCGCACCTCGGTAGTGCGGCGCCAAGGCGAAAAGTCTTGGGATCAGAGCGGAAAGCCTCGGCCGCAAGGCAAACAGCGTTGTCGTCACCGCTGAAAGCCTCGATGTCGAGGCAAAAAGCTGTGTCGTCTCACCTCAATGGTTCACGGTCGAGGCTTTTTGCCTTGGCGGCAACCCGAAACGCCTTGCGAGCGAAGCAAAAAGCCTCGTCATCTCACCTCAATGCCGTGCGCGCGCACCTTTCTGGTTCGATTTCTCGCAGTAGCGTCGTGCTGGCGACTGTCACTTGTGCGGACGCAACCGGGGTAGTCCAGTGGCGGTGACGAACAGTGCCGGCACGGTCATTGAGCGGAACGATTACGAGCCCTACGGCAGCATCATCGGGAAGCCTAACTACCAGGGTTTCGGCTTCACTGGGCATCTGCAGGATAGCGAGACCGGCCTGACGTACATGCAGCAGCGGTACTACGATCCGACGGTGGGGCGATTCCTGTCGGTGGATCCGGTGGCAGCGCTAAGCAGCCCGGTGGGGATGTTCAATCGCTACAAGTACGCGGCGAACAATCCGTATCGGTTTGTTGATCCTGATGGCAGGCAGGAGAAGGCGGAGCAGCAGCGTGAGCGAACTGACTTCCGCTCAATGAGTAGTCATCCCGGCGCTGGAGGCATGGCAATTAGCGGATTGCCCAGAGAAGGCAGGAGCCAGAGAAGTGAAGGCGGCGGAGCTGCGCAGGCGTCACCAAAGGGAAGTGCTGCGCCTGGCCCCGCAATTAGCTCTACCGTCGATGTGCCAAGCCAGGACAAGTATGCGCTGGAAGTACTCTTGGGTGAGCCAGTGGACGACGTGCAAGTTATTGAGAATTCGCCATTCGCTAAATTGCATGGTGCAATTGCCACTACGCGAGAAGATGCCATTTATTTAGCAATCAGTGGGGAGAGATTTCTCAAGGATCCGCAGCTGATGTTGGAGGAGTATTATCACGTCATAAAGCAATGGAACACTGGAGATGTTACTGTCGCTAAGTACGTCATTGAGAATGCTACAAACGGTGATGGCTACAGGGGAAATAGATACGAAGTTGAAGCCAAGGGATTCGCTGAGAAGAATTGGCGAGAATTCCAGTATATGCGAGGTAAATGAGGTGGCCAGAAGCTTTCGACGCGTTACGTTGTTTGTGTGCCTTATTGCAAACTTCGGAGCATGCGCACAGACCATGTCGGATTCTGCGTTCAGGGCCGCAGGCTCAGTTCTTGATCAGAACGGCGAACCAGTTGAGGGTTGTGAGTTGGGTGTTCTTTTCGAGGGGGACTCGCAACTCAGTTATGTCCAGAAGATTGATAGCGATTTCACGAACACTTTCACTGTGGAGCCAGGCACCCATCGTTTGAACTTGATCGTTCGATGCGATGGTCAAGTTGTTCGCAGGACGGAGATGATCGAGATCAACGGCATCGCGCAGTATGAGTCGCCGATTGTCTTGGGCGTCATCAGAGTAGTGAAAGAGCCATGAAGGTATGAGTTGAGTAACTACTTGAAGATCTGCCCCTTTAAGGCATGAAAAGGGCGAGCTTGCTCTCCTTACGTTCTGGAGGATGGCTTCGGCGCCCCACCCCCGGCTTCCCAACGGCTTATCGCCCCATCCCCAACACCCCCGCATTGACCCGCCCCCACCCCAACCCCTAAAATTCGCGGCTCCGCCGGAATAGCTCAGTTGGTAGAGCGGCGCATTCGTAATGCGTAGGTCGTAGGTTCGATTCCTATTTCCGGCACCAGTCGTGACAAAGCCCCGCTTCGGCGGGGCTTTGTTTTTTCCGGGTCTCGCCCGCGGAGACGGCGGGCCGATACAGTAGCTGCTCGCCTTCACGACAGGTTCTCCGTGGCCAAGACCTCCGCCAAGTCCCGCACCGCCTACGTCTGCACCGAATGCGGGGCCGAGCACAGCAAATGGCAGGGCCAGTGCGCCGACTGCGGCGCCTGGAACTCCCTCAGCGAGATCGTCCTGGAACCCGCCGCCGGCGCCCCCACCGCCGCGCGCCGTTCCGGCTGGGCCGGCAAGGCCGAAGCGCCGAAGATCACCGCCCTGAAGGACGTCCGCCACAGCGAAGAGGCGCGCGTGACCACCGGCATTGGCGAGTTCGACCGTGTGCTGGGCGGCGGCCTGGTGGAAGGCGCCGTGGTGCTGGTGGGCGGCGACCCCGGCATCGGCAAGTCGACCCTCCTGCTGCAGGCGCTGGCCCGCATGTCGGCCAGCCTGCCGGCGCTGTACGTGACCGGTGAAGAATCCCTGGCCCAGGTCGCCGGCCGCGCCGTGCGCCTGGACCTGCCGCTGGACAACCTGCAGGCGCTGGCCGAGACCGGTATCGAGAGCATCCTTCAGCACGCTTCCATCGCGCGCCCGAAGCTGATCGTCGCCGACTCCGTACAGACCCTGTGGACCGAATCCCTGACCGCCGCACCCGGCTCCGTCAGCCAGGTGCGCGAGAGCGCCGCCCGGCTGGTGCGCTACGCCAAGGAGACCGGCACCGCCGTGTTCCTGGTCGGCCACGTGACCAAGGAAGGCGGCATCGCCGGTCCCCGCGTGCTGGAGCACATGGTCGACGCCGTGCTGTATTTCGAAGGCGAGAGCGGCAGCCGTTTCCGCGTGCTGCGCGCCTTCAAGAACCGCTTCGGTGCGGTCAACGAACTGGGCGTGTTCGCGATGGGCGAAAAGGGCCTGAAGGAAGTGCCCAACCCCTCGGCGATCTTCCTGTCCGGCAGCGCCCAGCAACCCGGCAGCTGCGTGATGGTGACCCGCGAGGGCACGCGGCCGCTGCTGGTGGAAGTGCAGGCGCTGGTCGACAGCTCACCGCTGTCCAACCCGCGCCGCGTAGCGGTGGGTCTGGAGCAGAACCGGTTGGCGATGCTGCTGGCCGTGCTGCACCGGCACGGCGGCGTGGTGGTGGGCGACCAGGACGTGTTCGTCAACGTGGTCGGCGGCATCCGCGTGCAGGAAACCGCGGCCGACCTGCCGGTACTGCTGGCCGTGCTGTCCTCGCTGCGCGACCGCCCGCTGGCCGAGAAGACCGTGGCCTTCGGCGAAGTGGGCCTGTCCGGCGAGATCCGCCCCGTGCCCAACGGCGAGGAGCGCCTGCGCGAAGCGGCGACGCACGGCTTCAAGCGCGCCATCGTGCCCAAGGGCAATGCGCCGAAGTCGGGCACGTTCAAGGGGCTGGAGGTGGTGGCGGTGGAGCGGCTGTCGCAGGCGCTGGAAGCGGCGGCGGAGTAGGGGGCGCGCCTTCTGTAGGAGCGACGTAAGTCGCGACCGCAAGATCGACTCGCCTTGAACGTTGTCGCGCGCGCCCGCCGTGCGGTCGCGACTTGCGTTGCTCCTACAGGAAGCGGACGGCGAGCCTTCTCAGAGGCGCACGCCCAACCAGATGACGGCTTCGGTCGAGACGCGCACGATGGGAGTCAGGATCGACGGCCAGAAGGCGCCGGTCGGCATCGCATCGCGCCCATGGTCATGGTGTTCCTGTTCTTCCGCCACGATGCGCGAGACTGCGTCGAACGCCTCCGGATCGGTGTCGCGCAGCTGCCGCTGTTGCTCCTGTAGGTGCTCGAGCACCACGCTCTCGACCGCACAGGTGGTGGCGGCGATGGTGGAGGGTCCAAGCAGGCCAGTCAACAGCCCCAGCATCCAGCCGCCGGCGCCACAGAGCACATGGCTATGGCAGCGACGCACGTTTTGTGCCTGCAGATGGCGCCAGAACAGGGCGCGATGCCCGATCTCGTGGTCGAGAAAATGTCGCAGCAACGGCGTCATCTGTGGCGCGGTCCAACGTGACACCAGGATCTGCGCGCGGTAGATGTTGACGGCACCGTGTTCGCCGGCGTGGTCGACCTTCAGGATCCGGTCGCCCAGGCGCGTGCTCAACCGCGCCTCAGCACCATTTCGTAGACGAACTTGCTGCCGAAGAACGCCAGCAGCAACAGCACCATTGCGGCGAGCGTCCAGCGGACGGCTTTCACACCGCGCCAGCCATAACGCCAGCGGCCAACCAGCAGCGCGCCGAACGCCAGCCACGACAGCACGCTCAGCACGGTCTTGTGGCTGAGTTTCTGGGCGAGGAAGTTCTCGACGAACAGCACGCCCGTGAGCAGCGTGGCGGTCAGCAGGATGAAGCCGACCGTGATCGTGCGGAACAGCAGGTCTTCCAGTTCCGTCAGCGGCGGCAGCGCGCGCAGCCACAGGTGGAACTCGCGGCGGCGCAGCGCGCGCTCCTGCGCCCACAGCATCACCGCCAGCAGCGCGGCGATCGCCAGTGCGGCGTAGGCCAGCAGCGCCAGCCAAGCGTGCAATTGCAGTCGCCAGTCCAGCCCGTTCGACGCCCGGTGGCCATAGAAGTGGTAGGTCGCCAGCAGCACGGCGGCCAGCGGGAAGGCGATCACGCCGAGCGCGGCCATGCGGCCCTGGATCGCCACCAGCAGCGTCATCAGCGCCATGCCCAGCGAGACCAGCGACAGCGCGGCGAAGAAGTGCATGTCCGGCCCGCCGGGCGTGCGCCACGCTACCAGCAGGTGGTAGCTGCCGTGCAGGATCACCGCGCCGAGCGCCGGCCAGACCCACGGCCGCGGGGCGTCGCCGGTGTCGCGGGCGACGGAGCGGACCAGCAGGCCCGCGGCCAGCAGGTAAAGCGCGACGGCGATGAGAATGACTGTCATCGGAGGAGTGTCGCACAGCGGACCGTGCCGGCGCAGGGGCTGGCGAGGCCCGCCCGTGGGCGGGAACGGGGGCAGCGGGTTGGGCCGCTATAATCGCCGTCCGTTTTCCCTGGTCCTGCCCGCCCCATGTTCGAATCCCTGACCCAGCGACTCTCCGGCACCATCGAGCGCCTGCGCGGCCGCGGCCGCCTGAGCGAGGAGAACATCCGCGAGGCCACCCGCGAAGTGCGCATCGCCCTGCTGGAAGCCGACGTGGCCCTGCCGGTGGTGCAGGCGCTGATCGAGCGCATCAAGGTGCGCGCCGTCGGCCAGGAAGTGCTGAAGTCGCTGACTCCCGGCCAGGCGCTGATCAAGGTGGTGCGTGACGAGCTGACCGCGGTGATGGGCTCGCAGGCCAGCGACCTGAACCTCAACGTGCCCGCGCCGGCCGTCATCCTGATGGCCGGCCTGCAGGGCGCCGGCAAGACCACCACCGTCGGCAAGCTGGCCAAGCACCTGCGGGAGAAGCGCAAGAAGAAGGTCATGGTGGTCAGCGCCGACGTGTACCGTCCGGCCGCGATCGAACAGCTGAAGACGCTGGCGCAGCAGGTGGACGTGCTGTTCTTCCCGTCCGATGCGGGGCAGAAGCCCGAAGCTATCGTCCGCGCCGCCATCGACGACGCCAAGAAATCCTTCGTCGACGTGCTGCTGGTCGACACCGCCGGCCGCCTGGCGATCGACGAGGCCATGATGGCCGAGATCAAGGCGCTGCACGCGGCGGTCAAGCCGGTCGAGACGCTGTTCGTGGTCGACGCGATGACCGGCCAGGACGCGGCCAACACCGCCAAGGCCTTCAGCGAAGCCCTGCCGCTGACCGGCGTGGTGCTGACCAAGACCGACGGCGATGCCCGCGGTGGCGCCGCGCTGTCGGTGCGCTACATCACCGGCAAGCCGATCAAGTTCATCGGCGTGGGCGAGAAGCCGGACGGGCTGGACGTGTTCCATCCCGAGCGCGTGGCCAACCGCATCCTCGACATGGGCGACGTGCTGTCGCTGGTCGAGCAGGTCGAGCAGAACGTCGACCGCGAGAAGGCCGAGAAGCTGGCCGCGAAGGTCATCAAGGGCAAGAAGTTCGACCTCAACGACATGCGCGACCAGCTGGAGCAGATGCAGAACATGGGCGGCATCGGCGGCCTGATGGACAAGCTGCCGGGCATGGGCCAGATCCCCGAGCACGTGAAGCAGCAGGTGCAGCAGGGCAAGGAAGTGCCGCGCATGATCGCCATCATCAATTCGATGACGAAGAAGGAGCGCCGCAATCCGGCGCTGCTCAACGGCTCGCGCCGCGCCCGGATCGCCAAGGGCGCGGGGCTGACGCCGGCCGACGTCAACAAGCTGATGAAGCAGTACCAGCAGATGGAAAAGATGATGGGCAAGCTGGCCGGCGGCGGCATGAAGGGCCTGATGCGCAACATGAAGGGCATGATGGGCGGCCGCGGCGGGATGCCGTTCCGCTGAGCCTCTGCTTTCTGCAGGAGCGACGTCAGTCGCGACCGTACATCCACAGCTTTCATGGTGTTTTCTTTGCCGTGGTCGCGACTCACGTCGCTCCTACAAGGGAACCAGGAGTCGCCCGCATGACCTCGGCCTTCCTCAACGGCAAGCCCGCCACCGCGGACGACCTGCGCGCACTGGCGCTGGCCAACTACGGTCACTTCACCTCGATGCAGGTGCGCGATGGCGCCGTGCAGGGGCGCGCACTGCACGTGCAGCGCCTGGAAGAGGCCACGCTCGCGTTGTTCGGCACACCGCTGGACGGCGACGGTGCATTGAAGCGGGCCGCAGCCGCTATGCGCGACGCTGGACTGCGCGATGCCTCGGTGCGCATCACCGTGTTCTCCACGCAGTTCGACTACCGCGATCCCGCACGCCGCGTCGCGCCCGACGTGCTGGTCTCGCTGTCGCCCGCGTCCCCGCAGGACAAGCCCGCGTTGCGGGTGAAGTCGTATCCGTTCGTGCGCCCGCTGCCGCAGTACAAGCACGTGGGCACGTTCCCGTTGTTCCACTACCGCCGGCAGGCGCTGGCCGACGGCTACGACGACGCGCTGTTCGTCGACCCGGCCGGACAGGTGCTCGAGGGTTCGATCTGGAACCTGGGACTGTGGGACGGCCGGGCCGTCGTCTGGCCCGAGGGTCCGGCGCTGCGGGGTACGGCGGAGCGGCTGCTCCAGGGCGCGCTGGAGGCGGCCGGCCTTCCGCAGCGCTGCGTGCTGGTCGATCAGGCCGATCTGGCAGGGTTCCGGGCCGGATTTGCCTGCAATGCCAGTGGCTTGCAACCGGTCGTGGCTGTGGATGCGGTCGCATGGGGGGCTGATACCGCCCTGATGACCCGGCTGAAAGCGGCGCTGGACGCCGTCTCGTGGGAGCCGCTGGCCTGAGCCCGTGCGGTATCGGAGCCGGGGTGGGTTTTCCTGAGCGATTCAATGGCTTAGAATAGCTGGCTTACCTCGCCATTCTGGCGACTGGGCAACACTGGAAAACACCATGGTCAAGATCCGTCTCACCCGCGGCGGCGCCAAGAAGCGCCCCTTCTACCACATCATCGTCACCGACTCGCGCAGCGCGCGTGACGGTCGCAACATCGAGCGCGTGGGTTACTACAACCCGGTTGCCGCCGGTGCCGAGAAGCGCGTCGAACTCGACGTGGCCCGCGTCGACCATTGGGTCGGCAACGGCGCCCAGCTGACCGAGAAGGTCCGCAACCTGTACAAGGAAGTCAAGTCCGCTCCGGCGGCCTGATGGCCTCGGCCGCGCGTACCGCGCGGCCTACCGTACGCATGAACACCGAGCGCCCACCGACCTCGCAGAAAATGATTCTGCTGGGAAGGCTCCTGGGCGCTTTTGGTGTGCGCGGCCAGATCAAGATCGAATCCTGGACCGAACCGCGCGACGCCATCTTCCGCTACCAGCCATGGACGCTGCGCGACGCGGCCGGCATCGAGCGCGAGCTGAGTGGTGCGCGAGGCAAGGCCTCGGGCAAGCATTTGGTGGCGACGCTGCCCGGCGTGGAAGACCGCGACCAGGTGGAGGCGATGCACGGACAGGAAATCCTCGTTCCGCGCGCCGCGCTCCCGCCGCCGAGCGCGGGCGAGTTCTACTGGGTCGATCTGGAAGGCCTGCGGGTCATCAATGCCGATGGCACCGACTACGGCACCGTTTCGCACCTGTTCTCCACCGGCGCCAACGACGTGCTGGTGGCGCGGGGGGATCGCGAGCGGCTGATTCCCTTCGTCGAACCCGATTACGTCCGCGCGGTGGATTTCGAAGCCGGCGTGGTCACCGTCGACTGGGACCCCGAGTTCTGACGCCTCGCAGGTCGCCGCGGTCGCGGTTACCCTGCCTCCCCACCGAGTGAGTTGCAGCCGATCGCCATGCGCATCGACGTCATGACCCTGTTCCCCGAGTTCATCGCCCAGGCCGCGGCCGTGGGCGTGGTCGGGCGTGCACAGGAGCGCGGGCTGCTGTCGCTGCATGGCTGGAATCCCCGTGATTACGCCAGCGGCGGCTACCGCCGCGTGGACGACCGCCCGTCCGGTGGCGGCCCGGGCATGGTGATGATGATCGAGCCGCTGCAGGCCTGCCTGTCGGCGGTGCGCGCCGCGGACGCCGCGCCGGCGCCGTTGATCTACCTGAGCCCGCAAGGCGCACCGTTCACCCAGAAGAAGGCGCGCGAACTGGCATCCCTGCCGCGCATGATCCTGCTGTGCGGGCGCTACGAAGGCGTGGACGAGCGCTTCCTCGAGGCCGAAGTGGACGAGGAGATTTCCATCGGCGACTACGTGCTGTCCGGCGGCGAGCTGGCCGCGGCCGTGCTCATCGATGCGGTCGGCCGCCTGCAGGACGGCGCGCTGAACGATGCCGATTCGGCGGTGCAGGACAGCTTCGAAGGCGATGGTCTGCTGGATTGCCCGCATTTCACCCATCCGTCCTCCCACCCGCTGGGCGACGTGCCGTCGGTTCTCCGCTCCGGCGACCACGCCGCCATCGCCCGCTGGCGGCGGCAGCAGGCGCTGGGTCGGACCTGGCTGCGTCGGCCGGATCTGCTGGACGAGGCCGGCCTGTCCAAGGCCGACAAGGCCCTGCTGGCGGCCTTTCGCGCGGCTCTCGCGGGCGAAGACGGGGCAGGGTAGCCAGCCCCGTGGGAAATCCGGTAGAATGCGCGACCCTTGGGCGGTTCTCGCCCGGGATCCCATAAGAATATCGTGCAGCGCAATCCGGCGACTGCATCAGTTTCCGCTGTCGCAAGACACGATCACGCATACAAGCATTGGTGCCAACATGAGCAAGCTCCTCCAGGAATTCGAAGCCTCCCAGATCACGCGCGAGCTGCCCGCGTTCGGCCCCGGTGACACCGTGGTCGTCAACGTGAAGGTCAAGGAAGGCAACCGCGAGCGCGTGCAGGCGTACGAAGGCGTCGTCATCGCCAAGAAGAACGCCGGCCTGAACTCCGCCTTCACCGTCCGCAAGATCTCGCACGGCTATGGCGTCGAGCGCGTCTTCCAGACCCACAGCGCCTCCATCGACTCGGTCGAAGTGAAGCGCCGCGGCAAGGTCCGCGCCGGCAAGCTGTACTACCTGCGCGAACTGGAAGGCAAGGCTGCCCGCATCAAGGAAGATCTGGCCGCGAACGCCGCCGCCAAGGTCGCCCGCCAGGCCGCCGCTGCCGCTGCTGCTGCCGAGTAATTCCGGCCAGGCGTGTCGCAGGAACGGCCACCTTCGGGTGGCCGTTTGCGTTTCCGCCGGGCGCGTTCCGGTGCAGACTGGCGCGAACGGCCTCGGAGCGCGCCATACACACCTCGCGCGTCCGGTCACCGAGTATGCTGCTGATCGCAGGCTGCCCGAGCGATACGGCAGCGGCCGACGATCCCGACGTCACGGTGCCCTTCGCCTAAGGTGTCGACGAGCCCGCACTGCCTGCCGCATCGCAGCCGATGCCGAAGGACGCCATGCCCATCCCGCGACGGGCAGCGCGCGACATCCCCGTGTCAAAAGCCTGCCCGCGCGCTTGCGGACACCAGAGCGAACTGCCGTTTCCCGTCATCCCCTGCCTTGAAGCTACCGTACGCCGTGTTCCAATGACCGAATCCGCCGATGCTTCCGTCCGCCTCGACCTGTGGTTGTGGGCGGCCCGTTTCTTCAGGACCCGCAGCCTGGCCAAGCAGGCCATCGAGACCGGCAAGGTCGACGTGGCCGGGCAGCGCGCCAAGTCCTCGCGCGCCGTACGGACAGGCGACACGCTGGTGGTGACGCGGGGCGACGACGTGTTCGAGATCGAAGTCCGCGCGCTCAGCGACAAGCGCGGTTCGGCGGCCGTGGCGCAGGCCTTGTATGCCGAGTCCGAGGCGTCGCGCGCGCGGCGTGCCACGGCATTGGCGGCGCGACAGGCGGAGCGTGCGGGCTACCAGGCGCCGCCGTCGCGTCCGGACAAGCGTGCACGCCGGCTGATACGCGCGCTCGGCGACATCGACGCCCTGTAGTGCTGCCGCGCAAAAAAAGAAGGGCGCCGTCGGCGCCCTTCTCGATTCCTGCTTCGATCTACGCGAGCGTCTCAGCGCCCGCCGCCGAACATGCCGCTGCCGATCTTGAGGATGTCGCCCAGGCCCAGTTGGCCATCGCCGTCCTGATCCAGCACAGCGCCGAGCAGTCCACCGCCCAGTCCGCCCTGCTGCTGAACCTGGCGCTGTTCCTGGCCCAGCACCTCGGCCAGGCCGAGCGGGTTGTTCTGCGCACTGCCCTGGCTCATGCGCTGGGCGAGGAAGGCGAGCACGATGGGTGCCAGGATCTTCAGCAACTGGCCCGCGCGTTCGCCACCCAGACCCGTGGCCTGGCCCAGGCCGAGTTCGGCGCGGTTCTGCTGGCCGCCGAAGACGTGGCCGAGGATGCCGGCGCCATTGGCCTGCGGGGACGCGGCACCGCCGAGCACGGCACCCAGCACGCTGCCGATATCCAGGCCGTTGTGGTTACGCTGAAGGGCACCGAACAGGGCTTCCGCCCCCTGCGGCTGCGAGGCGTTGCGACCCAGCGCACCGAGCAGCAGCGGCAGCGCGGCGCCGACGGCGCTCGATGCCTGCATCTGTCCGATGCCCAGTTGCTGCGACACCTGCTGCAGCGGCGCGCCCTGCAGTTGGGCAAAGAGATCTTCGGCGAGGGAAGCGTTGCTCATGATGCGTTCGTCCTCCTGGACGCGTTGGGAAGCGGCGGCTCATGCTAGCGCCAATCCGCGCGATCTCCGACTCACAGTAACGCCTGCCGACCGGCGGATACGACGGCGCCGCATGCCCACGGGGACATGCGGCGCCGGGGGGGGCAGAGCGCTCAGCGCAGGTCGAAGCGGTCCAGCTCCATCACCTTGGTCCAGGCGGCGACGAAATCATCGACGAACTTCGTCTGGCCGTCGCTGCTGGCATAGACCTCGGCCAGGGCACGCAGCACGGAGTTGGAGCCGAATACGAGGTCGACGCGCGTCCCTGTCCATTTCCCTTCGCCGCCCTTGCGGTCGCGGCCTTCGTAGCCATTGGCGCCGGTCGCCTTCCATTCGGTACCCATGTCGAGCAGGTTGACGAAGAAGTCGTTGCTCAGCGTGCCCGGCCTGTCGGTGAACACGCCGTGCCTGCCACCGTCCGCGTTCGCTCCCAGGACGCGCAGGCCGCCGACCAGCACCGTCATTTCGGGCGCCGTGAGCGTCAGCAACTGCGCGCGATCCACCAGCAGGTGTTCCGCCGGCACCGCCGAACGGCCCTTGAGGTAATTACGGAAGCCGTCGGCGAACGGCTCCAGGACCGCGAAGGATTCGACGTCCGTCTGGTCGGCGCGTGCATCGGTGCGGCCGGGATGGAAAGGCACGGTGACGGCATGGCCGCCGGCCTTCGCCGCCTGCTCGATGCCGACACCACCCGCCAGCACGATCAGGTCGGCGAGCGAGACCTTCCTGCCACCAGAGGCGTCCAGGTTGAACTCCATCTGGATGCGCTCCAGCGCCTTCAGCACCTTTGCCAGTTGTTCGGGCCGGTTGACCGCCCAGTCCTTCTGCGGCGCCAGGCGGATGCGGGCGCCATTGGCCCCGCCGCGCTTGTCGCCACCCCGGAATGTCGAGGCCGATGCCCACGCGGTGGACACCAGCTCTGCGACCGAGAGGCCGGAGGCGGCGATTTTCTGCTTCAGCGTGTCGATATCGCCGGCGTCGATCGCCGCGTAGTCCGCCTTCGGCAGCGGGTCCTGCCAGATCAATTCCTCCTTCGGTACTTCCGGGCCCAGGTAGCGTGCGCGCGGGCCCATGTCGCGGTGGGTCAGCTTGAACCAGGCACGCGCGAAAGCTTCCGCGAAGGCCTGCGGATTTTCCAGGAAACGCTTGGAGATCGGGCCATAGACCGGATCGAAGCGCAGCGACAGATCGGTGGTCAGCATCTTCGGGCGCTGCTTCTTCGTCGCGTCGTGCGCGAACGGCACATCCTCCGGCGCATCCTTGGCGACCCACTGGTGCGCGCCGGCGGGCGACTTCTCCAGTTCCCACTCGAAGCCGAACAGGTTCTCGAAGAACTTGTTGCTCCACAGCGTCGGCGTCTGCGTCCACGTCACTTCGATACCCGAGGTGATGGTGTCGCCGCCTCGGCCGCTGCCGAACTTGTTGCGCCAGCCGAAGCCCTGGGCTTCCAGTTCGTCGGCTTCCGGCTCGGCGCCGACGTTGTCGGCGGGGCCGGCGCCATGCGTCTTGCCGAAGGTGTGGCCGCCGGCGATCAGGGCAACGGTTTCCTCGTCGTCCATCGCCATGCGCGCGAAGGTGTCGCGGATGTCCTTCGCTGCCAGCAACGGATCGGGATTGCCGTCCGGGCCTTCCGGGTTCACGTAGATCAGTCCCATCTGCACGGCAGCCAGCGGGTTCTCGAGGCGGCGCGAATGCACGTCGCCATCGGCATCGTCGTCGGAGACCAGCACGCCCTCGTCGGCGGGCTTCTCCACGCCGGGCGAACCGTGCGCGTAGCGGATGTCGCCGCCCAGCCAGGTCGTTTCGCGGCCCCAGTACACGTCTTGGTCGGGTTCCCACACATCCTCGCGACCGCCGCCGAAACCGAACGTGCGGAAGCCCATCGTCTCCAGCGCCACATTGCCGGTGAGGATCATCAGGTCGGCCCAGGAGATCGCCTGGCCATACTTCTGCTTGATCGGCCACAGCAGGCGGCGCGCCTTGTCCAGGCTGACGTTGTCCGGCCAGCTGTTGAGCGGTGCGAAGCGCTGCTGTCCGCGTCCGCCGCCACCGCGGCCATCCTGGATGCGGTAGGTGCCGGCGCTGTGCCACGCCATGCGGATGAAGAGACCACCGTAATGTCCGAAGTCGGCTGGCCACCAGTCCTGCGAATCGGTCATCAGGTCGCGCAGGTCCTTCTTCAGTGCGTGATAGTCCAGCGTGTTGAAGGCCTCGGCGTAGTCGAAATCGCCCGCCAACGGGTTGGAACGCGACGAGTGCTGGTTCAGCAGGTCCACACGCAACTGGTTGGGCCACCAGTCGCGGTTGCCGGTACCGCCGCCGGCAGTCTGGTGGAACGGGCACTTCGATTCGGTGGTCATGGATTTCCTTCCTTTGGCCGTCGGGTGTGTGGGTGGGAATGTCGTGGAACGGATGCAGTGCAGGACGACGCGGTACGCACGACGTCAGTCGCACGCACCCGAAGAGGAGAAGGGGGGAGGAGGCCAGGTGACCGGCGGGAGGCTCGCTTGCATGGCTGACGTCCTTGGAGGGCGTTGGCGGATGGCGACCAGACTAGGCAGTGCGCACGATCAATGAAAATCGTTTGTGACGAAGAGTTCGATAGTGTCGTTCAATGGTGCGTTGCGCCATCCGAAGCCTCCGCGCTGCGGGCATCACGATACTCCGCGCGCGTTACGCCGATGTTGTAGATGCGTGCGCAGGGCAACGCTGCGGCAGTTGGCCGCAGGGTCCTCCGTTCGACGCTGCGCGCCGTCGCGCGCTGGTCAGAGCAGCGCCTTCAGCCGATAGAGTGCTTCGAGCGCCTGCTTGGGTGTCAGTTCGTCGGGATCGATCGCCGCCAGCGCTTCCTGAGCGGCCGAGGGGGCGGCGGCGAACAGGCCGAACTGCTGCGGGGCATCGAGCGCCTGCGGGGCCATGTCGGACGCGTGAGTTTCGCGGCCGCGCTGTTCCAGCTCCGCCAGCCGGCGGCGCGCCTGCTGGAGGGTGGTCTTCGGCAGTCCGGCCAATGCCGCGACCTGCAGGCCGAAGCTGCGGTCGGCCGCGCCGTCCTTCACCGCATGCATGAAGACCAGCGTATCGCCATGTTCGACGGCATCCAGATGCACGTTGGCGATGCCGCTGGCCGGCTCGTTCGCCAGTGCGGTCAGTTCGAAGTAGTGCGTGGCGAACAGCGTATAGCAGCGGTTGCTGGCGGCCAGATGGCGCGCCACTGCGTCGGCCAGGGCCAGGCCGTCGTAGGTGGACGTGCCGCGACCGATCTCGTCCATCAGCACCAGCGATTGTGCGGTTGCGTGATGCAGGATGTAGCTGGTCTCGGCCATTTCGACCATGAAGGTGGACTGCCCGCGCGCGAGGTCGTCGCCCGCGCCGATGCGGGTCAGGATGCGGTCGATCGGGCCGATCACCGCGCGCGAAGCGGGCACGAAGCTGCCGATGTGCGCGAGCAGCACGATCAGCGCGTTCTGCCGCATGTAGGTCGACTTGCCGCCCATGTTCGGGCCGGTGATGACCAGCATGCGACGGCCATCGTTCAGCCGCAGATCGTTCGGTTCGAACGGCTCCTTGCGCACCGCTTCGACCACCGGGTGGCGCCCCCGTTCGATGCACAACCCCGGCGCGTCGCCGAGTTCGGGTTGCGCCCAGTCCAGTTCCTGTGCGCGTTCGGCGAAGGAGGCCAGCACGTCGAGTTCGCTCAGAGCGCCTGCGCAGCGCTTCAGTGGTTCCAGGCGCGCATTGAGCGTGTCCAGCAGCGCGTCGTACAGCAGCTTCTCGCGCGACAGTGAGCGCTCTCGCGCCGACAGCACCTTGTCTTCGAACTGCTTCAGCTCTTCGGTGATGTAGCGCTCGGCGCCGGTCAGCGTTTGCCGGCGGGTGTAGTGCACGGGTGCCTTGTCGGCCTGGCCCTTGCTGATCTCGATGTAGTAGCCGTGCACTCGGTTGTAGCCCACCTTGAGCGTGGGAATGCCGCTGCTCGCGCGTTCGCGCGCTTCCAGGTCGACGAGGAACTGGTCGGCGTTCGTGCTCAGCCGGCGCAGTTCGTCGAGTTCGGCGTCGTAGCCGTCGGCAAGCACGCCCCCGTCGGTGAGTTTGAGGGGAGGCTGCGGCGCGACGGCCGCCAGCAGCAGCGCCGTCGTATCGTCGTGCTCGCCCAGTTCGGCCGCCAGCGCCCGCAGGCGCGGCGAGTCGAGCGGCTGCAGGTGGCCGCGGACATCCGGCAGCAGCGCCAGGCCATCGCGCAGCGTGGACAGGTCGCGCGGCCGCGCCGAACGCAGCGCCACGCGGGTGAGGATGCGTTCGAGGTCGCCCAGCGCACGGAAGCCGGTGCGCAGATCGCGATCCGTACCATGGCCGATCAGTGTGGCGATGGCGTGGTGGCGTTCGCCCAGCACCGCGCGGTCGCGCAGCGGACGGTGCAGCCAGCGGCGCAGCAGGCGCCCCCCCATCGGGGTGACGGTGGTGTCCAGCACGCCGAGCAGCGTGTGCTTGGTGTCGCCGTCCACCCGCGTGTCCAGCTCAAGATGGCGGCGCGTCGCGGCATTCATGGCAATGGCGTCGCCGGCCGATTCCAGCGCGATGGCCGTCAGGTGCGGCAGGCGCTGCTTCTGGGTTTCTTCCACATAGCCGAGCAGCGCACCGGCGGCGCCCGTGGCCAGCGCCTTGTCGTCGATGCCGAAGCCGGTCAGGTCGTGCAGGCCGAAGAAGGCCAGCAGCTGCCGACGCCCGCTGTCGGGATCGAACAGCCAGGGCGCTCGCCGGCGGATGCCGGTGCGCTGCTGCAGGAAGACCGGCAGGCCTTCCTCATCGGGGATCAGCAGTTCGGCCGGTTCCAGCCGCGCGAGTTCGGCTTCCAGCGCATCGTCGCCATCCACCTCGTTGACCATGAAGCGGCCGCCGGCGAGATCGGCCCACGCCAGGCCATAGCCCGAGCGTCCTCGGCAGACCGTCATCAGCAGCGTGTCGCGGCGTTCGTTGAGCAGGGCTTCGTCGGTCACCGTGCCCGGCGTGACCACGCGGACCACCTTGCGTTCCACCAGACCCTTGGCCAGGGCGGGGTCGCCGATCTGCTCGCAGATCGCGACCGATTCGCCCAGTGCCACCAGCCGGGCGAGATAGCCTTCGCACGCATGCACCGGCACACCCGCCATCGGGATGGGCGCGCCACCGGAACTGCCGCGCTGGGTCAGGGTGATGTCGAGCAGCCTTGCCGCCTTGCGCGCGTCGTCGTAGAACAGCTCGTAGAAATCCCCCATCCGGAAGAACACCAGCAGGTCCGGATACTCCGCCTTGGCGGCGAAGAACTGCTTCATGAGCGGAGTGTGCTCAACTGAACCCGTTGATTTTTTTGATTGTTCTTTTTTATCAGACATTTAGCGCGTATTTCAGTCTAGCGTAAGTGGAGGTCAGTGAGCGTAAGTGGAAGGGTGTGGAGACCATATTAGTAGCCAAAGGTAGCCAAACCCCTGCATCCGTCGATTCGTGCCAAAATTTGGCTACCCGCGACAGGGTCGCGATCGATGACGTTGAACAGGGAAAGGTGGCCGCCGTGGCGTTCCGACTGAAGCTCAACCCAGAACAGCTGCGACAGCTTCGCAGCACCCAGCGCCCGAAGCTAGACAAAGCAGGGGCCATCGTCACCGGAGCCAAGGGGTTTGCAGTCCTCGAACCCAACCCCGAGGGCAAGCAGTGGAGGTTCCTCGACGCCTCGCCGGGTGCCCCAACGGGGTTCGGCGTCTTCGTAGGGAAACTCAAGTCCACCTACGAAGTTCAACGCAAGATCGGCGGCAAGGTCATGCGGATCAGCATCGGGGACACGAGCGAGTTGTCGTTGAAGGACGCCCACGACCTGGCGGGCGTCAAAGTCGCCGGAGCGAAGAAGGAGGGCAAGCACCCGAAGGTGCTGGCGGAGAAGGAACTGTCGATCCAGGCCACCAAGGCGCTGACGGTGAACCAGGCCATCCAGCTGTATCACGACATGCTGGCCCGGCGAACCCGGCCGGCCACCGAGGGCACCCTCAAGACCCTGACCAACTCGATAGCGCGCCTGGCTCGTCCGGAGGTGGGGATCGGCAACATCCCGATCATGGACCTCGACGAGGAGCAGGTGACCAACGCGTTTCAAGCCACCCGGGTGTCCGCGGCTCTTAATTCCAATCGGTTGCCCCAGCCCGTGAAGGACTTCATGGAGCTGAAAGGGCGGGTGGATCTCACCGACGTGGAACTGGCCAAGCTGGGTGTGACCAGCGAGGCGATGCGCACGCGCATCCGTGCCGCGGGCGTGTCCGCGGCCGAGCAGACGTTCGCCACCGCGTTCCGCGCCGTCAACTACGTGGTGGACAAGGAAGCGCGCGCGGCGAAGAAGGCCCAGCGCAAGGCGGTGCTGTTCGGCAACGACTTCGGGGTGTTGTGGGAGGAAGGCAAGATGCGCGACGCCGCAGGCCTCCACGACTATTACGAGAAGGCGAGGGTGCGGAACCCACTGGGCAGCGAGGACAACACCCTGGGCAACGCCATCGAATACCTTTGGAGTCGACGGCAGGCCCAGCGGGGTCAGAACGAAAGCGGGGTCTACTACCTGCTCACGACCCTGTTCCTTGGGGCCCGGCGCAACGAGACCGCCAAGTTGGCGTGGTTTGATCGGTTGAGCGAAGCCGAGCGGTCCACGAAGTCCTGGGTATGGCTGGACGAAATGGATCCCAAGGCATGGCGAGCTGGAGTGCCTTCGGTCAACCCCGTGACCAAGAAGAAAGGTCCTCAAGTGTTCTTCGCCAGAACGAAGAACCGGCGTGACCATTCCATGCCCCTGGGGCCGATTTCGGTCCAACTCATCAAGCGTCGATTCGATACGCGCTTGCCCGAAGATGACCCACGGGCGCGGTGGGTCTACCCGGCGCGCAGCAAGCGGGCGGCGGAAGGGCACTACAAGGACAGCAAGGCGATCATGAAGGGGCTGGGCGAGAAGCTGTCGGTGGAGTTCGGGCCCACCCCCCACGACCTGCGCCGCACCCTGGGCCGTTACGCCACGCGCGTAGGAATTTCCGATCGCATCATCAGCCGGCTGTTCAATCACCTGCCGCCGAAGAAGGAAGACGAGGACGAGGGCGCCAAGTCCTCGGTGCGCTACCAGGAGCCCGAGTGGTTTGAGTTGCAAGACGCGTTGCAGAAGGTGGAGCACCTGATGGCGTCGAGCGCACCGACCTTCTACAACATGCTCAAACCCGCTGACTGGCCCCTCCTGCCGACCCGTCAGGAACCCGCTTCTTCCGAGGAGTAGCCCGCCGTCGATACACTGGGACCATGGACGGCTCCTTTCCCCTCCAACGCGACCCCGATCTGGCCTCACCGGCGCCCGACGCCCAGAAGTGGCGCCAGGAGATCGCCGACGCCAAGGCCGGTGTGCGTGCCAAGGTCAGCACCAAAGCGGCAGCGCTCTACATCGGTGTTCACTACACGACCCTGCGCGACTGGGTGCGCGAAGGCAGGGGGCCCCAACCGATTCAGAACCCTGGGAAGCCCGGCACGACGGCGCAGAACCAGCATCTGGGGTTCACCCTGGAATCGCTGGACACCTTCCTGGCCACCCGAAGCGGCGAGCCCATCACCCGCGGCAAGCGCACAGACACCGGCGACGTGCTCAAAGAAGCCGAGCGCATCGAAGCACTGATCGCCCTGAGGGAAGCCGAGGATCGGCTGGCCAAGTCCAAGGCCCGCGCGCGGCGCCTGGGCATCGTCTGCTTCCAGTCCCTCTCCGACGCGTTGGAAATCCAGCCGTGGGCCACGGTCAACGGACGCCTCATGGGGCACGCGTGGGCCGTGGACGACGCCACATTCAACGCGGCGGACGAGGAAAAGTGGGAAGGCTCGCTCGAAGAAGCCCTGGCCCAACCCTGGACCAGCACCCAAAGCCGACAGCCCTACCAGGACGCGTTCCTGGGCGTTCTCACCTCCACACGGCACGCCATCGAGGCGGCACGGTCGCGCCAGCGCGCCAGCGACCTGGAAGAGCGGTTGAGCGGTGACGTAATAGACGTTGAGGCGGTGCGACCCTTTGGGAAAGGGAGCGGTCGGCTTTGAGCCCGCGCGAAAATGGACTCATGGGCGGACGGCCTGGCCGTCCCCCGAAAGCGCCGGCCCCCCTTGCGTTGACCGCCACCGAGGAAGAAGAGCTGGCCAAGGCGAAAGCGGGCGGGCGCGAATGGGTCGGCCCGGGCGTGGCGGCCTACATGCTGGGCATCTCCAAGGACGCGTTGAAGAAGCGTCGCCAGCGCAACGAAGGGTTGATTCCCGAGCACCGACCAGCGAAAAGCAATCGCCAAGGGGCGCAATACCGGTGGTCATCGGTGGTGCGTTGCGCCGGAGCCGAACGCATTCAATCGGACGTTCTGGCGCAGCGCCTCGACGACGTCGTTGCGGCATTGAAGAAACGAGGCCTCGAAGGCCTGGAACAGGACCTTCCTTGGGCCTACAACCACGCCGATCGCCTGGTGGGGTTTGCGTCGCTTCATCCCCACCTGCCCGCGCGTGCGCTCACGGTGCTTGAAGCCCTGGATGCCCCGTGGGTGAGCAGCGAGGCGCGCCAGCCGTTTCACGACTGGGCCATGGACGTGCTCCAGTCCGCCGCCGAGAGCGTTGCGAAAGCCACAGATTGATCCTTGCTCCCGTCTTTTTATCGGGAAACGCTCGGATGAGGCATATCAATGCATGCTGGCCGTTATCGGGACATTTGTCCCGATAAAGCGGCCTTTTCGCGCGGAAATCCTACAGCGCTGCGCCCGCAAGCTCGCTTCCGTTCCGATCGGGAACGACAGGCGAGATCGACATGCAGTCCAACGTTCTTCAATTCAAACCGGCTACCCGCACCAAGCGCCTCTTGGCTCCGAAGGCCACCCGGCTTACCACCGCTTGCTACAAGGCCTGCGAAAAAGACCACTCGACCGTCGATTGGTATACGCCCCCGGCAATCGTCAAAGCGCTGGGTGGCCAGGAGGGGTTTGACCTCGACCCTTGCACACCGGAAGACCCCTCCCGTCTGCCGGCACGGACTGCTCGCCGGATGATCACGCCCAGCCAGGATGGCCTGGCGATGGTGTGGTGGCCGCAGGCCTTCGTGTGGATGAACCCGCCCTACGGCAAGGGGATGGACAAGTGGATGGCCAAGTTGACCAACCATCCCGGTGGTGGCATCGCGCTGGTGCCGGCCCACATGGACCCGGGTTGGATGCACGACTTCGTGCTCAACCATCCCAAAACCACCGCCATCCTCCTCACCCGCGGGCGCCTGAAGTTCATGCGTCCGGACGGAACCACTGGAACTGCCGCGCCGACCGGGTCGGTGTTCGTGACCTACGGCCAGCGGGCGGCCCGCAACCTCAAGCAAGCGCAGGCAAGCGGTGTGTTGCGTGGGAAGTTCTTTGCCATCCAGCGGGTGACGAAGGTGGTCAACGCCAACCAAGGGAGTGCCAACGATGAGTAATCAGACCGACGGCGCTCTGCGCGTCCTGCAGTGGCTTGGGAACATGGAGACTCGCGTCAACAACCTCTCGCATTCCAAGGGTGGGCGTCAGGTGCCCGGAAATCTTCCGATGCGCACGTGTCCGAGGGATTACGCCAAGGAGTGGGAACAGAAGGTCGCCCACCGCAAGGGAGCTGCGAACAAGCGCTTGGTGAAGGCCATCCGAGCCATTCCCGCCAGCAACAACCGCGAGCGAATGACTTTGTTTGTGAATTACGCGCTGAAAGTGGCTGTCCATCGGCAGCTTGAAAAGTTCCAAGCCAAATTGGGATTGTCCGTGATGCCGTGGGTAGACATGGATCTGTTGGGACCCGTGAAGGAAGGGCAGGCCGATTGGCACGGACAGGTGACCGATGCCTACGTGGATGCCATGCAGCATGCAGCGCCCTTTGAGTGCCTGCTGGGAGAGCTGTTCAACGTCGTGGTGGGGGCGGGCCAAAAATCGGATTGTCAGCACTTCACGCCCTGGGACATGGCCAGTGCAATTCCGCGACTTCTCCCCGAGGGTAGGACGTTGACGGGCGACGCCAGTGTGGCGCCGGTCACGGTGATGGATCCCGCGTGTGGTTCTGGAACGCTGCTGTTGGCTCAGATCCAAGGCCATCTTCGGAATGGCCATAACCGCCCTGACGCACTGAAGAGCCTTGTGGTCATGGCCAATGATCGGGACCCGCTTTGCGCCGCAATGACGGCCCTCCAGTTGCTGATGAATCAGCTGGTGTGGGAACGGCCAATTGGCCTTGTCAACGTCGAGTGCAAGGACACGATCACGGAATGCCTGGAACCGAAACCGGTGTTTGGCACGGTGATCGCCCATTGGACGACTGAGTCGACCACCTTCAAGGAGAATCCCCATGACGCATAAGGAAATGTCCCCTGGTCTGGCCAGCGGTCTGGTCAAAGCGATCCGTGGAATTCCCACGCGACCGAACCGTCCGTGGAATGCCCGCGAGGCCATGGAGCTGTTCGTCCAGCACACCCTGGTAAGTCTTATCCACGCGGGCAACATGATGGCGATCGACAAGTTGGGGGCATGCTTCCACGGCCCCACACTTGGCTTTGCCACGTTGAAGGAACATAGCCCTCCCGTTGAGCCGTTGGCTCATGCCATCAAGGTCTACATGGACCTGGTGGGCGAGTGCCGCCCGTTCGAAGACGTGCTGGTTTGGGTGCATGCCGAGTTGTTGGCCACCAAAGGCGGGGAAGGCATTGGACAGTTCTTTACGCCAACGGACTTGGTGGAACTGACCGCTGGTATCGCTCAGGATCACTTCATTCGTCACCCGACCAATCCTCTCTGCTTCAGGATTCACGAACCTGCATGCGGTGCCGGTGGGTTGCTGTTGGGCGCTGTTCGCTCGCGAATGGAAGGCTTTCCCAGCGACACGATCGAGGTGAGCGCCGTGGACCTGGATCCGTTCTGCGTGGCGATGACGGCCTTGCAGCTGCAGGCAGCCCAAGTGCTGCATGGCGCCCCGCTCAAGCGCGTCGAAATTTGGGTGGGAAACACCTTGGCTGGCCCACTGAAGCTGGGTTACGTCACCAACCGGTGGCAGGGAACGGTTGAGGAGTTGTTGAAGTTGGGGGCAGACCAAAAGGTGGAGGTGACGGCATAGGCTGCTGCTGGTCTTCCCCTTAGCCAGCAGCAGGCGTTAGCCAGCAGGATAGCCAGCAGTGCAAAGCGATTGATTCGTCAGCGCTTTGCAGCGCTAAGGAGGGCGGTGCTGGCCTGCTGGCCGAAACTTCCCACTCCTTCATGCAGTGGAATTTATTCCTAACAATCCCAGCGGTTTCTCAGCATTTGAAATCGATTCAATTTTGACCCAGCAGACCAGCAAGGGGGTTTTTCTAGGATGCAAAGTTTCTTGAATCAATGTCTTGCAGCTGCTGGTCTTCCTGCTGGTCTTCGATCTCTGCTGGCTAACGGAAAGCCAGCAGCACGAGGAAAGCCAGCACTCGCGTTGTTAGGAATATTTGCGTGAAAGGGCCGCAGAATTTGCATTTAGTCAAAAGATGGGGCTTGCGGAAGTTTCGAGGCGTGGTTGATTGGAAGTGTCCCCCAGATGGGACACGCCACCACTTTTCATCCTCGGAGTTGTCACCGTGAACACCGTTCCTCAGCCCTCAACCCCAGCGACCTACAGCATTCGCGCCAGCGTGAAGAAGCACGTTCGGATCAAGCGTCCGCTGGCAGAGCGCCTTCGTCTCGCCGCAGCTGAAAAAGAGATGACGGAAAGCGAATTCATCCGCCGTGTGCTGGAGAACGCGCTTCCCCGCGCTGCTTGATTGTCACCACCCCCATAACAGCAAACCCCCACCGGCCAGGGTGAGGGTTTGGAAGGAAACCACAACAATGTCTACAAATACATTGTCCCCGATTGGGGATGCTGTCAACCCATCTGCCGACGTTTCATCGAATGTCGTGCCATTCGACGCTTCCCGATTCTTGGGAGCGGAAGCCACGCACCGCAAAGTCAGTGTCGAGGCTGAAGAACTCCACCAACTGCAGCGTCACTCGGTCAACCGCGAAGGCGAACGCAAGCCACCATCGCTGCCCATCCTGTTTGCCCGACGAACGGTGGAGTGCATCGATCGGTTGTGGGCGTGCCAAGCGACCAGCAGCACCGGTGAGATCGTTCACCACTGGAACGGGCTCTACTGGCAGGCGATCAGCGAGGCCGAAGGCGTGGGTGTGGCGTCCGACTGGATCGACCGCAACGCCGACTTCGCAGGCAGCCCCAAGTTGGCAAAAGACTGCTGGGACATGGCAGCCCTTCGGCTGCGCCAGAAGAACCGCATGCCTGCCCAGGCCAAGCGGGCCATCGTGCCGGTGGCTGACGGCTACGTGGAGATCCTCAAGGATGGTTTTCACGTGCTCGCCCCCGATCCCGCTCTGGGCATGACCCATGCCGTTCGTGTGGCTTGCGGGGGCAAGGTGGGGAATGCTTACAAGCCAAAGTCGCTCCCGGCTGATTCCCGATTCGCGCGGTTCTTGAGCCAGGCCCACGACGATCCGCGCGTCATCGCTCTGCTGCAAGAGCAGTGCGGCATGACCCTGCTGCCCGGGGTCTACAGCCAAGCCGCGTGGTGGCACGGCGTCGCTGGCAGCGGCAAGTCCACGCTGGCGGAAATCGTGGAAGCCATTCACCGCCAGGTGGCCCGCTGCAACTTGGAGACCCTGGGCGACCGCTTCAGCCTCGAACCCCTGATTGGAGCCAGCCTCATCCTGGTGGACGAGGTGGAGTGCGAAAAGTGGGCCGAGGGACGGTTCAAGACGATGGTCTCGGGCAATGGCATCGGGATCGACCGCAAGAACCAGAAGCAGCTGGCGAGCTACCACTCCACCGCCAAGTGGATCATCACCTCGAACTCCGCGCCCTACATCCGTGACAAGAGCAACGGCGTCTGGCGCCGCCTGACGGTCGTCCATTGGAAGAAGGCCGTGCCGCAGCATCAGCACGACCCCGATCTGGTCAAGAAGATCCTGGCCGAGGAAGGGCAACTGGTCTTGGACTGGATGCTGGAAGGCGCCCGCCGCATCGTGGCCCGGGGCCGCGCTCTGACGGAGAACGACGCCGACATGCCCGAAGCCGTGCGCGCCGCCAAGCTGGCCGCCCGCCAGAGCAGCGACCAGGTCATGGCGTGGGCGCAGACCGAACGCGTGGTGCGCGTGGAAACTGACGAGTGCACGATCCCGATGCGCGAGGTCTACGAGAACTACAAGAACTGGGGTTACCGCCAGGGCCTGACCGAGATCGACCTGCTCACCGGCCGGCAGTTCTGGCGCGGGATGAAGGAACTGGGCCTGGACGACGGCGCCCGGTCCAATCGCCGCGTCAACGGCAAGCAGGAGGAGTGCGTGCGGTTGCGCATCAATGGCGCGGTGCTGCAGGCCCCGGTCACGAAGCCCTCGGCCTCCGTCACGGTCATGCCGGTGACGGGCATTGTTCGCCCCACCTTGGGGCCCTGGGGAACCGACCTCCATCTCAACGACCAGAAGCGCCGCGAGCACCAGAAGGGATTGGAGAAGAAGTGGCTGGCGATGAACGACATCCAGCAGGGCAAGGAGCTGGCCGAGCTCTATGGGCAAGCGCTGGCAGAAGACGCGGCGCGGGAGAAGGAGCGCAAGTTGGACGAGCACTTCCGGCAGTTCATTTCCCACGCGAGCGACCGTCCGCTTCTCGAAGCCCCGGCATCTGGGGAAACGTCATGACGTCCCCAAGTGATCTCCAAGCACGCTTTGCTGAAGCCGCCCTGGCCGGCAACCTCGCCGAATGCCAGCTGCTCCACGCCATGGGGGCCGGCGTGAACCATGCTGACAAGGACCGGTTCACCCCGCTGCACGAAGCCGCACAAGGCGGGCATCCAGAGGTGTGCGAGTGGTTGATCGGGCAGGGGGCGCAGGTGGACGCCGTCGACAAGACTAACAACACCCCGCTTCACGAAGCCGCTCGGTTCAACCAACCTTTGGTGGTGAAGTCCCTGCTAAAGGCCGGAGCAGGTCTCGAACAGCTCGGATACGAAGGACGAACCCCGCTGTATCAAGCCGCGCTTTACGGGTCCAAGGATGCGTTGGAAGCGCTCATTGCCGAGGGGGCGGACGTCCACGCCCGCATCTGCCACACGAAGTGGGACACCGTGACCCGGAAGATCATCTACGACGCCCAGGTCGTGCGGGAAACGACGTTCACCAACGGCACCGCTCTGCACGCCGCCGCGCAAGCCGGTGCCAACTGTTCATCGCCCAACCGGCCCGACCACTCGGGTTGCGCAGAATCATTGCTGGCCGCTGGGGCGGACATCGGCGCGAAAGAGCGGGTGAGGGCGACGTTGAAGAACGTGCTGCCCACTGGGGATGAGATTGAATCCTCCTTTTCACTGCTGCCGCTCAACGCGGCCACCACCCTGGACATGGCCAAGCTCCTCGTGGCCCACGGGTCGCCTCTGGAAGGCAGCCCATCCCCTTTTGCCGGTGCCGTGGGTGTTGTGAAGGGACAGCAGGGCTTGGACATTGCGGCGTTCCTGTTGAATCAGGGCTATCTGCCCAACGATCACGATCTGAAAGTCATGGAGATGGTGGGGATGGAGCAAGGTGCACTCGACCACCGGGCTCATGAGATGCGCGCCACCGAGCGGCATCTTCACCTGCAAGAGCGGTTGAACAAGGCCCCATCCGCGGCTCTCCATGCGAGCTGCCCGTCCACGACTTCCATGGTGATCGGGGGTGTGGTCTGGAAAGCGCATGATGATGTCCAGGTGCAGCCGGCGGCTGCCCAGGACGTGCCGCGCCAACGGCTACGGTTGTAGAGGCCTTGCGTGCCACCCCTTGCGCGTTTCCAACGACGCGGTAGAACAAAGGGAGGGGCGGTTCACCTGTTTAGGTCGAATTGCCCGCCACCCTCTGCCATTTCCGATGGAGGGTGCGTTCGGACACAACAGAGGGAGGGGCCATGGATTTTGAAACGGCGAAAAGTCTTACAGATGCAGTTGAGAAGAATGACATGGCGAAAGTGTCTTTGTTGCTGGACGCCGGGGCGGTTCCAAGTCCGATTGCGATGACTCTTGCAGCGAAGCACGCGGACCCTGGCATCCTCTCCCAGTTGTTGGCTGCAGGTGGGGATCCCAATGGAGGTGATAATGTGACGAGACCCCTTCATGCCGCCGCTTTCCGTGGTCATCTGGCGGCCTTGAATTGTTTACTGGAAGCTGGCGCCGACCCTAACCAGGAGAGCGAGGGGACGTTCCCCCTTCACTGGGCTTGTATGACAGGGAGAACGGATTCAGTAAGACTGCTGCTCAAAGCCGGTGCTGATCCCAATGCCAAATGCGTTGCCAACCATTCCAGCAAGAGTTGGCCTTCCCCTGCCTACTATGCAGGGGACGCCCCCATCGATCTCATCTATGCAAATTCATCGGTTGGCACGTTGGAGGTCTTACTGAAAGCCGGTGTCGACCCGAACCATAAGTCGGACGCGTCTGGTCTCAGTATCCTGCATCACGCTGTTATGGTCAGCGAGGACGCCTTCATTGCCAAGCTGTTGGAGGCAGGAGCTGATCCAAACCAAGCCAGCCTCAACGGTGATAGGCCGTTGCACGGTGCTGCGGTGATGGGTAGGGCGGATGTGTTGTTAACTTTGATGGCAGCCGGAGCTGATCCGAACAGGGGAGGTGTGGATGGAGCAACCGCACTCCATCGGGCGGCCTTCGTGGGCGATGAGGTCATCGTGGCCAAGCTGTTAGACGCAGGGCTCCATCCTGACGTAGTCGACAACAATGGCAATACGCCCTTGCACTATGCCGCGCGGAGGGCCCACACCGAAGTGGTTGAAGCATTACTGACCGCAGGCGCTAATCCCAACCACGCCAGTCAGAAAGGCAGAACCGCTCTTCATGCGGTGTGTTCATACCATGCAGATAAAGTCGATCCGACGAATCTGAGCGATACAGCGAGGATGCTTTTGGAGGCAGGCGCGGACCCCAACGCGCGCGACAACCGGGGCGAAACTCCGCTGTTCAAGGCAGCCGCAGCTGCAGATGAGTATGGGGAGGCCGTAGGGATGAGTATTGACTTGATAGAAAACCTCGTTAAGAAGGGCGCTGACATCCTGGCTAAGGATGGCAACGGGAAGACCGCCTCATTCCGTGCTTTCCATCAAGAAGTCCACACATTCCTGATGACCGCCGAGGCCAATGCTCGCCAACAATGGTTAGAAGCCAGGCTTCCAACGGTCAACGAATGGGCACCTCCTAAGCGCCAAGGAAACGACGGCCCCTGCATGGTCATCGGTGACAAGATTTGGAATCCCAAGGAGGAGGCCCAAGCGCAATCTCACGCAGCCGTCCAGGAAGCCCCCCGCCAACGGATGCGTCTATGAGATCGCGTGACAGGTCTGAAATGTCTCTTCACGAGGCCTCACGCTTGAACAGCGCGGACTTGGTTCTTGCCCTGTTGGAGGCTGGTGCCGGCATTGAAAGGGCGGATGATGAAGGCCGAACTCCGCTATGCGTCGCCGCCCTCTATGGGGCCAAAGAGGCCTTGAGGGCCTTGATCGGCGCGGGCGCCGATGTGAATGCTCGCATCGAACATTCCACATTTGTAGGTGCGCAGAGGCAGCAAACGGGGCTGCTGAGGCAAGTCGCCGGAACGACTGCGCTGCACCTGTCCGCGGAAGCGGGAAGGCGATATGTAACTCCAAACGGTTCCGACCACCTTGGATGCGCACAACTGCTGTTAGCGTCTGGAAGTGATGTTGGTGCGGAAGAATTGACTAAGGAGACTCGGGTCATCGCAGGAGTCAGATGTGACGAGCCTCATCCGGTCAGCAGCTTTGTCCCACTGAATTATGCGGGCACGTTGGAGATGGCCAAGTTGTTTGTTGCCCATCGATCCCCAAGGAACACAAGCGATTCACCCATCGTCAGTGCGGTGCGCATGCTGGAGGGTAGTCGAGGGTTAGACATCGCAGCCTTTCTGCTCACGGAGGGGTATGAACTGACCGAAGGCGCGTGCGCCGTGATGAGATGGGTAGGCATTCCACCTGGCATGCTGATTAATCGAGCCTATGAATTGCGCGCGGGTGAGCGACACAAGCGCTTGGAAAGGCAGTTGCGCCAAGCATCTCCTGGCTCAAGGATGCGTTTGTGACCGGGGCTTGCCAAATCCCGACGCCGTCGCATGCTGAAGCCATGGACCATTCCGACGCCCTCCACGAAACCGCCCTCGATCGCCAAGACGCCCTGGCGGCGTCCCCCCGTTTCGTGGTCCTGAAGACCCCCGCCGGCATCCGCTTCCAACTCCAGGACGACGACGGGGACCCCGACTCCCGGCTGGTCATCGATCAGGTGATGGCGCTGCTGGAGAGCGCGTTGGAGCAAGGCCGAGCCGTCACCCTCCACCCGTAATCCGCCCACCACCATCCCGCACCGCCGACAGGGTGCATTTCCTTCCCAGGAGATCCCTGTCGTGTCCGATTCCACCTCTGAAAGTTTCCTCCAGCGCCACTCCCGCGACGTCGCCGAACGCCTGATCCGTCAGATGGAAGAGGGCACCGGGCCCTTCGTCCAGCCGTGGGACGCGCGCATGGACCTGGGGCTGCCGATGAACCCCACCACCGGCAGGAGCTACCGGGGCGGCAACATGCTCCACCTGTGGGCCCTGCAGACCGCGTGGGACGTGAAGGACAACCGGTGGATGACCTACAAGCAGGCCACCGCCGTTGGCGCCCAGGTCCGCAAAGGCGAGAAAGCATCGGTCATCGAATATTGGGACTGGTCACCGGTGGAGGAGGCGAAGAAGAGCGGCGATCCCGAGCTCATCGCCAAGGCCCACCCCAAGGTGTTCTTCCCCCGGGTGTTCAACGCCTACCAGATCGACGGCTTGCCCGCCCTGGTCTTACCGGAGCAGCGGCCGGAACCGGAGATCCACCAGGCGTGCGAGAAGGTCATCCGGGAGAGTGGGGCCAAGATCCACCACGACGGGGGCAACCAGGCGTTCTACCGCCCGATGACCGACAGCATCCACCTGCCCGAGCGCAACACCTTCCACTCGGCCAGCGGCTACTACGCCACCGCGCTGCACGAACTCGGTCATTGGACCGGCTTCCCCTCCCGCTTGAATCGCCCGATGAAGGGCGGCTTCGGCTCCGTGGACTACGCGAAGGAAGAACTGGTGGCCGAAGTGTCGTCCATGCTGATGGGCGAACGCTTGGGCATAGGCCACGACCCCACCCAGCACGCGGCCTACATCCAGCACTGGATTCAGATCCTCCGCAACGACCCCCGCGAACTCTTCCGAGCCGCTGCAGCGGCCGAACGGGTGGTGGAGTTCCTGAGGGTCCCCGAGCTCGTCCACGAACCACTGCCGAAGGTGGAGCAGGAAAGGCAGCCGGTGGCGGCCAACCAGCAGGAGCTTGAAAAACCTAACGTCGAAAAGGCTCGCACCAAGGGGCGTTCGAAGACCAAGCAGCGGGAACACGTGATGGTGGCCTGATCCCCTTGCGGGTTCACCAATTCGAGTTATGCATAGGGATACCTACTCACGAAATGGAGGTGTCCTTTGAAGCCCATCGTTCTCGCCATCGCACTGGCCGCCCTTGTCCCCTCGGCCTTTGCCGCCGACAACACTTCCTCGCACCGCTATGGCACCTCCGAAGCCCTGTCCGTCCCGAAGGTGGCTTGCGGTAACGGTGGGTGCTTGAGTAGCGATCCATACGCCTGGTTGGGCGAAGTGCGATTGGGCGAGATGCGATCGGGCGAAGTCCTGATGGTTCGCGCAATCCAGCTCAAGAGCGACAAGAAAGTCAACGCCGGTTCGGCCATCGGCGCCGCGGTGGGTTACGGCGCGGCCCGCAAGGTGGACGGGGACTACCGCAGCGCCGCCCGGGTAGCTGCTGGGATCATCGGTGGGGTCGCCGGCACGGCCATCCAGAATGGATTTTCTGGCCGGCGCGCCATCGAAATCTACGTGCGCGACCTGAGCGACAAACGCCAGCGAATCATTGCGATCGTCCAAGACGCCGACTCGGACGTGCGCCAGGGGGATCAGGTGTTCCTGGTGGGGAAGGGCAGCAAGACCCGAGTGGTGCCGATCCCGCGGTCAACCATGACTTCGGTTACCGGCGGGGAAGGGCTATCTAAGGTGGCTTGTGGGTGGGGTGGGTGCTCGAACAGCGAAGCAGAAGATGGTCCGTGGAACGGAACGACGCGAAGCAGCCTCGGTCAAGAGTCCTGCGGCCTGATGTGCCCAGATGGCTACGAGCTCGCCCAAGGATGCTCCTGCGCCAAGGCAGGGCGATGATGAGCAGCTTTACGTTGATTCTGCTCGTAGTGATGGCCATACCGGTCTTCTTCATTGTGCCAATCATGGTGGGACGCGGCTTGGCACAAACCATCACTTACGCTTACCTGGTCTTCTCGAGCGATGCGCCTTCCTCGCTCAAGCCATCGTATGGAAAAGGACTCATGACGTTATCGTGGAGGATGGCGGTTGATATCCTGCGCCTTCTGTTCGTCTTGTTCGTCGTTTCATACTTCGCCTTTCAGGCGATTGCAGTGGGAACTACTTACGCTTTCATCGCGGTCACTTTCGCGGCATTGATGTTTTCCACGCTCTTGATGATGGCCTTCAGCGCCGCCATTAGTGAGCCCCTCCGCAGCGTTGTCCGATGATGAATAGAACACCCTCCCACGGCCTCTCCAGCCCCGGACCGGTCCACGTGCGCGACCCTGCGGATCTCCTCTTCCTGCCCGACGGGAAACGCGACCTGCTGCTCCAGGCCCTCTACACGGAATCGCTGGTCAACCGCCGGGACGTGGACGCCATCGACCGCCTGCTGGACGCCCACCGATTGGCCTACGGCGAACCCGAGCAGGTGGCCTACGCCATGCTCAGGGACAAGCAGCACGATCGACCACTGCCGCTGTTGAGCGGCGACGTGATGGTGGATGCGGGCTTGCAGCGCTACCTGGAGGAACACCGCGCCTGGAATCCGGTCACCCAACGGGAGCGCGCCTTGTCCTCGCAGACCCTGGGGATGAGCGCATGAGCCTGTCTGCTTATCACGTGGCGCGGGAGGACATGCGAGCATTGCGACGCCAAACGTTGGCAAAGGTATTCCGTCACGGGATGACGGCCATTGAGGCATCGCACGCGCTCGCCATGGAACTGGGCTACAGCTTCACGGACACCACCATTCATTCCGATCTGAAGGCGCTCGGGCTCAAGCCCGAATCGGGCACCGAACGGATAAGGACGAT
Source organism: Pseudoxanthomonas sp. GW835-FHT14C01 (assembly GCF_058793715.1). NCBI lineage: Bacteria > Pseudomonadati > Pseudomonadota > Gammaproteobacteria > Lysobacterales > Lysobacteraceae > Pseudoxanthomonas > Pseudoxanthomonas sp. GW835-FHT14C01. Next base: position 468,109 of record NZ_JBXAGB010000003.1, read on the forward strand.
GACCAAGGCTCGCCGAAAGGAGGTCAAGAAGGGCGTGCTCGCGCGGGAGTCGGTCCAGTCCCTGGCCGAGCGATTGAGGGTCCCTGTTCACACCATCAAAGCCGATTGCCACGTCCTGGTCGAGGCCAGCGAGCTCCCCGCCGACATGCTTGCGCGGAGTCGAATCCAGCGTCGCCTTGCCGCGATGACGGCGGACATGGCTCGTCTGGGTCCTGAAGCACGAGCTGCCTATGAGGCATTGTGGGAGGCGGTGGCTTACGATGCCGAAGGGTTGCCTGGGAGTTCCCCATGAACCTCATTCGTAGCGCCGCGTCCTGGTGGAACGCACGCCGAAGCCCTTCGCTTCAAAGGACATTCGACGAGCAGCAGCGCAACCTTGATAAGGAGCGTTGGCGGAAGAATCGTCTGGCTCGGGGCGCTGAGAATGCACCGGGCTGGTTCAATCGCGGTGGCATTGTGCAGGAGGTGCTTTATTTTCTGCTTATTCTCACCGTCATTGGGCTGCGCTATTTCGTCTTCTTCATGGCGGCCCTACTGGTCCTCACTCTATTTTTCGGTCGCTGAAGCCAGCCGTTCACTTCAAGCATCCACCGGGCAGTGGCCTCTTGACTGGGAGTCTTGGCTCCGCTTGCCCCTCCCGCAAGGGCAGGCCTCCTCCACGGTGTTCCGGCCCTTCGCTGTGCGCCTGGCGGTGCTCGCTCCCGGGTGCGGGAGGTGCTGATCGCTTCGCCCATCCGTTCCCAGAGGCGCATCCCGCGCCGGTGGAGAAAGCAGATGAAGCGAGCGAACGACATCCGGGCCCAGTATCAACTGACGATGGACGAGGAAGGCATCCTCCTGGCCGCCTCGCAAATCCTGGAGCGCCGCCTGCAGCGCCAAGGCGCCATCACCGACCCCAGCGACGCCGCCGACTTCCTCAAGGCCCGCTGCGCCGGCCTTCCGCACGAGGTGTTCGGCGTGGTCTTCCTGGACACCCGCCATCGGATCATCGCGACCGAGCACCTCTTCCAGGGCACCATCGATGGCTGTGAAGTTCACCCCCGCATCGTGGCCAAGCAGGCCTTGGACCACAACGCCGCGGCGGTCATCTTCTTTCACAACCATCCCAGCGGAAACTCGGAGCCCAGCGCGGCCGACCGCGCCCTGACGGCCCGTCTGAAACAGTCACTGGCACTGCTCGACGTCCGAGTCCTGGACCACCTGGTAGTCGCGGGCACCTCGCACGTGTCGATGGCCTCACGGGGGTGGGTGTGACCGCCCCCTTCACCGAGGAGCGGCTCGAAGCCAGCGTTGGCCGCAGAGATGGCGCGCTCCTACACCCTGACCGGCGCTGCCATCCGGCCCGGCACGGTTGCCACCACCCCGCGGGAGACCACCCAGGTGGGCTTCGATGGGGCGCTCTACCTGCAGCACCCCGAGCCGGGGCAGGTGGTGGAGGTGGCGGGGGTCTGCAAGGCCCAGCTGCCGAAAGACCTTGGCTCTGCGCAAACGGTGGTATCGCTGGCTTGCCAGTGATCCGCCAACCCTTGGAAAACAAAGGGTTGGGCCGTCTCAGGCCTTGCGAAACTGGCCCTGCATCCTTTGGCTGAACGATACTGGGGGCCTGTCTTAGGGGATCACTGGATGCCACTGCTTTCTTGGTTCAACCGCGACGCTGACCTGACACGCGCCGCCCTGGCTCCCTACCGGCTGCTGGAGCCGGTCGCCAAGCTTTCCTATGGGGACGAAGACTCCCCCAACATGCTCATTGAGGGGGACAACCTCGATGCGCTCAAGGCGCTGCTGCCTTACTACGCCGGGCAGGTGAAGTGCATCTTCATCGATCCGCCATATAACACTCAAACGGCGGTAAGCGTTCACTACGAGGACAACATTGGTCATTCGCAGTGGTTGTCCATCATCTATCCGCGTCTTCAGCTGCTAAAAGAGCTGTTGGCGCCGAATGGCTGTATCTGGACCACGTTAGACGACAATGAATCCCACTACTTCAAGGTCATTGCTGATGAAGTGTTTGGGCGCAAAAACTTCATCGGCAACGTCGTCTGGAACCATAGCGTTCAGTCGAAGGGATACAGTGGAAAGCTATCTATCCACCATAACCATTTGCTGGGTTACAAGAAGTCGGATGCATTTGAGCTCTTGAATTTCCCACGAAAAGAAGAGCACAACGTTAACTATTCCAATCCAGATGATGATCCCCGAGGTCCGTGGCGATCGGGAGATGTCAGAAACTCCCTGGTTCGAAAGAACCTGATGTATGACATCAAGACTCCTGGTGGAAAAATCATCAAGCATCCTCCAAAAGGGTGGCGCTTTAGTCGGGATACGTTTGAAGCCGAGTTGAAAGCGGGAAAGATTATGTTCTCCGCGGATGAGACTCGAATTATTCGGAAGATCTATCTAGAGGATCAAGCGGGTCGGGTGCCAGAGTCGCTCTGGTTTCCGCAGGATGCGGGCACCACTCGAGATGCAAAGAAAGAGGTGAGAGCTTTCGTTGAGAGCGATGAGTTTGAAACCCCGAAGCCCGAGAAATTGATAGAGAGGGTGCTCCAGATTTCTACTAAAAGTGGGGATTTGGTGCTGGACAGTTTTTTGGGGTCTGGCACCACGGCCGCGGTGGCTCACAAAATGGGGCGACGCTGGATTGGCATTGAGCTTGGAGAGCATGCCCGAACAATCGCCCAGCCTCGATTGGTGCAAGTTGTGGACGGAGAACAGGGTGGGATATCAGAAGACGTCGAATGGAAAGGCGGCGGAGGGTTTCGCTATTACAAGCTTGGCGTTCCCGTGTTCGATGAAAACGGCCACATCAGAGACGGCATTCGCTTTGAGCACCTGGCCGCGCACGTGTGGTTCGCCGAGACCGGCACCGCGCGTTCGACCCGTGCAGCCAAGAAGCCTTTCTTGGGCGAGCACCACGGTGTGGGCTACTACCTTTTGTTCAATGGGATCTTGGGCGACGAGAGTAAGACCGGCGGTAACGTGCTGACCAAGCGCGTGTTGCGGGGACTGGAGCCGTTCGACGGACCCAAGGTGATTTACGGCGAGTCGTGCGACTTGCCGAAGGAGCGGCTGGAAGAACTCCAGATCACGTTCAAGCAGACCCCCTACGACATCAAGGCGCGTTGAAGATGGCTCTCTCCCTGAAGGTATATCAGCAGCGGGCCCTGTCCAGCTTGGCCCAGTTCCTCGAAGACGCGCGGCTGACTGGTCCCGAATCTGCGTTTGAGAAGAACGTGGATCCGGGCCTGGTTACGACCTACAAGCCCATGCCGGGCATGGAAGCCACACCCTATGTGTGCCTGCGCATCCCCACGGGCGGCGGCAAGACCGTGATGGGCGCGCATATCATCCAAGCTTCGGGTGATGCTTACCTAGAGCGCACGTATCCGTTGGTCATGTGGATGGTGCCCACCACCCAGATCAAGACCCAGACGCTGGAAGCGTTCAAGGATCCCCGGCATCCCTACCGCCAGGAACTGGACGACGCGTTCGGGGGCAAGGTAGCCGTCTTCGATGTGGAAGACTTTACTCACATTAGGCCCGCTGATTTGGGCACCAAAGTGTGCGTGGTGATTTCGACCATGGCCGCGTTGCGCGTGGAGAACCAAGACGGCCGCAAGGTTTACGAGCACCACGAGGATCTTGAATCGCATTTCGCCGGGAGTGTGTCCGATCTGCCTTACTTGGAGCAGAACCCGTCGGGCAAGGCGATCGCCTCGTTCGCCAACCTGCTTAAGCTTCATGGGCCGCTGGTCATCACCGACGAGGCGCACAACGCCAACACCCCTCTGTCCTACGAAGTCTACCAACGCCTGGGTGCAAAGCTGGTGGTGGAGTTGACCGCCACACCAGAAGCCACCAAGAGCAACGTGCTGGTCAGCGTCAGCGCCTTCGAGCTGAAGGTGGCCAACATGATCAAGTTCCCCGTCGTGCTCAAGGAGCACGTGGGGCAGTGGGAGGCGGCGGTGGGCAGCGCTGTGGCCCGTCGCAACGAGCTGGGAAAGACCGCGCTCAATGAACCGGACTACATCCGTCCCATCCTGCTGATCCAGGCGGAGAACGCCAAGGGCACGGCCACGGTGGAGGAGGTCAAACGCCACCTCATCGATAACGAGAAGGTCCCAGAGAAGGCCATCGCCATCGCCACCGGTGACCAGCGGGAAATCGACGGCGTCGACCTGTTCGCCAAGGACTGCCCCATCGAGGTGATCATCACCAAGCAGGCTCTCAAGGAGGGCTGGGACTGTTCTTTTGCCTACGTGTTCTGCTCGGTGGCCCAGGTCAAGAGCGATAAGGACATCCAGCAGCTGCTGGGCCGCGTGCTCCGGATGCCGTATGCCACCCGGCGCAAGCAGGGGACCATGAACAAGGCCTATGCCCACGTCACCACCACCCACTTCAACCTGGCGGCGGCAGAGCTGACCAAGTCGCTCATTGACATTGGCTTCAATCCGTTGGAAGCCGTGGGCGCCGTCCAGCGTGAACCGACACCTGGGCCTGGCTTGGGCCTGCAAGGCGGAGCGAATCCTGTCCCCACACCGCCCAAGACCACCGTGGCGGTCAGCAAGCAACCGGACCTGACCAACGTGCCCGAGCGCGACCAGGGCAACGTGGTGTTCGTGCCCAACGGGGAAGGCAAGGGCGGCACGGTCGAGATCACGGGGGAGGTGGACGATTCCACGGTGGAGGCGATTACCCTTGCCGCACCCGCAAAGGAGCGCGAGGACGTTGCGGCCACCATCGAGCGTCACCAGATCGCCTCCAAGGCCGTCAAGGCTCCCAGCCAGAACGGGGCCGTTTTCAGTGTTCCCCGCCTCTGCGTCATGGAGCAGGGCGAACTGGAGTTCATCGAAAGCGGCGCGGTGCCGCCCGGGTTCACGTGGGATCTGCTGGCGTATCCGCCGGACCTGTCCAGCCTCAAGTTCAACGCCGACAGCCAGACCTTCGAGGTCGATCTGGTGGATGAAAAGGTCACCTACACCAAGATCGACGACGACGTGAACACCTACCTTCCGGGCTTTGCCAAGGACCGGACCGAGGCAGACCTGGTGGGGTGGTTGGACCAGAAGATCCGCGACCCGGCCGTGAAGCAACCCGTATTGCGGGAGTGGGTGCGCCGGGCCATCAGCGGTCTGTCCCAGGACCGGGGCTTCTCCCTGTCGCAACTGCTCAATGGCCAGTTCGTCCTCCGGCGCAAACTGAGTGAGCAGCTCCAGCTCGCCAAGGTCGAGGCACTGAAGGACGGCTTCCAGCAGGCCCTGTTCGGCGATGCCGCCGACGTCGTAGTCAGCGACGAGCCCGACGCGATGTTCACCTATCCGGCGGATATGACGTTGTATCCGGCGCACTCCTACTACCAGGGCGGCACCTACCGATTCCGCAAGCATTACTACCCCTTCGTGGGCGACCTTCAATGGAAGACCGCTGGCGGCAAGGTGGGCGAGGAGTTCCTCTGCGCCCAGGCCATCGACCAGCTGGACGAGGTGGAGTTCTGGGTGCGCAACCTGGTGGATCGCAGCCAGTTCTGGATGCCCACGGCCAAGCAGCGCACCTATCCGGACTTTGTCGCTCGTCTCAAGGACGGGCGCCTGCTGGTGGTGGAATACAAGGGCGGGGATCGTTACTCATCCGACACCGAGAAGGAAAAGCGCATGGTGGGCGAGCTCTGGGCGACCAAGAGCAAGGGCAAGGGGATCTACCTCATGGCCCAGCTGAAGGACGAGAAGGGAAACAGCGTCACCGAGCAGTTGAAGGCGGCAATTGACAAATAGGTTGCGGGCCACAAGCGGAGGCAAAGGAATGGCTGTCTACATTTCGGATTTGGACATCAGGAACTTTCGGTTGTGTGTAGCTGCCAACTTGCAGCTGACCCATTTCACTCCGCTGGTTGGCTTGAACAACCCCGTTAAGAGTAATTGCCCCACTGCACACCCATGGCTCGTTCGTAAGAGAGGATGATGTTATGAGAATCATCAAGCTATGCGTCGAGAACTTTCGTGGGATCGGAAATCTAGAATGGCTGACCGATCGACAGCCGATGTGCTGTCTGATTGGCCCAGGTGACTCGCTGAAATCCACAGTTCTTGACGCGGTTGAGGTAGCGCTCTCTTCTCGATGGTTCTCGTTTGGCGAAGCTGACTTCACGCAATGCGATACGACTCAGGATCTCAAGATTGAGGTCACAGTCGGCGAGCTGTCTAAGCAGCTCCTTTCCGACGACAAGTTCGGCCTCTATATCCGGGGTCTGTCACCGGAGGGCGAGCTGCGTGATGAGCCCGAAGACGGGGACGAGCCAGTGCTTACTGTCCGCCTTTCTGTGGATGCCACGATGGAGCCACTGTGGGAGGTGATTAATGATCGCGCCCAGTATCCAAGGACGATGTCTAATCGCGATCGTGCTCTGTTCCGAGTCGTTCGGCTCACTGGTGATGACGCGCGCCACCTGACATGGGGACAAGGCTCTATCCTGGCCAAACTCACTGAGTCAGGTGACGAAGCGGCTCAACAGCTGGCAGAAGCGTATCGGGCTGCAAAGTCGAGTGCCAATCTCGACGGGATCAAGAGTCTGGTCGATGTTGCGACCGAGGCCCAAAAGCGCGCAGTTGAAGTCGGTGCTCAAGTAGGTGACAAATATACACCTGGGCTTGAGCTCGGCAGAGGTGGGTTCTCCGCAGGTTCTATCGCGCTCCACGATGGCAAGGTTCCGCTTCGGCTTGCAGGAACTGGCACGAGAAGGCTAGCGACGCTTGCTATTCAACGCGCCGCTATCGACGATGGCGCCATCGTGCTCGTCGATGAGATTGAGCAAGGACTTGAGCCGCACCGAATTCTTGGTGCGATTTCGCATCTCAAACGATCTCAAGCGCAGGACCTCGGGGCTGGAAGCCCGACTGGTCAGATCCTTATGACGACGCATTCCGAAATCGCATTGTCGGAGGTCGAGCCGGAGTCCTTGTTCGTGTGCCGTCGTGGCGCTGCGGGACGCCTGAATATCCTGCACCCCTCAGATCAGGTTTCATTAAAGCGCGTGTTAAAGCACTCGCCGCGGGCTTTGTTCGCTCGCCGAATCCTCGTGTGTGAGGGCGACACTGAGCTTGGACTGGCGCTAGGTCTGCGTGAACTGTATCCAGAGCGGCATGGCGGCACATCAATTGAGCAGCGCGGCGCGTCGATAATTGATGGAGGCGGAAGCTTCGCACCTCAGCTCGCCGCTGCCTTGGGAGGTTTGGGCTTTCATGTCGCGCTCTTTAGGGATTCCGATGTGCGGGTGCCCATTGCGCAGCAGAAGGATCTCGATGATGTGCTGGTGACAACGATCACCTACACCTCGGACATCGCTATTGACCAGGCCATCTTCATGGCCGTCTCTGACGATGCCATGATCGACACGCTGTTGATTGTTGCGGAAGACTTCAAGGGCTCCGCTACCGTGATCGATCAGATCAACAAAGCACTTCCCGAGGTTGGGAGCGATGGGGTCAGTGATGTGACATTTGCAGACTGGGAGTTCGACCCAACGCTGACGCGCGCAGAGGTGATTGGTCGGCTCGGTCTTCTGGCGAAGAATAACGGGTGGTTCAAGAACCGATACATATCCCGTGGACTCGCGCCGACGGTAGACATGGCCGTCCAGAAGGCTCCACAAACGGAGATGGCTTCAGCACTTCGTCGCATCGAGGCGTGGTTGTATGCCTAACCCTGAGAACTTGCTTGGTGTTCGACGAGGAAGCGTTGTTGCGCCGGCGGGTCACGGGAAGACAGAGCTCATCGCCAGAGTAGCTGCGCTAGGTCGTAGGACATTGGTCTTGACCCATACGCACGCCGGCGTGCATGCGCTTCGGGCGCGTATAAAGCGCCTTGGGGTCGATCCGAAGGCTGCCGCGATCGACACCATCGCGAGCTGGTCGTCTCGGTATGCGTCGGCGTTTCCCGGAGTGGGTAGGCCGCTCGGCCGTATGCCAAGGGGAGGTGAGTGGTCGGACGTCTACAAGGGCGGTGTTGATGTTCTGACAATTTCAGGTGTCAGATCAGTTCTGCATGCTTCTTACGACAGGGTTCTAGTCGATGAGTATCAGGACTGCGATCTCTTTCAGCATGCGCTTGTCTGTGCCTTGTCTGAGGAGTTGCCAACGATTGTTTTTGGCGACCGTATGCAAGGAATATTTGGATTCCGTGGGAACCCAAGTGTTTCCTGGGCCGACGACGTCTTTCCTCGGTTCCCCTTGGTCGGAACTTTGCTGGAGCCCATGCGATGGCGAGATGTGAATCCTGAGCTTGGGAAGTGGATTGCTGAGGTTCGCTTAAAGCTAGAAAGGGGCGAGGAGATCGACCTTTCCACGGCTCCTGCATCCATTGTTGAGTGCGAAAACTCGTTTGAAGTTAGTCCACTTTTTCACGAGCTTGATAGCGTGGAGGGCACGGTTGCCGCCATACACTGCCGAAGAGATGCGTGTAATCAGCTCGCTAAGTCAACGCGAGGCTCTTACCAAGCGATCGAAGACATCGCCTGCGTGGCGCTTCAGAACTTCGCCGCAGAGTGGGATGCAGGGGCTCCGACAGATCGAGTCGCTAGTCTGCGTTCCTTAGTGAAGTCGGCAGTGACGACCAAGGCCTTAGGAGAAGGAGAAGTTGATAGCCAGGATGATGTAAATATCATTTCGCGAGTTAAGGCAGCATACGATGATCTGGGTGCAACAGGTGACGCTATCCACGCGATCGCAGTGCTTGAGAGCATACGAAAGCACTCGCGTGCTCGGACATTTCGGGGCGAGCTTGTCCGCGATACCTCAAGAGCATTAGCGGGTCTTGTTGATGGGAAGTTCAAGAATCTCTCGCAGAGTGCCTTCGTCGTTCGGCAGCGAGTGAGTCACAGTGGCCGCTTCCTTCCGAAGCGAACCGTCTCAACGCCGCTACTTCTCAAGGGGCTAGAGTTCGACCATGTTGTTGTGCCTGACGCGACGCACTTCCATTCAGAAAGTAACCCCGGCGTGCGAGCGAAACTCTTCTATGTAGCCCTGTCGCGTGCGAGATCATCGCTTGTAATTGCGTCGTCTTCGCCAATAGTCCAATTCCCGGTGCCCGACTAGTCGGCAGGTGAGGGTCGCTCAAGCCGGATCCTTGATCCCTTACTTCACCCGCACCAGCTGATCCCACCGGGTGGTGTAAGCCGGCGACAAGTTTTTCTGGTTCATGGCCCACACGGGCTTGGCCAGCGCCGGCCCCTTAGACCGCCACGCCGACGACGCCATGCCCATGGTGCCCCGGCCGAACTTCGCGTTGGCCTGGTCCATGACCTTCATGAGCGCTTGCGAGCGGGGGTCGATGCCGGCGAACAGGTCGCCCTGGTGGACGTCGCCGTGCGTGAGGTCGAGCAACCCCACGCCAGCTTTCTTGTAGCGGTAGCCGGTCTTCCACATGGCCTTGGCCAACCCTTGGGCGACCAGCAGCACTTCGCGGGTGTCACTCGTCGGCCCGATGAAGTTGAATGCCTTGCTGGGGTGATACTGCGCCGCGCCGGGTTTGAAGGGGTTGGTGTTGAGCCACACCCACACCCCGCTGGCCTGCAGCGAGCGCGACCGCAGCTTCTCGCACGCCCGCTGGGCGAACGTGGACACGGCTTGCTGAAGGTCTTCCAGCGAAGTGACCTCCTGGCCGAATGAGCGGCTCACGACGATCTGCTGCCGCTCCGGTTCCACTTCCTCCAGGTCGCTGCACACCACCCCCTGCAACTCCCGCTGGGTGCGCGCCAGGGTAACCCCGTAACGGGCCCGCAGCGTGTCGGGAACGGCACGTGCTAGGTCGGCCGCGGTGAGGATGCCTTCGGCGCCCAGCTTGGCCGTCAGCTTGCGCCCCACGCCCCACACGTCTTCGACCGGATAGGTTTCAAGCTCGGGCGAACCGGGCAGGGCGGTGACCACCCCGTGCGGCGTCTTCTTCGCCAGCTTGTTCGCGAGCTTGGCCAAGGTCTTCGTGGGACCGATGCCAACGCAACAAGGGATGCCCACCCACTGGAGGATCTGGGCACGCGCTTGGCGGGCCATCGCTTCCCTCTGTTCGTCCGGCACACCGTCGAATGTTACGAACGATTCGTCAATGGAGTAGACCTCCACGCGCGGGAACCACTCCCGCAGCACCGACACCACGCGCCCCGACAGATCGCCGTAGAGACCGAAGTTGGCCGAGAAGATTCGCAGCTGCCGCCGGATGTGGGGCGGCACCTCGTGGATGGGCTGGCCCATCTTCACGCCCAGCTGCTTGCACTCCTGACTGCGGGCGATCGCGCAGCCGTCGTTGTTAGACAAGATGCACACCGGCTGGCCGCGCAACGACGGGTTGAAAACCCGCTCGCAAGACGCGTAGAAGTTGTTCCCGTCCACCAAGCCGAACACGTCAACGTTCCCTCTGATCCATGGAGTGCGGACGGCGCATCACGCCTCCTGGATGATCGATACCCCAGCCAGGGTGTCGCCGTCGTTTTCGCGGCGCCGCACTTGCGACAACACGCCCTCGAACCGTTCCAGTTCGCCTTCATCGGTGGCGGCCCGCCGGTAGGTGTCCCCGTCGTCGTCGAGCACCTCCAGCACGCCGGCCACCCCCGTGCCGTCAGCGGCCATGGTGATTCGGGTTTCGTAGATGCAGGTGCCCGTCCAGGAGAGCCAGCAGCGCAACGTGTCGCCATCCAGATGCAACGCCCAGCGGTCATCCACGCTGCGCGGCCAGAGGCCCTCGCGCAGGCGCACCACATCCTCGGCGGTGAAGACATGGCCACACCGGATGGGCCAGCGCGGGCCCTCCATTGGTTTGAGCTGGCTCCAGCGGCTTGCGTCGTCCATGTCAGCGCCTCAACTGTTTGCGGAAGGACCAGGTCACCACGCCCCACACGTCGAGCTCCACGTCTTCCGGCACGACGATGGGGGCGTTGGCAGGATTGCCCGAGTGGAGCTCGTAGCGCCCGGCGCGCAGCCGCAATTGCTTGACCGTGAAGCCGCCTTCCCAACACACCATGACGATGTCCCCATGGCGGGCGGTCAGGGAGCGATCCACCACCAGGGTGTCGCCCGGGAAGATCCCGAACTCCACCATCGAGGTGCCTGTGTCCGCTTCCACGTAGAACGTCGCTACCGGGTTTCGCACCACGTGCTGGTTGATGTCCAGCACGTCCTGCGAGCCGTAGAAGTCTTCAGCAGGCGAGGGGAAGCCACACGTGGCCCGCACTGGCAGCAACGCCAGGTGCAGCGGCAGGGGATGGAGATGGGCGGCGCCCAGGTAACCGGGCGGAAGCGTGGTGTCGAGCATGGCGGAAGTCTCTACAAGCCAGAATCACCCGGTGAGACGGCACCGGGGAGACAGGCTAGACCGGCCCGAACGGAGCCGCCAATTAGTATTTCGCTGAACGGGCCCAACCCCTTGTCACTGCGAGGGTGGGCGGGGCCGTGAAACCGAGGGGGCGGGGCGCAGCGTCGGTTCCACGCGCAAACGCTCAGGGACGATCGGGTGGTCCGAATGCTCTTTGGTCCAGGAGGTCGAGCAATGTCCGCGCCACGTCGAGGGCGGCACGACCCCATTCGTCGTCGTCGCCATCGAAAGGCTGCTCGCCCGGATCTTCTTTGCCGCCATGGAAGAGGTCTTGCGCACGCGCTTGGTCGCTTCCACTAAGGCGCGGGCGTCGGATTGAACTTCGTTGGGTGGCTGAAGAGGGCGAGGCTCGAAGGTTGCCTCGCGCTGGCCCCCCGCATTGACGACCACCTGAACTTTCGGTCGATCACGGGCTCCCCCAAGCATCTTCTGACGAGTAACAGGCTCCACCCGAAGGACGAAGTCGGCAGGTGGAAACCTGTCCACCTGCGCCTTCACTTCGGACCAGTCCACCATCGCATTGCCGAACCGATCCGCTTTCAGAAATGCATGACGGCGCTTGAGCTGGTATTCGAGCAAGGCGAATGCGCGAAACAATGGGATGGCGAGGTTGTCAGAGACGGGCATGACCACATCGTAGCCCAGCCTCCTGTTACCCCGCAGCCTTCCACGGACGCCCCTGGCGGGCAGCTATATCCGCCGCGTCCTCGACCCCTTTCATCCACCAGTGGGTGTCGTCCAGGTGCGGCAGCGCGCCGCGCTCATCCAGCAGGAGGTCCAGTGCTTCGCACACGGCGAACTCGGCATCCCGCTCTCGGCTGCCCGGTGGGTGCGCGTGCGCCCGACCGTGGCGATATGCGGCCAGGGTCTTGGCGCCCATGTTCCGGCCCTGGGCCAGGTTCGTGCGCACCAACGGATCAGCTCCGTTGTCCAGCAACGCGCGAACGGTCGGCGCGTCCGCGGTGAGCAGGGCGACGTGGAACGGCGAGTAGCCACGGGCGTCGTGCGCGTTGGGTTGGGCCCCTCGTCCGATCGCCGCGGCCACCTGATTGGGGTCGCGCTGTTGGATTGCAGCGAGCAACTCGGTGTTGGCCATGCGTCCTCCTTTTCTTCTGGTTTACCGCAGAAGCGGAAACGCGCAAGGGGGGCAGGAGTTTGAAAAACTGTCGTGCAACCCCAGCAGTTTTTCAGTTTAGTCAGATCGCACGCTTGAATACGAAGCGGCAACGAAGGAAGAGCTGTCACGCTCCCTTCGTTCTTCATTGCGGTGTCTGAGAGCCTATCGGGGTCGCAGCTTGGCCACCCCCGGCGGGTGCCATTTCCCCTTGGCCAGGCGCTTCTGCACGAAGGCGCGGTAGTCCTCTGGAGAGGGGGGGGACTTCCGTTTGTGGCGGCGTTGGTTGCACAACCAACAAGCCGCGGCGATGTTGCCGGCCACGTCCTTGCCGCCGTCCTGTTGGGCCACCAGGTGTTCGGCGGTGCAACGAAGCGGGTTGGCCGTTCGGGCGGGCAGGCCGAAGGGTTTCAGTTCTTCGGGTGAGGCGTTCCACATGGGCAGGCTGCAGTAGCAGCAGCGGCCCTTCTGGGCGTGGAAAGCATCGGTTCTTAGGCGTTGGAGTTTGGGCATGCTTAGTCTCAGGAAATGACAGGAAATAGCTTCCCGACGTCTCTAGGCGAGAACGCTTCGGGCACCTGTTGCCAGAGCTAAGCAGGCAATACACCGGGGGTAAGTCCCCACGCGGCAGGGCTGTTATCGCGCGGGGCGAGTGGGGAGTCAAGCCTGTGCGATGCGCGGATGGTCTTCCGATCCGCGGGCAGGACGTGGAGCCGGCGGTAAGGCGCGATGTATGGCGCTGGCAGCAATGGCGGCATGGCCAAAAGCAACCGCGATCTGGTTGAGATCGGTGACCACATCACCAATGGCGTAAAGGCCATGGCGAGAGGTTTCCATGTGCTCGTTTGTCAGCACGGCGCCTTCGTCGTTGAGTTCGGCCCATGCTTGCCGCGCCAACTCTCCGCGCGCAGGCGCTCCCATGGCCGCGTAAACGAAATCGAAGCGGTGCGTGTCGCCGTAGGCGTCGATAAGGTCCCAGCCGTCATCCCGGCACGCCAGAGAGCGGAGAGACGGCAGGACGACCAAGCCCTCGGTGTCGGTCTGGGAGCCGCTGTCGCCTCGGTCCGGAATTGGCACCACGCTGACGTTGGCCGAGAACGTGCTCAGGTAGCGGGCGTTGGCCGCTGCTCTGGTGAGTGGCCCCACCACGGCGAGGCGGTGATCGGTGGCCTCGAATCCATCGCAAAGCGCGCAAGAGCGGAGCAGCCCGCTCTTAAGCGCTGCTTCGGGGTCTCCCGAAGCGAGCTCTGGGAGTCGATCGACGACCCCCGTGGCCAGCAGGACGGTGGGCGCAGAGAAGACACCGTCCTTTGCCTCCACCTCCCATCCTCCCGGGATGGGGCGCAAGTCACTGACTCGGGTGGGGCGGAACGTTGCGCCGTAGTTGGCGGCTTGGTCCCTCAGGCGCTGGAGGAGTTCAGTCCCCGACACGCCCAGCGGGAAGCCGGGGCAGTTGTGGCTTTCCGGAATCCAACGCGCGCGGCTGCGACCATCATCGAACACGACCACGCGTCGGTGAAAGCGCCTAAGGTAAGTAGCGGCGGTGAGGCCGGCGGGGCCGCCCCCTACGATGATGCAGTCCAGTTCCATGGGTTTTGCCGGATCGGGATGTGTGCAAAGCCTGCCACGAACGATCCCTCCGCGCACGCACGCGCCCTCAATGACGTCGCCATAACGGGCGCCATGTCGTCATAGGGGCCGGGCTGGTCGGACGCGCCAGCCGCCGCTCAGGAGCTCCCATGGGACGTTTCGATTCAGACCACTTCCACCGCTTGGTGGATTATCTCAGCCGATCGGGAGGCGTGGAAAAGTGCCTGCCCTACCCAGGCATGACCCCAGTGCCCGCCGGTTTCGATGAGTTCGCCAACCGCGATTCCCAAGCGACGGAATCGAATTGGTCGGACGTATGCCCTGCTTACGCCTTGGCGTTGTTGACCTCGGGCGGCTACGCGCTGCCCCAAGACGACGCCGACATGGAAGTGCTCTGGGACGAGTTGAGCGGGAACTCAACCCTCCTCTGGCCGGACGTGCGCGACATCGTGGAGCGGGGTTGGGCGTGGCTGGACGCTCACCCCGTGGACACGTCCACGCAGCACTAGGCCTGTGTGCGCTTTCGCTTCCGCCACACCACCCACTGGCCGACCAAGGCGGTGAGCAAGATGAGGCTGTTGGTGGTGATGAACACCCAGTTGTCCAGCAGCCAGCTGTAAATAACGAAGCCCACGGACGCGGCCGTCTGGCCGAGAAAAAGCCATTTGGATACACCGGCCGAGTTGTCTTCCGTGGCGTGCTTGTGAATCTGCCTGATCAAAGTGGCTATCAAGATGGCCGAAGCGGCCCAGCCGATCACATCGGGTGACATAAAAGATCCTTGGGAGCGGATTGGATGAGCAATGGAATGGATACAACGCAAGGCAGAGGGAATGATTTAAGCGGCGGTTCTGCGCCTGATGAAGGCCCGGCGCGGGTTCGGGCGATGCTATTCGATGCAGCCAGCGCTACCCGTGAAATCACGGGCTTGGATGCGGCCTTGGTGATGGATCCATCCAAGGATCAATTGCTGTGGATCGATCTCCACGCGCCCGATGAAACCGAGTTGGCTCGGGTGGCCGAACGCCTTTCCCTGCCCATGGGCGCGGTAGACGGCTACGCGGGCACTGACACCAATCCCGCGTTGGAGAACTGTGGCAAGTGTTTCTGGGTCAGGGTGGTTGCTGTCGCTGACTCACCCAGTCCAGCGTTCAGCGGCACCGTGCTGACCATTGTGGCGGGCAAGAACGTGGTGGCCACCCTTCACCGCCAACCCGTCGAGTTCCTGGACAATTTTCGAGACGGGCAAGGGGGCAGGTCGGGCGTTGGGGCCCTGACGTCGGGCAGCTTTGTTTCAGCCCTGTTGGAATGGCACCTGGGCACCTACTTCAGCGCGGTTTCCCGGTTCGAGCTGGCGGTCGAACGGCTGGAGGTGGACGTGTTGTCCACGGCGCCTCGGGATTGCCTGGAGGAACTTCGGTCGCTGCGAAAGGGGGCGTCCCGCCTGAGGCGAATGCTCGCTCCCCATCGCGGAGTCTTCACGGCGTTGGGTCGCCCAGATTTCCGCCCGGAGGAGGATGAGCAAACCGAGCGGCACTTTCGTGCGTTGGACACCCACTACGAACGCGCCATGGACATGGTGGAGAACGCCCGCGATCTCGTGGTGGGAACGTTCGAATTGTTCAGCAGCCAGACCGCGTTGTCCGCCAACGAAACGATGAAGGTGCTGACCTTTGTCACGGTGGTCGTCGGCGTGCTGGCCGTCATCGGCGGCATTCTGGGCATGAACTTCGAAGCCCCGTTCTTCAAGACCGGAGTGGCTGGATTTTCCGTCGCCGTCGTGTTGATGCTTGTGCTGGCCGCCGGCTCCATCCTCTGGGGCAAACACAAGCGGTGGTTCTAGTTACTCAGGCGCTTTGGCTGGGACGAAAGGCGACACCGGGTCGCTGGCCGGGAACGTCTCTTCCAGCGCCTGGTCCTGGTTGTCACTCTCGTGTTTCTTGCGTTCCCGTCGTTGCGCATGGGTCTCTTCGCACTCGACAGGCTCGCCTGGGGCGGGGGTATCTTTTCGGTCTCTCATGCGTGACTCCTGGTGGGTGGAACGGCCCTCTGTTGGGAAAGTAGAGAGTCATGACGAGGCAAGGCTTCGGGACGCGGTTGCGGTAGGGCGCGTGTCAATTTCCATGGATTCCGACATCAACGCTAACGCCCTCTTGGAGCGTGCAGCGGTCTGAGCGGCGACCGCGTCGGATGGGACCCGAACCTTGTAGCCGCGCATGTGGGCGTCTTGTGCCGTGGCCAGCACGCACGAGTCGGTTGCGACGCCGGTGATGACCAATTCGGACACGCTCAGGTCGCCCAGGATGGCTGGCAATGTGGTGCATAGGAAAGCGGAGTGCCGTGGTTTGAGGACGTAATAATCCTTGGGTCCTGGTTCCAGGATGGTCGCAATGGAGCTGGTCTCACCTCCCCGCTGCCGACATGTGGCGACCAGGTCTGAAAACTCGCGGTTCCAGTCCATGAAGTTGTCGTTGACGTAGAGCACCGGCCAATCGCGTTCAGTAAATGTGGCGCGCAGTGCCGCGATGTTCTTGCAAACCTTCACTGCTTGCGCCGCCAACCGGTCACCCCCGTCGAAATCGAAGAGGTTGATCATGTCCAAGACGATGAGTGCGGGCCGCATGCCAAGTCAGGTGCCGGTCTGACTGTGGGGAGCTTCCACCGGCTTGGACTGGGGTGAGCCCTTCTGGCGAAGCACGATGGTCAACAGGACCAATGAGGCAACGGCGAGAAATTCGCTCTGCCAGTTCTGGAACGACTCGAACCAGAACTGGGCACTGGCCAAGTGTTCCCACACTCCCACCGGTGGCTCGCCCTCCAGCTGGCGCGACGCCACCTCGTGTCTCCAACTTCCGTCCAGGTGGAGGACGAAGGAGAGCAGAAACAGCGCCGTGAACGCGATGGCCAAGGAGTGCTCGTAGAGCTTGAGCCACACACCGCCGACCCGCACGGGCCACGGCTTGGGACCCTTTTCGATGCGCTCCTCTTCTTTCGATGGATCCAGTGGCCGGGATTCCGCGGAGCCCTTTTGACGAAGGGACACGCTCAGCAACACATACATGCCCATCTGTAAGAATTCACTTTCCCAGTTTTCGAACGTGGCCGAAACGAAGTGGCCGCTGGCCAAGTATTCCCAGAGGGATAAGGCGGGCGCAGCGAGGTCCGAGAGCTCGTCGTTGTAAACGACGTGGCCGGTCAGGATTTGCCCTAGCCATGTTCCCAGCATGAACAGGAGAACGACGATCGACAGGCCATTCCGTTTTAGGAATCCGGGATGTGTGCTGGTCATGAAGTCATCCTTTTGCACATTGAAGGCGTGACTTCGTAGAAACGCGGTGAAGAAACTGGTTTTCACAAGGTCTTTGCGGGGTGGGACTGAATAATCAAATTTCTTCCCCAGCTAACGGAGTCAGCAATGGCAAGCAAGGGCTACGATCAAAGCGGCGTCAAGGAGCTGCTGCTCCAGGCGCTGGAAACCGAGCGCGGTGGTATCAAGATCTACACGGCCGCCATCGCCGTGGCCGTCAACGAAGACCTGCGCAAGGAGTGGCAGGAATACCTTGACGAGACCAAGCACCACGAGGAAGTGCTGACCCAGGTGTTCGGGGAACTGGGCATGGACACCGAAGAAATGAGCCCGGGGCGAGAGGTGTGCGCACACAACGGCGCCTCGCTGGTTGCGGCCATCGAGATGGCACAAGCCAACGCTGGTCCAGCGGCTGCCGAATTGGTGGCCTGCGAATGCGTCGTCCTTGCCGAGACCAAGGATCACTCCAACTGGGAGTTGATCGGCAAAGTCGCCGAGGCGGGCAAGGACAAGGTAGCCGAGGTCCTGAAGGCTGCCTACGACGAGGTGGAAGAAGACGAAGACCATCACCTCTACCACACCAAGGGCTGGTGCCGGGAGCTGTGGATCCAGAGCTTGGGCATGCCGGCCGTGCTGCCGCCCCCGGAGGAGGTCAAGAAGGTCGAAACCGCGATCGGTGCGGCCCGCGCAGAGCAGGCCCGCGAAGACATGTTGTAACCGATGAAAGCCCGCCTCCGGCGGGCTTTTCTTCAAGCGTCACTGTTTCCAATCCGTCTGTGATTTTCGATCAGGAAAAGCTATGGCCACCTCGCGCAAGCCCACCAATCCCAAGACCAAGAAAAACGTTGCCGGCGCCTCCGCCGCGAGGAATTCCGACAGCGCCGCGTCCAAAGCACCGCCTCTGGGCTCGGGCGATCTCATCGCCGAGCAGGCGGCAGAAGTGGAAGCCACGGCCGCTGCCATGCCATTCAATGAGAACAAGTCCGCTGAGCATGGCCGAGCAGGAGCCGTGGATCCCCCGGAGGGCACCGAAGTCATTCCGCCTTCCCCCTTGGTCACGGCCAGCACGTTGGCTGAAGGCAACGGTTCGACCAAGCTGGGCACCCAGGCAGCCCCGGGGACGAATCCCACGGTGGGTTCGCTGGACCGCGTGCGCGTGGACAGCTCGGGGCAACGCCTGACGACCAACCAGGGCGTTCCCATCGCTGACAATCAGAATTCCTTGAAAGCTGGCCTTCGTGGACCGGCGCTGCTCAAAGACTTCATCCTGCGGGAGAAGATCACCCACTTCGATCACGAACGCATTCCCGAGCGCATCGTCCACGCCCGCGGGTCAGCGGCTCACGGCTTCTTCGAGAGTTACAAGCGGCACAACAAACTTACCCGGGCCGCTCCGTTCCAGGAGGCCGGGAAGATCACCCCAGTGTTCGTCCGCTTCTCCACGGTGGCGGGTGAGCGGGGCAGCAAGGACACCGCGCGCGATGTGCGCGGCTTCGCGGTCAAGTTCTACACCGACGAGGGCAATTGGGACCTGGTGGGCAACAACATGCCGGTGTTCTTCATCCAGGACGCGATGAAGTTCCCGGATCTGGTGCACGCGGTGAAGCCCGAGCCCCATCATCAAATGCCGCAAGCCGCCTCGGCGCACGACACGTTCTGGGATTTCGTCTCCCTGATGCCCGAATCCACCCACATGCTGATGTGGCTGATGTCCGACCGGGCCATCCCGCGCAGCTACCGGATGATGCAGGGGTTCGGTGTTCACACCTTCCGCTTCGTCAACGACCAGGGACAGTCTCGCTTCGTCAAGTTCCACTGGACGCCCCTCCAGGGCACCCACGCACTGCTGTGGGACGAGGCCGTCAAGATCGCCGGCGCCGACCCGGACTTCCACCGGCGCGATCTGTGGGAAGCCATCGAATCAGGCGCTTATCCTGAGTGGGAACTGGGCGTGCAGGTGTTCACGGAAGAAGAGGCCGAACGCTTCTCCTTCGACATCTTGGATTCGACCAAGATCATCCCTGAAGAGCTTGTGCCCATCACGCCGTTGGGCCGGATGGTGCTCAACCGCAACCCGGACAACTTCTTCGCCGAAACCGAGCAGGTGGCCTTCTGCACCGCGCACGTCATCCCCGGCATCGACTTCACCAACGACCCCCTGCTGGCGGGCCGCATCCACTCCTACGTGGACACCCAGCTCTCCCGCCTGGGCGGACCAAACTTCCACGAGATCCCGATCAACGCGCCCGTCGCCCCGGTCCACAACAACCAGCGCGACGGCTTCCATCGCCAGGCCATTCACCGCGGCAAGGTCTCCTACGAACCCAATTCCCTGGGCGGGGGTTGCCCGTTCCAGGCCGGGGCAGCAGGCTTCGTGTCTTTCCCCGAGCCGGTGGAGCAAGACGAGGTCCGGGGCAAGCCCGAGAAGTTTGCTGAGCATTACAACCAAGCTGCTTTGTTCTACAACAGCCAGTCTCCGATCGAGCAAGCCCACATCGCCGCTGCGTTCCGGTTCGAGCTGTCCAAGCTGACGGTTCCAGCCATACGTCGCCGTGTGGTGTCCATGCTGCGCAATGCGTCCGAGGAGCTGGCAGCACAGGTCGCCGAAGGGCTGGGCATGCCCTTGCCCGATCCGATGCCGCGTGCGTTGCCGAAACCTCCCAAGCCGGAAGTGACAACTTCTGAACCCCTGTCGATGTTTGCCCGACCGGGCGTGACTGGGATCTCCACGCGCAAGGTGGCGATCTTCGTAGGGGACGGCGTCGACGGCGATCAGGTCGCGGTAGCGCAAGCTGCCTTGCTGGAGGCTGGCGCGGTGGGGCGCCTGGTGGGACACCGGGTGGGCGTGTTCACGGCGAAAGATGGCAGTGAAATCGACGCCGACGCGTCGTTCGAAAACGAGCCTTCTGTCCTGTTCGACGGGGTGATCATTCCCGATGGGGAGGGCACCGCCAAGGTGTGGGCGAGGGATGGCCGGGCCGCGGAGTTCGTGAAGGATCAGTTCCGGCACCTCAAGACCATTCTCGCATTGGGTGAGGCCGTCGCGTTCGTAGAAGGGACGGGCGTGCTGCGGGATGAGAACGATCCGGGGTTGCTCCTCCAGAGCGAACCCGAGGAGGATGCGATCAGCCAATTCATGGGTGCCTTGGCCAAGCACAAGCACTTCGGGCGCGAAACCGACCCGCCCTTGCTGTGAGTGCGCGGGGCGCTTGGAATGGCGGCCCCTAAGCCAAGCCTGCGGATAGGGTGTGCGGGGTGGAGCATCCCCTCCGCGCAGCGCAGTCTCTTCGGCGAGGGGGAGACTGCCCTGGAACGCTACGCCACGGTGTTCAACGGGGTGGAAATCAACTCCTCGTTCTACCGGCGCCACGGGGTCAATACCTACGAGCGGTGGGCGCATTCAGTCCCTCGCGATTTCCTGTTCTCTGTCAAATTGCCCAAGTCCATCAGCCACGAAGCGCGACTGCGTGGATGCGGATCACTTTTGGATAAATTCATGGAGGAAACCGCGGGGCTCGGCGAAAAACTGGGCGCCATTCTGGTGCAGTTGCCGCCTTCCTTAATGTTTGAGACAAGGGCGGCATCCACCTTCTTTACGATGCTTCGAAGACGAAGCGCTGTGCCGGTCGTCTGTGAGCCGCGCCATCCCAGCTGGTTTGAGCCATCCGCAGAAGCCACTTTCGAGTCGCATGACATCAGCCGAGTCGCGGCCGATCCCCCGATCACTGACCTTTCTGCAGCGCCGGGAGAAGCGGGTCCCCTGCACTACTGGAGGTGGCATGGGTCGCCGCGCATGTATTACAGCAGCTACAGTGAGGAAGCGCTCGCAGCGCTGGCCAGTGATGTGCGCGCACAACTAAAGAGGCGGGTAAGTGCATGGGTCGTGTTCGATAACACCGCTCATGGACAGGCCGCGGCGAATGCGGCGCGACTGAAGGCGATATTGCAGCCCACTACAAAGGGGGGCTCAGATGCCTGAAGGGCCTTCCATTCTTATCCTCCGGGAGGAGGTTGCTCGGTTTCGCGGAAAAACGGTTCGGTCGGTGAGCGGGAACAGCAAGCTGGCCATTGCGCGCATGGAGGGTCGGCGGATCCTCTCAGTGCGCAGTTGGGGAAAGCATTTCCTGCTAGAGTTCTCGGGATTCAGCCTGCGCATCCACCTGATGATGTTTGGGTCCTACCGCATCGATGAACAAAAAGCTGGGGCGACGCCAAGACTATCTCTTCGCTTTGACACTGGAGAAGTCAATTTCTACACCTGTTCCTTGAAATATATCGAAGATCCCCTCGATGAGGCCTACGACTGGAGCGGGGATGTGTTGTCGGATTCATGGAGCCCCAGAAAGGCAAGGGCCAAACTGAAGGGCGCGCCGGACATGCTGGTGTGCGATGCTTTGTTGGACCAGAACATCTTTGCGGGCGTTGGAAACATCATCAAAAACGAAGTGTTGTATCGCATTCGCGTTCAGCCCAGTTCCCGGGTGGGTTGCCTCCCACCGCGCAAGCTTGGAGAGTTGATCAAGGAGGCGCGCCAATACAGCTTCGACTTCCTGGAGTGGAAGAGAGCGTTTGTCCTCAAGAAGCACTGGCTGGTCCACACCAAGCGGAAATGTCCAAGTTGTGGGGGGACATTGACGAAAGCCTATCTGGGCGCCACGCAGCGCCGCAGCTTCTTCTGTGAACGCTGCCAGCAGCTTTACGTTTGACACTCAATGCTAATGGTCCTGTATAGAGAAAGCGCCCCCAGGAGATGCGTAGGGGCGCTGGATAGGTCGAGGACAACAGGGGAGCTACGGCGTCAAGACAACCTTTCTACAGTCCTCTTCAGCCTGGTCAAAAATAGAATACCCGTGCGCTGCATCGGCCAAGCTCATGCGGTGGGAGATGATGATCTCAGGCTTGAGCAAGCCGTTGCCCACGTGCTCTAGCAGTTCAGGCATGAACGCCTGAGCATGGGTCTGACCCATCTTGAAGCTCAGGCCCTTATCGAACGCGTCACCGAACATGAAGGCGTGGATGAAGCCGGCGTAGACACCCGGCACGCTCACCGTCCCGCAGCGGCGGGTGGCGGCAATGGCTTGGCGGAGAGCGGCGCCACTGCTTCCTTCGATCTTCAAGTTGGTCAGGATGGTTTCGGTCGTGCTGCCCTTGGCTTCGAAACCCACCGCATCCACCGTAGCGTCCACGCCACGCCCATTGGTTTGCTGCATGATCAACTCGGCCGGATCATCGACGTCTTTCATGCTGATCGGAATGACGCCGTAGGCCTGGACAGCGAAGTCCAGGCGATACTGCAACTCGTCCACCATGAAGATCTGCTCTGCGCCGAGCATGCGAGCGCATGCG
This sequence comes from Pseudoxanthomonas sp. GW835-FHT14C01, assembly GCF_058793715.1. NCBI lineage: Bacteria > Pseudomonadati > Pseudomonadota > Gammaproteobacteria > Lysobacterales > Lysobacteraceae > Pseudoxanthomonas > Pseudoxanthomonas sp. GW835-FHT14C01. The sequence goes on from NZ_JBXAGB010000003.1 coordinate 490,824, forward strand.
GCGGACATCAGGCCCACTGGCCCCGCACCAAAGATGGCCAAAGAAGATCCCTTGCCCACACCCGCGTTCAGGACAGCTTGGTAGCCAGTGGGTAGGATATCCGACAAGAACAAGACCTGTTCGTCGGTCAGCGCGTCGGGGATTTTCAACGGGCCGACGTTGGCCTTCGGGACCCGCACGAGTTCTGCCTGTCCACCCGGCACCCCACCGTAGAGGTGGGTGTAGCCAAACAGTGCAGCAGGCGGCTTGATGCCCTTCTGGTTGAGCGCGGCGCCCTTGCCGGTGTTGGTGGTCTCGCAAGCCGAAAACTCGTCCAAGAGACAGTGAAAACACTTGCCGCATGCGATCACGAAGGGAATGACGACGCGGTCGCCCTTGGCGACCTCCGTCACATCCCTGCCGACGTCCTCCACAATGCCCATGAACTCGTGACCCAGGATGTCGCCTTCCTTCAGGGCGGGCATCTTGCCGCGGTAGAGATGCAGGTCAGAGCCACAGATGGCAGTGGCAGTGACACGCAGGATGATGTCGTCCGCCTGGACAAGCGTAGGGTCCGGGACGTCTTCAACGCGAACGTCTTTTGATCCATGGTAGGTCAGGGCTTTCATGGGAATCCTCTAGGGGGTGATCTTTTTGATGGCAGCCTTGAGGCCGGTCTTGATTTCTGCGTGGGTCGTCACGGCTTTTGAAGCCAGCGAAGCCTTCCATTCCTCGTAATGCACATCGAGCTCGGCGCGTTCCTTCGGGGTGAAGAGCTTGCGTGCCATCTTGAACATGGTGGTTTCTTCTTCCGTGGCGTGGTGATCGACCATTTCGCCCAACACCTTGGCTGCCCCCGCAAACTTCGGAGATTCGATGTCACTAGCCTTGACCTCAGGCAGCACTGTCAGCTCTACGGCTTGGTGCTCAATAACAGCCTCGGCATGGGTTTTCAGACCGTCGCGATCAGCCCGCTCCTTGAACGCAGGGTAGAAATGCAGTTCTTCCCATTTCGCATGCGGAATAAGGGCGGCTTCGATGTCCTTGAACAGCTGTTGTCGCTTCTTCTTTGCGCGATCGGTTGTGGTCTCCATTTCCTGGAAAAGTGCGCGCAGGGAGTCGTGCTCGGCTTGGAGGGTGACGAGAATATCGCGTTGCATGGCTGGCTCTCCGGGGTGAGAAAACTACGTTCTACGACTCCCACGTCAATGCAGTGTGATATTCCAGATAAATGATTGCCAACAGAATGGTGTTGACTGTATTACGTAGACGTTGTGATCACGTCGTCGGGAATACGGTTCTAGGCACGACAAGTCCGTCGTAACTCACAAAGGAACGATGACATGGGTAACAACAACCAAAACCAGCAGGGCCAGGGTGGTCAGGAGCGCGACCAGCAGAACCAGCAGCAGGGTGGTCAAGGCGGCCAGAATCGCGACCAGCAGAACCAGCAGCAGGGCGGTCAGGGTGGCCAGAACCGTGACCAGCAGAACCAACAACAGAATCGCGATGAGCAGAACCGCCAGGAGCAACAGAACCGCGACCAGCAGAATCGTGAGCAGCAGAACCGCGAGCAGCGCTGATAGCGTCTGCCGGACGATGTGCCCCGCTCCGGCGGGGCATTTTTTTACGTGGAGGGCATGAAATGGACGCGCTGGACCGCATGTTCGAACGGAAGAACTTATCCAAATTGGTCGGATGTCCCGATGGGAAAGCAGTCGGCTTTCAAGTCGGTTGGATCGATGAGGAGGGGGACAGCAGCCATACGCAGGTCTGCATCTCCTCTGAGCACGGGGTGTTCGCCGTCACGGGCAGTGGTGATGACGCCTCCGGACCCGTCTGGCGATCTGACGGCAGCAAATTTGCCTACTTGCAGGGCCACGACGGGCTGCTACAGGTGTTCGCGCGCGATGCCGACGGCGGCAACCCCCGCAAGCTCTCAGATCTTCCCCACGGCGTCGTGGCCGTCCAACAGTGGTGTGTCAAGCGGCGCCAGCTGTTGGTGGTGGCGTTCCAGGCCAGGCCCGACACGAGCAAGCCGATCGTCAGCGACTACTTGCCCTACAAGATGGACGGCACCGGTTACATCGCCGGCGAAGAAATTTCTCTCTACGTGCTGGGAGAGGATGACGGGTCCATCCAGCGGGTGGAGACACCGGGGGCTGACGTCAAAGAAGCCCGGTGGGCGCCAACCGGTGACCAGCTGGCGATCGTGGTCGAGCGCTGTGAGCGGCAGCGGCACCTGACCGATCTCTGGATACGCTCGAACGATGATGCCGAGTTCGTGCAGGTCACCTCCCAGTTCCCCACCGTCAGTTCCGTTGCGTGGGCGCCGGACGGCAAGGCGGTGGCGTTCGCCGGCTCGTCCATCGAAGGCGATTCACGGATTCGGTTGCAAGGCTGGGACTTGGTGGGTGAGAAGGCCCTCCTGTTCTCGCCCCTGGAGCTGGCCTCTCCCAGTGGCCTACAGTGGCGCGAGGACGGGCAAGCCGTAGTGGCCATCGAAGCGCATCGCTCCACTCAGCGGATCGTTGCATGCGAGAGGGAAGGCGGTTTCAGCGTAGTGGTGGACAAACCCCGAGAGATCACGGAGTTCTGGATGAGCCCCGATGCCCCGATGCCTGCACTGGATCGGCGTGGACATTCGGCAGGGTCCGCGGTTGAGACGGGATTCGTTGGACGGCACTCCGGTGGAAGTGCTGGGAGACTTCAACCAGGGCGATGAGACCAAACGCAACGCCCACTGGCGCAGCTTCACGGTGCCCAACGGCGAGGGGTCCACCGAAGAAGTGGAGGGTTGGTTGCTCACCCCCGACGGGGAGGGCCCTCATCCCTTGCTGGTCGAGATGCACGGGGGACCGCATAGCTACATCATGGTCGATCCCAATGTCCATGAGCATTGGGATCCACTGCTGGAAGCGGGATGGGCCATCTTGGCGCTGAACACCGTGGGCTCGAGCAGCTACAGCGAGGAGTTTGGCAGCCGGCTGATTGGCCGTTGGGGAGAGCTGGATCTCCCGCAATACCTCAGCGCGATCGACCAACTGAAGCAAGAAGGCACCGTAAGCGATGAGGTGGTGTGCTTCGGTCACTCATACGGAGGCTTCTTGGCGGCGTGGGCGTTGGGAGAGCCTGGGCCTTGGAAGGCAGGCATCGTCTCGGCTGGGGTCATCAATCAGATCTCTCACGAGGGAACCTCGGACAGCGGCTACTACGTGGGCTCTTATGCGATGGGCAGGGAGCCGAGCGAAGGGTGGGAGCTGCACACCCGTCTGTCGCCCCTGAGCCGCGCGTCTCGCATCACCGTCCCCACTTTGATATTGCAGGGCTCGGACGATCACCGATGCCCTGTTGGCCAGGGCGAGGAGTTGCACGCAGCACTGGTTCGGGCGGGAAAGGCGCGCAGTCGCCTGATCGTTTATCCGGGCGGCAGCCACCACGTGTCATCCACGGGCAAGCCGAGTCAGCGCAAGGACTACTACGAACGGCTCATCGCGTGGACGGCCTCAATGGGCTAATCGTGCTGATCAAGTTCTGACGTCACCAATCATGTCCAGCAGTTGCTTGGCACGGTAAGGCTTGGACAAGAACTCAACGGCTTTCGGAATGGGCGGGAAATGTGACAATGGATGTCCGGATGTGAGGATCACGCGCACCCCTGGGTGCTGGCCCACGACGGCTTGCGCCACGTCAATTCCGGTGAGGGCTCCGGGCATGGCAATGTCTGACACAACGACGTCGAACGGGCCATGGTCTCTCAAGGCGTCAAGGGCCTCACTGCCCGAGCTCGCGCTGGAAACGGTGTAACCGTGGATCTCCAACGACTCTGAAATTAGAAGGAGGAGGTCTTTCTCGTCCTCCACCAAAAGAACCTTAGGCATGTTGAACACTCAGCGGAAGGCAAATGACGACGGTTGTTCCCTGGCCGGGGGTGCTGCTAAGGGTCGCATGACCTCCGGACTGTTTGGCGAAGCCGAAGATCTGGCTTAGACCCAACCCGCTGCCTTTGCCGATCTCCTTGGTGGTGAAGAACGGCTCGAACACACGCTCCTGGATCTCCAACGGAATGCCACTGCCGTTGTCCGCCACGCTTACGCAAACCATGTCCTTTTTGGATGCGCCCGTATCGGTAGGGTCGGCCACCTTTCGTAGAGCGGATGTGATCACGATTCTTCCGCCGCTGGGCATCGCGTCCCGGCTGTTGACCACCGCGTTGAGCACGGCAGCTTCGAACTGGGGCTTGTCCACCTCCACGAACGGCAAGTTGGGCGCCAAGTCGAATGCCAGTTCGACATTCTCGGGGCAACTGCGTCTCATCAAATCATTCAGGTCCTGAATCGACCGGTTGACGTCCAGAGGCTGGGCGACCAAGTTCTGGCCACGGCCGAACGTTAGGAGCTGACGTGTGAGGAGCGCGCCACGCTCAGCGGCACGCAAGGCGGCTTCCACGTTCCGGGTAACCCGGGGGTCGTCGTTCACACGAATGGCGATAAGATCCAGGGCGTTGATCACCACCGCAAGCAAGTTGTTGAAATCGTGGGCTAAACCCAAAGTCAGCTTGCCCACCGCCTCCAACTTCTGCGCCTGGAGCAGGGAAGCTTGGGCCTCTTCCAACTGACGCTGGGCATTTCGTTTGTCGGTGACGTCTCGCGTGACCTTGGCAAACCCAACGAGTTTTCCATCCGACCAGATGGGGTCAATGGCCACGCTGGCAAAAAACCGGCTCCCGTCTTTTCGCACCCGCCAACCTTCAGACGAATACCGACCCTGCTGCTTTGCAGCGTCCAGCTCGCGCTGCGGCAGCCCCGCCTCAACATCTGCAGGTTCGTAGAACCGCGAAAAGTGAGAGCCTATGACCTCGTCGCGTGTGTAGCCCTTGACGCGCTCTCCCCCATGATTCCAGGTCTGGATGTGCCCGGTCGCGTCAAGCATGTAGATGGCGTAGTCGGTTACGCTGTTCAGCAACAAGCGAAACTGCTTTGATTCGCTCATCCAGGCGTCGTCTATGGAGTCGTGCATAGTGGAGGACTGATCGCTCATCGCTGTTTCCCAGGTCGATCGGTTAACTTAATGATGGGTGCGTGAAGACCGTATTCATTTGTGCGCAGCAGCATCCAAAGAGGAGCTAGCATGGTCAAAAATTTACAAGAACTCGACGACGCGTTGAATGGCCTCCAGCAATCGATCAAGACTGTGCTGAGCAGGTGCGATCCGGAGCACCATAGCGATGCTTTCGCTGGGCTCGCGGACGCGATCATGGATGACACCCCGCCGAACCATCACGACCATGTCTGGAGCCGGTTGCAATGCATCCAGCGTGACGCCGGCCTCATCCCCGGGGACGACGAACCTTGCAGTGAAGAACCATGACCGCGCCGCTTGATATCCCGCACTACGTGAAGCAGATCGAACTCCTGGACGGATGGGTCAGCACCTATCCCTTGACCAAAGAGTTTCGGGAGAAGACCACCTACAGACAGTTCCATGAGCTACTCAAAGCGAAGCAGGCAGAGCTCGGTCTAACGCGCGAGGTGTGGTTGCAGCTGAGCGAGATCGAGGGTGACTCGGATCTGGACAGCGCGTGGATGGAATACGGCATGACCCTGGACCATCGGGAGCTCGTCTGCCCTACCTACATGCTCGATCTGCCGCTCAACGCCTACTGGATGGACGAGTATGAGCCGACGCTCAAGGCAGTGGACGACTACATCGAGCAGCAGCCGCAGGGTCCGATCAGCGACGAAGCGCTTCTGGAAGTGGTTCGAAAGAACATGCCAGTGTCCACCAATATGACCGCCAATTGAGGAGCTGTGCATGTGTTATAGCGCAGAGGCATGGACTCTATATTCGAACTATGTGGATGAGTTCGGTGCCGACATCGACATCCGCGAGTTCTGGGAGGTCTACCTCAAGCGAGACGAGGCTTACCGCGTCCGCAAGCCGGCGAAGTTCACGCCCAAGATCCCCAAGGGCATGGACCTGAATTTCCTGCCGCCGAAGTCCGACCTGGAGCGGCAGATCCAGGAACTCATCTCGGAGTGGAACGGCCGCAAGCTCGCTGAAAGCGAGGCCGAGCTGGATGCGCAGAAGGCGCGCCTGGCCGCTGCCGAAGCGAAGCTGGCGAAGAAGGAGACCAAGGCCGCCCTCAACGATCAGCGAATCGCCGGGAACAAGATCAAACAGATGGAGCGCTGGATCGCCGATGCGAAGCGCACCAAGCTGGAGCCCGCCAAGGACAACCGCATCTTCCCCGACTGGTATGTCCCCGTCCTGATCTCGGAGAACGGGCGCAAGGTCGTGCGGCCCATGCGCTACCACTGCCGCCCCGCCGGCATGGATCCCTCGATCGACTGGACCAAGGATGGGCGCGTGTCGGGCACCTACAACGCCCGGCGCGACAACCTTCAGCGGTTCTGGCGCCATCAGTTCGGTTACACCCACGGCCTGATGCTGGCCGAGACGTTCTACGAGAACGTGGACGACGGGAAGGGCGGATCGAAAGAAATCCAGTTCCGCCCCCGCACCGGCGAGACCATGTATATCGCCTGCCTCTACTCCCACTGGGTGGACCCGAAGGGGGAGGAGCCCGACCTGTGGTCGTTCGCCGCTATCACCGACGAGCCCGAGCCGGAGGTGGCCGCGGCCGGGCATGACCGCACGATCATCAACATTAAGCCCGAGCACGTGGACGCCTGGCTCAACCCGGATCCCAACAACTTGGGCGCGCTGTTCGCCATCTTCGACGACAAGCGCCACCCCTACTACGAGTTGGTCAAGGAAGCCGCGTAGGCCTGATTCATGGCCAAGCCATTTGTTGCTATCGTTTAGAGGCCGCCAGGAAGGCGGTCTACAGGGGATTGCCTATGCACCTGAAAAAGCTGGGTCTGGCCGCCGTGCTGCTGGCCGTGTCCACCACCGTTCTCGCCAAGCAAGGAGAGGTCTGCTCTTCGAAGCCCGTGCTCAAGGACGGAACCCTCACCAACGACACCGTGTTCGAGTGCAAGACCGCCGGCTCGCTCACCATCCCGCAGCTCTACGCCCAGGGGTGGCGGGTCATCAGCGTCCTGCCGCAAGCCAACATGGGGACGGATCCGAACACCGGGTTGCCGCAGGCCAGTTTCGCGTGGACGGTGGTGGTGGAGCGCGACTGATCGGAGGGGCCGGGGACTACTCTAGATTGCGGCCACTATGTGGCCGAAATCTATAGTTATGGGCTATAACCCATGGTTCCCCGTAACGGAGATATCCTTTGGCCCTGACCACCCTGCAGTCGATCAACGCCGAGATCAAGAACTTGGAAGCCCAGCGCAAGCTGGTCGAGAAGCGCGACGGCGAAGTGCCCAAGGCCTTGGCCGTGCTCCAGAAGTTCGCCAAGGTGTTGAGCCCCGCCCAACGTCGCCAGGTGGCCAAGCTCATCGGAGAAACGCTTGACGACAAGCCGGCGCGCGAGCCCAAAGCCGCTCCTGCTTCCCGTAAGGGCCGCAAGCTTGGCAAGGTGGCGCCGAAGTATCGATTGCCGACCGGGGAAACCTGGGCGGGCCGCGGGCTGACCCCCAAGGCGTTTGCCGCGTGGGCGAAGTCCGCCGAGGGCAAGGCCTGGGCCCAGGCCAACCCGGGCGCGAAGTTCCCGCCAGCCAGTGGGGCGGTGAAGAAAGCTTCGGCAAAGGCGGTCAAGAAGGTGGCCAAGGGGGCGAAGAAGGCAACCGGCAAGGCGGTGAGGCCGACCAAGAAGGTGCCAAAGAATACGGGCAAAAAGGCCGTCAAAAAGGCCGCCAAGAAGGCTTGAACGTGCGCGGATTGTTTCCGAAGAAGAAAAGTCGGCTCTCCGCGCAGGGAAAAGCCGTGGTGGCGGCCAACGTGCTTCTCGATGCCGTGGAAGGGAAGATCGACGAGAAGATGGCCGGTGTTCGCCTGCGCGAAGCGATCGGCCTCCAGTGGTCGTTTCTGACCTGTATCCAATACCTGTCAGGGCAAGAAGCCCTGGTGGCACTCAAAGCGTTGCCCAACGACTGGGCCGAAGAAGGACGCCAAAAGCGTCACGTGTTGGCTGCTGCCATCCTTGCGGCACACATGGTGGCCAACTTCCGCTCGAAGGGCCCGATGTTGTGTGCCAGTCACCTGGCGGAGGAACTCAAGGGCAAGACCGTGGAGCAATGGCTGGCGGAAAAGTCCGAAGGGGAGCGGGGAGAAGTCTGACCCCACTTAGCTTGGGCAGCTGATGGCAGGTGGCCACGCGCTGTTGGACCATGGCCCCGTCGTCCTGGCCACTTCACCCGGCAATGGGGGACGGGGGCGAAAATCCCCACTCAAGCGCCGACGACCGAAGCCCCCGTAAGGGGGCTTTGTTGTTAGGTGGCAGCTCGTTCCTTGCAGCGCTTGGCGTGCTCGGCCAGGTGAGCCGGGTTGGGGTGATTCGCTCGGGACGCCGGCAGACGAAGCGCTTGGCCTTGAAGGGACGCGTAGTCGGTGGCCAGGAGAGCGGGGGCGATGGCCACCGTGTTGTCGGCCGTGATCCAGAGCAGTTGGCAGTCGAACAGGGTGTGGAGATCAGCGCGAAGGAGCAGGCCGTTGTCCACACGGTTGGTGTGGTCCCCGCGGTAGGGAAGCACATGGGCCGCCTCCAACACTTCCAGGGCAGAACACCCGGTGATGGCGCACTTGCCATCGTAAGCGTCGAGCAGGCGGGCGCGGAACAGCGGCTGGCCGCGGCGTTGTGCAACGGCGCGCATGGCCCACACGCGGGCGTCGTGCTCGTTGTCGAGCGGTGGCGCATGGTCGAACGCGTCGGCCTGGCCTTGCGCTTCCGCCCGCGTTTGATCGTCCTGAGGCAACGGCACGACCACCCACTTTCCATCGTCACCTTTCTGCAGGTCCAGGTGACCGTGGACCGCTGGGTTGAACGGCACGTAGCGGGTGCTCCGGGGCGGACCTGCGTCCACGATCTTGAACAGCCGGTCGTGGGGATGGCCGCGGTCGGTGCGCCAATCGGATCGGCTGTAGTTGTAGTGGGGCCGGCTGGCGGAGTTCACCGTCAGGTGCTCCAGGTTGGCGCGCAAGTCGGCGATGGGGTCTGAAGGGAAGTGGATTTCCAGCCAATCGCCCACCTCGGCAAGCGTTCCACCGCCCATTGCCTCCACCGCTTCGGCAACCCGCCAATACTTGGCACCGGTCGGGGCGGTCGCCAGCTCGCCGACGTGCTCGAACACCAATACGAAGTTGTCGCCTTCCAGCAACTCCACACGGCCCACCCAGTCGGGGCTGGCCTTGAACGTGTTGCGCGGGGCCTTGTCCGGATTTCGCTCGCGTTCGGCCCGGTTGTGTTGGGTGGCGACGACGGCGCGCAACCGCAGCCCTTCGCGGTAGGCCACACCGAGGTGCTCCTTGAGCAAGTTCTTGCCCGCGCCGTTCCACCGCGCGAGGGAGTCATCGTAGATCCACCGGCCATCGCGCTCGGCGATGTTGTGCTGCCAAATGCTCACCACCACTTCGCGTGGATCGTCGGTGATCGCGGAAACCGCCCATGCGCGATTGACGAGCTGCGCGCCGTAGCTCTGAAACTCCCGTTCGATACCCATGTGTTCCCCCATCCTGTCACCCAAGTATCGCAATGTCCCGGGGTGTCTTCCATCGGCAAGGCGCAGGCCAAACCGTGTGCGAACCGCGGGGCCAATGCAGCCCTTGTCTGGTTCGGGCATCCCGATTTCGAACGCTGATTCGCCAGGACTTTCCTCGACAGCTGAGCGAGGCGAGGGCGGGTGGGAGGGGCCATTGCATGGCTCCGTTGGGCGCGGTTGCTTCATCGCGACAGGATCGGTCGCCTCGTCCCTGCGCAAGTGCGTCGCACTCCTCCTCTGCGTTGCGGCCCCTCTGGGCTCCTGCGCTGCCGCTGCGTCGCTGCCGGGGTGCTGCAAGGCCTGGACGGCTTCCTTCACCGGTCCGCGAGCAATCCGCTCGAACCCCACGGAGAAAGACCATGGCCAAGAAGAATCAGCCCGCCAACGACCGCCTCGACGCCTTCCTGGTCGAGGAATACGAAGTCCAGGGCGACAAGCGCAGCAACTGGTCGAAGATCGGCGCGGCCTGGCCGCACCAGGACGGCAAGGGCTACCGCCTCGTCCTCAACGCGGTGCCGGTGAACGGCGTTGTGGTCCTGCGCCTGCCCGAACCCAAGGAAGACTGACCGCCACGGGGCCCTTCGGGGCCCCTTTCTCTTCCTCAAGGAGAACACCCATGACGACCATCACCGCGACCTGGCGTGACGCCTTCAACGCTGCTCTTCAAGCGCACTTCGCCATCACCATCGGCGACGCTGGAATGACCGATACCGAGCTGTCCCGCTACGCGGATCTGGAACCGAAAGAAGCCGCCCTGCAGTTCGGCGACGACTACGACCTGGACCGGGTCGACCGGGGGTGGGCTGAGCGCCGCCCGCCTTCGGGCCCCCTAAGCCGTGGGAGGTGACATCAATTTCACACTCGCGGCACTACAAAAGAGAATCGCAACCGCTGGAGCCTGCCATGGCCCGCCCGATCTGGACCGGATCGCTGTCGTTCGGTCTGCTCAACATCCCCGTGTCCCTCATGTCCGGCGAGCGCAGAACGGACCTTAGCTTTCGCATGCTCGACTCCCGGGACAAGAAGCCCATCCGGTTCGAGCGGGTGAACGCCGACACGGGCGAAGAGGTGCCCTGGAAGGACATCGTCAAGGCCTTCGAGTATGACAAGGGCAGCTACGTCGTCATCGAGAAAGAGGACATCGCCGCCGCGGCACCCGAGTCCCACGAGTCGGTGGACGTGGAAACGTTCGTGGATGCGTCCAGCATCAACCTGCGCTATTTCGAAAAGCCCTACGTCCTTGTGCCCGGCAAGAAGGCTGAGAAGGGTTACGTGCTGCTGCGCGAGACTTTGAAGAAGTCAGGGAAGGTCGGCATCGCCCGTGTAGTCATTCGCACCCGGGAATACATCTGCGCGGTCATGCCAGACGGTGACGCGTTGGTGCTGATTCTGCTGCGCTACCCGCAGGAGTTGGTCGAGTTCGACGAATACAAGCTGCCCGAGGGCAAGCCGTCGGACTACCGCCTGGCGCCCAAGGAGCTGGAAATGGCCGAGCAGCTCATCGACTCCATGACGTCCGAATGGAACCCGGCCGACTACCACGACGAGTTCCGCGCGCGGCTGTCCGACATCATCAAGAAGCGGATCAAGTCCGCCGGTGCCACCACCAAGTTCGAAGAGCCCGAGCCGCGCGAAGACGCCGCCACCAACGTGGTGGACTTCATGTCTTTGCTCCAGCAGAGCCTGGACACGAAGAAGCGCACGCCGGCCAAGGGCGCGGCCAAGAAGGCATCTGCCAAGGCAGCAAAGTCGCCCGCTAAGAAGGCCAGTAAAGCCACGAAGAAATCCACGGCCCGAAAGGCCTCTTGAGTCACCCAAGCAAAGGAGCACTCCCATGTCTGACGACAAGAGCAAGACCGGTTCCCCCGACCGTGATCGCATCAACCTGAGCGAGGACTACGAGGTCCAATACTGGACCAAGGAATTGGGTGTGTCGGAGAAGGAACTCCGTGACATCGTGCAGGCCGTGGGCAACACGTCCAAGGCCGTGCGCGAGCATCTGGGCAAGTAACGCGTTGCCATGAGCCTGACGGACTACCGCCGCAAGCGCAGCTTCGACAAGACGCGTGAACCGGAACCAGGCAAGGCAGTCCCGAAAGGGCAGCGGGCCATCTTCGTGGTTCAGCTCCACCACGCCAGCCGCCGGCACTACGACTTCCGGCTGCAGGTGGGCGACGCCCTCAAGAGCTGGGCGGTCCCCAAGGGCCCCAGCTACGACCCCAGCGTGAAGCGCATGGCGGTGGAAGTGGAAGACCACCCCGTGGACTACGCCACCTTCGAGGGCGAGATCCCGAAGGGCCAATACGGGGGAGGGCACGTGGCCCAGTTCGACCACGGCGTGTGGGCCACCGACGGCGATCCAGAGGAACAGCTGGTCAAAGGCCACCTTCGCTTCGAGCTGTTCGGCACGAAGCTCAAGGGCGGCTGGCACCTGGTCCGCTCCGGCAAACCTGCCAAGCAACCCCAGTGGCTGCTTTTCAAGGACAAGGACGACTACGCCGGCACACTGGAAGCCGATGATCTGCTCGCCGACGTGGCCCAAGCCCCGGCCGCGGATCTCAAGCGCGCGGGCTCCGGCAAGACAAACAAAATGAAGCTGACGGCGGTGCCGGCGAAGAAAGGACGCAAGAAGGACTGGGCGAAGAAAGCCTCGGCCTTGCCCAAGGCCAAGAAGGGCAAGACCCCCACCGGGCCGTTCGAACCCCAGCTGGCCAAGCTCGGCGAGAGCCCGCCGCAGGGCGAACAGTGGATCCACGAGCTCAAGTGGGACGGCTACCGCATCCTGGCCACCATTGCGAAGGGCGAAGTGAGGTTGTGGTCGCGCAACGCGCTGGAATGGACGGCGAAGATTCCTGACATCCGCGACGCAGTGGCCGCGTTGGGCCTGGAATCGGGTGCGCTGGACGGGGAGCTCATCGCCGGCACCGGCACCAAGCAGGACTTCAACCTGCTCCAATCCACGCTGTCGGGGGAACGCCAAGGCAAGCTGGCCTACGCGCTGTTCGATGTGCTCCACCTCAATGGGGTGGACGTCTCGGGCGCACCGCTCCTCGAGCGCAAAGCGTTGCTCCAGGAGCTCCTGGAAGGCGCGCCAGCCCACTTGGCGTTCAGTTCTCACATTGAGGGCGACGGGGAGGCGGCGTTCAAGCTCGCCGGGGATCGCCACTTCGAGGGCATCATCTCCAAGCGTGCCGACCGTCCTTACCACGGTGGCCGGAGCGAAGACTGGCGCAAGACCAAGCAACTGGCCAGTGACGAATTCGCGGTGGTGGGCTACACGGAGCCCAAAGGCAGCCGCACGGGGTTCGGATCCCTACTCTTAGCCAAGCCTGACCCCGAACACGGTTGGCGCTACGTGGGCCGTGTGGGCACGGGCTTCAACGACGAGCTGATGCGCGAGGTCACCAAGAAGCTGGCCAAGGGCGGGGGCAAGAAGCCCACCGCCCATGTGGGCACCACCGATACCGACCTGCGCACTGCCACTTGGTTCGCTCCGCGCTTCGTGGTGGAGGTCTTCTTCCGCGGCATCGGCCGGCAGGACCTGTTGCGTCAGCCCTCGCTCAAGGCCATTCGTCCCGACAAGGACGTGGCAGATCTGGCCGACAGCGATCGGGCAGAAAAGCCCGCCAAGGCGCCGAGCCTGGCGAAGGCGGCCAAGGCCACCACGGCCAGCAAGAAAGTCACCAAGAGGGGCAAGAAGAGCGCCCCAGCCACTGATCTGCCCAAGCTTTCCAGCCCCACGAAGATCCTGTTTCCCGACAGCCGCGTCACCAAGCAGGACGTGTGGGATTACTACATGGCGGTGGCAGACCACCTCCTGCCCGAAATCGCCGGCCGGCCGTTGTCCATCATCCGCTGCCCGGCGGGCATCGAGCGGCCATGCTTCTTCCAGAAACACCTGACCGCAGGGCTGGAGCGGGTGGACACCGTCAAGCTCAAGGAGGAATCGGGCACCAACGCCGATTACTTGGTGGTGGAAGACCTGCCGGGGTTGATGGAGCTCGTGCAATTCAACGCGCTGGAATTCCACCCGTGGGGCTCGCACGCCAATGAACCCGATAGGGCTGACCGCGTCGTGTTCGACCTGGACCCGGGCGAGGGCGTGCCGTTCTCGGAGATCAAGAAGGCAGCCACGGACATCCGCAAGCTGCTGGAACAGCTGGAGCTGGAATCGTTCCTGCGCGTGTCGGGCGGTAAGGGCCTCCACGTGGTGGTGCCACTGAATCCTGGGTGCGACTGGGATCTGACGAAGCGCTTCGCTCATGGATTCGCCGACGCGTTGGCCCGCTCAGAGCCGGACCGCTTCCTGTCCACGGCCACCAAGAGCAAGCGGAACAAACGAATTTTCGTGGATTATCTGCGCAACGGGCGGGGCGCCACGGCCGTGGCCTCCTATTCCATGCGCGGGCGTGCTGGCGCTCCCGTGGCGATGCCGTTGGCCTGGAGCGAGCTGAGCAAGCTCACCAAGGCGAATGCGTTCACCATCAAAGACGTGCCGGCCAAGCTGAAGCGCCGTCGAAAGGACCCGTGGGAAGGCATCGATCGGGTGAAACAGAACCTGGCGCGTTGGGCGCAGGACGAGTAGGAGAGCCCCGTGGCGAAGACCTCAAGTTGGACAGCTGCATCCATGGTCGCTTTCCTGGTCGGAGGTTGTGGAGGCGGCAAGACGGAATCAGGCGTAGAGCCGCCCGGGGCAGGTGAGAGCGCCAAGACCCAGGTGCTCGATGCAGGCGCTGCCGTTCTCCAGGACAAGCCGCCGATCGATGCGTTGAACGCCTACTTGGAAGGCTTTCACTTCTACAACGGGGACATGGCGGCGCAGATGGAGGCACACCATTACTGCTCGGTCCTCAACGATGACGTCATCCAGTGCGTGATCTTCGACGGCAGTGTGCGCGAAGCGAAAATCATGGGCGTGGAATACATTGTGAGTGCTGAGCTGTTTGCCGGGCTGCCCGATGACGAGAAGGCGCTCTGGCACAGCCATGTCCACGAGGTGAAGTCTGGCACCCTGGTCGCTCCCGGTCTGCCGGAGGCGGCCGAGCACGCACTGATGGAAAATCTGGTGGGCACCTACGGCAAGACGTGGCACACCTGGCACACCGACCAGGATCTTGAGCTCCCCCTGGGGGTTCCTCAGCTGATGATGGGGTTTACCCAGGACGGTCAAGCGGACCCGGCCATGATTGCGCAGCGCGATGAGCGGCTGGGCATCGACAGCTCGGATAAGCGTGCCAAACGAGAAGACATTCCCGCACCTCCCATCGTTCCAGGGGCGGACTCATGGCAGCAAGGCAAGATCATCCAGATCGTGGATCCCACGGGGCAGGTCCACGACCATGCCCAACCCCAGGATCAGACTAAGGACGAGAACGCGACTTCGAAGTAGCGTCAGCGCTTGCTCGGCCTGGGAGGGCGAACCGACACGTGCGCGTGGTCAGGCACGTGCCAGCGCCAAGGGAAGTCCATCGCCTTTGAAATGCCAACGCGGGGTCCAATGATGGGATGGTCGGGTGGTGGTGTCCCATCGCTCACGATGAGCATGCCCCGATCGCCCGTCACGAGGTCGGATCCATCCAGCTCACGGGTGATCCCCATCGCTTGCGACAGCTTGCCGGGGCCACTGGCCACGTCCCGATCGCGCTTGGCCGCGGGCCTGGCTTGCAGCATGGACTGAAGGCCCTGGAGGGGCTCCCCGGCGCGCAGCAGCACGCCCATCCCGTTTCCACACACGGCGTTGCTGCCCCAATGCATCCCGTAGGTGAAGTAGACATACAGGTGACCGGGCGGCCCGAACATCGTGGCATTCCGCGCGGTCTGCCCACGGTAGGAGTGGGCGGCGGGATCTTCGTGGCCAGCATAGGCCTCCACCTCGACGATGCGCAGGGCACGGCCATCGTCCCGGACCAACACTTTGTTCAACAGCTCGGGCGCCACCAGGGTGGGGTGCCGATCGTAGAACGTCCTAGGGAGCGCGGCCCACTCGTTAAGCATTGATGCCAGCACGCTC
Source organism: Pseudoxanthomonas sp. GW835-FHT14C01 (assembly GCF_058793715.1). Taxonomy (NCBI): domain Bacteria; kingdom Pseudomonadati; phylum Pseudomonadota; class Gammaproteobacteria; order Lysobacterales; family Lysobacteraceae; genus Pseudoxanthomonas; species Pseudoxanthomonas sp. GW835-FHT14C01. The sequence continues at coordinate 506,427 of NZ_JBXAGB010000003.1, forward strand.
GATCATCGCGTTGAGCTCGTCGAGCACGTAGTCCTGGCACGCAGGATCCACTTCGCAGCACAAACGATCTGCCCGGTCCTCGAAGGCGCGGTAGAACGTGTTCATGTTCTTTCGCAGGCGAGGGATCTCTGCCTCGATTGCCTTTAGGCGGGCGTCGATTTCTGACTTGTGCAGCATGGTCGAGACCTCCGGGGAGGAGGCCTATTGTGCGTGAGGACGTGTAGTCAAGCGATGAAAAATCCCGAGGGAAAACAGTGGATTCACGCCCTTACCTAACTAAGAACTTGGCGAGATTTCAAAGTAATGAATTTTAGTCTGCATCACCCCCTGGCGTCTTTGTCGTGCAGGTGTATCCCAAAGGTATGACGAACGGGATACGAGCGTCATACACCGACAAACGAAACGGGTGGGGAGGAAAAGACATGTTCATAGGTTTCAGAGTGACGCGCCGATTGGTCGTTAACTTTATCGTTGCAGCCATCTTGGCCCGTCTGTTTTTCATGGGCATGGACGGGGTCGATCGATTCTCCAGCGACTGGAATCGCGTGACGGGAGCCAGCATGCCTGGTTCAAGTGGGGTGCTCGGTTCCGTCTCCGACATGCGCTCCGCCTTGCCCAGCGAGCTGGACGAATTCCTGGCGCGAGCAGAGGCCGATGCGAATAGAAGCCGGTCGCTGTTGGACGTGCTCAAGAACTTGCCCGGAGTGCCCGGCTTGCCCGGCTTCGGCATCGACGCGTCCACCACCCCTGATCAACCCTTGCCTTACGGCGACGCCCAGCAATTGGAGAGCCCTTATGACCGTTATGCCGAATGAACTCAAGCCTTCAGCCAGGCCGTGGTGGTCCATTCCATTGGAAGGCTGGGCACTGCTAACTTGGTGTGGGCACACCGTTGCAAACAAGCACGCCCCATTTTCCCAGCGGCGTGACGCATCGCTGGGTCTGGTTGGTGCTTACGTGGTCCTCGCCTCCTGGATTGTGTTCCCGACAATGATTCTAGCAAGTGCCGCATGATCACCTTCGGTGCCATCGTCACCACCGCCTGGGTGGTCCTCTTCCTCTTCATCGTCTTCTGCATCGCTGGCATTCATTGGAAGAGCGCGAAGCGACAGAGGGGCGTTGCCCGCCGCCGTTCGCTCCTGAAAGCCGCGATCATTGCGGGCCTGGCCGTGGCGGTGGTGCTGTCCTTGGCGATGCCATGACCCGGCCGGCTTACGTTCAAATGGCCGTGCGCGTGCCCAAGGACCTGAGAGCGCGGATGGAGCAGCTGGCAGCCGAGCAGAGCAAGCACGTCAGCGAACTCGTCCGTGAGCTGCTAACGGAGGGCATGAAGGACAGGGGAGCCCCCATCAAGTCGCAGGTGACTTCACGATCCGGTGGTTGAGCAGGGGGCGAACGAAGTTCGCGGGACCCGACTTGTCCAACGGCTGCGCCCTGACCTGGTATTGCCCGGCTTCGCTGGCCGCTAGAAAGTGGGTTGTCTAAGGGAGCGGTTAAGATCGCTTCGAAGAAGCTCAAACTCGCCGTTGAGTAAGCGGGCTGTTCGCCGAATGGCCTCCCAGTCGGGGGGCTGCGCAGGGATCGTCCGTGCTTGATCCAGGAGCGCGTCAGCGGTGCTTGAAAACACAACGAGGCGCTGACGGAGCCGGTCCGGCAACGCGAGGTCCTGGGCGAGCAATGCCCGGGCTTCGGCCGCATTGAGCTCGACCATGTTCAGATCAACGAGTGCGGCGAGTTCGACCCTGGGGGAGGGTTGCGCCTGATCGGTGGGGGTGGGGCTCAGCAGACGGGAAATCCATTTCCACATCGGGATCATTCCTTGTTGTGACTGCTATTCCTCGGTGAGATGTGACAACTGCTCAATGAGCACGTTGCGCTTTTTCGGTGGCAACTCTGAAAGCTTCTTCAAAACCTCCGCCAACCGGACTTGCTGGGCCTCGTTGTGCTCGCCCAGGGCCAGGATGGCGTTGGCCATGGCCGGAGAACTGGCCAACAGGTAGGCGGGTGGGACGTCCAAGGCCAAGGCCAGCTCGAACAGCGATTCCAGGCTGATGGCCATGCTCTCGCTTTCATAACGGCTGATCCGCGCGGACGCGGTGTCCTTGTCCAACCCCATGCGCACCCCGACCTCGCGTTGGCTCAGGCCTCGCAGCTGGCGGGCCTGGCGCAGGCGCGCCGCCACAACAGCCCGAGGGACAGGTGGGGGAGTGCTCACGGGCTGAACGGATGCAATGCAGGCATGCCGACAGGATGACCCAGGCCCTACGCCCCGGGTAGACTCTACGCACCACGTAAGTTCGTGGCAAGGAGCCAACAGGGGGTTCTATGGCAAGCAAAGGGTGGGCCAGCGCGCTGATGCTGGCCTTGACGTTCCAGGCCCAGGCCGGGGACGGGAAGGGGTTACTGGAGACCCTCGGCAGGGCGCTGGGCAACACCCCCCGGGTGACTGCTGAGAAGGCACGCAGTCCCTACCTGGATCCTGCGGGAACCTACTGGGATCTGGACAAGGAGAAGCTGGAGGGGGCCCAGCACCTGCGGGTGGGCCCGACAGCGACCGGAGGGGCGGGTTCGGACATGTGCGATATGGATCTGCTTGCGATGGCGCACTCCAACTACCGCCAGGACGCCAAGCGGCGGCAATGGTGTCTGTATCAGTGGTGGGTGGCCGACACCAAGATCAACGGCCCCAACGGGATCGAGAAGACGCAGAAGGACGCGATTGAACGCCGGTATGGGCCGGCCTTCGATGCACGGCTGGAGAAGTTCAAGACCACGCGCCGGTTTGCCGTCCGCCCCCAGTTCGGGGCGCTGGGAGGCATCGAATACAACGCTGGCCGAGGTGTCATGGAGGTCTACGTCCCCATGCCGCAGATCTCCGCCTCCGGGTTGTCGGTGACGGGCAAAGGCTTCGTGCCCTGGCATCGGGTCACCCCCACGGGTGTCTCCAGTCCACCCCACGCTGGGCGCTACGAGCTCTTGATCCGCATGGACTCGGCGGAGGCCGCCAACCTCGCCCGGCAAGGCCGCGACGCGCGTGATGACCTGGTGGTGTTCACCGTCAACCGGGTGTGGGTCGAGAACACCGTGCCGAAGATGGACGTGACTGTCGAGCGGGTGCGCATCGGCTACCGCAACGAAACGATCGAAGTGGACCTCACTCACAAGCAGGGAGCAGGCGCATGAAGAACGCAGCAATCGCAGTGGCACTACTGACGCTGCCGCTGGCAGCGTGCGGGAGCAAGGCAGACATGCCCACGGAAGAACAGGTGGCCAAGGCCTACGAAACACATCTGAATGCAAACCTGATCGCCCAGTTGGGGCAGCGGATGGAGGTTCGCGGCTGGGACGACTTGACCGTGAATTGCGCGAGCAGTGGCCCCGAACGGGTGACCTGCGTGACGGGTGGCACGCTGGACCTGGTGGGGTTCCATGGCGGCGTGCAGTTGAAGCGCGAGCCCGTTCCGGTGCCGGCGGAGTTCGACATCACCTTCGCGAAGCAGAACGACGCGTGGGTGCCTATCAGCGCGCAGAAGAAGAACTGACCTTGCCAGTTCGCCAGGACGCGGTATGAGTAGTGGAAGCAACCCATCACGGAGGTCCACATGAATATGAAATCGACGTCGCAGCAAATGAACTGGGGCGCCTTGTTGCCCGCCTACGTCATCCTGGGCGGTGCCGCCTTGCTGATGCTGGGTGGGGCGCAGGAGATCAGCCAGAACAATGGGCACCCCTTCGGTGTGGCCCTTGCGCTGCTCGCGAGCGCTGCCCTTTTCGGTGTGCTGGCCGTTCTGACCTGGATGAACTGGCGGGCGGCACGCTTCCGCGCCTCGCGCTGGGGCCTGTATGACCAGACCGGCCAGAAGGGCGGCTTTCTCAAGGGGTTCCTGTTTGGGCTGCTGGGTGTCTTCGGGGTCCACGTGGCGCTGTTCTTCGCTGCGTTCTCGCCTGCAGCACCAGAAGCGGTGAAGGCCATCGCGTCCATCGCGCTGCTCCCGTTTGCGGTCCTCTACACAGTGGTGCCCGTCGTGACCGGCTACCTGACACGCTTCGTGCGGGCCACGCGCATCTGAGAGAAGAAGAGCCAGTGAGCAAGTTGAAGCCCCCGAAAGGGGGCTTTTTTGTGCCCAGCAAAAAGCATCTGAAAAGCACCACCTGGCCGTGGAAAGCACATCGCCTTCGGTGCGGGTTCGATGTTAGGAATATTTGCTTCCCAAGGCCGCAGATTTGCACTTTAGTCGAGAAAAGATCCGTGAATCGCATGGACAAAATCGCATGGCGATCTACCTTGAAATTATAGGGAGGCAATCGCGCCGGCCTAGATCTCACAAGGAAATCGCAATGTTGAATCAAACTTCACTTCGTCGTTCTTCGTTGGAAAACCGTGCACATCGGCTTGGTCTCACCCTTTCCGAAGCTGGGCGTCACACTCGTGCTGCGGCCGCTGGACAGAACGAGCCACTGCCACGATGGGAGTTGTCTGACGGGAAATACCAAGACAGCATTCGCGGGTATCGCTCTCTCAAGGAAGTGGCTCATGCGCTGCTGGAACATGAGATCAACGCTGAAACCTGAGAGTGCGAGATGCTGCCTCTACGCAACCCCCGCCTGGACAACCCCATGGGGCGCCTGCCGACGTCCTTCGTCAACGCCGGCGATGCCGACGAGATCCGGCGGTTGGCCGAGAAGCACGGCATTCCGTTCAACGAAGCCGTGCGACAGATTGTGGCGCTCTACTTCCGTCAGCCGTTCCCACTTTCAAGTAAGCGGATGGGCGACAGCAAGACGGATCGGCTGCCCGAAATGGTGGCCCCGCGCCACGTTGTCGAAGGCATCGGTGTTCTGGCGTCGTCGTTGGGCCACACCCGCGGAGAAGTGTTGCGTCAGATCATCCGGGGGCACGCTGAGGAAACGGCGTGGCCGTGATTGATCGCTCTCCGCCACCGCCCGGCAGCCCCAGCGCGGAACTGATTCACGCGTGCATCGAGGGCAACCTGGTGGGGGTGCTTGAGGCGCTCCGCAATGGAGCGAACCCCAACGCATGGCGGGAGAACGAAGGTCCGGCCATCCATTCCGCGCTGGCCTGGCCTCGCATCGTTGAAGCCCTGATTGAGGCGGGAGCGGAACCTCACGCGCGCAACTTCTGGAGCGAAAGGCCGCTGGAGAAGCTCGCAGCCGACTACCAGTCCAGCGAGCATCCGGTGGAGCGGGGGCGCATGGAGCAGACCGCGCGTCTGCTGATGAGGCTTGGCGGCAACGCCTACCGCGCCAGCCCTTTCTGGCGAACAGGAACCCTGCGCGATGCGATGCCCCAGGTGGTGGCGAAAGTGGAAGCCGAACTGCGGCAGGAGCTGCTGCAGGAAAGGCTGGTGACCGTGGCCGACACGCCGACGGTAAGCCGGCCGCGTCTCTAAGCAAGAGCAACAGCACAACGCCGCCACCGGCCGCTGCGCGACCGGCGATCTGGAAGCACTCAATGGAAGAATGGCAGCAACGCCTTCGGCGCATATTCGATGTTAGGAATATTTGCGTGAAATTACGCAGTTTTTGATTTTAGTCTTGAAAAGATCCATTGCAGCCATGGACATTTTCATGTGGCGATCTACCTTGAATGTATGGAAGGCGCAGTGCTTTCCACTCACTGGACCGACAGCCATGACCCTCTCCACTCTTGCCACTCTCTCTCCATTCATGCTCCCCTTGAGCATTCTGATCGGGGCTCGCATCTCAGACGCGAACGAAAACGCCACCTGGGCGTCCTGAGGCCGCCATGGCAGCACGGCACTACTACTACGCTTACGAGCGCACAGACGGCGAGGTGTGCTACCTACCGAAGCTTCTGCACGAAGGCATTCAGCGCTACCCCCACACCATTGGCCATTACCACTTAAGGCAATGGCTGGGCGTGAGCAAGCTCCTGACACCCGAGCAATACAAGGCCATGGGGTGGATGGGCACGAACCGCCCGATGGCCAAGCGTGCCGCCGCAACAACGGCCTGATGTCGTCTCACCGACTGAAACACGCGCAAGGCAAAATGGCGGCATGAATCAGTCTTCCTCTCCCGACACCGATCACACCTTCCTCCACGCCCCGGCCTACGGCCTCCTGCTCGGGCAGACCACTTGCCATTTCTGCCATGCCAGCACGCACGCGGCGGCGGTGTGGGTTCCCTCGTTCGAGGAGCGCGACGAAGAAGGAGTGGTGGACCAGGGGGAGGGTGCCTTGCTGCGCTACATCGAGCACCTCGACGAGAGCGCCATCGCTTTCGTAACCGGGCACGCTCCCTGGCTCCGCTTCGCATCCACCCGCACCTCTGGCCAGACCTACTTGGCCCACCACTGCACCACCTGCGGGGCCCTCCAGGGCGACCACTTCGTCTTTTCCCCAGATGGCCCGTATTGGCCCGAGGGCGACGTCCAACTGGCCTCCCTTCGGTTCATCCGCGGCCTGGGCCAGCTCACCGCGCAGGCCTCCGCTGAGCAAAGCGCCTGGATGGACCGGGTGCCTTTGATCTGCACCCAGGTCTGACGTCTTTCGCATTCCAACCGCGTATCGGTGTGCCGTTCGGCACGCAATTGGGGCCCTTTGCGCTTCGCGCGGCCCCATCGCCCGGCTTCTCCGGTCAAGGGCCATTCCAGGGCCCGTGTCCTCGCTTCACTGCGGGCCGCGCCAGCCCTTCCATTTCCTCCCTTGACCGCTCCGAGCGGTGGGGCAGTGGGTTTCCCATTCCAAGTCATCCGGACCGGATGCCCTGGACCGGGCCATTACTCACCAGCGAGGAGCAGCGCATGTTCGAACCTTCCGATCTCATCCATTCCTACACCCGCGCCCAAGCGATTGAGGACGGCGTCCTGGTGGACGTCTCCGACGTGGCCAAGGAAGCAGGCTTCAAGCTGCCCGTGGCCATCACCCACGCCGCGTGGGCACGCTACGTCGAAGTGCCCGCGGGGCTGGAGATGCGTGGGCAGTCCGTGGAGGGCCGGCTCTGGGACGTGCTCTTCATGCTCCATCTGGCAATCCAGCGGGAGAGCGGCAACACGACTGAGATCCACTACCAACTCTTGGTGGCCATGCCCGATGTGGGCGACTGGCAGGCGAACGAAGCCTTGCCGGATGATCGGTCAGGCCTGACCCGGTCGACGCACCGGCTGGTCACCCTGAAAGCGGTGTGCGGGCCAGGGGATGACCCTGCACCAGTGGTCACGATCATTCTGCCGAACGAGGATTGACGAGGGGGGCCGGGCAACCGGCCCTCATCTATTTCCCGCCAAGGTCCCGCGGCTAACATGGCGGGACGACAAGGGAGGGGTTGGGGATGGAGAAATTCGATTGGTCGAAGGTTGAGTTCGCGCGCACACCCTGGCGAAGCCGGGTCATCCCGGACGCGCTGCCCATCCTGATTGAAAAGGGCATCGGCTTGAACGGCAAAGAGCTCTTCACTGGTTGGAAAAATCGATCTCGACCACGTTGTCGTGTAGCAAGGCGTTGTCCGAGCGGCGATACACTCTGACCCGCGTCCTTGAACGGCCATCGCCGGTGGACATGTTGGGGTAGACCACGCAGGCCGACGCCGAGCAGTTCACGCCATCCCATAACGACGTCATCTCCACCCGATACAACGTGATATCAAGCACCGGATATCCGTTCGAATCGAATGTGTTGCCCACCATGACCGTTGCCAGATCCTGCCAATAGGGGCTTGGATCCCAATCGCAGTAGGTGTCCTGAAATCCGGTGCGGCCGTAGTAGTAATGGCTGAAATCGCAACCGGACACGAAGGGGGCAGAAGGAGGCGTCACACACGTGTCGCTGGTCGTCGCCCACCCCGTGGTGGGCGTCCATGCCGTCCATGCCGACCACCCACCCCAGGTGTAGGACCCGGTTGGGGCGGGGCAGGAGGCCGTGCGGGTGCGCGTGCGTTGTTCTTGTCGAGATTGGTAAATGTCGCCTGCCTGGCCCACCGGACAATCCAGTCGTTGCGTGGCGGTCTGAAACTCATCCTCGGTCTGAGAGCTGGGGGTGGGCAACACGCACGCGGGCGCGCAGGTGTTGCTTGTCAGTGTCCACGCGCCCCAGCTTCCTAAACCTGCGCACACATACGAGCGTTGCTCCTCGAGCGCGCCGAGTTGCCCGACGGGGCAGGCCAAGGTGCGGCTTTCAGGCCCTGGGCAAGGCGAACACGTGTTGCTGGTCTCCGTCCACGGGCCCGCCGTCGTCGCTCCAGCCCACGCTTCGTAAACCGAGGGGTCGGGACCGCAATGGTGCCGGCGCGTTTGGAAGACCTGGCCCACCGATCCAGAAGGGCAGCTCACCGTGCGGTTCTCCGAACTCTCCACGCACGCTGCCACGGTGGTGGGCGGAGGGAGTGGAGGTGTCGCCGGAGGCGGAGGGGTGGTGATCGGAACAACGGGGGGAGGCGTCGGTGGCACCACGGGTGCCGGCGGCGGTGGGGAGAGGGAAGGAGCGGGGTTGATGGGGCCCACGGGAGCAGCGGGGCCCACTGGCCCAGCAGGACCCACGGGGCCGCCCACAGGAGGAGAGGCGGGAGGAGTGATTGAGGTCGGGGTGGGGGGAAGCTGCAGCGGAGAAGCCGTTACAGCAGCCCCCGCCACCAACCCGGTGTGGTAGACGAATGCCACGCGGCCATCGCCATTGGCGCACGCATCCGTCAATGTTTGAAGATCGAGGCGCCCGCCGTGGTTGCGGATCACGGACACGTCGGACACCTGGACATCCCACGGATCGCGCGCATTCACGGCCACGAAGTCGGCGCAGGAGCGTTTGGGCACCTGGTGGTGGACGACGGAGAACCCATCCCCGAAGCGCGTCACCGTGTAGGGCTCCACGGTCACCCGGCCGCCCCAGGCGTTGGTCAGCCAGCCGTCCCCGCGGGTCAACCGTTCGGGGGCCAGGCCATCGCGCACGATCACGTTGGCGCTGACCCCGGCGAACGTGCCCAGCAGGCCGAACGAATTTTCAACCCGAGTGGACAGCTCGCGCAGGTTCTCCGATTCGTCGGAAACCTTCGCTTTCGCGGAAACGTGCTGATAGCTCGCAATCGCGACGACGGAGAAGACGGTCAGCCCAGTCAGGGTGAGTAGCGTTTCCAACATGCCGAAGCCCAGCGCAGAGCGAACCCCGCTGGACAGACGGGATGGGGAAGGACGCATGCGCTGGCTAGGAAGGTTCGTCATGCACTTCAGCATGCGATGCACCGGTGGTTTGGCAAGCCCCTCTTTTTAGTCTGACTTTCTGCCGTTTACCCCCTTGACTCGACCTGTCGGTGTGGTTGCATGGGGTTAAGCCGAGTAAACGAGTGGGACGACCTACTCATAAAAGGCCAACCCTCAACCGACAGGAATCGCCCCGATGTATGAAATCGCATTGCCCGCGCCCCAGCCCCGTTCGGGCCTGTTCATGAACGCCGCCAACGAAGCCTGCCGAGGCTTTGTGGAAGCCGCCCACATTCCCCTCTCGAAGCGCCACCGGCTCGTTCGCCTGGCCAAAGAGAAGGCCCACTTCGAGCAGAAGGGCCGGAAGGAGGCGAAGTGGAAATGAGCACCCTCAACCCCAGAGAGCGCTTCGCCCGCGAACTTCACGCCGCGGTCCAGGCCAACAACCCTTTTCTCCTGCGCCACCTGGTGCGCCGGATACATCAAGCCCGTATCGACGCTTGGAGGTCCGGAGACGACAACACCGACTTTCCATCCCTAGATGTTCCGGTGTGCGCCCAGGGGATCACGGCATTTCATCTGGCTTGCATGGGGTGGAAGGCATATCGCGGTAGTCCCCACTTGGCTTACGGGTTTGACCAGATGGTTCTCATCCTGGCCGCAGCGGGCGCGGACCCCTTCGCCGAATACCGTATTGGCAAGCAGCGCCGGACCATCTTCGAGGAACTCGGCCGCGAGCTTCCCCCGTCGTTGAAAGCCTGGATGGCCGAGCAGCCCTTTGATCTCCACGCCTCACCTTCGGAAACGGTGATGACCCAGCGAACGCTTCCCCCCATCAGGGGCGGATTGAGGTCGGCCCATAAGTGTGCCGAGTTCAAAGAAAGGAGTCTGGCGGCTTAACCGCTAAAAGGGTTGCAAAAACATGCACTTGCGTTGCGGTTGACTCTCTGTAGAGTCGGTTGGGCTACCCCTACCTACTCACTCTCGGAGTTTCTTATGCGCTTGTGCTGCTTTTCCCTGAAGGGCGGTGTTGGCCGCACCACGTTGGCCCTCAACCTGGCCGGGTGCTACGCCCGCGACCCAAGGTTGCGCGTCCTGGTCAACGACCGGGATCCCCAGGGCGGCGCAAGCGCCTTTGCGGCTCTCTCCGATGAAACCCCGTTCTCGGTGGGCCGTTCGCGCTCGCCAGGCTTCCACGTCGAAATCACCGACACCCCACCCAGGCTGCCTGACAACGAGGTCATCCCCGAGGCTGACCTCTACCTCGTCCCCACGCTGCTGGACGGGGCCAGCTTCCTCATCTTCCTACGAACGGTGGAGGTGCTGGAGAAGAAGGGCAAGCGCTACCTGCCGATCGCCAACCGGGCCAACACGAATCGAGCCTCCCACCGTCGCCGCCTGGACCACCCCAAGATGGCCGGGGCGATCGTGGTGCGTGACCGGGCACTGATCGCGGATTGCTACGAGCAGGGCCAGACGGTGTTCGACGCCGCGGACCGCTGGGCAATCAAAGCCCAGGAAGAAATCCACGGGTTGGCCGTGGGGGTGCGCAACACGCTCCAGCGTGACGGCAAGGGGAGGGCTGCGGCATGATGGACCTTCCACTGGTTTCCCTGCCTGACCTACCCATGGCCACTCGCAAAGCTCCCGCCAAGAAGGCGGCGACGAAGAAGACTGCCAAGCGCACCCTGGACGACGTCAAGAACGTCACCCATGCCAAGCCGTCGCGGATGACGACCAAGGCCGAGCCGGCAATCGGGCGCATTCCCGAGCACATCCTGTTGGGTCCGGGCGACTACCCGGAGCGAAAGTCCTACTTTGACTACGACGACAGCCAGCGGGCGGGCACGGTGGGCGGCAAGCGGGTTCACATGGTCATGCCGCGGTCGGTCACCCTCCATGATTACCGGCGGCGCGAAGATGGATTGCGTCACCACCGGGCCATGGTGACGATCCCGCCCAAGCTTCGGGAGAACATTGCCAAGCTGTTCGGTTACGAGGACTCCGAGGACGCAGGCCGGGAAGTGGCCCTGACCACCGCCATGGTGGCGCTGGCGGACTATGCCGCGGCGACGCTCATCAAAGAGAAGACCCTGTTGGTCGTGAGCTCGCCGGCAGACGCGCACGCTGAGGACCGAAAAGCTGCAAGGGTGGCCGTGCGGAACCGGGGCAAGGCCAAGAACGGGAAGATCTACTGACCCTGGCTCCGGTCGAGAGAGGACACGCATGCTTCCCGATTCACTTTTGGAGGAGCTTCGGAGCGCCGGGGAGGGGTCTACCCTGGACTACAAAGCTGAGCGTTACAAGTTTGCAAAAGCTTCAGAGGACGAAAAGTCCGAGTTGTTGAAAGACATCCTGGCGATGGCCAACACCCAACGTCAGGGTGAGGCTTACATCTTGATGGGGTTCAAGGAGAACGCCCCGCATCCTGCAGAAGTGGTGGGAGTGCCCGCCCAGGGCGCGATCGACGATTCGCGGGTGCAGCAGTTCGTCAATGAAAAGCTGGAGAGCAAGCTCAACTTCAAGTATGAGGAGCAGCTCTTCGATGGCAAGCACATCGCGGTCATCACCATCCCCAAGCAGTCCCGGCCGTTCTACGTCACCAAGACCTACGGCAAGGTGGAAGCCAATACGGTCTACCTGCGCCGCGGCAGCGCGAGCGGAATCGCCACCCCGCGCGAGATCTACCGGATGGGGGTTGCCGATCAATCGAAAGGCGAGGCGCTGTTCGACCTGCTGGTGCTTGACCAGGACAACCGCCCACTGGGCGATCACTTTGAACGGGCGTTCCTGACCTTCGACGAGCTGCCCGATTACCGGCGGGAGCAACCCTCGGCGTTCATGGCGGCTCCCAACTTCAACAGGGAAAATCGCCACTACTGGAGGGAAGGAGCGGACTACCTTCAGTCGAAGAACTGCCTCATCCGCATCCGACTGGCCCTGACCAATCGCTCCACTTTCGCCCTGACCGACGCCAAGCTCGAAGTCACCTGGACCAACGACGGGGGGCAGCCGTTCAAGATGTTGACCGCCGACGACTTGCCGGATCTGCCGGCCGAGGAATGGAACATCCGGCCTTCGTTCTCTGGCGACAGCCGAACCGAAGTGGACGAGGAAGGACCCGAGCCGCTCTATCTGTCATTGCTGGGAACTGTCCGCCCGGGTGAGACGCGGCGTGTGGGGGAAGACCTGGCATTCCTTCCGATGAAGCCCGGTGCATACACCATGAAGGTCAGGGTGTTGGCGAACGAAATTTCCCAGCCCGGCACGAGCGAACGTGTGCTGACGGTTGATGGCGAATGCCAGCAGCTGAGCATTGAGGAGTTGCTGGAGCGCCTGGATGACGACGACGAGCAGAGCGACGGCGATTAGGGCCGTGTGGTCGTATCGTCAGGCCTGGATGGGCGGCCCTTCGGCGCCCAAGGAGGTCAAAGGCTTCCGCGCCGCCACCCAACGCCCTGCCAGCTCGTCCACGTCCGCCTGAAGAGCGTCGCGCTCCCCTGACAGGTAAGGCCGCAACCGGCCAGCGTCAACGTCCTCGTCCCGTTTTGCCAACCGACGGCGGGCGTCCAGCCACCGTTCCTTCGTTTCCTGCTCGCGGGCGGCCTGGCGCTTGGCTCGCATCCGAACCGCGCTGGCCTTGGTGCTGAATACCAAGGGGCTGCCTTCCCGATGGGAGGGCCAAGGTTTCTCATGCGGGAAAGTCCGCCGGCGGCGCACTTGGTGGAAGCTGGGGTAGCGCACCCTCCAGCTGTCCTGCCAGGTTCGATCGCCGTCGGCGGCGCTGCGTTCGGTCAGGTCTACGACCAACGCGTGGTGCTCGATGAGCTGCCAGACAGCCGTTTGAAAAACTTCCTCCGACACGTCAAAACCCACCACCTCTTCGTGTTCCAGCCACCGGGCCCGGTGCACCTGACGCAGCAGGGCGGCGGCGCTGTTGCGTGAGGGTTGATCGCGTTGGGCCAGCGGCCAGCCCACAAACCATCCGCCCCCATGCCGTTCCACGTGGACGAGAAACCTGGGGTGCTTCCAGCGTTCCTGGAGGAGGGCAAGCACGGTTGAAGGCTTGGCGTAGTGCCCTGCAGAGGTCAGGTGGTTGTCCGAGCGTTTGAGCATCTTCAGGCGTTCTTCCTTCAGGGCGTTGAGATGGTCGGCGGGCACCCGGCCTGCCAGCTCTTCCCAGGCCAACAGGTCGCGCGCGCCCCGTTCGGCTGCACACGCCTTGCAGGCCATCCGCAGGTTTGACGGTTCGACGGGGCCACCCTGGGTGAACGGAACGAGGGGTGAGAGCCCCCACGATTGCCGCCGGGTCACGTCGATGGGCGAGCAACAGAACGCACACGCCGGGTCATCTTGTCGCCGCAGGAGGTCTAGCGCCCACCGGGGGTTTTCAGCGGCACGGGCGCGGTGCTTTTCCAACACACGTTGAGCGAATGAGCCGAATTCGTCAGTGCTCATTGGCGGGTCTCCGGTGAACGGTAGTGGGTTGAAGACCACGATGGTTGGCGGGTGTGAGGCGACGAACAAACCCCCTCACTCGATTGACTAAAACGAAAAGTCGCGCGGAATTCCGAACCACGATTCGGTTTGCGAGGGCGGCTGCTCCCGTGTGACTAAAACGACCCGCGCGGTGCATCCAGCGTCCCTCAACTGGTTTGACTAAAACGAATGCCTCAACCGTTTTCGAGTGCAACGCTGATGGGTTGCGGGGGTCACTGATGAGGGTTGGCCGGCGAGAAGATGCGGGTGGCCGAACGAACGCAGCTGTCTGTCCGTGCGAGGTGCGACGGAGGGCGAGAGGGGTAGGGGAGCGTGGGGTGAGGGAAGGCATGGCGTGAACGTGGGGAGAGATGAACCTTGGGGGGATGCACTACCAATACCTCTGCACTGGGGAATCGCAAGGGGTGGCGAAAAGCAACGGCAACAGCTCCGCGTCGGTTGAAGCAGTGTCGGCCCAGGCACCAAAGCAGAAGCCTGGAGGGTGTCCTGGACTCGTCATACACATGACGCACTGAAGTGGGTGTGCGCTTCGCGCCCAAAATCTGCCTCACGAACGGCGAAAGCTCAATGCAATCAAGCCCTGACCGTGTCACAAGCATGAGGAGACAAGGTCAGCGGTTGTTAGCTCATTTCGCCCTTGTTTTTCAGGCTCCTGCGATGGGGCCTTGCCAAGTCGCAGATTCCAGGTATCGGTGGAGTAAGCCCGAAATGGAGTTACTCGACCGATGGCGTTCGTTCGTCAAAACGTAAATCTCGAACGCGAGCAACTGAAGCTGGCTCGCCGTCTTGCCCGCGAGAACGGGGTGGCGTTCAGTGCTTACGTGCGCGATGCTCTGGAACGGCACAACGCGGGCGTCACATTGACGGCGGTGCTAGAGAACTCGAATGCCCACCTGGAGTTCCTGCTCGATCAGCTGCGGGAGGAGAACGCGACGCTGCGCAGCTCTCTCCAGCAGGACCACCAACGGTTGCGCGACGAGATGAAGGCCGAGCAGGCCCAGGCCATCGAACGCTACGAAGAAGCGCTTCGCCGTGTCCTCTCCGCTGCGATCGCTCCCACAGCACCCAGCAAGGCCTCGGCCAAGACGCCCGCGGCCAATCCCATGCTCTCCCCCCGCGTCTGACCCTTCCCCCACCACTAGGAGATCCATCCCATGAAACGTCACTCCCTCCCCCTGACCGTGTGCCTGGTCGCCTGCCTTCCGTTGTCAGTCCCGCTGCAGGCCCTTGCCCAATCCACTCCATCTCAACTCGGCAACAGCGAGGACGCCAAACCGAGGTCGGACAAGAAGCGTCTGTTCAAGGCCGGTGGCATCGGCTGCGTGGCCGGCGGTGCACTCGCTTTTGTCACCGGCAAGAAGGACAAGGCCCTGGCCGCTTGCGCTGCAGGTGCAGCCGTGGGCGCCACCGCGTCTTACGTGAAGCAGCAGCGCGAGCACGCCGAAGAGACCGCTGACGCCGCGCGTGCTGCTGGCATGAAGGCCGAGGTCATGACGAAGACCGAGACCGTCGAAGGCAAGCAAGAGGCGGTGCTGGATTCGCTGCGCTTGAACTACGACCCCACCGACATGAAGCGGCTGGACCGCAACACCCAGGCGTTCCTCGACAAGTTCGCCGGCCTGCTGACCAAGTCGACCAACGGGCTCACGGTCGTGTTCCAGGGCACCGACAAGGTCGCCTGCCAGGTCCCCATCGTGGAGCTCGCCAAGCGCGGTGCGCTCTCGAAGGTGACGTTGGACGACCGCTGCGGCAAGGGTGAACACGTCATCACCGTCACGCCGGTGCCCGACGTCCGTTGAGCCGCCTGCCCGGGTGTCCTCGCGATGCCCGGGCTTCCTTCCCCATCCCCCAGGAGATCCCATGACCCCCGAAGAACTGATCCGCAAGCGCAAGCGCGATGAGCTGCTCAAGCGCGCCAATGCCGCGCAACCAACCACGCCCACCGATGGGGAGCAGTTGGTGTCCGAGAACACCAAGGAGGCATTGAAGGCCGCCGGTCACTGGGCAGGGGTGATCGGCAAGCGCGCTGCCGAGTTGACCCAGAAAGGCGTTGCTGCTGCTGCAGAGAAGGCGAAGGAAGCCAAGGCACAACTGGACGCGAAGCGGGCAAAGACCGCAGAGGAGCGGGCTCAGGCTACAGAAGCCAACTCGAGCACCCTGACAGTCCAGCCGGCCAAGGTCGATGTGGCGAAAAAGTTTTTGAAGACCGAGACGGCCGGTTCTCTCGTGGCGGACGGAATGGCTCGGGACCCAATTTCTGTCGATGGCGAAGGTCGGGAAGGCAAAGCTCCTTTCGCTGAAATGGCAGTCGAGGACTTGGTCGAAGCATTGTCCGACCAGGTGCCAGCAGCAATGGTCGGTGAAGGTGAAGCACCCTTGGCCAACCTGTTGCAGCAGGACGTGGCAGATAACCTGTCCGTTCAATCGGAATCGGATTCTCCATCTTTCGAGGGTGTCTCGTCCGAAGTCATCGAGGAAGTGCTGGCCCAGTTAGTGGAAGCTGGAATAGATGACGAACGCGGATTTCTCTCCCCAGAGCCACCGGGCGACACAGCGCGGGAGATGGCCCGATCAGTTCTTGAAGAGGCCGGTTACGCCAAGACGTCAGGTGCACGTGTGTCGGATTTGGCCGATGACTCCAAGTTCGCTTCTTCTTTGGAAGACCCCTTGGGCGAACCCGTGCCGCCGCCGGATGACGCCTACAGCGAGGAAGTGACGCAGCCGTGCATTGGAACCGACGACACAACCCCAAGACTCAAGGCTTGGCCCTGGCTCGTGGGCGGCGTGGTGGCGGTGGCATTGGTCGCTGGGGCGACCTATGTCCTACAGGGGAAGAACGACCAGTCGCCGCTGAGCACGCCTGCTCCCGTAGCACCAGTTGCCACACCGGCCGTTCCCGAGAAGTTGCCCGAAGTGATGGAAGCCCCCGTGGTGGCGCCCGCTCCAGCAGTGCTTCCCGAGAAGGTCAGGACAGAACCCACGGTTGAGAAGCCCCAACCTGTTGCCGCTCCAGTGGTAACGGCGCCAGCGCCGATTGCGACCCAGTCCATGCCGTCGCGGAAACGCGCGTCCGCCCCTTTGCCGAAGAAGGCCCCGGCACCAGCCGCGGCGCAGAAGAACGACTGGCAGCAAAAGGCGAGCAACGATTTGGATGCCTGGGCGGAGAAGTCCGGGATCAAGTGACCCCCTTGCCAACTCGCCGATTCGATCTAGAAAGAAGTGACCTACTCATCATTCAAGGGGGAAACATGTTCCAGTGGCTTTTCACGCAATACCGGGAACCAGGAAAGCTCCACTTCGGCTCGAAGTGGATGAGCCTTCATGGGCGAATGTTCATTGGCAGCCCGGAGTCGCTGGGCATGGGTCATCTGAGTGAGCCCGTGAGGCGCTCGTTTTATTACCTGCGCGCCGATCGCGTGCCGCCGGTGGACAACGATGCGGCTTACGAGGCCTGGACCAAGGACCGGCTCTACGCGAGCCAGGTGGAGCAGGTGGCTGAGCGCTGGGTAGCCCAAGCGGGGTTCCTGGTGATGGCGCCGTTGTGTGCGGTGCTGGCCGTCCTGGCTCATTGGCTTGGCAACTAAAGG
This sequence comes from Pseudoxanthomonas sp. GW835-FHT14C01, assembly GCF_058793715.1. NCBI lineage: Bacteria > Pseudomonadati > Pseudomonadota > Gammaproteobacteria > Lysobacterales > Lysobacteraceae > Pseudoxanthomonas > Pseudoxanthomonas sp. GW835-FHT14C01. Next base: position 523,686 of record NZ_JBXAGB010000003.1, read on the forward strand.
AGGAACAACACCATGGCATTGAACATCAACATTCTGAGCGCCATCGACTGGACGACCGGCCTGGGACGCAAGTTCCACCGCAAGGACAACGAGGGCGCGACCATTCGTGAATCTATCATCGTCCAGTCGAATGCGCAGTTCGAGAACCTGGTCGGACGTTTCGATCTGAGCGATAGGGTGCGTAGCCGCGTCCTGGACGTTCCGTCGGAGGACACCCAACTCGCTGCCGAATGCGGCGCGGTTTGGAACGAGGAGCAGAACGCGTTCATGGTTCCTGAAGGCATGAGCGAGGACGACTTCCGTGTGTGGTGGCCCAAGGTCCCCGAAGACCTGCGCGACAGCCAGTCCCGGATCACCATCACCAAGGACGGGCGCCGGGCCGAGGGCTTCCTGCAGGGCAACGACATGGGGCAGGGCAATGACAGCATTGCCACTCCCCTGATGTATCTCGCATTCCCCGCCATCGGTGCGCTGACTCTGTTCCTGGTCTCGATGATCGGCTGGGCGGGCTGGGCCTTCCTGCTGACGAGCATTCCCTACTTCATCGCACTGAAGCAGGGCGAGAGCATGAAGGAAGCACTGAAAGCGCTTGTGCTCCTCCAGTGGATTCCGATGGGAATGTCCAGCATGTCGAAGATGAGCGCTCTAGGAATGGGAGGCGCAGCTGCCGGATCGGCAGGTTTCCAGGCTTACATGGCTTTCTTCACCAAGGCCCTGATGATCGGCTTTGGCCTGGTGGGTGTGATCTTGGTGGTCTGCTGGGTCGCTGCAGCATCTCATCCTCACCGTGGGGTCATCGGCGGCACCGCCGCTCGGTTCATCCAGGCCATGAAGTGGGTGGGCATCATTGTGGTCGCGCTGCTGGTTTCCAAGGTCCTCCCGTGGGGCCTGGGCGCCGCCGTGCCATTCGTCCTGGCCTGCATGTATGCCATGCAATTCACCGAGGGCAATTTCGTTCAGACCGGCGCACGCCTCTGTCTGCAGAACAACGACAACAACCTGGGCACCCAAGGCGCATTGGTCAATTCGCACGTCAAGGCGCGCGAGCAGCAGGCCCAGAACGCCTTGAAGGACACGACTCCGCTGATGGCCGTGGCCCGTGCCCTAGGTCACCTGACTGACAAGGGGTTTGGCTACTCCCCCGACCTGGGCACCGTGATGATGCTGTCTTGGAAAGACGCCACCCAAGGCTTGATCATCTTCGGCGCCATCGGTTCGGGCAAGTCCTACAGCCTGATGCGCCCGCTGGCGAGGCGATACCGTCGTGCGGCGGAGGCCATCGCTCGCAAGCAGGGCAAGAAGAGCACGGCGGGAGGTGCGCTCATCGCCGACGGCAAGGACGGCGCGATCATCACCGACCTGGAAGGCTTGTTCGACATCGTGGTGAAGCCAGGCCTGTCCGTCGGACCTTACGAGGGATTGGAGCCGGATCAGATCGTGAAGGCGTTGCGTGGTGCGTCCGGTGGCGTCGTGGACGAGAAGTCCAAATTGTGGTCCGACGGTGGCGATGCGTTCCTCTACCACACGGGGATCATCCTGAAGGCTCTGGTCGAGCACGAGAAGGTTTACCGTGCTTGGTGCATGGCCAAGATCTCCGGGTTGGAACAATCCCACCTGCTCTTGCAGCTCGAAGAGCGCAAGCTCCGCAAGCTGGGGCAGGACACCGCCGAGGTGGAAGAACGGTTGGCCGAGGTGGTCCAAGAGATGGGACTCTACTCCTGCGTGGTCGAATCCGATCGCGGTTGGGCCTACACCCCCATGCATCACGCCAAGCTGCTCTCTAGCGTCGAGCGTGTCATCCCGACGGGGACGCTTCCCAAGCCCAACCCGAAGATCATGGAAGTGGTCAAGTATCTGGGCCTGGAAGAGCCAGACATCAGCATGGACGAGGAGGGCCGTGCTGCGCATGCCGCTTATCTGGCCGCTTTCCGGAAGCGCCAGCAGAACGAACCGCAAACGATCCACCCGGATCTTAAGCGTCCCATGTCCCAGCTTCAGAGCTCCCTCGAATGGGCGTTGCTGGAAGTGCCGGCCATGAACGCCGAGCAGCGTCAGTCGTTCACGCTGAACTCCCGTGGGTTGCTGGAAAAGCTGTTGCGGGGTGAAAAGCTCCGCGACGCCAACGACATCCCCTGGCACTCGATCGAGAAGGGCGAGGTGGACGTTTCGAAGGCCCTCTACGGCGCGATGGTGGGCCTGTTCCTGCCACCCACCCAATACGGTGAAGCGGGCGAGATGATGATGCGCTTGCTGAAGCAGCGGGTCACGAACGGCATCCAGGCGCGCGGTGCGCATGGCGAGAAGTGGCGAGAAGCATTGCCTGGCCAGGTCGAGGTCATGCTGATGATGGACGAGGCGCACCTGCTGATCACCGCCGACGACACGAAGCTCTTCTCCATCTCCCGTTCGCTGGGGCTGTTGCCCGTGTTGGCGACGCAAGGGTTTGAGAGCTTGGAGGACGCGTTTGGCAGCCGCACGCGGGCAGAGTTGCTGGCCAACACCATGCAGTCGTTGGTCGCCCTGAAGTGTTCCTTCAACACCGTGGAGTATCTGATCAAGCGGTTCGGCGAAGCCATGTTGACCACCTTCAAGCAGAAGACGCGTGGCATCGACTACAAGGGCGGGCTGGACAACTACCGTCACTCGGTGTTGAACGACCCTAACCACCCCCACGCAGCTGTCTTCGACAAGATGCGCTTGGAAGGTGCAGGCCGCCTGACCGCACTCCGTGTGGACCCGGCTACCGGTCACACGTGGCGAATTGGCGGCGAAGACGTCATCGGGCAAGGGGAGTTGGCCCGTGACATCGACATGCCTACGGGTGGCAAGCGCGAAGTCCAACCCCTCTTCCGCAAGGAAGAGTATCCGGCCCTGCTGGAACCCCGCGGCCACGCCATCGTTGCCTTGAACCGTGCCGGCCACAAGCGCATCGACCTGGCCGAGTTGGTTCCCGACCTGGACTGACGGAAAACGGCAAGGGGGTTCGCCCCCTTGCCAATCCGCCGATTTGATCAACCCTCGTTGTATCCCATCCCCCACTGGAGACCCCCACATGAGCGACACCCTTACCCAACCCATGGAAACCCTGGACGACCTGCGGACCCTGCGGGCACAACGCAACGAAAAGCTATTGGGCGATCGACCACCCGTCCAGAAGGAAGAGGCCAGAGCGGCCTACGATCAGTCCGTCAGCAAGGACCAACAGGCCATCGAGGAGCGCCGCCAGCGGTTGCTGGATTGGGCCGAGAAGGCCAGCCCGGAGCAGATCGAGGCCCTGCAGAAGAAGATTCAGGAGGCCGACAAGACCAAGGCTGAAAGCCAACCCGACAACCAGCACGAACAAGTGGCCTTTCAGACGGTCCAGCAGTGCCGCCAGCAGCGTCAGGGGGAAGAGCAGCGCCCTCCCATGCTGACCCGTGAACAGCAGAAGGAGAACGGGCCGGGGCGCTTGGGCTACGCCGAGTATGCCCGCACGGCTCAGAAGGAAGCTGAGTTCATGAAGGACTATGAGAAGAACTTCGACTGGGATAAGCACGAGAAGCAGCGCCAGCGGAACGTCTTCAGCCAGTAATCCTTGGTCAAACGACTAAAGTCAAAAACTGCCCGGTTCTTCACAGAATCGGGCTTTTTTGCGACTTGACACCCAGTTCTGGTGTGATTTCCTGAAGGTGTAAAAAGAGTAGACCGACCTACTCATAAAATGCCAACCCAGGAGACCGACATGTTGATTGAAGCCCTCAAAGATTTTGCCTTCGCCCACCTGATCCCGTTGATGGTGACTGCCTTCGTGCTCATCGCAGCTTTCGCCGCAGCTTTTGCCTTCTACCCGCCTGCGGTTCCCGTCTTGTTCAAGGTGTTGGTTATGAGCATCGTGGCCTTCGTCGGCTTGGCGTTCGTGGCTCGCAGCTCGTTCAACTGATGAGCACTTACCGGCGTTGTCGCATCTGCCTCCGGCGGAGCCTCCGCCGGTTCGATGGCGACGAGTTCATGTTCTGGCTTCACCCCCTCTGGGTCATCACAGTGATGGTCTGGATGATCTTGGCACCCATCCCGGGATGACCATCGTTCCGAACGGTGAAGCTTCACAAGGGTCAGTAGTCCGGTAATGCAGCCGGGGCAGTCTGTAAAACTGATGGCATCGCGTCCCCTGTAGGTTCAAGTCCTACCTGACCCACCAACGATGAGGTTGACCTTTCGCTTGACGGACGCGGATTCGTCTTTACAACCATGGGGATGGACCCCCGTGAATCTCTCCAACACCAATTGCGCCCCCTGGGCCTCCACCGAACGGAGGTCCTGGTGGACGCCTTGCTGCATGCGTTTGGCGCCGAGCAGCAGCACGCTTCCGTCGTCCTGGCCCGCGCACATGCCTTGAGCCTGGCCCCCGTCGAGGGGCGACGAGGCGACCTCTCCTGGCAGGTGAGGAAAGGCGACAACGACTGGGCTACCCAAGTGGACCTCCGTTGGGGGCTTCACCGCTTGACCTTCGACGTTCCCGAAAACGCCTCGACCCGAGACATGGTTAGGGCCTTCGAGCGGCGGCTGGGTGACAAGAACGAACCCATGGCGTTCAGTGCCATCGCCGATCACGTGGCCCGCCTTACCCCTGCCCAGCACACGGGGTTGTTCCATGACCTGGCCATGGCTGCTGAAGAGGCCAGTGCACAACAGGCCGACGCCCAACGCCTCAGAGACAACGCTCCATGGCAAGCCTGGCTCACCGGAGCTTCGCGTGCAGGGCACGAAGCGGCCTTACTGGCCTGCATCGAGATGGGGGCCGAGGTGCGCATGGCCGATGCCAGCGGCAACACGGCGCTCCACCATGCGTCCCGCTTCGGGCATGCCCACCTGATCAAGCCCTTGGTGGATGCCGGGGCTGACGTTTCGGCTTTGAACGGGCAGGGATGGGCGCCGCTCCACCTGGCCGCCCTCCACAAACATGCCCGCGCCTGCGACCAACTGATGCGCAACGGTGCCGACGCCGAGCAGCCCGGCTGGCGTGGACGCACCCCCACGCGGATGCACCAGCGTGAGCGCAGCTATGAGCAAGCCCAAGCACTATGACGCCCTGGGCGAGGTGCCCGGCAGCGTGGCTCCTTCGCAACCGGTGCGCTACTGGCACCGCGCCTTGTTCGGCGGGGGATTCACGTTCGGGGTGGTCTACGTCAGCGCCATGGGAGTGGCCTGGCTCATCCCCAACCCGGATGGCCAGCTCATTCGCTTCACCGATGCCCTGAAGGGGGGGCTGGTGACCGGCTACCACTTCCTGACCGCCGGAATCTCGGCTCGTGCTCCGGCACGGGAGTTCATCGAATTGGTGTCCTTTCACCACCCCTTGGCCACTTGGACCCGCATTGGGGTATCGCTTGCGTTGGCGGGTTATCTCGCCGCGCGCGTGTTCCTCAAGGAAGCCAAGCCGGTGAGCAACACATGGCACCTGGCGGGTCCGCAATTGCTGGAAGGTCAGGATGCCATCGTGGAAGCGCGTCGCCGCTCGCTGACGCCGAAGGAGGTAGTAGGCGACCCGTTCGCCTTGTCGTTGCATCCCGACCTGGTGTTGTCGAAGAAGCAGTGGGCACGTCACGTGCTCCTCACGGGTTCGGTGGGCTCGGGCAAGAGCGTCATCCTCAAGCACATCCTGGAGCAGCTGACGCGGATGAAGGGCGCGAAGCTGTTCCTCTACGACATCAAAGGGGATTTCACCTCGATCTTCAAACGGCCCATCATCGTGTCACCGTTCGACTCACGGTCCTACGTGTGGGACGTGGCCGCTGACGTGCGCACCCCCACACAGGCTGCCGCCTTCGCGGCTTCTCTCATTCCTGAAGGAGAGGGCAGCTCGAAGTTCTGGACCATGGCCGCCCAGGATCTCTTCATCGGGTGCGTGCGTGAGCTGCAGAACACTCAGCCGGTCGCCTGGGGCTTCCCTGAGCTGGCCCAGCTGCTGCGGCGACCCGCGGCGGTCATGTGTGAGGGAATGCGCCACCACTACCCCCGCGGCGCTGCCTTGGTCGCCAACGCCGAGAGCCAGACCACCGCCAGCGTGTTGTCCACCCTCGGTGGCTTCACCCGCCTCATCGATGATCTGGCCTCCGCCTGGCCCAAGGTGGGCAAACGCCGCTTCTCAATGACCGAATGGATTCGAGACGACTACACCGGCCGCAAGCAGGTCATCGTTCAATCGGGGCCCGATCCTACGCTGACCAAGGCCTACATCGCCGCCATGATCAACGTGGCGGTTCCGGATCTCATCGGGCCAGCGCTACCGGACAACGAAAGTGGTCGTGGGCTCTACTTCGTGTTCGACGAGCTCACCAGCGCAGGACGGCTGAACATCGACCCGTTGCTGGCACTGGGGCGCAGCAAGGGCGTGGTGGCCGTCATGGCGGTCCAGGACCATGCCCAGATCGAACTGGTCTACGGCGAAAAGACGGCGCAGGCGTTCTCGTCCTTGGTGGGCACCCATGTGGTGTGCCAGGTGCAGATGGGGGCAACCCGCGACAAGCTGGCCAGCCAGCTCGGCAAGCACAAGATCGCCTGGCGTTCGCACGAGGACAAGGCGCAGGTCCATGAAGAGAGCAGGGCGCTGATTTCCAGCGGTGAACTGACCGACCGACTGGGATTCCGCAAGGGCAAGCGTTATGGGCCGGAAGGCTGGGGCATCGAAGCGATCGTGCAGATGGCTGGAGACGTGCTCCTGCTCGCATGGCCAGGGAAGACCTACCCGCAGGTGCGCGAAGGGCAGGAGCCCGCCGAGTGGACCACCAAGCCCGCTGGTCCTGTTGAAGGGGATGCGACGCAGTCGACAACGTTGCCGGGTGGTGCGTTTGCCTTCCCTATCACCCAGAGCGGCGTCGAAGACGTCCAGCGCGTGCTGGCCATGACCCCCGAAGAGATCGACGCGCTGTTCAAGCGGTGAGCGGCCTTGCCAACTCTCCGATTTCTGGGACCTTGGATCAGTCAAGGTTTCGGAGCTCCCCATGATCAACTGCACGCGCATCGATGCCCGCGGCCACAACAAGCGCAACGGGAACATGTTCGACTACATGTTGGCCACCGAGCGCCTGTCCATCGACGGCGCCGTTGCCTACTACGCCGGAGGTGGGCCCGATCCCCGCCAGACCCTCAATTGGGGCGGGAGCCTTGCGGCCGAACTGGGCCTGAAAGGTCAGCCGGTCACCCGCGAGGTGATGGAAAAGCTCGGCAAGGGCTTTTCACCCACCGGAAGGCCGTTGTGCCAAAACGCGGGCGAGGAACCCCGATTGGTCATCAAGACAGATCGCTGGGGGAACGTGCGCTTGGACGACGATGGCAAGCCGATGGAGAAGTGGGAAGGCGGCCATCGGGTGGGGTTCGACCTCACCATTTCCGCGCCCGGAGACGTGAGCGTCGCCTTCGCTTTGGCGAATGACGAAGAGAGGTTGGCCATCCTTCAGGCCCACCGCCAGGCTTGCGCCGTGGCCATGGGGTATATCGAGAGCAAGGTGGAGACGCGCCGGGGGAAGCAGGGGAAGAACGTCATCGACACCCAAGGTCTGGTGTGGACTGCGGCCGACCATGTCAGCAACCGAAACGTGGAGCCGGATCTGCATACCCATCACCTGGTCTACGGGGTTTCAAAAGGCGAGGACGGCAAGTGGGGGACGTTCGACGCCATCGAGCTCTACCGCCACCGGCATGCGGCAGATCACCTCTACAAGGCCGAGCTCTACACCGCGATGAAAGCCCTGGGATACAACATCCATCGCGAGCGAGAGGTGGACGTCCAGGGGCGCGAGACCGGCCAGATCCTCACCACGATTGCCGGCATCGACCGTGAGCTGGTGCTGCAGACGAAGACCCGCCGGCAGGAAATCCTGGACTACGTCAAAGAGCACCCCAACGCCAGCCACGACGAGGCCTGCAAGGCCACCCGCAAGAAGAAGGAAGAGCCGCCCTTCGATCAGGTGGTCAAGGACTGGCAGCAGACCTTCGCCAACATCGCCCAAGAGAACCCGGGGCTGGTGCCCACCACCCAGTCGCTCAAGCAGACCCGAGGCCAGCACCTGGACCCGCATACGTTTGACGAGGTCTTGAAGCGCATGCACGAAAACGAGGCAATGTTCTGCGAGCACGACTTGGTCCGAGAGCTGGGCATGGAGTTCGCCGGACAGAAGAACGCCGAAGAAGTGCTGAAAATGGTCAAGGAGTTCACGCAGCAGGACGACTTGGTCCGGGTAAACGCCGAACACCTCCACGAGGACGATCGGGGCAATCGGCTGGCACGCAGGCACCGCGAGGATCGGTTCGCCGCCACGTGGATGGTCGAATGGGAAGCCGAGATCGTTCGACGGGCCAAAGAGCGCGAAAAGGAGACCGATCTCAAAGTATTCCGCTCCACCGTCGATCGAGAGGTGGCCGCATACGAGAAGCGAAAAGGATTCACGCTCACCGACGAACAGAAGGAGGCGATCGTCCACCTGACCCATGGAACGGCCGGGGTGGGCGTCATGTCAGGGCTGGCCGGCACGGGCAAGACCACGGTGGCGGAGGTCTACAAGCAGTGCTTCGAAGCGGAAGGCAAGCAGTTGATGGGGCTGGCCGTGTCCGGTAAAGCCGCCACGAAGCTGGAGGAAGAGTCGGGCATGCCCTGCATGTCGGTGGCGAAGTTCTTCTCCCAGCTCCGTCAGGGCAAGGTGGCCTTGACCAGGAAAGACGTGGTCGTGCTCGACGAAGCGGGCATGGTGGCCACCGGCGACACCCTCAAGCTCATGACTTACTGCCAGAAGGTGGGCTGCAAGCTCATACTGCAAGGCGATGGCGATCAATTGCAGCCCATCGCGGCCGGCAACGGATTCGAGCTGGCGAAGATGGCCCTGGGCGATGCGAAGCTGACCGAGATCCGCCGGCAGAAGAACGCCGGAGACCTGATCACCGCCAACAGCTTCTACGAGCGTGACCGCCAGGGCAGGGTCAAGGACGTGCGCCGCGGCCACCGCAGCCGCCAGGGCACGCTCGACATGGGGGCAGAAATCCTGCGGAACCTCGAGGAGCGCAACTGTATCGATGACTTCGGCACCGAGAAGCAGGCGATCAAGGCGCTGGTGGACGATTACTTGAAAGACCCCACCCCGTTGAGCGAGAAGCTGGTGCTGGGCCACACGCGCGCGGAGATCAAGGCGTTGACCGCCGGCATCCGCAAGGGGATGCAGGACAAGGGCGAGCTGGACAAAGAGGAGTTCACGTTCCGCACGATCGTGAAGGGAGCGTGGGAAGATCTGACCGTGTCGCGCCGCGACCGGGTCATGTTCACCGCGACCAACAACGACCTGGGCGTCATCAACGGCACGGAAGGCACGGTGGAGAGCATCCGTAAGGACAAGACCGGTGGCTATGACTTGGTCGTGCGCATCGAGTCCACCAACCCGAAGGAGGATGGGCGCACGGTGAAGTTCAACACCAGCGACCACAACGCCCTGGCACACCGCTGGGCGATGACGGTTCACAAGGCCCAAGGGCAGGGCAAGGCGGAGATCTACCACCTGGCGACCAACCTGGGGATGCTGGACCAGCAATCGGCGTTGGTGGCGTTCACGCGCCTGACGAAGGGCAGCTACCGGATGTATACGACCGACGAGGTCAAGGAGCGCTTGGCCGAGCGCTTGGGCACGGAGCGGCACAAGGAAATGGCGCTGAGCGCAGGACTGTCGGAAAGCCAGGCCCCTCCCGTGCGCAACCTGGTCCAGGACGTGGAAAAGCTGCTGGCCGGCTTGAAGCCCAAGCCCGCGATGCCGGTGGAGAAGCAGAAAGGCCCCGTGCTCACCCGGTGACGCAGCGGGCCAGAAGCAAAACGCTGGCCCCCACCAAGATCCACGGCCACCACCGCATACGTTCCGAAGGGCGCCTGCCAGGCGTGCCCAACGTCCATCGACGATGCGCCGCCAACCAGCGCACGTGGGGCGTGGCGCGGCGATGGGGATTGATCCCGACGCCAGGAGGCTTGGCGTAGACGCGCCAGCCTTCCTTCGACGCCCTTACGCGCCAGGCTTGCTCGTAGGCCTCTGTATCCGCCCGGGTGGCCGTCACCACCTCCAGCACATGGAAGCGAAAGGGACGATGCCAGCCGCCCTGGTGTGAGCGGTGTTGCTTCTCTCGCTTCTCCGGGTCCGAGCTCTGGCCGATGTAGCAGCCCCCGTCGTTGAACAACAGGGCGTAAAGGGTGCGGGGCAGGGCGTGATACTTCTCGCTGCGTCCCAGGTTGTGGCGGTGGGCCATGGTCTCTCCGTGAGTAAAACGACCCACTCACGAATAGATCAGATTCCCGAACTGGCAACCCCTTGCGCGTTCGCCGTGCCGCTCTACCGTGGGTTATCGATCAGGGGAGGAAGAAAGCATGGACAACCGATGGATGCGCGCGGCCCGCGTGGGCGACACTGACGAATTGCGTCAGCTCCTTCAGGCGGGCATGGAATCCGGCCGCTACGTGCTGGTCGATCAGGGCATGGTCTCCCCGATGGCCGAGCAGGTGACGGCGCTTCACCTGGCCGCATTCGGAGGCCACGTGGAGGCGTGCCGGTTGCTCCTGGCCAATGGCGCGGAGGTGGATGCGTTGACCTTGCCCACGGAGCGCACGGAAAGCGGAGACACGCCGTTGATGCGCGCCGTTTGGGGGCGCTCGATGCCGGTGGCCGAATTGCTGCTGGAGGCGGGCGCGGACGTGGACGACGTCGACGGGATGACCGGCGACACACCCTTGCTGGCCGCGGCCCGATCGGGCCAGCCGACCATGTGCCAACTGCTCCTCGAGCACGGAGCGGACCTGGAAGCGTTCAATCAGGACGGCGAGGGGGCCATGGATCTGGCGGCCGACGCCGCAACACGGGCAGTGCTTCGAGCTTGGCGAGCGGCCAAGAAGGCCGAGCGCTTGGCGCTGGCGTGGGCCACGCCTCATTCCGCTCCCGCCCGGCCGAGGCTATAAGCGCTCAAAAGAAAAGCCCGGGACCAGCCCGGGCTCTTCGTGTGGGTCAGCAGGGAGTGGGGCTCACCGTTCACTGACCAGTTGTAGTAATAGGAGCGCACTTGCTCCAACAGCAATTGCCGTGTCGTAGCTGACTTTGAGGCTCGCGCCTAGAGCTCTGCAAAGGGGGTGCTTTTTCAAGCGGGTTAATACGAGTCCATTTTCTTCTCTATCCATGATGTCGTTCCTCCAGTTGTCAGTGATGCATGGGTTCATTTCCTTTGCGTGGGGGGTTGATCCATCCCCTGACGGCTTCCAGGGCAATGGCAATCATTGGCGCTACTACGACGGCGACAGTCACTGCAGGTGGGGTTGTCAGCCCGGCTCCTACACTGAATTCGTTGGGAGCCGATTATACGCTTTCCATTTCCCGGAATCAAGTTTAAGTAATTGAATTTAAAGAAATTGCGGGCACGAACAAGAGCCCCGAAGGGCCCTTGCCGAGATACGATCACCTCCTTTTCAGTTACCAACCAATTGCCCAGCCCACGCCAATTGATGTCTGGCTCCCAGTGGAGGAGACGCCAATAGAGAAAGCGGATGGCGATCCGCCGGGTGTTGTCAGGTCGCGCACGTAACCGAGCGAGAGAGCGGTCTGACCGCCACAGTGGCCAGCGCCCATCGCCAAACGATTACGCTTGTTGATAGCGCTTGCTGACATTGCAACCTGGGATTGGGCCTGACCCATAGCGCACACACCGTCCACACGCTTGTCAGTCCGTTCCAATCGACGGTCGATCTGAACCCACCGGTCATCGAGCGATTGTTGGAGGTTCCACAGCTGGCCCCCGTTGACGGCATCGGTGGAGCCTTGCGCCACTCGGCCGTCAGCCACCTGGGTGACTTGGCGGTGGCCCATGGCCACCTGGTTCGATCCCGTGGTGCGCGTGTTGGCGCCGATCGCCACGGAATTCGTGTGCGTGGCTTGAGCGCCATAACCAACGGCCGTTCCATTCACGCCTGCAGCCGAACCGGTGCCAACCGCCGTGCCGTTTCGCTGAGCAACCGTCGCAGCACCGACAGCAGTGGCATTGTCCTGTTGAGCCTGAGCGTTGTTTCCGAAGGCCGAGGACGCGCGACCGTAAGCCTGGGCGTTCGGGCCCACCGCGGTGCTGACATGACCGGTGGCCGCAGAGCCCATGCCAGCGGCCAGGCTGGTATCGCGTGCGGTGGCGCCCTGACCGAACGCGGCGGAACCACGATCTTGCGCAGTGGCCTGGTCGCCCACGGCGGTGGTTCCACCACCGATGGCGCTGGAGCGCGGTCCGATCGAGACGGCGCCCGAGCCATCCGGACCAGAGTCCGCACGCGCGTCCTCGCCAATGGCCACATCACCGAAGCCTGCTGCAGCGGCGTTCCGACCGGCCGCTACGCCGCCCAGCTTGTCTGCCTGCGCGTTGTCCGACCCGTCGTTGTTGCCGTTGGCGACGAAGTAGGGGTTGGTTCCGTCACCTTGTCCGTCCTGACCGTTGGCGCCCGCAGGTCCTTGTGGACCCACATCGCCACGCTCTCCCTTGTCTCCTTTCAGCGATACCAGCCATTCCGTTTCCGTTCCGGTGAAGCCGTTGGCAACGGCGACCTGGTAGGCGCTCGCACCGGCAGGACCGGCCGGGCCTTGTGAGCCGCTGGCGGGGTTTTGCTCCAGGGTGTGAAGTCGGCCGTCCAGGTCGTAGATCGCGGCGGTCACGTTGGTGTGGGTGTTACCACTGGACAAGGTGATGGACGGCGGCATGAACACGCCGTTGATAAAGCCGGCGCCCCCACCGATGGCGGTGGCCATGGTGCGCAGCTGGCCAACGGAGGCTGCATCGGTGTCGTTGATCCCGTTGGCGAGATTGGTCACGCGGCGGTAGATGCCATATTCCGCATTGCCAACACTGGCCTCATCCGAATTCAAGCATTCGCTGACAGAGCCCAAGGCAACGCAACCATCCGCGTCAGCTTTCGACATTGCTCCGATCGCCGTGCCGCGGGAGGCGCCTGCAGAAGCACCTGATCCGAGGGCCGTTCCGAACGTTCCGGATACAGAACTGTTGGAACCGATGGCGGTTCCGCTATTCGAGGCAGTAGCCCCTGCGCCAAACGCGGATGAATTGACGCCCATTGATTCGGCTCTCGCGCCCACTGCGGTCGCACTCGGCCCGTTTGCGTGGCTCATGTGCCCGAGCGAGGTGGCACTGCAGCCTTGGGAAGTGGCTTCGTTGCCAACCGCGGTGGCCCCCACGCAGGGGTTGCCGTCAATCGTGCCGCCATCTGCCAAGGCTCGGGCACCAATGGCCGTTGAGAGATCAGTGACCGCATGGGCGCCGTCGCCAACGGCGGTGGTTTCGAGGGCGGTCGCGGTGGCGTTGTTGCCAACCTGGACCTGCGCCGTCGCCGTGCCTGACAACAGGCACGCCAGCAGCGCGAGGTGGATGAGGGAGCGTTTCATGGTGAGTGTCCTCCGACGAGTAGGGGTGTCTACTCACGAGTAACACGCAGCGGGAAACGCGCAAGGGGGGGGTAGAAGTGCTTCCCGACCCGGCTACGGGACCGACAGGAGACCTCGCCGGGCCGGGAAGCAGCAAGCCAGGAGGAGGCCTGCCTCTTCTTTTCTATACAAGGATTTCGGATTGGCAAGGGGGTCTTGCGCGTTTCCGATTTTCCTTTTGCATGAAGAGTAGACCCTTGTGAGTAAGGAGGCCTACTCATGTATTTAAGCTTCATCAAGGCGCTGCTGGCGTCTGTCCTATTCTTCGTTGTCACCGTGCCGGCGCATGCCCACGTTCCTACCGACTCGATCTCAGACGTCCACGGCAAGAAGCCGGGGCTGTTCAAACGGTTGTTCCACCGCCACAAGGACGCTCCTCAGTGGGACGGCGTCCACCCCGACCTTCGGGCCAAGCTGGAACGGATCCAGCTGCAAATGAAGGAGGAGGGGTATGACCTGCGCCTGGCCGAAGGCTACCGGTCTGAGGAACGACAGGCCGAGCTCTTGGCCAGCCAGAAAGGGGTGACCCAGGTGGGTCCCGGGCGAAGCTGCCACAACCACGGGTTAGCTGCCGACATGGTCATCTACAAGCGCGGACGTCCGAGCTGGAATCTCAAGAACGACCACGTGCGCCAGGGCTACGAGCGTTATGGGGAACTGGCCCAGGCGTCAGGCCTGCGGTGGGGGGGGGCTTGGACCGACTTCAAGGACATGCCCCACGTCGAGCTGCGGGCGCCCTGCTTGATGGCCATTCGCTCTTACAGGGCTGGACAGGAGGTGAGGGTGGCGACCGTGGTGCCCGAGCCCTTGCCGCCCCTTTGGCCAGGCTTGGAACCGCTGGCCATCACCCCCGTGCAGGTGTGCGAGGGATTCGTGTGCCGGAGTCAGCTGGAGTGGAACCTGCCCACTTCGATGATGGGCTGGAGCGCGTGGTGGTCGTTGCCGATGCCCGTGGTCGAGGAGCCTCAGCGGTGCCCGTCAATCACGGACATAAGGACTCCATGGCTTGGATGAGTGGGTGCGTCCACTCATCCCGTCGCATCACCCACCGATTGCTGATCGTCAGTTGCGTGTGCTCCTAGCTAAAAAAGCTAGAAAAGTGGTCGCCAAGGGGTAGCCAAAACGGTGAACGCGGCTTTGGCGCCAAAAAATAAAGCTTTGAAAACAATGGCGTAGATATGAGAAATAAGCACACGCGCTTACTGCTTCATCAGGGGGGTGTGTTCCGATTTGTCTTTGCTCACGAGGCCAGCGGAAAGGGGACGGCAAAAGGGCGTTGATTGTAGCGGCTGGGCACAGCATTCCGCCGCGCGCACGGACGTCGCCACCGCGCCCTGGACCCGCTGGCTGGCGCGTGGCATTGCCGTGTCTCCATGCCGGGCGTAACCGGAGTTCCGCACGATCGTTCGGAAAATCAGTGGCTTATCCGTGCCAAAGTGCATGCCTGCGTATCGACGCAGTGCAGAATGCCGAGCTGTGAAGCCGGTGTTAATTTCGTGTTGACGCAAGGGGAGTTGCGTTCGTCATCGGCGTCATCGCCGCACGCCACACGGCAAAAAACCACACGTACCAATCGCAGTACATGACCCTTGGGAGGGGACAACATGGTCAACGCATCGCCCAGGCACAAAGCGCTTTCGCTTGCCGTCTTCACCGCGCTCTGCGCCAGCTCGCATGCGTATGCGCAGCAGGCCGCACCCGCCGGCGAGGAGGAGCCCACCACGCTGGGGACCATGACGGTCACCGCGCAGAAGCGCGAGGAAGTGCTGCAGGACGTGCCGATCACGGTGGCCGTGATTTCCGAAGAGCTGCTTCAGGACACCGGCGTCCGCGACATCAAGGACCTGCAGGTCCTGGTGCCGGGCCTGACCGTCACCAGCACGCAGAACGAGGCCATCACTACGGCGCGTATCCGCGGCATCGGCACGGTGGGCGACAACGTCGGCCTGGAGTCGTCGGTCGGCGTGGTGATCGACGGCGTGTACCGCCCGCGCAACAGCGTCGGCTTCGGCGACCTCGGCCAGCTCGAGCGCATCGAAGTGCTGAAGGGCCCGCAGGGCACGGTGTTCGGCAAGAACACGTCGGCGGGCGTGATCAACGTGGTGACCCGTCGTCCCAGCTACACGCAGAGCGCGGAGGGTGAAGTCACCGTCGGCAACTACGGCGCGATCGGCGTGTCCGGCAGCTACAACGATTCCTTGTCCGACAATTCCGCCTTCAGCATTTACGCCGCCAAGCGCAAGCGCGACGGCTGGATGGACGTGCGCACCGGCAACGGCCCGCGCCAGGAAACCGACGACTACGACCAGAACTTCCACACCTTGCGCGGCAAGCTGCTGCTGGAGCCGACCGAAAACCTGGAAATCCTGCTGTCGGGCGACTTCACCAGCCGCGACGAGAACTGCTGCACGGCAGTGCAGACGACGGTCGGCGGCACGGCCGCCATCCTCAATGCACTGGCCGGCGGCCGCGCGGTGGCCGCGCCGGGCGACGACCCGTTCGACCGGGTGGCCTACAGCAATCGCCCCACCACCCAGGACATCGTGGACAAGGGCCTGTCCGCTGAAATCAACTGGGACACGCCCTGGTTCGGTGGGGCCACGCTGACCTCGATCACTGCCTCGCGGCAATGGGAGGCGATCAACGGCCTCGACTACGACTTCAGCACGGCCGATCTGCTTTACCGCAACGCGGACAAGGACGAGTCGTTCACCGGCTTCGACACCTTCAGCCAGGAGTTGCGCCTGACCGGCTCCAGCGACCGGATCGACTGGATGGTCGGCGCGTTCTATTCGGATGAGGAGCTGACCCGCAACGAGACCTACCGCATCGGTCCGCACTACGAGCCGTACGTATCCACGCTGGTGTACCAGCTGGTCGGCCAGAGCCTGGGCGCGGCAGGCGTGCCGCTGAACAATCCGAACAACATTTCGCCGGCGGCGTTCCTGGCCCAGGTGGGCGGGCGTCCGTTCGGGACCGGCTTCGTCGGCCTGGGTTCGCTGGACCGTTACAAGCAGGACGCGAAGAGCCTGGCGCTGTTCACCAACAACACGTGGCATGCGACGGATGCGCTGGACCTGACCTTGGGCCTGCGCTACACGCGTGAGAAGAAGGAACTCACCTCGTCCTACAGCAATCCCAACGGCAGCCTCGCCTGCACCGGCACGCTGACCGACCAGAACGCGGCCAACCCCAACCGCTTCGCGCTGCTGCGCGCGGCGCTGGCATCGCGCAGTTCGGTGTTCGCCTCGCTGCCGGCGGCCAACCAGAATGCGATCCTGGCCTCGGTCGGCCCGACCATCGCCGGCTACATGTGCCTGCCATGGGCCAACGCGCTGCACAACGGCCGCAACACCTTCCAGGAAATGGAAGACAAGGAATGGTCCGGCACGGTGAAGGCGGCGTACCGCTGGAACGAGAACGTCATGACCTACGCGTCGTACGCCCGCGGTTACAAGGGCGGCGGCTTCAACCTGGACCGCGTGCAGTCGGCCGATGGGCTGTCGAGCAGCGGCCAGGGCATCCGTCCGGTCAACGACACTTCGTTCGGCGGCGAGTTCGTCGACAGCTTCGAGCTGGGTACCAAGACCACCTGGGCGGACGGCACGCTGCTGTTGAACGCCACGCTGTTCCACCAGGAATACGAGGACTTCCAGCTCAACAGTTTCCTCGGCACCAGCTTCGTGGTCCGCTCGATCCCGGAAGTGACCTCGTCGGGCCTGGATGCGGAAATCCTGTGGCAGCCGCGCGCGGTGCAGGGGCTGATGCTGCAGGGCGGCCTGATGTACGCCAAGACCGAGTTCGGCGACAACATCCCCGGTGGCGACTTCGTCGAGCGCACCCCGCTCAGCACGTCGGGCGCGCTGTACAAGCTGCCCGGTGCGACGATGCCGTTCGCGCCGGAGTGGTCGGGCTCGCTGTCGGCCACCTACGAGTGGGACTTCGGTGCCGACCATATCGGCCGCTTCAACATCGGCGGCAAGTACATGGGCGACTACAACACCGGTTCGGACCTGGACGTCGAGAAGCACCAGAGCGCCTACACGGTATTCAACGCGCGCCTCGGCTTCGGCCGCAGCGATGGTCGCTGGATGCTGGAACTGTGGGGCACCAACCTCACCGACGAGGACTACGTGCAGGTCGGCTTCGACGGTCCGTTGCAGGGCCTGTTCCCGGACCCCAACAACCCGCTCAATACCTTCAACGCGTTCCTCGGCGCGCCGCGCATGTACGGCATGACCCTGCGCGTCCGCTACTGATCACTTCCCACGATGTCGAACGGCCCGCCTTCCGGCGGGCCGTTCTCGTTCCGGCGTCCGCCGGGGCGACAGCACGGGGCAAATCGGCTACAACTCCCACGCCCCCCAGTCGGAACCGACGATGTCCGTGCCCAACGATGAAGCGCTCCGGCTCCTGGCCGAGCAGGTCGGCGAGCGCCTGAGGCGAGGCCGAGACCATCTGGTCACGGCGGAAAGCTGCACGGGTGGCTGGATCGCCAAGTGCGTCACCGACATCGCCGGTTCGTCGGACTGGTTCGACTGCGGCATGGCCGCCTACAGCTACGAAGCCAAGCAGGCCCTGCTGGGCGTGCGCCCGCAGACGCTGGAAACGCACGGCGCGGTCAGTCGCGAGACGGTGATCGAGATGGTGTCGGGCGCGCTGGTGAATTCCGGCGCCAGCGTCGCCGTCGCCGTCACCGGGATCGCCGGACCGGGGGGCGGCAGTCCCGACAAGCCGGTGGGCACGGTGTGGATCGGTTGGAAGCGGCGCGGAGGCTATGCGCGGGCGGAGGTCTTCCAGTTCGGCGGCGATCGCGAGGCGGTACGCCGGCAGACGGTCGAGCACGCGCTGAAGGGGCTCGAGAGCCTGTGAGATGAAGTCCGGGCGGGAACTGACCCGCTCAGGGCAGTTGCCAGTCGGTCGAGTTAGTAGTATTACTACTAACCATGGACCTGACCGATACCCAGCACGCCATCCTCGCCCTGATCGCCGAACGGCTCGACGCCGAGGGCATGCCGCCGTCGCAGGCCGAGATCGCCAAGGCCTTCGGCTTCAAGGGCGTTCGCGCCGCGCAATACCACCTGGAGGCCCTGGAGCAGGCGGGGGCCATCGAGCGCGTCCCCGGCCGGGCCCGCGGCATCCGGCTGCTGAAGGCGCCTCCTTCCACGCAGCCCGACCTGGCATTCCCGTCCGCCAACGACGACGGACTGCGCATCCCGGTGCTGGGTCAGGTGGCCGCCGGTGCACCGATCGGTGCGGATGCGGGCCATCACGATTACGTGTTGCTGGATCGCGCCTTTTTCGCGCCTGCGCCGGATTACCTGTTGAAGGTGAAGGGCGACTCCATGCGAGACGAAGGGATTTTCGATGGCGACCTGATCGGCGTGCACCGCACGCGCGACGCGCGCTCCGGGCAGATCGTCGTGGCCCGGGTCGACGACGCCATCACCGTCAAGCTGCTGAAGATCGGCAAGGACCGCATCCGCCTGCTGCCACGCAACCCCGACTATGCACCGATCGAGGTCCAGCCCGACCAGGACTTCGCTATCGAAGGCCTGTACTGCGGACTGGTGAGGCCGAACCGGTGACGCCTCGACAAGCCGCCGACGCCGGCGGGCGGCATTTTCCGATGCCTGGATGCGGCACGTACCGATCCCCACGGGTCGCATCGACGAATAATTTCGCTCTTCACCGTCCTGTCGCAGCCTGTGCGATGGACGCTCCCCACACTGACCGCACCTGACCACATCGACTAGGACCACGACAATGGACGAGAACAAGAAGCGCGCCCTTTCCGCCGCACTAACCCAGATCGAGCGCCAGTTCGGCAAGGGCTCGGTGATGCGCATGGGAGACCGGGTCATCGAGCCTGTCGAGATCATTCCCACCGGTTCGCTGATGCTGGACATCGCGCTGGGCATCGGAGGCCTGCCGCGTGGCCGCGTCGTGGAAATCTATGGTCCTGAATCCTCGGGCAAGACCACGCTGACCCTGCAGGCCATCGCGCAGTGCCAGAAGCAGGGCGGCACCGCCGCCTTCATCGACGCCGAGCATGCGCTCGATCCGATCTATGCCGCCAAGCTGGGCGTGAACGTGGACGACCTGCTGCTGTCGCAGCCGGATACCGGCGAGCAGGCACTGGAGATCGCCGACATGCTGGTCCGTTCGGGCTCGATCGACATCGTCGTCATCGACTCGGTGGCGGCGCTGACGCCGAAGGCCGAAATCGAAGGCGAGATGGGCGACCAGCTGCCGGGCCTGCAGGCCCGGCTGATGAGCCAGGCGCTGCGGAAGCTGACCGGCAACATCAAGCGTTCCAACACCACCGTGATCTTCATCAACCAGTTGCGCATGAAGATCGGCGTGATGATGCCCGGCCAGAGTCCGGAAACCACCACGGGTGGCAATGCGCTGAAGTTCTATGCCTCCGTGCGCCTGGACATCCGCCGTATCGGTGCGATCAAGAAGGGCGATGAGATCATCGGCAACCAGACCAAGATCAAGGTGGTCAAGAACAAGCTGGCGCCTCCGTTCAAGCAGGTCGTCACCGAGATCCTGTACGGCGAAGGTATCAGTCGCGAGGGCGAGCTGATCGACATGGGCGTGGAAGCCAAGCTGGTCGAAAAGGCGGGTGCGTGGTACAGCTACGGCAGCGAACGCATCGGCCAGGGCAAGGACAATTCCCGCACCTTCCTGCGCGAGAACCCGGCGATCGCCGCAAAGCTGGAAGCCGAACTGCGCGAGAAGTTCCAGCCGGCCGAAGCGCCGCGTGACGAAAAAGCCGAAGACGACGGCGAGTAAGACCGGGACAGTGCGCGATGTCGGATGAGGGCGGGCAGGCGGGGCCACGGGCGGGACGCCGTCGCAAGCCCGCCGAACAGACGCCTTTGCAGCGCGCGCTTGGCCTGCTGACCCGGCGCGAGCATTCCCGCCGGGAATTGTCCCGGAAGCTGGTGTCCCGAGGGGTTGAGGCGGCCGATGTGCGATCGGCCGTGGACCGGCTCGCGGAAGAGGGTTGGCAGAGCGACACGCGCTTTGCCGAGGCCCTTGTCCGCAGTCGGGCGTCGGGTGGCTATGGTCCGTTGCGCATCAAAGCCGAGCTGTCCACCCACGGGCTGGACCGCGACGCGGTGGCGGCGGCCATGGCGACCTTCGATGGCGACTGGACCGAAACGGCGTGCGACCTCGTCCGTCGCCGTTTCGGTCCAGCCCGCCGGATCGATCCGGCGCAGGCCCGCAAGATCGCGGATTTCCTGATCCGGCGCGGTTTCGACGCGGGGGCGGTCCGGGCCGCCACCCGGATGGACCCGGAGGACTGGGGCGGGGTGGCCTGATAATCTAGCGCATTGGGTTGCTTCTCCCGGCCGCATCCGCATCTAGGTGGATGGAGCGGCGCAATGGAGCGCCTTCCAGCCAATGCCTGCCAGATGACCACTTCCAAGACCCTCAGCACCCGCCAGATCCGCCAGGATTTCCTCGATTTCTTCGCCGGCAAGGGCCACACCATCGTGCCCTCGGCCTCGCTGGTGCCCGGCAACGATCCCACGCTGCTGTTCACCAATTCCGGCATGGTGCAGTTCAAGGACGTGTTCCTGGGCGCGGAGAAGCGCAGCTACGTGCGGGCGGCCGACGTGCAGCGCTGCCTGCGCGCAGGCGGCAAGCACAACGATCTGGATTCGGTCGGCTATACCGCGCGCCATCACACCTTCTTCGAAATGCTGGGTAACTGGTCCTTCGGCGATTACTTCAAGAAGGAGGCCATTGGCTGGGCCTGGGAGCTGTTGACCGAGGTCTGGAAGCTGCCGAAGGAGCGTCTGCTCGTCACCGTGTACCACACCGACGACGAGGCCTACGACCTCTGGCACGACATGATCGGTCTGCCTGCCGAACGTATCGTCCGCATCGGCGACAACAAGGGCGCGCCGTACGCCTCGGACAATTTCTGGCAGATGGCCGATACCGGTCCCTGCGGGCCGTGCACGGAGATCTTCTACGATCACGGCGACCATATCGCCGGTGGTCCGCCGGGCTCGCCCGACGAGGACGGCGACCGCTATATCGAGATCTGGAACAACGTCTTCATGCAGTTCGACCGCCAACCGGACGGCACGCTGGTGCCGCTGCCGGCGCCGTGCGTCGATACCGGCATGGGTCTGGAGCGTCTTGCGGCGGTGCTCCAGCACGTCCATACGAACTACGAAATCGATCTGTTCCAAGCGCTGATCCGCAAGGCGTCCGAGCTGACCGGCACGGCCGACCTCGAGAACAAGTCGCTGCGCGTGATCGCGGACCACATCCGCGCCTGCAGCTTCCTGATCGTCGATGGTGTGCTGCCGTCCAACGAAGGCAGGGGCTACGTGCTGCGCCGGATCATCCGTCGCGCGCTGCGCCACGGCTGGATGCTGGGCGTGCGCCAGCCGTTCTTCCACAGGATGGTCGGCACGCTGTCGGAACTGATGGGCGAAGCCTATCCGGAGTTGCCGGCGGCCCGCGAACTGGTCGAACGCGCGCTCAAGGCCGAGGAGGAACGTTTCGCGGAAACGCTGGACTCCGGCATGCGCATCTTCGATGACGTCGCCGCGCGCGTGACGGATGGCGTTATTCCGGGTGCCGACGCGTTCCGGCTGTACGATACCTACGGTTTTCCGGTCGATCTCACCGCCGACATCGCGCGTGAGCGCGGGCTCACGGTGGACATGGCCGGTTTCGAGGCCTCGATGGAGCAGCAGCGCGAGACGGCCCGCGCCGCAGGCAAGTTCACCTCCACCACCGGTCTGCCTGCCGACTTGGTCGCGCAACTCTCGCCGACCGTGTTCCTCGGCTACGACCAGCTCGATGCCGGCGGTCTGCAGGTTGTCGCGCTGCTGAAGGACGGTCGTCCCGTGCCATCCGTCCAGGCGGGTGACGAGGCGGTGGTCATCCTGGACCGCACGCCGTTCTATGCGGAGTCCGGCGGCCAGGTGGGCGATACGGGCGTGCTGGCCGAGCAGGGCGTCGAGTTCGATGTCGCCGACACGCTGAAGTTCGCGGGGCAGTTCCATGGTCATGTCGGCCGCGTGGCCAAGGGCACGCTGAAACGGGGCGATCATGTAGTCGCCTCGGTGGATGCCGCGCGTCGCGCCAGCACCATCCTCAATCACTCCGCCACCCATCTGCTGCATGCGGCACTGCGCGAGGTGCTGGGTACGCACGTCCAGCAGAAGGGCTCGCTGGTCGCGCCGGATCGCCTGCGTTTCGACTTCTCTCACTTCCAGCCGATGACGGCGGACGAACTGGCGGAGATCGAGCGGCGCGTCAATGCGCAGATCCGCGCGAACAATGCCGCCGAAGTGCACAACATGGGCATGCAGGAGGCGCTGGACTTCGGTGCCATGGCCTTGTTCGGCGAGAAGTACGGCGAAAACGTCCGTGTACTGAAGATGGGCGATTACTCCACCGAACTCTGCGGCGGGACCCATGTCGGCCGTACCGGTGACATCGGTCTGTTCAAGCTGGTCGGCGAGAGTGGCGTGTCCGCGGGCGTCCGGCGTATCGAGGCGGTGACCGGACAGGGCGCCCTGGATTACGTGGCCGACGAGGAGCGTCGGTTGTCCGAGGCGGCCGGCCTGCTGGGCGGCAATACCGGCGATGTGGTCGATAAGATCAGGGCGTTGACCGACCGGCAGAAGAAGCTGGAGCGCGAGCTCGAGGCGCTGAAGGCCAAAGCGGCGTCCAGCGCCACGTCGGACTTGGGCAGTGCGGCGGTGGACGTTGGCGGCATCCGGGTGCTCGCGTCGCGTCTGGAAGGGTTCGACGGCAAGGCCCTGCGCGATGCGATGGATCGCCTGAAGCAGCAACTGGGGGACGCGGTGATCGTGCTGGCCGGAACCTCGGAGGGCAAGGCCGCCCTGGTCGCGGGCGTGAACGGCGCTGCAACCGGCCGGGTCAAGGCGGGGGAACTCCTCTCACATATTGCCAGTCAGATCGGCGGCAAGGGCGGTGGTCGCCCGGACCTCGCCCAGGGTGGTGGTGAGGACGGGCCCGCCCTTGCGACCGCCCTGCAGGGCGTTCCCGACTGGGTCCAGCAGCGTCTCGGTTGAACCCGTATTGGACCAGGCGGTGCTTGCGGCCGTGTGCCTCCGGCCGCTAACATGCTTTAGGTTCATGAATGTACCAGGAAGCCGCAGGCTCTTTTCACGGAGCCAGCGCGCCCCCGGCACTATCCTTTGCCGGCTTACGGAGAAGAAACATGTTGATCTTGACCCGCCGTGTCGGCGAAACCCTGATGATCGGCGATTCGGTCACGGTGACCGTGCTTGGCGTCAAAGGCAACCAAGTGCGTATCGGCATCACCGCGCCCAAGGATGTGGCCGTGCATCGCGAAGAAATCTACCAGCGCATCCAGCGCGGCGAAGAGATCTCATCGCAACCGACGTCCGAGAACATCACGTCCGAGTGATTTTGTTTGCCGCCTGCCCGGCGAGCCGCTATCCTATGCGGCCGCTGCGGCGGGACTGTTGTAGCGAGCGACAAACCGGAGTGATGCCCGAGCGGCTGAAGGGGCTCCCCTGCTAAGGGAGTATAGGGTCAAAAGCCTTATCGAGGGTTCGAATCCCTCTCACTCCGCCAGTTTGTAGCGGCGTATCTCGCGTCCATCAGGATGCGATACGCGGGAGCAAAGTGTCAGCGTTGTTGCGGGGGAGTTTTTCGCAGCGAAGCGTCTCCGTAAGCGTGCTCTACGGCGCCACGGAAAGGAAAAACGTAGAAAAAAGATTGACGGGCGGAAAACGCTTCACGCATAATTCCGCTCCTCACGCGCCCGTAGCTCAGCTGGATAGAGTACCTGGCTACGAACCAGGCGGTCGGGAGTTCGAATCTCTCCGGGCGCGCCATTACGACGAAAAGAGCCAGCGGCCATCCGCTGGCTCTTTTCGTTTGCGTGTTCGCTACAGACGGGCATGCGAACGGTTTGGCCTGTTTCGGTTGCTGCGCGCGTGATGTAGGACAGTCGCGCCTGCAGGCGCTTGTGGCCCGCACATGTCCTACGTCTCTGCACGTCCGATGGCTTACGGTCGCCGACCTGCGGTGAGCACCCTGGCGTCGGTGTTCCCGCAGGGGTTCGGCAGCGGGCGCTTCGACCACAGCGTTGCGGATCATGTCCTGGTCGCGGTGTTCGCGCTCGACGATTGGCGGGCGTGGACGACTGAGGCCTTCGCCCTTATCGATGCGCGCGAACTGATGCGGGTAAGGCGTCAGCGTCGGGATGCGCATCAGGACAGCCTGGCGCTCGCCTATGCGTTGCATCGCCTTTTTCTCTCGCACGCGTTGCGGGTGCCGCTGGCACGCGTACCGCTGGCGCGCGATTCGCGCGGGCGGCCGGTGCTTGAGGGCATGGCCGCCGATACCAGCCTGAGCCATGCGGATGGTCATGTCGCGGTGGCGGTGAGTCTGCATGGTCCCGTCGGCGTGGACATCGAGCCTGCCCATCGCGCGGGCGTCATGCCGGAGATCGCCGGGCGGATCTGTCATGGCGACGAACTCGCGCGCTTCGCAGGGCTGCGCGACGCGCAGCGGGCGGCTGGACTGCTCGATCTCTGGGTACGGAAAGAAGCCTATCTGAAGGCCGCCGGCGTGGGGCTGGAGCGCGAGATGGATACGTTCGCGTTGCCCGAGGGCGAGGCGCAGGCGCTGCACCCTGGCGACGCCGTGCGGGTGGGAACGGATCTGCTGTCGCTCGGTCCCGACATCGTCTGTGCCGTGGCGAAGGCGCCCGAGGTCGCCTGCAGGGCCGGACGGTTGCGTCCGGTGCTGGCGGGTGGCGTGCCGTAGCGCCGGCGCGCGATGTCCGGATATGTCACGTTTTGCGTTCTTGGAGGGAGAGGGGCACCAGGGCCGGGTGCTTGCTCACGCGCGCAGGTCGCGTGATGGGGTGCAGCCGGGCTCGGCGTACATACGGGGGAAGTCATGAAATCCACACATGCCAGCCAGAAGTCCAGGGCGATCCGCTTCCTGTGGCTGCTGGAGGTGGTGATCATCGTGATCGCGGTGCTGGGGTCGGCGTGGCTCCGTTTCCTGAACGATCAGGAGACCCATCTGGAATTCGTCGAACATGCGCCGGCGCGCGCCCTGCTGGTGGCGATGAGCCTGACCGGCGCCATGGCGGCATTCGGGCTTTACCAAGTGCACATGCGGCACAGTCGCATGGATTTCTTCCTGCGTTTCCTCATGTCGTTCGTGCTCGGCGGCATCGCGCTGGTCGTGCTGTATTACATCGTGCCGCAGGCCTACATCGGGCGTGGCGTGCTGGCCCTCTCGCTGGCCTTGTCGGCGGCAGGCATCGTCGCCGTGCGCATGCTGTCGGTCAGCCTGTTCAGGACCGACGTACTGAAGCAACGCATCCTGGTGCTCGGTGCCGGCAACAATGCCGACCTGATCAACAGCCGCATGCGGCGCAAGGCGGACCGGCGCAGCTTCGTCGTCACCGGTTTCGTGCCCGTGGCGGGCCAGCCCGTGGTGGTAAGGGAGGACCTGCTGGTGACGCCCGAGGGGACGCTGGCGGACCTGGTTGAAGAGCTGCAGATCGACGAACTGGTGATCGCGCCGGACGAGCGGCGTGGCGGTCTGCCGATGGAGGACATGCTGCAATGCGTGCAGCACGGCGTGAACGTGATCGACCTGTCGACGTTCTTCGAGCGCGAAGCGGGCATGGTGCAGTTGAACATCGTCGATCCGTCGTGGCTGGTGTTCTCCGGCGGCTTCGACTATTCCACGCCGCGGCGGCTCAGCAAGCGCTTCTTCGATCTGATGGCCGCGGGCGCGTTGCTGCTGTTCGCCTGGCCCCTGATGCTGTTGACGGCATTGGCGGTATGGCTGGAATCCGGCGGCCCGATCCTCTACAGCCAGATCCGTGTCGGCGAACGCGGCAACCACTTCAAGCTGACCAAGTTCCGCAGCATGCGGACGGACGCGGAGAAGGGCGGCGTCGCGGTGTGGGCGAGCAAGGACGACGACCGGACGACGCGCGTGGGCCGCTTCATCCGCAAGACGCGCCTCGACGAACTGCCGCAGCTGTTCGCGGTGCTGCGCGGCGACATGAGCTTCGTGGGGCCGCGGCCGGAACGTCCGCAGTTCGTCGACATGCTCAACGACGAAGTGCGCTACTACCGGGTCCGCCATTGCGTGAAGCCGGGCCTGACCGGATGGGCGCAGCTGCGCTATCCGTACGGGGCGTCGGTGAAGGACGCGGAAGAGAAGCTGAAGTTCGATCTCTTCTACGTCAAGAACCACGGTCTGGTCTTCGACATGATGATCCTGCTGCAGACCGTCGAAGTGGTGCTGTTCGGTCGCGGCGCGCGCTGAGCACAGCAGCCGGTCAGGCGGTCGCCGCCGAGGCGGGCGGCGCCGAAAACACCAGGTACATCACGAGCAGGAGCAGCACGATCAGCACGATCCAGCTGCGCTGCGAGACATTGGCGAAGCCGGGCGGTTCGGTCGCCGACGGTGCCTGATGAGGCGGGCGTGGCCGGCGCGCCAGGCCGGTGGTGCGCGCCTGCGGCTTACGTGGAGTGCTGCCGGGCAGCCGGCCGTGGGTGCGGAAGAACTGCATCGCCTGGCTGTAACGCAGCGTGAGTTCCGGCAGCGCCATGCTCGTGCCGGCAGAAGGCAGGTCGCCATCGATGTGCCGGTCCGGATGCAGTTCGGCCACGCGCCGCCGGTAGGCGCGCTTGAAATCGTCCAGGCCGCAATCCGGATCGATGCCGAGCTCGCTGTACAACGAATGGAAATCGACTTCCATGGCGTGCGTCTGGTGGAAAAAGTTCACGTCGTGACCTGAATCTATCTTCCCATACGTTTTGGAAGAATGGAGGAGGCGCGGACGGCCTCCATGGGGCATCACGTTGAGCACTGCCAGCGACACCACCGAAGGTCATCGTCGATCGCAGGCCGCAAAGCTGGAACTGCCGTGGCGCGGCGAAGGGCAGGCGGCGGGGACGGAAGCGCGCATCGCGCTGCCCGTCGCCCTCGGCCGCCTGGCACAGACCTGTGGCGTGGAGACGCATCAGGTCGCCGTGGTCGCCTGGGCGGCGCTGGTGGCGCGCATGCGCGCCGAGCCCACCACGAACGTGATGGTGGCCTGGGAACAGGCGCCGACCGCTGCGCCGGTGGCATGGACACTGTCGCTGGAGGACGGACTGGCGGACGCTTTGGTCGGCCTGGCCGACGCCCTGCGGCCGGAGTCGTCCGCAACGAGTGGGCAGCCTGCTACACCCGCAGGCGATGCGGTGCCGGCGACGGGCTATGCGCGCGAGGCGGCCACTGCGCCGGCCTGTGAGCTGGTACTGCGCCTGAGCGGCGGCGACGCGACGCTGCACGATCGCGAGGGTGGATACACGGACGGCCAGCTCGATGCCTGGCTGGCGTACTGGACGTGCCTGCTCGAATCGCTGCTGGAATCGCCGGGCATATCCCTTGCGCGCGCTGCGATCGTGCCGCATGCGATGCGTCGCGAACTGCTCGACTACGGAAACGGCACCGGTCAAGCGTTTCCCCGCGTCTCCGGCGTCCATCGCCTGTTCGAAGCGCAGGCCGCCGCCACGCCGCAGGCCATCGCTCTGGAACAGGACGTGCGCCGATTGACCTATGCGCAACTGGATGCGCAGGCCAACCGGCTCGCGCGGCTGCTGAAGCGGCACGGCGTTGGGCCGGACGAACGCGTCGCGATCTACGTCGAGCGCGGCATCGAAGTGGTGCTGGGGCTGCTCGCCGTGCTGAAGGCCGGTGGCGCCTACGTGCCGCTGGATCCGACGTATCCCGCCGAGCGCCTGTCGTACACCGTGTCCGACAGCAGGCCGCGCGTGCTGTTGACCATGTCGGGTATGGAGCAGGACGCGCGCGACGTGCTGGGCGAACTGCCGGACAGCCTGGTCGTGGTCGACCTGCGCGATCCGTCGCCGGCCTGGGCCGCGCTGCCGGCGCATGTGCTGGACGACGGCGAAGCCCGTGTCGACGCCGGTGATCTGGCGTATGTGCTGTACACCTCGGGCTCCACCGGCAAACCCAAGGGCGTGGCGATGCCGCATGGCCCGCTGGTGAACCTGATCCAGTGGCAGATGCGCGAGCCGGGCAACGGCGTGCCGTTGCGCACGCTGCAGTTCGCCGCCCTGGGTTTCGACGTGGCCTTCCAGGAGGTGTTCGCCACGCTGTCCACCGGCGGTACGCTGCTTGCCATCGACCAGGAGACCCGCATGAGCGCGGGCAAGCTGTTCGAGTTCATCGTCGGGCAGCGCGTCGAGCGCATGTTCCTGCCGTACTTCGCCCTGCAGATGCTGGCCGAAGGCCTGGAAGGCCATCTCGCCGGACAGCCGGACGGCCACCGTCTGGACTGCGCGCTGCGCGAGGTCATCACCGCCGGCGAGCAGTTGCGCATCGAGCCGAAGATCGTGCGGTTCTTCGAGCAACTCCCTGGCTGCCGCCTCCACAACCACTACGGTCCCACCGAGACGCACGTGGTCACGGCGCTGACGCTGCCGGAAGATCCACGGTCATGGCCACGGCTGCCCACCATCGGCGCGCCCATCGCCAACGCGCGCGTCTACGTGCTTGATGCGCAGGGCCAGCCTCTGCCGCAGGGCGTGGTCGGCGAGCTGTACCTGGCCGGGCCGGTGGTCGCGCGCGGTTATCTGCAGCGTGACGACCTGACGGCCGAGCGCTTCCTGCGAGATCCCTTCGTCGATGCCGGCGACGCACGCATGTACCGCACCGGCGACCTGGGGCGCTGGCTGCCGGACGGCACGATCGACTATCTCGGGCGCCAGGACTTCCAGGTGAAGATCCGCGGCTTCCGCGTGGAGCTGGGCGAGATCGAGGCACAGGTAATGGCATTCCCCGGCGTGCGCGAAGCCGGCGTGCTGGCGCGCGAGGACGTGCCGGGCCTGAAGCGCCTGGTCGCCTACGTGGCGCCGCAGGACCCGAAGGCGCCGGTGGATGTCGAACGCCTGCGCCAGCATCTGGTCGGCGTGCTGCCGGACTACATGGTGCCGGCTGCCTACGTGCAGCTGGACGCGCTGCCGCTGTCGCCGAACGGCAAGCTCGACAGGCAGAAGCTGCCGCGTCCGGGCCGCCAACGGCCGGAATGGGCGGGCGCCTACAGCGCGCCGCGCGACGCGACCGAAACGGCCCTGTGCCGCATCTTCGCCGATGTCCTGGATCTCGAAGACCTGGGGCGGGACGACAACTTCTTCGACCTCGGCGGCACGTCGCTGCTGGCGGTCCGCATGCTGGAAGCCGCACGCCGCGAGCGACTGGGCGACGTGCCGGCGATGGCGCTGTTCCGTGCGCCCACGCCCGCGCAGCTTGCGGTCGCGATGACGGCCGGTCGCCGGGTGCCGCTGGAGTCCGCGCGCATCGCCGTGCGGCGCGATTCGCAGGCGCACGAGCCCATCGCCATCGTCGGCATGGCCGGACGCTTCCCGGGCGCGGCGACGGTGGAGGCGTTCTGGGACAACCTGTGCGCCGGGCGCGACAGCGTCAGCCGGTTCGCCGCCGACGAACTCGATGCCGGCGTTCCCGAGTCGCAGCGCGCCCATCCCGCCTACGTGCCGGCACGCGGCGTGTTCGACGATGTCGACAAGTTCGACGCCGCGTTCTTCGGCATCTCGCCGAAGGAAGCGGAGCTGATGGATCCGCAGCAACGCATCTTCCTGGAACTGTGCTGGGAATGCATCGAACGCGCCGGCCATGTGCCGGACGCGGCCGAGGTGCCGGTGGGCGTGTTCGCCGGCATGTACAACGCCAGCTACTACCAGCGCAACGTGCTGGCCCATCCGGATCTGGTCGAGAAACTCGGCGCGTTCCAGGTGATGCTGGGCAACGAGAAGGACTACATCGCCACGCGCGTGGCGCACAAATTGAATCTCACCGGCCCGGCGATCAGCGTGCACACCGCGTGCTCCACGTCGCTGGTGGCGATCAGCGAGGCCATCGACAGCCTGCGTGCCGGTCGCTGCGGCATGGCGCTGGCGGGCGGCATCGCGGTGACCTGTCCGGTGCGCAGCGGCCATGTGTACCAGGAGGGCGGCATGCTGTCGGCCGATGGCCACACGCGCAGCTTCGACGCCAAAGCCAGCGGCACGGTGTTCAGCGATGGCGCCGCCGTCGTCCTGCTGAAGCGCCTGTCCGACGCCATCGCGGACGGCAATCCGGTCTACGCGGTCGTGCGCGGTGCGGCCGTCAACAACGATGGCGGGCAGAAAGCCAGCTTCACCGCGCCGAGCAGCGAAGGGCAGGCCGCAGTGATCGCGATGGCGCACGCCGACGCCGGCGTGGACGCGCGCAGCATCGGTTACATTGAAGCGCACGGCACCGCGACGCCGCTGGGCGATCCCATCGAGATCGAAGGCCTGACGCATGCCTTCCGCCAGACCACCGACGACACGGGTTTCTGCGTGGTCGGTTCGGTGAAGAGCAACGTGGGCCATCTGCTGATGGCCGCCGGTGCGGCGGGCGTGATCAAGACGGCGTACGCGCTGCAGTATGGCTGCCTACCACCGACCGCGCATTTCCGCCGGGCCAACCCGGTGATCGATTTCGAACCCACCCCGTTCCGTGTGAGCGGCGAGCTGCAGCCATGGGCGGACGTCGACGGTCAGCCGCGCCGCGCCGGTGTCAGTTCGTTTGGCGTGGGCGGCACCAATGCGCACGTGGTGATGGAACAGGCGCCGGCAGTGGCGCCGTCCGAGCCGGCAGAAGGCGCGCAGCTACTGACGCTGTCGGCGCGCACGCCGGTGGCGCTGGTCGAGGCCGTCGCGCGCCTGGCCGATCACCTGGAAACCGCGGTCGATACCAACCTCGCCGATGTGGCGTGGACGCTGGCCGTGGGCCGCAAGGCATTCCCGCACCGTATCAGTGTCGCAGCAGACACGGCGGACGCCGCCGTCGCGCAGTTGCGCAGCGCCGACCTGTCCGCGGCCGCCGCGAAGTCCCGGCCCGTGCAGGCCGCCGATGTCGTCTTCATGTTCCCGGGCCAGGGCTGCCAGTACGCCGGCATGGGTCGCACGCTGTACGCGCGCGAGCCGGTGTTCCGTGCCGCGTTCGACGACTGCGCCCGCGTGCTCGATGCCGAACTGGGGCAGGACCTGCGCGCGCTGGTGTTCGGCGACGATGCCGATGCGCTGCTGCCGACGGCGATCATGCAGCCGGCGATCTTCAGCATCGAGTACTCGCTGGCACGCTGGTGGATGGCGCAGGGCGTGGTGCCGGTGGCGATGGTCGGCCACAGCGTCGGCGAGTTCGTCGCCGCCACGCTGGCGGGCGTGTTCGCGTTGCCGGATGCGCTGCGCCTGGTGGCACGCCGCGGTCGCCTGATGCAGGCGCAGCCCTCGGGGGCCATGCTGTCGGTACGCCTGCCGCAGGAGACGCTGATGGCGCGCCTGCCGGTGGCCCTGTCGCTGGCGGCCGAGAACGCGCCGAACGCCTGTGTCGTGGCCGGGCCGCACGATGCCATCGCTGCTTTCCAGCAGCAGTTGGAAGGCGAGGGCGTGGCCTGCCGCGCGTTGAAGACTTCGCATGCCTTCCATTCCGCGATGATGGATGCGGTGGTGCCGGCGTTCCGCGCCGAGGTCGATGCACTGGTGCGCAAGGCACCGTCGCTGCCCCTGCTGTCCACCGCCTCCGCCGGCTGGCTGCAGGACGAAGAGGCGGTGTCCGCCGACTACTGGGCGCGCCACCTGCGCGAGCCGGTGCGCTTCTCCACCGCCATCGCGCAGGTGCTGGACCGTCCCGGCCGCGTGCTGCTGGAGATCGGGCCGCGCAACACGCTGGCGGCGCTGTCGCGCCAGCAGCCGCTGGTGCAGCAGCACCGCATCGCGTCGGTCGCGTCGCTGTCCGACGACGCCGATGGCGAACAGGCCGCGTTGCTGGCTGCGTTCGGCCAGCTGTGGTCGCAGGGCGTGGTCCTGGATCCGGCGGCGCTGGATCGCCGCGGCCGGCGCCTGCGTGTACGCCTGCCGACCTATCCGTTCGAGAAAAAGCGTTATTGGGTGGAGGCGCACACCGCGGCGCCCCGCAATGTCGTTCCCCATCCCAGCATGGCCGCCCGCGCGGTCCCGGAGAGCCTGATGTCCGTCGTGCCCGAAGCCGCTTCCCCTGTCGCCACCGTCGATCGCCGTCCGCGCATCGCCGCGCAGCTGAAGGAGCTCTTCGAGGACGTCGCCGGCTTCGACCTGTCCGAGGCGGACGGGGATGCCAACTTCATCGAACTGGGCCTGGACAGCCTGATGCTGACGCAGGTCGCGCTGCAACTGCAGAAGACGTTCCCGGTCAGGATCACCTTCCGCCAGCTGATGGGCGACTACGCCAGCCTCGACCGGCTGACGCAGGCGCTGGATGCGCAGCTGCCCGTGGAAGCGGCGCCTGCGCCGGCGGTCGCCGCCGCGCCTGCGGCCGAGGTGGCGGCATCGCCGGCCGCGACGGTGCCGGTGACGCCGGTGGCGCTGCCGTCGGCTCCGGTGGTCATGGCGCCGCTGCAGCCGTTGGCCGGCGGCGACGCCCTCAGCCAGCTGATCGCCCAGCAGATGCAGCTGATGTCGCAACAACTGGCGCTGCTGGCGGGCAGTGCGCCTTCCTCGCTCGCAGCGGCACCGGTGGCCGCGGCGCCTGCCATGCCCGTGCCCGCGCCTGCCGCGGTCGTCGCCGCTCCGTCCGCTGTGCAGGCTGCGGTTCCTGCGCCCGCAACCAATGCCGCTGACGAAGAAGCCGCCCTCGCGCACACGCGCTACGACGTCAAGAAGGCCTTCGGCGCGATTGCACGCATCGACGCCAGCGGCGGCACCGAACTCAACCCCCACCAGCGCGAGCGCCTGGACGCGTTCATGCGCCGCTACGTCGCGCGCACGCCCAAGTCCAGGGCATACACCCAGGAACACCGCGGCCACATGGCCGATCCGCGCGTGGTCACCGGCTTCCGTCCGCTGACCAAGGAGATCGTGTACCAGATCGTCGTCGAGCGCTCGAAGGGCTCGCACGTGTGGGACATCGATGGCCATGAGTACGTCGATGCTCTGAACGGCTTCGGCACCAGCCTGTTCGGCTGGCAACCGGACTTCGTGGTCGACGCGGTCAAGCAGCAGATCGACCACGGTTACGAGATCGGGCCGATGCACCCGCTGGCGGGCGAAGTGTCGAAGCTGGTCTGCGAGCTGACCGGCCACGACCGCGCGGCGCTGTGCAATACCGGCTCCGAGGCCGTGCTGGGTGCGATGCGCATCGCGCGCACGGCGACCGGCCGCGAGACCATCGTGGTGTTCTCGGGCTCGTACCACGGCATCAACGACGAAGTGATCGTGCGCGGCACCAAGAAGCTGCGCGCGGTGCCGGCCGCGCCGGGCATCCTGCGCAACACCGCCGAGAAGGTGCTGGTGCTGGATTACGGCACGCCGGAGACGCTGGAGATCATCCGCGAGCGCGCGCACGAGCTGGCCGCCGTGCTGGTCGAACCGGTGCAGAGCCGTCGCCCCGACTTCCAGCCGGTCGAGTTCCTGAAGGAAGTCCGGAAAATCACCGCCGACGCCGGCGCGGTGCTGATCTTCGACGAAGTGATCACCGGCTTCCGTTCGCATCCGGGGGGCGCGCAGGCGCTGTTCGGCATCAAGGCCGACCTGTGCACCTACGGCAAGGTCGTCGGCGGCGGCTATCCGATCGGCGTGATGGCCGGCAAGCGCGAATACATGGATGCGCTGGATGGCGGCTATTGGCAATACGGCGACGACTCCACGCCGCCGGCGGGCGTGACCTATTTCGCCGGTACCTTCGTGCGCCATCCGCTGACGCTCGCGGCCGCGAAAGCCTCGCTGCTGCACATGAAGGAACACGGCGCGGCGCTGCAGCAGCGTCTCAACGAGCGGACCGCGGCGATGGCGGCGGAACTCAATGCGTTCTCCGAAGGCGTCGGCGCGCCGGTCCGCATCAAGCACTTCGCATCGTTGTGGCGCACGCATTTCGACGAGGACCATCCGTTGCAGGACCTGCTGTTCGCGATGATGCGCAGCCGCGGCATCCATATCCTCGACAACTTCCCTTGCTTCTTCACCACCGCGCACAGCGAGGCGGACTTCCAGGCGATCGGTCAGGCGTGGAAGGAAGCGGTGCTCGAACTGCAGGAAGCCGAACTGCTGCCGCGTCATGCGGCGACGTCGCGTACCGTCATGGATGCGGCGAATCCGGCCGTGCCGGGTGCGCGCCTGGGGCGCGATCCGGAAGGCCGTCCCGCCTGGTACGTGCCCAACCCGGACGCGCCGGGCCAGTACCTCCGGGTGAGTGCGTGAGCGAGACGGGGCTGCAGCGCCACGGCGAGCCGGTTGCGGTCGATTACGATCCGTTCGCAGGTGGCGCGCTCGCGCGCGTGGCACCCACCACCGAGCCGCAGCGCGAGCTCTGGCTTGCCTCGCAACTCGGTGAAGATGCCTCGCTGGCGTACAACGAATCGGTGTCGCTGCGCCTGCGGGGCGGGCTGGACGCGGCCCGCCTGCAGCGCGCGCTGCAGGAGGTCGTTGCGCGGCACGATGCGCTGCGTGCCAGTTTCGGCCCGGACGGCGAGACCTTCTGCGTGCTGGAACCCGCTCCGCTGTTGTTGCCGTTGACCGACCTGTCCGCGTTGCCGCTCGCCGAGCGCGATGCGCAGCTGGCGGCCCGTCGTCGCGCCGGCGTGGAGACGCCGTTCGCGCTCGCCCACGGCAGGCTGTTCCGTGCCGAGCTGCTGCACCTGGCGCCGCAGGACCATGTGCTGCTGATGCACGCGCACCACCTTGTCTGCGACGGCTGGTCGTGGTGGGTGATCGTGCGCGAGCTGGGAGCCGCCTATGCGCAGGCCGGCAGCCTGCCCGATGCGGACCTCTATGCCGACTATGCGCTGGCCGAGGCGCTGCATCCCGGCGGCCCGCAATACCGGGAGGACGAAGCGTACTGGCTGTCGCAATTCGCGGGCCTGTCGCCGGTGCTCGACCTGCCGACCGACCGGCCGCGACCGGCGCGCCGCACCTTCGCCTCGCTGCGC
Source organism: Pseudoxanthomonas sp. GW835-FHT14C01 (assembly GCF_058793715.1). Classification (NCBI taxonomy): domain Bacteria; kingdom Pseudomonadati; phylum Pseudomonadota; class Gammaproteobacteria; order Lysobacterales; family Lysobacteraceae; genus Pseudoxanthomonas; species Pseudoxanthomonas sp. GW835-FHT14C01. The sequence continues at coordinate 559,179 of NZ_JBXAGB010000003.1, forward strand.
GAAGACCACGTGCTGGATGCGGACCTCGTCGCCGCGGTCCGCAGGATGGGCGCGCGCCGCGGCGCCAGCCTGTTCGCCACGCTGCTCGGCGGTTTCGCCACGCTGCTCTCGCGCATCGCCGGGCAGGAGCAGGTGGTGGTGGGCATTCCCGCCGCCGGGCAGTCGGTCGACGGCCACGACCATCTGGTCGGCCATTGCGTCAACCTGCTGCCGCTGAAATTCGACCTGTCGTCCACCGACAGTTTCACCCGTGTGCTGGACGGCGCGCAGAACACGTTGCTGGACGCCATCGAGCACCAGCGCTACACCTTCGGCACGCTGCTGAAGAAGCTGCGCATCGCGCGCGATCCCGCGCGCCTGCCGCTGGCCAGCGTGATGTTCAACATCGACCAGGCGCTGGACCAGGAGAAAAGCGGATTCCCCGGCCTGGCGCTGGACTTCACCACCAATCCCCGCCGTTTCGAGAACTTCGAGCTGTCCATCAACGCGGTGCAGGTGGACGGCACGCTGCGGCTGGAAACGCAGTACAACACCGACCTGTTCGACGCGCGTACCGTGCGCCGTTGGCTGTCGGCGTTCGAGACGCTGCTGCGCGCCGCTGCCGAGTCGCCGGACGAGCGCATCGGCCGGCTGCCGCTGGTGGATGCGACCGCACGCGCGGAGCTGGCCGCGCTGCAGCATGCGCCGGTCGCGTTCGACCGCGAGTGCCGCATGCACGAACACGTCGAGCGCCAGTGCGACCGCACGCCGGACCGCGCTGCCGTGCGCGCGGACGACGGGGCGCTGTCCTATCGGCAACTGGAGGCGCGCGCCAACCGCATCGCCCACTTGCTGCGCCGCCATGGCGTGCAGAAGGGCGCACTGGTGGGTCTGGCCGTGGATCGCGGCGCCGACATGCTGGTATCGCTGCTCGGCATCCTGAAGGCGGGCGCGGGGTACGTACCGCTGGATCCGCAGTTTCCCGCCGATCGACTGTCCTACATGGCGGGCGATGCCGGCCTTGCCGCGCTGGTGACGCAATCGCACCACGTGGACCGGTTCGACCTGCGCGGTCGCCCGGTGCTGGCGCTGGACACGCTGGCCGCCGAGCTGGCGGCGTTGCCGGACACGCGCCTGGGCCGTGATGCGGGCGCGGCGGCCCCGGAATCGGCGGCTTACGTCATCTATACGTCCGGCTCCACCGGCCGCCCGAAAGGCGTGCAGGTGCCGCACCGTGCGGTCTCGAACTTCATCACCGGCATGCAGGCCGAGCCCGGCCTGTCGATCGACGACCGTCTGGTCGCGGTGACCACGCTGTCGTTCGATATCGCCGTTCTCGAACTGATGCTGCCGCTGAGCGTGGGCGCGGAAGTCGTCGTGGCCGGCAAGGACGCCGTGATCGACGGCACCGCGCTGTCCGCGCTGCTGGCTGTCTCGGAGGCGACCGCCATGCAGGCGACACCGGCCAGCTGGCGCCTGTTGCTGGAAGCCGGCTGGACGGGGGGCCGTGCCGGCTTCAAGGCGATGTGCGGTGGCGAGCCGCTGCCGCCGGACCTGGCGCAGGCGCTGCTGTCGCGCTGCGGAGAAGTGTGGAACCTCTACGGGCCGACCGAGACCACCGTGTGGTCGACCGTCATGCGCGTGCAGGCGGCGCAGGATGCGCTGCCCGACATCCATATCGGTCATCCGATCGCGAACACGCAGGTCTGGATCCTCGACGAGAACGGCCAGCCCTGTCCGCGCGGCGTGCCGGGTGAGATCTGCATCGGGGGCGAGGGCGTGACGCTGGGGTATCTCGCGCGTCCTGAGCTCACCGCCGACCGCTTCCTGCCGGACGCGTTCGCCGATGCGTCGAAAGGCATCGGCACCGGCATCTCCGCGCCGACGCTGTACCGCACGGGCGATCGTGGCCGCTGGCGCGCCGATGGCCAGCTCGAACATCTCGGCCGCCTCGATTTCCAGGTGAAGGTGCGTGGATACCGCATCGAGCTGGGCGAGATCGAAAGCCAGCTGCTGACGCATCCGTCGCTGTCGCGCGCGGTGGCGATGGCACGCGAGGATCGTCCCGGCGACGTGCGCCTGGTCGCCTATATCGTGACGGCGTCGCCGGACGCACCGGACGATGCCGGACTGGTCGCGCACCTGAAACAGCGGTTGCCCGACTACATGGTGCCGCAGCATGTCGTACGCCTGCCGGCCATCCCGCTGCTCCCGAACGGCAAGGTCGACCGCAAGGCGCTGCCCGCGCCCGTGGCAACGCAATCTGCGGCAGCCGCGAGCGGCGCGGCGCCGGCCTCCGCGCGTCCGGCCGATGCGCTGCAGGCGCAGGTGCTGAAGGCGATGGAGGAGGTGCTGGGGCGTCCCGGCCTCGGCATGGACGACGGTTTCTTCGAAATGGGCGGGCATTCGCTGCTGGCGGCGCAGCTGTGCGCGCGCATCGGCCGTGTCCTCGACGTGACCGTGCCGTTGCGGCAGCTGTTCGATACGCCCACCGCGCGCGGACTTTCGGAGGCGCTGCGCGCGCAGACCACCCTGCCGTCGCAGGAGCGGTCGTCCGGGCTGTCCGTTCCACGGCTCGCCGATCGCGGCGTCGCGCCGATGACGCTGATGCAACAGCGGCTGTGGGTGCTGGAACAGATCGACCCGGGCGCGGTGACCTACAACACGCCGTCGGCGCACCGCCTGCATGGCCCGATCGACACGCATGCGCTGGAGCGCGCCTTCCGGGAGATGGTCCGCCGGCAGGCGTCACTGCGCACGATCCTGGTACCGCACGGCGACACGGCCGTGCAGAAGATCCTGGACGAGGTCGACGTGCCGCTGTTGCCGGCGACCGATCTTTCGCATCTTGCGGACCCGGAGCGCATGGCCACTCTGATGGCGGACCTGGAGGCGAGGACCGCGGAGCCCTTCGTGCTGGACCAGGGTCCGCTGTTCCGGGTCGCCTTGTACAAGCTGGCCGACGACGACCACGTCCTGTACTTCATGACCCATCACGCCATCTGGGACGGATGGTCCTTCGACATCTTCTATGCGGAAATGTCGGCGCTGTACGACGCCTTCGCCGCCGGCAAGCCTTCGCCGCTGCCGGACCTGGAGACGGAGTACGGCGATTTCTCCGCATGGCACCGGCAGCAGCTGGAAGGCGATGCCCTCAAACGGCAGGTGGACTACTGGACCGCGCATCTGGCCGGCGGCCTGGAGCCGCTGCACCTGCCGGAGGACAAGCCGCGTCCGGCGAAGGCCAGCGGGGTCGGCGGCACCGACTGGGTGCATGTCGACAGCGCCACCACGGAAGCCCTGCGTAACGTCGGTGCGCGCGCGGGCGCCACGCTGTTCATGACGCTGCTGGCGGCGTATTACGTGCTGCTGCATCGCTTGGGCGGCCAGGAAGACCTGGTGGTCGGCATGCCGTTCCGCAACCGTCCCAGCGATGCGCTGGAGAAGGTGATGGGCTTCTTCGTCAACGTGCTGCCGCTGCGTCGACGGCTGGATCCGTCCATGCCGTTCATGATGCTGGTGGAAGAGGTCAGGGCGGGACTGGTGGAGGCACTGGACCATCCGGATGTTCCTTTCGAACACCTTATGCAGGAGCTGAAGGTGGCGCGGGATCCCAGCCGCTCGCCGATCTTCCAGGCGCTGTTCTCGTTCCAGGACGTGCGCGCGCGCAACCTCCGCTGGGGCGACCTGCGCCACGAACATCTGCTGATGTTCCAGAAGGGCATGGCCCACGACCTGGGCATCTGGTTCCTGGAACATCCGACCGGCCTGTCGGGCGCGCTGGGGTACAACGCCGACATCCTGACCGCCGAAGGCGCACGCGCCATCGGGTATCGCTTCAGCACGCTGCTGGAGGCGATCGCGCGCAACCCCGAAGCGGCCATCGGCGCACTGCCGATCGTGGGCGCCGACGATGTCGCCAGGCTGGGGCAATGGAACTCCACGGCCGCCGCCCTGCCGGCCGAACGCACCGCGCACGCGCTGCTGCATGCGCAGTCGCTGCGCACGCCCGCGTCGATCGCCGTGTCCTGCGAGGGTGTGGACACGACGTACCGCGATCTGCAGGCGCGCAGCGCATGCATCGCCGATGCGCTGGCGCAGCGCGGCGTGCGTCCCGGCGACCGTGTCGGCATCTGCCTCGACCGTCACGCGGACCTGGTGGCCGCCATGCTGGCGGTATGGCGTGCGGGAGCGGCCTATGTCCCGCTCGATCCGGCGTATCCGCCGGACCGGTTGCGCTTCATGGTGGAGGACGCGGACTTGCGGCTGGTGGTGAGCGAAGCCGGTCTCGCCGCGCCGTTGCAGCTTGCGGCGGACCGGCTGCTGCGCCTGGACGCCGATGCCGAGGCCATCGCGTCGGCGCCACGCCTGCCTGCGCTGCATGACGCGAGCCTGGGCGATCACGACACGACCGCCTACGTCATCTACACCTCGGGTTCCACCGGCAAGCCGAAGGGCGTGTGCGTCCCGCACGGCGCGGTAGTGAACTTCCTGGCGAGCATGGCGCGCGAACCCGGACTGTCGCCGAGCGACCGGCTGGTGGCGGTGACCACCACATCGTTCGACATCGCGGTGCTCGAACTTTTCGTGCCGCTGGCCGTCGGGGCGCATGTCGTCCTCGCCAGTCGCGAAGCCGCCAGCGATGGCGACGCGCTGGCCCGTCTGCTGCGCGGGTCGCGGGCCACGGTCATGCAGGCGACGCCGTCGACGTGGCGCATGCTGAGGGACGCCGGCTGGACGCCGGACGCGCCGTTCAAGGCGCTGTGCGGTGGCGAACCGCTCCCGCCGGATCTCGCCGTGGATCTGCTCGCGACCGGCGTGGCGCTGTGGAACATGTACGGCCCGACCGAGACGACGGTGTGGTCGACCTGCACGCGCATCCTGCCCGGCGAAGCAGGGCGGGCGCCCGACATCCACATCGGCCGCCCCATCGCGAACACGACCGTGTGGGTGCTGGACGCCCGCGGCGCCCTGTGCCCGCCGGGCGTGTCGGGCGAGATCCACATCGGTGGCGCGGGCGTCACCCAGGGTTACCTGCACCGCCCGGAACTGACGGCCGACCGCTTCGTGCCGGACCATCTGGTCACGGCTGGCCGCGCGGGCGACGCACGCCTCTATCGCACCGGCGATCGCGGGCGCTGGCGTACCGACGGCGTGCTGGAACACCAGGGACGGCTCGATTTCCAAGTGAAAGTGCGTGGCCATCGCATCGAGCTGGGCGAGATCGAGCATGTGCTGTCGCGGCAGCAAGGCGTGTCGCGCGCGGTGACGATCGTGCGCGAGGACACGCCGGGCGATGTGCGCCTGGTGGCCTACGTGGTGATGGACGACGGCGCGGGGGACGAGCAACGCCTGGTGTCCGCCCTGCGCGACGCGCTGCCGCGCTACATGGTGCCGCAGCACATCGTCCGGCTGCAGGCCATTCCGCTGTTGCCGAACGGCAAGCTCGACCGCGGTCGGCTGCCTGCGCCCTCGGGCGTGGCAGCGGCGCAGGAAAAACACGGAGACGCACGCCGCTTCGACGATCCACGCCAGGCGTACCTCGCAGGCGTCTGGAGCGAACTGCTCGGCGTGACGGTCGACGCAGGCGACAACTTCTTCGAGGCGGGAGGCCATTCCATGCTGGCCGTCCAGATGGCCAACCGCGTCGCGCGGGACACCGGCGTGCGGTTGCGCATCCTCGATCTGGCCACGCAGACGCTCGCCCAGGCGGCGGAGCAGCTACCATCCTCGACGGGGTCGGAGGGCGATGGCGGGGGAAAGGCCGCTCCCGCCGGTCTGTTGCGCCGCATGGCGCGCTGGTTCCGGCGTGGGGAGGCTCCCCGTGCCGGCTAGCGCACCAGGAAGCATCCTCGACCGGGACGGTCGCGCGGCAGGGGTGGACGAACGGGAAGGGGGCAGGTTTGAACGAGGTCCGGCAGCCGGGCGCGTGCACGTACGGCATCACTTCCCGTCGCAGGACGGGGACGGAAGGGCGCCGATGAGTCACATCCCGCCGGTGCCGGGATTCTTCGGCGTCGATGACCGTCGCCTGTTCTGCATGCGCCACCTGCCGCAGGGGCAGGCGACCGCCGTCGTCCTGATGTGTCCTCCGCTGTTGCACGAGCACATGCGCAGCTATCGCTTCTTCTCGCAGGTCGCGTCGTTGATCGCAGGGCGGGGCATGGCCTGCGTGCGCTTCGACTATTTCGGCACCGGGGATTCGGAGGGGGAAGAAACGGCGTTCGATCCGGACAGCGCGATGCGCGATCTCGCCCTCGCCGCGGACGCGGCGCGCAGTGTCGCGCCGGGCGCGCCGCTTTACGTCATGGCTACCCGCGCCTCGGCCCTGTTCGCCTGGCGGGAGGCGATGGTGCTCGGTGCGTCCGCGCTATGGTTGTGGCAGCCGGTATCCGACGGGGCGGCCTATCTGGCGACGTTGCGCGCGCGGGATGCGGACGAGCGGAGTTCCCGCCAGCGTTATCCGTTCACGCGGACGCCGGCGCCGGCCGCCTCCGGCGACCTGATGGGCCATCGGCTGCCCGTGACCTTCTCCGCGCAGATGCAGGCGCTGGACCTGACCGGCGATCCCGGCGTGCCGGTCGTGTTGCTGGATACCGCGACGGGCGACGACGGGCGGATCCGCGCGGACGCCCGCTTCGTACTGCCCGACGGCCTGCAGCGATGGACCACCGAAATCGATCTTGACGGCCTCATTCCCTTGGCGGGTATCGAGGACGTCCTGGAGGCGCTGGCCCGCTGGCGACCGGAGCGACAGCCGCATGGATGATGTGATTCCGCTGGACGGCGGCAGGAACTTCGGTCTGCTCACGCGTGCGCAGGCACCCCGGCGGGAACGCACGTTCGTGCTGTTCAATGCCGGTCTCATCCACCGCTCCGGACCGTTCCGGCTGCACGTCCGGCTGGCGCGCACGCTGGCGGCGGAAGGCTACGACGTCCTGCGTTTCGATCTTCCGATGGTGGGCGACGCCCCGGCCGGCTCGCATGCCGGCAAGGCCGAGGTAGTGAAGGAGGCGCTGGATGCGGCGCAGGCGGCGACCGGCAGCGATCGTTTCGTCGTCGGGGGCATCTGCAGCGCGGCGGACCTGGGCTGGCGGACGGCCGTCCGCGATCCGCGCGTCGACGGTCTCTGGCTGCTCGATGGCCTGGCGGTGCAGAACGCCTGGTTCCGTATCGGGCAACTGGGGCTGCTGCTGTCGCGCGCACCGTCGCGATGGCTGAGCATGCTGCTGCGCTTCCTGCGGCGCCGCAACGAACAGGCACCGGGCGTACAGGACTACCGCGACTGGCCGTCGCATCGCGAGTTCGCCGCGGAACTGGGGCAGTTGCTGGATCGCGGCGTCAGGATCTTCGCCCTCTACACCGGTGGCGTCTCCTACTACCTGTTGCATCCGCGGCAGCTGGATGCGACGTTCGGGGTCCACCGCCACCATCCGCACCTGCATGTGGCTTTCAGGCCCGACATCGATCATCTGATCCTGTCGCCGTCGCACCGGGACGCGGTGCTGGCGCAGGTGCGCGACTGGGCGGTGGCGCCGTGACGGGCCGCGTGCGCACGCGCCTCTACGCGCCCCGCCGCAAGGCGCCGTTGCGCGTGGTCTTCGTCGGACCGGCGCAGGTGCCGCGCTGGCTGGCCTGCACGTTCGAACTGGCGCGCGACAGCCACGACATCGACCTGTTCGCGCTGCCGGTGGAAACGCGGGCCGAACCGTCGCGGCGCCGCCTTCCGCCGGGACTGTTCCCGTTCCTGTGGCTCGAGCGCACCCTGCTTCGCCTGTTCCTGCGCCTGCGCGGACGGCCGATGGAGGGGCCGCTGACCACGATCGCGTTGCCTGCCACGGATATCGAAGGGCAGGGCATGCCGTATACCCGCGATGCGATCCGCGATCGCCTCGCGACATTGAAACCCGACCTGGTGCTCTGCATGGGGCCGGACGAGTGGGCGACGGAATTCGCGGCCATCGCGACGCACGGTTGCTGGCTGATCGACGGCGACCTGCAGGATCCGGTGCGTGCCGGGGCGGCGCTGCTTTCGCCGATCCTGGAAGAGCGCGACGCCACGCCGATCACGCTGGAGCTGTGCACGGACGATGCCGCGCCGCCGGTGCAACTGGCCGGCAGTTGGGGCGCGACGCGCGCCGTCTCCTTCAGCCAGCATCGCGACCTGGCGTTCATGAAGATGCCGGCGCTGCTGTTGCGCGCGATCCGCAACCTGCCGGCGGCGGGCGAGCCGGTGCCGCAACGCCTGCAGGTCGGCCCTGCACCCATCCGCTGGAACATGGGCATGTGCGTCCATGCGGCCTGGATCGCCTTCCGCCTGCTGCTGAAATCCGGCGACAGGCGCCGCGCCACGCACCAGCCGTGGTACGTGCTGATGCCGGCGAGCGACGCCGCGCTGCGGCCGGAAGCGCCGCGCCTTGGGGCGTGGCGTGCGCTGGTGGCACCGGGCAGGAATTACTGGGCCGATCCCTTCCTCGTCCAGCACGACGGGCGTTGCCTGCTGTTCGTCGAGGAGTTCGTCGATGCGCGCAACCAGGGCGTGATCGCCTGCCTGCAGCTGCGCGACGATGGCACCGCCGTGAATCTCGGTACGGTGCTCGACGAACCTTTCCATCTGTCCTACCCGCAGGTCTTCCGGTGGGAAGGCGTGTGGTACATGACCGTGGAATCCTATGAGGCCGACCGCGTCAGCCTCTACCGGACGACCGATTTTCCGCGCGGCTGGACCCGCGTGTGCGACCTGCTCGAAGGATGCGCGTGCGTGGATCCGACGCTGTACCACCACGAAGGACGGTGGTACCTGTTCGGCAATGTGTCGGAGAGCGGCGGAAATCCGTCCGACGAACTCTTCCTGTTCGTCGCCGATGCGCTGGAAGGGCCTTATCGTCCCCATCCCGCCAATCCGCTGGTTGCCGACGTGCGGAGCGCGCGTCCGGCAGGCCAGCTGTTCATGCAGGACGGCAGGCTCTACCGGCCGGCACAATGTTGCGCACCGGTGTACGGCGCCGCCGTGGTGTTCAACGAGGTCCTCGAGCTCAGTCCCGAGCGCTATCGCGAGCGGCAGGTGTCGCGACTGGATCCCACCTGGACGCCCCTGCAGGACGGCTGTCATACCTTCAATGCGGCAGGAGGGCGACAGGTGCTCGATGCGCACGGCGTGCCTCCGCCGAAGGCGGCGCAGATGCCGGTCGTCGACAGTCCCGATGCGCGGGTGCCACGCACTGCGGATCGGGTGGCGAAGGTTATTCAGCAGTCCAGGCTGGGCCTGCTGTGGGGCGCGTCGCTCTGGCCCTGGTACCTGTGAGCCGTCGCTGAAAAAGAAAAACCGGAGGAACGCTGAGCGCCTCCGGTTCGGATGACGGCCCGGGGCAGGGAGCCCCGACGGCTTACTTCTGCTTGTCGAGCTCCCACTCGCGGTCGGCCCAGTACACCAGCGGCAACGACAGCAGCGCGCTGCTCAGCCGGGGACTGGACCGCTTGATCGCGGCCATGGCACGGCGCGCGCTGGTGCGCACGCTCTGGGCAGTGCGCGACGCGAGGCTGGGCGCTTCGACCACACCTGTACCGTTACCGGCCGCCGGTGCGGCCGACGACCCGCCGGTCGATACCGGCGTGCTCGCGGCCACCGCCTGGCTGCCTGCCGAGGTGGCCGAGTTGACCAGCGGCGGCATCGTGCCACCCGTCACGCGTCCGCTGGTCGGCGGCGGTGCGGTCCCGCCGGGCAGCGCGGTCTGCGGGATGTGGATGATGTACGTATCGATGTTGTTGGCGTCGTTGACGCCCCAGTTGCTGTTGAACGCGATGCGGGTGAAGTCGCGGCTCACCGAGGCATGCGGCTCCGACCAGTAACCGCCGGCCGACTCGGTGCGGCGTGTATAGCCCAGTGCATACACGCGCGGGTTTGCCTTCAGTTCCACCGCATAGATCTTGTTGGTGAACCAGGGCCAGGAACCATCACGCGAGGCGCTGGTGCCGTAGGTGCTCCACACCATCCAGCCCGGCTTGCTGAAGCCCTTGCCGGAGAAGTGCATCGCGGTGGCGGCGCCGTTGGCGTAACTGGGGAACAGCACGGTGCGCGGGCAGACCGGTGCCGTCGTGGCGCTGGCGGCGACCGCGGGGCAGGCATCGACGTCGGTGAAGAACACATCGCCGGCCGAACTCTGGTAGTCCACCGACACGTAGTAGTCCTGGCCATTCGGGCCCAGCGCCATGTCGGAGTGTTCGCTCTTGGCGTGCAGCTTCTTTTTCTGGGTGAAATCGGGCGACCACGCCCAAGTGCCGGTGTCGTCGGACGAGGTGATGTACCAGCGGCCCGACGCGGACATGCTGGAGTGATCGGGACGGTTGCTGTCCTGGCGGCTGCCGACCAGGCGGTTCTGCTGCAGATCCCACACGATGTAGCCCAGCAGGCCGAAGTTGCTGTTCTCCACCTGGAAACCCCAGTACCGGCCGTCGGCGGAGGGCGAGCCTTCGGACTTGGTCCAGATGTGGGCCGCGGACGATGCCCATGACGGCAGCTTGCCGTTGAAATCCGCCGCCACCGTGTGCGTGTTGGTACGCACGTCGAGCGAGAGCAGCGTGGTGCCGCCGTTGGTGGGCAGGTAGTACAGGATATTGGGGTTGGTGGGGTGCCACTGCGGCTCGGCATCGCCGGCCATGTGGTACGCCGAGGACACATTGGCGTTGGCCACCTTGGGCGACAGCGCGCGGATGTGCGCCAGGGTGTTGGCGTTGTAGAGGTGCCACCAGCCATCGTTCGAGTAGACGATGAAGTAGGTGTTGTCGGCGTTGAAGGCCTGCCGGCGCGAGTAATCGTTGCGGGCGAAGGTGCTCGGCGGCTCCGGCACATGGTCGGTGGCGCGGACCAGGCAGGTGTTGAAGTTCGGTTCCTTCAGCACGGCGCCCTTGGCCGGCTTGGCGAGGGTCGGCATGGTCGGGTTGACCTTGCCCTCGGTCAGGGTGAAGCCCGCGCTGTAGAAGGAGTTGCAGACGCCCAGCGACTGGGCGTGGGCGGCGGACGCCATCAGCCCCAGCGGGACCATGAACAGGCCCAGCAGGGTACGGGGGGAGAAAATCCGGGATGCAGTCATCTAGAACGGCTCCTGTCGGCCGCTGTGTATCTTGAAAACGGGGACCCCCTGTCCGATGGCCAGTCTATACGACGTTATGCGGGGCGCTGCCGATTGGTTCACGGATTGACCAATCACTTTTGGCCGGATTCAAACCGCATTCACGTTTTTGCGATGTCCCCCGATGCTTCGTACAGCGGGGCAACAGGGTCGTGAAAGCCTCTTCACGACCCGGGATGCGAAGCTCACGCAAGGTCCTGCATGCCAGCGGCGTGCCACGCCCCATGCTTGAGCGAGGCATCGGGAAGCGGGTCGTACGTCTCACATTTGCCTATACTCCATGACGTGGGTGGACGTACCACCAGGGGGCATTCTTGGGGAAGGATTCGCGAGCGGTAGCGCACGCGGGGGCGGGCGCATCGCCGGAACAGGCACGATTCCCGCTGACCGATGCGCAGGCCGAGAAGTGGCTGGGCAGTCGCTACAGCGAGGACGCCACGCTCGCGTTCGGCGAGGCCTTCGAACTGCTGCTCGACGGGCCGCTGGATGTCTCCCGCTTCGAGCGCGCCATCGCCTCCGTCGCGACCCGCCACCAGGCGTTGGCGATCGCCTTCTCGGACGATGGAACCGCACAGGTCCACTATCCGGAGGCCGCCGTCCGGCTGCAGCGGGAAGACCTGTCATCGCAGGCGGATCCGCTCGACGCCTACGCACAGGCCTGCCGTCGCTGGCGCGCCACGCCGTTCGATACCGCCAGGGCGCCGCTGGTGCGCGGGGTGCTGTACCGGCTCGGCCCGGAGCACCATCGCCTGTTCATGGCGGCCCACCATCTGGTGATGGATGGTTGGTCGATGCGGGTCGTGCTCAAAGACCTGATGGATCACTACAACGCGACCACGCCGGAAGCGGTCGCGAAGATCCCCGCGGCGGATTCGTGGCGCGATTTCGTGCTGGCCGAACGCGCGCGCCGGGACGGCCCCGAGGGAGCGCGCAGCCTGGCGTACTGGCGCGAGCGCTTCGCGACGTTGCCCGAGCCGCTGCGACTGCCGACGGATCGGCCTCGCGCCGGTCGCATCAGTTTCGACGCCGCCAGTTTCACGCTGGACATGCCGGCGTCCCGCTGGCAGCAACTGCGCGAGCAGGCGCGGCGGACGAAGACGACCCGCTTCGTCCTGCTGCTGACCGCCTACTTCGCGCTGCTGCACCGGCTGACGGGCCAGACCGATCTGGTCTGCGGCGTCCCGTTCGCGGGCGCGGCGCGCGGCGGCGGGGCCCGCGTGGTCGGCGACAGCGACAACACGTTGCCGCTGCGCGTGGAGGTGGATCCGGGCGCGTCGCTCTCCGTGCTGGCCCTGCAGGTGCAGTCCCGCCTGGACGAAGCCGCGGACCACCAAGACATCTCGCTGGGCCGCATCGTGGATGCGCTGCACGTGCCGCGCCAGGCCGGGCGCATGCTGCTGCTCGAGTCGATCCTGACGCTGGTGCCATCGCTCGAGAAACTGCGCATGGACGGTGTGCGCTGCGAGCTCAACGTGCTGCCACGCGCTGCGGCCGCATGGGAGCTGGGCTTCTACTGGCGGCCGGTTCCGACCGGACTGGTGCTCGAGGTGCAGTACCAGACCGCGCTGTACGACGAGGCCACGATCCGCGACTGGGCCGGCGTGTACCTGCGCGTGCTGGAAGCACTCGCCGACGGCGGCGACGGCCCGATCCGCGATCTGGAACTCGGCGCGTCGGAGCCGCGCGATGCCTTCGCGCTGGCCTGTGAGGAGGCGCCCCGCGACGGCGACGCGCCGTCGCTGGTGGCGTTGCTGGAGCGCGCGTTCGCCGTCCACGCACCCCGCACGGCGGCGTCATGCGGCGCACGCGATATCGACTACGCCACGCTAGAACGGCGCAGCCGCCAGGCAGCGGCCGGTCTGCGCGCAAGGGGCGTGGGCCGGGGCGATCTGGTCGGCATCGCCTTGCCCCGCTCGCTGGACATGCTGGTGGCGGTCATCGCGGTGCTGCGTGCGGGCGCCGCGTACGTCCCGCTCGACCTGGCATTTCCCCCGCAGCGCCTGTTGCACATGGCGAACCACGCCGGCCTTGCGTCCATCGTGATGACCGATGGCGTCGCGTTGCCCGATGGACTGGCCGAAGGGCGGGCACTGCTGACGCTGGCGGGGCTGGAGTCGGAGGACGGTGACATGGCGTTGCCCGGGGTGGCGGCGGACGATCTGGCCTACGTGCTGTACACGTCCGGTTCGACGGGCGAGCCGAAGGGCGTGCGCATCCTGCATCGCAACCTGGTGAATTTCCTGTGCTCGATGCGGGATGCCCCGGGTTGTACCTGCGACGACGTGCTCTGTTCGGCGACGACCCTGTCGTTCGACATCGCGGCACTGGAGCTGTACCTGCCGCTGATCTGCGGCGGGCGGGTGGTGATCGCCGACGACGCCGAGCATCGCGACCCCGAAGCGCTGTGCCGGCTGATCGAACGCCATGGCTGCACGATGTTCCAGACCACCCCGTCGCTGATGGCGCTGCTGCAGGAAGTCGGCCGCACCCAGGTGCTGGCGTCGTTGCGCCTGCTGGTCGGTGGCGAAGCCTTGCCGCTGCCGCTCGCGCGCGCGCTGCACGGGCAATGCCGCGAACTCTGGAACATGTACGGTCCCACCGAGACCACGGTGTGGTCGAGCATCCACCGTTTCGAGGGCGGCGAGCAGGCGGTACCGCTGGGACAGCCGATCGCGCGTACCCGGTTCTACCTGCTCGACGACCGCCAGCGTCCAGCCCTGCCGCATGCGCTGGGCGAGATCTGGATCGGGGGGGCGGGCGTGGCCGATGGCTACCTGCATCGCCCGGACCTGAGCGACCAGCGCTTCGTGCCCGACCCCTTCGCCGCCGACGGCTCGCGCATGTACCGCACCGGCGACCTGGGGAGGCTGCACGCGGGCCAGCTTCACTTCCATGGGCGTGCGGACGAGCAAATCAAGCTGCGCGGCTACCGCATCGAGCCCGGCGACATCGAAGCTGCCGCCGCCGACGAACCCGACGTGGCGGAATGCGTGGCGGTGGTGCGTGCGCTCGATGGCGGCGATGCGGTGCTGGTGCTGTACGCCGGCAGCGCGGCGGCGCCGGCGGTGCTGGCGCAGCGGCTGCGGGAGCGCCTGACAGGTGCGCTGCCGGCCTATATGCGGCCGCAGTACATCGAGGTGGTGCCGCGCCTGCCGAAGACGCCGAACGGCAAGATCGACCGGCGCGCGCTGCCGCCGCCGACCCTCGATGCGCCGACGGTCGTCCTGCGCCGTACGCCGCCGCGCACCGCGATGGAACACGAGCTCCGCGATCTCTGGGCGCGCCTGCTGCAGCGCCAGGACGTCGGCATCGACGACGACTTCTTCGCCCTCGGCGGGTATTCGCTGCTGGCCGTGCGGATGTTCAACGAGCTCCACCAGCGCCATGGCGTGGACCTGCCGCTGGCGACCCTGATCGCGCGGCCGACCGTCGCGGCGCTGGCGCAGGCCATCGACGCGGCCAGGAGCCGGCGGGCGGACACCACGAACGCACCCGCGCCGTCCTGGCAGCCGCTCGTCCCGCTGCGGGCCGGCGCCGACCGGGCGCCCCTGTTCCTCATGCACGCGGTCGGGGGGAACGTCATGAACTACCTGCCGCTGCTCGACGCGCTCGGATCGACGCAGCCCGTCTTCGGGCTGCAGGCAGCAGGCCTGGACGGTGTGTCCGCGCCGTCCGACAGCATCGATGCGATGGCCGCCGCGTATGCGACGGCGATCCAGTCCGTGCACCCGCAAGGTCCGGTATTGCTGGCCGGCGGATCGATGGGAGGCGTGCTGGCGCTGGAAACCGCGCGGCGGCTGCAGGCGGGCGGCCGTGATATCGCCTTGCTGGCGATGTTCGACACGTTCGGTCCCGACCGGCTCCGGCAGGGTCGCAGGCTGCACTGGCCGTTGTCGGTGGACGCGCTGCTCCACATGCCGTGGCGCGAGGTGATGCGGCGCCTGCGCGTGCGGCTGTGGGATGCCCCGATCGCGGTGCGGCGGAACCGGGCGGACCCCAATGCGCCGCTGCCGCAGCAGGTACGCCTGCAACGCGTGGAGCGCGCGAACCATCGCGCCCTCGCTGCCTACCGCCCGCGACGCTACCGGGGCGACGTCGAGCTGTTCCGGACGCCGGTGCGGGGCACGCGCGACGATGCGGCGCTCGGGTGGCGGGACTGGATCGAAGGGACCATCAACCTGCACGCACTGCCCGGCAGCCATCACGACTTCATCGACCAGCCGGCGCTGGCGCAGCGGTTCGCGGCGCGCGTCGCCGAAGTGCAGGCGGCCCTGCGATGACCTGCCGGCGCGCCGTTTCGCGTTGTTCCGACGATGTCCGCCTCGAAGTCCTTCATGCCTGACACTGCTTCCCGGGCCGGAACGCCCACGCCATGAACTCCGACGGCAAGGGCGTCTCGCGCAAGCGCGGGGTAGGCGCGCACTATCTGCGTTACTCGTCGGCCAGCGTGCTGGTGATGCTGGCCGGACTGGTGTCGTTTCCGCTGCTGACGCGGCTGCTGGACAACACCCAGTACGGCATCCTCGGCTACTACGAAACGTGGCTGATGATCGGCGTCGCCGTGGCCAAGCTCGGTGCACAGCACGCCATCCTGCGCTTCTATCCCTACCAGAACGAAGCCGCCGCGCTGCCCGGCTTCGCCACCAACATGTTCCTGCTGCCGCTGCTGGTGTCGTGCGGCATCTGGGCCGCGGGCATCACCGTGTTCGCCTGCGTGGACTGGTTCGGCGGCGCGTCGTTCTCGCCGGTGCTGTGGATGGCGGTGATGACGGTGCCGCTGCAGGTCTTCGTCAGCCTGGTGCAGATGGTGCTGCGCGCCGGCGAGCATTCCGGCGTGCTGATGGTGACGCGGGTGGCGTGGCGCTGGCTCGAGCTGGTGCTGATGGTGGGCGCGGTGGCCTGGCTGGAACGCTCGGCCGTGGCCGCCTATGGCGGCAAGATGCTCGCGGCCGGCATCGTCGTGGTCTTCTACCTGTACTGGGTACGGCGCAACCTGACCTTCTCGCGGCAGCTGGACTGGTCGCAGATGCGCAAGACGCTGAGTTACGGCATGCCGCTGGTGGTGAACGAGATCGCCACCGTGCTGTTGATCTCGATCGGCCGCCTGATGCTGAAGGGCATGACGGGGGATTTCGCCGCGGTCGGCATCTTCACCATCGGTTATTCGCTGGCCCTGCAGGTCAGCATGCTGATGAGCAGCGCGTTGTCCGAATCCTTCATCCCGGTGGCCAACCGCAGCTGGGAAACCGGCGGTGCGGATGCGGTGCGCGCGCTGAAGGCCAAGGTCCTGTTCCCCATGACCTATGCCTCGGTCGGCGTGGCGGTCGCCATCGGCTGCGTCGGCAGCGACGCGGTGCAGGCCATCAGTGGCGCCGACAAGACCGCCTCCGGTCCGGTCTTCGCCTGGCTCGGCGCACTGTATGCGCTGTATCCGCTGCTGGAGATCGGCGGCTACGGCCTGCTGCTGCACAAGCGCTCGCGCACGGTGCTGTACATGACGCTCGCGGCCACGGCGCTGAACACGGCGCTGAACCTGTGGCTGATCCCCGGCCATGGTTACATGGGGGCCACGTGGGCGGCCGTCGGCAGCTTCGCGATGCTGGGTGTCGGACTGTACGTGCTGTGTCCGCGCGAACTTCGCTATCGCCCCGACCTGCGGGCGTGGAGCGTGGCGGGTGCGGCGGGGCTGGCCTTCGTGCTGGCGGTGCAGGGCAGCGGCCTGTCGGGCCTGGCCTCGCCGTGGGCGCGGTTGTTCGCTGCCGGCGGCCTGTGGCTGCTGCTCTATGTGGCGCCGGTGCTGGTGCTGGATGCGCGCCTGCGCGATCTCGTCCGCCACTGGCGGACGCGGAGCACGGCATGAGCGGGCCGTTGCGGGAAGCGCGATCCTGATGTGGTGGCTGTCTCCCCTGTCGTGGTTGCTGCTGGCGCTCGCGGCGCTGCTCGTGTCGCTGCGATGGGGTGGGCGGCTGCGCTGCTGGCGCGTGTGCTGCGGCATCGTGATCGCGCTGTCGATCGTGGCGATGACTCCATGGGTGGCCAATCTGCTGGTGCGTTCGCTGGAAGGACGGGTAACGCCGTCCGCCGCTTGCCGTGCGCAGTCGCCGCCGGTGGCGGTAGTGCTGGGGGGCGGCGTGGATCGCAAGGCGCACGCGCCGGACAACTACAGCGTGCTGACGCTGGCCAGCCGGCGCCGCGCCGAAGCGGCGGCGCGCTGGTGGCGCGATGCGCCGGGACGGCACCTGGTGCTTTCCGGCGGCAGTGGCTGGCCGGGCAGTCCGTCGGAAGCGCGGCTGATGGCGGCCTACCTGCGCGCCATGGGCGTGCCGCACGAGGCGCTTCGGCTGGAGACGCATTCGCGCACGACGTGGGAGAACGCACGCCAGCTGGCCGCGATGAAGCCCGCGCTGCCGCGCCAGGTCGTGCTGGTCACCTCCGCGCTGCACATGCCGCGCGCCGATTTCTCGCTGCGACAGGCCGGTTTCACGCCCTGTCCCCTGCCCACGGACGAACGCTACGTGGCCTTCCAGCATGCCGGCTTCCTGGTGCCCGACAGCGGCGGTCTGGTGAAGACCCAGGCCGCGCTGCACGAATGGGTGGGTCTGCTCGCCTACCGCCTCTACGACCGCGACGCTGCACTCCCGGCCGAAGACGGCAGGTTTCCCGACACGGGCAGGTGATTCAGTCCTGATCCTTGCCGTAGCGGCGCGGCGCCATGCGGGCGGCGAGCGGGAAGCGGTCGCCGATGCCTTGCATCGCCGGCGTGCGGGGCAAGGCACTGGTGTCGGAGGCGATGGCCGCGCCCGGTGCGGGCGCCTGGCGCTTGAGGGCGAAGTAATGCTCCATCAGGCCGCACAGCGCCCAGAAGTTGGCCATCACCGCGCCTTCGAAGAATGGACTGCCGTATACGTTGCCCAGCGCGGTACAGACCGCCAGCAGGATGAAGCCCAGCGACAGCGCCTTGCCTTCGGCATCGCTGGAGGGAACGGAGCGGGTGAACCGCACGCCCATCCACAGGACGCGCCATAGCAGGAAGAACAACGCCAGCAAGCCGAGTGGCCCGCATTCGGCCAGCATCAGGAAATAGATGCTGTGCGCATCGTAGCCGGCGTAACGCGGCACGTAAGTGCCGATGTGCTGCTTGAAACGGTTGAGGCCGACGCCGGTGGGATGCTCGGTCCACATCTGCATCGCGCCGCCCCAGATCTCGAAGCGGCTGGCGGTGCTGACATCGAGCTGTTCTTCGCCCACCGAGTCCTGCTGTTCGGTCTCGGCCACGCGCTGCGTCACGCTTTCCGGCAGCAGGCCGATCGCCGGCACCATCAGGACGGCGATGGCTACCGCGAGCACCACGTTGCGACGTACCAGCAGCAGCGCGAACGCCACCAGCGCGATGAGGTACGACTGGCGCGAATACGTCGCCATGATGGCGATCACCATGATCGCGCAGCCGGCGACCGCCGCCAGTCGCCAGAACTTCTGTTTGCGGAAGAACAGCGCCATCGCGATGAACATCGGCAGGAACATGGCGTAGAACACGCCCGCGCGATTGGCGGTCGAGTAGTCGGTACCGAATGGTCCGGACGCGCGACGCGATTCGTTGTAGTTGCCGAAACCGTAGTCCAAGCCCTCGCGGATCGCTTCCACGCCGGCCACCGCAGCGACGATCATCACGAAGATGATCAGCTGGCGGGTCCCTTTCACATCCTGTCCGCAGCGCCGGTAGACGAAGTACAGCAGCGGATAGAAGATCAGATTCTTGAGGTAGGTGAAGTCCTCCATGAAGTTGCGCGGCATCGTGGCCTGCGCGATCAGGAAGGCGATGGTCAGTGCGGCGAACAGCAGCAGCAGCGCCGGCGTCAGGTAGCCGCGCGGCTCCAGCGGCTGGTAACGCCTGCCTCCCATCAGCAATGCGCCGAGCACGACGATGAAGATGATGTTGGCGAGATTCAGGCCGGGAATGCCGGTCTCCACCGACAGGTGCAGCATGTTCGGCATGAACAGCAGGGGCACCGCCAGCAGCAGCCGCATCCACATGGCTCAGGCTCCGGTCACGGCGTCGCCGTCGAGGAAGCGCTGCGCCCACAGTTCCAGGCAGAGCGACTGCCACAGCGCCTCGCTGCGATCGATGTTGCGCTCCACATGGTCGTGCAGCAGCGCCTGCGCGGCCGCCGGCTGCAGCAGTCCCCGCTCGCGGAAGGCGCGGCTGCCGAACGTATCGGCCGCCAGCGTGCGCAGCGGACCGCGGAACCAGTCCGCCAGCGGGATCGCGAAACCCTGCTTGGGCTTGGTGATCGCACGCGGCGGCAGCCACTGGTTGGCCACTTCGCGCAGCAGGTGCTTGCCGCGGCCGTCGCGCACGCGGTAATGCGCCGGCAGCGACAGCGCGAACTGCACCAGGTCGGGCTGCAGGAACGGCGAGCGTCCTTCCAGCGACGCGGCCATCGCCATGCGGTCGAGCTTCACCAGGATGTCGTCCGGCAGGTAGCTCTGCAGGTCGATGGCGACCGCGCGGTCCAGCGCGTCTTCGCCGGCACCGAGATCGCTGCCGGGCTGCTCCAGTGCGGGCAGACGGAAGTGGTCGCCGCCCCCCGCCTGCGGGCGCAGGCGCCGCGCGATGTCGGGCCGCATGACCGCCACGCCGCTCAGGTAGCGCTCGTCGAACGGCAGCCGCAGGCGTTCGCCGACCCGCGCCAGGCGTTCGCCGTAGGGATTGGGCGCCAGCGCGCCCGCCACCGACAGCGCGGATGCGACCGGCGTGCGCAACGCCCCCAGCCGCTCCAGCTTCAACAGTTTCAGATAGCGGTCGTAACCGCCGAACATCTCGTCGCCGCCGTCGCCGGTCAACACCATCTTCACGTGCTCGCGCGCGAGCTGCGAGACGAGGAAGGTGGGAACGGCGGAGGAGTCGGCGAACGGCTCGTCGAAATGCCAGACCAGGGTCTGCAGCAGGTCGACGGCGTCCGGTTCCACCACCAGTTCGTGGTGCTCGGTGCCCAGGTGTTTCGCCACGCGTCGGGCGTCGTCGAGCTCGTTGTAGGCCGCTTCCTTGAAGCCGATGGTGAAGGTCTTCACCGGCTGGCCGAGGTGGCGCGCCATCAGCGCGACGACGGTGCTGGAATCCAGGCCGCCGCTGAGGAAGGCGCCGAACGGTACGTCGGATACCAGCCGGCTGGCGACCGCGCGGTCGAGCAGTTCTTCCAGACGCTCCGCCGCTTCGGCTTCGCCCAGCGAGGTCTTCGGCGACAGCGACGGCTGCCAGTAGCGGTGCAGGCTGATCTGGCCATCGCGGTAGCGCAGGAAGTGCGCGGGCGGCAGCTTGTTCACGCCGGCGAACACGCTGTACGGCGACGGTACGTAGCCGTAGGCGAGGTAGGCCCGCAGTGCGTCGTCGTTGAGGTCGCGCGGGCAGTCCGGCGACTGCAGCAGCGACTTCAGCTCGGAACCGAACAGCACGCGGCGGTCGTCGTGTGCATAGTAGAGCGGCTTCTCGCCGAGGCGGTCGCGGGCCAGCACCAGCTCCTGCGTGCGGCGGTCCCAGATGGCCACACCGAACATGCCGTCCAGCTGCGCGAAGATGCCGACGCCGTCGCGCAGGTAGCCCTGCAGGATGACCTCGGTGTCGCTCTGGCTGGCGAAGGCGTGGCCGTCGCGCTCCAGGCCCGCGCGCAGTTCGCGGTAGTTGTAGATCTCGCCGTTGAAGACGATCGTGACCTGGTGGTCGGCCCCGTACATCGGCTGGTGGCCGCCGCCGACGTCGATGATCGACAGCCGGCGCATGCCGAGCAGGGCGCGCTCATCGTGGTGCAGTCCTTCGTCGTCAGGGCCGCGGTGATGGATGACGGTGTTCATGCGCCGGCCCAGTGCCGGGTCGGGCGCGGGCTGGCCGGGAGCGACCACGAGGCCTGCGATGCCGCACATGGTCAGGCGTTCCCGTTGTGCGCGGTGGCCGCGTGGGCCAGCTGGGGTTCGCCGCGGTAGAGCTGTACCAGCCGGTTGAGGACCTGCTCCAGGCCGGCGTGATGGCGGACGGTCGCGCGCGCGGCCTCGCCCAGGGCGGTGCGCGCGGGGCCATCCAGCGCGGCCGCCTGGTCGAGGCAGGCCGCCAGGCCGGCGCGATCGCCGGCTTCGAACAGCCAGCCGTTCTCGCCCGGGCGCACGAAGTCCTCGTTGCCGCTGATGCGGCTGGCGATCATCGGCAGCCCCGAGGCCATGGATTCCAGCAGCGTGTTGGACAGGCCTTCGATGCGCGAGGTCAGCACGCCGATGTTGCCCTCCGCCAGCGGACGCTCGATGTCGTCGCGATGGCCGGCGAAGTCCACGCGGGTTTCGAGGCCGAGCGCACGCACGCGTTCTTTCAGCGCCGCTTCCAGCCGGCCGGTGCCGACCAGCAGCAGGCTGGCCTGCGGATGACCAGGGGCGATGTCCGAAAACGCGTCGAGCAGGACGTTCAGGCCTTTCTCCGCTTCCAGGCGACCGATGAACACGAAACGGGCGGGCAGCGATGCATCACGGTGGATGTCGGCGAAGCGGCGGGTGTCGACCGCATTGGGCAGGGCGACGATCCGCTCCGGCGGGATGCCGCGCGACTCCAGCGTGCGCGCGATGCGGCGACTGATCGCCTGCCAGTGCTCGGTGCGGCGGAGCGCGCGTTGCGCCAGCGTATCGACCAGTCCGGGGCGTGGCGCCAGCGTGCCTTTTTCCAGTTCCCACCAGCCGGACACCTTGGTCAGCACGCGCTTGTCCAGCCATTGCCCCATCAATGCGCAGATCGCCGCCATGCGGTGCGCGATGTGCACGTGCCAGGCGTCGTAGCGATGCTGCCGCGCATACAGGAACGCGATCGTGCGCAGCCACAGCAGCGGACTGGCGAGCAGCGGGATGCGCGGGAACGCCAGCCGGCAGACGGCCGAACCGTCCACCCGCTCGACCCGGGCGGACGACGCGTAGGGCAGGCGGGGCACGAGGATGGTCACGCGATGGCCGCGCGCGCGCAGTCCGCGCGCCAGCGTGCGGACCTGCGCTTCCGCGCCCCCGCCCTTGTGGGCCGGATACGCGGCTTCCATCACCATCAGCACGCGCAGCGCGTCAGCGGCCATCCATGTACCTCCGCATCCACAGCTCCAGCACCAGCAACTGCCACAGTGCGTTGGAATGGTCCCAGCCGCCGGCCATGTGCAGGTCGACCAGGCGTTCGATGAAGGCGGGGTTCACCCAGCCGCGTTCGCGGGTGCGCGCATCGAGCAGGACGTCGCGGACGCGCGCCTGCAGGGCGGGGTCTTCCTTCATCCAGATGGCGATCGGCAAGCCGAAGCCCTGCTTGCGCTTGCTCAGGATCTCCGCCGGCAGGATATCGGCGACGGCCTGCTTGAACAGATAGCGCTTCTTCAGGCCGCGCACCTTGTAGTGCGCCGCCAGCCGGCCGCAATAGTCGACCAGGGCCGGATCCAGGTAGGGGAAACGCACCGACACGCCATGCTGGCGGCAGGCACGATGGACCTTGACCAGATCGTTCTGCGCGATGGCCATCAGCAGATCCAGGCGCATGATCTGGTGCAGCGGCTCGGTGCGCGGACCGGTCGCGTAGACGCCGCGCATGAAATCCAGCGACGCATCCTGCGGCACCTGCGAGCGGAACCCCGGCGTCAGCAGCTCGCCATAGAAATCCGAAGCGAAGGAATCGTCGGTGTAGAAGCGGTCGGGATTCGGCAGCGAACCGCGGCGCGTGAAGTTCTGCACGCGGTTGAGCAGGTGCACGTGGCCACCGCCGACCGTATCGCCGAGCGCGCGCGCGGCGGCCTTCAAGGGCGAAGGCAGGCGATAGAAGGCTTCCATCACCTTGTCTTTCGCGTAGCGCTGGTTGCCGCCGAAGATCTCGTCGCCGCCATCGCCACCGAGCATGGTGGAGAAGCCTTGGCTGCTGCCCAGTTCGGCGCAGGCCAGCGTCGGTACGGCCGAGGCATTGCCGAACGGCTGGTCGTAGGCGTCGATCACCGAATCCAGCAGGCCGAGCGCGCGGTGGCGATCGACCTTGGCCAGATGCGGCTGCGCACCGCAGGCTTCGCTGGCCAGGCGCGCGAAGTCCAGCTCGTCGTAGCCGGCTTCGGGAAATCCGATCGAGCAGCTGTGCACCTGCGAGCCGCCCTGGCGGGCCAGGATGCTGACGATGCTGCTGCTGTCGGTGCCGCCGCTGAGGAAGCAGCCCCAGTCGCCGTCAGAGCGCGGACGGAAATCCTGCACGGTGGCGATCATGCGGTCGCGCAGGTCGTGCGCGAGCTGCGTGTCGGTGCCCTGCAGATCGGCCGGATACTCCGGCAGGTAGTAGCGTTCGCTGCGTTCGTCCGCGTGGTCGAGCGCCAGCACGCATCCGGGCTCGAGGCGGCGGATGTCGCGATGGATCGTCAGTGGCGCGGGGATGCAGGTGAAGTTGAGGTAGTGGTAGACCGCCGTCAGGTCGACGTCGCTGCCGATGCCGGGCGCGTCCAGCAGCAGACGCAGGTCGGTGGCGATGGCGAAGTGGCCGTTACGCCGGTACCAGAACAGCGGCAACGAGCCGAAGTGATCGATGAACGCGCTGACGCCGGCCTGTCCCGGCTGCCAGCTGGCGAAGGCGAAACGGCCGCGCCAGTGGCGCTGCGGTGCGCCCGCATGTTCCGCTGCGGCGTCTTCCGGTTGGCCCGCGATCAGATCGGCGATCGCCAGCCACTGGCGGCCGTTGGCATGCCGCCCGTGGCGCACGCCCCCGCTCGCGGCCACGTGCAGGGCGCCATCGCCCGCATCCAGCGTCTGCAGGCCTGCCTTGCCGGCGAGCCACGCAGCGGCCTGCGGCCCGCTGGCCAGGATGAAGTCTTCGCACAGGGATCCGGCGGAACTCATGCGTCGTCCCGCGTGGAACCGAGGGTGGACAGCGGCAGGTCGCCGGCGTGGGTCGCGCGCGCATCCAGGCAGCGCGCGTAGACGCGCGTCGTGGACCGGACGAGCTGCTCCACCGAATAGCGCTGGCGGGCGACCTGTGCCGCCTGCTGCGAAAGGCGCAGGCGCAGCGCGTGATCGCCGCCCATCCGCTGCAGGCAGTGTGCGAGCGCGTCGGCATCGTCGCTGGGGAACAGCAGGCCGGTGACGCCGTCTTCGACCAGCTCGGGATTGCCGCCCACGTCCGAGGCGATCACCGGGCATCCGGCCGCCATCGCTTCCATGAGAACGTTCGACATGCCTTCGTACGAGGAGGGGAGAACCAGGAAATCGGCGGATTGCATCAGGGCGGCTGTGTCTTTGCGTTCGCCTAGGAAACGTACATCGGCGTCCAGACCGGCCGCTTCGCGCATCGCATCGATGTCGCCGCGCAGCGGACCGTTGCCGGCCAGCGCCACCCACGGCCGCTGCTCCGCGGGAAGGCGGGCCAGCGCGCGCATCAGGCAGGCCAGGTTCTTCTCCTTCACCAGCCGGCCGACGAACAGCGCGAAGGGACGGTGCGGCGGTGCGCCGACCGCCTGGCGCAGCAGGTCGCGCTGGCCCGGCGGCAGCGGTTCCGGCGGCACCAGTCCGTTCGGTACCACATCGATATGGGTCACCGGCACGCCGGCGCGCTTGGCCGCCGCGACCGCACCGGCGCGCGCATTCGCGATCACCGCGGCGGAGCGCGACAGGATGAAGCGCTTGATGCGCCAGAAGCGTTCGGATTCGTCCAGGTACAGGCCGCGGATCGACGCCACCAGCGGTGGACGGTGGCGCGCCAGCCAGCCGGCCACCAGCGTCCACAGTTCGGCGGTGAGCGAGAAGGCGTGCACCAGGTCGTAGCGCTCGCGCCGCAGCAGCGCGGCGTAGGCCAGCACGAAGCGCAGATCCAGCCGGCCGCGCTTGGGGACATGGTGGACCACGATGCCCTGCGCGCGCAGGTCGCGCACCAGGAACGACTCCTTGCGGAAGAACACCAGTTCGGCCTGCCATTGCCGCCGGTCCAGGCCGCCGAGCAGGTAGGTGATCTGGCGCTGGCTGCCGCCCACTTCCATTTCGTCGCTCACCACCAGCAGTTTCCTAGGTCGCATGCGCGATGCCCTCCATCAGGTCCTGCAAGCGGCGTGCCTCTTTGCGGGCGTCGAATTCGCGTTCGACCTTCTCCCGGGCCCCGCCGACGACCTGACGGCGCAGGACGCCGTCCTCGAGCAGCCGTTGCATGGCATCGGCCAGCGCGACCGGTTGTTTTTCGTCCACCAGCAGGCCGGTGGTCTCGTGTTCGACCAGTTCGGGAATGCCCGATACACGCGTGCTGACGACGGGGCAGCCCGTGGCCATGGCCTCCATCAGCGCGACCGGGATGCCATCGCGGTTGCCGTCGGGGGCCACCTCCGAGGGCAGCACGAACAGGGCGGCCTCGCCCATCCAGCGGCGCACCACGTCCTGCGGCTGGGCGCCGCAGAATTCGATCCGGTCGGCCACGCCGCGCGAGTGCGCGAGCGCGCGCAGCGACGCGTCCAGCGGGCCGGAACCCAGCAGGCGGCACTGGAAGTCGACGCCGCGCCCGGCCAGCAGCGCCAGCGCTTCCACCAGCGTGGCGAACCCCTTGATCGGGTCCAGCCGTCCGACGGTGAGGATCTGCTGCGGCGCGCGGCCGTCCGGTTGCCATGGGTTCGCACGCAGGTCGACGCCACAGTGGATGACCTGCAGTTTGTCGCGCGCCTGCGCCGTTTCGCGCTGGCTGAGCCAGTCGACGTTGAAGCGCGAGATGGTCACCGCGACGGCGGCGTCCTGGATCTTGCGGGCGATCAGCTGCCGCTCGATGAAGATGTCGTGGGCGTGGCAGGTGAAGCCGAACGGCAGGCGCAGCACGCGCGAGAGCGTCCACGCCGCCGTCGAAGGATACGTGGCCCAGTGCGCGTGCAGGACCTGCGGGTCGAAGCGGCGCAGCCAGTCGACGTGCTCCAGTCCGCGCAGCCACGCGGCCAGCGACTTCGCCAGTACGGACGGCGACCGCCAGGTGCCGGCGACGACGGTGGCGAGCGTCGATACGACCGCGCCGGGGTTGCGCAGGAAGGCCTTCGCCATTCCCCATGCGGCATGCAACGGCGAACCGGGATGCCGCACGCGGTCCATGAGGGCCTGCGCATCGGCCTGCACCAGCGTCTCGGACGGTTTCTTGAGCGAGATGATGCGTACATCCACGCCGTTCTCGATCAGCGCCGTGATCTCGCGGACGATGAACGTCTCCGACCAGCAGGGAAACAACGACACCACGTACACGGCGCGTTGCAGGGGAGGGGTCGCCGTCATCGGTGCGCGTCTTCCAGTCGGGTGGTCTGCCACAGGTGCGCCTCGGGGTCACGCAGGTAATCGGCGAGGGCGAGCATGGCGCTGGTGTTGAGGCTGAGGAACGCCACCGCCAGCCGTACCGGCAGCAGGGTGGCCAGGCGGGGCCAGCCGCGTCCGAGCACGGCCGTGGCGTACGCCGCCAGTTGCAAGGCGAACAGCAGGGGATACAGGACGCCGCCGCGCAGCGCCAGCACGGCATTCGCGAGCAGGGCCAGCGCGAGCAGCCAGGGCGCGAGCAGGCGCAGCCATTTGTGGCCCCACAGCCGCCAGGCCAGCGGATGCGCGCCGGGAATGGCCAGGGCGGGACGCAGGTGGATCAACTGGAAGTTGCCCGCCAGCGTACGCCGCTTGCGCCGCTCTTCGTCCGCAGGATTGTCCGGCGTGCGGTCGAACGCGAGCGCCGTCGGCACGAACACGACGCGATGGCCCGTCGCCGCGATGCCCAGCGGAATCCACATGTCGTCCAGCACGATGCCCGGCGGCACTTCGGGGATCAGCGTTCGACGTGCGGCGTACAGCGCGCCGGTGGCGCCGACCAGCGATCCGCTCGCGCTTTCCAGCCGCCGGATCGCCTTCTCGTAGCGCCAGTAGGCGTCCACGCCCTGGCCGTAGCCATCGCGGGCTTCCAGGACCAGTTCGCCGCTGGCCGCGCCGACGGTCGGATCGGCCATCGCGGAGGCGAGCGCGCGCGCGGCGCCGGCATCGATCCGCTGGCGCACGTCGTTGAACAGCACGATGTCGGCGTCGAGCAATGGCACGACATTGCCGAGGCACGCCGACTTTCCGCGTCGCTCGGTGAAGGCGAACACCCGGATGCGGGTGGGATCGCGTTGCGCCGCGAACCGGTCGCTGCCGTCGGTGCATCCATCGCAGGCCACGTTGATGCGCAGGCGGTCGGCGGGGTAGTCCAGCGCCAGCAGGTTGTCCAGCTTGGCGGGGAGTTCGCGCATGCCGTTGTGCACGACCAGCAGCACGTCGATCATCGGCAACACGCTGCCGGACCTGACGGGACGCGGACGCAGGCGCGCCAGCAGCAGCATCAGCAGCGGATAGCCGGCGTAGGCGAAGGCGACCAGCGCCAGCGATGCCCAGAACACGACTTTCATGCGCCTCTCCCCAGCGCGCCCAGCGCGACCGCGCGCAGCCGCTCGTAGCCGGCGTCGCCCAGCATCCGCTTCGCCAGCGCCAGCCCGCGGTAACGCAGTTGTTCGTGGCCGATGGCTACGTGGTCGCGCCGGATCCAGCGCTGGAACGTCAGGTGCTCGGTGGCCGCGGTCATCGCCATGCGGGGCAGCGGATGCGCGGCGCCCTTGCCGGCCTCCAGCACACCCGGCTCGGAGGACAGCACGTGCGTGTAGCCGCACTCCTGCGCGACGGACAGCAGGTCCTTCGGCATGCGGCCCCCGGGCGGCGCCAGCAGGGTCACCGCCGCACCGACCTGCTGCTCGATCTCCTCGCGCGCCGCCTTCAGCGTCTGACGCAGGCGTTGGCCGTCGAGCTGGGTGAGGTAGACATGATCGTAGCCGTGCGACTGGATCGACATGCCGGCATCCGCCATGTCGCGCAGTTGGTTCCATTCCAGGAATCCTGCGGTTCCGACGGTGGCGGGATTGATGAAGAAATCGGCGGTGACGCCGTGGCGGCGCAGGATGGGCAGGGCGATCGCGTGGTTGCTGGCGTGGCCGTCATCGAACGTGACCACGATGCGCGCCTGCGACCGGCCCTGCAGCAGGGCCGCCGCGCTGCAACCGCCGCCCGCGGCCGCGATCTCCTGCATCTGAAGATCGAAGTCGTGGGTCGCCAGCGTGTAGTGCGGATCCTGCCCGGCAGGCGTCATGCCCGCGTGCAGCGCGTGATACATCAACGCGACGGCGGGGCCGGGTTCAACGGCAGGAAGGCGGGGGGCAGGCATCGCGGCTGGCGTCAGCGGTAGTACGTGACCGACAGTACGACGATGTTCTCGACGTAGTCCTGGCTGCCGATCGAACTGTCGCGCTTGCGGTGGCGGTAGTCGAACTGGGTTCCCCAGTGGCGGCTGAAGCGCATGGCCAGGCCGGCGCCCAGGATGGTGTCGGTATCGTCGCGGTCGATGTTGGTGAACTTGCGCTTGTAGCGCTGCGCGACGCCGGTGAGGCTCAGGCGCGCCGTCAGGCCGTAGCGTGCGGACACCGACAGCCCGGAGTTGTCGGCATCGAAACTGTCGTCGCGCAGGTAGCGCAGTTGCTCGGCATAGGACTCGGCCAGCAGCGACAGCCGCTCGCCGGTGAATTCGTACCCCACGCTGCCGTGCTTCTGCTTGAAGGTGTCCGGAATGATCTGCAGGCCGGGATCGCCCGGCTGGCCGACCACGGGGCCGCCGGGGCCGTTCGGATCGGTCGGCGTACCGGGCGCGCCGACGCTCTGGATCAGGTCCTGCGAGGCGTCGCCGAACTGGTAGCTGGCGCGCAGGCTCAGGCGGCTGCGGGGTGCCACCTGCCAGCCCGCATAGCTGCGGAACAAGGCGCTGGTCGTGCCGTCCACGCCTTCGGGCTTCAGGCGCGAGTAGCCCGCGTTGATGTCCAGGCTGAGCTTCGACAGCTCGCTCAGGTAGGACACGTAGGCGTCGTAGCGCTTGTAGTTGTAGAGGTCGGAGATGGTGTCGTATTCGGTCTGGGCGGCCTCGACATTGAATCCCAGCGTATCGGTGGCGCTCAGCGGACGCAGCAGGCGCGCCGCCGCCGAATACCGGTCGCTGTTGAAGGTCTCGGTCTCTTCCGCCCAGCTGTTGGTGTAGCGCAGGTCGATCAGGCCGCGCGTGCGCTCGCCGAAGCGCGCCATCAGGGTCGGACCCGCCTCGAAGACGTTGATCTTCTGCTGGTTGCCGGGCGTGAACGCGGAGAGCGAGTCCACCGACTGCTCGCTCAGCGAATCGCGTGCGACGAACAGCAGGCGTTCCGGCAGCACGGTCCATTCCAGCTCGCCGGTGAACTCGCCGCGGGTGTCGTCCTTGTAGACGTCGTCCATGTAGTCCAGGTACTGCACGTTGCCGCGCAGGCGCGTGGTGAGCACCGAGCTGTCGTGGGTCAGGTCGAACCGGACCTGCGGCGAGAGGATGTCCTCGCTGATCTCGTTGTCGGCCTGCAGCACGATGTTGTCGCTGTGCATGTAGCGCATGCTGACGTCGTACTCCAGGCGTGCCGCCTGCGCGCTCATCGGCAAGGCGGCCGCCAGCGCCGCGCACAGGAGGCGCTTGCGTGCGGAACGGGTGCGGCAGCTGCTTTGGCAAGACGAGGCCATGGTTTCCTCCGTACGCGGTGGTGTCAGACGCCTTCGTTGAACACGACGCCGGCGAACTTCTTCGGATCGAAGTTCGCGGCTGCCTGCGCGATGGTGGCGGGCGTGTCGCGGCCGTAGCCGGCGACCAGCACCACCACGTCGGCAAGCTCCGACAGGATGCGGGCATCGGGGGCACCGCGCACCGGGGGCGCATCGAGGAACAGGTGGCAGTTCGGATAGCGGCTGCGCAGCGAATCCAGCAGCAGGCGCATGCGGAAGGAGGAGAAGTATTCCGAGCCGGTCTCGCGCGTGCGGCCCGCGGGCAGCAGCCGCAGGCGGGGCACGCCGGTGTCGTACAGCACGCTCTCGGTGGAGCGCTCCTGGTCTTCGAGATAGTCCACCAGCCCGCCGCCGTCCGCCGCCAGCTTCATGGTGCGGTCCTGGGTCGGCTGGCGCAGGTCGCAATCGATCAGCAGCGCGCTCTTGGTCTCGTCGAACGCGACCGCCACGGCCAGGTTGCGGGCGACGAAGCTGCCGCCGCTACCGGGACTGACCGGCGCGACCAGGGTGATGAAGTTGCCTTCGGCCACCGACAGCAACTGCGTGCGCAGTTCGCGGAAGGCGTCGACCTCGCGCCGCGCCGCATCGGTGCGGTAGATGGTGGCGCGGTCTTCCAGTTGCAGCGGGCTCAGCGCGGTCGCGGGCGTGCGCGGGGCGATGGAGCGGCTGGCCACGTGGCCATCGTGGCCCCCCTGGGCCTCATCGCCGAGCGGCCGGATCGAGTTGCTCATAGGACTTCCATCACCTTCAGCGTATAGGTCAGGCCGTACAGCAGCGGCACGGCGAGGAACAGCGATGCGGCCAGGCTGTAGCGACGCAGGGCGCTGCGCCGACGACGCCCGGTCAGGTAGGCCGGCATCGTGCCGAGGACGGGCAGTCCGGCCTCGCGTTCGATCTGCAGCGGCGAGCGCACGCGTGGATCCAGCTTGATCAAGGCGAACAGCACGCCCAGCGGCACCAGCAGTGCCAGTGCCAGGCCAGCGCCGGCGACGTGCATGACCCGCAGTCCGCTCGGGCGCAACGGCATCTGCGCCGGTTCCTGGATGCGGAAGCTCAGGCCGCGCTGTTCCGCGTCCAGGTTCATCGACACGCGCGCGTTCTCGCGGCGCTTCAGCAGATCCTGGTACAGGTCGCGGTTGACCTCGTAGTCGCGGGTCAGCTCGGCCAGCGTGCTCTCGGACGAGGCGATGCGGTTGCTGCGCGCCATTTCGCTGGCCAGCATCTGCTCGGCCGTGGCGATGCGCGCGGCGGTCGCACCGCTGCGGCGACGCGCCTCGGCCAGCTTGCTGCGCAGTTCGCCGTACAGCGGATTGAAGGCGGCCGGGCCGTCCAGGGCGGTGCCCGCGGTCCGCGGGGCGGATTCCTCGCGCTTCAGGTCTTCTTCCACGTCGCGGATCTGGTGCTGTACGCGGACCACGTCCGGATGCTGGTCGGTGTATTGCAGCAGCAGGCGGTCGCGTTCGGACTGCAGTTCGGCCAGCCGGGCGCGGAACTGGCCGGCGCGCGTCTGCACCAGCGTGATCTCGCTCTCGCCGGACAGCTGGGACTGCAGCGCGGCTTCCTGCGAGCGCAGGTCGATCAGCTCCATCCTTGCACCTTCGATGATGCGGCGCAGTTCGCCGATGCGGGCGTTGACGTCGACATCGGTGCCGGGGCGCGCATCGGGCGTGTTCTGGCGGAAATCCTCGAGGCCGGTCTCCGCGCTGGTCAGCTTCGCGTGGTACTGGTTCACCTGCGAATCGATGAACGCATACGCCTCGCTGCTCTCGCGTTCCTTGGTCGCCAGGCTCTCCTGGATGACCAGCTCGGCGAAGCGGCGGGTGATCTCGTAGGCGCGTTCGGCATCGGAATCGCTGTAGGCGATCTCGATCAGGTTGGCGCGCGGATTGCTGATGCTGGTGCGGTCGATGATCTTCTCGATCAGCTTGTCCTGCTCCAGCGGCGTGGGGTTGTCCTCCATCCAGCCGCCGGTCTTCAGGATCTCCTCCATGACGCGGCGGCTGAAGGCGACCTCGCGCAGGATGCTGGCCCGATCGACCACGCTGGTCGCGACCGCGCGGCCTTCCATCAGCGGCGCGATGATGTTGCGGTCTTCCACCAGGATGATGGTGGAGGAGGTGTACTTCTTCGGCAGCATCATGCCGAGGACCAGCCCCAGCAGCGCGATGCCCGCGAACAGGCTGGCCAGCAGCACGGCCCGGCGCTTGAACTCCTTGCTCAGCACCGGCACGGCGTCGAACACGGAGCGTCCCTCTTCGGGCGCTCCCCAGGCGGCGGACTGGCTCACAGGACGCGTTCCGGCACGGTGATCACGTCGCCCGGGGCGACGGTGAAGTTGGTGCTCAGGTCACCACGGTTGAGGATGCGGTCCAGGCGCACCGCATAGCTCTGGGTGGCGTTGGACGTCTTGCGGTACAGGTTGGAGCGGTCGGGTGCGGCGAACTCGGTCACACCGCCGGCGGCGAGCACGGCGTCGAGCACGGTCATGCCGGGGCGGTAGGGGATCGACACCGGCTGGCGGACCGCGCCGGTGACGCGGACGCGCGACAGGTACTCGTGGCTGCGCAGTTCGGTCAGGATCACGGCGACCTGCGGGTCCCGCACATAGGTGGCGAGCTTGCCCTGGATGTCCTGCGCGACCTCGGCGGGGCTGCGGCCGGCGGCGGACACGTCGCCCACCAGCGGCACGGAGATCATGCCGTCCGGGCGCACCGGCACCGTGATGCCCAGCTCCGGGTTGCGCCATACCGAGACCTGAACGATGTCGTCCACGCCGATCTGGTAATTCGCGACGGCCGTGCTGGCCTGCTGCGGCGGAGCGGTCTTGCTGCCGGCGGTGCCGGAGGCGCAGCCGGCGAGCAGCAGCGCCAGTACGACGGCCAGGAGGCCGGCGAAGGTACGGTTCATGGAGCATCCCCTGAGTTGTTGCGGACTGCCTCATATAACGCAGACAACGGCCTCGCCCGGCCACACCCCACGACGGCGATTACACGCCGTAGAAGGCCCGGTACCAGTCGACGAAACGGCGCACGCCGGTCTCGATCGACGTCGACGGGTGGTAACCGGTATCGCGGCGGAGCGCCTCGACGTCGGCGCAGGTGTCGGGCACGTCGCCGGGCTGCATGGGCAGCAGGCGCTTCTCGGCCTTGCGGCCCAGGCAGTCCTCGAGCACCTCGATGTAGCGGAGCAGCTCGACCGGCTGGTGGTTGCCGATGTTGTAGACACGCCACGGCGCACTGGACGAGCCGGGGTTCGGCAGCAGGGGGTCGTAGGTCGGGTCGGGGCCCGGGACGGTGTCGAGCGTGCGGATCACGCCTTCGACGATATCGTCCACGAAGGTGAAGTCGCGCGTGTGGCGGCCGTGGTTGAACACGTCGATGGGCTTGCCTTCCAGGATGTTCTTGGTGAACAGGAACAGCGCCATGTCCGGGCGGCCCCACGGCCCATAGACCGTGAAGAAGCGCAGCCCCGTGGTCGGCAGGCCGAACAGGTGGCTGTAGGTGTGCGTCATCAGTTCGTTGGCCTTCTTGGTGGCGGCGTACAGGCTGACCGGATGGTCGACGCTGTCCTCCACCGCGAACGGCAGCTTGCGGTTCGCGCCGTAGACCGAGCTGGACGAGGCGTACACCAGGTGTTCGACGCCACGGTGGCGGCAGGCTTCCAGGATGTTGGTGAAGCCGACGATGTTGCTGTCGATGTAGGCGTGCGGATTCTCCAGCGAGTAGCGCACGCCGGCCTGCGCGGCCAGGTTGACCACGCGCTGCGGCCTGAACTCGTCGAACGCCGCCTCCATCGCGGCGCGGTCCTCGAGCGAGCCACGGACGAAGCGGAAACCTTCCTTCGGCGACAGCCGCGCCAGGCGCGCGTCCTTCAGGGTGGGGTCGTAGTAATCGTTGAGGTTGTCGTAACCCAGCACTTCATCGCCGCGGTCGAGCAGGCGATGGCTGAGGTGGGAGCCGATGAAGCCGGCAGCGCCGGTGACCAGAACGCGCATCAGGAATCTCGTGCAGGAGGAGGATTACAGGCAATCGTCGACGGCGTGGCGGGGCAGGGTGCGCTTGACGTCGAAGATCACCGCACCGGGCTTGCCGAGGGCACGGACGCCATCGGCACCGCGCTCGGTGAATTCCCGGTGTGCGACGGCGAGGATGACCGCATCGTACTGGCCGGCCTGTGGCTCTGCCACCAGCTCCAGCCCGTACTCGTGGCGCGCCTCGTCCACGTTCACCCAGGGGTCGTGCACATCGACCTGCGCGTTGTAGCTGCGCAGCTCCGCGACGATGTCGACCACGCGCGTGTTGCGCACGTCGGGGCAGTTCTCCTTGAACGCCAGGCCCAGCACCAGCACCTTCGCGCCCGCGGTGGGCAGGTTCTGCCGCGCCATCAGCTTGGCCACGCGACGGGCCACGTGGCTGCCCATGCCGTCGTTGATGCGGCGCCCGGCGAGGATGACGTCCGGGTGGTAGCCGATCTGCTGCGCCTTGTGGGTCAGGTAGTACGGGTCCACGCCGATGCAGTGGCCACCGACCAGGCCGGGACGGAACGGCAGGAAGTTCCACTTGGTGCCGGCGGCTTCCAGCACTTCATGGGTATCGATGCCGAGGCGGTGGAAGATCAGCGCCAGTTCGTTGATCAGCGCGATGTTGACGTCGCGCTGGGTGTTCTCGATGACCTTGGCGGCCTCGGCCACGCGGATGCTGCTGGCCTTGTGCGTGCCGGCGGTGATGATGCTGCCGTACAGCGCGTCGACGAAATCGGCGACCTCGGGCGTGGAGCCGGAGGTGACCTTCATGATGGTTTCCAGGCGATGCTGCTTGTCGCCCGGATTGATGCGCTCGGGGCTGTAGCCGGCGTAGAAGTCCTGGTTGAAGCGCAGGCCCGATTCGCGCTCGATGATCGGGACGCAGGTTTCCTCGGTTGCGCCGGGGTACACGGTCGATTCGTAGATGGCGACGGCGCCCTTGCCGATGGCGCGACCGACGGTGCGGCTGGCCGACTCCAGCGGGTGCAGGTCGGGCCGCTTGTAGTCGTCGATGGGGGTGGGCACGGTGACGATGAAGACGTTGCAGCCCGCCAGCGAGGCCGGATCATCGCTGAAGTCCAGCAGCGGCGTGTCGCGCAGTTCGTCGGCGCTCACTTCGAGCGTATGGTCCTGGTGGTCGCGCAGTTCCGCGACGCGCTTGCTGTTGATGTCGAAGCCGAGCGTGGGGAACTTGCGGCCGAAGGCGACGGCCAGCGGCAGCCCGACGTATCCCAGTCCGATCACGGCGATCCTGACCTGGTCCAGGCTGGGCAATGGAGCGTTCATCAATGTGGGTTCCCCTGTATGGTGCGAGCGATGAAGAGTCTATAGGGCGGACGGGTGCGCAAGGGTGTCCTCGCCCGGCCCGGTGTCGAGTCGATCAACGTGCAAAGCCCCGTTCAGAGGACAGCCCGCAGGGATGGCCTGATCGCGACGCCATCTGCGTACCAGAGGCATGACCGGCCACCCGGACGGTGGACGACCAGCGACCGGGGAGTCGACATGCGGATCCTGTTGTGCGGCGGCGCCGGCTACATCGGCGCACATGCTTATGTGGTGCTCGTCGAGCGCGGCCATGATGTCGTGGTGGCGGACAATTTCAGCAACAGCTCGCCGGGCGTGCTGTCCCGCCTGCAGCAGATCACCGGGCACCCGGTGCCGTTCCAGCCCCTGGACCTGCGCGATCGCGAGGCGGTCGTCGGCTTCTTCGCGCGGCAGCACTTCGATGCGGTGGTGCATTTCGCGGCGCTGAAAGCGGTCGGCGAATCCTGCGAGCGGCCGCTGGACTATTTCCACAACAACATCGGCGGCACGCTCAATCTGCTGCACGGCATGCAGTCGGCGGGCGTCAAGCGCCTGGTGTTCAGTTCGTCCGCGACGGTCTATGGCGACCCGAGCAGTGTGCCGGTGCGCGAGGATGCGCACCTGCAGGTCACCAATCCCTATGGCCGTACCAAGCTGGTGATGGAGGAACTGATCGGCGACCTCTGCCGGAGTGATCCCGGCTTCCAGGCCGCCAACCTGCGCTACTTCAACCCGGTGGGCGCCCATGCCTCCGGGCTGATCGGGGAAGACCCGACCGGCATTCCGAACAACCTGATGCCGTACATCTGCCAGGTGGCGGTGGGTCGGCGCGATCACCTGAGCGTGTTCGGCGGCGATTGGCCGACCCCCGACGGCACCGGCGTGCGCGACTACATCCACGTGATGGACCTGGCGCGCGCGCACGCCGATGCGCTCGATTTCCTGATGCGCGAGGGCCGCAGCCTGACCGTCAACCTGGGCACCGGCCAGGGCGTCAGCGTCCTGCAGCTTGTGAAGGCGTTCGCCGGCGCGTCGGCACGGGAGATCCCCTACCAGATCGTCGCCCGGCGGGCCGGCGATGTGGCCGAGGTCTACGCGGACCCGTCGCTGGCCAACGAGGTGCTGGGCTGGCGCGCGGAGCTCGGCGTCGATGCCATGTGCCGCGATGCCTGGCGGTGGCAGTCGCAGAATCCGCAGGGCTACCCGGCCGCGTGACGGGACGCGCCGGTGTGATCGCATTCGCATAACGGCGGTCGCGACATCGCGTCGCAGGCTGGCGGTCGCTGTCCGATTGCCTGAGAATCGGGCGGACCTCTTGCCGCCCGGACCCGCATGCCTTCCGACGTCGTGCGCAACATGGCGGAACAGAACCGCTCCCGCTATGGCCTGCGCATGTACCGGATGCGCATGCTGGGGCTGGGCCTGGGAGCGCTGTGCGTCGGCGCGGTGCTTCATGAGCATTCCGCCTCGCCCGCGCTGTGGGTCTTGCTGGCCGCCAACGGGTTCCTGTGGCCGCACCTGGCCTACCTGCGGGTGAAGGCACAGCGCAGCGAGCCGCTGCGCGCCGAGTTCCAGAACCTCACCTTCGACGCCGCCATGGGCGGCTTCTGGATCGCGGCGATGCATTTCGACGCGTTGCCCAGCGTGTTGCTGGCGGTCATGCTGACGATGGACAAGGTGATCGTCGGTGGCGGCCGTTTCGGGTTGCGCACCCTGGCCGCCATGGCCCTGACCTGCCTGGCGGCGAGTGCGGCGTGGGGATTCGCCTTCGACCCCTATACCAGCTATCCGGTGGTGCTGGCGTGCCTGCCGTTCCTGGCGATCTATCCGATGGCGATCGGCGTCGCCACGCATTCGCTGGCGCGCAAGGCGCGCGAGCAGAAGGACCTGCTGGAGAAGATGGCGCGTTTCGACGCCGCCACCGGGCTGATGAACCGCCAGCAATGGCTGCACGCGGCGACGACCGAGCTCAACCGCTACCGGCGCGTGGGGCGCACCGCCGTGCTGGTGCTGATCGACATCGACCGCTTCAAGGACATCAACGACGGTTACGGGCATACCGTCGGCGACGAGGTGGTCGAGGAGTTCGCGCGCCTGCTGAAGGCCTGCCTGCGCGACGTGGACACCGGCGGCCGCTATGGCGGCGACGAGTTCGGCGTGGTGATGCCGGATACGCGCTGGGAGGAAGCGATCGTCGCCGCAGAACGGCTGCGGCGGCAGGTCGCCGCCTGCGCGTTCTCGGCACGCGCGCTGCGGTGCACGGTCAGCATCGGCCTGGCCGAATCCCATGCCGGCATCGGGTCGGTATCGGACTGGATCAACAGCGCCGACAGCGCGCTCTACCGGGCGAAGGCGCAGGGCCGCGACTGCATCGTGGTGGGCTGCTGAGGGGCGATCACTCGAGCAGGGCGTCGATCACGGCCTGTGGCTGCTTCATCCAGGCAAAATGGTCCGCGCGGGTACCCAGGCGGGTGTGATCCAGGACGGTGACGGTCGCGGGGGCGCCAGGCAGCTTCGCCAGCAGCGCGCGCAGCGAGCTCTCCGGCGCCAGCCAGTCGTCGTCGAACAGTACGCCGCGCACGGCCGCACGCACTTCGCGCATGCCGGCTTCCAGGTCCACCGGCCAGCCGGCCGCGCGATAGCGTCCGCTGAGTCCCACGCGTGCCCAGTCGGCGATCAGGCCGCGGGCTTCATCGCCGCCGAAGCCCAGGCGGCGGCCCGGCAAGGCACCGCAGGCGCGCGCCAGCCAGGGCGCGAACCGGTAGAAGAACGGCAGCGCGTAGCCGCGCGGCGCCGGGAACGTGCGCCAGTACGGCGTGCCGCTGCCGACCAGCCAGAGACGGGTGAAGGCTTCGGGATGCTGGCCCGCATGGCAGGCCGCCAGCTGGCCTCCCAGGCTGTGGCCGCCGATCCCGTGCGGAATGCCGGGAAGGCGCCCACGCAGGGCTTGGTGGCTGAGGGGAATATCCGTTCCCAGCAGCTCGCGATAGCGCCAGTCGGTGCGGCGGTTGGCGCGCAGCGAGCTGCTGCCGTTGCCGCGCCACTCGTGCACGAATACCGCCACGCCGCGCGCGGCAAGCGCGTCCGCGAACGGCTGGTAATGGCGTGCGGCGACACCCAGCGCGGGAATCCACAACAGGGCGGAGGACGGCGCGGCCGGAATGCGGGCGATCAGCGTGTACGCATGCCCCTCTTGCGACTGCAGGGGAATCTCTTCCTGTACGGCATCCTGATCGATGACTTTCATGCGGAGGGCGCGGCTCCGACGTGATCCAGCACGAGGATGTCGCTGCGTCCTGGCCGGTAGCCGCCGCGCAGGGCCGCATGCACGTAGTCGGATGCCGCGAGGCAGGCGTCCTTCATCGACATGCCCTGCGCGGCACGTGCGGCGATGGCCGACGCCAGCGTGCATCCGGTGCCGTGCGCTTCCAGCGGCAGGCGCGGATGCGAGGTCTCCGCGGCGCCATCGCCATCGACGTAGAGGTCGACGACATCCCCGTCGCCGGGCAGGTGGCCGCCCTTGAGGAACACCGCACGTGCGCCCAGTGCCAGCAGGTCGGCAGCGGCCACGCGCATCGCCGCCGTGTCGGCAATGGGACGGCCCAGCAGCAACTCCGCTTCCGGCAGGTTGGGCGTCACCACGTCGGCCAGCGGCAGCAGCTGCGTACGCAGGGCGTGCAGCGCGCTGTCTTCCAGCAGCTTGGCGCCACTGGTGGCGACCATCACCGGATCCACCACCACGGCGGCTGGACGATGCGCGCGCAGGGTATCGGCGACGACGCCGATCACGTCGGCGGTCGCCAGCATGCCCAGCTTCACCGCGCGGATGTCGAAGTCGTCGAAGCACGCCTGCAACTGCGCGCGCAGGAAGTCCATCGGCGGTACGTTCACCGCGGTCACGCCGCGGGTGTGCTGGGCTGTCAGCGCGGCGATGGCCGAGAGGCCGTGTATCCGGTGCGCGGCGAAGGTCTTGAGGTCGGCCTGGATGCCCGCGCCGCCGCCGGAGTCGGAGCCGGCGATGGTCAGGGCGGAAACCACGGAAGGAACAGTCATGCGGGGATTGTGCCATCCGTACGCGAGCGTGTGGCGCGCGGCGTCAGCCCGCCGGTGACCTCGCGCGCATCCACTGACGATACGCCACGTAGCCGATGCCCGTGCCACCCGTCAGCAGCGCAGGCGCCAGCAGGGCGTCGTAGCCGAGATGGCGATAGAGCCAGGCGCCCAGTACCCCGCCGCCAAGGAAGCCGCTGATGATCAGTCCGCTCAGGGTCAGGCGGCGCACCGGCAACGGCATGCCGCGCAGCAGATGACCCAGTCCGATGCCGAGGTCGGTGAACATGCCGCTCAGGTGCGTGGTGCGCACGGCGGCGCCGCTGTAGGTCGTGACCATGGCGTTCTGCAGGCCGCAGGCGACAGCGGCCAGCAACGCACCCCAGATCTGCTCCTGCTTGAACAGCGGGATCGCCGCGAGCAGCAGCGCCGCCTCGAGCGCCAGCACCACGCCGTAACGCCGGCCCAGCTTCAACGTCTGGTCCTGGATGATCAGGCCGCTCAGCATCGCGCCCACGCAGAACGCGATCAGCACCCCCCACAGATGGATCACCGCACGCAGGTCGCCGTGCGCGATCGCCGCGCCCAGCAGGCTGGTCGTGCCGGTCAGGTGGCTGACCGCCTGGTGCTCGAAACCCAGGTAACCGATGACGTTGACCATGCCGGCCACGCAGGCCAACGTCACCGCGCCTATCCACACCCAACGGGGGAGATGGAGGCCCATCGCCGCTCAGGCCGGCGTCACAGCACTTCCGACGCGTAGTCCGCCAGGCGCGAACGCTCGCCACGCCGCAGCGTGATGTGCGCGCTGTGCGCCCAGTTCTTGAAGCGGTCCACCGCGTAGGTCAGGCCGGATGTCGTCTCCGTCAGGTAGGGCGTGTCGATCTGCTCCACGTTGCCGAGGCAGACGATCTTGGTGCCCGGGCCGGCACGCGTGATCAGCGTCTTCATCTGCTTCGGAGTGAGGTTCTGCGCTTCGTCGAGGATCAGGTAGCGCGACAGGAACGTGCGGCCGCGCATGAAGTTCATCGAACGGATCTTGATGCGCGAGGCGAGCAGGTCGTTGGTCGCCGCACGCCCCCAGGCGCCGCCCTCCTGGTTGTGCGTCAACACTTCCAGGTTGTCGGTCAGCGCGCCCATCCACGGCGTCATCTTTTCCTCTTCGGTGCCGGGCAGGAAGCCGATGTCCTCGCCCACGCTGACGGTGGCGCGCGTCATGATGATCTCGCGGTAGCGCTGCTGGTCCATCGTCTGCGCCAGGCCCGCGGCCAGCGCGAGCAGCGTCTTGCCGGTGCCGGCGGTGCCGAGCAGGGTCACGAAGTCGACCTCCGGATCCATCAATGCGTTGAGCGCGAAATTCTGTTCGCGGTTGCGTGCGTTGATGCCCCAGACCGCATGCTGGCTGTGGCGGAAGTCGTCGACGATCTGCAGCGTCGCCTTGTCGCCTTCCACCTTGCTGACGCGGAACTCGGATTCGTCGTCGCCCGGCAGGTACAGGAACTGGTTCGGATACCAGCCGGCGTCCTCGGCCATGGTGACTTCGTAGAAGGTGCGGCCCTTGTCGGTCCACGAGCGCAGGTCCTTGCCGTGGCGCTGCCAGAAATCCTCCGGCACCGGGTCGGCGCCGGTGTACAGCAGGCTGAAGTCGTCCAGCGCGCGGTCGTTCTCGTAGTCCTCCGACACGATGCCCGCGATCGCCGCCTTGATGCGCAGGTTGATGTCCTTGGAAACGAACACCACCGGAATTTCCGGCTCGCTCTCCTTCAGCGCGAGGATCGCGCCGAGGATGGCGTTGTCCGGGATGACTGCGCCGAAGCTCTTGCCGGCTTCGAAATGGCTGGTCTGGAAGCGCAGCAGGCCCGCACTCTGCGAGCCGCGCAGCTGCAGGCTGTTGGGCTGGATCAGCGGAATGCCGGCGGCCAGGTTGTCCAGTCCCGAGGCCTGGACGAGTTCATTGAGGAAGCGGCTGACCTGCCGCGCGTTGCGGCTCGCTTCCGACGTGCCCTTCTTGCCGTTGTCGAGTTCCTCGATCACCTGCATCGGCAGGTAGACGTCGTGCTCTTCGAACTTGAACAGCGCGGTGGGGTCGTGCATCAGCACGTTGGTGTCCAACACATAGATACGCTTGCTACGGGTCATTCGGGCAACCTCATCGAGGAAGATGTGTGAACACGGGCGACTTTTCCGCGGACAGCAGCGAACCACCATGGCCCGCCGCGGCGCGGGATGGTGGGTGGAGTGGAAGAGGATTCCGTCACTGGGCCTGGTGGGCCTTCAGGGCGTCCAGCACGGCGTCGGCATGGCCGGCAACCTTCACGCCGCGCCATTCCTGCGCGATGCGGCCGTCGGGCGAGATCAGGAACGTGCTGCGGACGATGCCCAGCACCTTGCGGCCGTACATGTTCTTCTCGTGGATCACGTCGAAGGCCCTGCACAGCGCTTCGTCGGCATCGCTGACCAAGGGGAACCTGAAACCCTGCTTGGCGCAGAAGTTGTCGTGCGATTTCACCGAATCGCGCGAAACGCCCAGCACCGTGGCGTTCGATTTCTTGAACTTCGGCAGCAGGGCGTTGAAGTCCAGGCCTTCGGTGGTGCAGCCGGGCGTGCTGTCCTTCGGGTAGAAGTACAGCACCAGCCAGGTGCCGGCGTAGTCGGCGAGGGTGGCGGTCTCGCCGCCGGACAGCGCCAGCGGCAGTTTCAATGTCGACGTGGGCAGGGCGTTCGCGCTTTTCGCCGTCATCGTCAGAACTTCATCGGATCCATGATCGCGTCCAGGTTCAGATGGTCGCAGAACTCGAGGAAATCGTCGCGCAGCGCGGCGATGTGCATGTTCGCCGGCACGCCGATGGTGACCTGGGCCGAGAACATCTCCGCACCGGTCTGCATCGCGCGGTAGCGCGTGCTCTGCAGATTCTCGATGGTGATGCCCTGGCGGTCGAAGAAATCGGCCAGCTGGAACAGGATGCCCGGCTTGTCGGCGGCCACCACTTCGACGATGTACGGCAGCAGGTTGGACTGCACGACCTTGGGGCCGGTGCGGTAGAACACCAGCTTCAGGCCGTCGTCGCGTTCCAGCCGCGACAGCATCGCCTCCAGCTTCGCCACGGCGTCCCACGAGCCGGTCGCGAGCGCCGTCACCGACACGTCGCGACCCACGGTGGACAGCCGCGCATCCACCAGATTGCAGCCGCTGTCCGCGATCCGGCGTGTCACCGACAGGAGCGGCGATTCCGGATGCGTCGTGTAGGCGGTGATCAGGAGGTGGTTTTCGGTCGGCGAAGGCCGGGGCGTGGAATCGGTCAAGAGAGCTTCCGGCGTTGCGGTCTGGCTGAATGGCGGCCGGGATGCGGCCCGACGACGCTGGCAGCATACTTGCCCGCCCTTTGAACCCGCAAGTAACATGCGGCCGACATTGCAGGCGGGCCGGGATAACGGCGCTTACGGGCGCTTCCGGCGCGCCGGATCCCCACCGAGAGCCTCCCCTTGCATCTTTCCGGCAGCATCACCGCACTGGCCACGCCATTCCTGGCGTCGGGCGAACTCGACCTGCAAAGCTGGCGCGCGCTGCTCAAACAGCAGATCGACGGCGGCACGCAGGGCGTGGTAGTGGCGGGCTCCACCGGCGAAGCCGCGGCCCTGTCCGACGACGAGTACGACACCCTGCTGCGGATCGCCGTGGAAGAGGTGCGCGGGCGCATCCCGGTCCTGGCCGGGACCGGCCAGATGAACACCGCGAAGACCATCGCCGCCACGCGTCGCGCCGCTGCGTGCGGCGCCCGGTTCGCCCTGGTGGTGACGCCGCCGTACGTCCGGCCGACGCAGGCGGGCCTGGTCGCGCACTTCCGCGCCGTCGCCGATCAGGGCGGCCTGCCGGTGGTGCTCTACAACGTCCCGGGTCGTACCGGCTGCGACCTGCTGCCGGAGACCGTGGCGGAACTGGTCGATCATCCGGACATCGTCGGCATCAAGGAGGCGCGCGCCGAACCCGAGCGCATGTCCGCGCTGCTGGCGCTGCGCCGCGACGGTTTCGCGATCCTCAGCGGCGACGACCCGACCGCCTCGCGCGCGATGCTGGCCGGCGCGGATGGCTTGGTTTCGGTCGGCTCGAACGCGCTGCCGCGCACGTTCCGCCGTCTGTGCGACCTGTCGCGGTCCGGCGATAACGCCGCGGCCGCCGCGCTGGACGCGCAACTGCAGGAGATCTACGGCTTCCTCGGCGTGGAATCCAACCCCATTCCGGTGAAGGCGCTGCTGCAGCGCGCGGGTTTCGGCCAAGGCCTGCGCCTGCCGTTGCTCTCGCTCTCCGATGCCCATACCGATACCGCCGATCGCCTCGCCACGGTGGCGCAGGCGCTGGAAGCACAATCCAGCCGCGACAGCCTCGCGGCCTGAACCCAGGAGAACCCCATGCGTCTTTCGTCTTCCCTCGTGCGTCCGCTTGCCCTCGTGCTGCTGGTCGTGTCCGTCGCCGGCTGCTCGTGGTTCAAGAAGGGCGCCAAGGGCGACTATGCGCTCGCGCCGGAAGCGCGCCCGCTGGAAGTGCCGCCGGATCTCAACCTGCCGAGCACCAGCGGTGCCATGCAGGTGCCGGCAGCGGGACAGTCCACGCCCTCGGCCGCGCCGGCGGCGGGCGGCTTCAACCTGGCCGGTTCGCGCGACGATGCGTTCGCGCGCGTCGGTGAAGCGCTGGCCGGTGTGGAGGGCGTGACCATCGCGAGCCGCGCACAACTGCTGGGTACCTATGACGTCAGCTACGAAGGCGCCAGCTTCTTGGTGCGCGTGTCGGCGGTGGAAGCCGGCGCCTATGTGTCGGCGGTCGATCCGCGCGGCCTGCCCGCGACGTCGCCGGCGGCGGTCAAGCTGCTGGCCGCGCTGAAGGCCAAGCTGGGCGGCTGAGCGAGTCGCTCCGGCGGACCGCACGATGTGATGCCGTCGTCCCGGCGCATGCTGGGACCCGTCGTGATTCGTCCGTGCATCTCCGGACATCGATGGCGAGACCGACCATCCGGCTGTCCAACG
The DNA here is from genome assembly GCF_058793715.1 of Pseudoxanthomonas sp. GW835-FHT14C01. Lineage (NCBI taxonomy): Bacteria > Pseudomonadati > Pseudomonadota > Gammaproteobacteria > Lysobacterales > Lysobacteraceae > Pseudoxanthomonas > Pseudoxanthomonas sp. GW835-FHT14C01. The sequence continues at coordinate 603,300 of NZ_JBXAGB010000003.1, forward strand.
TGGCCATGAAGACGAAAAAGGCGCCTTTCGGCGCCTTTTTCATGCCTGCATTGCAGGGAAGCGCGCGATCAGCGCTCCAGCAGCGGCAGCTTGTCCGGCTTGCCTTCCCATTCCTTGGCATCGGGCAAGGGCTCCTTGCGGGTGGTGATCACCGGCCAGGCGCGCGACAGTTCGGCGTTGAGCGCCACATAGCTTTCCTGCCCCGCGGGGACGTCGTCCTCGGGGTAGATGGCGTTGATGGGACATTCCGGCTCGCACAGCGTGCAGTCGATGCACTCGTCCGGATCGATCACCAGAAAGTTCGGGCCTTCGTGGAAGCAATCCACCGGGCAGACTTCCACGCAGTCGGTGTACTTGCACTTGATGCAGTTTTCGGTGACGACGAAAGGCATGAGGCTCGTTGTGCAGCGGAAAGAACCGCGCAAGTTTAAAGCACCGCGTGCGTCGCGTTGGGAATCTTTATCGCCGGTCGCCTGCGCCCGGGGCGACGATGGTCGGCGACGTCCATGTGCGTGCGTTCCTGAGCGCGGGACACCACCCGGATCGACCCTCGTTCCGGGCATGCTGAGGATCGGAACAGAAATGCCGTGAAATTGCAAAAATAGAACAATTAGTTGGATATTGGCTAATTTATCCTATTTATGTGCAGGTGCATGCTGCACGCCTCACCACATCCAGGAGCCCCCATGATCACCCTCCGTCCCGCCCAGGCCCGCGGCCACGCCAACCATGGCTGGCTGGATTCCTGGCACAGCTTCTCCTTCGCCAACTATTTCGACGAGAAGCATGTCCACTGGGGCCCGTTGCGCGTGATCAACGAGGATCGCGTGGCGGCGGGCCGTGGCTTCGGCGAACACGGCCATCGCGACATGGAAATCATCAGCTATGTGCTGGAAGGCGCATTGGGCCACAAGGATTCGATGGGCAACAGTTCCAGCATCGTGCCCGGTGACGTGCAGCGCATGAGCGCAGGCACCGGCGTGCAGCATTCCGAGTTCAACTACAACGCGTCCGGCGCGACGCACTTCCTGCAGATCTGGATCATTCCCGATCGTCAGGGCGTGCAGCCCTCCTACGAGGAAAAATCCTTCCCGGCCACCGAAAAGCAGGGTCGCCTGCGCCTGGTGGTCAGCCCGGACGGCGCCGATGGATCGGTGAGCATCCACCAGGATGCGCGCCTGTACGTGGGACTGTTCGACGGCAGCGAAAAGGCCGAACTGCCGCTGGCCGAAGGCCGTCTCGGTTACGTGCATGTCGCGCGCGGCGAGGCCACCGTCAACGGTCAGCCGCTGAAGGCCGGTGATGCGCTGCTGTACGACGGCGAGTCGCGGGTGGATATCGAGCGTGGCATCGGCGCCGAGGTGCTGGTGTTCGATCTGCCGAGGATGCAATGACCCGAGGGCTGCAGAGGACCCGCGCATCGCGCGCGGGTCCTGTCGCTTAAGGAGTTCTTAAAGAGCGGGCGCCAGCATGGTCGGGCCGAACATGCCGGTTCCCCCGCCGAGGTCTCCATGAATGCCCAACTGTCCCACGCCGATACGCCGGTGACGCTGCGTCCTGTGCCCGTGCCCGACCTGCCATCGCACGTCGATCCGGCATGGACACGGGGTGAAGCGCGCGAGGACATCGACATCCGTCGAGTAACCCGCGCGCATGCGGCCCCGCTGATGCAGCTCTGCGACCGGCAGAGAGCGGAGTTGCCGGACGCGTCGACCGCGCGGACGGGCGCTGGCGTGCTCGAACTGATGGAGGCGCTGTTCGAACCCCCGCTGCGCGCGTGGGCCTGGATCGCGGAGCGTCGCGGCGAGGCTGCCGGTTATGCGTTCGGCACGGTGGGATTTTCGATGATCGAGCGCGCCTACTACTTCAACCTGGAAACGCTGTTCGTGCCCGCCATGGCGCGGCCTTCCGACATCGCCGCGCGCCTGCTCGCCGAGGCGCGCCGCACGGCGTCGGACCTGGGCTGCGTGGACCTGCGCTGGCAGGTACCGGTGGGGCAGGGTGGCATGCCCATGGCGCTACCCGGGCACGCCGGCGCAGCGACGATGATCCAGTACATATTCCCCACGCTGCGGGGCGACCAGGATGACTGACGTATCCACGACGGCGCCGCGTCGCGGCAAGCGGTTGAAGCGGATCGCGGCCGCCGCCTGCGTGTCGGCCACGGCGTTCGCCTATGCCGGCCTGTCCGGCTGCGCCACGCTGCCCTATCCGCAATCGCCGCAGTTCGGCGAAGACGGCTTCCAGAACGAGCGCAAGCCACGCCCGCTGGGCTGGCGCGAAACCAGCAAGCTCTGGTGGGATTTCCTGGTCGGCGGCAAGCCGGCCGGCACGGTCCCGACCCGCTCGATTCCCATGCAGGCGTTGACCCGCCAGCACCTGGATGCGGCGGCGGACGGCACGCTGTACCGCCTCGGCCATTCGACGGTGCTGCTGAAGCTCGATGGCCGCTTCTGGCTGACCGATCCGGTGTTTTCCGAGCGCGCCTCGCCGGTGCAATGGGCGGGGCCGAAGCGGTTCCATGCGCCGCCGATCGCCATCGACGCGCTACCGACGCTGTCCGCCGTGGTGCTGTCGCACGATCACTACGATCATCTTGACCGCGACACCGTGCGTGCGCTGGCGGCGAAGACAGAGGTATTCCTGACGCCGCTCGGCGTCGGCGACCGCCTGGTCCGCTGGGGGGTGCCGCGCGACAAGGTGCGCCAACTCGACTGGTGGGACGACGTCGATCTCGATGGCGTGCGCTTCACCGCGACGCCATCGCAGCACTTCTCGGGCCGTACGCTGTTCGACCGCAATGCCACGCTGTGGGCGTCTTGGGTGATCAGGACGGACGGGCTGAAAGTGTTCTTCAGCGGCGATACGGGCTACTTCGACGGCTTCCGCACCATCGGCGAGCGCCTGGGGCCGTTCGACCTCACCCTGCTCGAATGCGGCGCCTACGACCGCCGCTGGCAGGACGTGCACATGCTGCCGGCGCAGACGCTGCAGGCGCACCGCGACCTGGGCGGCAGGTCGCTGGTGCCGATCCACAACAGCACCTTCGACCTGGCGTTCCATGGCTGGAGCGAGCCGATGGAGACGCTTTACACGTTGTCGCAGGACGCGGGCGTCGACATCGTCACGCCGGTGATCGGCCAGCCGCTGGCGATCGCGCGGCCCGCCGGCACCCAGCCCTGGTGGCGCGGCGAATAACGCCGCGCTCCCGCATCAGGCATCCGGTGCCGCGCGGAACTCGACGCGGCAGCAGAAACCCCGGCCGGCGATGCCGTCCTCGACCGTGATGTGCGCATCGTGGGCGCGTGCGATGCGGTCCACCAGCGACAGGCCGATGCCGCTGCCGCGTTCGCCATTGCCCTGGCTGCCGCGGAAGAAGCGTTCGAAGATGCGCTCGCGCTCGTCGCCGGGCACGCCGGGTCCGTTGTCGCGCACCCTCAGCCAGGCCGTCCCGCCTTCGTCGTCGGCGCCGCAGGCGATCTCGATGCGAGCGCCGTCGCCGCTGTAGCGGACCGCGTTGTCCAGCAGGTTGCGGACCAGGATGCCGAGATCGTCGAGGTCGCCGCGCACGTTGGCGGGCTCGGCGTGGAGGGCGAGTGTCTGCTGCCGGCGGCTCGCCATGGACTCGAACTCGCGCGCGACCATCGTCACCACGTCCGGCAGTGCGACCACGGGCCGGTCCTCGCGCAGCGGCGAAGCGTCCACGCGCGCGGAGTCGAGCAGTTGTTGCGCCAGGCGCGAGGTGCGCTGGATGCCATGCGCCAGCTGCGTCAACGCAGCCTGCGCATCCGCCTGGCTGCCGGCGCGCATGGCCACCTGGGTCTGCGTCAGCAGCGCGGCCAGCGGCGTGCGCAGTTCGTGCGCGGCGTCGGCCAGGAACTGGCGCTCGCCGCGCATCGCGTCCGACAGGCGTTCGAGCAGGACGTTGAACGAATCTACCAGTGGCCGGATCTCGCGTGGCAGCCCGGAGGCGGGCAGGGGAGCGAGGTCGTGAGGTTCGCGCTGCGCCATCTCGCGACGCAGGCGGTTCATCGGCCGCAGGCTCCAGTGGATGGCCAAGCCCACGATGGCGCCGAGCACCAGCAGGATGCCGACGCCACTCCACAGGCTGATCTTCACCCAGTGCGCGAGTTCGGCCTTCATCGCCGACTGCGACATGCCGGACTGGACCTGGATGCGGCCGCTGGCATCGGTGACGGCATAGACGCGCCACGGCTCGCCTGCGACCTCGCTCACCACGAAGCCGGGTCTGAAGTCCGCACGCAGCGGCTGCATCGGGGCACCATCCGACGCCACCACGGGCGTGCGGCGTCCGAGGATCCACACCTGGTAGCGAAGCGTGTCGAACTTCTTTTTCTTGTTCCCTGCCGGGCTGACCCGCGGGGGCAATTGCAGGCGTGGGCCTTCGTCCAGTGCGTCGAGGGTGCCCGGCATGGACAGCAGGATCTGTTCGCTGACCTCCTGCAGGAACAGGTCGTCGTGCCCCTGTTGCTGGCGCGTCATCTGGAAATGCTGGCCACCCAGCCAGCAGGTCCAGCCGATGACAAAAGGCGTCATCACCGCGATCAGGAGCTTGGATTTCAGCGAGTGGCTCATTCGCCCTCTCCCAGCCGGTAGCCGAAGCCATGCACGGTCGTTATCACGCCGTCTCCCAGTTTCTTGCGCAGCTGATGGATGTATACCGCGATGGTGTTGCTCTCGATCGAGCCTTCACCACCGTACACCAGCGACTCCAGCGTATCGCGCGCGATCACGCGCCCTGGCCGCTCCATCAGAGCGAGCAGGGTGCGGTATTCGTGCACGCCGAGGCGCACCGGGCGATCGCCCAGCCGCACCGAGCGGTCGGCCGGATCAAGCACGATGTCGCCATGACGCAACACCGGCGCCACGCGGCCCTGCGTGCGGCGGACCACGGCGCGCAGGCGTGCGCCGAGTTCGCCGGCTTCGAACGGTTTGACGATGTAGTCGTCGGCGCCGGCATCCAGTCCGCGGACGCGGTCGCTGAGCTGGTCGCGCGCGGTGATGATCAGCACCGGGGTGGTGTCGTAACGCTGGCGCAGCGCAGCCAGGACGTCCAGTCCGGAACCACGTGGCAGGCCCAGGTCCAGCAGTACCGCCGTGTAGCCATGGTCGACCAGGGCCAGGCGCGCGGAGGCGACGTCCTCGGCGCGGTCGATGGCCCAGCCGTCCTGCGCGAGCGCGGCGGCCAGCGCATCACCGAGCATGCGATCGTCTTCAACCAGGAGCAGGCGCGACATGGGCGGCCCTCGGGACGGTGGGAGGCGACCATGCTAGGTCGATGCGATTAAACCGGGTTTAATGCGTCCATGTCCGGGTCCGGGTCCGGAAACACAAAACCCCGCCGGGGCGGGGTTCTGGTGGATTCACCCGCTGCGGATCTCAACCCGCAGCCTCGGCCGGATGGCGCTCCCTAGGGGACTCGAACCCCTGTTTTAGCCTTGAGAGGGCCACGTCCTAACCACTAGACGAAGGGAGCGTTTTTGGTGAAACCGGCGTAGCGGATTAGTATAGGCGGCGGTCGGGCCGAGGGCAATCCACCTCGCCGGCCGCGTGACCCTCCTGCATGGAACTGCCGCTATTACGCCCGCCACCGCTCTGCGAACCATCCCGCGCGACCAGCACACCATCTCGCGCAAGGACATCAGCCCGAACGCGCTGCGCGTGCTCTACCGCCTGCGGGACGCCGGTTTCCAGGCCTATCTGGTCGGCGGCGCGGTGCGCGACCTGCTGGTCGGCGGCCACCCCAAGGATTTCGACGTCGCTACCGACGCCACCCCCGAACAGGTGCGCCAGCAGTTCCGCAACTGTCGCCTGATCGGTCGCCGTTTCCGCCTGGCGCACGTGGTGTTCGGGCGCGAAATCATCGAGGTCGCCACCTTCCGCGCCAACAGCGACGACGGCAGCGGCGACCGCGAGATGGACAACGGCCGGCTGGTCCGCGACAACGTGTACGGCACGGTCGAGGACGACGCGGTGCGCCGGGATTTCACCGCCAACGCGCTGTACTACGCCATCGACGATTTTTCGGTGCGCGACTACGTCGGCGGTTTCGAGGACACGATGGCGCGGCGCCTGAAGCTGATCGGCGACCCGGAACAGCGCTACCGCGAGGATCCGGTGCGCATGCTGCGCGCCGTGCGCCTGGCCGCCAAGCTCGGCTTCGAGATCGACGCCGACACCGCCGCGCCGATCGCGCCGCTGGCGCCGTTGCTGGCGGAAGCCGCGCCCGCGCGCCTGTTCGAAGAGATCCTGAAGCTGTTCCTGTCGGGGCATGGTGTCGCCAGCTTCGAAGGGCTGGAGCGCTTCGGCCTGCTGAAGGTGCTGTTCCCCGAAACCGCCGCCGCGCTCGCGTCCAACCGCAGCGGTGCGCTGCGGCGCATGGTGCTGGCCGGTCTGGCCGGCACCGATCAGCGCGTGGCCAACGAAGAACCGGTGTCGCCGGCGTTCCTGTTCGCGCTGCTGCTGTGGCCGGCCTATTGCCGGGCCCTGATGGGGCTGCAGGCGCAGGGGGTGCACGCGGAGGAAGCGCAGCGGCGTGCCGCCGACCGCGTCACCCTGCACCAGTTGAATACCGTGGCGCTGCCGCGCCGTTTCTCGCTGCCGATGCAGGAGATCTGGCTGCTGCAGACGCGCTTCGGCAACCGCCAGCGCAAGCGGGTGACGCGCCTGCTGACGCACCCACGCTTCCGTGCGGCCTTCGACTTCCTGGTCCTGCGGCTGGCGGCGTCGCCCGAGCATGCCGAGGACGTCGCGTTCTGGCGCGAGGCGCAGACGCAGTCCGGCGAAGAACTGGCGGCCACGCTCGGCGTTGCGCCGACGGATGCTTTCAGTGACGAGGACGCGCCGCCGTCCAAGCGCCGTCGCCGCCGTCGCCGCCGTGCTGGCGGCCCTTCGCCGGAATGACGCCCATCGTCCAGGCCTGCATCGGCCTGGGAGCCAATCTCGGCGATGCGGCCGACACGCTGCGGCGCGCACTGGATGCGCTGGACGGCCGCGACGGCATCGCCGTACGTGCGGCATCGCGCTTCTACCGCACACCCGCATGGGGCAGGGAAGACCAGCCCGATTTCATCAATGCGGTAGCGCTGGTGGAGGCCATGCTGGCGCCACGCGCATTGCTTGATTCGTTGCTGGCGGTGGAGGCGGACTTCGGACGGCACCGTGTGGACGGGGAGCGCTGGGGGCCGCGCACGCTGGACCTCGACCTGCTGCTGTACGGCGATGCGGTGATCGACGAGCCGGGCCTGCGCGTGCCGCATCCGCACCTCCACGAGCGCGCCTTCGCGCTGGTCCCGCTGCTGGAGGTGCTGCCGGAGGCCCGTATTCCCGGCTACGGCGCTGCGCGGGACGCTGTGTCCGCGCTGGAAATGTCCAACATCCATCCGTTATGAGTGGATAATGCGGGACTATGAGCACGCACGCCGACAGCAAGCCCTGGACCGTTCCCGCCCTCGCCGAAGCCAAGCGCGAGGGCCGCAAGCTGGTGATGCTGACGGCGTACGACAACAGTTTCGCCCGCGTGCTGGACGCCAACGGCGTCGACCTGGTGCTGATCGGCGATTCGCTGGGCATGGTGGTGCAGGGGCATGATTCGACGCTGCCGGTGACGGTGGACGACATCGTCTACCACACCCGCGTCGTTTCCCGGGGACTCAACCGCGCGCTGCTGGTGTCCGACCTGCCGTTCCAGTCCGATGCCACGCCCGAGCGCGCACTCGACGCCGCCATCGCGCTGCTGCAGGCCGGCGCGGAGATGGTCAAGCTGGAAGGCGCGGGCCACAAGCTCGACGTCATCCGCTTCCTGGTCGAGCGCGACATCCCGGTCTGCGCCCACCTGGGTCTGACGCCGCAATCGGTATTGAAGTTCGGTGGTTATCGCGTGCAGGGCCGCGACGAAGCCGCCGCCGCGCGCCTGCGCGAGGATGCGCGCGCCGTCGCCGCGGCCGGTGCGCAGTTGCTGGTGCTGGAATGCGTGCCGTCGTCGTTGGCCGCCACGATCACCGCGGACCTCGCCATTCCCACCATCGGCATCGGTGCCGGACCCGGCTGCGACGGACAGGTGCTGGTGCTGCATGACTTCCTCGGCCTGGACACGGGCCATCGGCGGCCGAAGTTCGTCAAGGATTTCCTGGCGGAAGGTGGCTCCGTGGCGGGCGCGGTGCGCGCATACGCCGACGCGGTGCGCAGCGGGGCATTCCCCGACGACGCCCATTCCTACTGACCGCGCCGCGCGCAACGACTCGCCACAGGGGCCACGATGATCGAGACCATCACCGAGCTTGAGGCGCTGCGCTCCCGCGTCAGGGAGTGGAGGCAGCAGGGCCTTCGGGTCGGGTTCGTGCCCACGATGGGCAACCTGCACGCCGGCCATTACTCGCTGGTGATGCTGGCGCGCCAGTACGCGGACCGCGTGGTGTCCAGCGTGTTCGTCAATCCGACCCAGTTCGGACCCAACGAGGACTTCACCCGCTATCCGCGCACGCCGGAAGCGGACATGAGCGGTCTCGAAGGCGCGGGCTGCGATGTGTTGTGGTTGCCGACGGTGGAGTCGATGTATCCGTTCGGTGTCGAACTGGCGGCCAACGTCCACGTCCCCGGCGTCAGCAGTGTGCTGGAAGGTGCGCACCGCCCTGGCCATTTCGATGGCGTGTGCACCGTGGTCAGCCGGCTGTTCAACCAGGTGCAGCCCGATGTGGCGGCGTTCGGCAAGAAGGATTACCAGCAGCTCGCGGTGATCCGCCAACTGGTCACCGACCTGGCATTCCCGATCCAGATCCTCGCGGGCAGCATCGTGCGCGAGGCGGACGGCCTGGCGATGAGTTCTCGCAACCAGTATCTGTCGGCGGACGAGCGCCCGCGTGCCGCGGAGATCCGCAAGACCCTGATCGCGATGCGCGAAAGCCTGGTAGCCGGCACTCCGCGCGCGCAGGTGGAGACCGAGGCCGGCCGACAGCTCGCCGGTATTGGTTATGAAGTGGACTACACCGTGATCCGTCGTCCCGACCTCAGCGAGCCGCAGGATGGCGAACAGGGCGCGCGCGTCGCGCTGATCGCCGCGAAGCTGGGCCGTACGCGGCTGATCGACAATCTGGAGTTCTGACCGGACCGGTCGCGCGCGGTACAAGGCCCGGCACGAGGGGATAAACTTCGCGCTCCCGCTCTTCTCCCCGCCGACATGCACCTCAGCCTGCTCAAGACCAAGATCCACCGCGCGACCGTCACCCATTCCGAGCTGAACTACGAAGGCTCGATCGCCATCGACGGCCTGCTGCTGGACGCCACCGGCATCCGCGAGTTCGAACAGGTGCACATCTGGGACGTCACCAACGGTGCCCGTTTCTCGACGTACGCGATCCGTGCCGACGAAGGCAGCGGCGTGGTCTCGCTCAACGGCGGCGCCGCGCGCCACGTGCAGGTCGGCGACCTGATCATCATCGCCGCGTTCGCCTCGATGAGCGAACAGGAAGCCGATGCGTTCCAACCCACGCTCGTCTACGTGGACGGCCAGAACCGCATCACCCACACCAACCGCAGCATCCCCAAGCAGGCGGCCTGACATGAGCCAGGGTTTCGACGCATTGCAGTCCCACGCCGCGCGCCTGCGCGCGGTTCCGTTGAGCACGCTGCTGGCGCGCGAGCCCGATCGCGTCGCCGCCCATGCCTTGCGCAGCGGTCCGCTGTACTTCAACTTCGCCCGCCAGTCGTACGACGCGCCCGCGTGGCAGGCATTGCAGGCGCAAGCTGAATCGGCCGGCCTGGCTGGCGCTTTCCGCCGTCTGTTCGATGGGGAGAAGGTCAACGTCACCGAGGATCGCGCGGCCCTGCATACCGCGCTGCGCGGGCGGAATTCGGATGCCATGGTGGCACGCGAGGCCTTCGCCACTGCGGCCGACGTTCGCCAGCGCATGGCGGCGCTGATCGCGCAGCTGGAAGGCAGTGATGTCACCGACATCGTCAGCGTCGGCATCGGCGGTTCCGACCTCGGGCCGCGGCTGGTGGCCGATGCGCTGCGCGGTCCGCTGCCGGGCCGCTTCCGCGTGCACTTCCTGTCCAACGTCGACGGGGCGGCGGCGCAGCGCACGCTGGCGCCGCTCGATCCCGCGCGCACGGCGGCGGTGCTGATCTCCAAGACCTTCGGTACGCAGGAAACGCTGCTCAATGGCGGCATCCTGCGCGACTGGCTGGGCGGCAGCGAGCGCCTTTACGCCGTCAGCGCCAATCCCGAGCGAGCCGCGGCGGCCTTCGCCATCGCGCCGGAGCGCGTGCTGCCGATGTGGGACTGGGTCGGTGGCCGGTATTCATTGTGGTCCGCAGTCGGCCTGCCGATCGCGCTGGCGATCGGCTTCGACCGTTTCGAGCAGTTGCTGGAAGGTGCGTCCGCCTTCGATGCGCACGTCATCGGCACGCCGCTCGCCGACAACATCGCGGTACGCCACGCATTGACGGCGGTATGGAACCGCAACGTGCTCGGCCATGCCGCGCACGGCGTGATGACCTACGACCAGCGTCTCGCCTTGCTGCCGGCCTATCTGCAGCAACTGGTGATGGAGAGCCTGGGCAAGTCGGTGAAGCTGGATGGCAGCCCGGTCGGTGTCGACACCGTGCCGGTGTGGTGGGGCGGCGCAGGCACCGATGTGCAGCACAGTTTCTTCCAGGCACTGCACCAGGGCACGCAGATCGTGCCGCTGGATTTCGTCGGCACCGTGCGCAACGACGATCCGTATGCCGAGAACCACCTCGCGCTGATGTCCAACCTGCTGGCGCAGAGCGAGGCGCTGGCGAATGGGCAGGCCAGCGCAGATCCGCATCGCAGCTATGCAGGCGGCCGACCGAGCACGATGATCCTGCTGGATGCGCTGACGCCGCAGTCGCTCGGTGGTCTGATCGCCATGTACGAGCACAGCGTCTACGCGCAGTCGGTGCTGTGGGAGATCAATGCATTCGACCAGTTCGGCGTGGAGCTGGGCAAGCAGCTCGCCAACGGACTGCTGCCCGCACTGAAGGGCGAATCCGAAGCGAAGGATCCGGTGACGCGTGCGTTGCTGGCCGAGCTGAGGACGCGCGGCTAAGGATGGCGCGCCCTCCTGCTTTTCTGTAGGAGCGACGTGAGTCGCGACCGCACGAAGTGAGCCATTGGACTGCCGCTGCTCCGTGCATGGAAGCCCGGTAGCTGGCGTGATTTGCGGGTCAGGGCGATTCGTTCGTGCGGTCGCGACTCACATCGCTCCCACAGCGTCTCCGTGTTGATGCAGCGCCCAGGCAACGTGCTCGCGGACCAGCGGCGACGTATCGTCGCGACGGCTCGCCAGTGCCGCCAGTACGTCCGGGGTCGACGGCGCATTGCCCAGCGCCACCGCGATGTTGCGCAGCCAGCGCTCGTGGCCGCTGCGTCGGATCGCCGATCCTTCGGTGCGGCGCAGGAACGCTGCTTCGTCCCATGCGAACAACTGCGGCAACGTGGCCACGTCCAGCTCGTTGCGCGCGCGGAAATCCGGTTCGTCCGTGCGCTTGGCGAACTTGTTCCAGGGACAGACCAGCTGGCAGTCGTCGCAGCCGAAGATGCGGTTGCCGATGGCGGGGCGCAGGTCTTCCGGAATCGCACCTTCATGCTCGATGGTCAGGTAGGAGATGCAGCGGCGTGCATCGAGCCGGTACGGTGCGGTGATCGCCTGGGTCGGGCAGACGTCGATGCAGCGCGTGCAGGTCCCGCAGTGCGCGCTGGCCGGTGCGTCGATCGGCAACGGCAGGTCGACGTAGATCTCGCCGAGGAAGAACCACGAGCCGCCATCCTTGTCGATCAGACAGGTGTGCTTGCCGATCCAGCCCAGTCCCGCATTCCGTGCCAATGCGCGCTCCAGCACCGGCGCGGAATCCACGAATACGCGATGGCCGAATGCGCCCACTTCCTGCTGCAGGCGCTCGGCCAGCTTCTGTAGCCGGTTGCGCATCAGCTTGTGGTAGTCGCGGCCCAGCGCGTAGCGCGCCACATAGGCGCGCTCGCCATCGTGCAAGGTGTCCCAGGCGTCGTCGCTGTCGTTGCGCCCGTAATCCAGTCCCACCGAGATCACCCGCAGCGTGCCGGGGATGAGTTCCTGCGGACGCGAACGCTTGTCGCCGTGCTGGGCCATCCAGTCCATCGAGCCGTACAGGCCTTCCGACAGCCAGTCGCGCAGATGGCGCTCGTCCTCGCCCAGTTCGATGCCGGCGATGCCGCAGCGCTGGAAACCGAATTCGTGCGCGAGCGTCCGCACGCGCCGGGCGAGCGCGGCGGGGTCGGGCAGGGATGGGCTGGGGCCAGCGGTCGACATGGCGCGATTATAGAAGGGCCCTCTGGATTCACTTCCCCGCAACCCGGGGCGGACCTAGAATTCCGCCATGTCCGGCACCTCGCCCCTGTATTCCACGCACGCCGCGCGGGCACTGGACGCACGCGCCACGCAGGCGCTTGGAGGCGATCCGTACGCGCTGACGCAGCGCGCCGGCCTGGCCGCCTGGCAGCACCTGTTGCTGCATTGGCCCGAGGCGCAGCGCATCGTCGTGGTGTGCGGGCCCGGCAGCAATGGCGGCGACGGCTACGTGCTGGCACGTCATGCGCATCGTGCGGGCCGTCGCGTCGACGTCGTACACCTGCCGGCGCACGTCCCCGGCAACCCGGTCGCGCAACGGGCCTGCACCGACTATGTCGCCGGTGGTGGGCAGGTCACCTTGTTCGATGGCGCACTGCCGATGGCGGACGTCGTCGTGGATGCGCTGTTCGGCATCGGTCTGTCGCGCGCGCCGGAGCGGGATGTCCAGGTGCTGGTCGATGCGATCAACAGGCAGGCGGCACCGGTATTCGCGCTCGACGTGCCGAGCGGCGTGGATGCGGACAAGGGGTGCGCGCCGGGCGCCGCGGTACTGGCGACGCGCACACTGCAGTTCATCGCACGGCATGCAGGCCTTCATACCGGTGACGCGCTGGAATACACCGGCGCGCTTTCGCTGGAGGATCTCGAGGTTCCCGCAGCGGCCTTCGAAGGTGTGCCGGCGCACGCTTTGCTGCTGGACCAGGATGCCTTGGCGCGCTGGCTGCTTCCGCGTCGCCGCAACACGCACAAGGGCGAATCCGGGCACGTGCTCTGCATCGGTGGCGATGACGGCAGCGGGGGCGCGATCGCGCTGTGCGCCGAAGCCGCATTGCGTTCCGGTGCCGGACTGGTGAGCGTCGCGACGCGACCGACACATGTCGCGCCATTGCTGGCGCGCAGGCCAGAGGCGATGGTGCGAGCGGTGGAGTCGACGGACGACCTGGCGCCGTTGCTCGAGCGTGCGCGCGTGATCGCACTCGGTCCCGGCATGGGTCAGGGCGAGTGGGGCCGCGCACTGTTCCGCTACGCAATGCGCGGCGGCAAGCCGCGTGTGATGGATGCCGATGCGCTGAACCTGCTGGCGATGTCGCCACAGATGCTGGACGACACGATCCTGACGCCGCATCCCGGCGAAGCCGCGCGTTTGCTGGATTGCACGACGGCCGATGTGCAGGGCGATCGTTTCGCTGCCGCGCAGGCGATCGCACAGCGGCATGTCTGCGTGGTGGTGCTGAAGGGCGCAGGCACCATCGTGGCGGCACCCGGCGAAACTCCCTGCGTGATCGATGCCGGCAACCCCGGCATGGCGGTCGGCGGGATGGGCGATGTGTTGACCGGCGTTATCGCCGCGTTGCGTGCCCAGGGACTTTCCGCCTTCGAGGCCGCCAGCGCCGGTGCGTTGCTGCATGCGCTGGCCGGCGACGCGGCGGCGTGGGACGGACAGCGTGGTCTGCTGCCGTCGGACCTGTTCGCGCACCTGCGACGGCTGGCCAATCCGTGAGCGTCGCGGTTTCGCATCGCGCCATTGCGTGAGCGCTTAGAATCGCGGCATGCACCTGATCCTTCCCGACAACGACGCCACCGAAGCGCTGGGCCAGGCCTTGGCGCGCACGCGTCCTGGGTTCGCGGTCGTGCATCTCCACGGCGAGCTCGGCGCCGGCAAGTCCACGCTGGCTCGCGCGCTGTTGCGGACCCTCGGCGTGGCGGGTGCGATCCGCAGTCCCACCTACACACTGGTCGAGCGCTATCCGGTTGACGGGGGAGAAGCCTGGCATCTGGATCTGTACCGCATTGGCGACGCCGGCGAGTTGGAGTTTCTGGGACTGGACGAGGGTGCAGCGGTGCTGTGGCTGGTCGAATGGCCCGAACGTGGCGCCGCCGCGCTGCCCGCTGCGGACCTGCATGTGGCACTGGCGGTCGAGGGCGCCGGCCGCTCGGCCCGGCTCGCGGGCGTATCCGCTGCCGGCGACGCGTGGCTGACCCGCCTGACAGCCGAAGGGCAGTTGCCCGCACCATCTCTCCAGTCCGGTTAGGAACATCCGCCAGGTTGCGGATTATTAAGGGAAAACGCCTTGCATTCGTGGGCGGATGGTGCTTGAATCCGCGGCATGAGCCCGGGGATGCCCACCACTGCCACGCTGCGCCTCGCCCTTGCAGGCGTGCTGGCCGTGGCGCCGTGCACGCTGCTGGCCGGCGAGGTCACCGGCGTCACTATCGCCCAGGGCAGCACTGGCACGCGTGCCGAGATCCAGCTGGCCGGCGCCGGGCAGTACAAGACCCTCACGCTGAAAGGCCCCGACCGGCTGGTCGTCGACCTTCCCGCCTCGACGGCCAAGGCCGGCCTGCGCCTGCCGGCCCCGGCCGGCATCGTGCGTGCCGTGCGCACCGGCCAGCCGGACGCGAATACGCTGCGTGTCGTCTTCGACCTCGCGTCACCGATCACGGCGCTGAAGCCACGGATGGAGCAGGAAGGCGCCACCTCGCGACTGGTGATCGAGTGGCCGGGCGACGGCGCTGCCGTACCGGCCACGTCCGTTGCCACCACTCCCGCAACGCCTCCGCCCGCCACGACCCCGACGCCCGCCACTTCGCCGCAGGCCGACGCCGCGCGTGCCACGGCGTTGCTGACCGCGCAGGTAGTGCAGGCAGGCACGGCGCCTGCGCCGTCCAGCCCGACGTCACCTTCGCCGCAGGCCATCCTCAACGGCCAGCCGACCGCGACCGCGGTGCCGGCGCAGACCACGCCCGGCGAGCGGCCCACCTACACCATTGCCACCGGCCAGCCCACGCCGATGCCGGGCGCGGCCGCCACCGCCACGACCGAGCCGGCACCTGCCGCTGAAGCTCCCCGACCTTCGGCCGCGATCGCGGCGGGCACGCGTCCGCTGGTCATCGCCATCGACCCCGGCCACGGCGGTCAGGACCCGGGCGCCATCGGCCCCAGCGGTCGTTACGAGAAGCACGCCGTGCTGGCCATCTCCAAGGAGCTGGCCCGCCAGATCAACGCCACGCCGGGCATGAAGGCGTACCTGGTCCGCGACACCGACGTCTACGTCGAGCGGCCGCAACGTGCGCGCAAGGCGCGTGCGGCGAAGGCCGACATGTTCGTTTCGATCCACGCCGATGCGGCCGAGAACCGCAGCGCCTGGGGCTCGTCCGTCTATGTGCTGTCGCTGCGCGGCGCGTCCTCGCAGCATGCGCGCTGGCTGGCCGACAAGGAAAATGCCTCCGACCTGGTCGGCGGCGTGCGGCTGACCAAGGACACGCTGTCGAACGTGCTGCTGGACCTGGCCCAGAGCGGCCACATGAAGGCGTCGCAGGATGCTGCCGGCCACGTGCTGACCTCGTTGAAGGGCCTGGGCAAGACCCACAAGCCGCAGATCGAGTTCGCCAACTTCGAAGTGCTGCGCAACTCCGACATGCCGGCCATGCTGGTGGAAACGGGCTTCATCTCGAATGCGGATGAAGAAAAGCGCCTGTTCGATCCGGCCCACCAGCGCAAGGTCGCCGGCGCGGTGCTGGAAGGCATCCAGTCCTACTTCACCCGCCAGCCGCCGCCAGGCACGCTGTTCGCCGCGCGTGCGCAGGCCGAGGCGGACGCACGTACCGTTGCCGCGGGCGGAGCCGCCGGCGCGCCCTGATCGCCCGGCCGCTCGGCTATCATCACGGCTGATTCCCCGAGACGGCGCCACCGCGCCGCCAGCACGTGCCGATCCGCCAGCTTCCCGACACCCTCATCAACCAGATCGCTGCCGGCGAAGTCGTCGAACGCCCGGCGTCCGTGGTCAAGGAACTGGTCGAGAACGCCCTGGATGCCGGCGCGCGGCGCGTCGATATCGATCTGGAAGAGGGCGGCGTCCGCCTGATCCGCATCCGCGACGACGGCGGCGGCATTGCGCCGGAAGAGCTGCCGCTGGCGGTATCGCGGCACGCCACCAGCAAGATCGCATCGCTCGATGATCTGGAGGCGGTGGCCACGCTCGGTTTCCGCGGCGAAGCGCTGCCGTCGATCGCCTCGGTCAGCCGCTTCGCGCTGACGTCCCGGCGCGCGCAGGACGAACATGGCGCCTCGCTGCAGGTGGAAGGCGGCAAGGTCGGTGAGGTCGCGCCCAAGCCGCACGCCGTCGGCACCACCGTGGAAGTACGCGAGCTGTTCTACAACGTGCCGGCGCGGCGGAAATTCCTGCGCGCCGAACGCACCGAGATGGGCCACATCGAGGAATGGCTGCGATCGCTGGCGCTGGCGCGTCCCGACATCGAGCTGCGCGTCTCGCACAACGGACGCCCCTCGCGGCGCTACAAGGCCGATGAACTGGAATCGCTCGCGCGCCTGGGCGAGACGTTGGGCGAAGAGTTCGCCCGCAGTGCGTTGCGCGTGGACCATGCGGCGGCCGGGCTGCGGTTGCATGGCTGGATCGCGCAGCCCAGCTACTCGCGTGCGAGCGTCGACCAGCAGTACGTCTACGTCAACGGACGCTCGGTGCGCGACCGCAATATCGCGCATGCGGTGAAGATGGCGTACCAGGACGTGCTGTTCCATGGCCGCCAGCCGGCCTACGTGCTGTTCCTGGAGCTCGATCCCACGCGCGTGGACGTCAATGTCCATCCCGCCAAGCACGAGGTGCGTTTCCGCGACACGCGCCTTATCCACGATTTCGTCTACCGCACGCTGCATGAAGCGCTCGCCGAGACGCGCGCCGGCACGCTGGCGCAGGACATCGCGCCAGCGTCCTTCGGTGCGCGGCCCGCAGCGTCCATGCCGTCCGCCTGGATGCCCACGCAGCAGTCGCCGCTGGGACTCAACGTGGCGGAGGCTCCCGCGGCCTACGCCGCGCTGTATGCCGCTCCGCTGTCCGATGCGACGCAGGCGGGCACGCAGGCGGGCACGATGCTGTCGACGCCGTCCGTGCAGGCGATGCCCGTCGAAGATGCGGATGGCATTCCTCCGCTGGGATTCGCCATCGCGCAGTTGCATGGCATCTACATCCTGGCGGAGAACGCCGACGGCCTGATCGTGGTCGACATGCATGCCGCGCACGAACGCATCGGCTACGAGAAGCTGAAAGGCGCGCACGACAGTATCGGCCTGCGCGCGCAACCTCTGCTCGTGCCGATGGTGCTGGCGGTGGCCGAACGGGAGGCGGACGTGGCCGAGCGCGAGGCCGCGACGCTGGCGACCCTCGGCTTCGACATCACCCGCAGCGGCCCGCAGTCGTTGAGCGTGCGCAGCATTCCCGCCCTGCTGTCGAATGCCGAACCCGAAGCGCTGTTGCGCGACGTGCTGGCCGACCTGCGCGAGCATGGCGAGAGCCGGCGGGTCGCCGCGGCGCGCGACGAACTGCTGGCGACAATGGCCTGCCACGGCGCCGTGCGCGCCAACCGGCGACTGACGCTGCCCGAAATGAATGCCCTGCTGCGCGAGATGGAAGCCACCGAGCGCTCCGGGCAGTGCAACCACGGCCGCCCGACCTGGGCGCGCTTTTCCTTGAACGAGATCGACCGCTGGTTCCTGCGAGGACGCTGACATGGGGAAGAACAGGGGATGGCTGGGGATGGCCCTGCTGTTGGGGCTGCTGGCCGGGTGCGGAGGCGACGACAAACCCGCGACCACCGGCAAGGTGGCGGATGTCCGTTTCCTCGCCGACAACAGCGCCTGGCGCGAACAACGCAGGATCGAACTGACGGCGCCCGACGGCTGGACCAGCCTCGTCGGTCTGCACTGGATCGAACTGAAATCCCACTTCATCGGCAGCGGGCCGGGCAGCGGCATCAGGCTCGCCGTCGGTCCTGCCAGGCTGGGCATGGTCACGCAGCAGGACAAGCGGGTCTTCTTCACGCCCGAGGGCGGCAACGCGCTCACCTTCAACGGCGAGCCGTTGAAAGGCCGCGTGGAACTTGAAAGCGACCGTGATGCGATGCCGTCGACGATAGGCTTCGACGAAGGCAAGGGCCAGCTGACCGTGATCGAGCGCGGTGGCCGGCACGCACTGCGGGTGAAGCATGCCGATGCCGAGTCGCGTACGCAGTTCGTCGGACTCGACTACTGGCCCGTGCAGGAAGACTGGCGCATCGAAGGCCGTTTCATCCCGCATCCCGTCGGCAAGACGCTGACCATCATCGACGTGATCGGCGTGGCGACCGAATCGCCCAATCCCGGTGTGGTCGAGTTCGAGCGCGACGGCAAGACATTCCGGCTGGAGGCGCTGGGACAGGCGGGCGGTCCGCTGTTCTTCGTGCTGGCTGACCGTACCAGCGGGCACGGCAGCTACCCGGCCGGCCGCTTCCTGGACGCCGACGCGCCGCAGGCGGGCAAGGTAGTGCTGGATTTCAACCGGGCCTACAACCCGCCCTGCGCCTTCACGCCTTACGCGACCTGTCCATTGCCGCCGGCGGAGAACCGACTGGATCTGCTGGTCGAGGCTGGCGAGAAGGCGTACGCGAAGCCCATCAAAGTGCTCTGAAGGAAGACCGATGCTGCTGCGCCGTTCGCTGAAAGTCCTCGTCGCCACCGCGCTGCTGGGCAGCGCGTCCGTCCTCGCGGTGGATGCGCCCAGCGCGACCGGGGCGCCGGTGCCGTTGCTGTGGAAGGTGTCCGACAAGGACAACGCGGTCTACCTGCTGGGTTCGTTCCATCTGCTGCGCCCGAGCGACTATCCGCTGTCCGGCGATGTCGATGCCGCCTTCGCCGATGCCGAGCGCGTGCTGTTCGAACTGTCGCCGGAGGAAATGCGTTCACCGGCCGGCTCGCAGCTGATGATGCAGGCCGCCATGCGCATCGACGGCAAGACGCTGCAGCAGGACCTCGACGCCGCCACCTGGACGCGGCTGGAGGCATGGGCGGGCAAGAACAATGTGCCGCTCGCTTCGTTCACCCGTTTCGAACCGTGGTTCGCCGGCCTGACGATCAGCATCGTCGAGATGACCAAGCAGGGGCTGGACCCGAAACTGGGCCTGGACAATCATTTCATGGACAAGGCCCTGGCGGCCGGCAAGCCCACCAGCGGGCTGGAGCGCATGCAGGAGCAGATCGGCGTGCTGGATGGCATGGACGCAACCGAGCAGCGCCAGTTCGTGGCGGAAGCCCTGGAGCAGGCCGACAAGGGCTCGGCGGAGACCCGGCGCCTGCACGACGCCTGGCGCCGTGGAGACGCCGAAGCCCTATGGAACGGCATGGCGTCCGACATGCGCGAGCAGTATCCGCGTCTGTACCGGCGCATCAATGTCGACCGCAACGACGCCTGGGTGCCGAAGATCCGGCAGATCCTCGATCAGCCCGGCGACGACGATGCGCTGGTGGTCGTCGGTGCGCTGCACCTGCTGGGCGAGGATGGCGTCGTGCAGAAGCTGCGCGACCACGGCTACAAGGTCGAGCGCATCTGTTCCGCATGCACGACCGGTGGACGCTGACGCTCAGCTGATCCGGTGTGGCACCGACGCGCGTGGCGTCACGTCCTGGCAGGCTCCATGACGATGCAGTCCACCGGGCAAGCGGGCACGCACAGCTCGCAGCCCGTGCACAGCGGATCGATTACGACGTGCATCTGCTTGGCGCCGCCGATGATCGCATCCACCGGGCAGGCCTGGATGCACTTCGTGCAGCCGATGCAGTCTGCTTCCACTACTACCGCAACCATCGCCCGCTTGTGCATGCCACGCGCGCGGTCGTAGGGCAACGGCGGCACCTGCAACACGCGGGCGAGTGCGCGCGCACCCGCGTCGCCGCCAGGCGGGCAATGGTCCACGCCGGCGTCGCCGCGCGCCATCGCCTGCGCGTACGGCAGGCAGCCGTCGAACCCGCACTGGCCGCATTGGGTCTGCGGCAACAGGCGGTCGAGGCGTTCGACGAGATCGGCGTTCATCGCCGTGGCGAGGCTGGCGGCGTCAACGCACCGGCATGCCGGGCAAGGCGCCGGCATCCGCGTCCAGCAGCGCCAGCGCGCCGCCGTCGAAGCCGGCCGACAGGATCATGCCCTCGCTCAGGCCGAAGCGCATCTTGCGCGGGGCCAGGTTGGCGATGAACACCACGTTGCGGCCGATGAGCTTGTCCGGTTCGGCGTAGCTGGCGCGGATGCCGGAGAAGATCTGGCGCTGGCCCAGGTCGCCGGCATCCAGCAGGAAGCGCAGCAGCTTGTCGGAACCGTCCACGAGGCCGCACTCCAGCACCTTGCCGACGCGCAGGTCGAGTTTGGCGAAGTCCTCGATGCCGATGACACCGCCGGTGTCCTTCGGTTCTGCAGGCGCGGCCGCCTTGGCTTCGGTCTTCTTCTCGGCGGCGGCGGGCGCCGGAGCGGCGAGGGTGTCCTTGGAAGCGTCGGTCATGGCGTCGATCAGTTTCGGGTCGATACGGGTGAAGAGAGGCGAATACGGCTGGATGGTGTGCGCCTGCAACGGCGCTGCGACGTCGGCCCAGGTTTCGACAGGGGCGCCGAGGAAAGCCTCCGCCTCCGCTGCGGTGCGCGGAAGCACCGGCTTCAGCGCGGCCGCGAGAACGCGGAACAGGTTCAGGCCCTGCGTGCAGACGGACTGCAGGGCGGCGTCCGCGCCTTCCTGCTTGGCGATCACCCAGGGTTTGGTCTCGTCGATGTACTTGTTGGCTTCGTCGGCCAACGCCATCGTCAGGCGCAGCGCGGTGGCCGGCTCGTTGCGCTCGTAAGCGTCGGCGATCGGGCCAAGCGCGTCGACAAAGCGCTGGTACATGGCGGGATCGGGCAGCGCGTCGGCGAGCTTGCCGCCGAAGCGCTTGTCGATGAAGCCGGCGCAGCGGCTGGCGAGGTTGACGAACTTGCCGACCAGATCCGCATTGACGCGCGCGACGAAGTCGCCGAGGTTGAGGTCGAGGTCGTCGACGCCACCGGACGACTTGGCCGCGTAGTAATAGCGCAGCGCTTCCGGCTCCAGACCCACGTCCAGGTAGGTGCGTGCCATGATGAAGGTGCCGCGAGACTTCGACATCTTGGCGCCATCCACGGTCAGATAGCCGTTGACGTGCAGGCGTGTCGGCGCGCGATGGCCGGTCCCGTGCAGCACCGCCGGCCAGAACAGGCCGTGGAAATTGACGATGTCCTTGCCGATGAAGTGGTGCAGTTCGACATCGGTGCCGGCGTCGAGGTGCGGCTCGAACGCGATGCCGCGTTCGTTGCACAGGTTCTGGAAGCTGCTCAGGTAGCCGATCGGCGCATCCAGCCAGACATAGAAGTACTTGCCGGGCGCACCGGGGATCTCGAAGCCGAAGTACGGCGCATCGCGCGAGATGTCCCACGCACGCAGGCCACCTTCGGCATCCAGCCACTCGCGCAGCTTCGCCTTGACGCCGGGCAGCGCGACGTCGCCGGCCAGCCATTCGCGCAGGAACGCATCGAAGCGGCCCACCTCGAAGAAGTAGTGTTCCGAATCGCGGATTTGCGGCGTGCTGCCGGACAGGATCGATTTCGGTTCCTTGAGGTCGGTCGGCGCGTACGTGGCACCGCAGACCTCGCAGTTGTCGCCGTACTGGTCGGCGGAACCACAGTTCGGGCAGATGCCCTTGATGTAGCGGTCGGGCAGGAACATGCCCTTGGCCGGGTCGTAGAACTGCGCCACCGTGCGGCGGCTGATGTGGCCACCGGCGTCGAGGCGCTGGTAGAACTGTTCCGTCAGTTCGCGGTTTGCGGCGGAGTTGGTCGAGTCGTAGTGGTCGAACGCCACGCCGAACGCAGCGAAATCGCGCTCATGGCTGGCCTGGATGCCGGCGATGAAGGCCTCGGGCGTGACACCGGCCTTCTCCGCCGCCAGCATGATCGGCGTGCCATGGGTGTCGTCTGCGCAGACGAAGTACACCGTGTCGCCCCGCATCCGGCGCGCCCGCACCCAGATGTCGCCCTGGATGTAGCCTACGAGGTGACCCAGGTGCAGCGGGCCATTGGCGTAGGGAAGGGCGTTGGTGACGAGTGCGGTGCGGCTCATGACGGACTTCGCGACGGGGGACTGCGATTATCGCATGCCCGGATGGAAGCCCTTTCCCGTGGCCCAAACGCAACAGGCCCGGCAATGCCGGGCCTGTGCTGTCATGGATCCACAAGGGCTTACTGGCGGATCCAGGTCTGCGACTTGCAGATGAACGCGATGCAGCCGGACACCTCCAGCTTCTTGCCACCCTCGATCAGTTCCATCTTCGACTTGTAGATCTTGCCCTCGTCCGGCTTGAGGATGGTGCCGCCGGCGTACTCGCCGCCGCCCTCGGCCTTCATGCCGCGGATGATCTCCATGCCGGTGATCGGCTTGTTCTTGCGGTCGTCCTTGCACTTGTCGCAGGTCGGGTTCGGCTTGCTCGGGTTGATCAGCTCGACGATGCGGCCGGTGATCGTGCCGTTGGCGGCCTGGGTGATCTCGACGAAGGACTTGGGCTTGCCGGTCTCGCTGTCGATGGTCTTCCAGCGGCCCATCACCGGATCGGCGGCTGACGCCACCATCGACAGGGCCATCAGCGGAGCGGCCAGCATCGCGGCCATCAGGGTCTTGCGCATGTTCCCCTCCCAGGGATGTAGGTCAGGCCCGCCGGCAATGGCCGGCAGGATGATGCCTGTTATACCGCATCCGCTGGCGTATGGAAGGGCTCAGCCGTCCTTTCGCGTTCCCAGTTCACTTTCGTTCCGCTCGGGCGTTTCCGGCTCGATGGCATTGACATCGGGCTCGGCTCCCGGAATGCGGGAAGCGGGTTGTTGTGCAGGAAGTTGTTCGACTTCGCCCACGCTCACGCGTCCGATGCGTGGCTTCATCCAGACGTTGTCGTGCCAGGCCTGGTACTGCTTCGGGTCCCAGTACTTCTCGTCGAAGAACTTGCTGCCGTCGATCTGTTCGAAACCGTTTGGTCCCGGTACGTAGATCTGCACGTTCCCCGTGAAGCCGGTCCGGCTGCCCGTAATCTTCCGGCGCTCGCGCCGAAGGGTGTTTGCGATGCGCGGTTGCGCCGCCTCGTCCCCGTACTTGGCATACAGCGCCGCGCCTTCTTCCAGTGCGCGCTGGCGCTCCGCCTCGCTCAGTGCGCTCCAGTAGCGCTCGCGCAGTCCGAGGAAGCCCGCATAGCCTCGTTCGGCGGCAAGATCCATCCATGCGTAGGCCAGTGCCGGGTCCTTCGGGACGCCCTGACCGTTCCACAGCATCTCCGCAACCATCCCTTGCGAAGCCTTGTCTGCGTAGAAGGACGCGCGCTGAAAGAACTTTAAGGCATCTTCGTAACGCCCTTTCTTGAACTCCTCCAGCCCATGCAGTCGGTAACGGAGGTCCGGGTGGGCCGACAGGAACCCGGCCGACAGCATCAGTCTGTCCTGAGTCGGATCGGGTGCGGCGGCGTTCTGTGCCATCACCGTCTGCGTTGTGGCGGGCAGGCACAGTGCGGCAAGCACCAACATGGTTTTCAGCGGCTTCATGAACTTCCTTTTCCCCGATGACGTGCTGACCATTCTGTGAATTCGCCGGCAAGCACGCCTGTATCGAAAGTCACGATGGGCGGCCAATAGAAACGGCCGGCCCCATGGGCCGGCCGCCAACAACGCCACCTGAACTGCTCAGTTGCTCTTGCTGGGAGCACCGACAGTGACGGTTCCGCCGAGATGGCGGGAGAAGAAGTCCAGCATGGTCGTGTAGAGCTTCACGCGGTTCTCGACATCGTAGAAGCCATGCATTTCACCGGACTGGATGATCATGCCTTCCGGCGGATTGCCGGCGGCGATCAGCGCCTTGTTCATCAGCTCGGTCTGTTCCGGCGGCGTGCGCACGTCGCGGGCGCCTGCAGCGAGGTAGACCGGGATCTTCACTTCGCCGGCGCGCCGCGCCGGAGAATTCTCAGCCCACGACTTCGTGTCGCTGCCATGCGTGCGGCGAAGATAACGCTGGCCGGACTCGCGTTCCGGGATATCGCCCTTCTTGAACATCAAGTCCACATCGTACACGCCGACATAGCCGAAGGTGCACTGGAACAGGCCGGGCGCACGGATGGGGGCCATCAGCGAGGAATAGCCACCGAAACTGCCGCCGTAGATGCAGATACGGTCCTTGTCGGCATAGCCCTGGCCGATGGCCCATTGCGTGGCATCAATGATGTCGTTCTGGATGCCCTGTCCCCACTGCAGGTGACCTGCGTCCTGAAACGCTTTGCCGTATCCACCAGAGCCACGGTAGTTCACCTGCAGAACGGCGTAACCTCGGCTGGCCAACAACTGTGCCTCCCAGTTGAAGCCCCAGTTGTCGCGTGGGCCGATCGGTCCGCCGTGCGGATTGACGATCAACGGCAGGTTCTTGCCATTTGAGCCGTGCGGCAGGGTAAGGTAGCCATGTATCAGCTTGCCATCGCGCGAGGTGAAGTTGAACGGCTTCACGGACGCCATGTTCTTCTTGTCCAGTTCAGGTTTGCGCTGCATCAGGAAGCGCGCCTTGCC
Organism: Pseudoxanthomonas sp. GW835-FHT14C01; assembly: GCF_058793715.1. Classification (NCBI taxonomy): domain Bacteria; kingdom Pseudomonadati; phylum Pseudomonadota; class Gammaproteobacteria; order Lysobacterales; family Lysobacteraceae; genus Pseudoxanthomonas; species Pseudoxanthomonas sp. GW835-FHT14C01. The sequence goes on from NZ_JBXAGB010000003.1 coordinate 628,081, forward strand.
GGTGTCCCGATCGTAGAGGTAGAGCTCGCCGGGATTGCTGTCGCTGTAGACGCTAACAATGATCTTCTTGCCGTCCTGTGTCTGGCTTGCAAAATCGACCATCTGCCCTTCGAATGCGCCGGCGAGAGATGCATAGAGTTCGGCGTCCGGGCTGCTCTCGTCGATCAGCTTCACGGCGGGAGCGCCGGCCTCGGTAACGACGCCGACCAGCGTGGATTCGTCGGTGGACCAGATGTAGTCGGATACCTCGGCGATCTTGTCCTGGAACAAGGGCGTGAACTCACCGGTCGCGGTACTCAGCGTGCCAACAGCCGCGGGGGATTTGCCATCGTCCTGTTCGGCATAGACGGTGCCAGTCACGGTCGTACGGATCACCGAGAGGTGCTTGCCGCCCGACTTGGAGGCGTTGACCAGTGTCCAGCCCTTGTCGTCGCGCCGGTAAAGCTCGGTACGCTCGTCGTATTCGCCTTCTTCGTCCTTGCTGGACGAGCAGACCGCGAACCGCGGTTGCTTGCCAGCATCCAGCGCGATGCTGCAGTTCTCCTTGGGCGCGCGGCCCAGGGAAATGCGGCGCCCGCTCAGCGTGTCCATGCGATACACCTCGGTGCCTACGCCTTCCGAAGAGCGCGGGCTGGTGGCCTGCATAATGACGTTCTGATCATCGTCGCGCAGCGTATCCAACAGCGAGAACCGTTCCGAACCCACGGTCTTGCCGCGCTGAGTCGCATCGCGGGTACCGTAGAAGATCAGCGGGCGCGGCTGGCTGCCATCGGCGTTCACCGCAAACCATTCGCCGGTATTGAATGGTTGTGCGTAGCCGCCCAGCTTCTTGATCGCGTTGAACATCAGGCGATTTGGGCTGACCCAGTAGAAACTGCCTACGCTCTTGCTGTCGGGCAACTGGTTGACTTTGACCAGCTTCAAGTCGCTGGTGCGCATGACAGCGAGGACATCTTGCTCGCCCTTGTCGACCGTCACCGCAAGGTACTCGCCATTGGGCGAGATCTTCACTGTGCCGTAAGCGGGATGCGAGACGAAGTCACGCACCTGCTGGAGCGTCGCCGCCTGCCCAGGCGCCGCCAGCACGCACGCAAGCGCCAGCATCGATGTCGCAAGTAAGGATTTCTTCATTACTCCCCCAATTAAAAATCGCCCCGGATGAAAACAGCTCGACGACGGCGGATTTGGGCCATCGCGCACGCCCGTTGAAGCGTGACTGGATGCCGACTTTAGCAGGAAAATTTCGGCCATTGACACTTCCTGGCGGGGCGTAGGGCCGTGGGCAGATACCGGCGTCGCGTGTGTACGGGGGCCGAGGTGCTCGGCCCTTGTCACCATCTGTGGGGCGACACCGACCGGAGCGCGCGACTGTAAGATGCAGTCCTGTAAATACGTGACCTGGGCTACCCATTTCATGTCCGGAACCCCTGACTCGACCGGCGAAGCAAAAACCTGGGCGGCCCGCCAATACCTCATCGCAGTGGAAGCGTCGAATAGGGGCGACTGGGAACGTGCGCTGCCTGTATTGAGAGCGCTGGCGGTGGCGAATCCGGAGCTGCCGCACGTTCACCATCTGCTGTCGGTCGCTGCGCTGGCAACCGGCTCGCTCGACGAGGCGCTGACGCATTCGCAGAAGGCCGTGGAGCTCAAGCCGGGTGACGTAGACCTCCTGCTGCAGGCGGCGCGCGCCATTTCCCAGGCTCGCTCTCCCCAACAGGCGCTGGGGCTGGCGCATGAGGCTGTGCCCTTGGCATGGAGCAACGCGTCGACCTGTCAGCAACTCTCCGTGATCTTCGCCAGGGCCAATGCCTACGAGCCGGCGAGCCGCCTGAGTGCCCGAGCGCTCGAACTTCTCCCGGAGGACATGCGCAACGTCTTCAACCATGCCACCACGTCGCTGTTCAACGGGGATCTTCAGGCTGCGGAGGCGGCCTACCGCCAGGTGCTGGTCCACCAGCCTGCCCACGCGCAGGCACATCTTGGTCTGGCGCAGCTGAAGAAGTGGACGCCGGAGGTCAACAACATCCGGCGCCTGACGGCAAGCCTTGAGGGGACCCGCGATGCAGCGAGCAGGATGTATCTCCATCTGGCGCTGGGAAAGGAGTATGAGGACATCGGTCACTACGCGAGCGCCTTTCGCCATTTCACAGCGGGCAAGACAACCGGAAAGGCGCTCCTGCGCTTCGGTACGCAAGTCGACCACGCGTGTTTCGATGCTCTTGCGACCGAATCCGCCAGCGCAGGCCATGCGATGGGATACCCAAGTGAGGAACCCATCTTCGTCGTCGGGATGCCTCGCACGGGTACCACGCTGGTTGATCGCATCCTGTCGAGCCATTCGTCGGTGCAGTCGATCGGCGAGGTGCTCAATTTCCCGTCCCTGATCAAGCGTGCGGGTGGTACGCGAACGCCTCGCTTGATCGACGCGGATACCGTACTGGCTGCGAGGCGGATCGATTGGAAAGCGCTTGGCACCGGCTACATCGACAGCACTAGGCCACTGACGGGTAGCTTCCCGCACTTCGTCGACAAGCACCCCCATAATTTCCTCTATCTGGGAATGATCGCCCGTGCGCTCCCCGGGGCAAGGATCATTGGGATGCGCCGGAATCCCTTGGATACCTGCCTCTCCAACTTCCGGCAACTTTTTTCGCCGGCGTCTCCTTACCACGGCTACTCGTTCGATCTAGTCGAGACGGGACGGTACTTTGTGAGGTTCAACCGGTTGATGCAGCATTTCGAGAGCCTTCTGGGCGATCGCATTCTCTGGATCGATTACGAAGATCTCATTTCAGACCAGGAGTACCAGACCCGGCGGCTCCTGGACTTCTGTGGGCTCGACTGGCAGCCGCAATGCCTTCGGTTCGAACTCAATGCCGCGCCGGTGGCGACCGCCAGTGCGGCGCAGGTTCGTGGGACGCTGCATCGCGATGCCCAAGACCGGTGGCGCTGCTATGCGGATGATCTGCAGCCTTTGATCGCGTTGCTCCATTCCGAAGATTCGGCTGCGCCAGCACGGCAAACATGAGCAAAAGGAAGCCCGGTTTCCCGGGCTCCCTGGCATATCACACCGTGGAAAAGCCTCAGCGCAGCTTGTAGGTGAACTGGAGAAAGACCTCGCGGCCGATGACGCCGGAGTAGTACGTACTCCAGAAGAAGGGATACGCCAGGTCCTCATCGAACAATGGCTTCTTGTCCAGCAGATTCTGGACCTGGAACGATACGGTTGCCTTGTCCGTGATCTCTTTCGAAACACCGGCGTTCCAGATCACGAAGCTGCCGCCGCGGCCCTTGTCCGGATCGCCGAGGGGCAGGGAGCCCAGGCGGTAGCCATTGACGTTGGCGGCCCAGTCGTCCAGTTGCCAACTTGCGCTCCAGTTGAAACGGCTACGGAAGTTCAGGGTGCGCTGGTTCACCAGGTCATCACGATCATCGATGATGCCGTCGCCGGGAAACAGCTCGATTTCCTTCTTGAGGACGTGCGTCCACGCAAGGTCGAAATCGAAATCGCCCAGACGGTCCGTATCAAGCCCGTACTTGAAGTTCACGTCGATGCCGCTGGTACGGCTGAGCGACTGGTTGACCGGGAAGGACCTGTACTCGTCCACTTGGTTGTCGCGGAAGGGCGAGTCGGTGCGGGTCACCAGTCCGGTGAAGAACTGGCAGGCCGCGGAGTTCTGATCAACGGTGTTACCGGCGCGATCGGTGCCGAGCAGGCAGGACGCTTCTTCGCGGAACAGGTAGGACGTGAAAATGTCGTCCACACCGCCGGTCAGTTCGATGTCATACCAGTCCGCGCTGATCGACATCTGGTCGGTGATGTCCCAGACCACGCCGAACGTCGTGGACTTGCCCTCTTCTTCTTCAAGGTCGGTGCTGCCGCGGCGGATGCCCTGTACCTGGTAGTTATAGTCGGCGTCGCTCGAGCAGGCCGTGCCCTGCGGATTCAAACCATCACGCCGGCAACGGTATTCGTCGACGATCGACGTGAAGAAGCCCGACTCGCCCGCGTACACATAGTGCATGTCGGGGGCACGGAAACTGGTGCCATGGCTGCCGCGGAAGAGCAGGCTCTCGACAGGACGCCATTCGAGGCCGACCTGCCAGGTGATCGCGTCGTCCACGTTGGTGACGTCGTCGTACTTGTCGTAGCGGCCGGCCACGCTCGCCTTCAGGCTGTCGAGAATCGGGATGCTGAACTCCAGGCCCAGTGCGTAGCGGTCACGCTCGCCACCGCCGCCCGTATCGGAATAGTTGTAGATGGGCTCGTTTCCGGTGTAGCCAGGCAACGTACGCGGATCGGGCGTCAGTTCATAGCTCTGACGGGCCGCCTCGATGACTGCTGCGGCGCCGAATGCACCCGCCGGCAGCTCGAAGAGGTCGCCCGACACGGTGAAGTTCGCCTGGGTGACGTCGGATTCGGCCTTTCCGATCAGGGTGGTGTTCAACGACTGGAACGTCGCGGCATCGATCGGGTTGAAGAAACGTGCCTGATTCAGCTCGTACACCGGGTAGGCATCGAAGTAGGGATCGAAACCCTGCTGTTCGCCCAGGAAGTACTCGGTGAGCCTGTTGGCGAGAAAGCGCGGACGCCGCGTTTCGATTCTGTATTCCGCACGGGACACCGTCGCATCCCAGTCGAAGCGATCCGAGAGCATGGTGCCGCGCAGGCCGAACGCGACGTCAAACGCGCGCTCGTCCGATGTCGCATTCTGCGCGCCTGCGCCGCCGACTTCGGCAGGCGTGAAGATGCGCTGCAGGTTGACGAATGCGCCGCCGCCGGGACCGGTGAAGTCGGATTCCAGGTTAGGGTCGAAGAAATCAGAGCTGGACCAGAACTGGGTGGCGCTAGCGAAATTGGCCTTTGAGCGGGAGGCGCTCAGCTGCGCCCAGCCCTGCAAGCCGTTGTCGAAGTCGAAAGTGCCGTACAGATAGCCGGACTGGTTGCTGTCGGAGTTCCGGATCGCTTGGGTTGCGGGATAACCGAAGTAGCCGCAGCGAGGCCCGGTATACACCGACGAGGCTTCGAAGTAATACGCTTGGAATTCGCTGAATCGGGCGCAGGTTGCTTCACCTCCGTCCGGGAATACGCGGTTGCTGTTAGCGATGTCGAATACGAGCAGGCCTTCGACGGCATTGACATCTTCCGGATTCACGCCAGGCTCGTCGAAATAGGAATCCATGAACTTGCGTTGGGACGCGAAGATCGCTTCGCGCTCGACTGCCTCGAACGCGTACACGACACTCCATTTGTCGCCGGTCTTGCCGCCGATCCACTGGAAGCGTCCCGAATCGCCGCCACCTTGGGTGGTCGTACCGGCACGCACGCTGAGCTGATCGCCCTCGTAGTTCGTTTTCATGATCAGGTTGACGACGCCGGCCACGGCGTCCGAACCGTAGATCGCCGATGCGCCGCCGGTCAGGACTTCGACGCGTTCCAGTGCGGCGGCCGGGATGTTGGCCAGGTTCACCGCGTTGGATTGCGAGTTGTAGGGCAGGGGATAGTCCGCGGCGCGACGACCGTTAATCAGTATCAGCTGATAGCCCGGGCCCAGACCTCGCAGGTTCAGGAAGCTGGCGTTGGGCGTGAACCCGTTCTGGTTCAGTTCGTTCTGGATGGACGCGGTGTTCTGGGTCAACGAGTTCAGCGCGTCATAGACGGTGGCGAAGCCTTCGCGCTCGATCTCGGCGGCTGTGATTACGGTGACCGGCGCAGGACCTTCCACTTCGGCGCGCTTGATGCGTGAACCGGTGACGGTCACCTTGTCCAGCGTGGCGGTGCTCTGCTGCTGCGACTCTTCCGTGGTCGACTCGGCGTCTTGCGCGAAAGTGCTTCCTGCGAATGGCACCACCAAGGCGGTGATCAATGCCGCGCTCAGGCGGCTGCGCTTGAGCGCACTCGGATTGCGAACTGACATGTAGTGAATCCCCAAAATGTCGAGAGGTAATGCGGTCCCCAATGGATATGTCCTTCGCCCTTACCGCACATAAACGTCCTGTTGTTCGAAAACTAACATGCGATTAACAGTGACAGCCGTAACACATAGCTGTGTTACCTAAATTACGGTTAAAAATGTGCCGCACGTCACATATTCTGACTGTTAAGGTTCCGCTGGTACGTTCCTAAACGGCCTTTTTGTTGCAATTGCAACAAGATTCGAAAAAAAAGCCCGGCGCTAGGCCGGGCTTTCTGACGATTGTCAGCTCACCATCAGTTGAACTTGTACTCCAGTTCAAGCGCCACTTCGCGCCCGATCGGGCTGAAGGCACGCCAGAAGTACGGGTACGTGTTGTACCCGTCGTCACGCGGATGGACCTTATCGAAGACGTTGTTGACGTAGAAATTCACACCGAGCTTTTCGGTGACCTGCTTGCCCACGCTCATGTTGTAGATGATGTACGGAGCGATGCGGCCGGTTTCCTGCCAGTTCGGCAGACTACCGTAACGCAGGGCGAACACTGCGGCCTGCCAGTCGTTCTTCTGCCAAGTCGCCGTGGCACGGACGCGGCTGCGGAAGTCGAAGTTGGTCAGGTCGTCGCGGTAGTCCAGGATCGGATCACCCTTGAACTGCGAGGTGGTCTGTTCCAGCGTGTGCGAGTAGCCCAGCTGCAGACGGAAGTCGCCAAGGCGATCAGTGTCCAGACGATAGTCGAGCGTGGCGTCGATGCCCTTGGTTCCGAGGAATGCACGGTTGATCGGGCCACGGCGAATTTCAGTGATCTGGCCATCGTTCGGGGTGCCCGGGGCGCTCAAGCGGCTGACACGCGAAAGCATGTCGTTGCAGAACGCGGAGCCAGGTGCGCCGAGCGTGAAGGGCTGGCGATTCCGGGTCAGACCCGTGACGCAGCCGGCCTCACCGTCGAGGATGTACGCCGTGGTGATGTCGGCAACGGCGTCCTCGAGCTCGATGTGGTAGTAGTCCGCGCTGACGGACAGTCCATCCAGGATGTCCCACACCACGCCAGCAGTCCAGGACTTGCCGGTTTCTTCGGTCAGGTCGGTCGTGCCTTGGCGAACACCGAAAGAGGTGTAGTTGATAGTGGTGTCGCTGGTCGGGCACTGCGCCGCAGTACGGCCGCTCTCGAGGCAGCGACGGGTATCGAAGATCGCGCTGAACGAACCACTGCGCTCGGCAAACACGTAGTGCATGTCAGGTGCACGGAAGCTCGTCGAGTAGGAGGCTCGGAACAGCAGGTTGTCCAGCGGACGGAACTCGAGACCGGCGTTCCAGGTCTTGGCGTCATCGACGGACGTGATGTCGTCGTACTTGTCGTAGCGGCCGGCGACACTCGCCTTGAGCATCGAGAAGATCGGGATCGAAAACTCCACGCCGAGTGCGTAGCGGTCGCGATCGCCGCCACCGCCGGTACCAGTCAGGTTGTACGGACGATCCGCACCAGTGTAGTCGGGCAGGATGCGCGGATCGGCCGTAAGCGTGTACTCCTGCTGCGAGGCTTCTAGCACCGCTGCGAAAGCCAGCGGGCCAGCCGGCATTTCGAATAGATCACCGGCGATGGTGAAAGACCCTTGGTTGACGAAAGACTCGGCGTCGGTCTTGACCACGGTGTTGAGCGCAGCGAACTGTTCCGGCGTCAGCGCCGAGTAGTAGCGCGATTGGTTGAGGCGATAGACGGGATACGTCACGCCACCGACGACCTGCGTACGAAGCTGCGGGCCGAGGAACCAGTCATTTACGGCGGTGGACAGGAGGCGCGGACGATCCACCTTCACGCGGTATTCGGCGCGGGACAGGGTCACGTCCCAATCGAAGCGATCGGCGATGGTGCCGCGCAGACCGAAAGCGAGGTCATAGGACTTCTCGTCATTCTTGGCCAGCAGGTTCTCCACGCCGCCGGCTTCCTGCGGGGTGAAGACGCGCTGCGCATCGACCAGCGCATTAAATCCCTCGTCAAACCACAAGGCACCGACGGTCCGGCCACCCCAGAACTGGGTGCCGGCGCCGTACTTGGCTTTGGAGGTCCAGGCCTGCAGGCTGCCCCAAGCTTGGATGTCGTTCTCGAAATCGTACGTGCCGAAGATGTAACCGGACAGATCGCTGTTGCCATTGCGGATGGTCTGGTAGGCGACGTCCTTGAACGAGCCGCAGGCCTGACCGAGATTGGTGATGACACCCGTAGCCGTGGCGGAGCGGTAGTTCCAGCGCACCCATTCGTCACCAAGCTGCTCACACGCGCCTGCCGGCGGCGCGAAATATGAGCCGGCCGTGGAACCGGTGCGGCGACGCACTCGCATGGTGCCGGTCGGCTGGATACCGACGAAGTCCGGGGGCAGCGGGTTGTCGAGCGACGAATCCATGAATTCGCGCTGGAAAGCGTACAGCGGCTCGCTGTTGTAATACTCAGCTGCGTAGGTGACGCTCCAGTTTTCGCCGGTCTTGCCTCCGATCCACTGGATGTCGCCGACGTCGCCGCCGCCGCGAGTGGTGGTGCTGCCGCGAACCTTCAAGATGTCGCCTTCGAAGTTTGTCTTCAGGATCACGTTGATCACGCCCGCGACCGCGTCCGAGCCGTAAATGGCGGAAGCACCACCAGCAAGCAGTTCGATACGATCCACCGCCGCGGCGGGGATATTACCGAAGTTGGCAAAGTTGCTCTGTCCGTTGTATGGCAGCGGATAGTCAGCTGCGCGGCGGCCGTTGATCAGCAGCAGAGTGCGGCCCGGGCCGAGGCCACGCAGATTGATAACGCTGGCATTCGGCGTGAAACCGCCCTGGAAGATTTCATTCTGGGCCGCACCGCCAGCCTGCGTGAGAGTATTCAACGCGTCATAGACGGTGTTGAAGCCTTCCCGTTCGATCTGGGCAGAGGTGATGACGGTCACCGGCGAGGGGCCTTCGATTTCGGTGCGCTTGATGCGCGAACCGGTCACGGTGACCTTGTCCAACGTGGCTGTCGATCCCGACGAAGGGGGGGGGGTCTGAGCTTCTTGGGTGCTTTCCTGCGCCAAAGCGGCCACGGAGAACGGCACGACGAGGGCGGTGAAAAGTGCCGCGCTCAGGCGGCTGCGCTTAAGCGCATTCGTATTGCGAACTGACATGTGGTGAATCCCCTAAACTGTCAATGGATGCGGCCCCCAATTGGCTGATCCGTCAGCCCCGGCCGCACGTAACGTCCTCGTGACCCGACGTTAACATGGGATTAACGTCTATGCCCATAGCACAGAAAGATGTTACAAGCGTTACCGCTTGAAATGTGATGTAAGTCACAAAAATTATCCGGAGTGGACTTGGAACTGGAATACCTGTCTCAAATAGCGTTGCCTGACATGCCCGAAAAGCTGAACAAGGGCCTGCTGTGGAGTGCCTTCCGAGGTCCCTCGGGCATTGAGGTCTCCTTACACGCCAGCTTTCCTCTGAATGGCCTCAGGCGCGGCATCGAATCGCTGGCCGCCGATGTCCTGGAGGGGCGGGGCGAGCGCTTGGCCTCGCTGTCTCTCAACTCCCGCATCGCCTCCCATACCGTCCAAGGCACCCTGTCCCCCCACCCCCGCATCCGCAACGTCATCGCGGTCGGCTCCGGCAAGGGCGGGGTGGGGAAGTCGACCACGTCGGTGAACCTGGCGCTGGCGCTGGCCGCCGAGGGCGCGCGGGTCGGGGTGCTGGATGCCGATGTGTACGGGCCCAGTGTGCCGGCCATGCTCGGCCTGTCGGGCCGGCCGGAGAGCCACGACAACAAGTCGATCGAGCCGATGCGGGCGTTCGGGGTGGAAGCCATGTCGATCGGCCTGCTGGTCGACCCGGACACGCCGATGATCTGGCGCGGGCCGATGGCCACCTCGGCGCTGATGCAGCTGTTCACCGACACCCTGTGGGGCGATCTGGACTATCTGCTGGTGGACCTGCCGCCGGGGACGGGCGACATCCAGCTGACGCTGGCGCAGAAGATCCCGGTCGCAGGGGCCGTCATCGTCACCACGCCCCAGGACATCGCTACGCTGGATGCGAAGAAGGCGCTGAAGATGTTCGAGAAAGTCGAGGTGCCGGTGCTCGGCATCGTCGAGAACATGGCGGTGCATACCTGTTCCCACTGCGGCCATGTCGAGCATCTGTTCGGCCAGGGGGGGGGCGAGCGGATGGCCGCCCAGTACGGCGTGCCGCTGCTCGGCTCGCTGCCGCTGGACATCACGATCCGCGAGCAGGGCGATGCCGGCCAGCCGGTCGTGGTGGCCGCGCCGGATTCCCCGGTGGCGCAGGCCTATCGGCAGACCGCGCGGGTCATGGCGGCCACGCTGGCGCAGCGGCCGCGGGCCAGCATGCCGATCGCCTCGTCGCTGGTGTGATCGTCTGACGCAGACGGCGGGCCAGGGCCCGCCCTACAATTCCCCGTCTGCCGCGCCCATCCCGCGCGGCCTTCGCCCCATCAGATCAGGACTTGCATGAGCATCAAGAGCGACCGTTGGATCCGCCGCATGGCCGAACAGCAGGGCATGATCGAACCGTTCGAACCCGGGCAGGTCAAGCAGGCCAATGGGCAGCGCATCGTCAGCTACGGCACCTCCAGCTACGGTTACGACGTACGCTGCTCGCGCGAGTTCAAGGTGTTCACCAACATCAACTCCACCATCGTCGACCCCAAGCACTTCGACCCGAAAAGCTTCGTCGACATCGAAGCCGACGAATGCATCATCCCGCCGAACAGCTTCGCGCTGGCGCGCACGGTGGAGTTCTTCCGCATTCCGCGCGACACGCTGGTGGTGTGCCTGGGCAAGAGCACGTACGCGCGTTGCGGCATCATCGTCAACGTCACGCCGCTGGAGCCGGAGTGGGAAGGTCACGTGACGCTGGAGTTCAGCAATACCACGCCGCTGCCCGCGCGTATCTACGCCAACGAAGGCGTGGCGCAGATGCTGTTCTTCCAGTCCGATGCCGACGACGTCTGCGAAACCAGCTACAAGGACCGCGGTGGCAAGTACCAGGGCCAGACGGGCGTGACCCTGCCGCGTACCTGAGCGTCCCTCGATCGCATTGAAAGGAATCAGGATGCAGACACCGCCGCCGATGCCGCAGGACCCTTACCGCACGCCCGATGCGAGTGTCGCTGATTTCCAGGAGCAGGGCGTACCGGATCCCGAGATCCGCTGGCTGCGGCTGGCGGCGATCCTGATCGACGCCTGCATCGGCTTCGCGGTGATCGTGCCGCTCATGTTCGTCGGTGGTTACTGGGAGGCTGCGTTCGAGGCGGGCCGTTCGGGCGGTTTCGGCATCATGCCGCTGGGTACGACGCTGCTGTGGGCCGTTATCGGCTTCGCCGTGTTCGTGCTTATCCAGGGCTATCCGCTTCATGCCAATGGCCAGACCTGGGGCAAGAAGGTGGTGTCCATCAAGATCGTGGACCTGCAAGGCAACAAGCCGTCCCTGGTAGAGCTGCTGGGCAAGCGCTACCTGCCGACGCATGCCATCGGCAACATCCCGTGCCTGGGCACGATCTACGTGCTCGTCGACTCGCTGATGATCTTCCGGCAGGACCAGCGCTGCCTGCATGACCTGATCGCGGGCACCCGCGTCGTGCGCGCGAAGTAGAGCGCGGTATCAGTGTTCCGCACCCGCAGCGGTGCGGATATCGAGAGGCGTCTTCAGGGCCACCTTCACCGCCAGGCGCAAGGCGGCTGTCACCGTCTCCACCGGCAGGCTCGCCGCACCGGCATGCCCTGACGCCTGGGCCGGCGAGTAGGGGATGTGGACGAAGCCCGCACGGACGCCCCTTCGCACGCGTAGAGCGTGCATCAACCCGTAGAACACGTGGTTGCAGACGTATGTGCCTGCGGTCTGCGATACCTCGGCAGGAAAGCCGGCGACACGCAGGGCTTCGCGCATGGCCTTGATCGGCAGTGTCGAAAAGTAGGCGGCAGGACCGCCGTCGATGACGGGCAGGTCGACCGGTTGGGAGCCTGCGTTGTCGGGAATGCGTGCGTCGTCGACGTTGATCGCCACGCGCTCCAGCGACAGCTGCGCGCGACCACCGGCCTGGCCGACGCAGATCACCAGCGATGGCTGCGTTTCCTTGAGCGCCGCACGCAGGACCGTGAGCGACGTACCGAAAGCGACCGGCAACTCGCGGGCCATCACGCGATGTTCCGCGATGCGCGCGCCATGCAGCGCGGACACCGCCTGCCAGCTGGGATTGACCTGCTCGCCGCCGAAGGGCTGGAAGCCGGTCAACAGGATGGTGCGCGTCGTCGGCATGGCAAGTCTCGTGGAAGAAGCATCAACGGAAGCACAGCCACGCCATCAGCAGCACGTTGGTGCCCATCAGCCAGAGGCCGGTCGCGGCCTGCGCGCGGATGACGCCGTACTGGTCATCGAGTTCCAGCAGCACGGCGGGGACGATGTTGAAGTTCGCCGCCATCGGCGTGAGCAGCGTGCCGCAGTAGCCGGTCAGCATGCCGATGGCGCCGAGGATGGCGGGATCGGCGCCATGCTTCTGCACGAGCAGCGGCAGGCCGATGCCGGCCATCATCACCGGGAACGCGGCGAACGCATTGCCCATGATGATGGTGAACACCACCATGCCCAGTGCGAACGCCAGCAGGCAGGCCATGCGGTTGTCGGCGGGAATCACCATCGACACCAGCGAGGCGACCGCTTCGCCCACGCCGCTGGCCGCGAATACGCCGCCCAGCGTCGCCAGCACCAGCGGCAGCAGCGCCGCCCAGCCCATCGTGTCGAGCAGGCGCCGCCCTTCATCCGCGGCCCGCAGCGGCGGTTGTCGCGTCACCCTGATCGCCGCGATGGCGGCGATGACGCACGCCAGCGCCAGGCCGACCAGCGTCATCCCGGCGGGGGCGAACAACGGCGTGCCGCCGACTGCCAGGTGCGGGCCGGCGAGGACCACCGTGATCGTCAGGGCGGGAATCAGGAGTGCCGGCACGAACAGGCGGTGGCCCAGCCGCAGCGCGGATGCCAGCCGCTCGGATTCCGGTGCCTCCTCCAGTGGTTCGCGGCGCATGCGCGTGGCCAGCAGGGCGAGCACCAGCACCGCGCCGCCGGCGAGCTGCGCCGGGAGTGGATCGCCGGCCTTGCTCGCGCGCAGCACCGCGTCGCCACCGGCGAACAGCGCCGCGATCAGGCCCCAGAACGCTGCATGCGCGTACCGCCGCTGACGCAGGTTGCGCCAGCCCGCATAGGCGAGGAAGGTCGCCAGCACCCAATAAAAATGCTCAATCGACAGCATCGGCGCGCGCCTCCTCCGCGGGTGCCGCCCGATCCAGCCGGCGCTGGAACAGCACGATGCGCACGGCGTGGATGATGAAGGCGGCGATGGCCGTCGGCAGCGCCCACAATGCGATCTGCAGCGGCTCCAACGCGATGCCGTGCTGGGCGTAGAAGCCCTGGATCAGCAGCACCGCGCCGAAGGCGAGGAACACGTCCTCGCCGAAGAAACGCCCGATATTGTCGGTCGCCGCCGCCATCGCATGCACGCGCTGCGCTTCCTCGCGGGCGAGCGGTCGCCGCGTCTTGCCGGCGGCCGACTCCGCCATCGGTGCCAGCAGCGGACGCACGGTCTGCGCGTGGCCGGCGATATCGATCAGGCCCACCATGCTCAGTCCCTGGCGAACGAGCAGATAGCCGGCCAGCAGGCGCGAGACGGTCAGCCCGCGCAGTCGTTCGATCCAGCGCAGTGCGTGTTCGCGCAGGCCGGCACGTTCCAGCAGCCCGATGGTCGGCAGCGTCAGCGCGAACATCAGCAGGGCGCGGTTGGAGACGAAGCTTTCGCCCAGCAGCGCGAGCAACTGCGGGATCGGTTTGCCCGCCATCAAACCACTGACCAGGCCGGCGCTCACCACCACGATCACCGGGTTGAAGCGCAGGACGAAGCCCGCCACCACCACGACGATGCCCAACAACGGCCAATAGCTCATGCGCGGCGCTCCATCGTGCCGAGGTGGAAGCCTGCGGTTTCGATCGACTGGCGCAACCCTTGTGCGAACGCGGCGGCGTCGGGGCGATCGCCATGCAGGCAGATGCTGTCCGCACGCAGTGGGACCGGTTCCCCCGTGCGCGCGACGACGATGCCCGCTTCCAGCATCCGTGCCACCTGCGCGGCCGCGGTGGGCAGATCCTCGATGCTGGCATCGGCCTGCGTGCGCGGCGTCAGGGTGCCGTCGGCTTCGTAGCGGCGCTCGGCGAAAGCTTCGTGCGCCACCGTCAGGCCGAGCTGTTCCCCTGCCGCGGTCAATGCGCTGCCGGACAGGCCGTAAAGCACCAGGCCGTGGTCGTGGTCATGCACTGCGCGCGCGATGGCATCGGCCAAGCCGGGATCGCGCGCCGCCTGGTTGTACAGGGCGCCGTGCGGTTTGACGTGGTGGAGTCGGCCGCCTGCGGCGCGGACGAAGCCGTCCAGCGCCGCGATCTGGTACAGCGTCAGCGCATAGGCTTCATCGGGCGTCAGGGGGCGTGCGACGCGACCGAAGTTCTCGCGGTCCGCATGCGATGGATGCGCGCCGATCGCCACGCCATGCGTGATGCACAGCGCGACGGTGCGGCGCATGGTGTCCGGCGAACCGGCGTGGAACCCGCAGGCGATGCTGGCCGAACTGATGTGGCGCACGATCGCGGCATCGTCGCCGCAGTCCTCGCCCAGGTCGCAGTTGAAATCGATGGTCCGCATGGCCGCGAGCCTACCTCAGGCGTGCAGGCGCTGCGCGATGGCGATGCGCAGCCGCGCCAGGCGATGCGTATGTTCCCGGGCCAGTGCGCGCGCCTGCGCGGGCGTGACCGGCTCGAAGTGCACCGGTTCCCCGGGACGCAGCTGTGCCGCGCGGCCGAGGTCGCAGCCGATCACATGGCCCAGGCGCGGATAGCCTCCCACGGTCTGTGCGTCGGCCAGCAGCAGGATCGGCCGCCCATCCGGCGGCAATTGCAGCGTGCCGACGGCGACCGGTTCCGAGACGCCGTCCGCCGTCGTCGACGGAAGCGCGGTCCCGGTCAGTCGCAGACCCTGCCGGTTGCTGTCGGCATGCGTACGCCAGCCGTGCGCGGACAGCGCCGGCGCCGAAGCATGGCGTGACGGCACGTAACGCAGGACATGCCGGTCCGCCGTCCAGGGATCGTCCACATCGATCCACCATGCGGGAAAGGCGGGTTCGCGCATACGCGGACGGACTGCGCCGCTGCCGACCGGCAGCCGGTCGCCTGCGCGCAGCGCCCGACCGTCGTGTCCGCCGAAGCCGCCGCGCAGGTCGGTGCTGCGGCTGCCCAGCACCAGAGGTGTGTCGATGCCTCCGGACACGGCAAGCCAGGTGCGCAGGCCATCGCGCGATGCGCCCAGTCTCAGTTCGCCCGCAGGCAGATCCAACGGTCGGCCCATCGGCAGCGGCACATCGTTCCACCACGCCGGCAGTGCGGCACCGGTCAGCGCGATGCGGCAGGCGTCCGGCAATCGCAGGCGCGGGCCCTGCAGCGCGATTTCCAGCCCGGCGTGGTCTTCGTCGTTGCCGACCAGCCGGTTCGCCATCGCCAGCGCCGCGGTATCCATCGCGCCCGCGCGCGCGACGCCCAGATGGCGCGCGCCATGGCGACCCTGGTCCTGTACGGTCGTCTGCACGCCCGGCGACAGTACCTGCCACGCGCTCATGAAGAGGCCGCCATGCGACGGAAGGTGGCTTCGTCGATCGGCACGAAGCGCACGCGGTCGCCGGGCTGCAGCAGTGACGGCTTCGCGCGCGCGGCGTCGAACAGCGTGCACGGCGTACGTCCCAGCAACCGCCATCCGCCGGGGCTTTCGCGCGGATAGAGGCCCGCCTGGGCACCGCCGATCGCGACCGACCCTGCCGGCACCCGCGTGCGTGGCGTCGCCAGGCGCGGCAGCGCCAGTACCGGATCCAGCCCGAGCAGGTAGGGAAAGCCCGGCGCGAAGCCGATCATCGCCACCGTGTAGACGGGTGCGCTGTGGCGCGCGATCAGCGACGCGGCATCGAATCCCAGCGTCCGCGCTGCATCGGCGAGGTCCTCGCCGTATTCGCCGCCGTAGCACACGGGGATCTCGTGCAGGATGCGGTCGGCGGCGAGTTGCGATGAGGGTTCCGGAAGCAGGGCTTCCACGGCGTCCCGGACGGCTGCGTGGGGATCGTGGTCCAGCCCCTGGTCGGCGTCGAAGAACACCGCGAGGCTGGCATAGGCGGGCACCAGGTCGCGCAGCCACGGCGGCGCACGGTCGCGCAGTCGCGCCGCCATACCGTGTACCTGCAGGTTGGTGCCCGCATCGATGCGCTCACCGAAGCGCACCAGCAGGGCGTCGTCGCACAAGGGTTCGAACTGCGGCGCGCTCATGCCAGCCGCTGGCGCCAGCGTTCGATGTCGGCTGTCAGTTCGTCCGGTGCATGCCGGATCGCGCTGCCGTTGCCCCACACCGGGCCCGGCCATGCCGCATCGCCCTCGTGACGCCCGACGAGATGGACGTGCAACTGGCGCACGATGTTGCCGAGCGCGCCTATGTTGAGTTTCTGGACGCCAGGCCGTGCCCGGATCAGCTGACCGGCCCGGTTGATCTCCGCCAGCAGCAGGCGCTGCTGGCCGCCGTCCAGATCCAGCCATTCGCTGACGCCAGTGACGCGCGGTACCAGCACCAGCCACGGATAGCGGGTGTCGTCCATCAGCCGCACCTGCGACAGGGGGCCATCGGCGATGAAGGCGCTGTCGGCCGCCAGTCGCGGGTCGAGCAGGAAATCGGTCATGCGAGGTTCCGGGTGAAGAAGTCGAGCGTGCGCTCGCGGGCCAGCCGCGCACTCGAAGGTTCGTAGTCCGCGCGCAGGTCGCAGTTGAAGCCGTGCCCGGCGGGATAGGTGAAGACATCCATCTGCGGCAGCAGGTCGCGATGCTGCTGGACCATCTTCGGCGGGATCGAGGCATCGTGGTCGCCGAAGTGGAACATCACCGGCGCCAGCGGCGTCTCGGTCAGGAACGGCGCATTGCGCGCGCCGTAGTAGCTGACGGACGGCAGGCCCAGCCGCATCGCCGCCAGCAGCGCCACGGTGCCGCCCCAGCAGTAACCCGCGCAGCCGACCTTGCCCGCCCCAGCGATGGCATCGGCCGCGCTGGCGGTGATGTCCACGGCGGCCTCCAGTCCCAACCGCGCGATCAGGTCGCGGCCGCGCGCGAATCCGGTGTCGTCGTAGCCCAGTTCCACCTGCGGCTCGATGGCGTCGAAGTACGCCGGCGCCAGCGCCACGTAACCGTCGATGGCGAAGCTCTCGGCCACGCTGCGGATATGCGCGTTCACGCCGAAAATCTCCTGCACGACGACCAGCGCGCCGCGCGGCGTATCGGCGGGGTCCGCGCGCCAGGCGCCGATGCGGCCCTGCGGCGTGTCGATCCGAGTCCAATGGCCCATCGGCAGCATTCCGGCGAAGGTGGCGCCCAGTGTATGCGCTGGCGGCCCCCGGCCTGCACGGATGGGCAGGGGCAGGCGGGGGCGGGAGGCTATAATCCGCGCCCCGTACACGCCGCCGCCGTACCGTCTCCATGTCCCTGCAGAACCCCAAAGTCGGCTTCGTCAGCCTCGGCTGCCCCAAGGCCCTGGTCGATTCCGAGCGCATCCTCACCCAGCTCCGCGTGGAGGGATACGACATCGTGCCGACCTACGACGCGGCGGACGTGGTGGTCGTGAACACCTGCGGCTTCATCGATTCGGCGGTGACCGAATCGCTGGACGCGATCGGCGAGGCGATGAACGCGAACGGCAAGGTCATCGTTACCGGCTGCCTGGGCAAGCGCCCCGAGCAGATCCGCGAGCAGTACCCGGACGTGCTGGCGATCAGCGGCCCGCAGGACTACCAGAGCGTGATGGAGGCGCTGCACGAGGCATTGCCGCCGAAACACGATCCCTTCGTCGACCTGGTGCCGGACTACGGCATCAAGCTGACCCCGCGCCACTACGCCTATCTGAAGATTTCCGAAGGCTGCAACCATCGCTGCAGCTTCTGCATCATCCCGTCGATGCGCGGCGACCTGGTGTCGCGTCCTGTCGATGACGTGCTGCGCGAAGCCGAGCGCCTGGTGCGCGGCGGCGTAAAGGAACTACTGGTGGTGTCGCAGGACACGTCGGCCTACGGCGTCGACGTGAAGTACGCCGAGCGCGAGTGGCGCGGCAAGGCCTACCAGACGCGGATGAAGGCGTTGTGCGAAGGCCTGGGCGAACTCGATGCCTGGGTGCGCCTGCACTACGTGTACCCGTATCCGCACGTCGACGACGTCGTGCCGCTGATGGCGCAGAGCAAGGTGCTGCCGTACTTGGACATCCCGTTCCAGCACGCCAGCCCGCGCATCCTCAAACTGATGAAGCGTCCCGGCGCCGTCGACAAGACGCTGGAGCGCGTGAAGCGCTGGCGTGCGATCTGCCCCGACATCACCCTGCGTTCGACCTTCATCGTCGGCTTTCCCGGCGAAACGGACCAGGAATTCGAGGACCTGCTGCAGTTCCTGGACGAGGCGCAGCTGGACCGCGTCGGCGCGTTCGCCTATTCGCCGGTCGAAGGCGCCGCCGCCAACCTGCTGCCCGATCCGGTGCCCGAAGAGGTCAAGCAGGAGCGCCTCGCGCGCTTCATGGAGAAGCAGGCGGAGATTTCCGCCGCCCGTCTGGAGGCCAAGATCGGCACCGTGCAGCAATGCCTCGTGGACCTGATCGAAGACGACATCGCGGTCGCGCGCTCCAAGTCGGATGCGCCGGAGATCGATGGTCTGGTCCACATCCAGAATGGCGGCGAGCTGGGTTTGCGCGTCGGCCAGTTCGTCGATGTCGAGATCACCGAGAGCGACGAGCACGACCTGTTCGGTGATGCCCTCGTCCCGGCGGCCAGGCCGCTCGACGTCAAGGTGCTGTGACCGCGGCAGCGGCCGAAGCCGTTGCCGGCCAAGGCCGGCGTCGTTTCATCGCGCCCTTGCGCGATCACGTGGATCCCGCGTGTTTCCAGCATCCGCTGTTCGAGGGTTACAGCGAGTATCTCGATCTGCTGACGGCCGCACGCTGGCCGGAGATCGACGTCCTCAACGCGCGGATGCCGGCATCGGCACCTCGCTTCGTGGCACAGGACGCGGCCCTGCTCGCCGATGGCCTGCACTACGAAGCGCGCATCGCGCAGGGGTGCATCGCCACGAGGTCGGAGAACTGGCACGACCTGTTCAACGCACTGGTCTGGATGCGTCATCCGGACCTCAAGCACGCGCTCAACCGGCAGCAGTGCCGGCATATCGACCGGATCGGTACGCGCGAGCGCAGTCCCGCGCAGCAGGCGCTGACCCAGTTCGATGAGAGCGGCGTCATCGTGCAGGCGCGCGACGGGACGCTGCTGAAGTTGTGGGATCGGCACGACTGGACGGCGCTGTTTCATGCGAATGCCGATGGCTGGCGCAATGGCGACATCGCCGTCGTCGCCGTAGTGGGGCATGCATTGATGGAGCAGATGCTGGCGCCGGGGCGCCTGCTGGTCGGCAAATGCCTGGTGGTGGTCGGCGATGCGGTCCACCCTGTCGCATGCGTGGCCGAGTCGATTTCGGCGAGCACGAGCCTTGCCGCACCCGCTGAACTGCGTCCGCTGCCGCTGGCCGGTATTCCCGGTTGGCATCCTGGGCAGGTCGCGGCGTTCTACGACCAGCAGGATTACTTCCGGCCGCTGCGGGAAGGTCGCGTGTATCCGCAGCCGTTGTGAGCATCAGCCCGCGTAGCTGACGTCCACCAGCACGAAGCGGGTGACGCCGCCGGGCAGTTCCACGGTGAACTCGTCGTCGACGCGCTTCTTCAGCAGGGCGCGCGCCAGCGGCGAATCGATGCTGATCCAGCCGCGCGTTGCATCGGTTTCGTCGGGCCCGACGATGCGGTAACGGGACATCTCGCCGCTGGCAACGTTCTCCAGTTCGACTGTCGCACCGAAGAAGACGGCGTCCGGATCGCTGGGTGCGGTGTCCACCACGCGCAGCGCCTCGAGCCGCTTGCTCAGGTAGCGTACGCGGCGATCGATCTCGCCGAGCTGTTTCTTGCGGTAGGTGTACTCGGCATTCTCCGAGCGGTCTCCTTCGGCTGCGGCGGCAGCCAGCGCCTTCACCACCTCGGGGCGGCGCACGCGCCACAGGTCGTCCAATTCGACCTTGAGCCGGTCGTGGCCTTCGCGGGTGATCAGGGCGGTGCTCTTTTCGCCCGGCGGGCGCCAGCGGGACACGTCAGTCCGCCCCGGCGGTGTCAGAGCGCCGCAGCATGCGCCCGCGTGGATCCTCGACCGGTTCGATGCAGCTTCCCGTGGTCAGCACCAGCAGGTCGTTGTCGTGGATGGCGAATTCGCGTCGTGGCTGGGCTTCGTCTGCGGGCGCGAGGTCGACGCAGGTGCCGTTCCAGGTCACGGTCCACGCGCTGCGCGTCGTCGAGAAGGCCAAGTCGTCCTGGCAGTAGGACTGCAGGACGTAACGCCCGTCGGCGCCCAGTGTGAGCAGCACATCGAGCGAGGGACAGGTGTCGGAGGGCAGCGTGCCGAAGTAACGGCCCGCCATCGCATTCCCGACGGCATCCGCCTCGACCTTTCCTGCGACAGCCGTGCCAGGGGCCATCAGTGCGGTCGCGAGCAGCAGCACGGAACGCATGAGGTGGATGCGCAAGGTCAACGCTTGCCGCCGAAGATGCTGCCCAGGATGCCGCGCACGATCTGGTTGCCCAGCTTGGTGCCGATGGTGCGCGTGGTCTGCTTGGCCATCGTTTCGATCATGCCCTGGCGGCGCTTGGTGCCGAACACCGCATCCTTGACCGACTGGCCGAAGCCGCCCGCGTCCGGATCGTCCTTCTCCGTCTTCGCCGCCGGGGCATTCGCCGACTGCACGGCCGTCTCGGCACGCTTGGCGAGCATTTCCGCCGCCGACTCACGATTCACCGGGGTGTCGTACTTGCCGCCGACCGGGCTGTTGTTGCGGACCTGCTGGCGCTCGGCCTCGTTGATCGCGCCCATGCGGCAGCGCGGCGGCGACACCAGGGTCTGCTGTACCGGCGACGGAATACCCTTGTCCTGCAGCGTCGACACCAGCGCTTCGCCCGTGCCCAGCGTCGAAATGGCCTGGGCCACGTCCAGCTTCGGGTTCGGCACGAAGGTCTGCGCCGCGGTCTTCACCGCCTTCTGGTCGCGCGGCGTGAACGCGCGCAGCGCGTGCTGCACGCGGTTGCCCAACTGGCCGAGGATGTTGTCGGGTACGTCGTCGGGGAACTGCGAGCAGAAGTACACGCCCACGCCCTTGGAGCGGATCAGCCGAACGACCTGTTCGATGCGCTGCTGCAGGGCCGGCGGCGCGTCGTCGAACAGCAGGTGCGCTTCGTCGAACACGAAGACGAGCTTCGGCTTGTCCAGGTCGCCTACCTCCGGCAACGTCTCGAACAGCTCGGACAGCAGCCACAGCAGGAAGCTGGAATACAGGCGCGGCTTCAGGATCAGCTGGTCGGCGGCCAGGATGCCGATCACGCCGCGACCATCCGTGTTCGTGCGCATCAGGTCGGTCAGTTCCAGCGCAGGTTCGCCGAAGAACATCTCGCCGCCTTCCTGTTCCAGCCGCAGCAGCGCGCGCTGGATGGCGCCCACCGACTGCGTGCTGACCAGGCCGTAGCTGGTGGAGATGTCCTTGCGTTCGGCGGCGACCAGGCCGAGCAGCGCACGCAGGTCTTCCAGGTCGAGCAGCAGCAGGCCGCGGTCGTCGGCCAGCTTGAACACGATGTCCAGCACGCCGCTCTGGGTGTCGTTCAATTCGAGGATGCGCGAGAGCAGGGTGGGACCCATCTCGCTGACCGTGGTGCGGACCGGGTGGCCCAGCTTGCCGTACAGGTCCCAGAAGATCACCGGGCTGGCGATCGGCGCGTAGTCGGCGATGCCGATGTCCTTCGCCCGCTGCAGGACGCGCTCATTGCCATCGCCGGCCGTGGCCAGGCCGGCCACGTCGCCCTTCACGTCGGCCATGAACACGGGCACGCCCATGCGCGAGAAGCCTTCGGCCAGCGTCATCAGCGTCACCGTCTTGCCGGTGCCGGTGGCGCCGGCCACCAGGCCGTGCCGGTTGCCGAACTTCGGCTGCAGCGTGACCGGAATGTCGTCCGTGATGCCCTTGCCCAGCAGGATCGGATCCATGTGCAACCTCGCGTGGTGATGGCGCGATTCTAGCGGCTGGAAACCGCCCCGGGGATAAAGAGCCGCGACGCATGACCTTGCCCCCGCCGCGCGGCCGGGGCTACCCTCCCGGCTCACACTCTGGATGCACACCTGATGTCGCTTGCGGTTCCTGCCTGTCTGCGCCTGTGGCCCGTCGCGGTCGCTCTTTCCCTCCTGCTGGTCTCGCCGATGTCGCTGGCGCAACGCGTGTCAGCGAAAGACCGCGCCGCTGCCGAAGCGCTGGAACAGCGCATGGCCGCCGCCGAAAAGCGGTATCGCGACGGCTTGGTGCTGGTGGCGAACAGCGATCCGCGTGGCGCGACCGAGAGCGACGCGGCGCTGGAGGACATGGAGGACGTCCTGGCGGCATGCGTGCAGCAGCGTGGCTGCCAGGTGCCCACCCTGCTGGCGACCTACAAGCGCCTGCTGAAGGGCAACGCCGATGCGCAGGGCGAAGACGGGGAGGGCGAGGGCGACACCATCGATGCGCTGGACGATGGCACGGACCACTCGGCGCCTGCCGCGGCCGCCATCCCCGAAACCGCGCGCACGGCTGCGCTGCTCAACGACCAGCGCCACGCGTTCGACCGCATGGTCGAGTACAACCCCGCGATCCAGGCGGGTATCCGCCGCTGGCTGACCGACATGCGCCCGGCGCTGATCGACAGCTACGAGAACTACCAGAACATGCGCGCCGAGCTGTATCCGGCGTGGGAGCGCAGCGGACTGCCGGAAGCGCTGCTGTTCGGCATCATGGCCAAGGAATCCAACGGCCGCGTGCATTCGACGTCGCGCGCGGGCGCGGCGGGGCCGATGCAGTTCATGTTCCACACCGGCGCACGCTTTGGACTGGGACGCGACGCGAGCGGCTTCGACACGCGCTACGACCCCTATGCGTCCGGCCAGGCCAGCGCCGAGTACATGAACGAGCGCATGCGCGGCCTCAACAACAATATCGAACTGGCACTGGCGGCGTACAACGGCGGCGAGGGCCGGGCGGCACGCGTCTATCGCGAGAACAGTGGCCTGGGTTTCTGGGACGACGTGGTCTACAGCCAGTTCCCCGGCGAGACGCGGGACTATGTGCCGATGGTGATCGCCGCGGCGTGGCTGTTCCTCCACCCGCGCCAGTACGGCCTGGAGTTTCCCAAAGTGCAGGCGCAACCCGCCCCGCTGAAGCTGGCACGCGATGCGTCGATCTACGAACTGACGATCTGCCTGGGCAATGGCGGGACGCGCGAGGGCTACATGCGCACGCTGCGCAACCTCAACCCGCGCTACCAGCAGGAAGCATGGATCCCGGCGGGCACCACGCTCAAGGCGAACGCGCGCATCGCGGGTCTGTACACGCGCTACTGCGTCAACGGGCCGCGCGCGGAGCTGGCGCGCACCTTGGTGAGCGCCGATCCCGCCGCCGCCATCCGGCGCGCGTCGCGGGCAGGCAATGTCGCCGTCGGTGACGTGACCCCGATCGCCGGCGTGCCGACCACCGTCGCCTCCGGCGAGCCGCAGCCTGCCGAGCCGAAAGCCAAGCAGGCGCGCGACTACCGTGTGGCGAAGGGCGACACGCTTGGCCGCATTTCGCAGCGCTTCCAGTGCGACCTGAAGAAGCTGGCGCAGGCCAACCGGCTGAAGGCACCGGCGTACGCGGTGCGTCCGGGCCAGGAGCTGAAGCTGGAAAGCTGCAGGAAGTAGCGTGCGCCATGCGCACGAATTCTTGATGTCGGCATTGGTGCAGTCGTGCGCGCAGCGCACGCTACGTTTGCGTGGCATCCAGCATGCCATGTGGCGGATGGCGTAGCGATTCCGCTCGTGCGCGTGCATGGGCCTGGCGCGCGGAAGGGGAACGAGGAGCCAGCGGCCGTAGCGTGCGCCATGCGCACGACCGCGCGATGCCGGCATGGTTGAGGTCGGGCGCGCGGCGCACGCTACGGTTCGCCGCGCGTGTCGATAGCCAAGTCCTGGGCGGCGCACCGGTCTGGCGGGTAGGTGCCGTCGCGGACATGCCGGACGAAACTGGAATAGGGCCACGCTGCGGGAGCATCCGCATCGCCATGTCGGACGGGATTGAAGTGGATGTAGTCGATATGCCGGTGCAGGTCGCCCGTGTCGCGAATGAGGTGTTCCCAGTAGCGGCGCTGCCATAGCCCGCTTTCGCGACGCGCGACCATCGAACAGGAGCGTGCCATCGTCGGCAGATCAGCCAGCTGGGATGTCCTGCGTTTGATGATCGACCAGCGTCGTGGATAGTCCGTATCGCCTTCCGGCAGTGTCCAGATCACATGAAGGTGGTCCGGCAGAATGACCCAGGCCGGCATCGAGAACGGCAGCGTTTGCCGGACCTCGCGCATTGCCGTGCCGAAGGCGGAGATCACGCGAGGGTCAGTCAGCAGGGGGCGCCGTCTTGCGGCGACGACCGTGAAGAACCACGTTGCGCCGGGCGTGAATACGCGTCGGAACCTCGCCATCCTTGGCTGCCTTTCGGATAGAACAGGCGGTCATGATGCGCGGCATGCGGCACTGGCGCCATTAACAATGCGTACGGGATAGCGGGTGGGGCGTCTGTAAACGTCAGCGTCTGGCAGAGATGCATCGTGCGGTCGTGCGCATGGCGCACGCTACTACGGCTCTGAGGCGCCTGGTCCGCGTAGCGTGCGCTGCGCGCACGACCACGGCATGCCTGGAGGCCGGTGCACGTGTGGTGCATGGCGCATGCCAGCTATTGCAGTCGGGCGAGCGCCTGTCCCAATCGTACCGGCGATTCCGCTTTCAGCTCAGGCGACAACGTCGCCACGCCCGGCGGCAACAGCACGATCACGGTCGAACCGTAATTGAAGCGCGCCATCTCCGCGAACCGTTCCAGCGTGATGCCCTTGCCGCGGTAGTCCTTGCGGGTGATGGCGGTGCCGTAAGCGGGGATTTCCTCGCCGCTCCACACCGTCTCCACACCGGAGACCAGCAGCGCGCCGACCATCACCGAGACCATCGGGCCGAAGTCGGTGTCGAAATGGCAGACCAGGCGTTCGTTGCGCGCGAACAGGCGCGGCACGTGGGCCACCGCGGCGGTGCCCACGCTGAAGAGGCGGCCGGGCACATGCACGGTCTCGCGCAACGTGCCGGTCCACGGCATGTGCACGCGGTGGTAATCGCGCGGCGACAGGTAGACGGTCGCGAACAGGCCGTTACGGAACGGTTCGGCCGCAGCGGCATCGCCCAGCAGCTCGGCGGCGGTGAACGACTGGCCCTTGGCCTGGAAGATGCGGCCGTCCTCGATGGGGCCGCACTGGCTGATGTGGCCGTCGGCCGGCATCAGCAGCGCACGCGGATCGGCGTCGGCGACGCGCGCGCCGGGCTTCAGCGCGCGGGTGAAGAAGGCATTGAAGCTGGGATAGGCCTTCGGATCGGGTTCGGCGGCTTCGCCCAGGTCGACGTTGAACTTCTCCGTCACCGTGTCGATGAGCCACTGCTTGGTGCCCGGCGACGTCGAATACGCCAGCCGGCGTGCCAGGGAGGACAGGAAACGGTGCGGCAGGACGTAGGTCAGCGAGGTCAGCAGGCTCATTTCGACGACGCCTCGGTCAACGCGCGCATGTCGGCGGCGATCGCTTTCGGCTGGAACGGCGGGCGGATCAGGCCGGCCAAGCGACCCTGCGGATCGAGCACGCCGATCGCGGAGGAGTGGTCCATGCTGTAGTCGTTGGGGTTCTGCTCGAAGCCATCGCCCGGCACCTTCATGAAGACGAAGCCCAGCGACTTGGCGAAGTTCTCCAGCGTCGGGATGTCGGCCGTCGCGGCCATCGTGTCGGGATGGAAGGCGTGCGCATACTCACCGATGCGGGTGGGCGTGTCGCGCTCCGGGTCCACCGAGACGAACAGCACGCGCGGGCGGGTGGAGTCGGGCAGGTCCTTCCACTGGTTCTGCGCCTGCGCCAGTTCGGCCAGCGTGGTCGGGCAGACGTCGGGACAGAAAGTGAAACCGAGGAACACCAGCGTCCAGTGGCCTTTCAGTTCGCCGTCGGCCAACTGGGTGCCGTCGGACTGGCGCAGCGAGAACGGCGGCAGCGGGCGCGCCTGCGGGAACAGGGTAACGGTCTGGGTCGCCGGCCACTGCGTAGCGGGCGTGACCGGACCGAAGAATTTCTGCGCGGCCAGCAGGCCCAGCCCGGCGGCCAGCGCCAGGACGAGGATGAGGCCGATCTTCTTGTTGAACATGCGCTGGAATTCCCACGAAAAGGAGGGCACGGCGAGCGGGCCGGAGCCGCATGGGCGCGGCGGGAAGGCCGCCATGATACCGGGGCAGCCCCTATAATCGGCGGCCCTCGCCGTTCCGGCGTCTTCACAAGCCTTGCCATGACCGCCGACGTCGCCGCCGAGCTGCACACCATCATCGACCTGATCCGCTACGGCGCCAGCCGCTTCAACGGGGCGGGCCTGACCTTCGGCCACAGCTACGACAACGCGCTGGACGAGGCTTCGCACCTGGTGCTGCATACGCTGCACCTGCCGCCGGACCTCGGCCCGGCCTATGGCCAGGCGCGCGTGACGGGCACGGAGAAGGCGCAGGTGCTGGCGCTGTTCGAGCGCCGCGTCAACGAGCGCATTCCGGTCGCCTACCTGACCGGTGAGGCCTGGTTCGCCGGCCTGAGCTTCAAGAGCGATGCGCGTGCGCTGGTGCCGCGCTCGCCGATCGCCGAGCTGATCGAAGCCGGCTTCGAGCCCTGGCTGGGCGGCCGCGAGGTCCACCGTGCGCTGGACCTGTGCACCGGGTCGGGCTGCATCGCCATCGCGATGGGCCACTACAACCCCGGCTGGCAGGTCGACGGCGTCGACATCAGCGACGACGCGCTGGCGCTGTCGGCCGAGAACAAGGCGCGCCTGCTGGCCGACAACGTGCAGTTCCTCAAGTCGGACCTGTTCGCCGGCCTGACCGGCCGCCACTACGACCTGATCGTCACCAACCCGCCTTACGTCACCAACGACGAGACCGACGCGCTGCCGAAGGAGTATTCCTTCGAGCCGGAACTCGGCCTGCGCGCCGGCGATGATGGTCTGGACCTGGTGCTGAAGATCCTGCGCGACGCGCCGCTGCACCTCAGCCAGGACGGCCTGCTGATCTGCGAAGTCGGCGAGTCCGAGCGCGCACTGGTGAAGCTGCTGCCGGATGTCGAGTTCGCCTGGATCGAGTTCAAGGTCGGTCAGATGGGCATCTTCGCGGTGGAATGCGCCGAACTGATCCGCCACAACGCGCGGATCACCGAACTCGCCGCCGCCCGAAAATAAGGCTGCGCGCCTCGCACGCTGTCGGCAGCGGTTGCGCCTGCAACCGTCGCGACCAGCGATGGCGCGCTGCACAATAGGGCGGCCGGTATGCGATCCTTCAACGCCCGGCACCGGTAGTTCCACCCGCGGAGCGGCGCTTGAGCAGCAACAGTTTCGGAAAACTCCTCACGGTCACCACGTTCGGCGAATCGCACGGGCCGGCCATCGGCTGCGTGGTCGACGGCTGCCCGCCCGGGCTGGAGATCGCGCCCGAGGAGTTCCGGCACGACCTGGAGCGCCGCGCCACCGGCAAGTCCCGGCACACGTCCGCGCGCCGCGAGGCCGACGAGGTCGAGATCCTCAGCGGCGTGTACGAGGGCCGCACCACCGGCACGCCGATCGCGCTGCTGATCCGCAACACCGACCAACGCAGCAAGGACTACGCCGACATCGCGCGGCAGTTCCGTCCCGGCCACGCCGACTACACCTACTGGCAGAAGTACGGCATCCGCGATCCGCGCGGCGGCGGACGCTCGTCCGCGCGCGAGACCACCATGCGCGTGGCCGCCGGTGTGATCGCCAAGAAGTGGCTGCAGCAGCGGTATGGCGTGAGCGTGCGCGGCTACCTGTCGCAGCTCGGCCCGATCACCCCGGACGGGTTCGACTGGAGCGCGGTGGAAGACAATCCGTTCTTCTGGCCGCATGCCGCGCAGGTGCCGGCGCTGGAAACCTACATGGACGCGCTGCGCAAGTCGGGCGATTCCATCGGCGCGCGCGTCAACGTCGTCGCCGACGGCGTGCCCGCCGGCTGGGGCGAACCGATCTACGGCAAGCTCGACGGCGACCTCGCCGCTGCGCTGATGAGCATCAATGCGGTCAAGGGCGTGGAGATCGGCGACGGCTTCGCGGCGGTCACGCAGAAGGGCACCGAGCACCGCGACCTGATGACGCCGGACGGTTTCCTGTCCAACCATGCCGGCGGCATCCTCGGCGGCATTTCCACCGGCCAGCAGGTCACTGCGTCCATCGTGCTGAAGCCGACCTCCAGCCTGCGCCTGCCGGGTGCGACGGTGGACGTGGACGGCAACACCGTCGACGTCATCACCACCGGCCGCCACGATCCCTGCGTCGGCATCCGTGCCACCCCCATCGCCGAGGCGATGATGGCGCTGGTGCTGATGGACCAGGCGCTGCGCCACCGCGCGCAATGCGGCGATGTCGGCGAGGTGCCGCCCCACGTTCCCGGCCGCGTCGATGGCTGAGCCGCGGCCGCGCGTGTGGGTGTCGCAGCCGCTGTTCGACGACATCGTCGGGCGGCTGGCGGCGCATTTCGACGTGCGCTCGACGGATGAAGTCACCGAACACACGCCGCAGGCGATCGCCGATGCGCTGCGCGACAGCGCGGGCGCGCTGATCACGCTGAACGAGCGCATCGGTGCGCAGCAGATTGCCGACGCTGCTTCGCTGCGCGCCATCGCCAACGTCGGCGTGGGCTACAACAACCTCGATGTCGCCGCGCTGACGCAGGCCGGCATCGTCGCCACCAACACGCCGGACGTGCTGACCGAGACGACGGCCGACTTCGGTTTCGCGCTGCTGATGGCCACGGCCCGCCGCGTGACCGAAGCCGAGCGCTGGCTGCGCGAGGGCCAATGGCAGCAATGGTCGTTCAGCACGCTGCTCGGTGCCGACCTGCATGGCAGTACCCTGGGCATCGTCGGCATGGGCCGGATCGGGCAGGGCATCGCGCGCCGCGCGCGCGGCTTCGACATGCGCGTGCTGTACCACAACCGCAGTCGGCTGCCGGAGGCGGTGGAACGGGAATGCGGCGCGGATTACGCCAGCTTCGACGACGTGCTCACGCGTGCGGACCACGTGGTGCTGGTGCTGCCGTACTCGCCGCAGGTGCATCATCTGGTCGATGCCGCCGCCCTGGCGAAGATGAAGCCGACCGCCACGCTGGTGAACATCGCGCGCGGCGGCATCGTCGATGAAGTCGCGCTCGCTGACGCGCTCGCGAACGGTCGCCTCGCCGCGGCCGGCCTGGACGTCTACGAAGGCGAGCCGGCGGTACGCCCGGAACTGCTGGCGCTGCGCAACGTGGTGCTGACCCCGCATATCGCCAGCGCCAGCCTGGCCACGCGCCGCGCGATGGTGTCGCTGGCGGTGGACAACCTGATCGCCGCACTCGGCGAAGGTCCCGACGCCGGCCACCCGCCGACGCCGGTGAACCCGGAAGCGCTGGCCGCGACCGGCACGATCAAAACCACCATCGCCAAACGACAGGGAGCCTGAGGCACGCCCGCAGGTTCCCCGAACACAGCCTTCTCCTGTCTGCTGTCTTCATCTCCTCCCATTCGCGAAACCCCTTCATGAGCAACCAGAACCGTAGTTTCAACGTCGCCGTCGTGGGCGCCACCGGCGCCGTCGGCGAAACCATGCTGTCCATCCTCGCCGAGCGCGAGTTCCCCGTCGGCAAGCTCGTCGCGCTGGCCTCCGAACGTTCCGCCGGCACCAGCGTCGAGTTCAAGGGCGAAAAGATCACCGTGCAGGATCTCGCCACGTTCGATCCGAGCGGCATCGACATCGCGCTGTTCTCCGCAGGTGGAGGCATCTCCAAGGAATTCGCGCCGAAGTTCGCCGCGGCCGGTGCCGTCGTCATCGACAACTCCTCGGCCTTCCGTTACGACGCCGACATCCCGCTGGTGGTCAGCGAGGTGAACCCGGAGCAGGTGCAGAACCGTCCGCGCGGCATCATTGCCAACCCGAACTGCTCGACGATGCAGATGCTGGTGGCGCTGGCGCCGCTGCATCGCAAGTACGGCATCGAGCGCATCAACGTGGCGACCTACCAGTCGGTCTCGGGGGCCGGCCGCTCGGCGCTGGAGGAACTCGGCCGCCAGACCGGCGCGCTGCTGAACTTCCAGGACCCGGATCCGCAGCGCTTCCCGGTGCAGATCGCCTTCAACCTGATCCCGCAGATCGACGACTTCCTCGACAACGGGTTCACCAAGGAAGAAATGAAGCTGGTGTGGGAGACGCGCAAGATCCTCGGCGACGACAGCATCCAGGTGAATCCGACGGCGGTGCGCGTGCCGGTGTTCTACGGCCACTCCGAAGCCGTCGCCATCGAGACGCGCGAGAAGGTCACGGCGGCCGAGGCGCGCGCGTTGCTGGAAGCCGCGCCGGGCGTGGAGGTCGTCGACGACCGCGCGCCGGGCGGCTATCCGACGCCGGTGACGCACGCCTCGGGCACCGATCCGGTCTACGTCGGCCGCATCCGCGAGGACATCTCGCATCCGCGCGGCCTGAACCTGTGGATCGTGTCCGACAACATCCGCAAGGGCGCCGCCCTGAACGCCGTGCAGGTGGCCGAGCTGGTGGCGAAAAACGGCTGACCCGCTATAGTCGTGGCCGGGAAAACTTGGGGAAGGGCCGTGGAACCGAAGCACAGACCTCGGGCGGCAAGATTCCACCTGGCCAGCATGATCGGGCTGGGGCTGGCGTTGCTGAGCAACGTTGCCCTGGCGCTTGGCTTGGGGGAGATCAAGGTCAAATCGCAACCCGGCCAGCCGCTGCTGGCCGAGATTCCGGTCATTTCCAGCGAGCCGGGCGAGCTGGAGCAGTTGCGCGCGCGCCTGGCGTCGCCGGTGACGTTCGAGCGCGTCGGTCTGCCGCGTCCGCAGGGCCTCGTCAACGAACTCGATTTCGCTGTCGCGCTGGACGATGCCGGCCGCCCCGTCGTGCGCGTCACCAGCCGCACGCCGGTCGATGTGCCGGCGGTGAATTTCCTCATTGAAGTGGATTGGGGCCAGGGGCGCCTGGTGCGCGAGTACTCGGCACTGGTCAGCGCACCCGGCGCGTTGGCGGCCGCCGCGCAGCCGGTGATCGATGCGCCGGCTGCCGCGCCGACCGACACCATCATCCGGCCGGTCGAGCCGGTCGTCACCGCCCCACCGGAACCGGTGCCGACACCGCAGGCCGCACCGGAGGCGCCCGCGCGTCCCGCGCCTGCGCCTGTCGTGGCAGCCGCGCCGGCGCCGTCCGTTGTCCCCGGTGGCACGCTGGCGCCGGTGCGCCGCGGCCAGTCGCTGTCGCAGATCGCCGCACCGCTGGCGCGCGAGCAGGGCTACACGCTGGACCAGGCGATGGTCGCGCTGTTGCGCGCCAATCCCGACGCCTTCATCAAGGGCAACCTCAACCTGCTGAAGCAGGGCGCGGTGCTGCGCGTGCCCGAAGCGGTGGAAGCGCAGACCATCCTGGAAGGCGAAGCCGCTGCGCTGGTGCGCAGCCAGATCGCCGAGTGGCGCAGCGCGCGCGCGCCGATCCCGCAGCCGGCGGCGGTAGTCGAGCCGGCGTCGCGTGCGCCTGCCGCAGCGGCGCCTGCGCCGGCCGTGGCGGACGCGCGCCTGGAAATCGCACCCGCGGCGACGAGCACGTCGGGTTCTGGAACGCAGTCCGGCGTCAGCGCCGGCGGTGAGGGCGAGATGTTGGCGAACGAACAGTTGCAGCAGTCGAAGGAAGATCTGGCCGCGCGCGAAGCCGAAGTGCAGGAACTGCGCTCGCAGGTCGCGGACCTGGAGAAGCTGAAGGCGCAGCAGGAGAAGCTGCTGGCCATGAAGGACAGCGACCTGGCCGCCGCGCAGCAGCGGCTGGCGCAGAGCAACGGCAGCGACGGCGGCGTGCCGGTCTGGGCGTGGGCCGGCTTCGCCCTGCTGTTCGTCGGCGCGTTGGCGTGGGGCTTCGCGCAGCGCCGGCAGCGGGTGTCGCCGGCGCCGGTGCCGCGCAATCCGGTGTTCGATGACGCCTCCTCGGGTAGCCGTGCCGCTGAACTGGCGGCGGGCATGCCGAGCGCACCGTCTGCCGCGGTGGAGCCGACGCCGAGTCCCGTGCTGGAGCCGGTGGTGATCGTGCCGGCCGCCGCACCGCCCAAGCCCGCCGCCAGGCCGGCGCCGGCCCCTGCGGCAGGCCCGACCTGGCATGCCGGTGGCGGCGCGCCCGTGGTGACGCCGCCACCGGCGCCCGCCGGACGTGATCGACTGGAACTGGCGGTCGCCTATCTCGACCTGGGCGACGTGGCGACCGCGCGCGATCTGTTGAACGAGGTCGCCGCCGGCAACGACGCCATTGCGCGGGACGAAGCGCTGCAGCTGCTGCGCGATATCGGATGACGGACGCGGAGTGATGTCGTGACGCGCTACGCGCTGGGCGTCGAGTACGACGGCGGCGGATTCCTGGGGTGGCAGCGGCTGAGCAAGTCCGGCACGCCGGACGACACCACCACCGTGCAGGCGGCGCTGGAAGCCGCGCTGTCGTCGGTCGCCGACGCGCAGGTCGACACGATCTGCGCAGGGCGCACCGATGCCGGCGTGCATGCGCAATGCCAGGTCGTGCATTTCGACAGCAACGCTGCGCGCACGCCGCGCGGTTGGCTGCTGGGCGCCACAGCGCGGCTGCCGCCGGCGGTCTGCGTGCGCTGGTGCCAGCCGGTAGCCGACGACTTCCATGCGCGCTTCTCCGCCCGCGCGCGTCGTTACCGGTACACGCTGGTCAACCGGCTGGCACGGCCAGCGCTGGAGCGGCAATACCTGAGCTGGGAACGGATGCCGCTCGATGCCGAGGCGATGCACCGCGCGGCGCAGGCGCTGCTGGGCGAGAACGACTTCAGCGCGTTCCGTACGGTGCATTGCCAGTCGCCGCATGCGATGCGCAACCTGCACCGCATCTCGGTGACGCGGCAGGGCGAGAAGGTGATCGTCGAGGTCCAGGCCAATGCGTTTCTGCACCACATGGTGCGCAACATCGTCGGCTCGCTGCTGGTGGTGGGGCGTGGCGAACAGCCGGAGGCATGGATCGCCGACCTGCTCGCGGGGCGCGACCGTACCGTGGCCGGGCCGACCGCGCCGCCGGACGGCCTGGTATTCGTCAGCCCTCTCTATCCGGCCGAATGGGCCCTGCCGTCGGAAGTGACCCTGCCTGCCGCCACCGGTTGAGCCGCCGGGTTACCCTTGCGCCATGCATACGCGCATCAAGTTCTGCGGGCTGACCCGCGCCGAGGATGTCCGCCTGGCGGTCGAACTGGGCGTGGACTACGTCGGCCTGGTGTTCGCACCGCACAGCCCGCGCCGGCTGCTGCTCGGGCAGGCGCGCATGCTGCGCGACCTGGTGCCGGAGGAGATCGCGGTGGTCGCGCTGGCGATGGACAACACGCGCAGCGACATCGAACACGTCGTCGAGTCGCTGCAGCCGGACCTGCTGCAATTCCATGGCGGCGAAGACGATGCGTTCGCGAGCTCGTTCGGTCGTCCGTACTGGAAGGCGATCGCGATGGGCGGACAGGATGAGGGCGTGTTCGCCAGCCTGTCGGCCTATCCCGGCGCCCACGGCTTCCTGTTCGACGGCCATGCGGCGGGCGAACAGGGCGGAAGCGGGCAGCGTTTCGACTGGCGACGCATGCCGACCTCCGCGGACAAGCCGTTCCTGCTCGCCGGCGGCCTGTCGCCGGAGAACGTCGGCTTGGCCCTGCGCACGGCGCGGCCCTGGGGGGTGGATGTTTCCAGTGGCATCGAGTCCGCGCCCGGCATCAAGGACGCGGAAAAGATGCGACGTTTCGTCGAGGCGGTGCGCGAGGCCGACGCCCGCGGCTGAGTTCAGGCGAGCGTGGCCCGCAGCCACGTCGCCAGCGCCGGAATTCGCGGATCCGGATTGCCGCGCCGGGCGCACAGCGCCCATTTCCCGCCGGTGTCCACGAACCCCCAGGGTGCAACGAGACGTCCGCTGTCCAGGTCGGCCTGCACCAGTTCCTGAGGCGCGATCGCCACGCCCAGTCCCGCGGCAGCCGCTTCCAGCAGGTAGGTCAGGTGATCGAAGCCGGCTCCCAGGCGAAGCTGGCCGGCGTCCACGCCCTTCGCTTCGAACCAGCGCGGCCACGCCTGTGGGCGGGAGACGGTGTGCAGGACCGCTTCGTCGGCCAGCGCGTCCGCCGTGGCCAGCTCGAGCCGCGCGAAGCGGGCATGGCGCGGGCTGACGACCGGGCCGATCCGTTCCGGCGCCAGGGCGTGCACGTCCCAGCCCGGCGGCCAGGGCGCCTCGCCGACCAGCAGGGCGGCGTCGAGCCCGGTCAGGGCGTCGTCGAAGCCACCTTCCTGCGCCGACAGATGCACCGTCAGCGCGGGCAGGTCGATCGCCAGCCGTTCCAGCCGTGGGATCACCCAGCGCGCCAGCAGGCTGCCCGGGCAGCCGAGCACGAACGCCATCGGCCGGCGGTCGCGCTGCAGCGAGGCCCATCCCGATTGCAGAGAGGAAAAGGCGTCGCCGGCCAGGTCACGCAGGCGAACGCCGTCGGCGGTCAGCGCCAGGCCGCGGCCGTCGCGGACGAACAGCGGGCGACCCAGCGCCTCTTCCAGGGTGCGTACATGCCGGCTGACCGCACCGTGGGTGACGTGCAATTCGGTAGCGGCGCGGCTGACGCTGCCCAAGCGGGCGGCGGCCTCGAAAGCGCGCAGGGCGTTGAGCGGGGGCAGGGGGTGCGACATGATGTGAGTTTAAGTCACGGATAGGTGATATTTCATCGATTCTGTGGACAGAACCTGTGCGCTAGAGTGACGGCTCATCCGTTTCCGTTGATCCGCCATGGTCGCCCCTGCCGATTACCACGCCTATCCCGACGCCGCCGGCCACTTCGGCCGCCATGGCGGCCGCTTCGTCGCCGAGACCCTGATCGGGCCGTTGCAGGAACTGTCGGCCGCCTATGACGCCGCGCGGGTCGATCCGGCCTTCATCGCCGCCTTCGACAAGGACCTGAAGCACTACGTCGGCCGGCCCAGCCCGATCTACCACGCCGAGCGGTTGAGTCGCGAGGTCGGCGGCGCGCAGATCCTGCTCAAGCGCGAGGACCTGAACCACACCGGTGCGCACAAGATCAACAACACCATCGGGCAGGCGCTACTGGCCAGCCGGATGGGCAAGAAGCGGATCATCGCCGAGACCGGCGCCGGCCAGCACGGCGTCGCCAGCGCCACCGTCGCCACGCGGCTCGGACTGGAATGCGTGGTCTACATGGGCGCGACCGACATCGAGCGCCAGAAGATCAACGTCTACCGCATGAAGCTGCTGGGCGCGACCGTGGTGCCGGTGACCAGCGGTTCGGCCACGCTGAAGGATGCGCTGAACGAAGCGATGCGCGACTGGGTGACCAACGTGCACGACACCTTCTACATCATCGGTACGGTCGCCGGTCCCGACCCGTACCCGCGCATGGTCCGCGACTTCAACGCCGTCGTCGGCCGCGAGGCGAGGGCGCAGATGCTGGCCGACTACGGCCGCCTGCCGGATGCCATCACCGCCTGCGTCGGCGGCGGCAGCAACGCGATCGGTCTGTTCCATGCGTTCCTCAACGATCCGGGCGTGCGCATCGTCGGTGCCGAGGCGGCGGGCGACGGCATCGAGACCGGCCGCCACGCTTCCTCGCTGTCGGCCGGCCGCGTCGGCGTGCTGCACGGCAACCGCACCTACGTGATCTGCGACGACGACGGGCAGATCATCGAAACCCATTCGATTTCCGCCGGCCTCGACTATCCGGGCGTCGGTCCGGAACACGCCTTCCTGAAGGACAGCGGGCGCGCGGAGTACGTCGGCGTGACCGACGAAGAAGCGCTGTCCGCGTTCCACCGGCTGACCCGCACCGAGGGCATCCTGCCGGCGCTGGAGTCCAGCCATGCCGTCGCCCAGGCGATCAAGCTGGCGCGCGAGCTGCCGAAGGACCAGCTGGTGCTGTGCAACCTGTCCGGCCGCGGCGACAAGGACGTGCATACGATCGCCGCGCGCGAGGGGATCAGCCTGTGAGCCGCTTCGAAGCGAAGTTTGCCGAACTCAAGTCCGCCGGCCGGAAGGCGCTGGTGCCGTTCATCACCGCGGGCGATCCGTCGCTGGAGTCCACGGTACCGGTGATGCATGCGCTGGTCGCCGCCGGTGCCGATGTCATCGAACTGGGCGTGCCGTTCTCCGACCCGATGGCGGACGGCCCGGTCATCCAGCGCAGCTCCGAGCGCGCGCTGGCCCGGGGCGCAGGCCTGCGCTACGTGCTGGAGGCGGTGGAGGTGTTCCGCCAGCAGGACGACGGCACGCCGATCGTCCTCATGGGCTATCTCAACCCGGTCGAGATCCATGGCGCCGAGCGCTTCGCCCGTGAAGCGGTGGCGGCTGGCGTGGACGGCGTGCTGCTCGTCGACCTGCCGCCGGAAGAGGCCGAGGAGACGCGCGCCGTCTTCAACCGGGAAGGGCTGGCCCTGATCGCGCTGGCGTCGCCGACCACCTCGCCCGAACGCCTGCGGATGCTGTGCGACACCGCGCAGGGGTATCTGTACTACGTCAGTTTCGCTGGCGTGACCGGCGCATCCGATCGTCTGGACACCGTGGCGGCCGGCGAACGGTTGAAGCAGCTTCGGGCGGGCTCCCAAGTCCCCGTGGTGGCGGGCTTCGGCATCAAGGATGCCGGCAGCGCCCGGGCGATGGCGGCCGATGCCGATGGCGTCGTCGTGGGCAGCGCGCTGGTGGCCGCGCTCACGGACGCGGGCGACGAGGCGGCCGAGCGGGCGTCGGCGTTCCTCGCCCCGCTGAGGGCGGCGCTGGACGCCTGAGCCACCGTACGGCTGTGCATGGACGACTGAGCTAAACTGCCGCGCTCAACCATAAGGCCCCTCCCGGGGCAGGCAGCAAGACCACGCATGAGCTGGCTCAGCAAACTGATGCCGTCGGGCATCCGCACCGAAGGCAACGCAGGCAAGAGCAAACGCAGCGTCCCCGAGGGGCTGTGGGAAAAATGCGACCGCTGCGGCGCGGTGCTGTACCGGCCGGAGCTGGAGGAAAACCTCGAGGTCTGCCCGAAGTGCGGCTTCCACATGCCGATCCGCGCCCGCGCGCGTCTGGCGGCGCTGTTCGATCCGGGCAGCACGCGCGAAATCGGCGCCGCGCTCGGGCCGACCGACGTGCTGAAGTTCAAGGACCAGAAGAAGTACGCCGACCGCATCAAGGCCGCGCAGAAGAGTACCGGCGAGCGGGATGCGCTGATCACGCTGCAGGGCACCCTGAAGGGCCGCGACCTGGTCGCCAGCTCCTTCGACTTCGCCTACATGGGCGGATCGATGGGCTCGGTGGTCGGCGAGCGCTTCTCGCTCGGTGCCGAGAAGGCGCTGGAGATCGGCGCCCCGTTCGTGTGCTTCTCCGCCAGCGGCGGTGCGCGCATGCAGGAGAGCCTGTTCTCGCTGATGCAGATGGCCAAGACCTCGGCGGCGCTCGGCCGCCTGCGCGAAGCCGGTCTGCCGTACATCTCGGTGATGACGCACCCCACCACCGGCGGTGTGTCGGCCAGCTTCGCGATGCTGGGCGACATCAACCTGGCCGAGCCCGAAGCGCTGATCGGCTTCGCCGGTCCGCGCGTGATCGAACAGACCGTGCGCGAGACGCTGCCGGAAGGCTTCCAGCGTTCGGAGTTCCTGCTGGCCCACGGCGCCGTCGACCAGATCTGCGACCGCCGCGAGATGCGTGACCGGCTGGCCGACCTGCTGGCGTTGATGATGCGACAGCCCAAGCCTGCAGACAGCGAACTGGTGACCGCATGAGCCGCAAGTACTTTGGCACCGACGGCATCCGTGGCCGCGTCGGCACCGGTCCGATCTCGGCGGATTTCGTGCTGCGGCTCGGCAACGCGCTGGGGCGCGTGCTGTGCGAGAACAGCAGTGGCACCCGCCCGGTCGTGGTGATCGGCAAGGACACGCGCATTTCCGGCTACATGTTCGAGGCCGCGCTGGAAGCGGGCCTGGTCGCCGCCGGTGCCGACGTGCAGCTGATGGGTCCCATGCCGACGCCGGCCGTCGCGTTCCTGACGCGCACGCTGGGTGCCGATGCCGGCATCGTGATCAGCGCGTCGCACAACCCGCATTACGACAACGGCATCAAGTTCTTTTCCGCCGAAGGCGAGAAGCTCGACGATGCCACCGAGGCGGCCATCGAGGCGGCGCTGGATGCGCCGTTCTTCACCGCCGAGTCCGACAAGCTCGGCAAGGCGATCCGCACGCGCGACGCCGTCGGCCGCTACATGGAGTTCTGCAAGGCTAGCGTACCGCGCCGCTTCGACCTGAAGGGCATGAAGCTGGTGCTGGACTGCGCGCATGGCGCGACGTACCACATCGCGCCGCTGCTGTTCCGCGAACTCGGCGCCGACGTGGTCACCATCGGCGCGGAGCCGAACGGCATCAACATCAACGATGGCGTGGGGTCCATGCATATCGACAACCTGGCCGCGAAAGTCCGCGAGTCGGGCGCGCACCTCGGCATCGCCTTCGACGGCGACGGCGACCGCGTGCTGATGGCGGACGGGCAGGGCACGCCGGTGGATGGCGACCAGCTGATCTACCTGCTGGCGCGGGACTGGCAGGCCAGCGGCCGCTTGCGCGGCCCCGTGGTGGGCACGCTGATGACCAACTACGGCCTGGAGCGCGCACTCGGCAAGCTGGAGATCCCGTTCGTCCGCACCAAGGTCGGCGACCGCTACGTGCACCAGGCGCTGGTCGAGGGCAACGCCGTGCTGGGCGGCGAAGCCTCCGGGCACCTGCTGTGTCTGGACCGCACGACGACGGGCGATGCGATCATCGCCGCCTTGCAGGTGCTGGAAGCCCTGAAGCGCCGCAAGGTGACGCTGCGGGACGCTTTGGACGGGCTGACGATGCTGCCGCAGAAGACCATCAATGTGAAGCTCGCCAACGGCGCCAAGCCGACCGAGGCGGCCAGCGTGCAGGCCGCGCTGGTGCAGGCGCAGGCGGCGGTCTCCGGCCGCGGCCGCGCGTTCCTGCGTCCGTCCGGTACCGAACCGGTGGTGCGCGTGACCGTCGAGGCCGACGACGACGCGCTGGTCAAGAACACCCTGGAAACCCTGGCCGACGCTGTCCGCGCGGCCGCTGCGGCCTGAGCCCGATCACCGAACGTCCGGCGCGGCGCCACCGCATGGCTGTCCGCGCCTTTTCCCTGTTGGAGCAGAGTGCATGAGTGCCCGTATCCCCACGCTGGACATCACCCGTTTCGAGACCGACCGCGAGGCCTTCGTGGCCGAACTGGGCGCGGCGTATCGCGAATGGGGCTTCGCCGGCATCCGCAACCACGGTATCCCGCAGGCGCAGATCGACGCCGCGTACGGCGTGTTCAAGGATTTCTTCGCGCTGCCGGAGGAGGTGAAGAAGCAGTACCACGTCCCGGGCGGTGGCGGTGCGCGCGGCTACACGCCGTTCGGGGTGGAGACGGCGAAGGATTCCAAGCATTTCGACCTGAAGGAGTTCTGGCATATCGGTCGCGAGATCCCGGACGATTCGAAGTACCGCGACGTGATGCCGCCGAACCTGTGGCCGGATGAAGTGCCCGGCTTCCGCGAACACGGCTATGGCCTGTACGAAGCGCTGGACCAGTTGGGTTCGCGCGTGCTGTCGGCGCTGGCGCTGCACATCGGCCTGCCGGAGACCTACTTCGCCGACAAGACCGATTCCGGCAACTCGATCCTGCGCCCGATCCACTATCCCCCGATCACCGCCGACGACATCCCCAACGTGCGCGCCGGTGCGCACGAGGACATCAACCTGATCACCCTGCTGGTCGGCGCCAGCGCCGCCGGCCTGGAAGTGCGCTCCAAGCAGGGAGAGTGGGTGCCGTTCACCTCGGACGCCGACACCATCGTGGTCAACATCGGCGACATGCTGCAGCGCCTGACCAACCACGTGTATCCCTCGACCACGCACCGCGTGACCAATCCGCCGGGCGAACAGGCGCGCCAGCCGCGCTATTCGGTGCCGTTCTTCCTGCATCCGAATCCGGACTTCCTGATCGACGTGCTGCCGTCCACGGTCACGCCGGACAATCCCAAGCGCTACGCCGAACCGATCACGGCGCAGGGCTACCTCGAAGAGCGCCTGCGAGAGATCAAGCTCAAGTAGGCGCTGTCCTCGTGTGTTGACGCGGGCACGATGAGGTTTGCGCCGGTATCAGGGGCCACAACATCGCGCCCATGGGACGCTCCTGCAGAAGCCAGGCTGTTGGTAGGCGCGGGCCATGCCCGCGATGCTTTCCCTCCTCAATCCAGCGGCCGCACCTTGCGCGAGTTGCGCGCCATCAGGCCCAGCGCCAGCCGGTGCGGCAGCAGCTTCACGATGGCGTGCATCAGCCGGTAGCGCCAGCCGGGCACCACCAGCACGTCGCCCCGCTCGTTCCCGTCGATACCGCCACGCGCCACGTCCGAAGCCTGCAGCCACATCGTCGGCGACACCCGCATGCGCGAGCGCGTGCCGGTGACGTCGTGGAACTCGGAGTAGGTGAAGCCCGGGCACAGGGCGGTGACATGCACGCCCCTGTCGGCGTTCTCCAGCGCCAGCGCCTCGCTGAACTTCAGCAGGAAGCCCTTGGCCGGTGCGTACAGCGTCTGTCCGTCGGCGGCCGGCATCAGGGCGGCGAAGGAGGCAACGTTGAGGATGCGGCCCTGGCCGGAAGCGCGGATCGAGGGCAGCAATCGCCAGGTCAGTTCGCACACGCTGGTCACCATCACCCGCAGGAAGGCGGCGTGGTCGGTCCAGTCGCTGCTGCGGTAACGCCCCGGCATGCCGTAGCCGGCGTTGTTGACCAGGATGCGGATCTTCACGCCGCGTCGCTCGAGTTCGGCAACCAGGGCCTCAGGCGCGGCAGGATCGGCCAGGTCCGCGGCCACGATCTCCACCGGCACCTGCGCCCGCAGTTCCGTTGCCAATGCCGCCAGGCGGTCCGCGCGCCGGGCCGTCAGCACCAGCGGGACGCCACGCCTCGCGTACTCCCGCGCGATCTGTTCGCCGATGCCGCTGGAGGCGCCGGTGACCAATGCATAGCCGGCAGGCGGGGCAGGGGAGACATCGGGCATGGAGAGCTCCTGATTCGGGAAAGGTGCGCGGGTACGCGCACGATAGCGTGGCGGGTAGGTGCGCCGGACAACATCGGCTAGACTGCGCGACCCGAACTGGACAGGAATTGGTCTTATGCGTCGCAAGCTCGTGGCCGGCAACTGGAAGCTCCATGGCACCCGCGGTTTCGCGACGGCGCTGATGGATGAACTGGTCGCGGGCCTGCCGCTGGACGGCGTGGACCTGCTGATCCTGCCGCCACTGCCCTACCTTGGCGAACTGATCGAGGACTATGCCGACCGTGGGGTGGCCTTCGGTGCCCAGGACGTCAGCAGCAACGAGAAGGGCGCCTACACCGGCGAGGTCTGTGCCGCGATGCTGGTGGATGTGGGCGCCCGCTACGGCCTGGTCGGGCATTCCGAACGCCGCCAGTACCACAACGAAAGCAGCGAACTGGTCGCCAGGAAGTTCTTGGCGGCCCGGAATGCCGGTCTCGTTCCGGTGCTGTGCGTGGGCGAAACCGAGCAGCAGCGCAGGGATGGCCAGACCGAGTTCCGCATCCAGAAGCAGTTGCAGGCGGTATTCGACCTGGTCGGCCCGCAGGCGTTCGACGGCGCCGTCATTGCCTATGAGCCGGTCTGGGCGATCGGGACGGGCCTGACGGCCACCCCGGAGCAGGCCCAGGCCGTGCATGCGTTCATCCGTGGCGAAGTCGCCGCGCGCGATGCTAGAATCGGCGGCTCGTTGCAGGTCCTGTATGGCGGCAGCGTGAAGCCCGACAACGCCGCGGAACTGTTCGCGCAGCCCGATGTCGATGGAGGGCTGGTGGGCGGCGCCTCTCTGGTCGCCCGGGATTTCCTGGCCATCGCGCAAGCGGCGGCCGGTCGGGGATGACCCCGGCACGACCGGTCCATCGGGGCCGGGCGACTCAACCGGTTGAGACTGATTCCAAATGTGGATGTTGATCCTGAATGTGGTGTACGTGCTGGTGGCGATCGCCATCATCGCGCTGGTGCTGATGCAGCGCGGTTCCGGTGCCCAGGCGGGCTCGGGCTTCGGCGGTGGCGCGTCCGGCACGGTGTTCGGTGCGCGCGGCGCGTCCAACTTCCTGTCCAAGAGCACGAAGTGGCTGGCCATCACGTTCTTCGGCATCAGCCTGTTCATGGCGTGGTATGCGACCCATAGTGCGCGTCCGACCACGCAGCAGAATCTGGGCGTGATGTCCGATCTGCCGGCGGCTCCGGCCGCACCGGCAGGCGAACTGCCCAAGCCGTCGACCGTGCCGAGCTCGCCGATCCAGCCGGCGACCGACAGCGTGCCGGCCGCACCGGCGCCGCAGCAAACGGCACCCGCGACGGAAACGCCGCCGGTGGCGCCGCCGCAGGGCGGTTGATCGCGGCTACAATGGCGGGGCGCGCGCAGCGCCGCGCAGGTTTCAAAGCCCAGGTGGCGGAATTGGTAGACGCACTACCTTGAGGTGGTAGCGGCGAAAGTCGTAGGGGTTCGAGTCCCCTCTTGGGCACCAACATGGCGGGTCGGCGGCGATGTCGCTCCCGCGTCGAAAAACCCGCCGGAAGGCGGGTTTTTTCTTTCACCGACGGCGGCGATATGCGCCGGTAATCGTTTACTAGCGAGTTCACGAACCGTTACAATCCCGCCGATTCATCGGGCGCCCGTTACGTGTTGCGGAAGGGCTCCCGCGGAAGGTGGTCCCGATGGTCGCATCGTCGGATCGCTCGCGGCGAAGCCGCTGGCGGACGATGCGAGCCCCATTCATGCCGTGCCGCGTCCCGCGCGCCGGCGGAGTAGGACAAGACGAGACAAGCGAGTGCTGGCCAATTACCTGCCCACCCTGTTGTTCCTGATCGTCGCCACCGGCATCGGCATCGCGCTGATGGTGGCCGGTCGCTTCCTCGGTCCGCGGCGTCCCGACGCCCAGAAGCTGTCCCCGTACGAATGCGGCTTCGAGGCCTTCGAAGACGCGCGCATGAAGTTCGATGTGCGCTACTACCTGATCGCCATCCAGTTCATCGTGTTCGATCTGGAAATCATCTTCATTGTTCCGTGGACGCTGGTGTTCCAGGAGCTGGGTCCGCGTGCGCTGGTCACGATGGGCCTGTTCGTGGGCATGCTGTTCCTCGGCTTCGTTTACGTTTGGAAGAAGGGAGCGCTCGAATGGGAGTGATCCAGACCGTCGACCGTCTGATGAACAACCCGATCCCGGAAGGGCGGGTGGACGACATCCTGCGCCCCGAGGGCGACAATCCGCTGCTGGAAAAGGGCTACGTCACCACCAGCGTCGACGCGCTGATGAACTGGGCGCGTACCGGGTCGATGTGGCCGATGACGTTCGGCCTGGCCTGCTGCGCGGTGGAGATGATGCACGCGGGCACCTCGCGCCTGGACCTGGACCGCTACGGCGTGGTGTTCCGCCCGTCGCCGCGCCAGTCCGACGTGATGATCGTGGCCGGCACGCTGGTCAACAAGATGGCCCCGGCGCTGCGCAAGGTCTACGACCAGATGCCCGAGCCGAAGTGGGTCATCTCGATGGGCAGCTGCGCCAATGGCGGCGGCTACTACCACTACTCGTACTCCGTCGTCCGCGGCTGCGATCGCGTCGTGCCGGTGGACGTGTACGTGCCGGGCTGCCCGCCGACGGCCGAGGCGCTGGTGTACGGCATCCTGCAGTTGCAGAAGAAGATCTGGCGCACGCAGACCATCGCGCGCTGATCCTCCTTTCCCCCGATTCCTTTCTAGAGCACGCCACGCCCCATGGCTGAGCAAGCTGCAAACTTCACCGACCAGCTGCGCGCCCGTTTCGCGGACGGCACGGTCAGCGTGGCCGAGCCGCGCGGCGAAATCACCCTGGAAGTGCCGTCGGCCTCGTGGCATGCGGTCGCCTTGGCGCTAAGGGACGAGTTCGGTTTCGAGCAGGCCGTCGACGTCAGCGGCGTCGACTATCTGGGCTACGGCAGCGTCGAGTGGGATACCGCCGACGTGTCGTCCGAAGGCTTCAGCCGTGGCGTCGAGGGCTTCGGTCCCGGCCGCTTCAACTGGGACCAGCGTCCGCGCGACGCCGCCCGTCCGAACCGCTTCGCCGTCGTGCTGCACCTGTTGTCCTACCAGCACAACCGTCGCGTGCGCGTGCGCTGCTTCGCGCCGGATGACGGCCTGCCGGTGGTGGCGTCGCTGTGCGACGTGTGGCCGGGCCTGAACTGGTTCGAGCGCGAGGCGTTCGACCTGTACGGCATCATCTTCGAAGGCCATCCGGACCTGCGCCGCATCCTGACCGACTACGGTTTCGTCGGCCATCCGTTCCGCAAGGACTTCCCGCTGATCGGCAACGTCGAAGTCCGCTACGACGAAGAGAAGAAGCGCGTGGTGTACGAACCGGTCACCTCGGTCGAGCCGCGTGTCGGCGTGCCGCGCGTGATCCGCGACGACGCCCGCTACCAGACCGCCGCCGGCGAACTCGCTGCTTCACAGACGGCCGCGCGCGAGGGCAAGGCATGAGCAATCCGCAATCCGGCGTCGCGTTCGCCAGCAATCCTGCCGAAAGCAAGCAGGAAATCCGCAACTACACGCTGAACTTCGGTCCCCAGC
This sequence comes from Pseudoxanthomonas sp. GW835-FHT14C01, assembly GCF_058793715.1. Classification (NCBI taxonomy): domain Bacteria; kingdom Pseudomonadati; phylum Pseudomonadota; class Gammaproteobacteria; order Lysobacterales; family Lysobacteraceae; genus Pseudoxanthomonas; species Pseudoxanthomonas sp. GW835-FHT14C01. The sequence continues at coordinate 672,976 of NZ_JBXAGB010000003.1, forward strand.
ATCCGGCCGCGCACGGTGTGCTGCGCCTGATCCTGGAGATGGATGGCGAGACCATCGTGCGCGCCGACCCGCACGTGGGCCTGCTGCACCGGGGCACCGAGAAGCTGGCCGAATCCAAGCCGTTCAACCAGTCGATCGGCTACATGGACCGCCTCGACTACGTGTCGATGATGTGCAACGAGCACGCCTACGTGCGCGCCATCGAAACCCTGATGGGCATCGAGGCGCCGGAGCGCGCGCAGTACATCCGCACGATGTACGACGAGATCACCCGCATCCTGAACCACCTGATGTGGATCGGCTCCAACGCGCTCGACCTGGGGGCGATGGCGGTCATGCTGTACGCCTTCCGCGAGCGCGAAGAGCTGATGGACTGCTACGAAGCGGTCAGCGGCGCGCGCATGCACGCGGCCTACTACCGGCCGGGCGGCGTCTACCGCGATCTGCCGGACCGCATGCCGAAGTACAAGGAGTCGCCCTGGCGCAAGGGCAAGGCGCTCAAGCAGTTCAACCAGGCGCGCGAAGGTTCGCTGCTCGACTTCCTCGAAGACTTCACCAACGAATTCCCGAAGCGCGTCGACGAATACGAGACGCTGCTCACCGACAACCGCATTTGGAAGCAGCGCACCGTCGGCATCGGCGTGGTGTCGCCCGAACAGGCGCGCGCGCTGGGCATGACCGGCGCGATGCTGCGCGGTTCGGGCATCGCCTGGGACCTGCGCAAGAAGCAGCCGTACGCCAAGTACGACGTGGTCGATTTCGATATCCCGGTCGGCGTCAACGGCGACTGCTACGACCGTTACCTGGTCCGCGTCGCCGAGATGCGCCAGTCCAACCGCATCATCCAGCAGTGCGTGGCATGGCTGAAGGCCAATCCCGGCCCGGTCATGGTGCAGAACTTCAAGGTGGCGCCTCCCTCCCGCGAGGAGATGAAGGACGACATGGAAGCGCTGATCCACCACTTCAAGCTCTTCAGCGAAGGCTACTGCGTGCCGGCCGGCGAGACCTACGCCGCGGTCGAAGCGCCGAAAGGCGAGTTCGGCTGCTACCTGGTGTCCGACGGCGCCAACAAGCCCTTCCGCGTGAAGTTGCGCGCGCCGGGCTTCGCGCACCTGTCCTCGATGGACGAGATCGTGCGCGGCCACATGCTCCCCGACGTCGTCGCGATGATCGGTACCTATGATCTTGTCTTTGGTGAGGTGGACCGATGAGGGCCACGGGTAATTTCGAGGCGGCGCAGAACGTCGATCCACTGGTGGCGTTGAGCGACAAGACGCGCGCGCACATCGATCATTGGCTGACCAAGTTCCCGCCGGACCGCAAGCGTTCTGCAGTGCTGCAGGGCCTGCACGCCGCGCAGGAGCAGAACGAAGGCTGGCTGACCGACGAGCTGATCGCCGCGGTCGCCAAGTACCTCGACCTGCCGCCGGTGTGGGCGTACGAAGTCGCCAGCTTCTACTCGATGTTCGAGACCGAGAAGGTCGGCCGCAACAACGTCGCCTTCTGCACCAACATCAGCTGCTGGCTCAACGGCGCGCAGGACTTGGTCGCGCACGCGGAGAAGAAGCTGGGCTGCAGGCTGGGCGAATCCACCGCCGACGGCCGCGTGTACCTGAAGCGAGAAGAAGAATGCGTGGCCGCGTGCTGCGGCGCGCCGGTGGTCGTGATCAACGGCCACTACCACGAGAATCTGACGCCGGCGAAGGTCGACGAGCTGCTGGACGGGCTGGAGTAAGCGCATGGCAGGCCATTCCCACTATTCAGAAGGCTACGGCCCGGTCGGCCCCGCTCCCAAGGAGCACCAGGCCGTCTACACCACGCTGCACTTCGACAAGCCCTGGTCGTACGAGAACTACCTGAAGACCGGCGGTTACGCCGCACTGCGCCGGATCATCGAAGAGAAGATCCCGCCGGCCGACGTCGTCGAGATGGTCAAGCAGTCCGGCTTGCGCGGCCGCGGCGGCGCGGGCTTCCCGACCGGCCTGAAGTGGAGCTTCATGCCCAAGGGCGACATGCAGAAGTACATCCTCTGCAACTCGGACGAATCCGAGCCGGGCACCGCCAAGGACCGCGACATCCTGCGCTACAACCCGCATGCGGTGATCGAGGGCATGGCGATCGCCTGCTACGCCACCGGTTCTACCGTGGGCTACAACTACCTGCGCGGCGAGTTCCACCACGAGCCGTTCGAGCACCTGGAAGAAGCCACTGCCGAGGCCTACAAGCACGGCTGGCTGGGCAAGAACATCCTCGGCTCCGGCGTGGACATCGACCTGTACAACGCGCTGGGCGCGGGCGCCTACATCTGCGGTGAAGAAACCGCACTGATGGAATCGCTGGAAGGCAAGAAGGGCCAGCCGCGCTTCAAGCCGCCGTTCCCGGCCAACTTCGGCCTGTACGGCAAGCCGACCACGATCAACAACACCGAAACCTACGCGTCGGTGCCGGCGATCGTGCGCAACGGCGCCGAGTGGTTCATGAACCTGGGCAAGCCCAACAACGGCGGCTGCAAGATATTCTCGGTCTCCGGCCACGTCGCGCGTCCGGGCAACCACGAGATCCGTCTGGGCACGTCGTTCGCCGACCTGCTCGAACTGTGCGGTGGCATGCGCGAAGGCCGCAAGCTCAAGGCCGTCATCCCGGGCGGTTCCTCGATGCCGGTGCTGCCGGGCGAGGTGATGATGGGCCTGACGATGGACTACGACAGCATCCAGAAGGCCGGCTCCGGCCTGGGATCCGGTGCCGTCGTGGTGATGGACGACACCACCTGCATGGTGCGTGCGTGCCAGCGCATCGCGCGGTTCTATTACAAGGAAAGCTGCGGCCAGTGCACGCCGTGCCGCGAAGGCACCGGCTGGATGTACCGCATGCTGACCCGTGTAGCCGAGCACAAGGCGACGATCGAAGACCTGCAGACGCTGCGCGCGGCGGCCGGCCAGATCGAAGGCCACACCATCTGCGCGTTCGGCGAAGCCGCGGCGTGGCCGGTGCAGGGCATGCTGCGCCACTTCTGGCACGAATTCGAATACGCGATCGTCAACAAGCGTTTCCTCGTCGATGACGAGCGCGACGGCACGGTGGTCCGTTCCAACCTGGAGGTGGCCGCGTGAGTGCGCAGCCCGTGAATCCCAACCTGCCGCCGGACCACGTCACCGTCTTCATCGACGGGCAGGAACTGGCCGCGCCGAAGGGGTCGATGATCATCCAGGCCGCCGACAAGGCCGGCATCCCGATCCCGCGCTTCTGCTACCACGAGAAGCTGCCGATCGCGGCCAACTGCCGCATGTGCCTGGTCGAAGTCGAGAAGATGCCGAAGCCGGCGCCGGCCTGCGCCACGCCGGTGATGGACGGCATGAAGATCGCCACGCGCAGCGACAAGGCGCTGAAGTCGCAGCGCAACGTGATGGAATTCCTGCTGATCAACCATCCGCTCGACTGCCCGATCTGCGACCAGGGCGGCGAGTGCGAACTGCAGGACCTGTCGCTGGGCTATGGCCGTTCGGTCAGCCGGTTCCAGGAGCGCAAGCGCGTGGTGCCGGACGAGGACATCGGTCCGCTGGTCGCCACCGAGATGACCCGCTGCATCCAGTGCACGCGCTGCGTGCGCTTCACCGCGGACGTCGCCGGGACCTACGAGCTGGGTGGCATGTACCGCGGCGAGAACCTGCAGATCGGCACCTACGACGGCAAGCCGCTGACCACCGAGATTTCCGGCAACGTCATCGACGTGTGCCCGGTGGGCGCGCTGACCAACAAGGTGTTCCAGTTCCGCGCCCGTCCGTGGGAACTGATCGCGCGTGAATCCGTCGGCTTCCACGACGCGATGGGCTCCAACGTGTTCTACCACTCGCGCCGTGGCCAGGTGCTGCGCACCGTGCCCCGCGAGAACGAAGCGGTCAACGAGTGCTGGCTGTCCGACCGCGACCGTTACTCGCACCAGGGCCTGTACGCCGACGACCGCGCGGTGAAGCCGCTGCAGAAGGTCAATGGCGAGTGGCGCGAAGTGTCCTGGGCCGAAGGCCTGGCGGCGGCGGCCGAGATCCTGCGCGCGAACCGCGGCGACAGCCTGGGCGTGCTGGTGCATCCGGCCGTGTCGAACGAGGAGGGCGGCCTGCTGGCCAAGCTCGCCGACGGCCTCGGCACCGGCAACCTGGACCACCGCATCAACAACCGCGACTTCTCCGATGGCGCCGTGGCCGAGCCGTTCGCGCTGCCGCTGGCCGAGATCGAGCAGGCGGACGTCATCGTGCTGTACGGCACGAACGTCCGTCACGAACTGCCGCTGCTGCACCAGCGCCTGCGCAAGGCCGTCCGCAAGGGCGCCAGGGTGCACGTGGTCAACCCGGTCGATTTCGATTTCGCGTTCGGCATCGCCGGCAAGCACATCGTGGCGCCGTCGAAGCTGGGCAGCGCACTGAACGATGCGGCGTTGCGCGATGTCGCCAAGGCCGCCAACCGTGCGGTCGTGATCGTGGGCGGCATCGTCGAGAACCATCCGCAGGCCGCCACGCTACGTGCCGCCGCGGCGGACTACGCGTCCGCGACGGGCGCCTCGCTGTGCCGCATCCCGCAGGGCGCGAACGCCGTCGGCCTGGCGCGCCAGGGCGTGCTGCCGAGCGGCCGCGACGTGGCCGGCATGTTCGCCGAGCCGCGCAACGCCTATGTCATCTACGGCATCGAGCCGGGCCTGGATTTCGCCGATACGCCGGCCGCCAGCCGTGCGCTCGTCTCGGCCAAGGTCGTGGCGTTCAGCCACTTCGCCTGCAAGTCGACGCGCGACGTGGCGGACGTGATCCTGCCGATCGGCCTGCTGCCGGAAATCGATGCGACGCTGACCAACCTCGATGGCCAGGACCAGCGCACGCAGGCCGCCGGCAAGCTACCGGGCGAGGCGCGCGAAGGCTGGAAGGTGCTGCGTGCGATCGGTGGCGAGCTTCAGCTGGCCGGTTTCGAGTTCACTGACGCCGCTGGCATGCGCGACGCCATCGGCACTGCGAAGACGGTAGCCATCGCCACGTCCGCGGCGCCCGCCGTGGCCGGCGAGGGCCTCGAACTGGCCGTGACCGCTGCGATCTACCGCACCGACGGTACCGTGCGCCGTGCCGAGGCGCTGCAGGCGCATCCGCTGAACGTGGGCGACCGCATCGTGCTGAATCCTGCCGACGCGCAGGCCGCCGGCGTCGCCGAGGGCCACGTGGCCAAGGTCGGCAACGGCATCGGCACCGCCGCGTTGCCGGTGGTGGTGGACGCCCGCGTCGCCGCGGGTACCGCGTGGATCGAAAGTGGCTACGGCGCCACGGCGCCGCTGGGTGCCGGACGCGTCACGGTGGTGAGCGCATGAACGAGATGTTGATCAACGCGGTCGGCCCGCTGCGCGAGTGGTTCTTCGGGCTGGGCGACATGGGCATGATCCTGTGGATCGTGTTGAAGATCCTGGTGATCGCCATGCCGGTGATCATCTCGGTCGCCTTCTACGTGGTGTGGGAGCGCAAGCTGATCGGCTGGATGCACGTGCGCCACGGGCCGATGTACGTGGGCATGGGCATCTTCCAGGCGTTCGCCGACGTCTTCAAGCTGCTGTTCAAGGAAATCATCCAGCCCAGCAGCGCGCAGAAGACCATGTACATCCTGGCGCCGCTGATCACGCTGGCGCCGGCCTTCGCCGCGTGGGCGGTGGTGCCGTTCGACTATCAGCTGGTGCTGTCGAACGCCAATGCCGGCCTGCTGTACCTGCTGGCGATGACCTCGCTGGGCGTGTACGGCATCATCATCGCGGGCTGGGCATCGAATTCGAAGTACGCGTTCCTGGGCGCGATGCGCTCGGCCGCGCAGGTCGTCAGCTACGAGATCGCGATGGGCTTCGCCCTGGTCGGCGTGCTGATCGCCGCCGGCAGCCTCAACCTGACTGACATCGTGATGGCGCAGGCGGGCGACTCGGGCTTCTTCGAGTGGTTCTGGCTGCCGCTGTTCCCGCTCTTCATCGTGTACTGGGTGTCCGGCGTCGCCGAGACCAACCGCTCGCCGTTCGACGTGGTGGAAGGCGAATCGGAAATCGTCGCCGGCCACATGGTCGAGTATTCGGGTGCGGCGTTCGCGCTGTTCTTCCTGGCCGAATACGCCAACATGATCCTGGTCAGCTTCCTGGTGTCGCTGTTCTTCCTGGGCGGCTGGCTGAGCCCGCTGCAGGGCTGGATCACCGCCGACGTGTCGCCGTGGGTCAACTGGATCTGGACCGGCGGCTGGCCGTGGCTGCTGCTGAAGGTCCTGTTCTTCGCCAGCGCCTACATCTGGTTCCGTGCGAGCTTCCCGCGCTACCGCTACGACCAGATCATGCGGCTGGGCTGGAAGGTCTTCATTCCGCTGACCATCGTGTGGATCGCGGTGACGGCGCTGCTGGTGTTCTTCGGCGTGTTCGAGAAGGGTGTGTAAGACATGAGCAAGGTTGTGCACTACTTCAAGAGCCTGATGCTGCTGGAACTGCTGCAGGGGCTGTGGCTGACGCTGAAGTACACCTTCAAGCCGAAGTACACGCTGATGTACCCGATGGAGAAGTTCCCGCAGTCGCCGCGCTTCCGCGGCCTGCACGCGCTGCGCCGCTATCCGAACGGGGAAGAGCGCTGCATCGCCTGCAAGCTGTGCGAGGCGGTCTGCCCGGCGCTGGCGATCACCATCGACTCGGCCCCGCGCGAGGACGGCACCCGCCGCACCACGCGCTACGACATCGACCTGTTCAAGTGCATCTACTGCGGCTTCTGCGAAGAGAGCTGCCCGGTGGACTCGATCGTGGAAACGCACGTGCTGGAGTACCACTTCGACAAGCGCGGGCAGAACATCGTCACCAAGCCGCAGCTGCTGGCGATCGGCGACCGGCTGGAAGCCGAGATCGCCGAGCGCCGCGCCGCCGACGCCGCTTTCCGCTGAGGTCCGAAGAATGGATTGGGTCCTGATCAGTTTCTACGCTTTCGCCACCGTCGCGGTCGTCGCCGCCGGCGCGGTGATCAGCGTGCGCAACCCGGTGCATGCCGTGCTGTGCCTCATCCTGACGTTCTTCTCGGTGGCCTGCATCTGGCTGCTGGTGGGCGCAGAATTCCTGGGCGTGGCCCTGATCCTCGTCTATGTGGGCGCGGTGATGGTGCTGTTCCTGTTCGTGGTGATGATGCTCGACATCGACGTCACCGCCATGCGCGAGGGCTGGGTCAAGTTCCTGCCGGTCGGCCTGCTGGTGGCGGTCGTCATGCTGGCGCAGATGCTGGTGCTGATCGGCATCAAGGCGAAGATGGCGGTGCCGTTCCCGGACAATGCCGCCTCGGCCGCCGCCGACGTGTCCAATACGGCCTGGCTGGCGCGCACGCTGTTCACCGAGTTCCTGCTGCCGTTCGAGTTCGCCGCCGTCATCCTGACCGTCGCCGTGGTCGCCGCGGTGATGCTGACGCTGCGCAAGCGCACCGGCATCAAGACGCAGGATCCGGGCGAACAGTCGCGGGTCAAGGCGCGCGACCGCATCCGCATGGTGTCGATGCCGGCCGAGAAGCCGGTGCGCGAAACGCCGGTCGGCGCGCCGGCGGAAGGGGAGGGCAAGGCATGATCTCGTTGGGCCACCTGCTGGCGCTCGGCGCCGTGCTGTTCTGCATCAGCCTGGCCGGCATCTTCCTCAACCGGAAGAACGTCATCGTGCTGCTGATGTCGATCGAACTGATGCTGCTGTCGGTGAACATCAACTTCGTCGCGTTCTCGCGCGAGCTGGGCGATGCGGCCGGCCAGATCTTCGTGTTCTTCATCCTGACCGTGGCTGCGGCCGAGGCCGCCATCGGCCTGGCGATCCTGGTCACCCTGTTCCGCACCCGGCGCACGATCAACGTGGCCGAAGTCGATACGCTCAAAGGCTGATGCACCGATGACCGGTATGGAAGTCCTCCTCTCCAAGAACGTGCTGCTGGCCATCGTGCTGGCGCCGCTGCTGGGCAGCATCATCGCCGGCCTGTTCGGGCGTTTCGTCGGCCGCGCGGGCGCGCACACCGCAACGATCCTGGGCGTGGCCACCAGCTGCGCGCTGTCGTGCTGGGTGCTGTACCAACTGGTGGCGGTGGGTGCGTCGCCGTTCAACGAAAACCTGTACACCTTCTTCGAAGTGGGCAACATCAGCGGCCATGTCGGTTTCATGATCGACAAGCTGACCGCGATGATGATGGTCGTGGTGACGTTCGTGTCGCTGCTGGTGCACCTGTACACGATCGGCTACATGGCCGAGGACCCGGGTTACCAGCGCTTCTTCAGCTACATCTCGCTGTTCACCTTCAGCATGCTGATGCTGGTGATGAGCAACAACTTCCTGCAGCTGTTCTTCGGCTGGGAAGCGGTGGGCCTGGTGTCGTACCTGCTGATCGGTTTCTGGTTCAAGCGCCCCACGGCGATCTTCGCCAACATGAAGGCGTTCCTGGTCAATCGCGTCGGCGACTTCGGCTTCCTGCTCGGCATCGGCTGCGTGCTGCTGATGTTCGGCACGCTCGACTACGCCACCGTGTTCGCCAATGCCTCGTTGCTGGCCGGCAAGGCCGTTCCGGTGTGGTCCGGTGCCGTCACCCTGTTCGGCAGCACTTTCCAGGTCTTCGATGAGCCGGTGATCTGGTCGATGGCGACCCTGACCTGCATCTGCCTGTTCATCGGTGCGATGGGCAAGTCGGCACAGGTGCCGCTGCACGTATGGCTGCCGGACTCGATGGAAGGCCCGACCCCGATCTCGGCGCTGATCCATGCCGCGACCATGGTGACCGCCGGCATCTTCATGGTGGCGCGTATGTCGCCGCTGTTCGAGCTGTCGCAGACGGCGCTGGACTTCGTGCTGTTCATCGGCGCGACGACCGCGCTGTTCACCGGCCTGATCGGCATCGTGCAGAACGACATCAAGCGTGTGGTGGCGTACTCCACGCTGTCGCAGCTGGGCTACATGACCGTCGCGCTCGGCGTGTCGGCGTACTCGGCCGCGGTGTTCCACCTGATGACGCACGCGTTCTTCAAGGCGCTGCTGTTCCTGGCGGCCGGCTCGGTGATCATCGGCATGCACCACGAGCAGGACATGCGGAAGATGGGCGGCCTGCGCAAGTACATGCCCATCACCTGGATCACCAGTCTGGTCGGCACGCTGGCCCTGGTCGGCACGCCGTTCTTCTCGGGCTTCTACTCGAAGGACACCATCATCGAGGCCGCCAAGCACCACCAGCACGTGGCGCACGAGGTCGGCCAGGCCGCGACCGAGATGGGCCTGATGGCGACACAGAACATCCAGGGTCCGAGCGAGTGGATCGCCACCTACGGCTACTGGGCGGTCATGCTGGGTGTCTTCGTCACCAGTTTCTACAGCTTCCGCCTGCTTTACCTGACCTTCCACGGCAAGGAACGCTTCCGTGATGCCCATGCCGACCATGGTCACGGCCATGACGCGCACCACGATGCGGCGCATGACGATCACGGCCACCACGGCGCGCATGAGCCGCACGAGTCGCCATGGGTGGTGACGCTGCCGCTGGTGCTGCTGGCGATCCCTTCGATCCTCATCGGCTTCTTCACGATCGGTCCGATGCTGTTCGGCACGGACTGGACCGGCCATCACGAGGCTACGCCGTTCTTCCTGGGCGCGATCGATTTCCTGCGGCTGGATCCGAACAGTACGCTGTCGCCGCGCGACACGGTGATGGCCTTGAAGGAAGAGTTCTGGCACGGCCCGGTTCGCTACGCGCTCCAGGGCATGCAGATGCCACCGTTCTGGCTGGCATTGGGCGGGTTCCTGCTGGCGACCTTCCTGTACCTGTTCAAGCCCGAACTGCCCGGCAAGATCCGCCACAGCAAGGTCGGCGCCTTCCTGACCAACATCCTGGACAAGAAGTACTGGGCCGATCACCTGTGGATCAACGGGTTCGCCGGCGGTGGCGTGAAGCTGGGCAAGGCCTCGCGCGCGTTCGACAGCCACGTGATCGACGGCGCCGCGGTGAACGGCACGGCGAAGCTGGTCGACCTGGGTGCGCAGCTGCTGCGCAAGACCCAGTCCGGCTACCTGTACCACTACGCGTTCGCGATGATCGTCGGCCTGATCCTGCTGCTGGGCGTGATCATCAAGTTTTGGCAGTAACGACCTGGCGCCGCTTCGTGCGGAGCGTCCTGGCGAAGAACTCAACGGATAACACAACGTGTCGAACTGGCCCCTGCTTAGTGTCCTGATCTGGCTGCCCATCCTGGGTGGCGCGCTGGTGCTCGCCGTGGGCAATGCCCGCGCCGATGCCGCCCGCTGGCTTGGCCTGGCGGTCGCCGCGCTGACGTTCGTCGCAAGCATCGGCCTGCTGACCGGCTTCAATTACGCGGACCCGGGCCTGCAGTTCGTCGAGAGCCACGCCTGGATCCCGAGCTTCGACATCCATTACAACCTCGGCGCCGACGGCATCGCGGTGGCGCTGCTGCTGCTCAATACCCTGATCACGGTGCTGACGCTGGCCGGTGCCTGGGGTTCGGTGAACAAGCGCGTGGCCCAGTACGTGGCGGCGTTCCTGATCCTGGAAGGCCTGACCAACGGCATCTTCGCCGCCAGCGACGCCGTACTGTTCTACGTGTTCTTCGAGGCGATGCTGATCCCGATGTTCCTGATCATCGGCGTCTGGGGCGGTCCGCGCCGCATCTACGCCTCGCTGAAGTTCTTCCTGTACACGTTCCTCGGTTCGGTGCTGATGCTGGTCGGCCTGGTGTACCTGTACGTCAAGGGCGGCAGCTTCCAGCTGGCCGACCTGTACGCGATGCCGTTGAGCGCGAAGGAACAGACCTGGCTGTTCTTCGCCTTCCTGATCGCGTTCGCGGTCAAGATCCCGATGTTCCCGGTGCACACGTGGTTGCCGGACGCCCACGTCGAGGCGCCGACCGCCGGCTCCGTGATCCTGGCGGCGATCGCGCTGAAGATCGGTGGCTACGGCCTGCTGCGCTTCAGCCTGCCGATCGTGCCTGACGCCGGCCACGAGTGGGCGATGTTCGTCATCGTGCTGTCGCTGATCGCCGTGGTCTACGTGGGCCTGGTGGCGCTGGTGCAGGACGACATGAAGAAGCTGATCGCCTATTCGTCGGTCTCGCACATGGGCTTCGTCACCCTCGGCATCTTCATCGCCTTCAGCCTGGTGCGCGACTACGGCAACCTGGATGGCGCGCGCCTCGGCCTGCAGGGCGCGATGGTGCAGATGATCAGCCACGGCTTCATTTCCGGCGCGATGTTCACCTGCGTCGGCGTGCTGTACGACCGCATGCACACCCGCATGATCAAGGACTACGGCGGCGTCATCAACACGATGCCGTGGTTCGGCGCGTTCTTCATCCTGTTCGGCATGGCCAACTCCGGCCTGCCGGGCACCAGCGGTTTCGTCGGCGAGTTCATGGTCATCCTGGCCAGTTTCCAGCAGCACCCGCTGATCGCATTCTTCGCGGCGACCACGCTGGTGATCGGTGCGGCCTACACGCTGTGGCTGGTCAAGCGCGTGATCCTCGGCGACGTGGCGAATGCGCATGTCGCGGAGCTGCAGGATCTTTCCCTGCGCGAGGCCGTGGTACTCGGCGGGTTCGCGATCTGCGTGCTGGCGCTGGGCGTGTATCCCAAGCCGCTGACCGACCTGATGGAGCCGTCGATCGCGCAACTGGCGATGCAGCTCGCCAACAGCAAGCTGTAAGGAAGAACCATGACGACGCCGATGCCCATCTCCGCCGCCGACCTGCAGCCGCTGCTGCCCGAGCTGACCCTGATCGGTGGCGCGTTCGCGCTGCTGATGCTGGACCTGTTCCTCGACCATTCGCGCCGCTTCATCACCCATGCCATCGCGCTGGCCGTCATGGCCGCCGTCGTGTGGATGCTGGCGACCGGCGCGGGCGGGCAGGGCAGCGTGTTCAGCGGCATGTTCGTGCGCGACACCCTGGCCGATGTCAGCAAGGTGGTGATCGTCGCGGTCAGCGCGCTGTCGCTGGTCTACGGCTGGCCCTACCTGCGCGAGCGCAACCTGTATCCGGGCGAGGCGCCCGTGCTGGTGATGTTCGCCACCGCCGGCATGATGATGATGGTGTCCGCCGGCAGCCTGGTGATGGTCTACCTGGGGCTGGAACTGCTGGCGCTGTGCTCCTACGCGCTGGTCGCGCTGAACCGCGACGATGGCCTGTCGACGGAAGCGGCGATGAAGTACATCGTGCTCGGCTCGTTGGCGTCAGGCCTTCTGCTCTACGGCATGTCACTGGTGTACGGCGCGACCGGTTCGCTGCATCTGCCGGCGATCTTCGACGCCACCGGCGCCGCGCTGAGCGGCAGCAGCGACGCACGCATGCTGTTGCTGACCGGTGTGGTGTTCATGGTCGCGGGCGTGGCCTTCAAGCTGGGTGCGGCGCCGTTCCACATGTGGCTGCCCGACGTCTACCACGGCGCGCCGACACCGGTGACGCTGTTCATCAGCGCGGCGCCGAAGCTGGCGGCTTTCGGCATGGCGTTCCGCCTGCTGCAGGACGGCCTGGGCCCGGCGGCGGCGCAATGGCAGTGGCTGCTGGCCGGCCTGGCCGCCGCGTCGCTGGTGATCGGCAACGTCATCGCGATCGCGCAGACCAATCTCAAGCGCATGCTGGCGTATTCGACGGTGTCGCACGTCGGCTTCCTGCTGGTCGGGTTCGCCGGCGGCGGCGAGACGGGCTATTCGGCGGCGCTGTTCTACGCGATCAGCTACGCCATCATGTCGGCGGCGGCGTTCGGCGCGATCATCGTCTTGTCGCGCCAGGGCTTCGAGGCCGACAAGATCGATGATTTCAAGGGGCTGAACGCGCGCAACCCGTGGCAGGCCGGCCTCGTGCTGTGCGTGATGGCCTCGCTGGCCGGCGTGCCGCCGTTCCTCGGCTTCTGGGCCAAGCTGGTCGTGCTGGGGGCGGCCGTCAACGGCGGCTTCCTGTGGCTGGCCCTTGTCGGCGTGCTGTGTGCGGTGATCGGTGCGTTCTACTACCTGCGCGTGATCAAGGTGATGTATTTCGACGAGCCGGTGGGCGAAGTCCCGCCGCCGCGCGCCGACCGCGTGGTGCCGGTGGTGTTCGGCGTCAATGCGCTGGCCCTGCTGGCCCTGGGCATCGCCTGGAACCCGATCATGGCCTGGTGCAAGCTCGCCTTCGCAGGCTGAGCTCGCGCCCGGATCCACACGATTTCCCGCCGGCGGCGCGCCGCCGGCACCTGTGATGAACGCGATGTTTCAATTTGGTGCATGGCAAGGCTTGCAATGCACCGGCGTATTCATCATAATTTCGCTTCTGCTGCGGGGTGGAGCAGTCTGGCAGCTCGTCGGGCTCATAACCCGAAGGTCGCAGGTTCAAATCCTGCCCCCGCTACCATGTTTATCCGAGGTCGCCGACACCGGCGACCGACGAAAAGCCTGGGCACGCAACGACGCATGTTCCCGTCGTTGCACCGACATCCAGCGTATCGGACAAGGGGCCCATCGGGCCCCTTGTTTGTTTCAGCGATATGCAGAACCACGAACCATCGGCAGCGAACCCGTGAGCGACAAGGCCAACGACATCGCCAACCTGCTGGCACCCACCGTCCAGGCACTGGGCGTCGAGCTGCTCGGCATCGAATACCTGCCGGCGCCCGGCGGCGCTACCGTGCGCCTGTACATCGACGTGCAGGAAGCCGAGCGCGCTACGCGCCACGTCAACATCGAGGATTGCGAAGCGGTGAGCCGCGAAGTGTCGGCGCAGCTCGATGTCGAGGATCCGATCTCCGGAAACTACACGCTGGAAGTCTCCTCGCCCGGCGTGGATCGTCCGCTGTTCCGTCTGGAGCACTACGCGCGCTTCGTCGGCGAGTCGGCCAAGGTCGTGCTGAAGCTGCCGCAGGACCGTCGCCGTCGGCTGCAGGGCACGATCAGCCGGATCGAAGGCGACAGCATCGTGTTCACCGTCGACGATACCGAGATGACGGTGGCGTTCGACAACATCGACAAGGCGCGCCTGGTCCCCGACTGGGCGGCGCTGGGCCTGGCGCCCGAGAAACCCGGTGGCGGCCGCAAGGCCGGCGCCAAGAAGGCGGGCGACGCCAAGCGTGCGCCGGCCAAACAAGCCAAGAAAAAACCCAACCAACCGGCGGCCCGCAAGCCGCGCGCGGAGTGATCAATGAGTAAGGAACTGTTGCTGGTCGTGGATGCGGTGGCGAACGAGAAGGGCGTGCCGCGCGAAGTCATCTTCGATGCCATCGAGGCCGCCCTGGCGTCCGCCGCCAAGAAGCGTTACCTCGACCAGGACGTGCAGGTGCGCGTCACCATCGACCACAAGGACGGCAGCTACGAGACGTTCCGCCGCTGGGAAGTGGTGGCCGACGACGTGGTGATGGAATCGCCCGACCGCCAGATCCGCCTGATGGACGCCGAGGACGAAGCCGAAGGCGCCGAAGTCGGCGACTGGATCGAAGAGAAGATCGAGAACCCCGATTTCGGCCGCATCGCCGCGCAGGCCGCAAAGCAGGTCATCGTGCAGCGCGTCCGCGAAGCCGAGCGCGCGCAGGTGGTCGATGCCTGGAAGGACCGCGTGGGCGAACTGGTGACCGGTGTGGTCAAGCGCGCCGAGCGCGGCAACATCTACGTGGACCTGGGCGGCAACGCCGAGGCCTTCATCCCGAAGGACAAGGGCATCCCGCGCGACGTGTTGCGCGCCGGCGACCGCGTCCGCGGCTACCTGTTCGACGTGCGCTACGAACCGCGCGGCCCGCAGCTGTTCATCAGCCGCGCCGCACCGGAGTTCATGATCGAGCTGTTCAAGCTGGAAGTGCCGGAAGTGGGTCAGGGCCTGGTCGAGATCAAGGCCTGCGCCCGCGATCCGGGCGACCGCGCCAAGATCGCCGTGCTGGCGCACGACACCCGCACCGATCCCATCGGCGCCTGCATCGGCATGCGCGGCTCGCGCGTGCAGGCCGTGAGCAACGAACTCAACGGCGAGCGCGTCGACATCGTGCTGTGGAACGACAACCCGGCCACCTTCGTCATCAATGCGATGGCGCCGGCGGAAGTGCAGTCGATCATCGTCGATGAAGAGAAGCATTCGATGGACCTGGCCGTGGCGGAAGACCGCCTGGCGCAGGCGATCGGCAAGGGCGGCCAGAACGTGCGCCTGGCCAGCCGCCTGACCGGCTGGCAGCTCAACGTCATGACCGCCGACCAGGTGCAGGCCAAGAGCGAGGCCGAGCAGGCCGTCGCCCGGCAGCTGTTCATGGACAAGCTGGAAGTGGACGAGGAAATCGCCGCCATCCTGGTCGCCGAAGGCTTCAGCACGGTCGAGGAAATCGCCTACGTGCCGGTCGGCGAGCTGCTGGCCGTCGAGGGCTTCGACGAGGACATCGTCGAGGAACTGCGTTCGCGCGCCCGCGACGCCCTGCTGAACGAGGCCCTGGCCGAGGAGGAGGGTCTTGAAGGCGACCACCCGGCCGACGACCTGCTGGCGCTGGAAGGCATGGACGAGGAAACCGCATTCGCGCTGGCCTCGCATGGCGTCCGCACCAGCGAGGACCTGTCCGACCTGGCCGCCGACGAAGTGGTCGAGTTCGGTATCGAGGGCCTGGACGAGGGTCGCGCCGCGGCGCTGATCCTGGCCGCCCGCGCCGAGGAGATCGCACGCCTGGAGCGGGGCGCATGACCGCCGCCGGGGCCCGCCTGGACCGCGGCGCATGAGCCACCCATGAACACCGCCCTGGCACCCGCAGGGCTTAGAATTCCCCCTCTTGAACAGGGTTGCCCCACCACCAGCCGGGGGGCGCGAAACCCAACCTAGGATCCGAATGTCGCAGCAAACCACCATCCGCAAGCTCGCTGAACTGGTCAATACGCCGGTCGAAAAACTCCTGGAGCAACTGTCCGAAGCCGGCATGAGCTTCAGCGGTCCCGACCAGGTCGTGACCAGCATGGAAAAAGTGAAGCTGCTCGGCTTCCTCAAGCGCTCGCACGGCAAGAGCGATGCCGCCGCGGATGAGGCTGCGCCCAAGAAGATCACGCTGAACCGTCGCAAGGTGCAGGAGGTCACCGTCGCGGCGGGCCGCAGCAAGACCACGGTGAACGTGGAAGTGCGCCAGAAGCGCACCTACACCAAGCCGACGGACGCCGAGTCGGTGGCCACCAACTGGCAGAGCGAGGCCGATCCGGAGCGCGCCGAGATCCTGCGCAAGCTGGAGGAATCCCGCCAGCGCAACCTGGACGAGCAACAGCGCCTGGCCCAGGAAGACGCCAAGCGCGCCGAAGAGCTCGAGCGTCGCCGCCAGGAAGAAGCCGCGGCCCGCGCCGAAGCCGAAGCCGCGCGTGCGCAGGCCGATGCCGAAGCCGCCGCGCTGGCCGCCGGTGCCGTCGCCGTCGATGGCGACGAGACCGCGCGTCCGGCCAAGCCGGCCACGCAGGGCCACCACGTGCCGAAGATGGTCGTGCGCAAGGACCCGCCGCGTACCGACGACCGCAACAATGCCGCGGCCGCCAAGCACAAGACCCGTGGTTCGCACGCGATGGTGGCCGGCGTCGAGGACGACGACAACACCAGCCGCTTCGCCGGCCAGCTGCATCTGTCCGCGGCCGACCGCGCCCGTCGCGGCGCCTCGCGCGGCAAGCCCAAGCCGCCGCGCCGCCATGAGCAGAGCCGCGGTGGCGGCGGTGCCCACGGTTTCGAGCGACCGACCGCGCCGATCGTGCGCGAAGTGGCGATCGGCGAGACCATCACCGTAGCCGACCTGGCGCAGAAGCTCGCACTGAAGGGCGGCGACGTGGTGAAGGCGCTGTTCAAGATGGGCGTGATGGCCACCATCACGCAGACCATCGACCACGACACCGCCGCGCTGATCACCGAAGAGCTCGGCCACAAGGCCGTGCGTGCCGACGCCAACGACGTCGAGAACGAACTGCTCGCGCATTCGGAAGAGCAGCAGGGCGACAAGGTCGCGCGTCCTCCGGTGGTCACCATCATGGGCCACGTCGACCACGGCAAGACGTCGCTGCTGGACTACATCCGCCGCACCAAGATCGCCAGCGGCGAGGCCGGCGGCATCACCCAGCACATCGGCGCGTACCACGTGGAAACGCCGAAGGGCGTCATCAGCTTCCTCGACACCCCGGGCCACGCCGCGTTCACCGCGATGCGCGCCCGCGGCGCCAAGCTGACCGACATCGTGGTGCTGGTGGTCGCGGCCGACGACGGCGTCATGCCGCAGACCCGCGAAGCCATCCAGCACGCGAAGGCGGCGAAGGTGCCGCTGATCGTGGCGGTGAACAAGATCGACAAGTCCGACGCCGACCCGCTGCGCGTGAAGAACGAGCTGCTGGCCGAGGAAGTGGTCGCCGAAGAGTTCGGCGGCGACACCCAGATGGTGGAGATCTCCGCCAAGACGGGCCAGGGCGTGGACAACCTGCTGGACGCCATCTCCATCCAGGCCGAACTGCTGGAACTGAAGGCCGTGGAAGACGGCCGCGCCAGCGGCGTGGTCATCGAATCCTCGCTGGACAAGGGCCGCGGCCCGGTCGCGACGGTGCTGGTGCAGCAGGGCACCCTGAAGAAGGGCGACTACCTGGTCTGTGGCATCCAGTACGGTCGCGTGCGCGCGCTGTTCGACGAAACCGGCGGCCAGCCGCCGTCGGCCGGACCGTCCATCCCGGTGCAGGTCCTGGGCCTGTCGGGCGTGCCGGAGGCGGGCGACGATTTCGTCGTGGTCGCCGACGAGCGCCTGGCCAAGGACGTGGCGCAGCAGCGCGACGCCAAGCGCCGCGAGTCGCGCCTGGTGCAATCCGCCGGCAGCCGCATGGAAGACATCATGGCGCAGCTGGGCAAGGGCGAAGGCCAGCTCAGCCTCAACCTGATCATCAAGGCCGACGTGCAGGGTTCGGTGGAGGCGCTGCGCCACTCGCTGACCGCGCTGTCCAACGAGTCGATCCGCATCAACATCATCAGTTCCGGTGTGGGCGGCATCACCGAGTCCGACGCCAACTCCGCGGTCACCTCCAAGGCCACCGTCATCGGCTTCAACGTGCGTGCCGACGCCTCCGCGCGTCGCATCATCGAAGCCAACGGCGTGGACCTGCGCTACTTCTCGATCATCTACGACGTGATCGACCAGGTGAAGCAGGTCGCGTCCGGCCTTCTGGGCGTGGAGATCCGCGAAGAGATCATCGGCATCGCCGAAGTGCGCGACGTGTTCCGCAGCTCCAAGTTCGGCGCGGTCGCGGGTTGCATGGTCATCGAGGGCACGGTCAAGCGGAACAAGCCGATCCGCGTGCTGCGCGCCAGCACCGTCGTGTTCGAGGGCGAGCTGGAATCGCTGCGCCGCTTCAAGGAGAACGTCGACGAGGTGCGTAACGGCACCGAGTGCGGCATCGGCGTGAAGGCGTACAACGACGTGCAGCCGGGCGACCAGATCGAGTGCTTCGAGCGCATCGAAGTGCAGCGCACGCTCTGATCCGACATGCCGACGAAATCGTTCCACCGCACCGACCGCGTTTCCGCCCAGCTCCGCCGCGAGCTGGGCACGCTGGTGCACGAGGCCGTGCGCGAGCACGGCTTGCCGTCGGTCAGCGTGTCCGACGTCGAAGTCACCCGCGACATGGCGCATGCCAAGGTGTTCGTCACTGCGCTGATGCAGGAGCGTTCCGCCGAGGCGGTGAAGGGTCTGAAGGAACTGGCCTGGGGGCTGCGCATGGAGCTGGCGCGCCGCGTGAAGATGCGGCATGTCCCCGAATTGCACTTCCATTACGACGACTCCGTCGATCGTGGCGAGCGCATCGAAACCCTGCTGCGCGACAACCCGCCGGTACCCGAATCCGACGACGAAGCCTGATACGTCATGCCGCAGAGCGGAGCTTGCTCCGCTGTTCTCCGTCTGGGTGTCCGGATGTCTGCTTCGCAAGCGAGTCGAGCAAGCTCGACTCTACGATCGGCGCCGCTGTTCTCCCTGCCGTGATGTCCCGATTCCGGTCGCATGAAGACGTCGAGATGGCTCGACGCTACGATGCGGCGACTCCCCGCCACACCACGTGACCTGGACCGTATGGCAGGACGCACCCAATTCCGCCCGCTTGACGGCCTGCTGCTGCTGGACAAGCCGCTGGGCATGAGCTCGAACGGCGCCCTGCAGGTCGCGCGGCGGCTGTTCCGCGCGGAGAAGGGGGGGCATACCGGCAGCCTCGATCCGCTGGCGACCGGCCTGCTGCCGCTCTGCTTCGGCGAAGCCACCAAGATCGCCGGCCTGCTGCTGGGCTCGGGCAAGGCCTATGACACGGTCGCGGTGCTGGGCACCACCACCGATACCGACGATGCCGACGGCGCACCGCTGCGCGAGCGCCCGGTGCCGTCGCTGGACAAGGTGGTCCTCGAGGCCGCCTTGGCGCCCCTGACGGGCCGCATCCGTCAGCGCGCACCGATCTATTCGGCATTGAAGCAGGGCGGGGAACCGCTTTACACCAAGGCCCGGCGCGGCGAGGTCATCGAGGCGCCCGAGCGCGATGTCGAGGTGCATGGCATCGAGATCCTGGAGATCGCCCCCACCCGCCTGTCGTTGCGGGTGGCCTGCGGATCCGGCACCTATGTGCGCAGTCTGGTCCGCGATCTCGGCGAAGCGCTGGGGTGCGGGGCGCACGTGGGAGCGCTGCGGCGTCTCTGGGTCGATCCGTTCAGGCAGCCCCGCATGTACACGCTGGAGGCGTTGCAGGCGATCGCTGAACAGGGTGGGGAAACCGCTCTCGAGGCCTGCCTGCTGCCCGTCGAAGCCGGCCTGACCGGCTTCCCGCGCGTCGACGTCGACGCCGTCGGCGGGCGCCGGCTGGCGCAAGGCCAGCGGCTGCGCGGATACCCGCCCAGCGAAGGCCCGGTGGCGATCCACGGGCCGGAAGGCGGCGTGCTGGGGCTCGGGACGGTCGATGCCGAAGGCACGCTGTCGCCGCAGCGCCTGTTCGCGTGGGCGGTCGCCGGCACGACCCAGAAGGCTCAGCACGCACAATAAAACCTTGTTTCACAAGGACCCGGCGGCTACACTACGCCGCCGGTTTTGTACCGGCATTTCCGTTATTTCCCCAGCTTCATCAACGGCGAGCCAGGCGGTGCGCGCGGAGGACAGCCCGCGTTCCTGCAGGCCACGCATCCAACAGAGAGAAACCATGTCCATCGATACCCAGAAAGTGATTGCCGACAATGCGCGTGGCGCCAACGACACCGGTTCCCCGGAAGTCCAGGTGGCCCTGATCACCGCCCGCATCGAGCACCTGAGCGGCCACTTCAAGACCCACAAGAAGGATCACCACAGCCGTCGTGGTCTGCTGCAGCTGGTCAACCGCCGCCGCAGCCTGCTTGATTACCTCAAGAAGAAAGACAACGAGCGCTACAAGACCCTGATCGAAAAGCTCGGTCTGCGTCGCTGATATATCCCCGACCGCGGCGCAGAGATGCGCCGCGGTTTGCATTTCAGGGAACGGAATGCGCTGCATCCGCTGGCCGCACCGGGCCCGCCTCCCTCAGCTCCACCGGCCGGACGCATCCGGCCAGCCGCACGCGACAAGGGTCGCGTGAGGTCCAACCCGCACAAGGCATCCCAAGGAAACCCCCGTGGCAAAAATCACCAAAACCTTCCAGTACGGCAAGCACCAGGTCACCCTGGAAACCGGCGAAGTCGCCCGTCAGGCCGGCGGCGCCGTCGTCGTCAAGTTCGACGACACCGTGCTGCTGGTCACCGCCGTGGCCGCGAAGTCGGCCCGCGAAGGCCAGGACTTCTTCCCGCTGACGGTCGACTACCAGGAGAAGTTCTATGCCGGCGGTCGCATCCCCGGTGGCTTCTTCAAGCGCGAAGGCCGCGCGACCGAAAAGGAGACGCTGATCTCCCGCCTGATCGACCGTCCGCTGCGTCCGCTGTTCCCGGAAGAATTCCGCAATGAAGTGCAGGTCATCGCCACGGTGATGTCGCTGAACCCGGACATCGACGGCGACATCCCGGCGCTGATCGGCGCCTCCGCCGCCGTCGCCCTGACCGGCGCGCCGTTCAACGGCCCGATCGGCGCAGCCAAGGTCGGTTACATCAACGGCGAATACGTGCTGAACCCGACCGTCAGCGAACTGAAGGACTCCAAGCTGGAGCTCGTCGTCGCCGGTACCGCCAACGCCGTGCTGATGGTCGAATCCGAAGCCGCCGAGCTGTCGGAAGACGTGATGCTGAGCGCCGTGATGTTCGGTCACCGCGAGATGCAGAAGGCCATCGCCGTGATCAACGAGCTGGTCGCCGAAGCCGGCAAGCCGAAGTGGGACTGGCAGCCGCCGGCCAAGAACGAGGGCCTCATCGCCGCGCTGCGCCACGCCGTGGGCGACAGCCTCGCCGGTGCGTTCCAGGTGCGCGACAAGATCGAACGCCGCGACACCATCTCCAGCCTGAAGAAGGCCATCCTCAACACGCTGGCCCCGCAGGCCGAAACCCATGCGTGGAGCACGGGTGAGCTGTCGAAGGAGTTTAGCGAGCAGGAATACCAGACCATGCGCGCCTCGGTCCTGAAGACCAAGGTCCGCATCGACGGTCGTGCGCTGGACCAGGTGCGTCCGATCTCCTCCAAGGTCAGCGTGCTGCCGCGCGTGCACGGCTCCTCGCTGTTCACCCGAGGCGAGACGCAGGCGATCGTCGCCGTCACCCTCGGCACCGCGCGCGATGGCCAGGTGATCGACGCCGTCGGCGGCGAGTGGAAGGACCACTTCCTGTTCCACTACAACTTCCCTCCGTTCTCGGTGGGCGAAGCCGGCCGCATGATGGGTCCGAAGCGTCGCGAGATCGGCCACGGCCGCCTCGCCAAGCGCGGCGTGCTCGCCGTGATGCCGACGATGGAAGAATTCCCGTACACGATCCGCGTGGTCTCGGAAATCACTGAGTCGAACGGTTCGTCCTCGATGGCCTCGGTCTGCGGCAGCTCGCTGGCGCTGATGGATGCCGGCGTGCCGATCAAGGCGCCGGTGGCCGGCATCGCGATGGGCCTGGTGAAGGAAGGCGACGAGTTCGTCGTGCTGAGCGACATCCTGGGTGACGAAGACCACCTGGGCGACATGGACTTCAAGGTCGCCGGTACCGCCAACGGCGTGTCCGCGCTGCAGATGGACATCAAGATCGAAGGCATCACCGAAGAGATCATGAAGCAGGCGCTGACGCAGGCGAAGGCCGGCCGGCTGCACATCCTGGGCGAGATGGCCCACGCGATGACCGCACCGCGCCAGGAGCTGAGCGAGTTCGCGCCGCGCCTGATCACCATCAAGATCCACCCCGACAAGATCCGCGAAGTGATCGGCAAGGGCGGTTCGGTGATCCAGGCGATCACCAAGGAAACCGGCACGCAGATCGACATCCAGGACGACGGCACCATCACCATCGCCTCGGTGAACGGCGCCGCCGGCCAGGCCGCCAAGGCCCGCATCGAGCAGATCACGTCCGACGTCGAGCCGGGCCGCATCTACGAAGGCAAGGTCGCCAAGATCATGGACTTCGGTGCGTTCGTCACCATCCTGCCGGGCAAGGACGGCCTGGTGCACGTGTCGCAGATCTCCAACGACCGCGTCGAGAAGGTCAGCGACGCGCTGAAGGAAGGCGACGTGGTCAAGGTCAAGGTGCTGGAAGTCGACAAGCAGGGTCGTATCCGCCTGTCGATCAAGGCCGTTGAAGAAGGCGAGGGCGTGTCGGCCGAGTAAGCGGCCCGACATCGCGACGCGTTACGGAAAAGCGGGCTTCGGCCCGCTTTTTCTTTGCGCGTTCTGTCGGCATCGCGGCAATCCAGGAGCGCGCAGGACACACCGTCCCCAAGCCTGCGACGTCCTGTCGCACGCCATCGCCGATAATGGCGGCCATGAATTCCTTGAAGACACGATCGGCCGTTCCGGCATCGCGCTGGTCCGGCCGGGGACTGGTGCTGCTCGGCATCGTGCTGTCCGCGTTCAACCTGCGTACGGCGGTGACCTCGCTGACGCCGCTGCTCGACACGCTGGGCGATACGTTCGGCTTTGGCGCGACCATGACCGGCGTGTTCGGCATGCTGCCGACGGCGGCGTTCGCGCTGTTCGGCGTGGCCACGCCTGCATTGGCGCATCGCATCGGCCTGGAGCGGACGGCATTACTGGCCATGCTGCTGGCGATGCTCGGCCTGCTGCTGCGCAGTGCGGCCGGCGATACGACGGCGCTGATGGCGGCCTCGCTGACCGCGCTGGCCGGCATGGGCATCGGCAACATCGTGTTGCCGCCGCTGGTGAAGCGCTACTTCGCCGACCGCGTGGGTACGGTCAGCACGCTCTACATCACCGTGTTGCAGGCGGGCACCATCCTGCCGGCGCTGGTCGCGGTGCCGGCGATGGAAGCGGCCGGCTGGCGTATTTCGCTGGGGGTGTGGGCGGTGTTCGCCGCGGCGTCGGCGGTCCCGTGGTGCCTGCTGCTGTGGCAGGAACGTGCGCACCGCTCTCCATTGGCCCGCGTGCACGACGCAGCGGTCACCGTCGACGACGAAGCGCCCGAACTGGCCGCGCCGCGTCCCACCGGCCGCGCCTGGCGTTCACCGGTGGCGTGGGGCATGGCGCTGATGTTCGGCATGACCTCGCTGGTGACGTATTCGATGTTCACCTGGCTACCGAAGCTGCTGGTCGAAGCCGGTGGTACGCCCGCGCTCGGCGGCACGATGGTGGCGCTGTTCTCGGCGCTGGGGCTGGTGGCGTCGCTGACCATGCCGCAGATCGCGGTGCGCATGCACAATCCCTTCATCGTGGTGGTGGTCTGCGCGGGTTTCTATGCGGCGGCGTTCGCCGGCCTGCTGATCGCGCCGATGGCGGCACCCGCGTTGTGGGTCGCACTGCTCGGCCTGGGACCGAGCACGTTCCCGCTGTCGCTGACGATGATCAACCTGCGCACGCGCACACCGGAGGGTTCGGCCTCGCTGTCGGGTTTCATGCAGGGCATGGGCTATTCGCTGTCGTGTGCAGGGCCGCTGGCCTTCGGCCTGCTGCACGAACACACGCATGGCTGGACGCTGCCGATGGCCTTCCTCGGCGGGTGCATCGTGATCCTGGTGATCGGCGGTTACCTGGCGTGTCGGCCGCGGTATCTGGAAGACACGTGGCGCTAGCACTCAATCTGTAGGATGGATTGAGCCGCAGGCGATACCTGCCGTCTCCGGAGCAAGGTTGCACCCAACAGGGAGTCCGGCTTCGTCCTCGAATGCCGCTGCGCTCCACCCATCCTGTGAAGCCTCACCCCAGCTTGATCTCCAGCTTCGCCCGCATCTGCTGACGGAACTTGGTCGCCAGCGCCGCGAAGCCCGCGCCGGTCGGGTGCATCTCGTCGAACCACTGGTTGCTGTTCGTCAGCACACCGCGCAGGTCGACGAAGTCGAACACCTTGCCGGTGGTGCGGTCGTTGCGCAGGGGCACCAGCACGTGGTCGACGAAGCCGTCGATCAGCAGGCGGGCGAACTCGCGCTGCTGCTCGATGCGTGGCAGTACGTGCGCGACCCTGTTGCCGATCCATGGGCCGACGCCTTTCTTCAGCAGCGCGGCGGCCCCCAGGTTGCCCAGGGTCAGCTTGGCGGCGCGACCGAGCTCGCGCGGGTAGTCGTAGGTGTGCGCCAGGATCGGCGTGTGCGGGCGGATCGCCTGGAAGGCGGTGATGAAGGCGCGATAGCGCTCGCGGACGTCGGCATAGCGCCTCGTCGCCACGACGCGCTGGAAGGCGGCGTCCGGGCTCATCGGGCCGGCCCCGCGGAACGTGGTCTGCAGGAAGTCATCGACGAAATCGTTGCCGCCCGCGCTGATCAGCACCAGATCGAAGTCGAAGCCGCGATACCAGGTGGACAGGTCGCGGATGCCGCGGGCGTTGAACATGTCGGTCGCCAGATCGCCACTGTCCTCGGTGCGGAAGAACAGGCCACCGGCACCGAACAGTGGCACGCCTTTCTTCTCGTCCTCCGGTGCCGGATAGACGAGCCAGTCCAGCAGGTTCATCGACAGCGGTGTGGAGAACCACGAATCGCCTTCGCAGAACACGATGGGCGTGGAGGCGAACGCGTCGGGCTTGCGGGCGAGGGCGCGGTACAGGGTGCGGAACTCGCCGCGGCGGGTGGTCATCAATGACTGCGAAGCGGGCATCGCACTTCTCCTTTCAGGTGACCCCTTCACGGACCAACGCGCGTGACGGATGAGAGCGGCCGCGGTAGCCGTCGCGGGATCGGGGAAGGGGGCGACGCCGCCGAGCGCCTTTGACATCCCGGTCCTGCACCCTTCTTCCCACAGAAGTGTCCGGCGTTGGATGTTTTCGAGCGGCCGTTCCATCGAAAAGATCCAGCGCTGAATGTTCTCGATCGATCGTTCCATCAAAAATATCGGGGGTTGGATGTTTTTGATCGGTCGTTGCACCAGAAAGATCTAGCGCTGGATGTCTTTGATCGATCATTCCGTCAAAAAGATCGGGCGTTGGATGTTTTCGATCCCTTGTTCCATCCCGAAGGTCCAACGTGGGATGGTTTCGGCGATCTTTCGTACCCAGGGGCCGGCGTCGGATCCCGGGGCCATCATGGTCAAGCCCAGTCCCGGTGCCTTGGGGTCGCCTCGCCGCATCCGTGCACCCCGGTCGTTCATGACGGGGTCACGCCGGCCACACAGGAAGTCACACCGACTTCCGGCAGGGGTAGGGCGCCGGCACCGGTGTTATCTAGTCACCTTCCTACCGATGCTGGGGAGCACCGCATGACTACCCGTCGTGACCTGTTCAAGCTGGGTGCGCTGGCCGCCGCCGCGGCCGCGCTACCGTCGTTCGCCTCCGCCGCCAGCGAGTCCAGGCCGGTCGGCAAGGCGGCCAGGCCACTGAACATCCTGATCCTCGGCGGCACCGGCTTCACCGGTCCGTTCCAGGTCGATTACGCGCTCAAGCGCGGCCACAAGGTCACCCTGTTCAACCGCGGCAAGCGACCCTCGCCGGAATGGCCGGCCGAGGTCGAGCAGTTGCACGGCGACCGCAATACCGGCGACCTGGCCGCGCTGAAGGGGCGCAAATGGGACGTCTGCATCGACAACCCGACCAGCCTGCCGTTCTGGGTGCGCGATGCGGGCAAGGTACTGAAGGGCAACGTCGGCCACTACCTCTTCATCTCGACGATCTCGGTCTATGCCGATGGCAGCAAGCCCGGCATCAACGAGACGTCGGCGCTGGCGCAGTACAAGGGCAAGGACGCGATGGCGGAAACGCAGGAATCGCTGCGCGCCGACATCGGCAATCTGTACGGCCCGTTGAAGGCATTGAGCGAAGCCGAGGCGCACACGCAGTTCGGCAAGAACGTCACCATCGTGCGCCCCGGCTACATCGTCGGCCCGCGCGACGAAACCGATCGTTTCACCTACTGGCCGCACCGCGTGGCGCAGGGCGGCGAGATCCTGGTGCCGGGCGACGGCCACGATCCCATCCAGATCATCGACGGCCGCGACCTGGGCGAATGGATGATCCGGCTGGCCGAAGCGAAGACCCTGGGCGTGTTCAACGCCTGCGGCCCGGACTACACGCTGTTGATGGACGCCATGCTGTACGGCTGCCAGGCCGTGACCGGCGGCGGCATGACGCTGACGCACGTGACGCCGAAGTTCCTGGAGGAGCAGCAGGTCGGCCTGCCGATCTGGGTGCCGTCCAAGGATAGCGAGTACGCCGGCTATGGCTCGGTCAGCAACCAGCGCGCGATCGCCGCCGGCCTGACCTTCCGCCCGCTGGCCACCACGGTGCAGGACCTGCTGGCGTGGTTCCGCAGCCTGCCGGCGGAGCGCCAGGCCAAGCTCAATGCGGGCATCACCCGCGAGAAGGAAACCGAACTGCTGAAGGCGTGGCACGCGCGGCACGGATGACGACGTGCCTCAGCCGTCGGCGCAGTCCTCGCGGTTGATGTTGGCGGTGTTGCCGCTGCGATCCATGTAGGACAGCAGGCTGCCCTCGCGTGGCGACAGGATAGCGGTCGCGGGGTAACGGGCCGCCTGCGCGCGCGCCTGGCTCAGCGCGTCCGGCGACAGGTCCGCTTCCAGCATCCGGATCATGCTGGCCATCCGCTTCTGCATCGGTTCCGGTAGCGCGGTGCCTGCCTGCGCGCGCTGCTGCACGTAGAGGTAGAGCGCAAGCGCGCGGCCTGCATCCGGTTGCACGGACTGGGCGAGCAGGTAGCGACGGTTTCCTCGCCGGTGCGGTGAATACGAGGCGGCCAGCGTCATGGCGGTGATCAGGTCCCCGGCCGCCACCGCGCGCTGCGCGATGGCCTCGGCTTCGCCGCGGTAGATGCGCAGCGCGTCCAGATTATCCAGTGTGTCGTTCATGCGGAACGCATTGCCGACGGCGTAGTGCCGCATCGCGGCCACGTTGCCGCCATGCGCCGCGCTACGCCAGTAGCGGACACGGTCCTGGGGAGAAAAGACGGGCACGCCTTCGCAGTGGCGGCTCTGTTCCAGCAGGCGTTCGCTGCCGGTGGTGAGTGCGCGGCGGCGTGCAGCGATGTCCTCGTCGGAGGCGCCCCGGAGGCTCGTCATGACATCGGGGTCCGCCAGCATCGCCGAAGCGGAATCCAGGCGCTGGCGGATGCCGTCGCAGAACTCCAGTTCGGATGCCAGGCGGCAGGCAGCGCCGGCGTCGCCGGCGTCCGCACGTTGCTTCAGACCCTGCCACGTATCGCGCAGCGGCGTGGCCAGATCGGGAAGGGGGGCCTCGGGTCTGGGTGGCCGGGGCACGCCGACATCCGGGGAAGGCCGCGCGGATGCTGCGCCCGATGCCGGCGCTGCGCCAGCCACGGGTCCCGTGTCGGCCGTCTTCTCCGGTGGCGATAGGCTGGCCCGTCCACCCCACCAACCCAGGCCCGCGACGACGGGCAACGCCAGCAACGCGATCAATGCCCCCGTGCGCCAATGGCGACGCGTTTCCATCCGGTGATTCCCCGACGTCCGTGATGCGCGTAGCTCACCACAGATCGCCAGGGAGGTTCAACGCAAGCGGCGCCTCAGCGCTCGCGTCGCACCAGCATCCGATCCACCGGGCCGCGGCGCTGCCAGTCGGGCGCGACGCGTTCGATGGCGGTCTCTGTCGTCTGCGCGGAGGACACGCGATCCGGCACGACCAGCGACGGAATCGACGTTGCGGCGACGGCGTCGCCTTCCACCTTGGGCGCCAGGTCCGTGCCCTGCATGATGCCGAGCGGCGCATAGCCGGTGTAGCCGGGGAAGATCTGGCTGAGGTTGGCGTTGCCCATGCGGCGGATCAGGATTTCCGACATGACGCGGCGATAGTCCGTGGTCACTGGTACGTCGCCGAAGGTCGGCGACAGCGTTTCCGGATTGAGGCCGGGCCAGGTGCCGTAGAAGCGGCGTCCGTTCACCGGACCGCCCAGCACCAGCATCGGGTTGCCGTAGCCGTGGTCGGTGCCGCCGTTGGCGTTGGCGCGCACGCGTCGG
Organism: Pseudoxanthomonas sp. GW835-FHT14C01; assembly: GCF_058793715.1. Lineage (NCBI taxonomy): Bacteria > Pseudomonadati > Pseudomonadota > Gammaproteobacteria > Lysobacterales > Lysobacteraceae > Pseudoxanthomonas > Pseudoxanthomonas sp. GW835-FHT14C01. The sequence continues at coordinate 701,443 of NZ_JBXAGB010000003.1, forward strand.
CCGAATTCGGACTGCACCACCACCGTCACCCGCGCCATCTCGCCGCTGCCGTTGAGCTCGGCGTAGAACGCGGCCAGCGCCTGCGACAGCTCGGCGATCTTGTTCTGGTAGTAGTGGTAACCGCTGCCCGCCGTGCCCTGGCCTTCGTGCGTATCCCAGCCGCCCAGGTCCAGCGTGGCGTAGCGCAGGCCCAGGTTGAAGCGGATGGTCTGCGCGATAGTCCACAGCTGCTGCGCGAACGTATTGTTGGGCCAGGTCGCCGGCAGGCTGGCGTAACCCTGCTGGCCGATCAGGCGCAGCGCGCCATCGGCGCGACGGCCGCTGTTCTCCATGCCGGTCTGCCCGTTCCACAGCGACGCCACCGTCTCGCTGACGCCGCGCAGGCCCGCAGGCGAATCGCTGCGCGTGCGTTGCCAGCTCCACGCCGTCGTGTTGAGCGAGAAGTCTCCCGGGCTGTTCATCGTCATCGCATCGATCGCGCCCATCAGGCCGGCCGGCTGCGTGCCGCTGACGCCCAGCGCAGGCAGGGTGCCGGTGCCGTTCGGCCGCGTTTCCCATGCGCGTGCCATCCAGCCGGTGGGCGAGCCGTACTTTCCGGGCGTGCCCAGGTCGATGTAGAGCTGCGCGTCGAAGTGGCTGCGCGTCACCGTGGTCGCCATGCCGCAGGCGTGCACGATGGCCATCTTGCCGTCGTTCCACAGGTCGCGCAGGCCGCTGGCGGACGGATGCAGGCCGAAGCCGGTGGCGGCGCCGCCGGACAGCGTCAGTGGCAGCGCGCCGTAGGCGCCGCTGACGTCGATCTTCAGGCTGGGGCGCGCCTCCTCGTAGAAGCTGCGGTCCACGCCGCTGACGGGGACGACCAGATTCAGGCCGTCCAGGCCGCCGCGCAGGAACAGGTGCACGACGGTGTCGTAGCTGTTGACGGCGGCATCGACGGGATCGGCGAACATCAGGCTGGCGCCGGTGGTGCCGACGATGGCGGCCGCGCCGCAGCCTTTGACGAATTCGCGTCGGGTGAGTCGGAAGTCGGTCATCGGGGCCTCAGCGGCTCATGAATTCGGGAGTCATCAGGATCAGCGCGACCAGGCTGCGCAGGCGCTCATGGTTGTAGTGCCGCTTCAGGTCGCTGCCCTGCCAGGTGTTGGTGTCGGTGATGACGTAGCTGTTGGGGTCGCCGTTCTGCGCCATGAAGGCGACCAGCGCCTGCTTGCGCGCCGCCTCGGGCTGGTAGCCCAGCAGGCGCGTGCACCACCACGTGACCAGATTGTTCGCGGTCCAGTTGGCCACGGGCAGGTTGGCGCGCGTGGTATCGACGATCGGATGCAGCGGCACCTCGCCGTCCTTGGTCTCCGTCAGCCAGCCCAGCAGGCGCCAGGTCATCGCGTAGGAGTTGGATCCCGACCAGGCCAGTCCGGTGTCGGGATAACCGTTCGGCGCCGGCCAGTTGTAGGGCGTATGGCCGGTGAAGCCGTACAGCCACATGAAATCGCCGCTGCGGCCGTGGTCCAGACGGATCGTCCAGTCGCCGCCCAGCGTGCGCATCGCCGCGACCGCGGCGTCGAACGGGCGGCGGTTCTTCTGGCCGAAACTGTTGATGAAGTCGTCGGAGTTCAGGATGTGGCGCAGCACCAGCTCGATCTGGTTGGGCGCACGCCAGTTGGCACGGAAGATCGCCGCCGCGCTGTCGATCAGGGCCTGCTTCGGCGTGTCGTTGATGAAGCGGCGGATGAGTTTCTTGCAGATGAACTTGGCCACGCGCGGATGGCTGGCCAGGCGGTCCAGCACGTCGCGGCCGTCCTTCAGCGCGGGCTGCTCGGGATAGATCAGCATGCCGAGCAGGAATTTCGGGCCGGCGTCGTGCCACGACTGGCGGTAGACGAAAGTGCCGTCGTTCTCGGTGGGGAACTGCCAGTGGCCGTTCTTCGCCGACCAGCCGGTGAACGCGGCCGAGGTCTCGTACACATCGATGTCGGTGTAGCCGATCGGATAGGCCGGATCCTCGGGGCAGGGCGGTACCTGGAACGGGTCCATGAAGCCCAGGTAGTTCTCGGCGCCGAAGGTATGCAGTTCCAGCAGCTCGCGCGCGAAGTTCTCGTTCGGGCCCGAGCGCGAATTGCTGATGTTGTCCAGGTAGTAGAGCATCGCGGTGCTCTGCGCCACCGCTTCCAGCATCGTGCGGAAGTTGCCCTTGGCGTTGGCGCGGATCACGTCGCGGTCGTAATGCACGAACACCGGGCCGGTGCTGAACTCGTTGCCCAGCACGTTGAAATGGTCGTGCCAGAAGTTGACCAGCACCTCGCGCAACTGGCGGCGCGAATACACCGCACGCACGAACGCCGCGCGCTGCACTTCGTTCGCGGGACGGATGCGGACGCCGTACTCGGGATCCGGCACCACGTGGTCGGCCCACAGCTGGGTCAGGGACTTGTTGAGGGTGGTGTAGCCGGCGGCGTTGAGGCGGTTGGTGACCGCGCTGTCGTCGATCGCGTCCCAGGCCAGCTGCCAGTCCACGTAGTTCGCCAGCCGCTGGCGGTCGGTACTGCCCAGCGCATTGAACTCGGCCACGGTGGTGGCGGTGGCGCCGTAGCTCAGATTGTTGAGCGCCTGCACGGCGAACGGTGGGCGCGCCATGGTCAGCAGCACCGGGTTCGACTGGCCCATCATCACGCGCCCGCCGGCCTGCGCGGTCACCGCCTCCGGCGCGGGCGTGGTGTCCTTCGGGCTGGCGCGCTCGCCGCCCTTCCAGCCGTACAGGCGGTTCAGGCGCTGGCGGACCTGGGTGTCGAGGCTGGGCGCGGCCGCCTGCGGTCGCGCCTGGGCCTGGGCGTGGTTGTCGAGGCGGGCTCGCGTGCCGACGGCCTTGCGCCGCCATGGCCCGCGCGCGAAGAGCCGACGCCACGGGACGGTGTAGTACGCCATGCGGATTTCCCTGACTTCCCCGGAATGCGGGGAGTATTGGCCAAGAACCGTACGCCGTTTGCGACCGCGCGCACAGGCCGGTCACGCCACCTGCGGCGTCAGACCCATCCGGTGGCGTAGAACACGCCGATGATCACGAACACCGCGGTGGTCTTGATCAGCGTGATGGCGAAGATGTCCTTGTAGGACTGCCGGTGGCTGAGGCCGGTGACGGCCAGCAGCGTGATGACGGCACCATTGTGGGGCAGGGTGTCCATGCCGCCGGAGGCCATCGAGGCCACGCGATGCAGGACGTCCATCGGAATGCCCGCTGCGTTGGCGTTGGCGATGAAGCTGTCGGCCATCGCCGCCAGCGCGATGCTCATGCCGCCGGAGGCCGAACCGGTGATGCCGGCCAGGGCCGTGACCGAGATCGCCTCGTTCACGAGCGGATCCGGAATGGCCTGCAGCGCATTGGCGACGACGAGGAAGCCGGGCAGGGCGGCGATCACTGCACCGAAACCATATTCCGATGCGGTATTCATCGACGCCAGCAACGCGCCGCCGATGGCGCTCTTCGTGCCCTCGGCGAAGCTGGCGAACACGGGTTTCCACGCAAACAGGATGACCGAAGCGATGCCGACCAGCAGCGCGCCCTGCACGGCCCAGATGGCGGCGACCTTCGACACCTCCTGCACCACCGGCGCCGGATTGCCGATCACCGCGGGCACGAACGACTGGCTTTCGCCATAGAAACTAGGGATCCAGCGGGTAAACAGGAAATTGGCCACGCCGACGAGCAGCAGCGGCAGGATCGCGATCAGCGGGTGCGCGAGCCTGTCGCCCTTGAAGGGTTCCGGCTCGTTGCGCAACTCGTCGTTGCCGGCGTAGCCCTCGCCATTGCGTGCGGCCACGCGGCGGCGCCATTCCAGGTAGCTCATGCCGACGGCCAGGATGAACACGCCGCCGAGCGTGCCCAGCACCGGCGCGGCCCAACCGGTGGTGCCGAAGAACGAAGTGGGGATGATGTTCTGGATCTGCGGCGTGCCCGGCAGCGCGTCCATGGTGAAGGTGAAGGCGCCCAGCGCGATGGTGCCCGGCACCAGCCGCTTCGGAATGTCGCTCTGGCGGAACAGTTCCGCGGCGAACGGATACACCGCGAACACCACCACGAACAGCGACACGCCGCCATAGGTCAGCAGCGCGCAGACCAGCACGATCGACAGCATCGCGCGCCGCGCGCCGACCACCTTGATGGTCGCCTTCACGATCGCCTTGGAGAAGCCGGAGATCTCGATCAGCTTGCCGAACACCGCGCCCAGCAGGAATACCGGGAAGTAGAGCTTCAGGAAGCCGACCATCTTGTCCATGAACAGGCCGGTGAACATCGGCGCGACCAGCGAGGGATCGGTCAGCAGCACCGCGCCGAGCGCCGCGATCGGCGCGAACAGGATGACGCTGTAGCCGCGGTAGGCCACGAACATCAGGAAGCACAGCGCGGCCAGCACGATCAGGAACGACATCCACGACTCCTCGGCCACCGCCGGTTGCAAGTGCGGCGAGTATCGGCAGCGCCGCGCCGACCGGCCCACTGTACGAAGGTACGATGCCGTCCGCGCGGCCCGGGCCCTAGTGTTCGCTGCAATCGGCGGCATCCGTCCGCCGCCATGTCATACCCGGGAGGGGGAGACCCATGAAGCGCAAGCACCTGAGCCTGGCCATCGGCTGTGTCCTGTTGTCGTCCATGCCGGTGGCATGGGCGCAGGACGCCGCACCGGCCACCGCAACGCCAGCCACCAACGCCACCACGCTCGATTCGGTCAAGGTGACCGCGCGCAAGCGCGAGGAAACCCTGCAGGACGTGCCCGTGGCGGTCACCGCCTTCACCGCGGAGACGCTGGACAAGCTCGCCATCGAGGACATCGGCGACCTCGACGCGCAGGTGCCGAACCTGACGATCTACGCCGCGCGCGGTTCCACCAGCACCGTGACCGCCTACATCCGTGGCGTCGGCCAGGCCGACCCGCTGTGGGGCGTGGACCCCGGCGTGGGCATCTATCTGGACGACGTGTATATCGCCCGTCCGCAGGGCGCGCTGCTGGACGTGTTCGACGTGGAGCGCATCGAAGTGCTGCGCGGCCCGCAGGGCACGCTGTACGGCAAGAACACCATCGGCGGCGCGATCAAGTACATCTCGCGCGGCCTGCCGCAGGAGACCACCGGCTTCGCCTCGGTCACCGTGGGCAATTACAACCAGCTGGACGTCAAGGCGGCGCTGGGCGGCGAGATCGGCGGCAAGGACAGCGGCCTGCGCGGCCGTGTGTCGGTGGCCAGCATGAACCGCGACGGATTCGGTACCAACACCTATACCGGCCAGGACGTCAGCGACAAGGAAATCAACGCGGTGCGCATGCAGTTGGGCGCGTATTCGCAGGACGACTTCGACGTGCAGGTCGCCTTCGACTACATGGACGACCAGTCCGGCGTGCGCGGCGCGAAGATGCTGGCGCCCAACCCGCTGGCCCCGGCGTATCCGCCCACCGACGACCGCTACGACATCCGCAGCGGCATGAAGAACATCAACGACACCGAGATGAAGGGCGCCTCGATCACCGCCAACTGGCGGCCGAACGAGGACTGGGCCTTCAAGTACGTCGCCGCCAAGCGCGAGTCGGACACCGAGACCAACATCGACTTCGACACCACGCCGCGGCCGCTGGTCGACGTGCGCGCGTTCTACAGCGACAGCCAGGTCAGCCAGGAGTTCCAGGCCAACTACGATGGCGGCGGTCGCGCCCGCGGCGTGATGGGCCTGTACTGGTTCAACGGCGACGCCGGTGGCCAGGTGCTGAACTACTTCTGGAACCCGCTGCTGGCCACCAGCCTGACCAATCCGCTGTTCGGCGATACCCAGGGCGTGGTCAACACCAAGAGCATCGCGCTGTACGCGGACTGGACCTTCGACCTGACCGACCGGCTGAAGCTCGATGTGGGCGCACGCTACACCGACGAGGACAAGCACGCTGTCGCGTTGAACCGTTTCTACACCACCAACCAGTACGAGACGTCCTGGGGCACGGCGGCGAACTTCGACAAGACGGTCAACTTCAAGAACGTCTCCCCGAAGGTCTCGCTGGATTTCCAGGTCACCCCGGACATCATGATCTACGGCCTGGCCTCGCGCGGCTTCAAGTCGGGCGGCTACAACATCCGCGCCAACACGACCTCGGTGCCGCGGTCGGGCGAACCCTTCGACGACGAGCAGGTCGACAGCTTCGAGATCGGCAGCAAGATGTCGTTCCTCGACCAGCGGATGTTCCTGAACCTGTCCGCGTTCCACAACAAGTACGAGGACATCCAGCTGTCGGTGTTCACCTCGTACACGCTGCCGAACGGCTCGCAGAGCTTCTTCGGCGACTTCACCAACGCCGGCAAGGGCACGGTCAACGGCGTGGAAGTCGAATACCAGTTCCTGCCGACCGCCAACTGGCTGATCAGCGGCAACCTGGCGTGGCTGGACGCGAAGTACGACGAGTTCATCAGCAGCGGGGTCAACATCGCCGACACGCAGTACTTCACCAATGCGCCCGAGTTTTCCGGCGCGTTGAACGTGGAGTACCGCACCGACCTGGCCAACGGCGGCAACCTGTCGGCGCGCGTGGGCTATTCGTACCAGTCCGAAGTGTGGCCCACCACGGACCTGAGCCCGGCCATCAAGCAGGAAGGCTACGGCCTGGTCAACGCCGGCGTGATCTGGAAGGTCAACGACGCGTGGAGCCTGTCGCTGCAGGGCACCAACCTGGCCGACGAGGAGTACCGCACCACCGGCTACAACATCGCCGCCTACGGCGTGCTGACCGGGTTCTATGGTCCGCCGCGCCAGTACAGTCTGACCGCGCGCTACGACTTCTGAGCACGCGCACCGCCATGACGCGGAACCGGCAGCGGGGGGGGGGGGGGGGGGGGGGGGGGGGGGGGGGGGGGGGGGGAACCCCCCCCCGCTGCTGCGTTATGCTCCCGCGCATGTCTTCCCGCCCCGTAGCGTGCGCCATGCGCACGATCGAAGAATCCGCCGTGCGCCTTGCGCGGTCGGGGTGCGATGTGGCATCGATCATCGTGACGGGATCGACATGCGGGTTCCGGCATCGCGCGGTCGTGCGCGTGGCGCACGCTACGTGGGATGACGCATGCTGAGCGTCGGCATGGTGGTGCTGGCCGGGTTGCTGTGGCTGGGCGTGCTGTTCGGTTCCGCGCTCTACGCCGAGCGCCGCCCGCACGTGCTGGCGGTGCAATGGCCCTACATCTATGCGCTGTCGCTGGCGGTGTACTGCACCTCGTGGACGTTCTTCGGGACGGTGACGCAGGCGGCACGCTACGGGTGGCCGCTGCCGCCGACCTTCGTCGGCACCATCCTGCTGTACGTCTTCGGCGCGTTCCTGCTGGTGCGGCTGGTGCGCATGGCGCGCGAGTCCAACGCCACCTCGCTGGCCGACCTGATCGCCACGCGGCTGGGCAAGGACGGCTGGCTGGCCGCGACGGTGACGCTGGTCGCCGCGCTGGGCCTGATTCCCTACATCGCGTTGCAGCTCAAGGCCGTGGCGATGAGCTTCGCGCTGCTGACGCGCTCGCCCGGCAACGAGGCACTGCCGGCGTGGCAGGACAGCGCGCTGTACGTGGCGCTGGCGATGGCGGTGTTCGCGATGCTGTTCGGCACGCGGCGGGCGAGCGCGGTGGAACACAATCGCGGGCTGATCCTGGCGATGGCGTTCGAATCGCTGTTCAAGCTGGCGGCGATGCTGGCGCTGGGGCTGTTCGTCTGGTTCGGCCTGCCGGCCTTGCCGGATGTCGCACCCGCGCAGGCGCCCGCTTCGACCACCTATGGCTTCCTGCCGCTGGTCGCGCTGGGCGTGCTGGCGATGTTCACCCTGCCGCACCAGGTGCACGTGGGCGTCGTGGAGTGTCGCGACGACCGCCACGTGCGCACCGCGCGCTGGCTGTTCCCGCTCTACATGGTGCTGATGGCCGCGCCGCTGCTGCCGCTGGCGCGCGCGGGCGGCGCGATGTTCGGCGACGCGGTGCCGTCCGACCTCTACGTGCTGGCGTTGCCGCTGTCGCAGGGGCAGCAGGGCCTGGCGTTGCTCGCATTCCTGGGCGGCCTCAGCGCGGCCACCGGCATGGTGGTGGTCAGTACGCTGACGCTGAGCCTGATGATCGGCAACCACTGGCTGGCGCCCGGCCTGTTGCGGGGTGGCTGGCTGCGTGGCAGCGGCGGCGATCTGCGCGGTGCGGTGCTGACCCAGCGAAGGGTCGGCATCGTCGCGGTCATGCTGCTGGCATGGGCGTACAGCCGGTTGGTCGCGGGCAACGACGCGCTGGCCGACGTGGGTGCGGTGTCGTTCTCGGCGCTGGCGACGCTGGCGCCTGCGCTCGGCTTCGCGATCTGGCGCCCGCAGACGCCGCCGCGCGCGGTGATCGCCGGCATCGTGGCCGCGTTCGCCGTCTGGATGTGGCTGTTGCTGTTGCCGGTGGCGATGGATGCGCGCGGTGTGGCGCCGGCCTGGCTGCAGCAGGGTCCGTTCGGCATCGCCGGTCTGTCGCCCGACGGTTTCTTCGGCCTGACCGGCTGGAGTCGGCTTGGCCGTGCGGTCGGCGTCAGCCTGTTCCTGGGCACGGTGGTGACGCTGCTGGTGATGGGCTGGCGCGGCAGTGCGCCGCGGCGCGCCGACAGCCGCGGCTTCGATGCCAAGACGTTGCGGGATGCCGGCCGCCGCTTCCTTCCGCGCGAGCGCGTGGAGGAACTGCTGGTCGACGCGCCGCGCAGCGGACCGGTGCCGGCGCTGATCGAAGCACGGCTCGAACGCGAACTGGCCGCCGTGCTGGGTTCGGCATCGGCGCGCCTGCTGCTGGACGCCGCGCGCCGCGAAAGCGGCGACCTGGAGACCGTTGCCGCCATCGTCGGTGAGGTCTCGCAGGACCTGCGCTTCAACCAGCAGGTGCTGGAAGCGGCGCTGCAGAACATGAGCCAGGGCATCAGCGTGATCGACCGCGACCAGCGGCTGGTCGCGTGGAACCGGCGCTATGCGCAGATGTTCGGCTTCCCGCCCGACGTGCTGCAGGTGGGGCGGCCGATCGCCGACCTGACGCGTTGGGCGCTGCAGCGCATGCCGCAGCGCGGCGATGACGAGCGCGCGCTGGAACGGCGGCTCGCGTTCATGCGCGCGGGCACGCCGCACCTGACCGAGCGCGTGTTCCCGGACGGCAGCATCGTCGAGATCCGCGGCAACCCGATGCCGGGCGGCGGCTTTGTCGCCACGTACACCGACGTGACCGCATCGCGCCAGGCCGAGCGGCAACTGAAGCAGGCCAACGAGACGCTGGAGCAGCGCGTGGCCGAGCGCACCACGCTGCTGGAAACGGCCAAGCGCGAAGCCGAGCACGCGAACGATGCGAAGAGCCGCTTCCTCACTGCGATCGGCCACGATCTGCTGCAGCCGCTGCATGCGGCGCAACTGTTCACCGACGCGCTGTCGCAGCAACTGCCGGAAACGCATCAGCGCGAAACCGCCTTGCAGGTGCGCGGCGCATTGGATTCCACCACCGACCTGCTGACCGGTCTGCTGGACATGTCGCGGCTGGAAGCCGGCGGGCTGGTGCCCGAACCGCGCGACCTGCCGTTGATGGAGGTGCTGGAGCCGCTGGCCTCCGAATTCCGCGTGCTGGCCCGCGAGCGCGGGCTGTCGTTCGCCATCGTGCCGACGCACGCGTGGGTGCACACCGATCCGCAGCTGCTGCGCCGTATCCTGCAGAACTTCCTCGCCAATGCGGTGCGCTACACGGCACGCGGCGGCGTCCTGCTGGGCGTGCGTCGTGTTGGTTCCGGGCGCGTGCGTGTCGAGGTCTGGGATACCGGCCCCGGTATCGCGGAGGCGGACCAGCGCCGGATCTTCGAGGAATTTCGCCGTGGCGACGACGTGCCGGGACAGGGGTTGGGATTGGGCCTGTCGATCGCCGACCGCATCGCTGCGTTGCTTGCGGCGCCGTTGTCGCTGCGCAGTCGGGCGGGGCGCGGGGCCGTGTTCGCGGTCGACCTGGTGCGGGTCGCGACGCCGGCGCCGGCACCGGCGATGGTCGGCAAGCCCGGACTCGCGGGTCGGCATGTGCTGGCTGTCGACAATGATCCGGTCGCGTTGTCCGCGTTGCGGCAGGTGCTGGAAGGGTGGGGGTGTCGTGTCGCGACGGCCGGCGACAGTGGGGCGGCGGATACCGCCTTGCGTGGCCAGGCGGCGGACCTGTGGTTGTTCGATTACCACCTGGACGACGGCGACACTGGGGTCGCGCTTGCCGAACGGCTGCGCGCTTCGCATGGTCCGCGTCCCTGCCTGATCCTCACCGCCGACCAGACCGATGCGGTGCGCCGTGCGGTCCGCGATGCCGATCTGCCGTTGCTCGCCAAGCCGGTGCGGCCGCTGGCGCTGAAGTCGGTGCTGGACCGGTTGCTCTCGGCGAGGGTGTCGGGTGTGGGAGCGACGTAAGTCGCGATCCCGGGTTGTCGGCGGCCTATCGCGACTCACGTCGCTCCCACGAAAGCCAAGGCTAGAATGCGCGCGTGCATTCCGGAACCCTCGCATGCCTTACACCCCCATCGTCGCTACCCTCGGTTACGTGCTGTCGCCCGACCGCTCGCAGGTCCTGCTGATCCATCGCAATGCGCGTCCCGATGACCTGCACCTGGGCAAGTACAACGGCCTGGGCGGCAAGATCGAGCGCGACGAGGACGTCGTGGCCGGCATGCGTCGCGAGATCCACGAAGAAGCCGGCATCGACTGCGACGCGATGACGCTGCGCGGCACGATCAGCTGGCCCGGTTTCGGCAAGAACGGTGAGGACTGGCTGGGCTTCGTCTTCGTCATCACCGCGTACAGCGGCACGCCGTTCGAGACCAACCCCGAGGGCACGCTGGAATGGGTGCCGGTGGAGAGGATCATGGAGCTGCCGTTGTGGGATGGCGACCGCCATTTCCTGCCGCTGGTGTTCGACGACGACCCGCGCGGTTTCCACGGCGTCATGCCGTACCGCGACGGCCGCATGGTCTCGTGGGACTACTCGCGGATCTGAAAGGTTGCGCTGCCTGACCCTGCAGGAGCGACGTGAGTCGCGACCGGAATACAGGGCGGTTATTGCACCTTGGATGAGCGGTGAGCCATACGATGCATGTTCTTCTTTCTCCGTGTCATCCATGGGGCAAAGGAGGCCATGGCCCACGGTCGCGACTTATGTCGCTCCTACGGGGGGGGAGCGGAGGGATGTTCCACGATCCGGTTTGTCCACACGCCGTGTGGATCGGGTTTGGGAAACCATGTGGATAACCGCGTCGGCGCCTTGCGTCGCAAGCCTGTCAAGATGTGTGGCGAAAATTTGACCAGGGCATGACGGGACGGTGTCCGGGTTGTCCACACCGTGTGTGGATGGTCTGTCGACCAACATGTGGATAAGCGTCCGCGCCCGTTGTGGCGCAACGCTGTCAAGATGTGTGGCGAAATTATGACCACCCCCACTGCAAGATCGGCTGCCCGTGACTTGAAATGCGTGGCAACGCGCCTGGATGGCGAAAGATCGGGGCGTGGAACCTCAGCCTTCGATCTGCCGAGCCGGATCCGCCAGTTCCAGTTCGCGCAGTACCACGCCGGCCTGCGTGCGGTTGCGCACGCCCAGGCGGTCGAAGATCGCGGAGAGGTGCGCCTTCACCGTGCGCTCCTGCACGTCCAGGCGGTCGGCGATCTGCTTGTTCAGCAGTCCCTGCGCCACCAGGGTCAGCACGCGGAACTGCTGCGGCGACAGACTGGCCAGGCGACCGGCGAGTTCGGTGTCGTGTTCGGACGACTGCGCGCGGGCCACGGCGCCACGCAGCGACGCCGGCAACCATTGCTCGCAAGCCAGCACGCTGCGGATCGCGTCGCGCAGTTCGTCCAGCCCGGAACTCTTGGGGAGATAGCCGGCGGCCCCATGGTCGAGCGCGCGTCGCACCACGCGCGGATCGTCGTTCGCCGACACCACCACCACCGCGACCGCCGGGAACTGCGCGCGGATCGCCGCCAGGCCCGCGAGCCCGTGGTTGCCGGGCATGTGCAGGTCGAGCAGCACCAGGTCGATGTCGTCGTGCGCCTCCAGCGTGGCGATGACGCCGTCAAGCGACTCGGCCTCGCGCACCGACAACTGCGCGACGGCATCGGCCGCCGCGCCGCGCAGGGCGGCACGGAACAGCGGATGGTCGTCGGCGATCAGCAGGTTCGGCATGGGGAGGCAGGAGTGAGGGAAGAGGAGTGAAGAGGGAGTGGAGGCGCGCTTTGGCTCACTCCTCACTTCTCCGGGCTGACCACTCGCTTCACTGCACGGTCCATCCGCCATCCACCACGATCGTCTGGCCGGTGATGTTGCGCGCGGCGGGCGAGGTGAGGAAGGCGGTGATGCCGGCCAGTTCGTCCAGGCCGATGAACACCCCCTTCGGCATGGGCTTCAGCATCACCTGGCTGACCACGTCGGCCTCGGAGATGCCGCGCGTGCGGGCCTGATCGGCGATCTGCCGGTCGACCAGCGGGGTCTTCACGTAGCTGGGGCAGACCGTGTTGATGGTGATGTCGGTGTCGGCGGTCTCCAGCGCCAGCACCTTGGAGAAGCCGACCAGTCCGTGCTTGGCGGCCACGTAGGCGCTCTTGTACGGGCTGGCGACCAGCGCATGGATGCTGCCGATGTTGACGATGCGGCCAAAGCCGCGCTCGCGCATGCCGGGCAGTACGGCCCGGGTCAGCCGGGCCACGCCGACCAGCATCACCTGCACCAGGAAATCCCACTTCTCGATCGGGAAGTCCTCCAGCGGCGAGACATGCTGTAGGCCGGCGTTGTTGACCAGCACATCGATGGGGCGCGAGATCGTCGCCAGCGCGGCGTCGATGCTGTCCTGCGAGGTGACGTCGAGCGCGACGGCCTCCGCCGAGCCGCCTTCGACGCGGATCTGCGTCGCCACCGCTTCGGCGGCATTGAGGTTGAGATCGCTGACGATGACGTGACGGCCGGCTTCGGCCAGCTGCGCGGCGATGCCGGCGCCGATGCCGCTGGCCGCGCCGGTGATGAGGAGGGTGTGGGTGGGCTGCATGGGGGAGCTCCTGCGTGTCGTCGCTAGGGTAGCAGGCAGGCGCGCGCGGTTCGTGGTACCAAAGTACGATGACGGCGCTTTCCCCGGAGGGTAGTTTCGTGGCACTGACCGGAACCTTGGACGCTTTCCACGCATGAACGCGACGACGCGCATTTCCTGCGGCCTCCTGCTCGGCGCGGCGCTAGCCGCCTGCAGCAGCACGCCGCCCAAGCCCGAAGCGGTGGCCCACATGATCCAGCCCCAGCGCGTTACCGACCATCGCGGCAGCGACGACCTGCTCACCGCCGGCCTGGGCCTCGACGGCCTGCGCGCGATGGCCGCGCCCGCGTTCGCCGATCCGGCCCATCCGACGCCGGCGGAACTGCGCCGCCGTGCGATCTGGGCGAACTGGCGCGGCATCGCCGACCTGTCGTTGACCGGCGGCTATGGCCAGGCCTACGGCAGCGTGGCCAGCGTGCCGGGGCGCGAGTTCTCGGCGCTGGCGAAAGTGTCCGGCGCGTCGCAGCCGCATCGCGTGCTGGTGCAGGTGCCGGACAATTTCGATGCAGGCAAGCGCTGCATCGTCGTCACCGCCTCCTCCGGCTCGCGCGGCGTGTACGGCGCCATTGCCGTCGCTGCGCCGTGGGCGCTGCCGAAAGGTTGTGCCGTTGCGTACACCGACAAGGGCGCAGGCACCGACTATTTCGATCTGGACGAGCAGCAGGGCGCGCGCGAGGACGGCACGATCGGTGAACTCGGCGTCGACGCGCTCGCCTTCGTGCCCGATGCGCCGGTCGGCGCCAGCGGCGTGGCGGTCAAGCACGCGCACTCCAAGGACAACCCGGAGGCCGACTGGGGCCGGCATGTGAAGCAGGCGGCCGAGTTCGCGCTGGCCGCGCTGGACCAGGCGTTCCCGCAGGCGGCGCCCTTCCGCTTCGACAACACGCGCGTCATCGCCGTCGGCATCTCCAATGGCGGCGGCGCGGTGCTGCGCGCCAGTGAGGAAGAGGGCGGCTGGCTGGACGCGGTGGTCGCCGGCGAACCGAACATCTATGCCGCCGATGCACCGGGTGCGCGGTCGCTGTACGACTACACGACCGACGCCGCGTTGCTGATGCCGTGCGCGCTGCTGGACCTGCCGGCGGAGGCGCTGCCTCAGCCACCGTTGCGCGCGCAGGTCGAGCCGCTGTGGACGGCACGCTGCGCCACGCTGAAAGCCGCCGGCCTGGTGACCGGCATGGACGCGAAAGCGCAGGCCGCGTCGGCGCGTGCGCAGCTGAAGGCGAACGGCTGGACCGACGAGGCGCTGGTCGCCGGTGCGCTGAGCGTGGGCTTCGACCTGTGGCGTGCGGTCGCGGTGACGTATGCCTCTGCCTACGGGCGTTATGGGGTGGGCGAGCACCCCTGCGGCTTCGCGTTCTACGCGCAGAACGCCGACTTCTCCGCGCGCGCCGCCACCGCGGCGGAAAGGGCCGCATGGTGGTCCGAGGGCAGTGGCATCCCGCCGGGCGCGGGTGTCGGCATCATCGACACGAAGCTGGCAGCGCCGGACTTCACCTTGCCCGGACTGCAGTGCCTGCGCGCGTTGCAGACCGGCAGCAGCGAGGACGCGCGCCGCGTGCAGACGGGTATCGCGCAAACGGCGGCCCGCTTCCCGAAGACCCGCCGGCCGGTGGTGGTGATCCATGGCCTGGACGATGGGCTGGTGCCGGCCGCCTTCTCCAGCGCGCCTTACGTGGCCGCTGCGCGCGCGGCGAACCCGGACGTGCGTTACTGGCAGGTGCGCCATGCGCAGCATTTCGATGGCTTCCTTGCCCTGCCGGCGTACGGTGCGCGCTATGTGCCGCTCCTGCCGTATGTCTATGCCGCGCTCGACCAGGTCGACGCCACGCTGGATGGCCGCCGCGAACTGCCGGCGAATGCGTTGATCAGCGCGCAGCCGCGCGGAACGGGGAGCTTGGAAGCGAGCCAGTTGGCGATTCCGAGGTAGGGGTCGGCTGTTGTAGGAGCGACGTGAGTCGCGAACGCAGACCTGGCCGGTCCAAGGAGGTGGGTAATGCAGTGGGGCACGGGTTGCTCCACTGCCGTGGTCGCGACTCACGTCGCTCCTACAAGAAGCGAGACCCCCCCACGACGGTTTCACCCGGTTCGGCTTACCCTGTAGGCCACTCTGGCCACGCGCAGCCGCCATGTCCCGACACTTTTCGATGATCCGCGATTTCCAGTTGGCCGACTGGTTCACGCTGGGCAACGCATTCTGCGGCACGGGGGCGGTCTTCGCGTCGATGCGCTTCCTGCAGGAAGGCATCCTGCGCGACCTGATGATCGGCATGGCGCTGATCCCGCTGGCCTTCATCTTCGATGCGCTGGATGGCCGCGTGGCGCGCTGGCGCAACCAGGCGTCGGTACTCGGGCGCGAGCTCGATTCGCTGGCCGACGTCATCTCCTTCGGTGTCGCGCCGGCCGCGCTGGCCTACGCCTGCGGCATGCAGGGCGGTTGGGACTGGCTGGTGCTGTCGTACTTCGTGGCCTGCGGCGTCAGCCGGCTGGCGCGCTACAACGTCACCGCCGAATCGCTGGCCGACGGTGGCGACAAGGTGAAGTATTTCGAAGGCACCCCGATCCCGACCAGCCTGCTGCTGGTGGTGCTGCTCGCCATTGCGGCCTTCCTGGGCCATGTCGGTCCGGCGCTCTGGCTGGGCTCGGTGAAGCTGGGGCCGTGGCTGCTGCATCCGCTGGTGCTGCTGTACGCGGTGTCCGGCACGCTGATGATCAGCAAGACGCTGCGCATACCCAAGCCCTGACCCGTGAGGTGAAGGCGCGTCATGCACGCGTCGCCGGCCGCGGCTAGAATCGGTCGGGAAGGGAGGGCACATGGCAAATTCCGTTCCACCGTGGCCGGGCGATTTCGAATCGGTGGCCCAGCAGTACTGGAGCCTGTGGGGCGATGCCCTGCGACAGGCGGGCGCAGCGCCTGCGATGTCCATGCCTGGCGCAGCGCCGGGCTGGCAGCAGACGGTCGACTGGTGGTCGAAGCTGGTGCCCGGCGGGCAGCCACAGGTGGACGAGGCCGTCGGCCGCTTCCAGCGGCAGGCCAGCCAGTGGTTCGGGCAGATGCAGCAGGTCGCCGCGCAGTTCACCGGCCGCGACCACGACGCCACCGACATCGGCCGCGCCTGGCGCTCGGCGCTGGGCATGGCCGATCCCACGCCGGCCCACAACCCGTTCGCCGACATCTTCCGCCACATGCAGGGCGGTGCGCACGGCCTCGACGGCTGGATGCAGCAGATGCGTCCCTGGCTGGAGAACCTGCAGCGAGGCGGCGACCGCTGGATGCACCTGCCGGCCTTCGGTCTGTCGCGTGAGCACCAGGAGCGCTGGCAGCAACTGGCGCAGGCCTATCAGGATTACCGGCGCCAGGTCGGCGAATACGACCGGTTGATGCTGCAGGTGGCGCAGGACGCCTTCGTCCGCTTCGAGGGCAAGCTGGAAGAACAT
The DNA here is from genome assembly GCF_058793715.1 of Pseudoxanthomonas sp. GW835-FHT14C01. Lineage (NCBI taxonomy): Bacteria > Pseudomonadati > Pseudomonadota > Gammaproteobacteria > Lysobacterales > Lysobacteraceae > Pseudoxanthomonas > Pseudoxanthomonas sp. GW835-FHT14C01. The sequence continues at coordinate 717,968 of NZ_JBXAGB010000003.1, forward strand.
GCCGAGCCCGGCCGCCAGTTGCAGAACGCGCGCGCCCTGTTCGACCTGTGGATCGACGCCGCGGAGGAGGCTTACGCCGAGGTCGCGATGTCCGACGATTTCCGCCATGTTTACGGTGGTCTGGCGAACGCGCAGGCCCGCCTGCGGCTCTGCGTACAGCGCGAAGTCGAACAGGTCTGTACGCAGTTCGGCATGCCGACGCGGACGGAAGTCGATTCCGCCCACCGCAAGATCGTCGAACTGGAGCGCGCTCTGCGCAAGCTGACGCGTGCGCAGTCGGCGCCCGTGCGCCGCGCCCCCGTACAGCGGGCTGCCGCGCCGGCGGAAGCACCCGTCGTTGCGGAAGCGCCATCACCACCCGTGCCAGCACCAATCCCCGCGAAGAAGGCGTCGAAGAAGCGGGCGCCTGCCCGTCGCAAGACCGCACCGGCGCCGAAGGCCGCTCCCAAGAAACGCGCGGTGGCCAAGAAGGCCGCGTCGAAGAAGCGTGCACGGCGTGCGGTGGCGGCCGCGGCACCCGTGGCGACCAAGCAGGCGCGCGTCGCTGCCGCAGTTCCCAGCGTCTCGCGAAAGCCCGTGAAGGGCAGCAAGCGCGTCAGCAAAGCCGCATCGAAGACGCCCGCAGCGGACGCGCGGAAGAAAGCGGCGACGCCTGCCGTGAAACCGACGTCGGTCATATCGATGAAGGACTGGGTGGCGCGCAATGCCACGCGCGGCGCGATCGCCGACGCGCCGAAGGCCGACAGGAAGACGAAGCGGGGTAAGGGCAAATGAACGGGCCGCTCAACTTCAGTGCCGAGACGCTGGCGCAGGAAGCCACCACGCTGACGCAAAAGCTTTCTGCCGGACTGCACACGCTGCCGGAGGTCGAGGACGTCCATTACGGCGCCACGCAGAAGCAGGAGGTCTGGCGCGACGGCAAGGTCGTGCTGTACCGTTTCATCGGCGAGAAGGCGCCGACCGCGAAGGTCCCGCTGCTGATCGTCTATGCGCTGGTCAACCGGCCGTACATGGTGGACCTGCAGCACGACCGCTCGCTGGTGAAGGGGCTGCTGGCGCAGGGCGAGGACGTCTATGTCATCGACTGGGGATATCCGGACCGCTCGGATCGCTTCCTCGAACTGGACGACTACATCAACCGCTTCATCGACGGAGCGGTGGACCATCTGCGCGACAGCAGCGGTCGCGATGCGGTCAACGTGCTGGGCATCTGCCAGGGCGGCGCGTTCTCGCTGTGCTATGCGTCGCTGCATCCGGAGAAGGTCAAGAACCTGATCACCATGGTCACGCCGGTGGATTTCCACACGCCCGACAACATGCTCTCGCACTGGACGCGCGAGCTGGACGTGGACCTGTTCGTCGATGCGCTGGGCAACGTGCCCGCCGACATGATGAACGCCTGCTACCTGATGCTGAAGCCGTTCCGGTTGAACCTGCAGAAGTACGTGGGGCTGGTGGACATCCTTGACGACAAGCGCGCGATCGAGGATTTCCTGCGCATGGAGAAGTGGATCTTCGATTCGCCGGACCTGGCGGGCGAGGCCTTCCGCCAGTTCATCAAGCAGTTCTACCAGCGCAACGGCTTCATCAAGGGCGGCATCGAGATCGGCGGCCAGGCGGTGGACCTGGGCTTCGTCGACATGCCGGTGCTGAACATCTACGCCGAGCAGGACCACCTGGTGCCGCCGGATGCCTCGCGTGCGCTCAAGGACGTGGTCGGCACCGACGACTACACCGAGCTGAGCTTCAAGGGCGGACACATCGGCATCTACGTCTCCAGCCGTGCGCAGCGCGAAGTGCCGACGGCGATCCACCGGTGGCTGGGACAGCGTGCCCGATGAAGGCGCGCGTCGCCATTGCGGTCCTGTTGCTGACGCTGTCCACGGCGGTCCAGGCGGCGCCGTCCGCGCAGGCCAAGCGCGAGATCCAGGGCTTGATGGATGCGTTGTCCACGTCCGCGTGCGAATTCCAGCGCAACGGCACCTGGCATGGGCGCGACGAAGCCCGCAAGCACCTGCAACGCAAGTACGACTACCTGCTGAAGAAGAATCTCGTGGATACCGCCGAACAGTTCATCGAACGCGCGGCGAGCAAGAGCAGCATGAGCGGAAAGGCCTACCAGGTGCGGTGTCCCGGACAACCCGCGCAACCGGCCGCCATGTGGTTCGCGGCGAAGCTCGATGCGCTGCGCGGTTCAGGCGCGCCCGTCCGCTGACGCGCTAGACTCGGTCCAGGCCACCTTGGGGAGTCGTCGGCGATGAACAACTCGGCATCCAAACCTTTCGCGCGCTCGTTGAACGATCGCATGATCGCCGGCGTCATGGGCGGCATCGCCCACCGCTATGGCTGGAGCGCCACGCTGCTGCGGGTCATCTTCGTGGTCGTGTCGATCGCGTCGGCCGCATTCCCCGGCATCCTGGTCTATCTGATCCTCTGGCTGTTGATGCCCAACGAACAGGACTGAACATGGCGGCAGCGGGGCTGTGGATCGCGCGCGGGCTCGGTGTCGTCTGGGCGGTGCCGAATACGCTGATCGGACTGCTGGCCGGCGCCGCAGGCATGGCGTTCGGCGCACGCCCCGAATGGAGCCGGCGCGACTTCGCCGTGGTCTTCCATCGTTGGCCGTGGGGTCCGGGCGGCGCCATCACCTTCGGCAACAGCATCCTGCATACCGGCGATACGCTGGAATCCGAATGCATTACCTACGAGCATCGCGCCGGCCGCATCCAGCATCCGCGCATCCGCCTGGGCGACCACGAGCGTGCGCACGTCTACCAGTACATGGTGCTTGGACCGCTGTTCCTGCCGGTCTATCTGCTGTGCGGAGGCGTCAGCGTCCGCAATCCATTCGAGCGCGCGGCGGATCGTTACGCATTGACGGGTAAAGGGTGGTGGCCGGGCGGCTGACCGGACCCTCAGCGGCGTGAGGTCTTCTTCGCAACTTTCCTGGTGGCCTTCTTGGTCGCCTTCTTCGCCGTCGTGCGTCCGGCACCGGACTTCTTTCCGCCGCCGTCCTGCTTGTTGACCGTAGCCCAGGCGATGCGTTCGGCGTCCTCGCGCGAGCGGCCCTGCTCCAGCTCGCTCTCTTCGATGTGCTCGGCCTGGCGCTTCTGCTTGTCGGTGTACGCCGATTTGTCTCCGCGTGGCATGAGGCTGTCTCCCAACCGGGGATGCGCAGCGTCGCGCGAACGGCATGACGACGCCGTCAATGCCTGTTCAGCGCTCCATGCGCTGGAACGAGAACAACGGCCACAACGCGTGTTTGCGCCGCTCGATCAATGCACGCAGCAGACCGGCGCCGAGCATGCTGTAGGTGATGCCATTGCCGCCGTAGGCCATCGCGAAGTGCACGCGTGAACCCCATTGCGGATGCGGACCGAAGAACGGCAGGCCGTCTTCGGTTTCCGCGAAGGTGCCCGCCCATGAGAACGCCGGGGTGAGTGCGAGTTCGGGAAACAGGTCCTTCAGCCGCTTCAGCAGCGTGCGCGCCTTCTTCTCCACACGAGCGTCGCGCTTGGCGGGGATATCGACGGAATCGTCCTCTCCCCCCAGCAGCAGACGACGGTCGGAGGTGGTGCGCGCATACAAATAGGGACGTGCGGTTTCCCACAGCAGCGTATCCGCGAGAAAGCCCAGCGCCGCCTCCGGCAGCGGATCGCTGATCACCGCGTAGCTGCTGCGGTTGCGCGCAACCGACTTCTTCAGCCAGTGCTGGCTCGCGTAGCCTGCCGCGACCATCAGATGCCCGGCGCGCACGGTCAGCCCGGTGTCGGTGCGCAGGGTCACGCCGCGCGTCGTGGTGGCGATCTCTTCCACGCGGGTACGGTCGAAGACGGATGCGCCCTGCTTCTGCAGTCGCTGCAGCAGGCGATACGTCAGGCGATAAGGATCCACGCGCGCTGCCTGCTGGCTGAGCAGGGCGGCAGGCGCATCGAAGCCGTAATCGTCGCGCACGCGTTCGGACGACAGCAGTTCCACCTCCAGACCATGCTTCTGCCTGGCAACGCACTCCTCTTCCAGACGGGCGACATCGCGGCGGCGGCTGGCGTAGTACAGGCTACGGTTGCGCGCGAAGCCGACGTCGCGCCACGCGGAGGCGACCTCCTGCAGCCGGTCGATGGCCTCGGCGCAGGCCTGGTAGGCGAGCGCCGCATCGGCTTCGCCGTGGCGCTTGGCCAGATCGACCAGATGGGTGTCGATCTCGTACTGCAGCAGCGCCGTACTGGCGGCGGTGCTGCCCCAGCCGATGTCCCGTTGCTCCAGCACGGCCACGTCGAAGCCGTGCCGCGCGAGTTCATCCGCGATCAGCGCGCCGGTGATGCCGCCGCCGAGCACCGCGATGTCGCAGCGATGGTCGGCCTCCAGGCGAGGGAACGCCTGCATCAGCCCGTTGCTGATGGCCCAGAAGGGATAACCGCTTTTCAGATCCATACGCACCTGCCACAGGACGATGCCGCCATGCTCGCAGGCGGAACGCCAGTGACGGGTGAAGGCGCCGCGTCAGCGCGGGAGGGCGCCCTGCAGGAACAGGTCGACCGCCGCCAGTGCCTGCGCTTCCAGCGTATCGACGTCGGGCAGATGCGGACCGCCCGCGGCCAGGCGGACGACCTGGTCGCCGAACAGGCTCATGTAGAACTGCGCGGCCGCCGCCTGGGGCGAGGGCAGCCGCAAGCGGCCGGCGGCGACCTGCTGCTCGAAATAGTCCTCGAGCGTGCGGCGGATGGAGGCCACCACATGGTCGAAGAACCAGTCGCGCAGGGCCGGGAAGGATTGCCCCTCGCCGATGACGATGCGGTACACGACCTGCGAATCGGTTCCCGCCATCAGCTGGGCCATGCGGATCGCCACGCGCCGCAGCGCCTGTTCCGGCGACAGTTCGGTCAGGTTGAGGTCGCTCAGCACGTGGATGTGCATGTCCAGGCGGCGCTCGAGGATGGCGCAGGCCAGCCCTTCCTTGTCGCCGAAGATGCGGTACAGCGTGGCCAGCGATCCGCCGGCCCGCGCCACGATCTCGCTCAGGCGCGCATGCTGGTACCCCTTTTCGGCGAAGACTTCGGTGGCGGCATCGAGGAATTTCTCGGCGCGGATTTCGCCACGACGGCACAACTCCACCTGCGGACGCGCGCGCAGGGGCACGCTGCCATGGGCGGTATCGCTGAAAACGTTTTCCAGATAATCGGACGGAAGGCTCACGGAACGTCCCTGCACGCGGCTGGGTAGTGATGTTGCGCCAGCCTAGCAAAAAGGTTGCACGACCGTGACACCTGCACGACGGACGGGCTGCCGCGCGACGGGTAACGCGTGCGGTGGGGCGCTTGCTGCCAGCGATCGTGCGCGCCCGCCACGTAAGCGACCGGCGCGGCGTCCAGGGCTTCGGGCGTGACGTCCTCCAGGCAGCCCGGGTTCACGCCGCAGATGCGCGCGTCACCCGGCGTGTCGTTGCCGATCCCGAACGGACGCAGGCCACAGGTCCGGCAGAAGAAGTGGTGCGAGTTGCGCAGGCTGTTGCAGCGGTACGCGACTGGGCTCCCATCACCCGCCAGCAGCCGGGACCGGTCGGGCGACACGATGGCGGGCCGGAACCGGTTGCGCCGGCAGACCGAGCGGTCGCACCGGTAGGTGGGTGGGGTAGGGTCGATGTCGGCCACGAAGCGGACCGCACCGCCATGCAGCTGCCCTGGTAGGTCTTCAGCAGGTGGCCTGCTGTGCCGATATCGATCCGGGGGCCGACGGGGTCGCCCCGCCGCCCCCGGTGCCGGGGCGTGAGCATATCCGACCCCCCACTGCCGGAGCCGTGCATGCTGCAGACCGTCGATGTCGCCGACCTCCGGCCCGGCATGTACGTGCAGAAGCTGCTGGGTCCGTGGATGCAGCATCCGTTCTGGCGCACCTCCTTCCTGCTCGACGACGGGCGCATCGCCGAACTGCAGGACAGTGGGGTGGAGCAGGTGGTGGTGGACCTGTCCCGCAGCGAACACGACGCGGCGGGTGCCGTCGATACCGGTGGTGCCGGCGACCTGCCTGCCACTGACGCGATACCGGACGCCGAACCGGACACGGAGGCCGCGCCAGCGCCCGTTCCGGAGCTCGAGCGGCGCCGCGTCGTCGTCGCCGACGGTGCCGTCAGCCTGGCATCGGAACTGTCGCGTGCGCGTCGCATCTGCGACGAAGGCCGCGATGCGGTGGAGGCGATGTTCCGCGAGGTCCGTCTGGGGCGCGGCGTGGACGCCGGCCATGTCATGCCGCTGCTGGAGGAAATCACCGGATCGGTGGATCGCCATCCCACCGCGCTGGTCAGCGTGGCCCGGCTGAAGGACGCCGACAGCTACACCTACCTGCATTCGGTGGCGGTCAGCGCGCTGATGACGATGCTGGCCCGCCAGTTGCAATTGCCCGAGGAGCAGGTGCGCGATGCCGCGCTGGGCGGCCTGCTGCACGACATGGGCAAGGCCATGCTGCCGCTCGAGGTGCTGAACAAGCCGGGCAAGCTGACCGACGAGGAATTCGCCATCGTCCGCCAGCACCCGGTGCATGGCGAGCGCCTGCTGCGCGACGGCGGCATCACCCAGGAGCCGATCCTGCACATCGCCCGCCACCACCACGAGAAGGTCAACGGTGCGGGCTATCCGCAGCGCCTGTCCGGTGCCGAATTGCCGCTGCTGACCCGCATGAGCGCCATCTGCGACGTCTACGACGCCATCACCTCCAACCGGCCGTACAAGAACGGCTGGGATCCGGCCGAATCCCTGCGCCGCATGGCCAGTTGGGAGGGGCACTTCGACACGACGTTGATGAAGTCGTTCGTCCGAAGCGTCGGCATCTACCCGATCGGTGCGCTCGTGCGATTGTCCAGCGACCGGCTGGCGGTGGTGGTGGAACAGAACCCCGCCACGCTGCTGGCCCCCCGCGTGCGTGTCTTCTACTCGGCCAGGCAGCGCAAGCACGTGCTGATGACCGACCTCGACCTGGCCACCGCCGGCGACCGTGAACGCATCGTCGGCGTCGAGTCGCCGGAGAAGTGGGGGTTCCGCGACCTGGAGAAGGTCTGGCTGCCCTGAGTCCCGTCGGCCGTGGCGGCCGGCGCATGCCGTTCGTCGCATGTGCGGACCGATCCGGCGCAGCGCCGCCCGCGGACGGACTTCCGGCACGGGTCACGGAAGGTGGCCGGGGCGACGATGGCGGCCCATCGCCTCCGTGCCCGCCAGGCGGCCGCGACGAGGTGTCCCGTCCGTGCATGTGAAGGAGTCCACGATGTCGCTGCTGTCCCTGGTCATGGCCGCCTCCGCGGCCACCGCGCCCGCGCCGCTGGCCGACGCCGCCACCCTGGCCGCCATCGAGGCGACCTGCCTCGACTACGTCGACGGCCAACTGGAAGGGGATCCCGCCCGGGTGGCGCGCGCGCTCCATCCCGATCTGGCCAAGCGTGCGATCACCGGCGACACGCCGGACGAGCGCCTCGGCCTGCGTCGCATGTCGAAGGAGGAACTGGTGTCGCTGACGCGGCAGGGCGCGCTGAAGACGCCGAAAGACCAGTGGAACCGCAGCTGCCGCATCCTCGACGTCACCGCCGAGACCGCGGCCGTAAGGCTGGAGACGCCCTGGTTCGTCGACCACTTCCACATGGGGCGCTATGGCGACCGCTGGATCATCGTCAACGCGCTGTGGCACATGAAGCCACGGTAATCATCCCGTCGCACTGGCTGTCGCGGCCTTGCGGAACAGCAGGGCGGACACGCACCAAGCCACGACGTAGAGACCGGTGAACGCCAGCACGAACGCCGGCGATTCCTGCGTATCCATGCGCATCGCAATGCCGCCCGCCAGCACCTGCGCCACGGCCATCGTCGCCAGCACGTACGACATGCCACGTGCGCGCAGGCGGGCGAATCCCGCGCCGACGGCGCCGACCACCGGCACGCCGAGGAACAGCAGGTTGGCGGGATGGTCCGGCGCATCGACGATGCCCACCGCCAGGTTCGCCCACAGCAGCAGGAATGCCGCCGCGATCGCGATCGCGGCGGCCAGCAGGTAACTGGGGGCGCGCGCCATACGCGTGGTCGTCTCGAAGGCCACGCAGGCGGCCAGCAGCATCGCAGCGAACACGGCAAAGTCGCCGCCGGTCCAGGCCACCTCGTGGGTGAAGCGCATCGCCACCCAGGGCGCCAGCAGCAACAGGGCCGCGCCCCCCCAGACAACGGGCCGCAGTATGCGGATCCACGCGACGGCGTTGGGGTAGGTGTCGTGCGTCATGGCCAGGTCTCCCGTGTCGGTGGCGGCGTGCCGGCGACAGGATCGGCGACCGGCATGCGTCGGCGACGTGGCCTGTGTGAAGTGGGTGCGAAGTCCGCTGGGCTCAGGGCGTGGACGCGGTCGGCCGATGCGCGTAGCTCAGGACCCGCGTCACCTGCCACTGACCGTCGCGTTCGCGCCAGACCATCACGAAATCCGCCTCGCCCGCGCACTCCTTGCCGGCCAGGTCGCAGAAACGATGCCTGCCCTGCGCGATCGCGCCGAAGTCCTTGATCGGGTACACCGCCAACGTGCCGGGCACGCGTTCGCGCCGGTAGTGGCCGCACACGTACTGGCGCGTGCGGCCGATCATCTCGTCGCGGGTCCAGGTGACCCCGCCGTTGTCGTGGTAGAACTCCACCGCGTCGTCGAAGTACGCCGCATGACGGGCGAGTTGCGCGGGATCGGCGCAGGTGTTGAACGCGTCGAACACGGCGGTGTCCAGGCCTTCGACGATCTGCGTCAGCTGCGCCGGCGTCCGTTCCGTGGCGCCGGCGGCGTCGACCGCGCCGCACAGCAGCACCGTCCCCAGCAGGCCGGATGCCGCCCGCTTGGTCATGCGCGATCGCACCGAAGTCATGCCGACACCAGCGACGCGCGCGGACGCCCGCCCAGCCACCGCGCCGGCAGCATCAGCAGCGCATGCAGAAAGGCGAACAGGGCCGAGAAGGTGATGCCGATCAGCCGGAACGGCAGCGACAGCAGCCATACGAACGGCCAGGCCAGCAGCGCCAGCACGGCGAGCGGCCAGCACAGGACGAACAGCAGGCACCAGGCGAGCAGGGCGACGAGGGTCTTCATGGGCCGGAACTCCTTCGGGCAGCGGATGTCGGGCGTCCATCGTCGCGTCCTGCGTTGCGGCGGACCAGCGCGCTGCGACGAATCCGGTGGAATGCCGACGAAAGCCCCCTGTACCCGCGTGAAACCGCGCCGCGAAAGCGACCGTCAGGGCTGCCTGGGCAGCAACGGCGCTTCCGGCGGTGGCGGTCCGCGACGCACCACGTCGCCCTGCATCGCTGCCAGCCGGCGCAGCAGGCGGTTCTGTGTGGTGCGCGGCAGCTGGCGCTGGTCCATCGCCCACATCAGATCCTCGACCAGCGCATTGAAATCGGCTTCGCCGACTTCCACGTGCTTGTGCGCCTCGGCCATCGGCTTGCCGGCATAGGCGCAGGGCCCGCCGGACTGCACGCACAGGAACTCCACCAGGCGATCGTTGAGGTGGATGATGTCCACGTCGGCGAAGTGGTGTGCGATGCGCGGATCGTCCGAGACGCGGAGCAGCAGCGTTTCCACCAGCGCTTCGATGCCGCTGCGCTCTCCCAGTGCCCGGTACAGCGCGTCGTCGCGCGCGGGTGTGGACGCACACCCGGCGACCAGCAGCAGGCAGGCGAGCAGCAGGACCGTGGCAGCGCGCGGGATCGCCATCTCAGAAGCTCCACTGCAGGGACACGTACGCGCCCCGCTGGTCGTCCAGCGTGGCGATGCTGCCCAGGTCGGCCCATGCGCCCACCACCGCGACATGCTTGTTCGGGAACCACGCCACGAACACGTCCCGCCAAGCGCCCTCGCGGGCGAAGCCCAGGTTGTCGGGCTTCTGCCGATATTCCACGCCGATGGCCAGGCGCGGGTCCGGCAGCACCGCCGCTGCGCCTTCCCAGACCCAGCTGCGCGCCGTGCGCCGGTCGCCGCCGAAGCCCAGCAGGCCCGCCTGGTTGGCGTTGGTCGAACGCAGCGTGGCGTTGAGCAGCAGCGGGTATCCACCTGCGGCGTCGAGGAACAGTTTGCTGGCACTGACATACGCATCGGTGCCTTCGTCGTCGCGCGCGCCCACCGCCAGCGGCAACGCACCGTCGCGCAGGCGCTTGTGCTGCGCGCCCACGCTGACCTGCGGCATGCGCGTATAGACCAGGTCGCCGGCCACGCGCACCTTGGCGCCGTAGATGTCCTGCTCCAGCGCATTCCATGGCAGCGCCAGTCGCCGTTGCAGCTCGCCCAGGTCGAAGGACTGCCGCGCGAACGACACTTCCACCCGGTTGGCGAACGTATACGACACCCCGTACGCATCCAGCGCGTAGTCGCCCGTATCCACGCGCGTGTAGAACGCGGTGCCCCCGTGCTGCTCGCGCGTGCCGTAGCCCGACAGCACGGCCCAGGGCACGATGCCACCACCGGCCGCACCTTCCACCTGCGTAGCGCCACCGGTGGCCAGCAGGCGACCCTGTCCGGCGAAAGCGGGCAGGGCCGGCAGCAGCGCGGACAGCGCGCAAGCGATCGATACGGAACGAAGGGCAGGGATCATGCGTCGGTTTCCAGCGTAAGGTCGTCGGTCGCTGCGGCGTGTTCGCGCCGGCGGCACCAGTCCAGCAGGTCGGCACTGCCCAGCGGAGCGCTGAACAGATAGCCCTGCACCATGTCGCAGCGGTAGTGGCGCAGCAGGGCCAGCGCGCGGTCGTTCTCCACGCCCTCGGCGATCACCGACAGGCCCATGTTGTGGCCCAGTTCGATGGTGGAGCGCACGATCACGGCGTCGTCGCTGCCTTCCTCCAGCTGCATCACGAAGCTCTTGTCGATCTTCAGCTCGTCCACTGGCATCCGCTTGAGTTGCGCCAGCGAGGAATAACCGGTGCCGAAGTCGTCGATCGCCAGCCGCACGCCGCAGGCCTTAAGCCGGTGCAACATGCGCAGCGCGTATTCGATGTCCTGCATCAGCACGCTTTCGGTGACTTCCAGGATCAGGCGCCCGGCCGGTACGCCATGGGCGGCGAGCCGCTTTTCGATGTAATCCGGCAGGTCCGCATCCAGCAGGTCCATCGCCGACAGGTTCACGGCCAGCCCCAGATCCAGTCCGCCCTCGCGCCAGGTGGCATGGCAGGCCAGCGCGTGGTCCAGCACGAAACGCGTCAGCTCGTGGATGAACCCCGAGCGCTCGGCCAGCGGGATGAACTCGTCCGGCGCGACCGCGCCCAGGGTGGGGTGGCGCCAGCGCAGCAGCGCTTCCACATGTTCTACGTGCGCACTGGCCGCATCGAGCTTGGGCTGGAACTTCAGCTCCAGTTGTCGGCCGGCGATGGCCTGGCGCAGATCGGTCATCAGCTGCAGTTGTCGCAGGTGCGACTCGTCGCGGCCCGGCTGGTATATGGCGACGCCGCCATGGGCGGCCTTCGCGTCGTACAGCGCGATGTCGGCCCGCCGCAGCAGTGTGTCGGCATCCGCGCCATGCTGGGGATGACAGGCCAGGCCGAAGCTGCCTTCGACGCCCACGCGGGTACTGGGCAAGTCCAGCGGCTGCTTCAATGCCGTCCACAGGGTACGTGCCTGCGCATGCGCCGCCTCGCACGACAGCCCGGGCAGCATCACCATGAATTCGTCGCCCCCCAGGCGCGCGACCAGATGCGTTTCATCCGACGCGCCGCGTAGCCGTCGCGCGACCTCACGCAGCACCTGGTCGCCGAACTCGTGGCCCAGGGTGTCGTTGATCTCCTTGAAGCGGTTGATGTCCATCACCAGCACGGCTACGTCGCCACCGGCTCCGATGGCCGACTGCAGGCGGTCGTAGGCATGGCTGCGGTTGGGCAGACCGGTCAGGCCATCGTGATGGGCCTGGTGCAGGATGCGTTCCTCGCGTGCGGCGATGTCGGCCTGCATGCGTCCGAACGCGCCCGCCAGCTCGGCGATCTCGCGACTGCCGCCGGCGACCGGTGTCTGCGAATAATCCCCGGCCTGGATGCGCTGCGCTGCCTGCGCGAGCCGCCACACCGGCCGGCTGATGCCACGGCCCAGCGCCACCGCCACGCCGACCGCCAGCAACGCCGCCAGTCCGGACAGCAGCAGGATGCGCGAGCGCAGCGTGCGGTAGGGCGCGAAGGCGCGGTCGTACGAATCCAGCAGCACCAACCGCGCATCGTCGCCCTGCGTCAGCGGGTGCGAGCCGGACAGGTAATGGTCGTTGCCCACCGTGACCTGTCGCACCGCGTCGCCCTCCGGCGTCCAGGCGCGGGCGAACGTCGCACGCTGCTCCGCCCCCAGCGTGGAGGCATGCACGCGCGTGGTCGTGCCGCTGCGGGTGACGAAGGCCGCTTCCAGTCCGGTCAGCCGGTGGTACTCCTGCGCGACGGTGTCGTCGTAGCGACGACCGACCGCCAGCCAGCCCACGCGGTCCGGGGCCATCACCGGCAACATCGCCACCAGGTACAGCGCGTCCTGCACCACCACGGTCTGCAGGGCCAGGTCCTCGTCGCCGGCCTGCCGCATCAGGCCGGCCAGCACGTCGCCGGCAGGCGCGGCCATGCCGTTGGCGCTGGCCTGCCAGCGGCCGTCGCGGTCGAGCAGCCACGCCAGGTCGGCGCCGATGCGGGTGCCATGGTTGTCCAGCGCCGACCGCAGCGTCGGCACGTCGCCGCTGGTCACCGCTGCACGGAAACCGAAATCGTCCGCCAGCACCGACGCCGAGGCGAGCAACTGTTCCGAACGGCCCTGCTCGAACTGTTCCCACACGCGCTGGCCGACCTGCAGCTCCTGCTCCAGCCGCGACGACACCGCGCGCTGCGTGGCGACCGTCACCACGGCGAACGTCGCCAGCTGCGCGGCCGCCACCACGGCGATCATCACCGCGATGACGTGCGTCTGGAAGCGACGTGGCCTCAAGGCGTGCCGCCCTTGGTCCGGCGGAACTTCTCCTGCAACGCGCGCAGGCGGTCATTGCCGCGCACGTCGTTCTTCGCCGGGACCAGCGCGATCTGCAATGTCGACGAGGTGCCGGCCGCCGGCACCAGCAGCGTGCGTTCCAGCGGCGCACCCTCGCCGCGCACATGCCACACGCGTAGCGTGTAGTGGCCGGGCGGCACGTCCAGCGTCAGATGGCCATCGGCGGCGCTCTTGCCGAAGTAGGGCGTATCCAGCACCACGATGTGGCCGATCATCCAGTCGTGGATGTTGCAGCCCACCACCACGACGCCCGACTTCTCGAAGCGGATCGGCGCGGCCGCGTTGCCCGAATACAGCGGAATCTCGAACTGGCGCGGCTGCGAGAACGAATAGACGTGGTGCTGGATGTTGTCGCGGTTGGGGAAGGCCACCACCGTGCCGGCCTGCACCGGCAGCACACCCGGCACGAAGGCCGAATGCTGCTGGTCCATGCGCGCGGTGGCGGTGCGCGTCATCGACGGCGTCGCGCCGTGCAGGCTGATCACGGCATCGGCGACCGGGCCGCCGATGCTGCCCACGGCCAGACGCACCTCCGCCGCGTGCGCGCCCGACGCCATGGCCATCGCCAGCAGCACCCCCGACCACGCCCGCCCCACGCGCCGCTGCATCTGCATCGCCATCCCCTGTCCGATCCAAGCCGTTCCAGCAAAACCCGTGCCATGCCCGCGATCCTCCGAAGCAACGATCGCGGACGTGACGCGTGCCTGCTGCACGCCTGCAGTCCTACCGGACTGGCCTGAAACTGACGTTACGCGTCACGAAGGTGGATGGATGCACGGCCCGTGACAGGTGCTCCGTCGTACGGACCGCGATGCCGGGATCAGTCCAGTCCCATCAGATGGCGCGTGACCGCCGCGGCGTTCCGCCCCGCCAGCGTGCCGGGCCGTGTACCGGACCACAGGGGCGAAAAGTCGTCGCGGCCGCGCGCCTCAGCCGCGGCACGCAGGGGTGCGAGCGCCTGCGAGGCCCACGGGAAGGCGGGAGGCAGGTCGGACATGGAGCCGAGATCGCGCATCAGCCGGTTGACCAGGCCGCGCGCGGGTCGACCGCTGAACAGGTTGGTGAGCGCGGCTGCGCGCGTAGGCTGCTGCAGCGCGGCGCGATGGACGGCCGATGTGGTCGCCTCAGGGCACAGCAGGTATGCGGTGCCGGCCTGCACCGCGCTGGCGCCCGCCGCCATCAGGGCCTGCACGTCGGCGCGATCGCCGACGCCCCCGGCCGCGATGACCGGTATGGTCAGCTTCTTCGCCAGCGAAGCCACCAGGTCGCGCGTGCCGGGCTGGATCGCCAGATCGCCGGAGAGGAAGTGCCCGCGATGGCCGCCGGCCTCGATTCCCTGCGCGATCACCGCATCCACGCCGTGGCGTTGCAACCACAGGCCTTCCTCCACGGTCGTCGCGGAGGACAGCACGGTGGCGCCCCAGCCCTTGATCCGCGACATCAGCACGGCATCGGGCAGGCCGAAGTGGAAGCTCACGATGCGCGGGCGGAAGGGTTCCAGCAGATCGACTGTCGCGGCATCGAGCGGCCTGCGTGCGCCCGTCGCGGAAGGCGCGTCCATCGCAATCCCGTACTCGCGGTAGTAGGGCGCGAGGGCGCTGCGCCAACGCCGGTCTTCGGCGGCATCGGGTTCGGCCATCGTATGGCAGAAGAAGTTGAGGTTGATCGTCTGTCCCGACGGCGCAAAGGCGCGCAGGGCCGCTTCGAGTCGCGTGGCGTCCAGCATCGCGCAGGGCAGGGAGCCGAGCGCGCCCGCACCGGCGGCCGCCAGGGCCAGGGTGTGGTCCTGCACGCCGGCCATCGGTGCCTGGATCAGCGGAAGGTCGGTACCGAGCAGGGACGCGATATCGGGCATTGCGCCAGCTTACGCTTCTCGAAGGACGGCATCCCCGTCGCACCGCCGCACGCGGGCGTGATGACGGCGCGGCATGTCGCGATAACCAGAGGCATGCAGTCGAGGCGGTGTTTTTAACCCATGGGTAACGTCGCGTTTGGCACGTTGCCGTGGCCTCGACCGGAGTACGCCGCCATGCCGCACGCCGCCTTCAGATCGCGCCAGGAACTCGATGCGATGGTCGACCAGATCGACCGTCAACTGGATGTGCTGTACCGGGCATCGACGGCCGCATCGCGTGCCGAAGTCTGGAGCAGCCTCGCCGCCGCGGCGCTGAAGCTGGCCGCGCCGGAAGACCACGAGTACGTGTACGAGCGCCTGCACGCGGTGTTCAGGGCGCACCCGGAGGTCGTCGCGCCTGCGCCCTCGTGACGCACACGCCGGCATGACCGGGCGATACGCGCATCCGTGTGGCGCAGTCCTGCATCCCGGCATCACTCCGCCAGCGCGGCCTCCACGGCCGCGTCGGCATGCAGGGCCGTGGTGTCGAACAAGGGCACGCGCGCATCGTCGGCTCCGACCAGCAGGCCGATTTCGGTGCAGCCCAGGATGATCGCCTCCGCACCGCGGGCGACCAGCCGGTCCATGATGCGGCGATAGGCCTCGCGTGAACCGTCCCGGATGATGCCGCGACACAGTTCGTCGTAGATCACGTCGTGGACCACGTCGCGGTCCTCCGCGTCCGGTACGAGAACCTGCAGTCCATGCAGGTCCTGCAGGCGCTGGCGGTAGAAGTCCTGTTCCATCGTGAAGCGCGTACCGAGCAGGCCGACGCGGCGATGCCCGGCGGCGGCGATGGCCAAGGCGGTGGCGTCCGCGATGTGCAGCAGGGGAATCGACACGGCCGCTTCCATCTGCGGCGCCACCTTGTGCATGGTGTTGGTGCACAGCACCAGCAGGTCGGCACCGGCCGCCTGCACGCGACGCGCGGCGTCGGCCAGCAGCGCCCCCGCCGCGTTCCAGTCGCCGTCGCGCTGCAGGTGCTCGATCTCGTGGAAGTCGACGCTGTACAGCACGACCTTCGCCGAGTGCAGGCCCCCCCGTCGCGCCTTGATGCCCTCGTTGAGCTGGCGGTAGTAGGGCACCGTCGATTCCCAACTCATCCCGCCGATCAGGCCGATCGTCTTCATGCGTATTTTCCATCACCTGTATGTGAAGTAAGGGGATTATGCGGGCTGCCGCACGACGGAGCCTTGGCGCGTCGACGCATCTGTCGGTGTCGACGCGACCTCGCCTCAGTCCTCGATGGCCTCCACGCCCTGGCGATCCAGTTCGTCCAGGCGATCGCGCATGCGCTTCAGCTGTTCGGGCGTGTGGCCGATCCAGCCGTTCACTTCGGCGACCACGCGCAGTGGATCGCGCGTGCGGTACGAGCGGGTGGGATTGCCGGGAAAACGCTGGTCGGTAAGGTTGGGGTCGTCCTCGAAAGGACCCGTCGGTTCGACGATGTAGATGTGGCCACGGCCTTCCCCGAGCGCCAGTTCTGCGCCCCAGGTGGCCGCTTCCAGCATCGCGGTCAGATAGACGTACTTCGCGACGCGGCGTTTGCCGAAGTTGGACGCTCGGCCGGCGACGATCAGATCGCCGGGCGTCAGCGCCGCCTTGGTGCCGTGGTAGTGGATCTCGGTATCGCGCATGGTCTTCGGTGCTCATGACCTGCCGTATCGGCAGGCCGGCGATACTGATGCCCGCACCGGGCCTTGCCGCAAGCCCCCGGGCGTTATATAAATTCATGGCGGGAGGCGCAGGGCGCCTCCCTTTTTTGTGTCCGCATTCAGGCGACCCGCCGCTGCGCGCGCTGACCGACTGCACCGGTGTTGGGGCGCCGGCCTGGATCAGGTCCCGATCGGCTCTGCACGCTGGAAGCGTTGGCGACGCTGTGCGATCACGTGGTCCAGGCTTACGCGCCCCGGGCCGGCGAACAGCAGCCACGCGAAGACAGCGACGTACAGCACTTCGTCCAGTTCGACGAAGGCGTCCAGCGTCGAGATGCCCGGCAGTACGACCACGGCCAGCGCCACCAGCATGTTGAAGATCATCGGCAGCATCGCGAGGCGGGTGGCCAGGCCAAGCATGATCAGCGCGCCGCCGACCAGTTCGGTGCCTGCACAGACGGTGGCGCTCAGCGCCGGCCATGGGATGCCCCACTCGACGAAACGCTCGGTGAAGAAGGCCAGGTTGTTGAGCTTGGCCCAGCCTGTCTCCAGCCAGAAATAGCCGAACACCAGCCTTACCAGCAGTGGACCGATCCAGGCATGGTCGTCGAGGAATGCGAGCGCGCGGGCGTACAGGGGTGTTGTTTTCATGGAAGGTCTCCGGAAAGGGTCAAGGGGGCATCCGCATGCCGGTCAGCAGGCCGTCGGCCAACCAGCGCTTGAGCAGACCGGCCGCACGCAGCGCCGGTGCCTTGCCAGGCAGGCGCGCGCACCAGTCGGCGAACGGCGCGCCGCGTGCGACGGCAGCGAGGGCCATGGCCTCGTCGCGTGGCAGCCGGCGCCAATGCACATCGAAGGCATGGCGCCACAACAGCCACGTCGTGGTGGAGCGACTGCACAGCGCCGGCAGCGGAACATCGCTGGCGTGCGCGTCCAGCAGGGCGATCGCGTTGCTGCGCAGATGGACCCGGCGCAGGGCTGGATGCAGGGACCACCGCAGCGCGGGCCAGGCGTCGGCGGGCAGTGCGGCGATCGCGTCCAGGGTGTCGGGTGGTGCATCCGCCGCGTCGAACACTTCGCCTTGTCGCCATTCGAGCCGCGCGAGGTCGGCCAGTGCGGGTGCTTCTCGTGTCCGCGTCGCCAGCCAGCGCGCGAAGCCGGCACCGACATGCCGCACCGACGGATGCCGCGACGGATGCGCCTGCAGATACGCCTCCGCCAGGCCATCGAAGCGGTCCCCGCCCAACGATGCACGCAGGACGGGATAGTCATGGCCCAGGACGTCCACCAGCCGCCACCGGTAGCCATCGGCGTACAGGTGCAGCCTAGTCATGCGCTCGTCGTGATCCGCCGCGACGATGCGGGGTGCCTGTCCGGCATCGCGATGCAGCAGCCAGTTCGCCAGTCCGCGCTGGATGCCTGCGAGCGGCATCGCCGCGTTCATGCCGCACGCTCCATCGTGATGGCCAGCGTCCCGGCCGACAGGCGGCGGGCCGTCGCCAGTTCCGCCAGCAATGCGTCCAGTGGCGGAATATGGTCGTCGCGCTCGATCATCGCAGGGACCGCACCGAACCTGCGCACCGCTTCCCGATACAGCTGCCACACGCCTTCGGGCACCGGCGCATCGTGGGTGTCGATCAGCCATCCGCTTCCCCGTGCATCGGGCGCATGGCCGGCGAGGTGGATCTGGCGGATCGCGTGGCCCGGCAGGCGGTCGAGGAACGCGACCGCGTCGAAGCCATGGTTGTGCGCGTTGACGAAGACGTTGTTGACGTCCAGCAGCAGCCCGCATCCGCTTTCCGCCACCACGGCGGACAGGAACTGCGCTTCGTCCAGCGTGTCGCCGGCGAAGCGCAGGTAGCTGGACACGTTCTCCAGCACCAAGGGAATGCCGAGCGCGTCCTGTACCTGACGTACGCGTGCGGCGACATGCAGGACGGTGTCGTCGTTCTGCGGCAGCGGAAGCAGGTCATGGAACTGGACGCCGCCATGGCGGGTCCAGCACAGGTGATCGGACACGATGGCCGGCCGCACGTGCCTGACCAGTCCACGCAGCGCCCGCAGATAGTCCCGGTCCAGCGGATCGCTGCCGCCGATGTTGAGCGACACGCCATGCAGGGCCACCGGCCAGCGTTCGATCATCCGGTCGAGCATCCACCGGGGTCGCCCGCCCGCCACGAGGTAGTTCTCGCTGAGCACCTCCAGCCAGTCCACACCCTGCGCATCGGTCAGCAGTGCGTCGTAGTGTTGGGGCCGCAGGCCCAGCCCGAACCCGTGCAGCGGCATGGTCATGGCGTATCGCTCCGGGTCGTCAGCTGTTGGCTTTCTTCGCTTCGGCCGCCTTCTTCTGCGGCTTCGGTGCCTCGAACTTGCCCCCCGCCGTCTTGCAGCCGTCGGCGGTCGACTCGGTGAAGCCATGGCCCTTGCAGGCGTTCTGTCCCTTGCATGCGTTCGATGCGCTCTTGCAGGCGCCCTGGCCCTTGCAGGCATTCGCGCCGACACAGTGGCCGACCTTGGCGGAGCCCGCTTCGGCGGCCTGCGCGACCGGCGCGCCAAGGAACAGGGCAGCGGCCGCGAGGGCGACGGAAAGGCCGGTGAGCTTGGTGGTGTTCATGGTGGATCCTCGTTGGGTTGGGAAGGGCGCCAAGGCGTTGCCGCTCGACGCACCGCCATTCCAGCCGTCCCTCGGCCCGCCGACCATTCCCGTACGTTCCCGCGATATGCCCCATCGTCCCGGGGCCGGTCAGCGCGGACGCGCGCGCATGAACCTCCGGACGCACGGTCATGGTCCCCGCCCATGCAGTGGCCTACGATGGCGGCATGGACTCTCCTGCCGCCCATGCGCTCGGCCTCGCCGAGGACGACGAACGCGATGCCGTACTCGAGACGGTGCTGGGTGCGTACCGCATGCGCGTGGACATCACGGCGGATGTCCGCTACTGCGGCACGTGGTACGACAGCGAGCCCGCCACCCACCATGGCCAGTTCCACCTGGTGACGCAGGGACAGTGCTGGGTCAGCGGCGAAGCGCTCGACGCGCCGGTGCTGCTCGAGCGCGGCGACCTGATCGTATTCCCCGCCGGCGTGCGTCATGTCCTGTCGTCATCGGCCGATCCGCACCTGCCCGATGCGCCGGATGCCGGTGATACGAGCATGCTGTGCGGCGAGCTGGAGTTCATCACCGGTTCGCACAATCCGATCTTCGCCGCATTGCCGCGGTGGTTCGTGATCCGCGGGCAGGACAGCAGCGTCGGGTTCCGCCAACTCGCGCAGATGCTGGCCGAGACCAGTCGCGAGCGACGCTGGGGACGCCAACTGGTGCAGAACAAGCTCGCCGATTCGCTGTTCACCATGGCGGTGTGCGAGTACGTCCGCCAGGCCGAACAGCCGCGCGGTCTGCTCGCCGCTCTCACCGACGTGCGCCTGTCGCGCGCGCTCTCGGCCATCCATGCGCGTCCCGGCGAAGACTGGACCATCCAGTCGATGGCACAGGAAGCCGGCATGTCGCGCACGGCCTTCGCCGAACTGTTCGCCACGACGGTCGGCACGCCTCCGATCCAGTACCTGGCGCACTGGCGCGCCACCGAGGCGCGCCGCCTGTTGAAGAACCGCCGCTTTTCGGTCGCGGCCATCGCCGAGATGCTGGGCTACAGCAGCGAAGCGGCCTTCCGGCGTTTCTTCAAGCGGGTGGAAGGAGTAGGGCCGGGCAGCGCGCGAAAGCGCCAGGAGTAGTCAACGCCGAGCCGCCATGCACAGGCGGCTGGCGTGGGTCATACCGGACGATGTTGCCCGGGTCTGCCCTCCGGGCAGATCGACCGTCTTGTGCGAGTTCCGCACACTGCCGCTCACGTTGGAGGTCATGACGAGCAGCATCGCGTTCGATGCCCATGCGAATGGCCGGACAGACGATGCAGTGTGGCGTGCCGCGCCATGGATCGGCAGGGAGCGCGTGATGCCGGCGGGGATGGCGAACAAGGCCGGTGGGTATCCGCCGACATGGTCAGCGCTATCGATCGTCGTGCGAGGACGTGTCGTCGATGACGCACGGTGACGCGCGTGATATCCGCGGCGTGCTTCCGTTCGCATGAAAATCATGCTGTTCCGGGCGCGAACGATGTCCTGCGGATCGTCGTTAATTTGACGCTTGCTGCGTCAGGAAAATGACAGTACGGGTGAGGCGCGATCCTTTGCTACGCTTGCTTGCGACGCCATTGCCCGACGCTCTCGCCACGCTCCGAGTGCAATCCTCCAGTCCGCGTTCCGGACTGCGCAGATGGCAAGGCCGTGGTCGTGCAAGGGGTGCCTCGACGAATGACAAGGAGATCAGGAAGCGAGGCGCGCGCGCCCTCGCATCCACTCAGGATGAAGACACAGGGCGAGCCGCGAAGAGAAAAAGTGGCGGCCATCCTCATGCTGGCGGGCGTCGCATGCCTCAGCCTGGGGCTGGCGTGGACACTTTGCTACCTGTACTTCGGCCGCCGCGAGCTGTCCGTGGTCTTCGTCGGTCTTGCCGTGGTGGGCGTGCTCGCGATTCGCCGCAGCAAGCGAAGCGACGGCGCATCGCTGCTGCTGGTCGCGCACGGGGTGCTGGCGGTCATCTGCGCCATCGCCCTGATCGACGCGCCCATCGCCTGGGTCCCGCGCTCGGCCCATCTGTTCCTGCTGCCCCTCGCGGCGGGGGCGGCGCTCACGTTCGAGCGGCGCGAGCGCTATGGCGCGCTGTTCTTCCCGCTGGCATGCCTGGCCGCGTTCGCGGCATTCGCCGTGGGTGCACTGGACTCGCTTGCGCCCAACCTCTCGCCACCCGTAGAGGTGCGCGCGTGGGGGGCCAGAGCGAACACGACGATCTCGATGGCGCTGCTGGCGGCGATCTTCGCCATCTACCGCATCGACAGCGGAAAGCGCCTCCGGATGGAACGCGAGCTGGGGCGTGCGGTCCGGAACGGGGAAATCGAGGTGCACTACCAGCCGCAGGTGCGCGGCAGCGGCATCGTGAGCGGCGTGGAGGCGCTCGTCCGCTGGCGGCATCCGTCCGGACGATTGCTGTCACCTGACGGCTTCATCCACCTGGCGGAGGAAAGCACGCTGATCCGCGAGGTCGGGCTGGAGGTCCTTCGCCAGGCGTGCGAGGTGTTGAGGTCCTGGTCCGCCGATCCGCGGACGCAGTCGCTGCGCCTGGCGGTGAACATCAGTCCGGTGCAGTTGCTCGACGACAGCCTGGTCGCGTCGGTCGCCCAGATCATCCGTGCCGCGGGCGTCGATCCGGCACTGCTGGAATTCGAACTGACGGAGTCCGCCCTCTCCACCGAAGGTGCAGCGATGATCGCGCGGATGGAGGCGCTGGAGTCGACGGGTGTCTCCTGGGCGCTGGACGATTTCGGCACCGGCTACTCCTCGCTGGCGACGTTGCGCACGCTTCCGGTGCGCAAGCTGAAGATCGATCGGCAGTTCCTGGTCGAGGCTACCCGGCAGGAGAGCGCGCAACAGCTTCTCGGCAAGATCATCGAGATATCGCACGTCATGGGCATGGCGGCGCTGGTGGAAGGCGTGGAGACGCGTGAGCAACGCGACCTGTTGATCCACCTCGGTTGCGATCACTTCCAGGGTTACCTGTTCGCAAGGCCGATGCCACGCGCAGCGCTGCAGGCATGGCTCGACACCCAGTCGCTGCCCATCGCCGTCGGCGAGCCCGGCGCGATCACGGCCGGGCAGGCGTCTCCTCCGGAACAGGGCATCGGGGGCGCGGGACGAAACCGGGCTCCCGTACTGGAAACTGGCGAATAGCGGACTCGCCGCGTGTCACCGTCTCCGGGAACAGAACGGCTACCCGTAGGGCGGATCGAGCGATGCGGCTTTCAACGGCAATAGCCTTGTATCCATCGTCATGACGGTCGCACACCGCGATGGGTGGGTATCGCCTGTGGCTCACCCCATCCTGCGGCGCTGTATCGCCCGTGCGTGCCACTGCGCTCAGGAACGGCGGGTATTCGGGTTCGATCCGGCGTCGTGATGGCCGACCTTCAGGAGTGAATGCCTGACCGCATGCTCAGCATGGCGGCGGTGCAGCGAACATCCGGCCCGCCACTTCGGGCGTGTAGAAGTCGAGGTAACGCTGCAGGCCGTGCGGCGGCAGCACTTCCAGCATGAAATGGTTCTCCACCCACACTTCCACCAGGTCGAACACGCCGCCGCGGTCGCAATAAACGCTGCGCCAGCCTTCGGCCTGGCCGATGGCGAGGATCTCCTCCGCGCCCAGCGGACTGCTCAACGCCACGTGGAAACCACTGTGGTCCTGCAGGCGGCCTTCCTGGCGGATCTGCACTTCCCACGGCATCACTTCGGGACCCTGCGCCACGCGCGTCGGGTCGTGGTCGCCGGCACCGGGCGTATGCGCGGACGCGTGGGGCAGCACTTCGACGCCGCAGCCGGAGCCATCGCGGGCGATGGCCACCCAGGCGCCGGGGACCACGGGAAACGGCATGGCTTCGCCGTCGATCAGGCGCGCGAACACGCGGGCGACGCGTTCGGGGTTGCGGGCGGGGAGGGAGAAGTGGGCAATCATGGGGTGGGTGTCTTCAGGGGGTGGTCGAGGGGCAGGTCGCCGCGCATGCGGAGATCCTGGGACAGGGTTTCCAGGGCCCAGCCGACGGCGCGTGCCGTGTCGGCGCCGTTCAATCCCCACTGTTCACGCAGGGAAAGCCAGGAATAGGCCGAATAGAGCAGTTGCAGGACGGCGGCAGCCTGCATGCGATCGGTCGGCGCCAGCGCGGGATTCCCCTCCTGCACGGCCTGCAGGAAGGCCGTGCAGCGAGCGTCGTTCTGGCTGCTGCGCATCTCGCGGCCAGTGGGGCTGGTCAGGGTGTTGAGGATGTGCGCCGGGGTGCCGTCGAACGAGGTGAACAGCGGTAGCAGGCGCGCGGGCATGTCGGACAGGCGGGTGGGAAAGCCGCCGGCGACGCCCTGCAAGTCGTTCATGTGCTGCCAGAGCGCCTGGTTGAGGTCGGCCCGGCTGGGGAAATGGCGGTACAGGGTGACTTCGGTGATGCCGGCTTCTTCGGCGATGCGCTTGGTGGTAACGGCGGCGGCGCCGTCCGGGCTGGCCTCCAGCAGGGTGGCGGCGGCGTCGAGGATGCGGGAACGGGTGGCGTCGGCCTGCTCGCGTCGCAGGTCGGACTTGTAGGCACGGGTCGGCTTATTCATGTAAGTAAGACTTACATTAATTACATGAGTGGAAGATGAATCCTTTCCGCTCGGTCGCCCATGCCGCGCAGGGTAGCGGGGCGGTGTCGCGGGCAGGGGGCGGGATGGCCGGCGGCATGGCGTTCGATACCACGGCAGGTGGCGCGACACGCCGCGGCCCATGACGCGCCATGGGCCGGCATGTGGCGGGGGATACGTGTCGATGTATCGGTCGATACCGGTCGGCATCAACATGCATGCGTCCGCGTATCGACGGTCAGTTGCATGCCTATGGCGCGCGATGCGTGTGCGTATCGCGAGGCAGTGTCCGCGGTATGGCGCACGAGTTCCTGCGATAGGGCGGGCGATGCCAATTGGTATCGACGGTGATGCCGGTTGGTATCGCCGTCCATGACCGCGCTGGTGTCGCGCGATGGTGCGGCCTATCGAACGCGGGTCGGCGTGATGCAGTGCGTGCCGTGCGTGGTTGAAATGTTAGAGGTTTTGCTTTGTGCCGCGTCCTACAGTGGTGGTGCCTGCCGGAGGGCAGGCATCCCACAGACAAGGAACCAAGGAGGCAGCATGAGTCAGAACATCGTGGACATCATCTTCGATGAGGCGGCGTTGACGGATATCGATGGGGCGTTGACGACACTGGACGTCCGGTTCGCCGGGCTGGTGGCACTGGATCCGGTGAAGCGGCGCAGGTTGCACAAGATGGGCGACAAGTCGGAGGCGTTCTGCCGGTTGGCGGTCGATGTGTTGACGGCCAATCCGCAGATCCTGCCGGCGAACTTCGACCTGGCGGCGTTGCAGCGGGACGTGGCGGCGCTGGATGCGCTGCGGATGCGGACGGTGCAGGTGATGCGTCTCTACCAGCGGATGCTGGACACGGAGATGGCCCTGGGCAGCGACATCATGTCGAACTCGGTAGAGGGCTACGCCTTCCTGAAGGTCGCCGGCAAGAGCGCGGGGCTGGATGGGTTGCGCAAGCAACTGGCGGCGCGGTTCAAGAGCGGGCCACCTTGTCGGCAACCCATACCTGTATCCCACGCTTCGCGAGGGCCTGTTTCCACTGCGAACTGTTATCCATGTCAGTCCTCGAGCGCTAGTTTGTCGGCGATGGTGGAGAGCGTTGCACGCACATGCTCGCCCGACTGGTGCGAGTAGCGTTTAGCCATCGCTAGCGTCTTGTGTCCCAGCGCATCCGCCACCTGCGCAAGTCCTGCGCCGTTCTGCGTCAGGTAGCTTGCCGTGGTGTGGCGTAGATCGTGAAAACGGAAGTTCTTCAGACCCGCCGCGTCACGAACCTCGCGCCAGTGCTTCTCAAAATCGGCCGGCGAAGAGTCACGTTGTCCCTTAAAAACCCAGCCCTCCCCGGTAGGGTCTGCGTCATAGTGTTCCTGAAGTGCGTTCTGTGCAGCGCCAACAACAGGGATGTAGCGAGGCTCACCGTTCTTAGTGTCGGTGAACCGCAAGCGCCAGTTCGCCATGTCCACGTCATCCCACTTCAGGTAGCGGATATTGGAATAGCGCGCCCCCGTCGCCAGCGTGAGGATGACCGCTGTGCGAATGTTGAGATTAGGATGCGCCTTGCAAGCCTTGAACAGTGCCTTGCGCTCATCGTCTGAAAGGAAGCGGATGACGCCCTCGCTCTCTGCTGCTTTGCTGACGCTTAGAACCGGATTGGATTGCAGCGCATGCAGTTCTTTCCATGCCCACTTACAGACGCTGCTAATGGCAGCGAGATAGCGATTGATCGTCGCGCCGCTCAACGGATCGCCATAGCGGTTGGTTCGTTTGGCGAGCTTGCCGCGCGCTTCAGCAAAAACGCTAGGCAGCAGCTTGTCCAGAGTGACGTAGCCGTATTCCTCTTTCCACCATGCCAGCATCGTTTCTTGGCCCGCGCTATCGCGGTTGTTTGCCTTGATCGGCAGATAGAGAGTTACGTAGCCATCTATCAGGTCGCCGAGCGTCTTGCGCCTGTCGGCCGTCGTGGGCACGTAGACGCCGTGACCAAGGTCAGACTCAACCTTAGCGGCCCATGCTTTTGCGTCAGTGATGCGCTTGAAGGTGCGCGACCTGGGGCGTTCTCCGCGTAGTCGGACCTTCACCCGATAGCTGGTGGAGCCGTCCGCTGCGGTGCGCTTTTCAATAGTCGCCATTGGCTAGAGTTGGCTGGTGTGTCCCATAGTTGTCCCATGGGCCACACCAGCTTTGCAACTCAAGCAGCGTAACTACTTGATTTTATTGGTGCCGAAGGTGGGACTCGAACCCACACGATATCACTACCGGCGGATTTTGAGTCCGCTGCGTCTACCATTCCGCCACTCCGGCGCGGACGCGAAGTATAGCCGAGGCCGGCTCCCCGCCGACAGGGGCCGGGCCAGTGGCCTCAGTTGACCTGGTCGGTGCCCAGAAGGCGCTCGCCGCGACGCTGCCAGCCCTCGGCGCCGGCCTCTTCCTCCGGCGTGAAGATCCCGCAGCGGACCATCGTGCGCTGGTACACATGCAGACTGACCGCGATCGCCTTGTCGCTCGGATTGCGGATCGTGTGGTACTCGTGCGGCGGAATCAGACTGCCCGCCGAGCCCGTGCCGGCCTCGATCGTGCCCGCCGGCACGAAGCGATACCGCACATCATCGTGCTCCGCCAACTCGTACTGCGTGATCTCCAACCGCCCACGCCACACCCCTTCCACGCACCACATGCCCGAATGATCGTGGATCTTGGTGCCCTGGCCCGGGCCCCACGTCATCGCGATGACGCTGTAGCCATGCTCCGGGCTGGTATACAGCTCGCGCCGCGCGTAGTGGTCGGTGATCGGCTCCAGCACACAGGCCGGCAGGCTGACCTCTTCGTCGCAGATCAGTTCGCACAGCGACTTGCGCAGCGCATCGGTGACGGCACGGTCGTCGCCCAGGGTGACGGCGGCGTCCAGCGAAGCGACCAGCTTGTCGGCGCCAGGGAAATCGAGGGTCATGGCACGGCCCGCTTGAGAATGTGCGGCCATTTTAGCCGGCTGGGGCAGGGGCGCCACCGCTGCACATCCGTCCCGATGATGATGAACGAGCCGCAGCGAGCCATGAGGGCGAACTGTTGGCTGTTCAGCTCATCTGCTCGCTGTGGCTCGTTCCGCATCCCCACTTGGTATACGCCATCTTGGCACCCCTCATCCGCCTTCGGCACCTTCTCCCCGCCTAGCGGGGGAGAAGGGAGCAATCCACGGTCAGAGCGAGCCCAGGAAATCCGCCACCGCCGGCCCGAAGCGCTCGAAATCCACCAGGAAGGCATCGTGCCCCTGCGGCGACGCCAGCGGCAGGAACTCGGCCTGCGCCCCGCCGGCGGCCAGTCCCTCGGCGATCTGCTGCTGCTGTTGCAGCGGGAACAGGATGTCGGTGGTGGCGCCGATCGCCAGCGCCCGCTGCACGCGGATCTTCGCCAGACCCTTCATCACGTCGCCATCGGCGTACTCGGCAAGATCGAACCAGTCCATCGACCGGCTGAGGTAGAGGTAGCAGTTGGGATCGAAGCGGCGCACGAAGCGGCGCGCATGGCCTTCCAGATAACTCTCCACCTGGAATTCCAGCCCGAACGGCTCTTCGTCCGGCCGATCGGACTCCAGGCGTACGCGGCCGAAGCGGCCATCCCATTCCAGCGCCGAGCGGTAGGTGATCACGCCCAGCTTGCGCGCCATGCGCATGCCGGATTCCGGGTAGGTGTCGTCGTCGTACTGGCCGCCATTCCAGTTGGGGTCCAACCGGATCGCCTCGCGCTGCAGCGAGCGGATGGCGATGGAGAACGGCAGCGCCTGCGCGCTGCCGGAGATGTTGATGTGCGTGCGCGCCGCGCCCGGATGCAACAGCAGGTAGGCCAGCGCCGTCATGCCGCCCATCGAGTTGCCGATGACGCAGGCCAGCTGCTCGATGCCGAGCGCGCGCACCACGTCGAAGGCCGCATTGGCGCCGTCTTCCACCGACAGTTCGGGGAAGTCGAGACGGTACAGCGCGCCCGTGTCCGGATTGATCGAGGCCGGGCCCGTCGAGCCCTTGCAGCTGCCCAGCGAATTCACGCAGACCACGAACCAGCGGTCGGTGTCGATCGGCTTGCCCGGCCCGAGCATCGCCTCCCACCAGCCCTCGGCGTCGTTGCCCGGATTGCGCGCCGCGTGCGCGTCGGGCGACAGCCCGGTGACGATCAGCACGGCATTGTCGCGGCGCGCGTTCAACCTGCCCCAGGTCTCGTACGCCATCCGCGCACCATGCAGTGCGCCGCCGCGCTTCATGCGGAACGGCGAGGGCAGGGGATGGAAGCGGGTGCCGGGGGGGATGAATTCGGTCATCCGCCAAGTGTAGCGACCCGGACGGCGCTATTCGCCCCGCCAGCGCAGCCCGGCACGCACCGGCAGGTGGTCGGAACCGATGTCGGGGCCGCGTTCCGCGCCCGTCTGCACGAACCCGGACGAGACCAGCACGTGATCGATGCCGATACCGAACAGACCTCTGCCTTCGCTCGGATAGGTCGGTGCCCAGACGGCGCGCATGTGGCGCTACCCGCGATGCGGGATCGACATCCCTCGCCCTGCGAAGCGGGGAGAGGGTGCCGAAGGCGGGTGAGGGGCGAACGGAGAGGGGAGGCCTCCGCGGATACACCGGCACCGCGCTCTGCCCCTCATCCGCCCTGCGGGCACCTTCTCCCCGCGACGCAGGGAGAAGGAATATGACCCGCCAGGCGATGACGTGCCTTACGGCACCACGCGATCGATCGTCAGCGTGTAGGTGCTGCCGGCCTTGACGTCGGCGGTGACGGCGTCGGCTTCCAGGTCGCCGGATTGCGCGGCGGGGCCGCTGCCCTTGGCGATGCGGGCGACCAGCTGCACCTGCGGCAGCTGCGACAGCTTCAGCGTGGGCATCGGGCTGTCGCCATCGCCCAGCGGCACCGTTACCGGAAACGCGGACACCGGCAGGCGCTTGGCGGCGACCGGCATCGGCGGGCCACCGGGCTGGCGGGCGAACACGAACAGCGTGTCGCCCGGGGCCAGCTTGTCCTTCAGCGTTGGCGCGAGGTCCACGGTCACCGTGAGCAGCACAGGCGAGGCATCCGCGGCCGGTGCCGTCTCCGCCAGCGGCGGCAAGCCGGCCTCGGCACGGGCTTCGTTGATCTGCGTGCGCAGGGTCGCGGCGGTGTTGGGATCGACCCGGGCCAGCAGCGGCTCCCAGGTCTTCGCGGCTTCGGCATGCCTGCCTTCCTGGCGCTGCGCCAGCCCGATGAACCAGCGTGCGCGCTGATGGTCGGGATTGATCGCGACGGCCTTGTCCAGCAAGGCGATCGCCTGCGCGTCGAGCTTGCGGTCGGCGTTGTTGAACAGCCGCGCCTGCGCCGCTTCGACCAGCAGGTCGGCGTCGGTGGGCAGCAGCTGCACGGCGCGTTCGAACGCCTTCTGTGCATCGCCGTAGCGCTGCAGGGCGGCGTAGGACTTGCCGAGCAGGCGCCAGCCTTCCGGTTCGTTCGGTTGTTTCTCCAGTTCGGCTTCGAGCTGCGCGACGGCATCATCGAGCGTGGCGGGCATCGGCGTGGCCGCCTGGGGTTCCAGGGCGGCGGGCGTGCCGACCACGCGGTACAGCGCGAACGTGGCGATGCCCAGCGTGGCTACGCCGGCCAGCACCAGGCCGCGCGCATCGCGCCACAGCGGCCACAGCACCGCCAGCAGCACGGCGAGGGACAGCACGATGGCGAGGATCACGAAGGGGGTCATCACCACTCCTGGTCGGTGTCGTCGGTGGCGGGCGCCGGCTGCTTCGCGCGTCGGGCGACGATGCGGCCGACCCAGATGCCGCCGGCCAGCAGCAGGAACAGCGGCCCGAACCACAGGATGTAGGTGCCGGGCGCGACCTCGGGCTTGTACAGCACGAACTCGCCGTAGCGGTCGACGAGGAACTGCTTCACCTGCGCATCGTTCTTGCCCTGGCGCATCAGGTCCAGCACCTCGCGGCGAAGGTCGTGGGCGATCTGCGCATTGGAATCGGCCAGCGACTGGTTCTGGCACATCACGCAGCGCAGCTCGGCGGTGAGCGTGTGGAAACGGGCCTCCTCGGCCGCGTCGTGGAACTGCAGCGGGGTGGGGTCGCTGGCCTGCGCGAAAGCGGCAAGACTGCAAAGCGCCAAGCACAACGCGAGCGACCACCGTAGAGCCGAGCTTGCTCGGCTGCTCTTCGTTCCGGCGTCGCGTAGCCGAGCAAGCCCGGCTCTACGATGGAGCCTCGATGTCGGGAATGCGCTCATCGGCCGGCTTCGATCTTTTCCAGCGCCGGGATCAGCTGATGGTCGATGATCGCCTGGTCGATGGCGCCGACATGCTTCCAGCGGATGATGCCGTTGCCGTCAACGAGGAAGGTTTCCGGCGCGCCGTAGATGCCCCAGTCGATCGCGGTGCGACCCTCGAGGTCGGCGACCACCATCATGTAGGGGTTGCCGAACTGTTCCAGCCAGCGCAAGGCGTCCTCGCGTTCGTCCTTGAGGTTGTAGCCGATGAAGCGCACGCGCTTGGTCAGCGCGAACTTCGTGAGGATGGGATGCTCGACGCGGCATTCCGGGCACCAGCTGCCCCAGACGTTCATCACATAGGGCTGACCGGCGAGGTTTTCGTTGGTGACGCGCTTGGACGGGTCGTGCAGCAGTGGCAGGTCGAACTCGGGGGCCGGCTTGCCGATCAGCGGCGACGGCAGCGCATCGCGGCCGGCCCGGTCGGACTGCGACACGCCGTAGTAAAGCAGGCCCATCAGGCCGACGAAGAACAGGCCGATGATGACCAGCGCGAACGTCATCGCACCGCGCGAGCGCGGCGGCGAGGGCGGGAGTTCGGAAGCGTTGTTCATGCGGGAGGCGCCTCGGATTTCTTGGGGGTGCGGAACCGGCGGTCGGCGGCGGTGACGAAGCCGCCGAGCGCCATCAGTGCGGCGCCGAGCCAGATCCAGCGGACGAAGGGTTTGATGTGCACGCGCAGCGCCCAGGCGTCGTTGCCGAGCGGTTCGCCGATGGCGACGTAGACATCGCCGAGCACGCCGGGCCTGATGCCGGCCTCGGTCATCACCTGGCCACCGCTGGCATAGGCACGCTTTTCGGGATGCAGCAGCGTCACCGGCCTGCCGTCGCGCAGCACCTGCACGTGGCCGCGGTCGGAAAGATAGTTGGGGCCCTGGGTTTCATCGACGCCCTGGAAGTGGAAGCCCCAGCGGCCGACCTCGACGGTCTGGCCCGGCTTCACCGCCAGTTCGCGCTGCACGTTCAGGCCTTCGACCAGCAGCGCGCCGACCAGGAACACGGCCACGCCGGTGTGCGCCAGCGTCATGCCGAGCATTTCGGGCGTGAGCCGGCCATTGGCGCGCAGCCGCTGCCACAGGAAGCGCAGCGTGCCCAGTCCGACCCAGGCCGCGCCGAGGATGCCGGCGGCGACCTTCAGCTTGCCCTGCGGCGCCATGAAGTACGCGATGACGGCGAGCACCAGCGCCAGTCCGGCCCACGGCAGCAGCATCGCGAACGGCTTGGCCAGGTTGTCGCGCTGCCACTTGGTGATCGGCCCGAACGGCACCAGCGCCACCAGCGGCGCCATCAGCACGATGAAGAGCAGGCTGAAGTAGGGCGGGCCGACCGAGATCTTGCCGAGGTTCAGCGCGTCGGCGATCAGCGGATACAGCGTGCCCAGCAGCACCATCGCGCACGCTGCGGTCAGCAACAGGTTGTTCGCCAGCAGCAGCGTCTCGCGCGAGCCGGCGGTGAAGTACGACTTCTCCGATTCGCCATCGGCCAGCTGCGGCGCGCGCAGCGCGTACAGCAGCAGCGAGCTGCCGATCACGAGGCCGAGGAAGATCAGGATGAACACGCCGCGGGTGGGATCGGCGGCGAAGGCGTGCACGCTGGTGATCACGCCGGAACGGACCAGGAACGTGCCCAGCAGCGACAGCGAGAACGCGGCGATGGCCAGCAGCAGCGTCCAGCCGCGGAACGCGCCGCGCTTCTCGGTGACCGCCTGCGAGTGGATCAGTGCCGCGCCGACCAGCCACGGCATGAAGCTGGCGTTCTCGACCGGGTCCCAGAACCACCAGCCGCCCCAGCCCAGTTCGTAGTACGCCCACCAGCTGCCCAGCGCGATGCCCAGCGTCAGGAAGCCCCAGGCGATGTTGGTCCACGGCCGCGTCCAGCGCAGCCAGCGCGCATCCACGTGGCCGTCGAGCAACGCCGCGATGGCGAAGGCGAACGGCACCACGAATCCCACGTAGCCCACGTACAGCAGCGGCGGATGGATGATCATCCCCGGGTCCTGCAGCAGCGGATTGAGGTCGCGGCCTTCACCGGGCGAGGGCAGCAGGCGGACGAAGGGATTGGAGGTGAAGATCAGGAAGGCGAGGAAACCGATCGCGACCACGCCCATCACGCCGAGCACGCGCGCCATCACCACGTCCGGCAGGCGCCGCGAGAACAGGGCGACGGCGGCGGTCCACAGCGCCAGTACCAGCGCCCATAGCAGCAGCGAGCCTTCGTGCGAGCCCCACACCGCGGTGTAGCGGTAGACCATCGGCAGCAAAGAGTTGGAGTTGTCGGCCACGTACTTGACCGAGAAGTCCTGGGTCACGAACGCCACGGTCAGCGCGATGAAGGCCAGCATCACCAGCCACAGCTGGGCGTAGGCCGCGGGCCGCGCCACCGCCATCCACGCGGCCTTGTTGCGCTGCGCGCCGGCCAGCGGCAGTACCGACTGCAGGATGGCGACGAGCAGCGCGAGGATCAGCGCGATTTGACCGATTTCAGGAAGCATGCGTATTCCATCCCCTCTCCCTGCGCAGCGGGGAGAGGGTGCCGAAGGCGGGTGAGGGGCGAGCGGAGGCGGTCGCCGTCGAACAGTCGAGGACGCTCAACACGCGCGATGATTCAAAAAGGGCGGCGAGAGCAAGAGCGCCCCTCATCCGGCCTTCGGCCACCTTCTCCCCGCTGGCGGGGAGAAGGGAAGCAATGACGGGTGCGAGGATCAATACGTCGACTCCGCAGGCGCAGCCTGCACATCATGCTTCTGGTGCGCCTTGCCCATCTTGTCGGCGACTTCCTTCGGCATGTAGGCCTCGTCGTGCTTGGCCAGCACGTCGGTGGCGACGAACACGCCGTCCTGCATCGACCCGGTGGCGACCACGGCCTGTCCCTCGCGGAACAGGTCGGGCAGGATCTTGTCGTAGCGCACGGTGAGCTGCGCATCGCCGTCGGTGACACCGAAGTGCGAGACCAGCGAGCCGGGTTCGCGCTTGAACGAGTTCTTCTCGACCATGCCACCGAGACGGAAGCGGGCTTCGCCGGCTTCGCCGCGCAGCACCTCGGCCGGCGTGTACAGATAGGCGACGTTGCGCTGCAGGGCCATCGCGATCAGCGCGGTGGCAGTGCCGGCCACCAGGACGGCGAGCAGCACGAACAGCAGGCGACGGCGGCGCACGGGATTCATCGGTCAGCGTTCCAGGTCGGCAGGGGCGGCGCTGCGGCGCGCATCGCGCGCCACGCGTTGGCGGGCGGCGCGCAGCTCGCGGCGCACCTGCAGGCGCGGGGCGAGGAAATCCCAACCCAGCACCACGGCGAACACGGCGTAGGCGCCGATGACGTATTCGAGATAGCTCATGGCGTGGCCTCCTTCGCGGCGGCCAGCTTCGCCACCCAGTCCTTGCCGGCCTCGCGGCGCAGGTTGTCGGCACGGGCGCGCGCCAGCAGGGAGCCGGCGAACCAGAACTTGGTGGCGACCACCATCAGCACCAGCGGCAGGATCATGCTGTCGTCCATGCTCGATTCGCCGAATACGCGGATGGTCTGGCCCTGGTGCAGCGAGTTCCACCACACCACCGAGTAGCGGATCACCGGCAGGATCGCCACGCCGATGATGGCCAGCAGGCCGGCCGCGCGCGCGGCGCTGCGGCGGTCGTCGATGGCGCCGTACAGGCCCATCACGCCGAGGTAGAGGAACAGCAGGATCAGTTCGGTGGTCAGGCGCGGGTCCCAGTCCCACCACGTGCCCCACATCGGCTTGCCCCAGATGCTGCCGGTGGCCAGGGTGATGACGGTGAACGCGGCGCCGGTCGGCGCGCAGGCCATCGCCAGGATCTCGCACAGCTTGATGCGCCAGACCAGCGCAATGGCCGCATAGAACGCCATCAGGCCGAACACGAACATGCTCATCCACGCGCTGGGCACGTGGATGTAGAGGATGCGGAAGCTATCGCCCTGCTGGTAGTCGGCCGGCACCACGAACAGCGCCTGCCACAGGCCGAAACCGAGCAGCACGATCGCCGCCAGGTAGCACCACGGCGTCCAGCGGGCCGCGAAGCGGTCGAAGTACGGGGGCGAACCGAGTTGGTGGAACCAGCGGACGAGAGGATTCATGCAGCGGCGGTCTTCAGGTCAGGGCGATGCGGATCGCCGCGGCGGCCGCCAGCGGCGCCAGCAGCAGCGAGAGCAGCAGGCCGGCGGCCAGCCAGAGGAGGGCGCCGGAGGCATCCAGCCCTTGCGCGCTGGCGGCGACGGCACCGGCGCCGAACACCAGCACGGGCACGTACAGCGGCAACGCCAGCAGGGCCACAAGGATACCAGAGCGCCTCATGCCGACCGTCAGCGCCGCGACCACGGCGCCCAGCAGGCTCAGCAGCGGCGTGCCCAGCGCGAGCGTGGCGAGCAGCATCGGCAGGTCGCTGCGCGGCAGGTGCAGCATTTCGCCGAGCAACGGCGCGGCGAGCACCAGCGGCAACGCGGTGGTGGCCCAGTGCGTCAGTACGCGCACCAGCACCAGCCACGCCAGCGGCACCGGCGCGAGGATCCATTGCTCGAGTGAACCGTCCTCGGCATCGCCACGGAACAGCGTGTCCAGCGACAGCAGCCCGGCCAGCAGCACCGCGACCCAGATCACCGCGGGCGCGACCTTCGACAGCACCAGCGGCGCGGTGCCCAGGCCGAGCGCGAACAGCACGACCACCAGCAGCGCGAACAGTGCCGGTTGCAGCGCGTCGCCACGACGGCGCCACAGCAGCTGCACGTCGCGGGTGATCAGCGCGCGGGCGGTCTGGAACAGGGACGGCGCGGTGCTCATGCGTGGAGCCCCATGAAGCAACCCCTTCCCCCGCCTGCGGGGGAAGGTGGGGATGGGGGCGAAGCGGAGCCGTGCGACGTGATCGCTGCATGGCAATGCCGCGCGCGCATTTCCTGCGTACGCGACATTCGATGCAGGACTACGACCGCAACGCCAAGTGCGCCGGCTTGCCCCCACCCCGACCCTCCCCCGTGAACGGGGGAGGGGGCGGTGAGCGGGGGAGTCGGGAACATCGCTGCGGAGTTCACGCCGTGCCTCCCCGTTCCAGCACCAGCATCCGCGTCTGCACCGGCGGTGCGGCATAGGCGCCATGCGTGGTCACCAGCGCGGCGCCGCCATCGCGCAGGTGCGCGGAGATCATCCGGTTGACCAGGGTGATGCCGTCCAGGTCGAGATTGGCGTAGGGCTCGTCGAGCAGCCACAGCGGCGAGGGCGACAGCCACAGGCGGGCCAGCGACAGCCGCTTCTTCTGCCCGGCGGACAGCTGGCGGGCCAGGGCGTCTTCGTAACCGGCCAGGCCGACCATCGCCAGCGCGTTGCCGGGCATCTGGCGCGCGCGGCGGCCGTGCAGGCCGCAGAGGAAATTGAGGTTTTCGAGGGTGTTCAGGTCCGCCTTCAGCGCCGGCAGGTGGCCCAGGTAGGCCATCGCATGCGCGCGGCGCGACGGACCGGCGGGCTGCCCATCGATGTCGATCTGGCCGGCATCGGCGCGGAGCAGGCCAGCCAATACCCGCAGCAGGGTGGTCTTGCCGACCCCGTTGCCACCCTGCACCAGCAGCGCTTCGCCCGCATCCACCGCGAAATCCAGCGGTCCGAACACCGGCTCGTCGTTGCGCGAGAACGCCAGGCTGCGGGCAGCCAGCAACGGCGGATGGGAGGGAGCGGCGTCGGTCATCGGATCGGGCGTTCCCGGGAGGGAGGCTGGGGTGTCCTGGAGCTCAGCCGCCCATTCTAAACGGAGCGGCCGGTTCGACCGCCTGCGACATACCGTCGCGGCCCGCCAGACCGGGTGTTAGCCCACCCAGTCGGTATGCGGATCGCCGTCGGCCTGCGGCGGACGCGGCCACATCATCCGCAGGCGCACGGGCGTATCGGCGTGCCAGAACAGCGTGCCGCCCTGGCCGAACTCGCGGGCCAGGGTATCGGCCTGCTCCTGCGTGGCGTCGAGCACCAGACAGCCGTGTTCGACCATGCCGCCCCGGTTGTTGCAGCCCAGTGCCGGGTGGAAGGCCAGGCCCAGCGTGTGCAGGCGGGCGTGCAGCCGCTCCTGTGCCTCATCGTTCACGTGGCGCGGCGTGTCCCCGGGCGGTGGATTCCACGCCGTGATGAACAGATAACGGGAGGCCATCACCTGCCGTTCTACGTCCTCGGCGGTCATGCCGGTGCGGAACAGCCATTCCTGGCGGCCGACGGTGACGAAGTAATGCGCGGCGGCCCAGGCGGTGGCCAGTCGCGCGCGTTCCGCGTCGGGCACATCCCCTGTTCCGTTGCCGTTGGCGGGAACACTGTGTTCGGCCATGGCCGCATCATCGCGCGTAATGACGAGCGCGTACACTCCGCCTTCCCCCCCCCCTCATCGAGTACCTGAACCGGGATGTTCCAGCCCCAGACCAAGCTGCCCAAGGTAGGCACGACCATCTTCACCGTGATGTCCCAACTGGCCGCCGAGCACGGCGCGGTCAACCTGGGGCAGGGATTCCCCGATTTCGCGGTACCGCAGCCGCTGGTGGATGAACTGGCCGCCGCCATGCGCGCCGGGCACAACCAGTACGCGCCCATGACGGGGGTGGCACCGCTGCGCCAGGCCATCGCCGAGAAGGTCCTGCGCTGCTACGGCCGCGAGGTGAACCCGGACACCGAGATCACCGTGACCAGCGGCGCCACCGAGGCGCTGTTCAACGCGATCCACGCGGTGGTGCGCCCGGGTGAAGAGGTCATCGTGCTGGATCCGGCCTACGACAGCTACGAGCCCGCCATCGACCTGGCCGGCGCGCGTGCCGTGCATGTGCCGCTGGATCCGCGGACTTTCGCGGTGGACTGGGACCGCGTGCGCGCGGCGATCACGCCGAAGACGCGCCTGCTGATCGTCAACAGCCCGCACAACCCGTCGGGCGCGATGTTCGACGAAGCCGACATCCGCGCGCTGTCCTCGCTGCTGGAAGGCACCGGCATCTACCTGGTCTCGGACGAGGTATACGAACACATCGTCTTTGACGGGCGCCGCCACGAGTCGATCCTGCGGTACCCGGAACTGGCCGCGCGCGCCTTCGTGGTGTCCAGTTTCGGCAAGACCTACCACTGCACCGGCTGGAAGATCGGCTATGCCATCGCACCGCCGCCGTTGAGCGCGGAGTTCCGCAAGGTGCACCAGTACAACGTGTTCTGCACGTTCGCGCCGGCCCAGCACGCGTTCGCCGCGATGATCCGCGACGAACCCGGGCACTACGAGCAATTGGGTGCGTTCTACCAGGAAAAGCGCGACCGTTTCCGCGAGCAGTTGCTGGGCACGAAGTTCAAACCGCTGCCGGTGCCGGGCGGCTATTTCCAGCTGGTCGACTATTCAGCGGTCAGCGATCTGCCGGATGCCGAGTTCGTGAAGTGGCTGACCATCGAGCACGGCGTCACCGCGATTCCGCTGTCGCCGTTTTACGAGACCCCGCCGGCTGGCCAGCGCCTGGCACGGCTGTGCTTCGCCAAGAACGAGGCGACGCTGGACGCAGCCATCGAACGGTTGAAGGAGCTCTGATTGTCGTCCCCGTGAACGCTGGGACCCATTGGCTTTGCCTTTGCGCGTCCATGGAGAAGGCAAGGCAAAAGCGACATGGATCCCAGCGTTCGCTGGGATGACGTTCAACAGAATTCCATCGCCGCCGTCCCTGCGGCGGTCAGTGAGGAAAAGAACATGCAGGACCTCCGCATTTCCCTCGTCCAGGGCGAGACACGCTGGCACGACCCGGCAGGCAACCGCGATTACTACGGCGGCCTGATCGCGCCGCTGGCAGGCGAAAGCGATCTGGTGATCCTGCCGGAGACGTTCACCAGCGGCTTCAGCAACGAGGCCATCGACCAGGCCGAGGGCATGGATGGCCCCACGATCAGTTGGATTCGTGAGCAGGCGGCGACACTCGATGCCGCGGTGACCGGCAGCGTGCAACTGCGCACGGCCGACGGCGTGTTCAACCGCCTGCTGTTCGCCACACCCGATGGCGAGCTGCAGTACTACGACAAGCGCCATCTGTTCCGCTATGCCAACGAGCACAAGCGTTACGCGGCCGGCCGCGATCGGCTGACGGTGGAATGGAAGGGCTGGCGGATCAATCCGCTGGTCTGCTACGACCTGCGTTTCCCGGTGTTCGCGCGCAACCGGTACGACGTGGAGCGTGCGGGGCAACTGGATTTCGATCTGCAGCTCTTCGTCGCCAACTGGCCGGCGGCGCGGGCGTATCCGTGGAAGACGTTGCTGCGGGCGCGGGCGATCGAGAACCTGTGCTACGTGGCGGCGGTGAATCGGGCGGGCACCGATGGCAATGGGCATGAGTATTCCGGCGACAGCGCGGTGATCGACATGCTCGGGCAGCCGGTGGTGGAGTTGCCGGCGGGCGAGGGCGTGGTGACGACGACGATTTCGGCCGAGGCGCTGGCGGCGCATCGGGAACGGTTCCCGGCGATGCTGGATGGGGACCGGTTCGAACTGCGTTGAGCCGCTGAGCTGTTGAGCCCCTCTCCCGGCGGGAGAGGGGCTCCAAGCGCCGTTCTCGAAAGAGGTTTCAGCCCGTCTTCTGCGGCAGGATCTGGCACACCGCCTGGCACATCACCAGCACGCGCCCCGCATCGTCGCGGACCTCGCCCGCCAGGAACAACTGGTTGCGCGTGCGCTCCACCAACTTCGCATGACACGTGATGTGCGGCAGGTCCGGCGTCACCGGACGCAGGTACTGCGTGTTGAGCGAGGTCGTTACGCTCGGCGGTGCGATCAGGTACGAGAACGGCCCCAGCGTGTTGTCCAGCGCCGCCACGATGAAACCGCCCTGCATGTGCCCGATCGGATTCTGGTAGCGCGCCAGCACCGGGAACCGCATCGCCAGCGACTGGCCTTCCACGTATTCGACGGGTTCGCCCTGCATGTCGATCAGGCAGGGCGGCGGGATCTGCAGCGGCGCGCCGGCGGGCAGCCGGGCGCGCAGCAGTGCGTTGATGTCGGCTGTCGCGTCGCTCATCGCGTGAAACTCAATTCGAACGACGTGAAGAAGGGCGCGCGAGGCGGTGCGGACAGCGTGCTGCCGGCGACCTGCTTCTGCACGCAGATCGCCAACGGGGTGCCGCCCTCGCGCCAGGTGCGCACCACCTTGCCGCTCGCATCCAGTTCCGCCACGACCACGAACGGCGAGGTATCCGCCGTCGGCGTGGCACAACCGGCGATGGCGGCCTCCAGCGCGACGCCCTGCGCGTCGCGCATGGCGCTGGCCTGGGCCGCGGGCAGCGAGGCTTCGTCCGCATCCGCGCGTTGCTTGGCGCTCGCGTAGTCCGCAGGCGACTGCGCGTGCGCCAGCGACGCGCAGCACAGACTGCAGGCGAGCAGGAGGCGTCGCATCGGCATGGTCACGGCGCCTGCGGCGGTTCGATGCGCCAGATCTTGCCGTCGTCTTCGTCGGTGACGACGTAGACGTGGCCGTCCGCATTGACGCGGACGTCGCGCACGCGCTCGCCGATCTCGTTGAGCAGGCGCTCCTCGCCGGCGATCCTGTCGCCATCCAGGGTCAGGCGGATCAGGTTGCGTTCCGCCAGCGCGCCGAGGAACAGGCTGTTGTTCCAGGGGTTGTCGGGCATGTTGACGAGGAAGGCCATGCCCGACACGCCGGGGGACTTTTCCCACAGGTGGTAGGGCTGCTCCATGCCGTCCTTGGCCTTGCCTTCGGCTTCCGGGATCGGCTGTCCGGAGTAGTTGATGCCGTAGGTGATGACCGGCCAGCCGTAGTTCTTGCCGGCTTCGGGCAGATTGATCTCGTCGCCGCCGCGCGGACCGTGCTCGCTCTGCCATACCTTGCCGGTACGCGGATCGCGCGCCATGCCCTGCATGTTGCGATGGCCGTAGCTGTAGATCTCCGGACGCGCATCGGCGCGGCCGACGAAGGGATTGTCCTGCGGCACGCTGCCATCCAGGTTCAGGCGCACCAGCTTGCCCTGCAACTTGCCCAGTTCCTGCGCGGTGGGCCGCTGGTTGCGTTCGCCCTGGCTGATGAAGACATGGCCGGCATCGTCGAACACGATGCGCGAACCGAAGTGGTTCGGGCCTTCCAGCTTCGGCTCCTGCCGGTAGATGACCTTGACGTCCGTCAGGGCATCGCCGGACAGCGTGCCGTACGCCACGGCGGTACCCGCGGTGCCGTCGTCGCCCGGTTCGGCGTAGCTCAGGTAGATGCGCTGGCTGCTGGCGAAGTCCGGTGCCAGCACGACGTCGAGCAGGCCGCCCTGTCCCGTGGCCCATACCTTGGGTACGCCGGCGATCGGCGCGGAGACCGCGCCGTCGGCGCCGACGCGGCGCAGCTGGCCGCTGCGTTCGGTGACCAGCATGGCGCCATCGGGCAGGAAGGCCAGGCTCCACGGATGGTCGAGGCCGCTGGCCACGCGGGTGACGCGGATCTGGCCCTGCGCGCTGGCCAGCGTCTGCGACGGCTGGTTGGCCGGCGCGGCTTGCGCCGCGGCCGGCGTGGCGTCCTTGGCGGCGTCGCCGTTGGCGGAAGAGTCGCAGGCGGCCAACGGCAGGGCGAGGAGGAGGGCGGTGGCGAGTCGGTGGTGGGCGTGGCGCAACGTCGTATCTCCTGTGGGGGAAGTCAGCGGTAACCGGCGGCCTGCAGTTCGAACAGTTCGGCGTAGCGGCCGCCGGCGGCCATGAGGTGTTCGTGCGTACCGCTGGCTTCCAGGCGACCCTGGTCGAGGACCAGGATGCGGTCGGCCATGCGGACGCTGGAAAAGCGGTGCGAGATCAGCACTGCGGTCCGATTGTCCGACAATTCCTTGAAGCGTTGGAAGACCTCGAACTCGGAACGGGCATCCAGCGCGGCCGTCGGTTCATCCAGGATCATCACCTGCGCGTCGCGCATGTAGGCGCGGGCGATCGCGATCTTCTGCCACTGCCCGCCGGACAGGTCCACGCTGTTCTTGAAACGCCGCCCCACCAGCTGGTCGTAGCCACGCGGCAGGCCTTCGATCACCTCGTCGGCCATCGCGCGCGCAGCGGCGTCGCGGATGCGCGCTTCGTCCTGCATGGCGTCGATGCGGC
Organism: Pseudoxanthomonas sp. GW835-FHT14C01; assembly: GCF_058793715.1. Classification (NCBI taxonomy): domain Bacteria; kingdom Pseudomonadati; phylum Pseudomonadota; class Gammaproteobacteria; order Lysobacterales; family Lysobacteraceae; genus Pseudoxanthomonas; species Pseudoxanthomonas sp. GW835-FHT14C01. Next base: position 759,079 of record NZ_JBXAGB010000003.1, read on the forward strand.
CCACGCCGATGTTCTCGCCGGCGGTGAGGTGGTAACGCACGAAGTCTTGGAAGATCACCCCGATGTTCGCGCGAAGGTCGTCGATGTCGTACTCGCGCAGGTCGCGCCCGTCGAGCAGGATGCGGCCCTCGTCCGGGTCGTACAGGCGTGCGAGCAGCTTCACCAGCGTGGTCTTGCCCGCGCCGTTCTCGCCGACCAATGCGAGCACCTCGCCGGCCTGCAGCGTGAAATCGAGGTGCCGCACCGCCCAGCGCTCGGCATCGGGATAGCGGAAGCCGACGTTCTCGAACGTGAAGCCCCGTGTGATCGGGCGCGGGATCGGCACGGCCTCCGCCGGCGACGTGATCTCCGGCTCGATCTCGAAGAACGAGAACAGGTCGTCCAGGTACAGCGCCTGGCCGGCCACTTGCGAAAAGCCGATGAGCAGGCCTTCGAGCAACTGGCGCAGGCGCAGGAAGCTGCCGGCGAGGAAGGTCAGGTCGCCGATGCTGAAATCGCCGCGCACCGTGCGCCAGGCGATATAGCCATAGGCGACGTAGTAGCCGAGCGTGCCGAGCGCGGCCAGCACGGTGCCCCACAGCGCGCGCCGACGCGCGAGCGCGCGGTTGGCGAGGAAGAATTTCTCCGCCAGCCCGCGATAGCGTTCGATCAGGAAGCGGTGGAGGTTGAAGATCTTCACCTCCTTCGCCGTTTCCACACTGGCGCCCATCTGCCGCAGGTATTCCAGCTGGCGCCGCTCGGGCGTCCACTGGAAGTTGAGCGAATAGCCCAGCGCGTTGAAATGCGCCTCGCCGACGAAGGCCGGAATCAGCGCGACCGCGAGCAGCGCGATCAGCCAAGGCGCGTAGACCAGCAGGCCCGCTGCGAACGCGACCACGGTGATCGCATCCTGCACCTGGCCGAACAGCTGGCTCATCAGGTTCATGCGTCCCATCGTCTGGCGGCGCGCGCGATCGAGCTTGTCCTGCAGGTCGGGGTCTTCGAAATCCTCCAGGTCGAGCGTGGCGGCGTGCTCCATCAGCCGCACGCTGGTCGCGTTGGTGAACAGCTCCGACAGCAGCGCATCGGCGTAGCTCACCATCCGCCCGAGCAGGTCGGAACCGATGGCGAGCGCGAATTCCAGCGCCAGCAGCGTGGCCAGCGTGTCGAGCTGCCCGCTGCGCCAGGCCTCGCCCAGCGAACCGAAATCCAGGCCCAACCCGACCAGCCGGATGGCTTCGTCGATGATCAGCTTGGCGATGTACAGCGTCACGACGGGGACGAACGCCCGCAGCAGGCGCAGGCCCAGGCTCGCCAGTGTCAGCGTGCGACTGGTCTGCCAGATCTGGCGCAGGAACGGACCGAGGTTGCGCATCGCATCGAAGCGCTCGCGCAGGTTGGGCGTGGGGTTGCGTGCGGGCGCGGCGTGCGGAGAGGGCGACGACATGGGGCGATTGTGCCCGTTCGCGACGGGGCCGTCAGTGAAGGCGCAAGGCGAGCCGCTCCGCCATCGTCATCGCGTCAGCGCATCGCCATGGTGGCAGCCAGCGGCTGGATGTCGAGCGACTGGCCGGCTTCGACGCGCTCGCCGCCACGCACGATCAGGCGGTCGCCGGCATGGACGCTGCCGGTGACTTCCACCAGCCCGTCCACTTCCGCGCCGGTCTTCACCGGCACGCGCTCCGCCTTGCCGGCGGCATCCACGCGCATGACGAAGTCGCCTTCGCGGCGCAGGATCACCGCGTCGCGCGGCACGGCGACCACCGTGCGCGTCTCCGCGCTGGGCAGGCCTACGTCCACGGCGGTGCCGACGGGAATGTCCAGGCCCTGCACGGCGATGCGCAACTCCAGCTGGCGCGAGGCCTCGTCGCCTACCGGCACCAGCGCGCTGACGGGATAGGTGCGTTCCTCGCCGGCGCTGCGCACGCGCACCTCGGTGCCGGAGGCCAGGTGCCGGGCGAGGTCGATGGGCGCGCGGACGCGGACTTCCTGCGCGCCGGTGTCCACCAGCCGGGCGACGGAGCCGCCGGTGACCAGATACTCGCCCAACTGGGTGAGGCGCTCGGCGACGATGCCGTCGAACGGCGCGCGGATCACCATCCGCGTGCGCTGGTGGCGGGTCTGGGCGAGCTGCGCCAACACCCGTGCCCGATCCTGGTCCAGTACGTCGCGGTCTGCGCGCAGCTGCTCGTATTGCGCACGGGCGATGTTCTGCTGCGCGGCGAGTTGCGCGTAGCGCTGTTCCTGCCGGTTGGCCAGCGCCAGCTGTGCCTGGATGCGCGCCAGGTCGGCCTGGCCTTCCTGTTCGCGCAGGCGCAATGCGGTGTCGTCGAGCACGGCCAGCGCCTGTCCGCGGCGCACGCGCTGTCCGACGTCCGCCACCTCGATGACCCGACCCTCCTGTTCGCTCGCCACGCGTGCATCGCGCCGGCTGATGACGCTGCCGGGCGACCAATGGCGTGGTGCGAATGCGGCACTGACGGCGGGTGCCACGCTGACGATGGCGGCAGGCGCACCGGGCTTTGCGGCAGGCGCGCTGGCGTCGGCGTCCCGTTTCAGCAAGGGGAGGGCAAGGATGCCGGCCAGCGCGAGGGCGAGCAGCAGTTTGGGCAAGGGACGCATGGGGTTCTCCGGAGCAGGGGTCAGGAAACGGCGTGGGGAAGCGACGTGTCGACGGTGTCGCGCGCTGGACGCGGTGCGCGTTCGCCGGCCAAGCGCAGCAGTGCCGGCACCAGCACGACGGTGAACAGCAGGCTCAGCGCCACGCCGCCGACGGAGACCGCGGCGAGGCCCCGGTAGATCACCGCGCCGGGGCCGGGATTGATCGCCATCGGCAGCGCGCCGAGCACGCCGGTCAATGCGGCGATCAGGATCGGCCGCAGCCGCTGGTCCAGCGCCTGCTTCAGCGCGTCGTCCAGCGACGCGCCGGCCGCCTGCGCGTCGCGTGCCTGCGCGACCAGCAGGATCGCGTTGTTGATCACCATGCCCAGCAGCATGATGAAACCGATCATCGACAGCAGATCCAGCGTCTGGCCTGCCGCGAGGTCGAGCACGCGCAGCCCGGCCACGCCGCCCAGCACCGCCATCGGCAGCGTGGCCATGACGAAGGCGCTGTCGCGCAGCGACTTGAACATCGCCGCCATCAGCATGAACAGCACGACCAGTGCGAGCGCGAAGTTCATGCCCATGCTGCGCACGACCTCGCCCAACCGGTCGGCGCTGCCCGAGATGCGGATCGCCGCATCCGGCGGCAGCGCATCGCGCAGCGACGGCACGATCTCGTCATTGACGATGTCGAGTGCTTCCTCCAGCGACATCGCCGCCGGTGGATCGACGGTCAGTGTCACCGTGCGGCGGCGGTCGATGCGGCGCAACTGGTTCGGCGCCAGGACCGTGTCGACGCGGGCCAGGTCGGCCAGGCTCAGTACGCCGCCCTGCGGCGTCGCCAGTGGCGCCGCAGCGAGGCGTTCGACATCGTCGCCGCGATTGCTGCGCAGGATGATGGCCAGGCGGCGGTCGCCGTCGAAGTACTCGCCCAGCCACTGGCCGTCGCCCAGCGCGCGAACGACCGTGCCCAGTTCCGGACGGCGCCAGCCCACTTCGGCCAGGCGGCGGTCGTCGGGATTGATGCGCAGCTCCGGCGTGCCGGCATCGGCACTCGGCCACGCCTGCACGTTGGCGCCGGCGAAGCGGTCGGACAGCAGCTTGCGTCCGGCTTCGGCCGCCCGCGTCAGCGCATCCCCGTCGCCATGCTGCAGGTGGATCGCGATGGCACGCGCGGAACCGCCGAAGCCACCGAACAGTTCGCCTTCGCTGGCGAAGGCGCGCGTGTCGGGAAAGCCGACGACGATCTCGTCGCGGACGATGCGTTCCAGTTCGCCGATATCGTCCGGATCCACCACGCGGGCGCCCAGTGAGCCGCCACCGGGCCACAGGTTGAGATACCAGTTGCTGAGCCGCGGGCCTTTCTCGCCGTCCATGTAAGGCCGCATGCGCTCCAGCACGACCGGGGCGATTTCGCGGTTGACGCGTTCCGGGCTCATGCCGGGCGGGAAGTTGAAGGATGCATCCACCGCCGCCCGCTTCACCGGCGGCAGGTAGTCGATCTGCGGCATCAGCAGGGCGGCCAGCAGCATCGGCGCCAGCACGAGTGCGCCGACCCAGGTCCACTGGCGCTTCCTGCCTTCGGTGACCCGCAGGGCCCAGTCGCTGATGCGTGACCACACGCGGTGCTGCGCGGCGTCGCCCGGACGCGTACGCAACCACGTGCCGGCCGCGGCCGGGAGCACGGTGACCGCGATCAGCAGCGAGATGCCGACGGCGATGGAGATGGTCAATGCGAGATCGGCGAACAGCTGGCCCTCCACGTCGTCCATGAAGATCACCGGCAGGAAGACCGCGACCGTGGTCAGCGTGGAGGCGACCAGTGCGCCGCCGACCTGGCGGGTGCCCTCCAGCGCGGCGCGCGTGGACGGCATCCCTTCCTCGCGCAGGCGCACGATGTTCTCGGCCACCACCACGGCGGCGTCCATCACCATGCCTACGGCGAAGGCGAGGCCGGCCAGCGAGATGACATTGAGGCTGCGTCCGGTCAGCTGCAGCACGATGAAGGTCGCCAGCAGCGAGATGGGGATGGCGCAGGCGATCAGCGTGGTGGCGCGCACGTCGCGCAGGAACCACCACAGGCAGCCGACGGCCAGCAGCACGCCGGCGGTCAGGCTGCCGGACAACAGGCCCAGGGCGCGATTGATGAACACCGAGGCATCGAAGCTCTGCGCGATGTCCAGGCCGAGCGGTTTCAGCTCCTCTTCGCGGACCTCGGCGACCACGCGCTTCACTTCGTCCAGCGTATCCAGCACGTTGGCGCCACTCTCGCGCAGGATGCGCAGGCCGATCGCCGGGTTGCCGTTCTGGTAGGCGAAGAACCGTTGCTCCGGACGCTTCACCTCGACGGCGGCCACGTCGCCCAGCCGTACAGGACGCCCGTCGCGCCAGGCCAGGATCAGGTCGCCCATGGCCTCCGGCGAGTAACGGCCGGCGAAACGCAGCACGTACTCGCGGCGGCCGGCTTCGACCACGCCGCCGGAGACGTCGGTGGCGCGCGCGGCGACGGCGGCCACGTCGGGGATCTGGATGCCGAGCGCGGCGGCGCGCTCGAGATCAAGGGTGATGGTGAGTTCGTCCTCGGCGCCGCCATTGATTTCCACGCCGGCCACGCCGTCGACCGAGGTCAGTCGCGGCACCAGGCGGTCCTCGATCAGCTGCCGGTAGTCGAGGATGTCGCCCGGCGTGCCGGGCAGCTTCTGCACGAAGAAGAACGTCAGCGAGTTGTTGGCGTTGTCCGCGCCGGCCCGCACGACAGGCGGGGTCGCGTCGCGTGGCAGCGGCTGCAGGCGGTTCATGCGCGACAGCACCTCCACCAGCATTGCGTCCATGTCGCTGCCGACGGCGAAGGTCAGGTTGATGAAGCTGTTGCCGGCGTTGACGTTGGACGCCATCTCTTCCAGCCCCGGCAGGCCCTGCATCACCGCTTCGATGGGTTCGACGATCTCCGATTCCATTTCCTGCGGCGACGCGGCGCGCCAGGCGGTCTGGATCGACATCTGCGGCCGCTCGATATCCGGGAACAGCTGCAGCGGCAGCTTGCCGAGGCTCATCAGGCCGAACGCGCAGACCATCGCCACGACGACCGCGACGGCGGCCGGATTGCGCAGGGAGGCGTCGGTGAGCTTCATCGTGCGGGTCCGCGTGGTGGTCGGCGGTGCGCACGATGCGCGCATGTCTTCGGGCGTTTATGGCCCGGAAGTCATGCGATGCGCGCGATTGCGGCGAAAGGAGGAAGCCGTACGTTGAACGGAGGATCGAGAATTCGCGTTACGCAAGTTGGGCGCTTTTGGTAGGAGCGACGCAAGTCGCGACCGCACGCGGTGGGCACACCGGGTGGTGGAGAGACCGGCGTCTGAACGCATGCAGGCGCGAGCTTCCTCGCACCTACAGGGATTCGATGGAGCTCGGTACGTGCCGTCGCGACTTACGTCGCTCCTACAGCAGGCAGACGCCCCTACAGCAGCATCGCCAGCTTGTCGCGATGGCTGCGCGACAGCTTCAGTTCCTGCCCGCAGTCCAGCCGCAGGAAGCTCTCGCCATTGGTGTGCGGACGCAGCTCGACCACGCGGCGGGCGTTGACGATGGTGGAGCGGTGGATGCGGGGAAAGCGCTGCGGATCGAGCTGCTTCTCCAGTTCCCGCATCGTGGCGCGCAGGATCAGGGTAGTGCCATTCGGCGCATCGCCATCGGTATGGATGCACATGTAGTCGCCCGCCGCGTCGATCCAGCGGATGCTGTGCAGGTCCACGCGCACGGTACGGCCGCCATCGCGCACGGCCAGCTTCTCTTCGCGGCGCAGCAGGTCCAGCGCGTCGGGCTTGAGGGCCTCATCCAGATCCAGCGGCGGCCGGCCGCTGAGTTCGCCCAGCAGGCCGAGCAGGTGGGCGCAGTGGCCGCTGGCCTCGCGCTGCGCGCGCGCCTGGCGCACGCGGACCAGCGCCTGGGCCAGCCTCGACTCCTCCACCGGCTTCAGCAGGTAATCGGTGGCGGACGCCTCGAAGGCGCGGATGGCGTAGTGGTCGTAGGCGGTCACGAAGACCACCAGCGGCATTTCGCTGGCGGGGACCGCGCGCAGGGTCTGGAAACCGTCCATCCCCGGCATCTGCACGTCGAGGAACATCAGGTCCGGACGGTGTTCGCGCAGGCCCGCGATGGCCGACGCGCCGTCGCCGTAGTGGCCGACGATCGCCACGTCCGGGTGGGCGGCGAGCCGGATTTCCAGGCCGCGGCGGGCCAGCGGCTCGTCGTCGACGATGATGGCGCGCAGCGGCGCACTGGCACTGGCGTCCATGCGTCAGTCTCCCAGCGTCTGCGAGGTTTCGAAGGGCAGGCGCAGCGTCACTTCGATACCGCGTTCGAGGTTGCGCACAAAAAAACCGCTCGCCTCGCCGTACAGCACGTGCAGCCGTTCGCGCGTGTTGCGCAGGCCCACACCCTTGCCGGGCGGCAGCTGGTCGCCTTCGAGGGCGCTGCAGCCGGGGCCGTCGTCGGTCACCCGCAGCACCAGCTGGTCGCCGTCGCGTTCCGCTTCGATCCGGAGCAGGCCGCCGGCGACCTGCTTGGCGACCGCGTACTTGATGGCGTTCTCCACCAGCGGCTGCAGAAGCAGGCTGGGCAGCAACGCGCGCCAGCAGTCCTCGCCGATGCCGGTCTCGATGCGCAGGCGTTCGGCGAAGCGGATCTTCTCGATGTCCAGGTACAGCGTCAGCGCGTCCAGTTCCTGCCGCAGCGTGACGCGCTGCATCGGGTCGTTGTCCAGCGAGTGGCGCAGGAACGACGACAGGCTCTGCACCATGCGGTTGGCGGTGGCGTTGTCGCGGTCCAGGATCAGGGTGGAGATGGCGTTGAGCGTGTTGAACAAGAAATGCGGGTTGAGCTGGTAGCGCAGCATCTTCAGCTGCGCCTGGTGGGCCATGCTGCGCGCGGCCAGGGCGCGCTCGGTTTCGTTCTGCAGCTGCTGGTAGTACTTGATGCCCATGTAGGCGCCCACCCAGGCCAGCAGCACGTAGATGTAGCCCAGCGAGTAGGCGATGAATTCCAGTTGCGTGGCCGGCTTGCAGGTCTCGCAGAAATCGACCAGCACTTCCCGGGTGACGAAGTCGATCAGCGCCGAACTGGCCAGCACCAGCGGGATCATCAGTGCGAGCAGGCGGCGCGGCGGCAGGCTCCAGTAGCGCTTCAGCGCAAAGCGCAGGCCCAGCGTGACCAGCGCGCCCATGGTCGCGGCGGTGGCCGGCACGACCCAGTATCCGGACGGTTTGCCGTGGGCGACGGCGTACAGGCAGCCCTGGGCGAAATAAGCGCTCCAGCCGGTCAGGTGCAGCAGCCAGAAGACGTGCTGGCGCGGCAGGGCCAGCGGATGGGAGGTGGCGATGGCCATGATGTCGATCGGGACGCAGGTGGCGCCATGCTACCGCCCCCGCCGTCGCCGGCCCTCACGGCTTGTCGGCGACCCCGCACGCTTGGGCGCATCCGTGGGTCATTTCAGTGGTCCAGGCGGTTCGCCGTCACCGCCGGACTGCAGGGCGACCGGCAATTGCCAGCCATAGGTCACCGCCATCATGCGCAGGCCGAAACACAGGCCCGCCCCCACCAGGGCACAGGGCAGCGCGGGGAGCGCAAGCCAATGGCCCAATGCCACCACCAGCGCGCCCGCCAGGGCCGCGACCGCATACAGCTCGGCGCGCAACACCAGCGGCACCTGTGCCAGCAGCACGTCGCGCGCGATGCCGCCGCCGATGCCGGTCAGCATGCCCATCGCGGCGGCCATCGGCGGCGAGATGCCGTATTCCAGCGCCTTGCGCGTGCCGGCCACGGCGAACAGCGCCAGGCCCATCGCGTCGAACAGTCGCACGGGGTTGCGGAGCTTTTCGATCAGCGGCGCGCGGAAGAACGTCACCACGCCGGCCGCCAGCGACGTCACCGGGTAGCGCCAATCGCTGAGCGCTGCGGGCGGGGTGGCGCCGATCAGCAGGTCGCGGGTGATGCCGCCCGCCGTCGCCGCAGCGAACGACAGCACCAGTACGCCGAAGAGGTCGAGCCGGCGCCGCACACCCAGCATGGCGCCACTGAGCGCGAATACGAACGTGCCGACCAGGTCGAGGATGAGGACCAGGGTTTCCATGGTCCCCATTGTGCGCTCTGGCGCGCCTGCGGTCAGGGCAGGATCGGCTGCATGCCCACGCCGAGCCGGTTCCACGCATTGATCGTGGCGATGGCCATGGTCAGTTCGGCGATCCCCTGCTCATCGAAATGCGCTTTCAAGGCTTCATACGTCGTGTCGGCCGGCGCGCCGGAAGCGAGCGTGGTCAACTGCTCGGCCCAGGCCAGCGCCGCACCCTCGCGCGCATCGAAAAAGCGGCTGTCGCGCCAGCCGGCCAGCGTGTCGAGCTTGCGAGGCTCCACGCCCGCCTTGCGCAGGGCGCTGCCATGCATGTCCATGCAGTACGCGCAGCCGTTGATCTGCGAGACGCGCAGGAACACCAGTTCGAGGAATTCCTTCCCGAGCGAACCGTTGTGCACCGCGGTGCTGGTGGCATACAGGCCGCGGAAGGCTTCGGGGACGTACTTCGGATAGTCGACGCGATGGAACTTCATGCTCATGGCAGTGCCTCTATGGTGGCCACGATGGCCACCTTCACTACCAGGACGCGCCATCGTCCTGCGGCGTGACACCCACGCCCAGCTTGTCGGGATTGGCGACGGTAAGCAGCTCGCTGATGCGTTCGCCATCGCTGATCGCGACCATCACCGCCGTCAACCGGCCATCGCGGTAACGAAGGATGGCCGGTTCGCCGTTGACGGCTCCCATGCGCCAGGCGATCGCCGGATCCTGCCGGCGGTAAGCCGCCCAGAACAGGCGTGCGATGCGTACCGCGCCCAGCAGCGGGCGAATGACCGCCGCCGCCTTGCCGCCGCCATCGGACACCAGCCTCGCGTCTTCGCGCAGCAGGGCGGCGATCGCCGGCCGGTCGCCACGCCGGGCGGCGTGCATGAAGCGCTCCAGCAATTGGCGATGGTGTTCCGGCGCCACGTCGAAGCGCGGACGCCCCGCCTGCACGCGCTCGCGGGCGCGATGCACCATCTGCCGGCAGTTGGCTTCGCTCTGGCCGAGCAGCGGCGCGATCTGCGCATAGTCGTAGTCGAAGGCTTCCTTCAGCAGGAAGGCCGCGCGTTCCTCGGGTCCCAGGCGCTCAAGCACGGCCAGGAAGGCCAGCGACACCTGTTCGGCGACCTCGGCCGAGTGTTCGGGCGTCGGGGACTCGTCGATCTCGGCGGGTTCGGGTAGCCAGGGGCCGACATAACGCTCGCGCTGCACGCGCGCCGCGCGCAAGCGGTCGATGCCGAGGCGGGTGGCGGCGGTCACCAGCCAGGCTTCGGCATCGCGGATGCCAGTCCGGTCGATCTGCTGCCAGCGCAGCCAGGTGTCCTGGACTACGTCCTCGGCATCGCTGCGGCTGCCGAGCAGGCGATAGGACAGCCCGAACAGGCGGGCGCGGTGGGCTTCGAAGGTGGTTTCGGGGTTCATGCGACCAAAGACGGGGCAGGGCGGCGTGGCGTGACAACCGGTCGAGCGTTCACTTTGGCCTAAAATGGGCGCTTCCGCCCGCTACCCCACCGGCAGCCCCCGGCCTTTACGTCCCATGACCTCGATCAAGCAAGAAGACCTCATCCAGTCCATCGCCGACGGGCTGCAGTACATCAGCTACTACCATCCGGTCGACTACATCAAGAACCTCGCCGCTGCCTACGAGCGCGAGGCATCGCCGGCGGCCAAGGACGCCATCGCCCAGATCCTGATCAACTCGCGCATGTGCGCCGAGGGCCATCGCCCGATCTGCCAGGACACCGGCATCGTCACCGTTTTCCTAGAGATCGGCATGGACGTGCGCTGGGACGACGCCACCATGGGCGTGGAAGACATGGTCCATGAGGGCGTGCGCCGCGCTTACAACCACCCGGACAACAAGCTGCGCGCCAGCGTGCTGGCCGATCCGGCCGGCAAGCGCACCAACACGAAGGACAACACGCCGGGCGTGGTCAACGTCAAGGTCGTCCCGGGCAACACCGTCGACGTGATCGTCGCGGCCAAGGGCGGCGGTTCGGAAGCGAAGTCGAAGTTCGCCATGCTCAATCCCTCCGACTCCATCGTCGACTGGGTATTGAAGACCGTGCCGACCATGGGCGCCGGCTGGTGCCCGCCGGGCATGCTCGGCATCGGCATCGGCGGCACCGCCGAGAAGGCGATGCTGCTGGCGAAGGAATCGCTGATGGAGCCGATCGACATCACCGACCTGCAGGCCCGTGGCGCCAGCAACCGTGCAGAGGAACTGCGGCTTGAACTGTACGAGAAGGTCAATGCGCTCGGCATCGGCGCGCAGGGCCTGGGCGGCCTGACCACGGTGCTCGACATCAAGGTCAAGGACTATCCGACCCACGCCGCCAACCTGCCGGTGGCGATGATCCCAAACTGCGCGGCCACCCGCCACGCGCACTTCACCCTCGACGGCAGCGGTCCGGTGATGCTGGATCCGCCGTCGCTGGAAGACTGGCCCGAACTGACCTACGACGCCTCCAAGGGCCGCCGTGTCGATCTCGATACGCTGACCCAGGCCGATGTCGCCAGCTGGAAGCCGGGCGAAGTGCTGCTGCTCAACGGCAAGCTGCTGACCGGCCGCGACGCCGCGCACAAGCGCATGGTCGACATGCTCAACAAGGGTGAGTCGCTGCCGGTCGACCTGAAGGGCCGCTTCATCTACTACGTGGGCCCGGTCGATCCGGTCCGCGACGAAGTCGTCGGCCCCGCCGGCCCGACCACGGCCACGCGCATGGACAAGTTCACCGAGCAGGTACTCGCGCAGACCGGCCTGCTGGGCATGGTCGGCAAGGCGGAGCGCGGCCCCGCGGCGATCGAGGCGATCAGGAAGCACCAGTCGGCCTACCTGATGGCGGTCGGGGGCGCGGCGTACCTGGTGTCGAAGGCGATCAAGGCGGCCAAGGTCGTCGGCTTCGCCGACCTGGGCATGGAGGCGATCTACGAGTTCACCGTGCAGGACATGCCGGTGACCGTCGCCGTCGATTCGCAGGGCACGTCGGTGCACCAGACGGGGCCAAAGGAATGGCAGGCGCGGATCGGGAAGATTCCGGTGGTAGTGGCCTGACGCTGCCCGTGTCCCACGCTGGCTTGCGCATCAGACCGGCCACCACGCAAGACCATCCGGCCCTGCTGGCCTTGTGGCTGGCGTCCGTGCGTGCGACACATGGCTTCCTGACGGAACGCGACGTAGAGGCGTTGCTGCCGGTCGTGCGTGATGCGGCACTGAAGCACCTCGAGATCTGGGTGATGGCGGGCGAGGGCGACCTCGCCGGTTTCATCGGATTGTCCGATGCGCATGTTGAAGCACTGTTTGTTGCGCCTGCGTACTTCCGTCGCGGTTGTGGGGGCGGCTTGCTCGAGCATGCGCGGGCGATCAAGGGAGCATTGACCGTGGATGTGAACGAACAGAATCCCGCGGCGCTGGCGTTCTACCTGGCCAAGGGATTCGAGGTGGAAGGACGCTCGCCGCTGGATGGCAGTGGCAATCCGTTTCCGCTGTTGCACCTGCGCGAGTCCCTGCCAGTCAAGTCCTGACCTATCCGGAGTTTGCGATGTCGACCACCACGCTTTACTACTCCCGCAGCACCGCCAGCCTGGTCGTCCACTGGCTGCTGATCGAGCTGGGCATCCCGCACGAACTGCACGAGCTGGATTTCGACAAGCGCGACCAGAAATCCGACGACTACCTGAAGCTCAATCCTGCCGGCGTGGTGCCCACGCTGGTGATGGACGGACAGGTGATCACCGAGACCGCGGCGATCCTGATGCACCTGGCCGACACCCACCCGCGCGCGGCGTTGGCGCCCGCCGTGGCGAGCACGCAGCGTGCGCAGTACTACCGTTGGATGCTGTTTTGCGCCAATACGCTGATGCCCGCCTATCGCGCCTGGTTCTACTCGGACGAGATCGCCGGCGAGGCCAACCTCCAGGCCACGCAGGATCACGCGCGGGCGAAGCTGGAAAAGGCGTGGGGGCAGGTCGCCGACCATCTGGAGACTCACGGCCCTTACCTGCTGGGCGCACAGCGCAGTGCGGCGGACTTCCTGCTGACCATGCTGATGCGCTGGTCGCGCAACATGCCCAGGCCGACCGACACCTGGCCGGTGCTGCAGGCTTACGCTCAGCGCATGAAGGCGTTGCCGAGTTTCAAGGAAGTCTATGCCAGGGAAGGATTGACGGACTGGACGTAATCGGTCACTGCTCTCTGTAGGAGCGACGTGAGTCGCGACCGCGGACACTGGGTGGCATCGATTCTGGTTCGCGAATGGCAATGCCGATGCGCAACGACTGAAATGGCGCCAGCGGCTGCCATGGCGCGCGGTCGCGACTCACGTCGCTCCTACAACAGGCAACGCCGCGCGCATTCAGTCCACGTATTCGTCGAACTTCTTGCCACCCTGGAACGGCATCAGGTGCTGGCGCAGAATCCCGCGCGGCACCGTCTCCAGCTTCATCACGCCGTATTCCTCGGGCCAGTCTTCCTGCTTCGGCGGCAGCTTGAACGTACCCATCAGCATGTCCACCAGCGGCAGGTGGATGGCGTAGTTCACGTCCAGGTAGTCCTTGTGCCGCGCGTGGTGCCAGTGGTGGTAGCGCGGCAGCACCAGCAGGTACTCCAGCCAGCCGAAGCGGAGACCGAGGTTGGCGTGCGCCAGCACGGCCTGCAGGCCGACCAGGATCACGTAAGCGTTCACCGCCGGTGTCGAGAAGCCGAGAATCAGCAGCGGCAGCAGCACCGCGCTGCGGGTCAGCACGATCTCGACGATATGGATGCGCGAGCCAGCCAGCCAGTCCATCTCGCGGCTGGAATGATGCACGGCATGGAAGCGCCAGAGCCACGGGATGTTGTGGTAGGCGCGATGCAGCAAGGCCTGCGCGAGATCCGCGACGAACACCGCGATCAGGAACTGCGCCCACACCGGCAGCGACTGGATCGCATCCTTCAGCGCCGGAAACGCGGCCAGTCCGGCGATGGTCGACGTCGACGCGGTCACCAGGATCAGGATGAACTGCACCAGCATGTGGCTCATGAAGAAGTAAGTGACGTCGGTGCGCCAGCCCGGGCGCAGCGGCGAGATCCGGCGCTTGCCCAGGTAGTGCTCCAGCGGTACGAACACCAGTGCCGAGAAGAACAGCGAGATGACGAACCAGTCCAGGCCCAGCGAATACGGCGTCTTGCCGATTGCATCGAACTGCACGTTGGTGCCGCCCAGCAGCACCGCCAGCGTGGCGCTGCCGACGCCGATCAGGGCGATGCGCTTGTTGCGGTCGCGCAGGATCGCCCAGGTGCCCATCGCGAACGCCGCCGCCAGGCCCACCAGCAGCAGGTGGCGGGCGAACTGTTCGTTGTAGGCGGCACGGAACTCCCTGCTGGTCAGCAGTTCCGGGAAGTGGAAGCAGGCCACCGCCATCAGGCTGAGCAGGCCGAGCAGGGCGGCGGAGTAGGCGAAGAACGAGCGGCGTTGGCGTGACATGAAGCGTCCTGGCAGGCGGTGCGATTCCTGCGCAGGATCTTACGTCAGGCAAGGCGGTTTCCGGCCGCATCGACGACCCGTTCGCCGTCTTCCTTGCTGAAGGCGCCGCGCTGCGGCTGCGGCAGGATGTCCAGCACGCGTTCGGAAGGCCGGCACAGCGTCGTGCCCCGCGCGGTGACCACGATCGGCCGGTTGATCAGCACCGGGTGCGCCAGCATGGCGTCGATCAGGGCCTCGTCGTCGGCGTCGGCGAGGCCGAGCTCGCGGTAGGCGGCCTCTTTCGCGCGGACGACGTCCCGGACCGGAACGGCCATCGCACGGATCAGCGCCAGCAGCGTGGCGCGGTCGGGGGGCGTCTTGAGGTACTCGATCACGTGGGGTTCGATGCCCGCGTTGCGGATCAGGCCCAGCGTATTGCGCGAGGTGCCGCAGGCGGGATTGTGGTAGATCGTGACGTCGTCCATCAGTACCAATCCAGCAGCGAGATGCCCAGGCCCACGTAGGTCGCCTTGTGGTTGTAGTCGATCAGGCTTTCGCCATAACCATGGAAGACCTGCACGTGGCCGCGGAAGGCGCGGTTGATCGGGAAGCCGTAGTCCACCTGCACCGCACCGTGCGATTCATCGCCGCCGCGCAACGAATGCCGGCCCAGCACGGTGAAGACGTGGCCGTTGCGCGCATAGGTCAGCATCGCGTCGCCGCGGCCGATGTAGTTCTCGATATCGGGGTTGTCGTCGTCGTTGCCGTCCGGCACGCGATACCACGGTCGCAGCACCAGTGCCCAGTTCTCCCGGTCCAGGCCGAAGGTGGCGATGACGCGGTTCCAGCTGCGCGACAGCGGATCGCTGCGCCCGTTCGACTGGTGGTTGAGCGCGATGCCGGTCATGCGGCCTTTCCATCCGCCGATGCTGTAATTGTTGCGGAACACCAGCATCACTTCCGGTTCGTAGTTGGTCTCGCGGAACGGGCGCGACTCCTCGCCGTTGTAGACCTGCCAGCGCGAGCTCTGGGTGTACGCACCCCAGATGTCGCCGTTGTCGCCGAACACGTTTTCCGCGAACTTCGTCTTGAAGCTCAGCTGGAACTTCGCCTCGATGTCCTGCAGGTCCTGCGGTTCGGTGACCGTGTTGTCCGGGTTCGGGGACGAGGGCGTCTCGTTGACCTGGCTGGTCCAGAACGCCGGCAGCAGGTACATGGGCTTGTAGGCGCGCAACTGGAACACGCCGAGCTTGGAGTCCTTGGCCAGTTCCCAGCGGCTGTCGAGCAGCGAGCCACGCCCGGCGTTGGCGATCAGGTCG
This sequence comes from Pseudoxanthomonas sp. GW835-FHT14C01, assembly GCF_058793715.1. Taxonomy (NCBI): domain Bacteria; kingdom Pseudomonadati; phylum Pseudomonadota; class Gammaproteobacteria; order Lysobacterales; family Lysobacteraceae; genus Pseudoxanthomonas; species Pseudoxanthomonas sp. GW835-FHT14C01. The sequence continues at coordinate 774,534 of NZ_JBXAGB010000003.1, forward strand.
GCTTCCTGTGCCTCATCGACCCGGAACCACGCCCCCATGCGGCGCCGGGCGCGCTCGCTCAACGGCAGGTCGGCGGCCTTGGCGGCATCGGCGTCGGCGCGCGCCTTGGCACGGGCCTCGGCTTCCGCCTGCTTCGCGGCGAGTGCCTGAGCGTCGGCCTGGCGGGTATCAGCGGCGGTACGGCCCAGCGCGTCGTCATAGCAGGCGAGGCGGGCGGCATCGTTTTCCAGCAGCAGGCAGGCTTCAGCCGGCGTCGTGGCCGGCGGACTCTCCTGCGCCTGGCCGGCGAACGGGGCCGTCATGCCGAGGACCAGAGGCAGCAGGCGGGTGCGAGGCATCATGCGGAGACTCGAACGGGGACAGGGCGCCATTCTGCCAGCCGACCGGTGACGAAGGGCGCCCAAGCGACCTTCAGAAGATCCAGGCGAACACGAACAGGCCCAGCATCGCGAAGGTCAGGCCCAGCTTCAGCACCACGCCCAGCACGATGCCCAGCCAGGTGCCGAGGCCGACCTTGGCAGCCTGTCCCAGCTCGCGTCCATGCCACAGCTCGCCCACCAGCGCGCCGACGAAGGGGCCGGCGAACAGGCCGATGGGCATGAAGAACAGACCGGCGAAGGTGCCGATCACCGTGCCCCACAACGCCTTGCGGCTTGCGCCGACCCGCTGCGCCCCGATCGCGGTGGAGAAGATGTCGGCGGCGAACGACAGGGCGGTCAGCAGCCCCAGGACCACCAGCGTCACCCAGCCGATCTGCTGGAAGTCGCCCGCCCACGCCGCCAGCAGCATGCCGGCGAACACCAGCGGCAGGCCGGGCAGGGCGGGCAGGATCACGCCGGCGATGCCGACCAGGATCAGCACCACCGCTAGGGCGTAATAGAGCGTCTGGATGTCCAATCAAATCTCCTAGGGAATCAATGGGTTGCTGGGGGCTTGACTTTTCCGTTCAAGCGTTTGCATTTTGCCAAATGCCGGGTTACCGTGCGCTCGCTGCCGTTGCCAAGGTCACCGTGAATCGTGGCCTGATGGGGTAGATCCATGATCCGCTGCATCCTTGTACCTCGCTTCCTCCTTGCAACCAGCCGCCCAGCAGGCGTAACCACCACCCGTTTCAAGGAGCAAGTAGATGTCTGATCGTGAAACCGGAACCGTCAAATGGTTCAACGATGCCAAGGGCTTCGGCTTCATCAGCCGCGAGAATGGTGAAGACGTGTTCGTGCATTTCCGCGCCATCCAGACCCAGGGCTTCAAGAGCCTGAAGGAAGGCCAGAAGGTCAGCTTCACCGTCGTGCAGGGCCAGAAGGGCCTGCAGGCCGACGCCGTGCAGCCGGTCTGACGCGAAGGAAAGCCGAACCGCGCTACGGCGCGTGCTCCGCAAGAAAAAGCCCGGCAGCCGCCGGGCTTTTTCTTTGTCTGCGGGAATCAGGGGCGGATCAACGGATCACCACGCGCCCGTTCTGGATGCGGACGTAAGTGTTTTCGCGAACACCCGCGAGATCGTGCTGGTTGATCGTCACGCGACGGCCGTCGTCCATCCGGACAGTGACGTTGTAGGTGTCGCCGGTGGTGCGGTTCTGGATCGCATTGCCGGCGGCGGCGCCGGCGACGGCGCCCGCCACGGTCGACACGTTCTTGTTGCCTTCACTGCCACCGGTGCGGTCGGAGATCTGGCGACCCGCGACGGCACCGACGATGCCGCCCAGCACCGCGCCCGTGGCCGACGGGGCGCTGCGGCCCGACGGCACCACGTCGATGCGCTCCACGATGCCGCAGTCCGCGCAATACCGGTTGGCGGGTGCGGTGCCGTAACCGCCGCTGTTGTAGCCGGGCGATGTGCTGGCGCACCCTGCGAGTGCAACGGTGGCGGTCAGGCCGATGGCGAGCAGACGCATGTTCATGAGTGTCTCCTGGGATAGTGGGCCATCGCGCAATGCGGTCCCTTCGCGTCGCATGCTCCACATCGCGGCGTGAACATGACGACAATCGGGCCGCTTGCGCGGCCCGGATGTCAGCAGCGATTCAGCCGTTTGACGCGACTCAGCCGCGGAAATCCTGGTGACAGGCCTTGCAGTCGCCACCGATCTTTTCGACCAGGGCGCCGGCCGCAGCGCAGTCGGTCGGCGGCGCACTCAAGGCGGCGTCGAGATCGGCGCGGAACTGGCTGGTGTGGGTCTTGAAGCGCGCGTCGTCCGCGATGCCCGGGAAGGCCATGTCCAGGTCGTTCGCCATCGCGCGCAACGTACGCACATGGGGGATGGTGTCGGTGGCGGCGCAGCGGTTCTGCTTGACCTTGTCGGCCAGCAGCCCGGAATGCTTGGCCATCACGTGCATCACACTGTCGGGAAAGCGATCCTGCCGTGCCTGGATCGCCCGCAACGCCATGACCGTGCAGATGGCACCTACCACCAGGCCGATGAGGAACAGGAACAGGTAACGCGAAGCGGCGGACGGCTTCTTGGTCTCGGGCTGGCTGGCCATGCGGCGGGCTCCTTGTGGATGACGCCGCGATGGTACGACGCCCGTCACGGTTTGCGCCACGGCTTACACTGGTGGCATGAAGAAAGAACTCAGGGACCGGTTCGCCGGTATCGACCGGCTGTATGGCGTGGGCACAGTGGAGCGCCACGCCGCCGCGCGTGTGGCCGTGGTGGGAATGGGGGGGGTGGGCTCGTGGGTGGTGGAGGCGCTTGCGCGGTCCGGCATCGGACACCTGACGCTGATCGATGCCGACGACATCTGCGTCTCCAACACCAATCGCCAGTTGCCCGCATTGGAAGGTCACTATGGACGCAACAAGGCCGAGGCGATGGCCGAGCGCTGCCGTGCGATCAATCCGCTGATCGGCATCGACGCAGTGCCGCAATTCCTCACGTCGACCAACATGGCCGACCTGCTGGATCGCGGATTCGATCTGGTGCTCGATGCGTGCGACAGTTTCCGGGTCAAGGTGGAGATGATCGCCTGGTGCCGTCGGCGCAAGCTGCCGATCGTGGTGTCGGGATCCGCCGGCGGCCGCACCGACCCTACGCAGATCCGGCTGCGCGATCTGTCGCGCACCGAACACGACGCGTTGCTGGCGCTGGTACGCAAGAAACTCCGCGCCGAGTTCAACTTCCCGAAGAACAAGGACCGCTACTTCGGCGTGCAGGCGGTCTATTCGCTCGAGAACGTCAAGTATCCACAAGCCGATGGCAGCGTCTGCGGCCTGCGTCCGCAACTGGGCGCGGATGTCGCGCTGAAGCTCGACTGCGGCGTCGGCCTGGGTGCGGCCACCCACATCACCGGCGCCTTCGCGTTCGCAATGGTGGGCAAGGCGCTGGAACTGCTGGCCAAGCCGGCGAGAGCAAGCGTCAGTCGGACGCCAGATTGAACAGCCTCTCGGCGTTGCGCGTCGTTGCCGCGGCGATCTCGGCGGGTGACTGGTCGCGAAGTCCTGCGATCACCTCGCATACCGCCGACAGTCGCGAGGGCTCGTTGCGCTGTCCGCGGATGCCGGCATCCGGCTGGTCCGGCGCGTCGGTCTCCAGCAGCAGGAACTCGAGCGGCATGGTGCGGGCGAGCGTGCGCAGGCGGTTCGCGCGTTCGTAGGTGACCGGCCCGCCCAAGCCGATCAGGAAGCCCGACTGCCACAGCTGGCGCGCCTGCTCCGGGCTGCCGGAGAAACTGTGCACGACGCCGCGAAGAGGGCCCACGCGCTTGATCGAAGCGATGACCGCGTCCACTGCTCGCCGCGCATGCACGATCACCGGCAGGTCGAACGCGCGCGCCAACGTCAACTGCCCGTCGAAATAGCGCCGTTGTTCGTCCGCATCCAGGCCGTCGACGAAGAAATCCAGCCCGCATTCGCCAACGGCCACCGGCCGCTCGCGTTCGATCCAGTCGCGCAGTTCGTCCAGGTGGTGCGGGCGATGCTCGCCCAAGTACATCGGATGCAGGCCGTAGGCGGGAAACAGCCCTGTATCGAGCGCACAGACATCGCGCAATTTCGCCCATGTCGAAGCCGATACGGCCGGTACGACCTGGCGCGTCACGCCCGCCGCGCGCGCCCTCGCCAGTGCCGCATCACGATCCGCGTCGAATTCGGGCGCGTCGAAATGACTGTGGCTGTCGACCAGCATGAATCAGCGCCGGGAGGGCTCGATCGAGGGCGGTGGATCCTTGCGTCGCTTCCAGTTGGCGAGCAGCAGCGTGCCCAGGCCGAACAGGATTTCGTCCACGAACGGGAATGGATCGGGCAGGAACAGCGTGATCAGGAAGAGCGAGGCGGTGATCTTGAACAAGGTCGGATAGCGCAATTTTCTCGCCCACTCGAGCAGCGGCAGCAGCAACGGGTTCGGCATGGCGGAAGTCTCATCTGCGTGTGGAACGATGTCACGCTAGCATGATCGGTGCGTCATTGAAGCGTTCATTTTTCGTTCGCTTTCGCGTGCGTTCTCGGGTGCTTTGTTCAGGTTGGCAATGGTGCAATGATGCCCAGCATGAACCGGGGCAAGCCCCCATGGAGGCAGCGATGAAGAGCAATACCACTACGATTCTGGTCGCCGTCGGCGCGCTGCTGGTCGGTGGCGTGGCCACTGCGGCCTTCCTCAAGGGAGGCGACAAGAGCCCGACGGAGGGTGGCCTGGTCACAGCGGCCGATGGCACCCTGATCGCCGATGACGTGGCGGCGACCGGCAACGAGATTCCGACGGGTACGCTGCAGTACGCCACGGTGGTGAAGGCCGATCCGATCACCAGTTCGGAAAAGTTGTACGCCACGGTGATCGGTACCGAGGCGGTGCGCGAAACCACCCACACCAGCACGCCGCGCGAGGTCTGCCAGGACGTGGTCGTGCAGGAGCGTCTGCCCGAGCGCGACGGCAACGTTGGCGGCACCGTGGCCGGTGCGGTGATCGGTGGCCTGCTCGGCAATCAGGTGGGCGGCGGCAACGGCAAGAAGGCGGCGACGGTCGCCGGCGCCGTGGCGGGCGGCGCCATCGGTAACCAGGTCGACAAGCGCCACGTGGGTGGTCGCGTGGTCAATCGCACCGAGCGCCAGTGCCATACCGAGAATGCGACGTCCGAGTCTTCTCGGGTTACCGGCTACAACGTGACCTATCGCAATCCCGACGGTTCCACAGGGACGATGCGCATGGACAGCAAGCCGGGTAACCGTATCGCGATGGGTACGACGGACAAGGTCATCGGTTATGACGTGACCTACCGTTTCGACGGACAGGACAAGACCATCCGTCTGGACCAGAAGCCGGGCGACCGCCTGCCGGTGATCGACGGCCAGGTGGTGACGCAGACCGCCAGCGTCGACGCGCCCGGCAAGGGCTGACGCGTCGGCCCCGCGAGGGCCTGCGTTTCAACGTGGCACCCCGCAAAGGCCGGCGTTTCGCCGGCCTTTGCTTTGCGGACTGGCGCTTACCGCTGCCGAGGGGTGCCGCATACAATGCGGTGAACGACTCCCGCCGGTTGAAGCGCAATGGCCCTGAATCCGTACGACCTGTTCGATGTCCGTTCCCTCCTGAGCGAAGAGGAGCGCGCCGTGCAGGACGCGGTGGCCCGCTTCACCGACGAGCGCGTGCGCCCCCTCATCGGCGACGCCTTCGACCAGGGCCGGTTCCCCAAGGAACTCGTGCCGGAAATCGCGGAACTGGGCCTGCTGGGCTCCTCGCTGCCGGAAAAGTACGGCTGTGCCGGCCTCAACGCGGTCAGCTACGGCCTGATCTGCCAGGAACTGGAGCGTGGCGACAGTGGCATCCGCAGCTTTGTCAGCGTGCAGTCCTCACTGTGCATGTATCCCATCTACGCCTATGGCAGCGAAGAGCAGCGCCAGCGCTGGTTGCCCGACATGGCGGCGGGCAAGGTCATCGGTTGCTTCGGCCTGACCGAGCCGCATGGCGGCTCCGATCCGGCCAACATGAAAACCCATGCACGCCGCGATGGCGACGACTGGGTGATCAATGGCTCCAAGATGTGGATCACCAACGGCAACCTGGCCGACATCGCCATCGTCTGGGCGCAGACCGACGACGGCATCCAGGGCTTCCTGATCGAAAAGGGCACGCCGGGCTTCACCGCCCAGGAGATCAAGCACAAGATGAGCCTGCGCGCCTCGGTGACCAGTGCGCTGTTCTTCGACAACGTGCGCCTGCCCGACAGCAGCCGTCTACCGAACGTCAAGGGCCTCAAGGGTCCGCTGGGTTGCCTGACGCAGGCCCGCTACGGCATCACCTGGGGGCCGATCGGCGCCGCCATCGCCTGCCTGGACGAGGTGCTGGCCTATACGAAGGAACGCATCCTGTTCGACCGCCCGGTAGCGGCGACGCAGAGCGCGCAGATCAAGATGGCCGAGATGGCCCGCCGCATCACGCTGGCGCAGTTGCTGTCGCTGCAGCTGGGTCGCCTGAAGGATGCCGGGACCATGGCGCCGTCGCAGGTCTCGCTGGCGAAGTGGAACAACTGCCGCATGGCGATCGACATCGCGCGCGAATGCCGCGACCTGCTGGGTGGCGCGGGCATCACTACAGAACATGCCGCCATCCGCCATGCCCTGAACCTGGAATCGGTCATCACCTACGAGGGCACGGAAACCGTGCACCAGCTGGTGATCGGCCGCGAACTGACGGGCATCAACGCCTTTTGACGTCGGGCCTCCCGAACGGGAGTGAGGTGCGGGGAACGTCGAGCGTCGCCGCTCGTGATGCGTCCGGTCTTTCTGGGGGGATGGTGCGGTATCGATGGACCTTTCCAGTCTCCAGCTTGAAACTCCGCGTCTGCTGCTGCGCCTGCCGCGGCGGGACGACTACGAAGCCTGGGCGGCATTCGCCGCCGACGAGGAGGCCACGCGCTATATCGGCGGCACGCTGGCACGTTCGCCGGCATGGCGCAGTCTGGCGGCGACGCTCGGTAGCTGGCATCTGCAGGGCTTCGGCATGTTCTCGGTGATCGAGAAGGCGAGCGGTCGCTGGGTGGGGCGCGTAGGTCCGTGGCAGCCTGAGGGTTGGCCGGGAACGGAAGTGGGCTGGAGCATCGCCCGCGAAGCTTGGGGTCGGGGCTATGCGCCCGAAGCGGCGTTGGTCAGCATCGGCTGGGCGTTCGATCATCTGGGCTGGAGCGAGGTCATCCATACCATCGATCCGCAGAACGCCAATTCCAAGGCCGTGGCCGCCAAGTTGGGTTCCGGCTACCTGCGCATGGATCGGCTTCCCGAACCGCATCACGAGAAGCCGGTCGAGGTCTGGGGCCAGACGCGGACGCAGTGGCGAGCACGCGGGGTCACGAACCCGTGACACCGACCTCCGCGCTGCACGCAGGCCTGCACGACGCCATGCCTGAGCTGGCGCGGACGCTGCGCGATCCCTGGTGGATCATCGGCAGTGCCGCGATGGCGCTTGCCGGCGTGCCCGACGTAGCGCCGCAGGATATCGATGTGCTGTGCAGCCGGGCGGACGCCATCAGGCTACAGGCGGCGTGGGCGCCGCATGTCGATCCCGCCTACCGGCCACAGGACGGCTCGCGCTTCCGTTCCACGTTCGCGCGCTTCGCCCACCTGCCGATGCCGCTGGAAGTCATGGGCGCGCTGGACGTGATGACGGCAGGCGATTGGCAGCCGCTGCGGGTGCTGCACGACCTGCGTGTCGACGTCGGCGGGTATCCCCTCCGCGTGCCGACACTTGCCGAGCAGCAACGCATCTTCATCCTGTTCGGCCGGGCGAAGGATCTCGCCAAGGCCGGCCGTATCGCCAATTTCCTGGAGCACAGCCATGTCGCCTGAGCCCGTCAGCGTCTACGGCATGTCCACGTCGGGCAACTGCCACAAGGTGCGCCTGCTACTCGAACAGCTGGGGCGTCCTTACGATTGGGTCGAGATCGACAGTGCGAACGGCGCGACGCGCACGCCCGAGTACCTAGCGAAGAATCCCAACGGCAAGGTGCCGATGCTGGAGCGTCCCGATGGCGGCATCCTGGTCGAATCGAACGCCATCCTGTGCTGGCTCGCCGACGGCACCTCGTTTCTGCCCGCCGATGCGTGGCAGCGTGCGCAGGCGTTGAGCTGGCTGTTCTTCGAACAGTACAGCCACGAGCCCTACATCGCGGTCGCACGCTTCATCCGTGGCTGGACGCCGCTGGATTCGCCACGCCGCGCCGACCTGCCGCGCCTGGTGGAGCGGGGAAGCCAGGCATTGGCCGTCATGGAAAAGCATCTGCAGGGCGCCCGCTGGTTCAACGGTCCCGAGTACGGCGTGGCCGACATCGCACTGTTCGCCTACACGCACTGCGCGGACGACGGCGGTTTCGACCTGTCCGCGTATCCCCGCATTACCGACTGGCTGGCGCGCGTGCGCGCCACGCCGGCGTTCGTTCCCATGCCGGGTGTCAGCGACGAGGTCGCGTTGCGCCTGGCGTCTTCCCGATCCTGAGCGAGCATATGACTGCAAACCCGATTCCGGCCCGCATGAAGGGCCTCAACCGCGCCGAGATCTGCGACCAGAACTTCATCGAGTTCGTGAAGGAGTGGAGCGGACACGTCGGTGCGAAGCCAGTGCCCGGCGACGCCGTCCTGCCGGGTAGTGCGCTGGATGCGACGGGCTTCATCGAATTGCTGGAATCCCAGCTGATCTCGCGCCATCTCGATCTGATGGCGCGCGTGCTGCGCGTGCAGAACAAGGTCTTCTACACCATCGGCAGTTCCGGCCACGAAGGCAACGCGATGGTCGCGCGGCTGACGCGACATACCGATCCGGCGTTCCTGCACTACCGCAGCGGCGGCTTCATGGCCGAGCGCTTCCGCAAGCTGCCGGGCATGGATCCGGTGATGGATTCGGCGCTGAGCTTCGCCGCGAGCGCGGAGGATCCCGCGTCCGGCGGACGCCACAAGGTGTGGGGCAGCAAGCCGTTGTGGGTGCTGCCGCAGACCTCGACCATCGCTTCCCACCTGCCGAAGGCGCTGGGCACGGCGGTGGCGATCGAACAGGCGCGCCGCATCGGCCATGCGCTGCCGATCCCCGACGACAGCATTGCGATCTGTTCGTTCGGCGACGCTTCGAGCAACCATGCCACGGCGCAGACCGCCTTCAATGCGGCGGCCTGGACCGCGTACCAGAAGCTCCCCGCGCCGGTCCTGTTCGTGTGCGAGGACAACGGCATCGGCATTTCGGTGAAGACGCCCGACGGCTGGATCGGCCGGAATTTCCGCGACCGCAAGGACCTGGACTATTTCCACGCCGATGGCCTGGATCTGGCGACGGGTTATGGCCAGGTGCAGGCGGCGGTCGAGCATTGCCGCCGCACGCGCCGCCCGACCTTCCTGCATCTGCGCACCACGCGGATCATGGGGCACGCCGGCACCGACTTCGAAATCGAATGGCGTCCGCTGGAGGAACTCTGCGCGGTGGAGGCAACCGATCCATTGCTGCGTTCGGCGGCGATCGCGCTGGAGTCCGGCCTGCTGTCGAAGGACGCGCTGCTGGCGTTGTACGAGACCACGCGTAAGCGCTGCTTCGCCGCCGCCGAGGACGCCGATGCCCGTCCGCGCATCACCACGCTGGAGCACGTGATGGCACCGCTGGCGCCGTACACGCCGGCCGCCGTGGCGGAGGAGGCGATGCGCGTGGCGCCGCACGAAAAGCGCGTCGCCGCCTTCGGCAGCGAGGACAAGCTGCCGGAGAAGCTGCCGCCGCGCCATCTGGCCATCCAGATCAATAACGCGTTGCACGACCTGTTCTGCAAGTATCCCGAGACGCTGCTGTTCGGCGAGGACGTGGCGCAGAAGGGCGGCGTGTACACGGTGACCAAGGGCCTGCAGAAGGCCTTCAAGGGCAGCCGCGTGTTCAACACGCTGCTCGACGAAACGATGATCCTCGGCATGGCGCAGGGCTACGCCAACCTGGGCATGCTGCCGATCCCGGAGATCCAGTACCTGGCCTACTTCCACAACGCCTGCGACCAGATCCGCGGCGAGGCCGCCAGCCTGCAGTTCTTCAGCAACAACCAGTACCGCAATCCGATGGTGGTGCGCATGGCGGGACTGGGGTACCAGCGCGGATTCGGCGGCCACTTCCACAACGACAACTCGATCACGGCCCTTCGCGACATCCCGGGCCTCGTCGTGGGCTGCCCGTCGCGCGGCGACGATGCCGCCAGGATGCTGCGTACGCTGGCGGCGCTGGCGAAAGTCGATGGCCGGGTGACGGTGTTCCTGGAGCCGATCGCGCTGTACATGACCAAGGACCTGCACGAAGCCGGCGACGGGCAGTGGCTGTTCCCGTATCCGCCGCAGGACGAAGCGATGCCGCTGGGGGAAGGCCGCGTCTATGACACGGACGCGGACGACCTGGTCATCTTCACCTACGGCAACGGCGTGCCGATGAGCCTGCGCGCCGCGCGCAGCATCGAGAAGAGGCACGGCTGGAAGGTGCGCGTGGTCGACCTGCGCTGGCTGGTACCGCTCAACGCCGACTTCATCGCCGCGCAGGCGAAGACGGCAAGGCGAATCCTGATCGTCGACGAAGGCCGTCATGCCGCCGGCGTGGGCGAAGGCGTCATCACCGCCATCGCGGAAGCGGGCTACCTTGCCCGGCCGTTCCAGCGCGTGGTGGGTGCGGACACCTACACACCGCTGGCGGGCGCGGCGTTCCTGGTGCTGCCGGGCGACGAGGATATCGTCGCGGCCGCGGACCGGCTGGCATGATGGGCATCCCCACGTACTGAGGAACGGACATGTCCACGCACCGCATCGGCCTCATCATCGGCAGCCTGCGTGCCGGCTCCTTCAACCGCCAGCTGGCCGGCGCCCTTCAGGCCCTGGCGGGAGACCGCTTCGCGTTCGAGGAGATCGGCATCCGCGATCTTCCGCTGTACGACCAGGATGACGATGCGGACTTCCCGGCGGCTGGCCTGCGCTTCAAGCGGCAGGTGGAAGCCTGCGACGCGTTGCTGTTCGTCACGCCGGAATACAACCGCTCCATCCCGGGGGTGTTGAAGAACGCCATCGATATCGGCTCGCGGCCGGGCGGCAGCAATTCGTTCGGTGGAAAGAGGGCAGGCGTGATCGGCACGTCGCCCGGTGCGCACGGCACGGTGTCGGCCCAACAGCATTTGCGCAATGTGCTGGCAGCGGTGGACGTCGCGGTGCTGCCGCAGCCCGAGATCGCCATCCAGTACCGCGAGGGCCAGATCGACGCCGACGGCGCCATCGCGGACGAGCGTCTGCGCAAGCGGCTGCAGCTGTTCCTCGATCGTTTCGAGGCCTGGCTGGCCTGATCAGCCGGGAAGCAGCAGCGCCAGGCCATCGCGCAGGCGCTGCAACGGACGCCGGTCCATGGGCCGTTCGTCCGCCAGTGCGCGCGCCAGCACACGCCGGAACGGCGTCAGCCGCCGACCGGCACGCAGCACGGTTTCGCGCACGACGCGTGCGGGTGCATGGTCGTTGGTGTACAGCTCGACGATCGCCCGGGTGGCCAGGTACAGCGGGCGTGATCCCCGGCGATGCCGGTGTTCGTAACGGGCCAGACCTTCGGCGCACCCCAGGTCACCGCCGCACTTCAAGGCTTCGCGCGCCGTGTCGGCCAGCCGTTCCACACTGCCGAGTCCGAGATTGAAACCGTGCGCCGTCACCGGATGCATGCCGACGGCTGCGTCGCCCACCAGGGCGAAGCGGCGACCGACGAAGCGTCGTGCGTAGACGCCGACCAGCGGATACACATGGCGGCTGCTTTCCAGTCGCATGTGGCCGAGGCGATGGCCATAGCGCTGTTCCATTTCGCGTGCGAAAGCGTCGGCATCGAGCGCCGCGAGCCGCCTGGCCGCGCTGTCGGGCAGGGTCACGACGGCCGAGGCCAGATGCTCCTGCAGCGGCAGCAGTGCGAGGGTCTGGCCGTGGCCGAACCATTCCCACGCCACGCCCTGGTGCGGCTGTTCGTGGTGCATCCGGCAGACCAGCATGCTCTTGCCGAAGTCGTGCTGGTCCGCGCCGATGCCCATCGCGCGGCGCGTTTCGGAGAAGCGGCTGTCGGCCGCGACCAGCAGGGGCGCTTCCAGCCGCAGGCCATCCCCCAGCGTCACGCAGGCATGATCGTCGGCGGTGCGGACGGTGTGGATGCGTGCGCCGTCGAACAGGTCCAGTCCCGGCAGGTCGCGAACCGCCTTCCATGCGGCCTCGCGGATGCGGTGATTCGGTACCAGCCTACCCAGCTCGGGCTTGCCGGCCAGGTCGGCATCGATGCGCATGTCGTGCAGGCAGTCGCCCTCCATCACGCGCGCTGCACGTAGCGGCGAACAGGCGTCGTCCGGCAGGTGCTGCCAGATGCCGAGGTCGCGCAGCTGCCGCATCGAGGCGTGGGTCAGCGCGATTTCGCGGCCATCGAAGGCGGGCTCGGCGATCGCTGCGCGCGGCTGCCGCTCCACCAGCGCCACTTTCAGGTCGAGATCGCACAGGGCTTTGGCCAGGCACAGGCCGGCCGGTCCGGCACCGATGATGATGACGTCGTGGTGCATGCGCATGTCCTCGTGCCGGGGTAACCGCAGTTTAGGCACGTGCGTTCTGGCGTCATTGACATGGATCAATCGACGCGCGGAAAGGGCTCAGCGGCGCAGGCCGTCCAGCAGGGGTTGCCGAAGGAGCGGATGGCCGTCGGCCACCAGGCCGGTACCGGCGTGGTCCAGCGGCATGACGGCGAGCAGCGTGCAGCCTTCGCCGTCGCGCGCCACGCACGCGACCTCGCCGACATCGCGTTCGTCCTCCCGCACCGGGACGCCGTCGCCGACCACGCCATCGGCCAGGAAGCATTGCAGGGAGCGTTTGGCCTTGCCGAGGAAATGGGTGCGCGCGACGATTTCCTGCCCCGGGTAGCAGCCCTTCTTGACGCTGTAGGCGGACAGCCGGTCGAGTGCGAGCTGTTGCGGCGTCCATTGCTCGCGCTGGGAAGCAGGCAGGCGGGGCAAGCCATGGCGCAGGTCGGCGACCTGCCAGGCGGCCCGCGACGCCGGATCCTCGGCGGCGGCAGGGCCGATGCGCCAGGTGCGCGGCCCGCCATCGGCACCGAGATCGAATTCGAGCGCGTCGTCCATCGAATCCATTACGGCGCCCGATGCGCGCGCGGGTGCGGCGAACGTGGCATTGACGGCGATGCCGGTCGGGACGTCGATCTTCAACTTTCGTCTAAACACGAATCGCCGCAGCGCCTCGGCAAAGGGATCGGCGGGGTAGTCGGGCAGCACAAGCCACAGCGTGTCGTCCGTCCTCCTGGCCAGCGCGAACACCGCGATGACGCGCCCCTTGGGCGTCAGCCACGCATTCCACTGCCAATGTCCGGGCGCGAGCGAAACGACATCGTTGGCGAACTGTGCGTGCGCAAATGCCACGGCATCCGGGCCTTCCAGCACCACCAGCGCGTGGTCGGGCAGGGCGAAAACGGAGGGACTGGTACGGGAAAGGTTGTCAGCCAAGGGGGCGGGGATTAAAATTTTGTGCGTTGCGAGACCGCCATGATAGGTCAAACTCCCCCGATTCCCGACCCTGATCCCGGAACACAGCCGTCCGAAACCTCACCGCCGACACCGGGCGAAGGGGCGACAGGCGCGGTCGTGCAGAAGGAGATCGGTGGCCGCGACGGGCCCGAGCCCACCCGTTACGGGGATTGGGAAAAGAACGGACGCTGCATCGATTTCTGAGCAGTGCACGTAAAGCCAACGCGGTCCTGACCGCCCAGCCGAGACAACGAGCGCAACGAATGGCGACTCCACAACGTCCGCTTTCCCCCCATCTCCAGGTCTACCGGTGGCAGATCCAGATGGTGACGTCCATCCTGCATCGCGCCACGGGCGTCATCCTCGCCGGCGGTGCCTTGGTGATCACCGCAGGCCTGGTGGCGCTGATGATCGGCCCCGATGCCTGGAACTGCGTCACCGGCCTCGCCGGTGCCTGGTACGGCCAGCTGTTCCTGTTTGGCTGGACCTGGGCCTTCGCTTACCACCTGTGCAACGGTATCCGCCACATCGTGCAGGACTTCGCCATCGGCTACCGCATCGCCACGTTCGTGCGCAGCAGCTGGCTGTCGGTGATCGGCAGCCTGATCATCACCGCCCTGGTGTGGGCCTATGTACTGCTGGGAGGTGGCGCGTGAGCGACTTCCGTACCCCCATCAAGAACGCGCGCGGCCTGGGTTCGGCGAAGACCGGCACCGAGCACTTCGTGCACCAGCGCCTGACCGCCACCGCGCTGGTCGTGCTGACGATCTGGTTCCTGGTGTTCGTGCTGAGCCTGGCCGGCGCCGACTACGTCACCGCCACCGCCGCCATCGCCAAGCCGTGGAACGCCATGCTGCTGGTCGGCTTCCTGGTCGCCATGTTCTGGCATGCGCAACTGGGCCTGCAGGTCATCCTGGAAGACTACATCCACAACTCGCTGCTCGCCCTCGCCGTGCAGACCACTGTCAAGTTCATCGCCGTGCTGGGCGCCATCGTGAGCGTCTTCGCCGTGGCCCGCATCGCGTTGGGGAATTGAGCCGCATGTCCGCTTACAAGATCACCGAACACAAGTACGACATGGTCGTGGTGGGCGCCGGCGGTGCCGGCCTTCGCGCGACCTTCGGTCTGGCCGCCAAGGGCCTGCAGACCGTCTGCCTGACCAAGGTCTTCCCGACCCGCTCGCACACCGTGGCGGCGCAGGGCGGTATCTCCGCCGCGCTCGGCAACATGGGCGAGGACGACTGGCGCTACCACTTCTACGACACCATCAAGGGCTCGGACTGGCTGGGCGACCAGGACGCCATCGAGTACATGTGCCGCGAGGCCATCCCGGCCATCATCGAGCTGGAGCACTACGGCGTGCCGTTCTCGCGCACCGAGGAGGGCAAGATCTACCAGCGTCCGTTCGGCGGCATGACGACCAGGTACGGCGAGGGCCCGCCGGCGCAACGTACCTGCGCCGCGGCCGACCGCACCGGCCACGCGATGCTGCATACGCTGTACCAGCAGTCGCTGGCGCACGACGCACGCTTCATGGTCGAGTACTTCGCGCTGGACCTGATCTTCGACGAAGAAGGCGCCTGCCGCGGCGTGCTGGCGCTGGACATGGCCACGGGCACGCTGCACCTGTTCCGCGCCCATGGCGTGGTGCTGGCGACCGGCGGCTACGGCCGCGCGTACTTCTCGGCGACCTCGGCCCATACCTGCACCGGCGACGGTGGCGGCATGGTGATGCGCGCCGGCCTGCCGATGCAGGACATGGAGTTCGTGCAGTTCCACCCCACCGGCATCTACGGTGCGGGCTGCCTGATCACCGAGGGCGTCCGCGGCGAAGGCGGCATCCTGCGCAACAGCAACGGCGAGCGCTTCATGGAGCGCTACGCACCGCACTACAAGGACCTGGCTTCGCGCGACGTGGTCAGCCGCTCGATGACCATCGAGATCCGCGAAGGCCGTGGCGTCGGCGAGCACAAGGACCACATCCTGCTCGACCTGACCCACCTGGGCCCGGAAGTCATCAACGAGAAGCTGCCCGGCATCGCCGAAAGCGCCCACATCTTCGCGGGTGTCGACGTGACCAAGCAGCCGATCCCGGTCATCCCGACCGTGCACTACAACATGGGTGGCATCCCGACCAACTACCACGGCGAAGTCGTGCGCAAGGTCGGCGACAACCCGGACGCCGTGGTGCCCGGCCTGTACGCGATCGGCGAAGCCGCCTGCGTGTCGGTGCACGGCGCCAATCGCCTGGGCTCGAATTCGCTGCTCGACCTGGTGGTGTTCGGTCGCGCGGTGGCCAACCGCTGCGCCGAGACCATCAAGAGCGGTGCCGCGCACAAGCCGCTGGCGGGCGACGCCTGCGACAAGGCGCTGTCGCACCTGGACAAGCTGCGCAACGCCAACGGCGACACGCCCACCTCGGTGATCCGCGACAACATGCAGCGCACGATGCAGGCGGACGCGGCGGTGTTCCGCACCAGCAAGACGCTAAAGGAAGGCTGCGACAAGATGGCCGACATCTTCTCCAGCTTCCAGGACGTCAAGGTCAGCGACCGTTCGCTGATCTGGAACTCGGACCTGATCGAGACCTACGAGCTGCACAACCTGCTGCTCAGCGCGGTGGCCACGATCAACTCGGCCGAGCAGCGCCACGAAAGCCGCGGTGCGCATGCGCACGAGGACTTCCCGGAGCGCGACGACGTCAACTGGCAGAAGCACACGCTGGTCAACGTCGCCGATGACGGAAAGTGCAGCTTCGATTTCCGCCCCGTGCACATGTACACGCTCAGCAAGGACGTGGATGTGGTGCCGCCCAAGCCGCGCGTTTACTGAGCCCGGGAGACCTGACACATGGCCGAATTTTCGCTCCCGAAGAACTCGCGCGTCACCAAGGGCAAGCACTTCCCCGCGAAGGGCGCCAAGCACGTGCGCACCTTCAAGGTGTACCGCTGGAACCCGGACGACGGCGCCAATCCGCGCACCGACACGTACGAGATCGATCTCGACAAGTGCGGTCCGATGGTCCTGGACGCGCTGATCAAGATCAAGAACGAGATCGATCCCACGCTGACGTTCCGTCGCTCCTGCCGCGAGGGCATCTGCGGTTCGTGCGCGATGAACATCGATGGCACCAACACGCTGGCCTGCACCAAGGCCATCGGCGACTGCACCAAGGCGGAAGTGCCGATCTATCCGTTGCCGCACATGGACGTGGTGAAGGACCTGGTGCCGGACCTGACCCACTTCTACGCGCAGTACGCGTCGATCAAGCCGTGGATCCGCACGCAGACCCCGGCGCCGCCCGACCGCGAGCGCCTGCAGTCACCGGAAGACCGCAAGAAGCTGGATGGCCTGTACGAGTGCATCCTGTGCGCCTGCTGCTCGACCAGCTGCCCGAGCTACTGGTGGAACGGCGAGCGCTACCTGGGTCCGGCGATCCTGCTGCAGGCCTACCGCTGGATCATCGACTCGCGCGACGAGGACACCGGTGCGCGCCTGGACGATCTGGAAGATCCGTTCAAGCTGTATCGCTGCCACACCATCATGAACTGCGCGCGGACCTGCCCGAAGGGGTTGAATCCCGCGCTCGCGATCGCCGAGATCAAGAAGCTGATGATGGCGCGTCGCGCCTGACCGCATGAGCGCCGCACCCGCCACGGCGATCCTCTGGCCTGCGGTAGCCATGGCCGGCCTGACCTTCCTCGTGTGGGTCAGGCTGTACCAGCTGCGACTCGGCGAAATGGCGCGCAAGCGCATCGATGCGCAGGACCTGGCGAATGCGGCCGACTCGGTGCGCTTGCTGGTCGATACGCGGGCGTCGGACAACTTCCGCAATCTGTTCGAACTGCCGGTGCTGTTCTACGCCGGGGTGCTGCTGGCCGCGCAGCTCGGCGTGTCCGATACCGTCTCGCTCGCCCTGGCCTGGGCCTTCGTTGGTCTGCGCGCCCTGCACAGCGGGGTCCACTGCACCTGGAATCACGTCATGACGCGCTTCGTGGCCTACGCACTGGCGACGCTGGTGCTGATCGCGTTCTGGGTGCGTCTTGCGCTGGTTCTGGCGGCCGCATGACCGACGATCCCGAACTCAAGCGCATCCGCTGGCGTTGCCGCCGCGGCATGCGCGAACTGGACCAGTTGTTCGGCCGGTATCTTGACCGCAGTTGGGCGACCGAATCCGAATCGCAGCGCGTGGTTTTCCTACGCCTGCTCGATTGCGAGGACGATAAGCTCTGGCGCTGGTTCATGGGCTACGAGCAGTGTCCTGATGCGGAACTCGCCGCGCTGGTCGAACGGATCCGTCAATTGCCGGCTTGAGTGGCGGCCGTCGCGCCTGCTGCAGGGGGCGCTGATCCTGCTGGGGATGCTGGCCGCTATCTCGGTACTGGGCAGCGAGATGCCGGGCCGGTTCGCCTGGCTGGTCGCCATGGCGTCAGTCGGCTTCGGCATGTGGAGGGCGCGAAGCGAAGCGCGCAGGCGTCCCCAGGTCTTCTGGTTCCCCGGCAATGGGCACCCCCCGACGGTCGACGGCAGGCCGATGGTGGACGCGCGCCTGCACTGGCGGGGATCGTTGGCTTTCCTGCGCTGGCGCGACTGCGCGGGTGGACGCTGGCGCCATGTGGTGTGGTGGCCGGATACGCTGCCGGCCGCACGGCGGCGTGAACTCCGGCTTGCTGCGGGCGACGGGGATGCTGGGCGGCATCGGAGGGATCGGGCACCATAGGCCCATGTTCAAACCCATCCCTGTCGCCATCGGCCTGCGCTATCTCCGCGCCAAGCGCCGCAACGGTTTCATTTCCTTCATCTCGCTTGCCTCGGTCATCGGCATCGCGCTGGGCGTGATGATCCTGATCACGACGCTGTCGGTGATGAGCGGCTTCCAGCGCGAGATCCGCGACCGACTGTTGCAGGCCACCGCCCACGCCACCGTGATGGGCGCGGGCGAGGCGATGCACGACTGGCCGCATGCGACGAAGATCGCCATGGACGATCCGCGCGTGTCCGGCGCCGCTCCCTTCATCCACGTGCAGGCCATGCTGACCGGCAACGCCGATCCGCAGGGCGCACTGGTGACCGGCGTGCTGCCCGCCGAAGAATCGAAGGTGTCCGATATCGGCGACAAGATGAAGGCCGGCACGTTCGATTCGCTGCGGCCGGGCGAGTTCCACATCCTGCTCGGGCAGGAACTGGCGGCGTGGTTGCGGGTGGGTGTCGGCGACAGCGTTGTGGTCACCGCCGGCGACTTCCAGGGCACGCCGATGGGCGCGATGCCGAAGATCAAGCGCTTCACGGTCAGCGGCATCTTCTCCGTCGGCCACAACGATGTCGATCGAAATCTGGCGCTCGTGCACATGGGCGACCTGCAGCGCGTGCTTCGGATGGGCGAGGGCGTGACCGGGGTGCGGCTCAAGCTGCACGACATGTACCAGTCGTGGGATGTCGCGCGCGACCTCGCGCTGCGGCTGCAGGGGCCGTACCGGATCAGCGACTGGACCAGCGAGAACGCCAACCTCTATCACTCGCTGAAGATGGAGAAGACGGTGATGGGCATCCTGCTGTCCTTCATCATCCTGATGGGCGCATTCTCGCTGGTGAACTCGCAGGTGATGCTGGTCACCGACAAGCAGGCCGACATCGCCATCCTGCGTACGCTCGGCCTGACGCCGCGCGGCGTGATGCAGGTTTTCATGGTACAGGGCCTGCTGATCGGTGTGATGGGCACGGTGATGGGCGTGGTGGGCGGCATCCTGCTGACCATCAACCTGCAGTACATCCTCGCGGCTATCGAAGCCGTGTTCAAGGTGACGCTGTTGCCGCCTGACGTGTACTACATCACCGGGCTTCCCTACGAACTGAGCGGCAGCGAAGTCGTACTGATCGCGGCCGTGGCGCTGACGATGAGCTTCCTGGCCACGCTGTACCCCGCGTGGCGCGCCGCCCGCACCCAGCCTGCGGAGGCGCTGCGTTATGAATGAGGTCATCCGTTCCGCTGTGGTCCACGCCGAGGCGCTGGGCAAGACCTATGCCGAAGGCCAGCTGCGTACGCCGGTCTTCGATGGGCTGGAGCTCAACGTGCAGCCGGGCGAGACCGTCGCCATCGTCGGTGCATCCGGTGCCGGCAAGAGCACGCTGCTGCATCTGCTGGGCGGCCTGGATACGCCGACGTCGGGTGAGGTGTATGTCGCCGGGCAGAAGATGTCGTCGTTGTCCGATGCCGCCCGTGGCCAGTTGCGCAACACGTCGCTCGGTTTCATCTACCAGTTCCACCACCTGCTGCCGGAGTTCACTGCGCTCGAGAACGTCATGATGCCGGTGATGCTGGGCGGTGCCGGCGCGGATGCGGCATCGGCCAAGGCGAAGGCGTTGCTGGAATCGGTCGGCCTCGGTCACCGGTTGGCACACAAGCCGGGCGAGCTGTCCGGTGGCGAGCGTCAGCGCGCGGCGGTCGCGCGCGCGCTGGTCAACCAGCCAGCCTGCGTGCTGGGCGACGAGCCCACCGGCAATCTGGACGAGAAGACCGCCGCGACGGTGTTCGACCTGATGCTGGAGCTCAATCGCGCGCAGAAGACCAGTCTGGTACTGGTGACCCACGACCGTCGCCTCGCGCGCCGGCTGGATCGCGTGCTCGAGTTGCACGAAGGCAAGCTGCGCGAACTGGCGCACGACGCGGTCTGATGCCTCGCGGCGCGATCCCGCGCCGCCCTATGCCATCAGGCAGAGCGTGGGAGCTGCGCGCGTGCCCCCATCACTGTCGCCAGCCGCGCCCTCGGCAGGTAGGCGAACATCAGGTCGTCAATGCACGTCGCCGTGATGAGCCGAGGGCCGAGGTCGCCAGGGCAATCTGACCACTCATCGTAAGACAGTTGCTGGACTAAGCCGACCCGCGAAGCGGGTTCGGCTTGAATGAATTGTTAGATTGCACGCTCATAGCCAGTCCGCTTGTGCTTGGCATATGCCACCAAACTCCAGCCGGCCAGAAGCCCGGGCAAGGCAAACAGCACCAAGCCGACAATGGGCAAAACCATGCCGAATCCGTGAGTATCTTGGTCGGCGCCGAAGAAAGGTCGGACCAAGCTAACGCACAGGCTGCCCAGCAAGACGAGCGCGAGCATCCCGGCAACTAGAAGAATGACCCATCCAATTGCTTCTATCAGCTGCTTCATAGCGTCTCGAGCAATCTAACACCAGAATTAAGTCGACCCGCGAAGCGGGTTCGGCTTGAATGAATTGTTAGGCGGCAGCATGAGAGGTACTGGGGACTGCTGCCCACCAGCCCAACTCATCCTGCCCCCACTGAATGCGTAAGGAGTGGGCGATAGTGCGCAACAGTTCTATCTCAGTGGCATTCTCAGCAGCGCTCAGAAGGGCCATTGAGATGATCTCGCCACTGGGCAGTTTGCTCGAGACTGGAAGTTAGGTCACCGGGCAGCCAGGGCCTCCGGGCTCGCCACGTCTGTGGTACGGACCATGATCTGCTTCTGACAGGGATCCACGTGCATTGGGGGCCGTCCAGGTCGAAGCGTTCCTGACCGGACTGGCGGTCGAGGGCAGGGTGGCGGCAAGTACGCAGAATCAGGCGCTTGCCGCGATCCTCTTCCTCTATCGCGATGTGCTCGGCATGAAGCTGGCATGGATGGACGATGTGGTGCGTGCGAAACGGCCGGTGCGGTTGCCGACCGTGCTGTCGCAGCAGGAGGTTCGGGCATTGCTGGCCCACATGGAAGGGCGCATGGCGGTGCTGGCAAAGTTGCTGTACGGCACCGGCATGCGTTTGATGGAGGGCGTGCGGCTGCGGGTGAAGGATGTGGATTTCGCCCGCAACGAGATCACCGTGCGTGAGGGCAAGGGCGGCAAGGACAGGCGGACGATGCTGCCGGGCTCGCTGGTGCCCATGCTGAAAGCGGAGATCGAGCGGGTGCAGCTGCTGCACCAGCAGGACCTGGCGCGCGGCGCTGGCGACGTGTGGTTGCCCAACGCGTTGTCGCGCAAGTATCCCTCGGCGGCGCGCGAGTCGGGATGGCAGTACGTGTTTCCTGCCCGCACCATCAGTCTGGATCCGCGCGACAATCGATGGCGTCGCCATCATCTGGACGAAGCGATGCTGTCGCGGGCGCTGAAACGCGCACTGGTCGCGGCCGGCATCGCCAAACCCGTTACCGCGCATACGCTGCGGCATTCGTTCGCCACCCATCTCATCGAAAGCGGCTACGACATCCGTACCGTGCAGGAACTGCTTGGGCACAAGGACGTCGCCACCACGCAGATCTACACGCATGTCCTCAACCGTGGGGCGGGCGCCGTGCTCAGTCCGCTGGATCGCTGACATGGATGCGATCCCGCGCGACGTTCCGCCGTACCTGGGCCTGACCTGCGTGTCGGCGCTGTTGCTCGGCATGGTCGGCGCGCTCTGGCTGCCCGTGCTGCCCCCGCAGATCCTGCTGTGGCTCCTGCTGGCGCTTGGATTGGCCCGGTGGCGATGGTCCTCCCGCTGGCGCTGGGTTGGCGCCTTGCTCGCCGGCCTGTCGTGGGCGGGGCTGCACGCCACGTGGAGTCTGGGCGCGCAGTTGCCGGTGGCGTGGGAAGGACGCGAAGTGGCGGTCGCGGGTAGCGTGATCGGCCTGCCCGAGCCGCAGGCGCGCCGCACGCGGTTCCTGTTCCGTGTCGACGACGACGGGCGACAACCGGCAGCGCTGCAAGGCCGCCTGTTGCGGCTGGCGTGGTACGACGATTTCGGTGCCACCGGGCCGGGGGCGAGAACGCAGCTGGGGGCCGGTGAGCGCTGGCGCTTGCGGGTACGCGTACGCGCTCCACGTGGGCTCGCCAATCCCGGGGGCGTGGATACGGAGCGCTACGCGGCGGCGCAGCGCATCAGTGCCATGGGTTATGTGCGGGACGCATCTGCGGCCGAACGGCTGTCGCCGGCAGCGGGTATCGATGGCTGGCGCAGCCATATGTCCACGCGCATCGCGGATCAGGTCCCCGACCCGCATGCGCGCTTCGTGCAGGCGCTGGCGCTGGGCGATACGCGGGGCCTCGACGATCGCGACTGGGAGGTGCTCCGTGCGACAGGGCTGACGCACCTGATCGCGATCTCCGGATTCCACGTCGGCATGGTCGCAGGCGCGTGCGCGCTGGCGGCGACCGGTGTGTGGTGGCTGTTGCCGCTGCTCGCGCGCAGCGTGCCGCGCCCGCAGGCGGCGGGCGCAGCCGCATTGATCGGCGCGCTGGCTTATGCGGCGGTGGCGGGATTCGCCTTGCCGACCGTGCGTACCGTGTTGATGATCGCGGTCGTGGTCCTGGCGCGCCTGGCGCGTCGCCACGTCCGGCTGGTGGACACGCTGGCCCTCGCCCTGCTGGCGGTGCTGGTGTTCGATCCCCTGTCGTTGCTCGCGGCCGGATTCTGGCTGAGCTTCGGTGGTGTGGCATGGCTGGCGTGGTGCCTGCCGACGTCGATGCACTGGGCGAAGGCGTTCCTGCCGGCGCAGGCGGTCGCCACGGTAGGGCTGTTGCCGTTCACCGCCGTGCTGTTCGGTCAGGCCTCGCTGGCGGGACCGCTGGCGAATCTGGTCGCCATTCCGTGGTGGAGCCTGGTGATCGTGCCGCTGTCGCTGCTCGGTACGGGCCTGGAAGCACTCCACGACGGGGCCGGCGCATGGGCCTGGCGTGCGGCGGCCGCCTGTTTCTCACCGAGCTGGTGGATGTTCGAGCGGGTGGCGCAGCACCGCTACTCCTTGTGGTGGTTGCCCGAGAGTCCGGTGTGGGCGGTGTGGCTGGCGCTCGCGGGCGGTTTCTGGCTGTTGCTGCCGCGCGGTGTGCCGGGCAAGTCGCTGGCATTGCTGCTGTGGCTGCCGCTGCTGTGGCCCAATCGTGAGCGCCCGCGCGACGGCGAGGTGGAGCTGGTGGTGATCGACGTGGGCCAAGGGCTTTCCGCGCTGGTGCGCACGGCGAACCATGCGCTGCTGTTCGATGCGGGGCCGGCGGTGGAAGAGGGATTCGATGCCGGTGAGCGCGCGGTGGTGCCGGCGCTGCGTGCGCTCGGCGTGCCCGGGTTGCATGCGCTGGTGGTCAGCCACGGTGACAACGACCACGCCGGGGGCGTCGATGCGGTGCGTGGCAGCCTGCCGGTACGCGTGGTGCTGGCGCCGCCGGGAAGCCCGGTCGATGCGCAGGCGGCCTGCATCGCGGGTGCGTCATGGACGTGGGACGGCGTGCGCTTCCGCTTCCTGCATCCCGGCCTGCACTTTCCCTATCTCGGGAATGAGGCGAGTTGCGTCCTGAAGGTGGAGACGCCGCACGGTGGCCTGCTGCTGCCGGGGGACATCGGCGCAATCGTCGAACGCGGGCTGGTCCATCGGGACGCGCATGCGCTGCGTTCGCGGGTGGTCGTGTTGCCGCACCATGGCAGCGCCGGTTCGTCCGATCCGTCCTTCATTGCGGCCACCTCGCCGCGGCTGGTACTGAATGCCAGTGGCGCGGGCAACCGCTTTGGCCACCCGCGCGCCGACGTGGTGGCGCGTTGGCGCAGGCGGGGTGCCGAAGTGCTGGACACCCAGTCCGGCGGCGCCCTGCGCGTGTGGCTGGGCGCGGGCGGCCTGCAGGTGCGTGAACGGCGTCACGACCGGGCGCGCTGGTGGGACGCGGTGCGGCGCCAGCAGGCCGGTGGGCTATCCTATCGGCTGGAAGAAGGACGGCCGGATGCGCCGGAGGACTGAACGTGCTGGAACTGGTGAAGGCCGGCGGTTGGCCGATGATCCCGCTGCTGCTGCTCGGCGTGCTGGCCTTGGCCATCGTGGTGGAACGTTTCTGGTCGCTGCGCCGCAAGGAGATCCTGCCGCCCGGACTGGGCGAGGAAGTCCGGGCCTGGGCGGGGCGTGGCCAGCTGGAGCCGGCCCACATCGAATCCCTGCGCCGCAACTCCCCGTTGGGTGAGCTGCTGGCAGCGGCGCTCGACGTCCGCAACAGGCCGCGCGACCAGATCCGCGAGCGCATCGAGGACACCGGCCGCCACGTGGTCCACCGCATGGAGAAGTTCCTCAACGCGCTGGGCAGCATCGCCTCGGCCGGTCCGCTGCTGGGCCTGCTGGGTACCGTGGTGGGCATGATCCAGATGTTCCTCGGCATCCAGGACAGCGGCGTGGGCGACGTCAACGCGCTGGCCGGCGGCATCGGCAAGGCGCTGGTATGCGCGGCCGCCGGCATGATCGTCGCGATTCCGGCGCTGCTGTTCCACCGCTACTTCCGCGGCAAGGTCACCGGCTACGTGATGGAGATGGAGAAGGAAGCCACCGCCCTGGTCGATGCGCTGGACGCCCGCCATCCGCGCGTGCCGGCACGCCCCGGTGCGCCCGCACCGGCGGCGGCGTCGACCAGCGCCTGAGGCCGGCGCATGCGCATCCGCGACGACCGTTCGCAGGAAGAACCCGAGATCAACCTGGTGCCGTTGATCGACGTGATCCTGGTACTGATCATCTTCTTCGTCATCACCACCACGTTCGATGCCCGTTCCATGCTGCAGTTGCAGCTGCCGAGCGCGGCCGGCGAACCGGTCGCGGCGCAGGTGAAGGCGCTCAGCGTGCTGGTCAACGCCGACGGACGCTATTTCGTCGACGAGCATGAAGTACTGCGCCCGGATATCGACGCGCTGAAGCAGACGCTGCAGCAGGTCGCCGGCGCGGATCGCAGCCGGCCCGTGCTGCTGCGTGCCGACGCCCGCACGCCGCACCAGGCGGTGGTCACCGCGCTGGACGCGCTGGGCCAGCTCGGGTTCCGCAAGGTCAACATCGCGACGGCGCCGGAGGCGCAGAAGTGAGCGGAACCGATTCGCCCTGGCAGGTCTACAAGCGTCTGCTGCGCTTCGCCAAGCCCTACCGGGGCCTGCTGGCGCTGGCGGCGCTGGGCGCGTTGCTGGAAGCGGCGGCAGGCAGCGGCTTCCTCGTGTTGATGAGCCCGATCACCAACAACCTGGTGACGCCGCAGGACATCAACCAGTGGATGCCGCTGGCGATCATCGGCCTGTTCGTCGTCCGTGGCATCGCCGGCTACATCACCGACATGAGCATGGGCAAGGCCGCCCGCAGCATCTCGCGCGATCTGCGGGTGAGGGTGCTGGGCAAGTACCTGCGGATGCCGGGTCAACGCTTCGACAGCGAGCCGGTGCCGTCGATGCTGGTGAAGCTGGGATCGGACAGCGACCAGGTGGCGCAGGCCGCGATCGACGCCATGAAGGTCGTGGTCCAGCAGTCGCTGCAAGTCATCGGTGCGCTGGGCGTGATGCTCTGGTACAGCTGGCAGGTGACGCTGACCATCCTGGTGCTGGCGCCGCCGCTCGCCTGGATCATGGACAAGGTGGCCAAGCGTTATCGCCGCATCAGCCACCGCATCCAGGAGAGCGCCGGCCACCTGCTGCAGGCGGCCGACCAGACGCTGTCCAACCAGCAGGAAGTCAAGGTCTACGGCGCGCAGCCGGTGGAGATGGCCCGCTATGCCTCGCTGGCCGACAGGAATCTCAGCCTGTCCATGAAGGTGGAATCCACCCGCGCCATCTCGTCGGCTACCGTGCAGCTGATGGGGGCCACGGGCCTCGCGGCGCTGTTGTTCATCGCAGGTCGCGAAGCGATGGCGGGGCGGCTGACGGCGGGCGATTTCGTGTCGTTGATGACGTCCATGATGGCCATCATCCCGGCGCTCAAGCAGCTGACCAATGTGCAGAACATGACCCAGCGCGGCATCGCATCGGCGCAGCGCCTGTTCTCGGTGCTGGATGCGGAAGACGAGCAGGACACGGGAACACGGACGCTCGATCGCGCGAAGGGTCTGCTGGAATTCCGCGATGTCACTACTCGCTATCCCGGGCAGAGCCGGCCCGCGTTGGAGGGCATCAGCTTCACCGCGCGCCCCGGCACGGTGACCGCCATCGTCGGCCGTTCCGGTAGCGGCAAGTCGACGCTGATCAAGCTGATCCCGCGCTTCTACGAGGCCGAATCCGGCCAGATCCTGCTCGACGGGCACCTCCTGCAGGACTACCGCCTGGCCGACCTGCGCCGGCAGATCGCGCTGGTGGGCCAGCAGGTGATGCTGTTCGACGGCACGGTGGCCGCCAACGTCGCGTACGGCGAACTGCAGGGCGCCGAGGCTGCCGCGATGGAAGAGGCCGTGCGCGGCGCCAATGCGATGGAGTTCGTCAGCGAGCTGCCGGATGGGCTTGAAGCGCCTATCGGCAACAAGGGCGGGCGCCTGTCGGGCGGTCAGCGCCAGCGCCTGGCGATCGCGCGCGCGATGCTGAAGGACGCGCCGATCCTGATCCTGGACGAAGCGACCGCCGCGCTCGACAACGAGTCCGAGCGGTTGGTGCAGAACGCGTTGCAGAAGCTGATGCCCGACCGCACCACGCTGGTCATCGCGCACCGCCTGTCCACCATCGAACATGCCGACCAGGTACTGGTGCTCGACCAGGGGCGCCTGGTCGAGCAGGGTACGCATGCCGAACTGCTCGCACGCGGCGGGCTGTACGCCCACCTGTACCAGATGCAGTTCCGCGAGGGCGAGGCGGGGTGAGCAAGCGCGCGATGCCGCAACCGCCCGGATACTGGTTCGGCGGAGGCCCCGTGCCGGGGTGGGCGCGGGCACTGGCGAAGGTTTACGGCGCGCTGGTCGCGCTGCGGGGCCGCTTGTATCGCGGTGGCCTCTTGCGCCGGCATCGCATCGGCGCGCCGGTCATCGTGGTGGGCAACATCACCGCGGGAGGCACCGGCAAGACGCCATTGACCATCGCGCTGGTCGAACGGCTGCGCGCGGCCGGCTTCAGGCCGGGCGTGGCCAGCCGCGGTTATGGACGCCGGGCCGAGGAGCAGGCGCGCTGGGTGGACGCGGCGACGCCGCCTGCCGACGGCGGCGACGAGCCGGTCCTGATCGCACGCCAGACCGGCACCCGCGTGCGCGTCGACCGCGACCGCGTCGCGGCGGCGAAAGCGCTGGTCGCGGCCGGCTGCGATATCGTGATCTGCGACGACGGATTGCAGCACTACCGGCTGCAGCGCGATGTGGAAATCGAAGTGATCGACGGCGCGCGCCGCTACGGCAACGGCCGCCTGATGCCGGCCGGTCCGCTGCGCGAACCGGCCGCACGCGCGGCCGCATGCGACTTCCGCGTGGTTAATCTGCCGGATGCCGAAAGCGCCGCCGGCTTCGGCGAATGGCCGATGCGCCTGCAGGCCGACGACGCCCTGCCATTGCGGGGCGGCCGGCCGAAGCCGTTGACTGCCTTCGCGGGCCAGCGCGTGCATGCGGTGGCCGGCATCGGCAACCCGGGACGCTTCTTCGCCATGCTGCGTCACCTTGGACTGGGTGTGGTGCCGCATGCGTTCGCCGATCACCACGAGTATCGCGAGGAGGATTTCGCGTTCGGCAGCGAGCTGCCCGTACTGATGACCGAGAAGGACGCGGTGAAATGCGCCGGCTTCGCCAATGCGTGGTTCTACAGCGTGCCGGTCGTCGCGAAGCTGCCTGAAGCGTTCTGGATCGCCCTGCTGGAAAAGCTGGGACCGTCCACCAACACAGCGCCGAAGTAGCGTTTTCCCCAAGACCAGGATCCGGATTCCGATGACCGATTTCATCGTCGCCATTCCCGCGCGTTACGCCGCGTCCCGCCTGCCGGGCAAGCCGTTGCGGTTGCTGGGCGGCACGCCGCTGGTGGTGCATGTCGCCCGGCGCGCCCTGGCCGCCGGCGCCCACGAAGTCTGGGTGGCCACCGACGACGTCCGCATCCGCGATGCCTTGCAGGGCACCGAGGTGCGGGTGGCGATGACCTCCGAACGCCATGCGTCCGGCAGCGACCGCCTTGCCGAGTGCGCCGACATCGCCGGCTGGGCCGACGATGCGCTCGTGGTCAATCTGCAGGGCGACGAGCCCTTCGCGCCGCCGGCCGGTATCCGCGCCGTCGCCGACACGCTGGCGGCCAGCGGCGCGGAGATGGCGACGCTCGCCGTGCCCGTCGACGATGCGGCCACCCTGTTCGATCCCAACGCAGTCAAGCTCGTGCGCGCGGCCAATGGCGATGCGCTGTACTTCAGCCGAGCGCCGATCCCGTGGCACCGGGATGCGTTCGCACAGTCGCGCGACGCGCTGCCGGCGGGACAGTGGCTGCGGCATATCGGCATCTACGCTTACCGTGCCGGGTTCCTGCGCCGTTTCTCCGCCATACCGCCGGGCCGGCTGGAGCAGGTCGAGTCGCTGGAGCAGTTGCGGGTGCTGGAAGCCGGCCACCGCATCGCCGTGGCGCTGACGCCGGCACCGTTCCCGCCGGGCGTCGACACGCCGGAGGATCTGGCGCGCGCCGAGGCGATCCTGCAGGCGAGCGCGTGAACCTGCTGGTCGTCTGCCTGGGCAACATCTGCCGTTCGCCGATGGCCGAGGGCGCGCTGCGCGCACGCTTGGCGTCGTCGCCGCTGGCCGGGCGCGTGCAGGTCGATTCCGCCGGGACGGGCGGCTGGCACGCCGGCGAGCCGCCGGACCGCCGCGCCATCGCCTGTGCGCGCGGACACGGCGTGGACATCGGAGGGCAGCGCGCGCGGCAGCTGACGGTCGGCGATTTCGAGCGCTTCGACTGGATCCTGTGCGCCGATCGCGCCAATCTCCGCGACGCCCTTCGCCTGGCTCCCGCGGCCCGTCGCGAGCGCGTGGCCCTGCTGCTTGAATGGGCAGGCATCCCGGAGTGCAGCGACGTACCGGACCCGTACACGGGCGGTCCGGAGGATTTCCAGCAGGTCTGGCGACTGGTCGATTCGGCGGCACAGGCGGTCGTGGCCCGGCTCGCCGCTGATTGAGACTGGGGCATAATCAGGGAGGATGATCGACATGACACTGGCCCCCGAACTGCCGCGTAGCCTGCAATGGCTGAACGCGCCCGCCACCACGCTGCATGAGCAGCGGGGGCGCATCGTCGCGCTGGCCTTCGTCAACAGCGCTTCGGCCTGGTGCGCGCAGCGGCTCAACGATCTGGCGGTGTTGCAGGCCCGTTACCTGGGGCGCCTGCAGGCGCTGGCGATCCATGTGCCGCGTTTCGACAGCGAGCGCGAGCCGCAGGCCGCGCTGAAGCGGTTGCGCCGCCATGGCCTGTCGCTGCCGCTGGCGCACGACGGCGACTGGGTGGCGTGGCAGCGTTTCGGCGTGGAGTCGTGGCCGACCGTGCTGCTGATCGACGGCGAGGGCCGGGTCCAACACCGTGCCCTCGGCGCCGAAGGCCTGGCGGACTTGGAGCGACAGATCGCGCGCCTGTGCGATGGCCTGCATGAACCGCCGGACGACGACCTGCGCGCTTTCCGCGAGATCCATGCGGAACCGCGCATGCCGCTGTGCTTCCCGACGGGCGTGGTGGCCACGCCGGACCGCCTGTTTGTCGCCGACACCGGCCACCATCGCGTGCTGGAGTGCAACCACCATGGCCGGGTGATCCGGCAGTTCGGCATGGGCACCCCGGACTTCGCCGACGGTGAACTGAACCATGCCGCGTTCCGTCGTCCGCAGGGCCTGGCGCTGGTGCGCGAATCGCTCTACGTGGTGGACACCGGCAATCATGCCCTGCGGCGCATCAACCTGCCGACCAGCACCGTGGATACGCTGTGCGGCAATGGGCGCGCCGGCGAAACCACCGAGGGCGTGGTCACGGCGCCACGCGACGTGGCGCTCAACCAGCCGCAGGCGCTGGTGGTCAACAACAACCAGATCTTCCTGGCGATGGCGGGCGACAACCGGGTCTGGAGTTACGACCTGGGCACGCGCGAGATCCGCGCACGCGCGGGATCGGGCCAGCTCGATGTCCGCGACGGCAGCGGTCCGATGGCGGCGTTCGCGCAGCCCGCCGGCCTCACCGCGGCGCTGCAGACCCTGTACGTCTGCGATGCCGTGGGCTCCGCCGTGCGCTCGCTGCAGTTGCGGGGCGACGTAGTGCAGACGCTGGTCGGGCAGGGCGCCTGGAGCTTCGGCAGCGAGGACGGTCCGCGCGACCGCGCCCTGTTGCAGCATCCGCAGGCCGTGGCGTTGAGCCCGGATTCTCCGGTCATGTGGATCGCCGACAGCGGCAACGGCACGTTGCGCACGCTGCGCCTGGGCGGCGGCGAATTGACCACTGTCGCCTTGCCGCGGCGCCTGCAGGGCCCGGCGGGTCTGTCGGTGGCCGCAGGTGCGGTATGGATCGCCGAGACCGATGCCCATGCGGTGCTGCGTTACGATATCGCCACCGGCGAGCTGAGCCACGTTCCGATCGACGAATGAGCGGTAGTCCCCAGGCGGAATTCGACGGCAAGGCGTTCGCGGCCGGGCTGAGCACCGCGCCGGGCGTGTACCGCATGTACGCGGCCGACGACGCCCTGTTGTACGTCGGCAAGGCCGGCGCACTGCGCAAGCGCGTGGGCAGTTACTTCACCAGTTCGCCGAAGTCGCCCCGCATCCTGTCGATGCTCTCGCAGGTCGCGCGGATGGACGTGACCGTCACCCGCACCGAAGCCGAAGCGCTGCTGCTGGAAAACCAGCTGATCAAGTCGCTGACGCCGCGCTACAACGTGCTGCTGCGCGACGACAAGAGCTATCCGTACGTGCTGCTGACGCGCGAGGAATGGCCGCGCATCGGCTTCCATCGCGGCGCGCGCGCGGTGCCCGGGCGTTACTTCGGTCCCTATCCGAGCGCCGGGGCGGTCCGCGAGACGCTGAACCTGATGCAGAAGCTGTTCCGCATCCGCAACTGCGAAGACAGCGTGTTCCGCAATCGCTCGCGGCCGTGCCTGCAGTACCAGATCGGTCGCTGCAGCGCGCCGTGCGTGGGGCTGGTGGCGGAGGCCGACTATGCGGAAGCGGCGCGCCGCGCGACGCTGTTCCTCGATGGACGCAGCGACGAGCTGACGCGCGAGCTGGGCAGCGCGATGGAGCAGGCCAGCGCGAACCTGGAATTCGAGCAGGCGGCGCGGCTGCGCGATCTGGTGGCGTCGATCCGCACCCTGCAGGCGCGCCAGTACGTGGACGGACATGCCGCCGACCTGGACGTGCTGGCCTGCGCGATGCAGGGCAGCCAGGCCTGCGTGCTGCTGCTCGCCTTCCGCGACGGCCGCAACCTGGGGACGCGCACCTTCTTCCCCAAGACAAACGGCGAGGATTCGGCGGAAGAAGTACTCGGCGCCTTCGTATCGCAGTACTACGCCGAACAGCCGGCGCCGCAGGAAATCGTCCTGGACCGCGAGATTCCCGACGCGGAGCTGATCGAGCATGCGCTGGCGGCTGCCGCCGGACGCAAGGTGCAGCTGAAATGGAACGTGCGCAGCGAACGCGCGGGTTACCTCGACCTGGCGCGCCGCAATGCGGAGATCGCGCTGGGGACCGAGCTCGGCAGCCGCAATGCGCAGACCGCGCGCAGCGAAGCGTTGAGGGATCTGCTGGGTCTGGCCGACGTCGCCAGGCGCATCGAGTGCTTCGACATCAGCCACACGATGGGCGAGGCGACCGTGGCGTCCTGCGTCGTGTTCGATGCCAACGGCGCCGTCCGTTCGCAATACCGCCGCTACAACATCACCGGGATCACGCCGGGCGACGACTTCGCCGCCATGCACCAGGCCATCGAGCGGCGCTTCCGTCGGGCGGTGGAGGAGGGCGGCGTGCTGCCCGACGTGCTGCTGATCGATGGCGGCGCGGGACAACTGGCGCAGGCGCAGGGTGCGTTGGCGGACCTGGGCGTGGATGGCGTCACGCTGGTCGGCGTGGCGAAAGGCGTGGAGCGCCGCGCCGGGCACGAGACGCTGGTGCTGCCCGATGGCCGTGAGCTGCGGCCGGGCGCGGCGTCGCCGGCGCTGCAGCTGATCCAGCAGGTACGCGATGAAGCGCACCGGTTCGCCATCACCGGCCATCGCGGCAGGCGGCAGAAGGCGCGCATGACCAGCAAGCTGGAGGATATCCCGGGCATCGGTCCGCGCCGGCGCGCGAGCCTGCTCAAGCATTTCGGTGGGCTGGCCGGCCTGAAGGCGGCGGGCGCCGACGAGATCGCCCGCGTCGACGGCGTCAACGCCGCACTGGCCGAGCGAATCTACGCTAACCTGCACGGGCTGCCATCCCCCGAGGCAGGAAACGAGTAAGCCTGCGATGAAGTTGACCGTCCCCACCTGGCTCACGCTGCTGCGGATCGTGCTGATCCCGGTGCTCGTGCTGGTGTTCTATCTGCCGTACTCGTGGACCAATTTCGCGGCGGCCTTCATCTTCGTGCTGGCGGCGGTCACGGACTGGCTGGATGGCTGGATCGCGCGCCGCTACCACCTGTATTCCGCATTTGGTGCCTTCCTCGACCCGGTGGCCGACAAGCTGATGGTGGCGGTGTCGCTGTTCCTGATCGTGCAGGACAACCCGACCATGTGGATGGCGATCTGGGCTGCGGTCATCGTGGGGCGGGAGATTGCGGTGTCCGCGTTGCGCGAATGGATGGCGGAGCTGGGGCAGCGCGCTACGGTGAAGGTCGCCGCGCTGGGCAAGATCAAGACCATCGTGCAGATGGTGGCGCTGTCCTGCCTGCTGTACGCCTCCACCCCGGGCCAACAGGTGCTGGCCGACATCTGGATGGGGCGCGTGGTATTCGTGCTGGGCGACTGGCTGCTGGCCATCGCGGCGCTGCTGACGCTGTGGTCCGGCATCCAGTACCTGCTCGCGGCGTGGCCGATCCTGCGCGAGGGCGAGAAGAAGAGTGTTGACATGCCCAAACAAGACGCTACAATTTCGTCTCTCTCGACGCGGGAATAGCTCAGTTGGTAGAGCACGACCTTGCCAAGGTCGGGGTCGAGGGTTCGAGTCCCTTTTCCCGCTCCAGTTTTTCGTCCTGAGAGGGGCGGTCCACCAAACCCCGTTCGCGGGGTTTTGTGTTGTAGGGCGCCTTGAAAACGCGTCCTGATTGCGCCAGTCTGGCGCGGTCGCCATCGGCCTGGTGGCAGAGTGGTTATGCAGCGGACTGCAAATCCGCGTACGC
Source organism: Pseudoxanthomonas sp. GW835-FHT14C01 (assembly GCF_058793715.1). Taxonomy (NCBI): domain Bacteria; kingdom Pseudomonadati; phylum Pseudomonadota; class Gammaproteobacteria; order Lysobacterales; family Lysobacteraceae; genus Pseudoxanthomonas; species Pseudoxanthomonas sp. GW835-FHT14C01. Next base: position 807,979 of record NZ_JBXAGB010000003.1, read on the forward strand.
CGGTTCAATTCCGACCCAGGCCTCCAGATCCGAAGGGCACATGTCCTTCATGCGGGAATAGCTCAGTTGGTAGAGCACGACCTTGCCAAGGTCGGGGTCGAGGGTTCGAGTCCCTTTTCCCGCTCCATACATGCTCCTCGTGGGCACGCACGAAGCCCCGTTCGCGGGGCTTTCGTCGTTTATGGGATCGCACGCGTCCGCGGCTTTCCAACGCGACGGGAGTGAGGCAGGCTATCCCCGGGCCCGGATGGCGAAACTGGTAGACGCATCGGACTTAAAATCCGCCGGCCGCAAGGCCATGCCGGTTCGATTCCGGCTCCGGGCACCAAAATGCAGTCCAGCCAAGTCCGGTGATGTCGGGAGGGGCTAATAAGACCAGGGTCTACGGCGCACCCAACTGGAGTTACCACGATTTAGTGGACACCTGAGCGGCGAGGCCGATGTGCCGCTTCGAACTCAATGGGGCTAACGCCACCAAGGTGGCTGTGTCGACAGATCGGATTGTAGAAGCCTTCGATGTACTCGGATACGTCCAAGGCCGCCGTTTGGCGGTCCGCGTAGATGCGCTTCTGGACCTGTGCGGGTGTTACTGACGGCGGCCTCGGCTTCCCAGGGGCTTACGACGCCATCCCCCAACACGCCCGCATTGACCCGCCCCTACCTTGGCGTCTGGGACTGTGGATGCGACATATAAGGTGTGGGAAGCCGTACCCTTGGCGGGACGGATCGCAGAAAGTGTGTCAGAACGTGAGTCAGAATCTCTACGGAAACACAATTGTTCCTTTGGGAACAATAGGTTGGGAGATACTTGCGGTTGAGGCTCCGCCACCGCCGCATTTCCGCCTCAGCGCTGCCGTTTCTTCTCTTCGTCGCGCACCTTGCGGCGCACGAACAGCGCCACGAATACGCTGATTCCCACCATGACGATGCTGCCGCCGATGGCCAGCCAGCCGACGGGTTCCATCAGGATCTCGCGCAGGATCGGATGCATGTCGTGTTCTCCCGGGTTGTGGTGGCGCCAACGTCGCATCGTCCGTAGCGCGGAGCATTGATCCCGATCAACCTTCCTGGCGCGACGCGCCGGCACCGCGACCTGCGGTCGCAGGCCATGGCTTAGAATCGGCGCTGGCCCACGGGAGACTGCCGATGCAGCGTTACCTCGCCTATGCCAGCAGCATCGTGCTGGCGCTCGCTTCGTTGTGGCTGGCCCTGACGTGGTCGGCGGCATGGTGGGGCGTAGCGGTCTTCGGTGCGCTGGCGCTGCTCGGTACCTGGGATGTGCTGCAATCGCGCAGCACGCTGCGCCGCAATTATCCGGTGCTGGCGCATTTCCGTTATGGCCTGGAATCGGTCGGCCCCGAGATCCGCCAGTACTTCATCGAAGGCGACACGGCGGAAGTGCCGTTCTCGCGCCAGCAGCGCGCACTGGTCTACCAGCGTGCGAAGGGCGTCAGCGACGTGGTGCCGTTCGGCAGCCAGCAGGACGTCTACGGTGTGGACTACGAATGGATCAACCATTCGATGGCGCCCGCGAGCGTGGATTCGCACGATTTCCGCGTGGTGATCGGTGCAGAGACGGCCCAGCCGTATTCGGCGAGCGTGTTCAACATCTCGGCCATGAGCTTCGGTTCGCTGTCGGCCAATGCGGTGCGCGCGTTGAACGAAGGCGCGCGGCGAGGCAACTTCTACCACGACACCGGCGAGGGCTCGATCTCCCCGTATCACCGCGAGAAGGGCGGCGACCTGGTGTGGGAAATCGGCTCGGGTTACTTCGGCTGCCGCGATGGGCAGGGCCGCTTCGACGAGGCGCGCTTCGTCGAGAACGCGCATTCGCCGCAGGTGAAGATGATCGAGGTGAAGCTGTCGCAGGGCGCCAAGCCCGGCCACGGTGGCGTGCTGCCGGCCGCCAAGGTCAGCGCGGAGATTTCCGCCACGCGCGGCGTGCCGATGGGGCACGACTGCGTGTCGCCGGCGAAACATTCGGCGTTCTCCACGCCGGTCGAACTGCTGCAGTTCGTCGCCCGCCTGCGCGAGCTGTCGGGCGGCAAGCCGACCGGCTTCAAGCTGGCGATCGGTCACCCCTGGGAGTGGTTCGGCATCGCCAAGGCCATGCACGGGACCGGCCTGCTGCCGGATTTCATCGTGGTGGACGGCGCCGAGGGCGGCACCGGTGCCGCGCCGGCCGAGTTCATCGACCACGTCGGGGTGCCGATGCACGAGGCGCTGCTGCTGGTCCACAACACGCTGGTCGGCCTGAACCTGCGCGACCGCATCCGGATCGGTGCGGCGGGCAGGATCATCAGCGGGTTCGATATCGCCCGCACCATGGCGATGGGGGCGGACTGGTGCAACGCGGGGCGGGGTTTCATGTTCGCGCTGGGCTGCATCCAGGCGCAGAGTTGCCACAACGACCGCTGCCCGACGGGTGTCGCCACCCAGGACCCCGCGCGCTGGAAGCACCTGGACGTGCCCGACAAGTCGGTGCGCGTGCAGCAGTTCCACGACAACACGCTCAAGGCGCTGCGCGACATGCTGTGCGCCGCCGGGCTGGAGCATCCGCAGCAACTGGGCCCGGAGCACATCCTGCGGCGCGTTTCGCCGATCGAGGTGCGTTCGCTGGCCGCGCTGTACAAGTTCCTGGAGCCTGGCGAACTGCTGGACCGGGTGCCTGCGCACGCGGTGTTCCGCGACTTCTGGCCTGACGCGCGCAGCGACTGTTTCGCGCCGCCGCGCCGGGTCAGCGCGCTGTGCGACACCAAGGACCGCTGACCTGCGGATGCGTTGACCGCCCCCCCGGTCCGCGGCTATCATTCGCGCCCCGATGATTTCGGGCGGTTAGCTCAGCGGTAGAGCACTGCTTTCACACGGCAGGGGTCACAAGTTCGAAACTTGTACCGCCCACCAGTTCCAGCGAAAAGCCCGGCCCCGGCCGGGCTTTTTCGTATCCGGCGCCCGGCCGCCCGGGGAGTGCCGCGCATCTTCCCGGACCGTTCCTCGCCACATGCGGCGGGCAAGCGCATAAGTGCTTGTTTCTCAGGCCGAAACGGTCGGTCTGTGGTACACTCGGCACGCTGCAGAACCCGTCGGAATCCCCGCCTGTCACTGCCTCGCCGGCCCACGCCGGCTAGGTCCGTTTTGGCCTCGATTCCGACCCGAGACAACCTGAGAAACACGGAACCCGAATGGCCGATACCGCCAAGGAAATCATCCCCGTCAACCTCGAAGACGAGATGCGCCGCAGCTATCTCGATTACGCGATGAGCGTGATCGTGGGGCGCGCGCTCCCGGATGTCCGCGATGGCCTGAAGCCCGTCCACCGGCGCGTCCTGTTCGCGATGAACGAACTGGGCAACCACGCCAACAAGCCGCACGTGAAGTCCGCCCGTATCGTCGGCGACGTGATCGGTAAGTACCACCCGCACGGCGACCAGTCGGTGTACGACACGCTGGTGCGCATGGCACAGCCGTTCTCGTTGCGCTACATGCTGGTCGATGGCCAGGGCAACTTCGGTTCGGTCGATGGCGACTCCGCCGCGGCCATGCGTTACACCGAGGCGCGCATGGCCCGGCTCACCCATGAGCTGCTGGCCGACATCGACAAGGAAACCGTCGATTTCCAGCCCAACTACGACGAGAAGGAACAGGAGCCGACGGTCCTGCCGACGCGTTTCCCGAACCTGCTGGTCAATGGTTCGGCCGGCATCGCGGTGGGCATGGCCACCAACATCCCGCCGCACAACCTGTCGGAAGTGGTCAACGGCCTGATCGCGCTGATCGACAATCCGGAACTGGATGTCGACGGGCTGATGCAGTACATCCCCGGACCGGATTTCCCCACCGGCGGCATCATCAACGGCACCGCCGGCATCATCGCCGGCTATCGCACCGGCCGCGGCCGCGTGCGCATGCGCGCCAAGGCCGACATCGAGGTCAACGACGACAACGGCCGCGAGTCGATCATCGTCACCGAGATCCCGTACCAGGTGAACAAGGCGCGGCTGATCGAGAAGATCGCCGAGCTGGTGAAGGAAAAGAAGCTCGAAGGCATCAGCGAGCTGCGCGACGAGTCCGACAAGGACGGCATGCGCATCTACATCGAGGTCAAGCGCGGCGAGTCGGCCGAGGTCGTCCTCAACAACCTGTACCTGCAGACGCCGATGGAATCGGTGTTCGGCATCAACATGGTCGCGCTGGTCGATGGCCGCCCGCAGCTGCTCAACCTGAAGCAGATGCTGGAAGCCTTCGTGCGCCATCGCCGCGAAGTGGTGACCCGCCGGACCATCTTCGAACTGCGCAAGGCGCGCAACCGCGCCCACATCCTGGAAGGCCTGACGGTCGCGCTCGCCAACATCGACGAGATGATCGAGCTGATCAAGACGTCGGCCAACCCGCAGGAAGCGCGCGAGCGCATGCTGGCGAAGACGTGGGAGCCGGGCCTGGTCGGCTCGCTGCTCGCCGCCGCCGGCGCCGAAGCGTCACGGCCGGAAGACCTGCCCGCCACGATCGGCTTCGTCGACGGCCGCTATCAGCTCAGCGAGGCCCAGGCCACGCAGATCCTGGAGATGCGCCTGCACCGCCTGACCGGCCTGGAGCAGGAAAAGCTGACCGAGGAATACCGCCAGTTGCTGGAGGCCATCGCCGGCCTGATCCGCATCCTCGAGAATCCGGATGTGCTGCTGCAGGTGATCCGCGACGAGTTGCTGAACGTCAAGGCCGAGTTCGGCGACGAGCGCCGCAGCGAGATCCGCCACAGCGAAGAAGACCTGGACATCCTCGACCTGATCGCGCCGGAAGACATGGTGGTCACGCTGTCGCACGCCGGTTATGCCAAGCGCCAGCCGGCCAGCGCCTACCGCGCGCAGAAGCGCGGTGGCCGTGGCCGCAGCGCGGCGGCGACCAAGGAAGAGGATTTCATCGACCAGCTGTGGCTGGTCAACACGCATGACACGCTGCTCACGTTCACCAGCAGCGGCAAGGTGTTCTGGCTGCCCGTGTATCAGCTGCCGGAAGCCGGCTCCAACGCGCGCGGCCGTCCGATCATCAACTGGATCCCGCTGGAACCCGGGGAGAAGGTCCAGGCCGTGGTGCCGGTGCGCGACTACGAGGACGGCAAGTTCGTCTTCTTCGCGACGAAGAACGGCACGGTCAAGAAGACGCCGCTCACCGAGTTCGCCTTCAAGCTGGCGCGCGGCAAGATCGCGATCAACCTGGACGAGGGCGATGCGCTGGTCGGCGTGGCGCTGACCGATGGCGAGCGCGACGTCATGCTGTTCGCTTCCAACGGCCGTGCTGTGCGCTTCTCCGAAAGCCTGGTGCGCGCCATGGGCCGTACCGCCACCGGCGTGCGCGGCATGCGCCTGGCCGAAGGCGCCGAGGCGGACGTCGAAGGCGAGCAGGACGACGGCGAAACCGCCGATGGCGAGGCCACGGCGGTCATCGCCGATGCCGGCTCCGAAGTGGTCAGCCTGGTCGTCGTCGATGGCGACGGCGACATCCTGACCGCCAGCGAGCGTGGCTACGGCAAGCGCACGCCGGTAGCCGATTACCCCCGCAAGGGTCGCGGCACCCGTGGCGTGATCGCGCTGAAGACCACCGAGCGCAATGGCCGTCTGGTCGGTGCCATCCAGTTGTCCGACCACCACGAGGTCCTGCTGATCTCCGATGGCGGCACGCTGGTGCGTACCCGCGCGGCGGAGATCTCGCAGGTCGGCCGCAACACCCAGGGCGTCACCCTGATGCGCCTGTCCGATGGCGAAGCCCTGCAGGCGGTGGAGCGCCTGGATGCGTCGCTGGATGAGGACGAGGTGGTCGACGGCGCCGTGACAGCGTCGCCGGCCGCGCCGGAAGCGATCAAAACGCCGCCGGAAGCCTGACCGCCGGTCTGCATCAACGTGGCGGTGTCGTGACCCCGCCACTTTCTTTCCTGCGTTCTATACTGCCGGTACGACCACGGCAGGGAACGGCACATGGGATCGGCACGTCGCAACACCCGGAACGCGCGCAGTCGCTGGATGCGCGCGTTTTTTATTGGCCTGATCGCAGCGACGGCACTCGCCGGCTGCAAGCGCAACGAGTCCGGGCAACTGCCCGAAGCCAGCGGCGATCCCATCAAGGCGCAGGCCGCCAAGGTGGAAGGCTTCGCCCTGGTCGGCGCCTATCCCGACCAGCACGACGGCGACCTGGCCATCGCGCTGGAGTTCAGCCGTCCGCTGGTGAGTTCGCAGGACTTCGACACGCTGCTGGTGGTGAAGGACGCTAACGGTGCCGCGGTGAAGGGCAGCTGGGTGCTGGACGACAAGGGCCTGGTGCTGCGCTTCCCGTCGGTGGAAGCCGCGAAGGATTACGAGGTTACGCTGAAGGCCGGACTGTCCGCCGCCGACGGCACGCGCCTGGGCAAGGACGACACGCACAAGGTGCATACCGGCGAACTCGATCCGGCGGTCGGCTTCGCGTCGCAGGGCAGCGTGCTGCCGGCCCGCGAAAGCCGCGGCCTGCCGGTGGTGTCGATCAACGTGCCGGAAGTGGACGTCGAATTCCTCCGCGTCACCGAAAAGCAGCTGCCCAAGTTCTTCGCCGAGTACCAGCGTGGCGGCCGCCGCGGCAGCTGGGACCTGGACAGCGAGTACGGCGACAGCACGCCGCTGGGCAAGCTGGCCGACCCCGTCTACCTCAACCGCTTCGTGCTGGGCGGCAAGCCCAACGAACGCGTACTGACCTACCTGCCCATCCAGGACATCCGTGAACTGCAGGATCCCGGCCTGTACTTCGCGGTGATGAAGCGCACCGGCAAGTTCGCCGGCGAGTTCGAGACCGCCTTCTTCACCGTCAGCGACATCGGCCTGCACACGCGCACCTACAAGGACAAGCTGTTCGTCCACACCGCCTCGTTGCGGGACGGTTCGGCGACCGGCAGCGTCGAGCTGAAGGTACTGGATGCCCGCGGCGAAGCCATCCTGGCCGGCAAGACCGATGGCAACGGCAATGCGTTGCTGAACTACACGCTCGACGCGGGCCACGTGCTGGTCGCCACGCGCGGCAAGGACATCTCGATGCTGCCGTTCAACCAGCCGGCGCTCGACCTGTCCGAGTTCGCGGTGGCGGGCCGTGAACAGGCATGGTTCGACGTGTTCGCCTGGTCGGGACGCGACCTGTACCGTCCCGGCGAGACGGTGCGCATTTCCGCACTGCTGCGCGACAACGACGGCAAGCCGGTACCGGCGCCGAAGCAGGGCGGCGGCCAGCCGGTGTTCCTGCGCCTGAAGCAGCCCGACGGCAAGGTGTTCCGCGAGACGCGCCTGCAACCGGGCGCGCAGGGCTATTTCAGCTTCGAACAGGCGATTCCGGTGGAGGCGCCGACGGGGCGCTGGCAGGTGGAGTTCCGCACCGATCCGGCCAGCAAGGACGCGGTGCAGGGCATGACGCTGCGGATCGAGGAGTTCCTGCCCGAGCGCATGAAGCTGGACCTGGACGCGGCGCCGGTGCTGAAACCCGGCCAGCCGCTCAAGCTCAAGGCCACGGCGGCGTATCTGTACGGCGCGCCGGCCAGCGGCAACCGCTTCACCGCCAAGCTGGCGGTGGCGGTCGAACAGCATCCGCTGGAGCAGTTGCCCGGTTACTTCTTCGGCGATCCGACGATGGAGTTGCCGAAGGAGGCCAAGGACGTCATCGACACCACGCTGGCCGACAACGGCGTGCTGGAAGAGGACATCGCGCTGCCGGCGGAAGCCAAGCCGCGCAGCACGATCGCCGCGATCGTGTCGGCCAGCGTCTACGAGACCGGCGGCCGCACCGTGAACCGCACGCTCAAGCGCGTGCTGTGGCCGGCCGATGCGCTGGTCGGCATCCGTCCCTTGTTCGACGACAAGGAGGGTGCGGATGCCAATGCGAACGCCGGCTTCGAAGTCGTGCGCGTGGATGCGGCCGGCAAGCCGCAGCCCGGCAAGCGGCTGAAGGCCACGCTGGTACGCGAGCTGCGCGACTATCACTGGAACCATTCCGACGACGGCGGCTGGGATTACGACTTCACCCGTCGCTTCGAGAACAAGGAGACGCGCGCGCTCGACGTCGGCGCGGGCGCGTCGAAGATCGACTTCCCCGTGGAGTGGGGCGAGTACCGGCTGGACGTGTTCGACCCGGCCACCGGCCTGACCACCCGCTATCCGTTCCGTGCTGGCTGGAGCTGGGACGACCAGAACCGAGGCCTCGACGCGCGCCCCGACAAGGTCAAGCTGGCGTTGGACAAGACCGGTTACAAGGCGGGCGACACGCTGAAGGTCACCGTCACGCCGCCGCATGCCGGCAAGGGCCTTCTGATGGTCGAGAGCGACCGCATGCTGTACGTGCAGGCGATCGACGCCAAGCCGGGCAGCACGTTCTCAATCCCCGTGACCAAGGACTGGGAGCGGCACGACGTCTACGTCACCGCGCTGGTGTTCCGCGGCGGCTCGGCGCCGAGCAAGATCACGCCCGCGCGCGCCGTCGGCGTTGCGCACGTGCCGATGGACCGTCGCGACCGTCGCGTCGCCGTCGGCCTGTCGGTACCGAAGCAGATGCGCCCCGAGCAGAACCTGCCGGTCACGGTCAGCGTGCCCGAACTCGCGGGACACACGGCGCACGTCACCGTCTCCGCGGTGGACGTGGGCATCCTCAACATCACCCGCTTCCCCGTGCCGGATGCGAACGCGCAGTTCTTCGCCCAGCGCCGGCTGGGCGTGGACGCCTACGACATCTACGGCCGCGTGATCGAGAGCTTCGAGGGCGGCAGCGCGAAGATGCGCTTCGGCGGCGACATGGCGCTGGCCGCGTTGCCGCAGGCCAAGCGACCGACCTCGCGTGTGCAGACGGTGGACCTGTTCTCCGGACCGGTGAAGCTGGACGGCAAGGGCAACGCGCGCGTCGCGCTGAAGGTGCCGGATTTCAACGGCACGCTGCGCGTATCGGCGCTGGTCTATTCAGATACCCGCTATGGCAACCGCGACCGCGAAACCGTCGTCCGCGCGCCGATCGTGGCCGAAGCCAGCCTGCCGCGCGTGCTGGCGCCGGGCGACAAGAGCACGGTGACGCTGGACGTGCAGAACTTCACCGGCAAGGCCGGCGCGTTCAAGGTGCTGGTGAACGGCGAAGGCCCGCTCAGCATCGGCGAAGGCGGCAGGAATGCCGAGCTGTCCGTCGATGCCAAGCGCACGCTGACGTTCCCGATCACCGCGGGCGAGGGCTACACCACCGCCCAGGTGCGCGTGCGCGTGGAGGGCAACGGCTTCAAGGTCGACCGCCGCTACGACGTCCCGGTACGGGCGGGCTGGCCGGCGGTGCTGCGCTCGCGCACGCAGGTGCTGGACAGCCTGGCGCCGGTCGAGATGGGCGCGGGCTTCGCCGATGGCCTGATGCCGGGCTCGGTCACCGCGCGCATGACGGTCAGCGCGCTGCCGCCGATACCGTTCGCCAGTGCGTTGAAGGGCGCGCTGGAGTATCCGTACGGCTGCGCCGAGCAGACCACCAGCAAGGGCTACGCCGCGCTGGAGCTGGATGACGCGACGGCCAAGCTGCTCGGCATCGATGGGTTGGAGGTGAAGAAACGCCGCGAACGCATGGAAGGCGCGTTCGGACGACTGGCGTCGATGCAGGTGGCGAACGGCCACTTCTCGATGTGGGGCGACGACGACTACGTCAACCCGGGCCTGACGCCGTACATCGCCGAGTTCCTGCTGGACGCGCGCGAAGGCGGCTTCGCCGTGCCGGACACCGTGCTCCAGAAGGCGCTGACCCGCCTCAATGAGGATCTGCTGGCCGGCGGCGCGCAGTTCTACGGCTACGACCGCCGCGACCACCTCAAGTTCGCGAACCAGGCCTACGCCGGCTACGTGCTCGCACGCGTCAACCGCGCGCCGCTGGGCACGCTGCGTGCGCTGTACGACAACGAGCGCGGCAAGACGCTCACCGGTCTGCCGCTGGTGCATCTGGGCATCGCGCTGTCGCTGCAGGGCGACAGGACGCGCGGCGCGAAGGCGATCGCCGAGGGTTTCGCCAAGACCGGCGACCGTCCGGAGTACCTCGGCGACTACGGGACGAAACTGCGCGACGATGCGCTGATGATCGCGCTGGTGCACGAACGCAAGCTGGCCAAGGCGGAGTACGACCGCCGTGCGATCTCGCTGGGGCGTGAGCTGGATGCCCGCCGCAACAGCGGCTGGATGTGGCTGAGCACGCAGGAGCAGGTGGCGCTGGCACGGCTGGGCAAAGCGTTGATGGTCGACCAGCAGAAGTTGGTCTCCGGCCAGTGGAGCATCGGCGGCGAGGCGGAAGCGATCGCGCCGGTGCGCCTGTTCGGCCGCAGCGTCGATCACGCGGCACTGGCGCGTGGCCTGCGCTTCACGCCCGAAGGTTCGCCGCCGCTGTACGCATCGCTGGACGTGGCCGGCATCCCGCGCAGTGCGCCGGCACCCGACGATCGCCAGATCGGCATCGAGCGCCGCTACTACACGACCGATGGCCAGGAGTGGAAGGGCGGCGCGCTGAAGGAAGGCGAGGCGCTGATCGTGCGCGTCGGCATCACCGCCAACGTCGCGATCCCGGATGCGCTGTTCACCGACCTGCTGCCCGCCGGCCTGGAGATCGAGAACTTCAATCTCGGCGATGCCAAGCAATGGGCCGAGGTCGTGGTCGACGGTATCTCGATCAGCGACCGCGGTGGTGCGGCGGACGTCAAGCACGAAGAGTTCCGCGACGACCGCTACGTGGCCGCGCTGAAGCTCGACCGTCGCAGCACCGCCAAGGTGTTCTACCTGGTGCGGGCGGTGACGCCGGGCACGTACACCGTGCCGCCGTCGCTGGTGGAGGACATGTACCGCCCGGACATCCGCGGCGTCGGCAAGGCGTCGCCGGCGACGATCACGGTGGTGCAGCCGTGAGGCGTTCCTTCTCCACGCACGCGGGGAGAAGGGGCCGGATCCATGGTCGCCGAGGGAGCGACGCGCGTCGCGACAGAGGGACGGTAGCGTCTCATCGCGACTCACGTCGCCCCCACGACCATACGCAGCGCGACAAGCCTCGATGCGAAAGCGACGTTTCCCCACGCTGTTGAGCTGTCTGCGCTGGGGTACCGTCGCCGTGCTCGTCGCGCTGCTGGTCCTCGATGTCGCCTTTCCACCACCGCTACCGAAGATCCGCGATACCAGCACGCTTGTGGTTGCGCGCGACGGCACGCCGCTGCGCGCGTTCGCCGATCGCGACGGCGTCTGGCGCTATCCCGCCTCTCCGGAGACGGTGTCGCCGCTCTATCTGCAGGCCCTGCTGAACTACGAGGACCGCTGGTTCTGGAAGCACCCCGGCGTCAATCCGTGGGCGCTGGCGCGTGCGGCCGGGCAGTTCGCACGCCACGGGCGGGTGGTGTCCGGCGGCTCCACGCTGACCATGCAGGTCGCGCGCATGCTCGACCGCCACTCGCGCACGCCGTGGGGCAAGGCCAAGCAGATGCTGCGCGCGGTGCAACTGGAAGTGCACCTGTCAAAGCGCGAGATCCTGACCCTCTATCTGGAACGTGCGCCGTTCGGCGGCATCATCGAAGGCGTGGACGCGGCGAGCTGGGCGTATCTGGGCAAGCCGGCAGCGCGGCTCTCGCATGCCGAAGCTGCGCTGTTGGCGGTGCTGCCGCAATCGCCGAGCCGATTGCGCCCGGACCGCCAGCCCGATGCGGCACGCGTCGCGCGCGACAAGGTACTGCAGCGCATGGCCGATCTCGGTGTCTGGACCAGGGACGAGGTCGACGATGCGCGCATCGAGCCGGTCGTCGCGCGCAGCCTGCAGGCCCCATTGAGCGCCGCACTGCTGGCCGAACGCCTGCGCCGGCAACAGCCACGCGCCTCGCGCATCACCTCCACCCTCGACGCCGGCCTGCAGCGCACGCTGGAGGAGCGCGTGCAAGGCTATTTCTCCACGCTGCCGGCACGCACGTCCGCCGCGTTGCTGGTGGTCGACAACGCCACGATGGAAGCCCGCGCCTATGTCGGCTCGGTCGCATTCGGCGATCGCGAACGGCTGGGGCATGTGGACATGGTGCAGGCGTGGCGCTCGCCGGGCTCCACCTTGAAGCCATTCCTGTACGGGCTGGCGCTGGACGACGGCCTGATCCATTCCGAAAGCCTGCTGGTCGATGCGCCGCAGTCGTTCGGCGGCTACCGGCCCGGCAACTTCGATGCCGCGTTCAATGGTCCGGTCAGCGCGTCCGATGCGCTGCGGCTGTCGCTCAACGTGCCGGCGGTGGACCTGCTGGACCGCGTCGGTCCGGCGCGCTTCTCCGCGCGGCTGGCGAACAACGGCTTGGTGTTGCGCTATCCGCGCGGCGCGCAGCCCAACCTGTCGCTGATCCTCGGCGGTACGGGCGCGCGGCTGGAAGACCTGGTGGGTGCCTACGCCGGCTTGAATCGCGGCGGACTGTCGGGGCGGGTGCGTTACACCTCGCACGATCCGGCCTCGGACAGGCGCCTGCTGTCGCCCGGCGCCGCGTGGATCATCCGCGAGGTGCTGGAAGCGCACCCACGGCCGGGCTACGGCAGCGGCGTGCTCGATACCGGCAACCGTCCCCGCGTGGCCTGGAAGACCGGGACCAGCTACGGCTTCCGCGACGCGTGGGCGCTGGGCAGCACGCGCCGCTACACCGTCGGCGTGTGGGTGGGGCGGCCGGACGGCACGCCGCTGCCCGGCCAGTACGGCGCGGTCACCGCGCTGCCGTTGATGTTCGAAGTCATCGACAGCCTGCCTCGCGCGCAGGGCGATGCGGGGCCTGTACCGCCGCCGGATGGCGTGGTCGAACACACAATCTGCTGGCCGTTGGGTACGTCGGCGGAAGCAGCGTCACCGACGCTGTGCCAACGCAAGCGCGATGCATGGACCCTCGGTGGCAACATACCGCCGACGTTCGCCGAGCGCGACGCGCGCCTGTGGAGTGCGGGCCTTGAACGTTTCGACGTGGATGCGCGCAGCGGCCTGCGTCTCTCCGGCGAGTGCGCGAGACCGCACGACGTGCGCAGCGCGGAGATCGCACGCTGGCCGGCGCTGGCATCGCCCTGGTTGCCGCAGCGCGAACGGGCGGCATCGCGCCTGCCGCCGCTGTCCCCGGATTGCCTGCCCGACGGCCGCGATGCCGTCGAAGAACTGCGCATCGACGGGCTCAACGATCTCGCCACGCTGGCCCGCGCGCCGGGCAGCGAGCACGGCGTGCGCCTGCAGCTCCGTGCGCTCGGCACCGGTACGCGCGTGCAGTGGCTGCTGGACGGGCGCTGGATCGCGGAGACGCGGGGTGCGCAGGCGTTCCAGCAGGATTTCACCGAAACGGGCGAGCACCAGCTCACCGCACTGGCCGACACCGGCGCGTGGGCGCGGGTGCGTTTTACCGTATTGCGATAGGCCGACACGGTCGGCGTACGTTTGCAGGAGCGGGTCATGCCCGCGAAGCCTGTCAGTGGAACAGTCGAAAGGCATCGCGCCCGAAGGCGCTCCTGCAGGAAAGCGAGACGCGGGGCGCGTTGACTCAGCCGATCTGCTCCAGCACGTGTTCCGCACCGGAAACCTTGTACTCGCCCGGCGCTTCGACGAACACGTTCTTCACCACGCCATCTTCCGCGTACAGCGCGAAGCGCTTGGCGCGCACGCCCATGCCGTAGGCGCTGGCGTCCATCTCCAGGCCGAGCGCCTTGGCCAGGTCGGCGTTGCCGTCGGCCAGCATCTGCAGGCCGTCGGGCACGTGCTGGGTCTTGCCCCAGGCCTGCATGACGAACGGATCGTTGACGGACACGCAGAAGACCTCGATGCCGCGGCTGCGGAAATCCTCGAAATGCTGCACGTAGCTGGGCAGGTGCTTTTCCGAGCAGGTCGGCGTGAAGGCGCCCGGCACGGCGAACAGGACCGCCTTGCGGCCGTCGAAGAGGGCGGCGGTGTCGACCGTCTCCACGCCGTCGCGGATGCGCTTGAGGGTGACTTCGGGGATGCGCTCGCCGATCTGGATGCTCATGGTGTTGCCTTGTCTGGATGGAAACTGAATCCAGTGTAGCGCGCCCGTGTGGTGACGCCGTCACGGCCTTGAAACGGTTGGCCGCGCGCCTATTTTTCCGGCCATCGGCGCCGCCGTGGTGGCGCCCCTTCCGAGGAGACACCAAGATGAGCATCGTGCAGTACAACCCCTGGGGCAACACCCGCGGCCTGCAGGACGAGATCAAGCAGGTCTTCGACCGCTTCCTGGGCGAAGCCGACGCGGACCAGTCCAACGTCGTGACCAGCCAGTGGGCCCCCCGCGTCGACATCCGCGAGGACGGCGACCGGTTCGTGATCCTGGCGGACATTCCCGGCGTGGACCCGCAGGACATCGAGATCCACATGGACAAGGGCATCCTGACCCTGCGCGGCGAGCGCGTATCCGAGAAGAAGGAAGACGGCGGCCGCTATTCGCGCATGGAGCGCGTGCACGGCACGTTCTACCGTCGTTTTTCGCTGCCGGACAGCGCCAATCCCGATGGCATCACCGCCACCGGCAAGCATGGCGTGCTGCAGATCGACATCCCGAAGAAGCCGGAAACCACCCCGCGCCGCATCCAGGTGCAGTGACCCCGCCGGGCCTGCCGGAACACGGCAGGGCCACGGGCGTAGCGATAGAATCGGCCCGTGGCGCCCGCGTCGCGGGCCGTTCTTTTTCCGATGCCGTGCGTCGGCGCGGTATCCGTCTGCGGAGATTCCATGCAGTTCAAGGACTATTACGCGGTGCTGGGCGTGGAACCCGGCGCCGGCGATGCGGAGATCAAGACCGCCTACCGCCGGTTGGCGCGCAAGTACCATCCCGACGTCAGCAAGGAAGCGGGTGCGGAAGACCAGTTCAAGGCCGTCAACGAGGCGTACGAAGCGCTGCGCGATCCGCAGAAGCGCGCGGCCTACGACCAGTTGCGCGCGCGCGGCTACCGGCCGGGCGAAGAGTTCCGGCCGCCGCCCGACTTCGGGCGCGGCGGCCCCGGTGCGCAGGACTTCGACTACGAGGAGATCTTCGGTGGCGCGGGCGGCGGCAGCGGCGGATTCAGCGACTTCTTCGAGGGCCTGTTCGGCCGGCGGGCACGCCCGGAGCACGGTGCGCCCCGTGGACCGCAACCGTCGCGCGATTCGCGCGCCAAGCTCGCCGTGCCGCTGCAGGCGGTCTACGACGGTGGGAGCGTGCGGGTGAACGTCAACGGCAAGCAGCTGGACGTGAAGGTCCCGAAAGGCGTCAAGCCCGGCCAGGTCATCCGGCTCGCCGGGCAGGGCACCCAGGGCGGAAACCTGCTGCTGGAAGTGGAATACGCACCGCACCCGCAGTTCGAGGTGGATGGCCGCAACATCATCCACGTGCTGGCGCTGACGCCGTGGCAGGCCGCGCTCGGTGCCACGCTCAGCGTGCCGACGCTGGGCGGCGAGGTGGAATTGAAAATCCCCGCCGATTCCGATTCCGGCCGCAAGCTGCGGTTGCGTGGTCGTGGACTGCCCGGGACGCCGGCGGGCGACCAGATCGTGGAACTCGAGGTCACCGCGCCGCGCGCGGAGACGGACGAACAGCGCGACGCCTACGCGGCGCTCGGCAAAGCGTTCGGCGCCTGACGCGGGTACCGCAATCGGCGATGCTGGACGGCGCGTCGTACGGGGGTGGCTAAAAATCCGCCATCCGTCTTGACAGCGTGGCGGCGCAAGGGCGCGCGATGGTTATCCACAGTTTCGTGCAGCCTCCATCCACATCTCCTGTGGAAAACCCGCCGTCTCCGGGCGCATTGCCGCTCCGGAAACGACCGCGCCACCCGAAGGTGGCGCGGCGTACGACAGGGCTCGTCGTGAAGGTGCTTACTTCACCGGCGTGGCGGCCGGTGCTGCGCCTTCGGGTGCGGTCAGCCCACGCTTCTCCAGCAGCGGTTCGATCTTCGGATCGTGGCCGGCGAAGTCGCGGAACAGCTTCATCGCATCCTGGCTGCCGCCCTGCGACAGCAGCGTCTTGCGGAAGTGGTCGCCGTTCTCGCGCTTCAGGCCGCCGTTCTGCTTGAACCACTCCACGCTGTTGGCGTCCAGCACTTCCGACCAGATGTAGGCGTAGTAACCGGCCGAGTAGCCGCCCATGATGTGGCTGAAGTAGGGCGTCTTGTAGCGCGGCGGCACCGGCGCGTAGTTGATGCCGTCGGCCGCCAGCGCGGCGGCCTCGAACTTCATCACGCCGTCGGCGGCGGGTACCTGGTCGGCGGTGATCTGGTGCCAGCGCTGGTCCAGCATGGCCGCGCCCAGGTACTCGGTCGTCTTGAAGCCTTCGTTGAACTTGGAGGCGGCGATCACCTTGTCCAGCAGTGCCTGCGGCAGCGGTTCGCCGGTCTTGTAGTGCTTGGCGTAGTTGGCCAGGATCGACGGCCAGTCGGCCCACATCTCGTTGACCTGCGACGGGTACTCCACGAAGTCGCGCGGCACGCTGGTGCCGCTGAAGTACGGGTACTTCACGTCGGAGAACATGCCGTGCAGCGCATGGCCGAATTCGTGGAACGTGGTGGTCACTTCGTCCCACGTCATCAGCGTGGGCTCGCCTGCCGGCGGCTTGGGCACATTCAGGTGGTTGGCGACGACCGGCTTGTCGCCGCTCAGGCCCGACTGCGACACGTACGAATTCATCCACGCGCCACCGCGCTTGGAGTCGCGCGCATATGGGTCGAAGATGAAGATCGCCAGCTGCGATCCGTCGGCGTTGAAGACGTCGTAGGTCCAGGTATCGGCGTGGTACTTCGGCAGGTCGGTGCGCTCCTTGAACGTCAGGCCGTACAGCTGGGTGGCGGCGAAGAACACGCCATTCTCCAGCACGTTCTTCATCTCGAAGTACGGCTTGAGCTGCGACTCGTCGAAGTTGTACTTCGCCGCGCGCACCTTCTCGGTGTAGAACGCCCAGTCCCACGGTTCCAGCTTGAAGGTCGGCTGGCCCTTGGCCTTTTGTTCCTGGTCGATCATCGCCTGCAGGTCGGCGGCCTCGCGCTTGGCGTTGGCCACGGCGGCCGGCGCCAGCTTGCCGAGCATCGCGTTGACCGCTTCCGGCGTGCGTGCGGTCTGGTCTTCCAGGCCGTAGGCGGCGTGGTTCGGGTAACCCAGCAGCTTCGCGCGGTCCGCGCGCAGTTTCATGATGCGCGACACCAGCGCGGTGGTATCGAACTCGCCGCCGCGGCTGCCGCGCGCGACCGAGGCTTCGTGCAGGCGCTGGCGCAGCGCGCGGTTGGTCAGCTGCGATTCCGGCGGCTGGCCGGTGGTGTTCAGCAGGGTCAGCACGTACTTGCCTTCCAGGCCGCGCTTCTTGGCGGCTTCGGCGGCGGTGGCGATCTGGCCCGGCGTGAAGCCGTCGAGTTGCTTGACGTCGTCGACGACCACGGCCGAGGCGTTGACTTCCTTCAGCACGAAATCGCTGAACTGCGTGCCCAGCGAGGCGAGTTCGGCGTTCATCGCCTTCAGCGTGGCCTTGTCGGCATCGTTGAGGTTGGCGCCGGAGCGCACGAAGCTGGTGTGGTAGCGCTCGATCAGGCGCACGCCCTGCGCATCCAGTCCCAGGTTGTTGCGCTGGTCGTACAACGCCTTGATGCGCGCGAACAGCTTCGGATTCAGGCTGATGGCATCACCGTGCGCGGCGAACTTCGCCGAGTAGTCCGCGCGCAGCTTGTTGCGGGCGTCGTTGGTGTCGGTGCCGACCAGGTTGAAGAACACGGTGGTGGCCCGGTCCAGCACCTGGCCGGACTTCTCCAGCGCGATGATGGTGTTGTCGAACGTCGGCTTGGCCTTGTTGTTGGCGATCGCGTCGATCTCCTTCAGCTGCTCGGCCATGCCGGCATCGAAGGCGGGCGCGAAATCGCTGTCCTTGATCTTGTCGAACTGCGGGTAGTGCAGCGGCAGCGGGCTTTCGGCGAAGAAGGGATTGGCGGCCTGGGGCGTCTGGGTGGCCGGCGTGGCGGCCTGGCTGTAGGCGGGCATGGCGAGTCCGAGGGTCGCGGCAAGCGCGAGGGCGAGGCGGGTGGTCATGAAGCGCTACGTCCTTACAAAGATGGATTCCCAAGGGTACCGCAGCGGGAAAGGCCGGACCCATGACGAAAGGCATGGGCGGCGGGATGGCCGGCGGCCTCACGCTGCGGCGGATCGGCGCGCCTGCGCCCCTGCCGGAGAACCCCGTGAAGCCTGTCCTTGCCTTCTGCTGCGCGATGTTGCTTGCCCCGTCCGCGCTGGCGGCCGAGACGCTGAAGTACGTCGCGTTGGTCGACGGGGGCAAGAAGGCAGGCGAACAGACGGTCACCGTCGACGAGGACGGCACCACCCGGGTCGACTTCATCTTCAAAGACAACGGGCGCGGGCCGGAACTGAAGGAGGAATTCCGGCTTCGCGCCGACGGCACCTACGATCGTTACCAGGTGAAGGGCGCCTCGACGTTCGGTGCGCCCGTGGATGAGACCTTCACGCGCCACGGCGATACCGGCACCTGGAAGAGCACTTCCGACCATGGCACGCACGCCTTTACCGGCACCGCCCTCTACACCCCGCTGGGCGGCACACCGGCCGCGATGTCGGTGGCGCTGGCGGCACTGGCCAAGCGGCCCGACGGGAAGCTGCCGCTGGTGCCGAGCGGCACGCTGACGCAGCGCAAGGTCGCGTCGATGGACATCACCGGCGGCAAGAAGAGGCAGACGGTCGACCTGCTGGCGCTGACCGGCATCGGCTTCACGCCCAGCTTCGTCTGGGTCACCCGCGAGGCCGAGCCGCGCCTGTTCGCCTACATCTATCCCGGCTTCCTGCAGCTGATCGAGGACGGCTGGCAGGGCAGCGCGAACGCCCTGGAAGCGCGCCAGAAGACCGCCGAGCGCGAAGCGCTGGTAGCGTTGCAGCAGCGCCTGGCGCATCCGCTGCCGGGCACCACGCTGGTCCGCAACGCGCGTGTGTTCGACAGCGAGAAGGCCACGCTCGGCGCGGCATCCGACGTCGTCGTGCGCGATGGCAGGATCGTGTCCGTATCGCCGGCGGGCAGGGCGGACGTCACGGCCGACACTGTGGTGGACGCGGGCAACCGCGTGCTGCTGCCGGGCCTGTACGACATGCATGTGCATGCCGGCAACTGGGAAGGCGGGTTGCACCTGGCCGCGGGCGTGACCAGCGCGCGCGACATGGGCAACGACAACGCCACGCTGCAGCAGCTGATGGCGGAAGAGCGGGAAGGCACGCTGATGCACCCGCGGGTGATCCCGGCCGGCTACATCGAAGGCCAGAGCCCGCATTCCTCGCAGGGCGGCTTCGTCGTGAAGGACCTGGCCGGCGCGAAGCAGGCGATCGACTGGTACGTCGAGCACGGGTATCCGCAGATCAAGATCTACAACTCGTTCCCGAAGGAGATCCTGCGCGACACCACCGCCTACGCCCACCAGCGCGGCATCCGCGTCAGCGGCCACGTGCCGGCGTTCCTGCGCGCGCAGGACGTGGTGGAGCAGGGCTACGACGAGATCCAGCACATCAACCAGGTGATGCTGAACTTCTTCGTTACGCCGGAGACCGACACGCGCACGCTCGCGCGTTTCTACCTGGTCGCCGACAGGACCGACGGACTCGACTTCGACAGCCAGCCGGTGCAGGACTTCATCGCCGAACTGGCCAGGAAGCAGATCGTCATCGATCCGACGCTGGCGACGTTCGAGTTCATCCACCAGCGCGAAGGGCAGCTGTCGCCGATCGTCGCCGACGTCGCGGATCACCTGCCGCCGGACGTGCAGCGCAGTCGCCGCGCGGCGGAAATGGACATCGCCGACGATGCGACCGGTGCACGCTACAAGCGCAGCTTCGACAAGCTGGTCGAGTTCACCGGTCGCATGTACCGCGCCGGCGTGCCACTGGTGGCGGGCACGGACGAGCTGCCAGGCTTCACCCTGCAGCGGGAACTGGAGTTGTACGTGCAGGCCGGGCTGACGCCGTCGCAGGCGCTGCAGGTCGCGACCTGGAACGGCGCCAAGTACAGCCGTACGCTGGATGATGCGGGTTCCATCGCACCCGGCAAGCGTGCC
The DNA here is from genome assembly GCF_058793715.1 of Pseudoxanthomonas sp. GW835-FHT14C01. Taxonomy (NCBI): domain Bacteria; kingdom Pseudomonadati; phylum Pseudomonadota; class Gammaproteobacteria; order Lysobacterales; family Lysobacteraceae; genus Pseudoxanthomonas; species Pseudoxanthomonas sp. GW835-FHT14C01. The sequence continues at coordinate 828,033 of NZ_JBXAGB010000003.1, forward strand.
GACCTGGTGCTGGTGGACGGTGATCCGACGGCCGACATCGCCGACATCCGCAAGCTGGCGCTGGTCATCAAGGACGGCCGCGCGTACTACCCGGCGGAGATCCACGAAGCGCTGGGCATCACGCCGTTCGTGCCGGCCATCAAGGTGCAGCCGGTGCGGTGAGATGGCTGTTGTAGGAGCGACGTCAGTCGCGACCGCAGACTTAGGAGTGCGTCAGCCATGCGGTCGCGACTGACGTCGCTCCCACAGAAGGGCAGGCTTACGTCAGGATCGCGTAGCGCCGCCAGATCCACGACAGTTCGTACAGCAGCGCCGCCACGGCGAAGATGCCGTGGAAGCGCGGGTTGCGCGTGGCGATGGCGGCCAGGCTCGCGAGCACGAACGCTGCATTGCGGAACCCGTATTCCGGGCCCAGCTGTTGCAGGTAGGCCTGCCCCTTGATCAGCGTATCGCCGATGTCGACCACGAACATCAGCGCCAGCAGGCCGAAGAACCAGCGCCGCCGCGCGTAGAAGTACTCGCGGTAGCCGGTGCCTTCCGGCAGCGATTCGGGGAACACCAGCGCGCACAGCAGGTACAGCAGCAGCGCATACAGGGTGATGTAGAGATACAGCGAGAAGTTCCAGTGCGACTGATGGGAAAGGCTGAACTGCCACCACCAGAAGTGCAGCAGGTAGAAGAACATGAAGCCGGCCCAGAGCAGGTGCACGCCATGGACCGGGTGCGCGTGCGGCCGTTCGATGATGCGCGCCACGTGGCGCAGCAGGTGGGTCAGCCCCAGACCCACGATCATTCCCATCAGGATGCGGATGTGGATGTAGAGGTTGGCGTGGCTGGCGGGATCGGCGGCTTGCATGGCGGCGTCCATGGTCCGGTGCGGGCCCACGTTAGCGGATCGACGCCCGCCTGCCCACCTTGCCGGCGCCGGCCTTGCCCCGCCGGTGCGACGGGTGTCTGATAGCGCCTTTCGGGGAGAACCTGATGACCACCGCCTACGATTTCTCCGCCCAGGACCTCGACGGTCGCGAGCGCTCGCTGTCCGAGTACCAGGGCAAGGCCCTGCTGATCGTCAATGTCGCCTCCAAGTGCGGCTTCACCCCGCAGTACACCGGCCTGGAAGCGCTCTGGCGCGAGTTCGGTCCGCAGGGTCTGGTCGTGCTGGGGTTCCCCTGCGACCAGTTCGGCCACCAGGAGCCGGGCGACGAGGCCGAGATCCGTACCTTCTGCTCGTTGAACTACGACGTGACCTTCCCGATGTTCGCCAAGATCGACGTCAACGGCCGCGATGCGCACCCGCTGTGGACATGGCTGAAGCAGGAGAAGAGCGGGTTGCTCGGCATCGGCGCGATCAAATGGAATTTCAGCAAGTTCCTGGTCGGCCGCGACGGCCAGGTCATCAAGCGCTACGCACCGACCGATACGCCGGCGTCGATCGCGGGCGACATCCGCGCTGCGCTGGGGTGATCGCAACGGCATGCGTGGCGCGGATACCCGTGTGTTCCACATCGAGTTCGGCACCACCGACTACGGCCTGCGCGCCTGGGTGACCGGCACCAACGGCACGCTGGAGACCACGCTGGCGTACTGGCGCGCCCTCGCTGACGAGGTACGCCGGCTTTCGCCCGCGGCGTTGCTGGTGGTCGACGACATGGAAGGCCTGCCACCGCCGCCCGAGCAGTTGCTGGAGTTCGTGCAGGCCATGCGGGGCCAGGGCATGGAGGCCGTGCGCATCGCCTATGTGGAGAAGCACGCCGACCAGTTGCCCGACGTCGAGTTCGCCGGCTTGCTGGCCAACGAGCACGGCTTCGATGCGCGCGTCTTCGCGGATGAAGCCTCGGCCGTCCGGTGGCTGCGCTACGGCGAGCGCTGAGCCTCCAGACGTGCCGGGCCCGCCGCAGTGAGCAGGCGCCGGGCCAGCGGCGACCACACCTTCCAGGCGTGTCCGCCCTCCGCCACGACCGTGTGGTCCTGCGGCAGCAGTCCGGCCAGCGGCGGCATCGCCTCCGCCAGTCGGTCGTCGGCACCGTAGCCCAGCCAGACCGAGCGCGTGCGTGCGGGGGCGTCGCGCCAGCCCTGCAGATGGCGCCACAGTTCGCGCTGGTAGTTGTCCGCATCCACGGCGGCGGGCACCGGACCCGCGTCCCACTGTCCCAGTCCGCGCGTGCGGATGTCTTCCACCAGCCCGCGGTCGCCCAGATAAGGCGCCAGCAGTACGAGTCCATCGGCCTCGCCGGGATACGCACGGTCGTACATCAGCGTGCCCATGCCGCCCATGGAGGCACCCAACAGCCACACCTCGCGATAACCGCGTGCGCGTGCCGGCACGATCACTTCGTCGTGCAGCCGCTGCGGCGCGCGACCCTGCATGTAATAGCCGAATCCGAGTCCGGTGAGGACGACATCGGCGTCGGGCCACGCGGCCTGGATGGCCGGCGCGATGCCGCTCTCGCGCAGTACCTGCACATCGTCGCCGCGACCGGGCAGTACCACCACCAGTCGCGCGGGCGCTCCAGTCGACGGGACGAGTGCCTGCGGCACCGGCGCTTGGGGATCGGCGGCGGGCAGGCATGCCGTGAGGACGACCGCCACCAGTGCCAGTGCCGCGATGGTCCGCATGCGTGCCATGTTCCGTTCCCCGGCTTCGATGCGCCGAGACTAGCACCGGCCAGGCGATGCGCGCGTGGCGGCCTGCCTACGGGCTGCGCGGCGGCGCGCGGCCCTCCAGCGCCTCTTCGGGCAGCAGGGCGATGAGTTCCCGGGCGAAGGATTCGAGTACCGCCTCGGAATACCCACGATGGGTCCGCACGATCAGACCGTCCTGCCCGATGATGAACATGTTCGGCAGCGCGGTGACGCCGTAACGGTCGGTGACCACGCCACGGACGTCGTGGACGAAGGTGAGGTCCAGGTCCTTGTTCGCGCGCAATACGCCGAGGTAATCGTCGCGCGATTCCTTCATGTTGATCGCGATGACTTCCAGGTAGTCGCGTCCGACCAGTTTCTGCACATGGCCGAGCATCGGCAGTTCGCGCCGGCAAGGCCCGCACCACGACGCCCAGAACGTCACCACCACCACCTTGCCCTTGAGCGCATCGAGGTCGACCGCGTTGCCCTTGCGATCCTTCAGGGTGATGGGCGGCGGCACGTCGCCGATGCCGGGCTGGCTGACGGTGTCGCCGGCATGCGCGCAGGGAGCCAGGACCAGCAGCGCGGCCAGCAGAAGATTCCGGATCACGGCATGTCCTCCCCAGGACGTCGTGCCGGGAGCGTAGCACCGGCGCATCGCCCGTGTCCCCGCCGTGCAGGGCTTCGCGTTCTCTCCGGAAGGCGGGCAGGAGGTTTCGAAGACATGGCGGTGGGACAGCGGACATGGTGGGCGGCGTTGCTGGTCGCCGCTCTCGGGGGCGGCGGCGCGGTGCAGGCGGCGCCGTTGAAGCTGGCCGTCGTCGGCGACTCCGACAGCCATGCCTACCACGACGGCACGCAGTTCAGCGGGCGCGACGGACTGCGCGGTGGCGCCTTCCACGCGACGACCTGGCAATGGACGGAGTGGTTGCAGCGTCTCCGCAGCGCCCAGGTGGACCAGGGAAGCTGGGGGCATTACGGCAGCCGGCGGCTCGTCGCCTTGCTGGAGGAAAGCCTGGGACGGCCGGCACGCGTGCCCGAGAAGGAGGACTTCGCCTACAACTTCGCGGTGTCCGGTGCGGTCTGCAACGACCTGATGAACGTGCAGAAGCAGATGCCGCGGCTGGTGCGCCTGATGGACGAATCGGCGGCGTCATGGCGGGGCGGCGTGGTGATACTGCGTATCGGCGTCAACAGCTTCGGCCAGCGCGACAGCCTCGAGCGTCTGGCGGCCAACCGGGCCCCTGACGTGATCGCGCAGATCGATCGCTGCATCGCCGACGTGGGCGATGCCGTGGCCTACCTGCACCGGCACCATCCGGATACGCGGGTAGTGCTGGTCGGGATCTTCGACAACGCGCACGTCGGGCAGAACATCCATCGCTGGCAGTCGCCGCGCGAGCAGGCGAACATCACGCTTGCGCTGGACCGTTACGACGCGGCGTTGAAGGCGATGGCCGCGCGCGATCCGCGTATCGCATTCTTCGACGACCGCGCCTGGTTCGCCGCCCTGTGGGGCGGCCGCACGCCCGAGGGGCGGCCGGGGTACCGGCCGGTCAACGTCGATGGACGGCTCGTCGTCACCAATACGCAGGGCGACGCCCCGTGCCACGCGATCCTGGCCGACGGGCATGCGGGCACGGTCTGGAACGCGCTGTGGGCGAAGGCCATGGTCCATGTGCTGAACCAGCGCTTCGCGGCGGGTATCCGGCCGATCACGGCGGCGGAGATCGCGTCGTCGGCAATCGGCGGCGCACGGCCCGGTGCGCAAGGCTGCAGTCCATCCTGATGCCGCCGGCGCGGCGCGATCACTTCTCGACGAAGGCGCGCTCGAACACGTACTGGCCCGCGGTGCCGATGCGCGGGGCGGCGGTGAAGCCGCGTCCATCGAGCAGCGCACGGAAGTCGGCCAGCATCTGCGGACTGCCGCAGATCATCGCGCGATCGTGTTCCGCGTCCAGGGGATCGATGCCCAGGCTGTCCATCATCGCGCCGCTGGCCATCAGGTCGGTCAGGCGACCCTGGTGGATGAAGTCCTCGCGGGTCACGGCCGGGTAGTACAGCAGCTTCTCGCGGATCGTCTCGCCGAGGAACTCGTGCTGCGGCAGTTCCTTCTCGAAGTAGTCGCGGTAGGCCAGGTCGTCGGCATGGCGCACGCCGTGGGTCAGGATGACCTTGTCGAAGCGCTCGTAGGTGTCCGGATCCTTGATCACCGACAGCCACGGCGCCAGCCCGGTGCCGGTGCCCAGCAGGTACAGGTTGCGGCCCGGGTGCAGGTCGCTGATCAGCAGCGTGCCGGTGGGCTTGCGGCCGATCAGCACGGTGTCGCCCGGCTTGATGTGCTGCAGGCGCGAGGTCAGCGGTCCGTTCTGCACCTTGATGCTGAAGAATTCGAGCTGCTCTTCCCAGTTCGCGCTGGCGATCGAATAGGCGCGCAGCAGCGGCTTGCCCTCGACTTCCAGCCCGATCATCACGAACTGGCCGTTCTCGAAGCGGAAACCGTCGTCGCGGGTGGTGGTGAAGCTGAAGTAGGCGTCCGTCCAGTGACGGACGTCGAGCACCGTCTCGGTGCCGAACGCAGAGGACATGGGGGAAGTCTGGGCTATCGAATCAACGCGCCATTGTAGCCGACGGGCACCGGCCGGCCTTTGATCGTGCTCAATCCGCGCGGTCCGGATCGGGCGCCCGACCGCCTCGCCGGTGGAAGCACAGCTGTTCGACCGCGCGGCGCGCGGGACGCGTCCCCAGCAGTAGATCGACCGGCAGATCGAACTGGCCATGGTCGAAGACCCATCGCAGCAGGCGCTTGAAGGCGAAGCCGGGGACAGGCGAGGCCTCGTGGGCGTTCTGCGTCGCCGCACGCGAGAGACGGTGGACCAGTCTCCGTCCCACCTCCGCGCCATGGCGCAGGCCGGCATGGATGCCGCCCGCCGTCAGCGGCGACACCATGCCGGCGGCATCGCCGATCAGCACCACGTCGTCGCGCTGCATCGGGCGGACCGCGCCGCCGCAGGGAATCAGGCCGGCGCGGATGCTGTCCGGCGGACGTGCGACCGGCAATCCTGTCATCGGCGCGACATGGCGCAGGAAACCGGCCATGTCGGGCGCGGGACCCATGCCGCGGGAATGCCGCCGCGCGAGACCGGCCTGCACGCCGGTCGGTGTCTGCGCCACCCAGCCCAGGTAGCCGTGTGCGAAGCGCTTGCTGATGAAGCAGTGCAGGGCATCGGGTTCGCGCAGCGTCATGCCGTCGAACTCGTACTCCACGCCGTAGAGGAACCGTGTCACCTGCCCGAGGCCGAGACGTTGCGCGACCCGCGATCGCGCACCGTCGGCGCCGACCAGGATGCGCGCGTGGCCCACGCCTTCCACATGCCATCCCGTCCGCGTGCGTGTCGCGCTCCTGAAGGACTGTCCGCGACGCAGTTCGACACCGCGGGTCTCCACATGCTCGCCGAGCCAGCGCATCAGCGCCGGCGTGTCGGTGGTGTAGAAACGATAGCCGTCCGCGCCCAGCCGCACGCTGCGCAGGTTCGGCGCATACAGGCGCACGTGCGGAACGGCACGCAGGAGTGCGCGGGGCACGCCTGCCAGCAGCGGAGCGCCGCAGGCTTCCTGGACCAGGATGCCCGTGGTATGCACGCGTTCGCCGAGATCCTGCTTGCGATCGATCACGCAGACGCGCAGGCCATGCGCGGCCAGTTCGCGTGCACAGGCCAGACCGGCAAAGCCGGCGCCTACGATGATCGCGTCATGACGGGGGTCCTGCATCGTCGGGCCTGCGCTCCATCCGGGGATGGCGCGCAGCCTGCCGGCGGTGCGGGGAGCCGCGATGAAGTCGCCATGAAGTCGACGACGCGCGACTGCAGAAAACGAAGAAGGCGCCGAGAGGCGCCTTCTTCCTGTCGCATCAGCCGTGGCCACCGCCACGCGGGCCGCGTTGGCCGCCGCCCCCCGGGCGTCCGCCGGGGCCACGACCGCCTGCCGGGCGACCGCCGGGACGCGGACCGCCCGCATGCTGGGGACGATTGCCGCCACCGCCCGGACGCCCCTGCGGACGCGGACCACGCGGCTGCTGGCCATAGGGATTGAAGCCGGGATTGGCATGGTCGGACGGGAAGCTGGGCGCGCTGGCGGGATGCCCGTACGGACGTGCCGCGCGCTGCGGCTTGCCGGCGCCCTGGCCGCCACGTGGCCCTCGCTCGGCACCGAAGCTGCCGGGTCCCCGCTCGTTGCCGAACCGGTCGCCACCGAACCCCCCCTGGCCACCGCCGGGACCGCGCTTGCCTGCGCCGCCCGGCTTGCCACCGGCACCGGGACGACCGCCGCCCGGCTTGCCGCCGTAGGGCTTCTTCGGGCCGCCAGGGCCGGCGTTGCGATGGCCGGCCGGGCCGGTGTCCACGCCATCGGGCACGTACCAGCTGCGGAAGGCCGCCGGATTGCCATCGGGCAACGGCTTCGGGCCCTTCGGCGTGCGCTGCTTGAACGGGCGCTGCGACTGCTTCGCGGCCTGTTCGCCGCTGACGGTCAGGCCGCCGTGCGGCTTCTTGCCACGGCCACCGCGGCCGCGGTCTTCGCGGACATGGTCGAAGCGGCGCAGCTCGCGGCCTTCGTCGGCGCTGTTGTGGCCGTTGACGTAGGCGCTGCCGCTGCGGCCGCCGCCCACGTGCACGGTCGACTTGGCGGCCTTGCGCTGGCCGATCACCGGCTGCAGCGTGAGGGCGGCGGGCGTGCCCACCTCCAGGCCCAGGTCCTTGCGCAGCGCCTCGACCTGCGCGTCGGGCAGTTCCTGCGTCTGGCCGCGCAGCAGCGGCTGCGGCAGGCTGACCTTGCCGTAGCGCACGCGCTTCAGGCGGCTGACCTGGCAGCCCTGCGATTCCCACAGGCGGCGGACTTCGCGGTTGCGGCCTTCCTTGACCACCACGCGGAACCAATCGTGCGAATCGGTGCCGCCGATGCGTTCGATCTCGTCGAACTTGGCCGGGCCGTCGTCCAGCGCCACGCCGCGGCGCAGGCGGTCGACGATGTTGTCCGGCACGCTTTCCTGGCCTTCCGGCGCGCGCACGCGCACGACGTACTCGCGCTCGACTTCGTACGACGGATGCATCATCGCGTTGGCGAGTTCGCCGTCCGTGGTCAGCACCAGCAGGCCGGTGGTGTTGATGTCCAGGCGGCCGATCGCGATCCAGCGCGCGCCCTTCAGGGCCGGCAGCGCTTCGAAGATCGTCGGGCGGCCTTCGGGGTCTTCGCGGGTGGTGACTTCGCCTTCCGGCTTGTTGTAGATCAGCACGCGCGAGGGCTCGGTCAGCGCACTGGCGACGAACGTCTTGCCGTCCAGTTCGACGCGGTCGCCGCCCTTGACCGACATGCCGGTCTGCGCGACTTCACCGTTGACCTTGACCAGGCCGTCGGCGATACGCTGTTCCAGCGCGCGGCGCGAGCCCAGGCCGGCCTGCGCCAGTACCTTGTGCAGGCGTTCTTCCAGGCGCTGGGTGTCCGGCGCTTCGGCGCCTTCGCCGCGCTTCAGCGACAGCTTGCCCAGGGAGGTTTTCTTCGGGGGGGTGGTGCTCATTGTTTCTGCTCCGACGGTGCCCGGTCTTCCTCGTCGGAAGCAGCGGCGTCGTCATCTTCGGGTTGAGGTTCATCGTGATCGCCGGCGTCGTCGCCGGTGTCGTCCGATGGGGTGTCGTCGCCGGCATCGTCCGATGCCGCGGTGTCGTGGTGGGTGCCGTCCGTGTCGCCGTCGCCATCCGCGACGGGCGTGCTGTCGTCCTGCATGCTTTCGTCAGGGCCGTTGTCGTTGCGTTCGCCGTCGACGGCATCGCCGCTGGCGATGCTGACGGGCAGCGGCGCGCCATCGAGCGGCAGCTGCGGCTCCAGTTCGCCGATGTCCTTCAGCTCGGACAGCGGCGGCAGTTCGTCCAGGCGCTTCAGGCCGAAATAGTCGAGGAAGCCCTTCGTGGTGCCGAACAGCGCGGGCTTGCCCGGTACGTCGCGGTGGCCGACCACGCGGATCCATTCGCGTTCTTCCAGGGCCTGGATGATGTTGCTGCTGACCGCCACGCCGCGGACCTGCTCGATCTCGCCGCGGGTGATCGGCTGGCGGTAGGCGATCAGGGCCAGCGTTTCCAGCGTGGCGCGGGTGTACTTGGTCTTGCGTTCCGTCCACAGGCGCGCGACCCAGGCGTGCACGTCGGCCTTGACCTGGTAGCGGTAGCCCGAGGCCACTTCGACCAGTTCCACGCCACGGTCGGCGCAGGCGTCGGCCAGATCCTGCAGCGCCTGTTCGACACTGCCTTCCGGCGCCGGCTCGTCCTCGGGGAACAGGCCATGCAGCTGCGCCAGCGTCAGCGGCTGGGTGGCGGCCAGGAGGGCGGCCTCCACGATGCGGTTGATGAGCGATTGATCCATGCGGTCCTGTCGTTCGGAAGTGCGGCGGGCGTACGACCCGGCCGCGTCAGGGGCTGTCGTTGGCGGCGTCGCTGTCGTCGAACTCGCTGGAGAACTGCAGCGGTTCGTTGGTGTTGTTCAGCGCCAGCGACTTGATGTAGATCGGGGCGAGGGGAGCTTCCTGCACGATGTCGAGCAGTTGCTCCTTGGCCAGTTCCAGCATGGCCAGGAAGGTCACCAGCACGCCCAGCTTGCCTTCCTCGGGGGTGAACATGCTCTCGAAGCGGTGGAACCTGCCGTCCTCCAGCCGCGTCAGCACGTCGCCCATGCGCTGGCGCACGCTCAGTGCCTCGCGCTTGATGGCGTGGCCGGTGAACAGCTCGGCGCGCTTCAGCACGTCGTGCAGCGCCAGCAGCATTTCCTTCAGCTCCACCGGCGGCGGCAGCTTCACCGAAGCGCGGTCCGGCACGTCGGCGTGCACCGGCGTGGTGTCGCGATCCTGGCGGGGCAGGGCGTCCAGGTCCTCGGCCGCCTGCTTGAAGCGTTCGTACTCCTGCAGCCGGCGCACCAGCTCCGCGCGTGGATCGCCTTCCTCGCCTTCCTCGCTGACCGGCCGCGGCAGCAGCATGCGCGACTTGATCTCGGCCAGGATGGCGGCCATCAGCAGGTACTCGGCGGCCAGTTCGAACCGCAGCTCCTGCATCACGTTGATGTAGTCCACATACTGCCGGGTGATCTCGGCGACGGGGATGTCCAGGATGTCCAGGTTCTGCCGGCGGATCAGGTACAGCAGCAGGTCCAGCGGGCCTTCGAAGGCGTCGAGGATGACTTCCAGCGCATCCGGCGGGATGTACAGGTCCTGCGGAATCTGCAGCACCGGCTGGCCATGCACCACCGCCAGCGGCATTTCCTGCTGCTGCGGATGCGTGGACGGAGTTTGTGGGTTCGCGTCAGACGCGAGTTCTGGGCTCATCAAGAAACAGCCATCGTGCGGGTCACCCTGCGGGCCTGCACGTGGCAGGACGGCGCGGCACCGGCAATGCACCAACCATCATCATGCGTCGCAGGGCGAACGCTTCCCTTACAGCAACCAGCAAAGCACACCGCAGGACTGCGGCGGCGGACAGCGAGAGGTCGTCGGGCGCGGGCGGGTGGGGGCAGCGAATCGAACGTCCCGGTGGTCCCTTGACGGGTCGGGGAGGCCGGCGTGGCCGGTGGTTCCCCTGGACGGGCCGCTGCTTCCGGCCGTGCAATGGTGGACAGGGTAAGCCTTGGTCCGGACCGTGTCCAGCGCCCGCACGCGTCCGCGCCCGTACAATTCAGACTTCGCCTTTGGAGTGAACACCATGTGGTATGCCATTGAAGGCCATGATGGTCCCGACGTCCTGCCCCGCCGTCTGGCGGCGCGTGCCGATCATCTGGCACGCCTGACCGCGCTGCGCGATGAAGGCCGCCTGCTGCTGGCCGGTCCTTGCCCGGCGATCGATGCCGAGGATCCGGGACCGGCGGGATTCAGCGGCAGCATCGTGATCGCCGAGTTCGATTCCCTGGAGGACGCCAGGGCGTGGGCCGATGCCGATCCTTACGTTGCGGCCGGGGTCTACGTCCGCGTCGACGTGCGTCCGTTCCGCAAGGTCCTGCCATGAGCCGGGTCGAGCGCATCCGCGAAGCGCTCATGATTGCGCTCCAGCCCGCGTCGCTGGAGGTGCTGGACGACAGCCACAAGCACGCCGGGCACGAGGGCGCCCGTGACGGCCGCGGGCATTTCACGGTCCGGATCACCAGCGAGGCGTTCGTCGGCAGGGCGCCGCTGGCGCGGCACCGGGCCGTCTACGCCGCGCTGGGCGACATGATGCAGACCGACATCCACGCCCTCGCCATCGAGGCGCGGACGCCCGACGAAGCCGTCTGACACGTCGGACTTCTTCGGCAGCGCGGCATGCGTCAACGACTGAAAACGTTTACATTCCCCTCCTTTCGTCTCGCCGGGAGGGCGGCATGTCCAGGAAATCCATCGCACCGCAGCCATTGCTCGCCGGGCTGATCGCCACGCTGCTGGCCGCGCCGACCGCTGCCAAGCCCCCGGTTTATGCGACGCCGGAGGAAACCGCCTTCGTCGATGCGCTGATGGCGAAGATGACGGTCGAGGAGAAGCTGGGCCAGCTGAACCAGCCGGCCGGCCTCGGCGCCAACACCGGCCCGGCGGCGATGGCGGGCAGCGAGGAGCAGATCCGCCGCGGCGAGATCGGTTCCTACCTCGGCACCCAGGGCGCGGTGCTGACCTGCCGCCTGCAGAAGATCGCGGTGGAGCAGTCACGGCTGAAGATCCCGCTGCTGTTCGGCTTCGACGTCATCCACGGCCACCGCACGGTGTTCCCGGTGCCGCTGGGCGAGTCGGCGAGCTTCGATCCGGTGGAAGTCCAGAACGGCGCCCGCGTCGCGGCGGTCGAAGCGGCGGCGCATGGCATCCATTGGACGTACGCGCCCATGGTGGACATTGCCCGCGACCCGCGCTGGGGCCGCATCGTCGAAGGCGCGGGCGAAGATCCGTATCTCGGCTCGGTACTCGCCGCGGCGCGCGTGCGCGGTTTCCAGGGCGACGACCTGCGGGCGCCGGACACCATCCTGGCGACCGCCAAGCACTTCGTCGCCTACGGTGCGGCCGAGGGCGGCCGCGACTACAACGTGGCGGACATTTCCGAGCGCACGCTGCACGAGGTCTACCTGCCGCCGTTCAAGGCCGCCGTGGACGCCGGTGCGCAGTCGATCATGGCCGCCTTCAACGAGGTGGCCGGCGTGCCCATGCATGCGCACCGGCCGCTGATCGAGGATGTGCTTCGCAAGCAGTGGGGCTGGGACGGTCTGCTGGTCAGCGACTACACCGGCGTGATGGAGTTGATGCCGCACGGCGTGGCGGCCAACCGCCAAGAGGCGGGCATTCTGGGTCTGCGCGCCGGCGTGGACGTGGACATGGTCAGCCAGATCTACGTCAAGGACCTGCCGGCGGCGGTAAGGGCGGGGAAGATCCCGATGGCCGAGCTGGATGCGTCGGTACGCCGCGTGCTCAATGCGAAGTATCGCCTGGGCCTGTTCGAGGATCCGTACCGCTACTGCACGGACGACGGCGAGCGCGAGCGCGCGCTGACGCTCACGCCGGAGCACCGCGCCGCCGCGCGCCGCATGGCGCAGAAATCGCTGGTGCTGCTGGAGAACGATCGCAACGTGCTGCCGCTGTCGAAGTCGTTGCGTACGCTGGCAGTGATCGGTCCGCTCGCCGACCATCAGCGCGCCATGCTCGGAAACTGGGCGGTGGCCGGTCGCGAGGAAGATGCCGTGACGCCCGTCGAGGGCTTGAAGGCCGCACTCGGCGATGGCACCCGGTTTCTTGTCGCCAAGGGTGCCGACATCGACAGCCCGGACACGTCCGGCTTCGCCGAGGCCGTCGCGGCCGCGAAGCAGGCCGACGCGGTGGTGATGTTCCTCGGCGAGCACCCCGACATGAGCGCGGAGGCGCACAACCGCACCTCGCTCGACCTGCCCGGTGTGCAGGAACAACTGGCGCTGCAGGTCGCGGCCACCGGCAAGCCGGTCGTCGTCGTACTGCTGAATGGGCGTCCTTTGTCGATCGGCGCGTTGAAGGGCAAGGTGCCGGCGATCCTGGAGGCGTGGTTTCCCGGCGTGGAAGGCGGCCATGCGATCACCGACGTCCTGTTCGGCGACGTCAACCCGTCGGCCAAGCTGCCGGTGACGTTCCCCCACACGGTCGGGCAGATTCCGCTGTACTACGCCTACAAGAACACGGGCCGTCCGCCCAGCGACGCGGACAAGTACACCAGCAAGTACCTCGACGCGCCGTCCACGCCGCTGTATGCGTTCGGCCACGGTCTGAGCTACACCACCTTCCGTTACGACGCGCCGGTAGTGGCGAAGAAGACGTTGGCCCCGAACGCGCTGCAGCAGCGGGTCAGCGTGCGGATCACCAATACCGGCAAGCGTGCGGGCGAGGAGGTCGTGCAGCTCTATGTCCGCGACGATGTCGCCAGCATCACCCGCCCGGTGAAGCAGCTGCGCGGCTTCCGGCGTGTGGCGTTGGCGCCCGGCGAATCGAAGACCGTCACCTTCGACCTCGGCTTCGAAGACCTGGCCATGTACGACGCGCGCATGCAGCAGGTGGTTGAGCCGGGCACCTTCACCGTGTTTGTCGGTGGCAGCTCGGACCGGACACGCGAGGCCACCTTCGACGTGGCGGCGAAGTAAATGCGGCCGTCGTAGCAGCCACGGATTTGCTGCGATGCAAAATACTTGCGGATACCTCTCGCTATACGCAAGTACATGAATTGATGATGTTTTTGGTGTCGAATAACGCGGGCTTTACACGTTTCCGTGAAAACGGTTACAGTCCGCGCCACTCAAGGCTGTCATCACCGCGGAGGGGCGGGGAATGGCGCGAACCTCGGTCACCATCAAGGATGTCGCACGCGAGGCACGGGTTTCCGTCGCCACCGTGTCGCGTGCCTTGAACGGTCACGAGAACGTCGCCGAATCCGTCCGCCAGCAAGTCCTAGCCACCGCCGACCGCCTGCGCTATCAGCCGCACGCGGCCGCCCGCAGTCTCAGCAGCCGCCGCACCCAGACCATCGGCGTGGTGCTGCCCGACCTGTACGGCGAATTCTTCTCCGAACTGATCCGCGGCATCGACCTGGTCGCCCGTGCGCGCCGACAGCATCTGCTGGTGTCCAGCTACCACGGCCATCCGGAAGAGCAGGGCGAAGCGCTGCGCGCGATGCGTGGCCGTGTCGACGGCTTGCTGGTGCTGTCGCCGTACACCGATCGCCCCGGTTTCCTGGTCGACAACCTGCCGTCGTCGCTGCCGGTCGTGCTGATCAACACCGATGTGCAGGACGCGTCGTACCCGGCGTTGACCATCGACAACTACAGCGCCGCCGTGGCGATGGTCGAGCACCTCGCACAGTCGGGCCATCGCCGCATCGCCTTCATTGGCGGACCGGAAGGCAATTTCGACGCGCGCGAACGCCTGCGCGGCTATCGCGACGCCATGGCGCGCTTCGTGCCCGGTGCAGCGCCGCAGGAATTTTCCGGCGACTTCAGCGAATCCACGGGCTACGAGGCAGGCAAGCGCATCGCGCAGTCGGCGGAGAAGCCGCAGGCCGTGTTCGCAGCCAACGACATGATGGCGCTCGGCTGCCTGTATGCCTTCAACGAAGCCGGCGTGCGCGTCCCGCACGACGTGGCGCTGGCCGGCTTCGACGACATCCCGCTCGCGCGTTTCGTTCACCCGACCTTGACCACGATGCGGGTCAGTATTGCCGAGCTGGGTGGCCAGGCGATGAGCCGTTTGCTGGAAGCGATCGAATCCGATGGCGCGCGCGTGGCGCCATCTTCGATGCTGGTGCCGGAACTTGTGGTCAGGGCATCGAGCGTGGGAGAGGGACGACAGACGAAGCGTTGAGCAAGCCCGGGTGCGGTTTTTTTTGCCTGCCCCTGTAACCGATTACAAGCGGCGTACACGCCGAAACACGATGTTCAATCTTTGGAGGGAGAGAGCCAAATGAAGCACCGCAACCGGAACACGATCCAACCCAAACGCAAACTGCTGACCTGCGCACTGGCCAGCGTGCTGGTGATCGCCAGCGGCCACGCGATCGCGCAGTCGTCCAACGCCACGCTGCGCGGCAAGGCCACGGCGGGCGCGCCGGTTACTGCGACCAACACCGCAACGGGCACCAAGCGTCAGGTAACCGCCTCCGCCGACGGCAACTACGCGCTGGTCGGCCTGCCGCCTGGTACCTATCTGGTGTCGTCGGGCGGCAACGAGCGCACCGTGACGCTGCAGGTCGCCACCTCGGTCAACCTCGACCTGTCCGCGGCCCCTACCGTCCCGACCGGTGACGCCACCACGCTCGACACCGTGCGTGTCAGCGCGCCGCCGCTGCAGGAGGTCAAGACCTCCGAAGTCGGCACCAACGTTTCACTGAAGCAGATCAACACAGTTCCGCAACTGACCCGCAACTTCCTGGAATTTGCGGATACGGTGCCGGGCATGCAGTTCACCACCAGCGCAGAAGGCAATACGTCGATCCGTGGTGGTGCCCAGCAGGCAAGTGCGGTCAACGTCTACATCGATGGCGTCGGCCAGAAGAGCTACCTGTTCGGCGGCGTGTCCGGCCAGGAACAGAGCGCGGGCAACCCGTTCCCGCAGCTCGCCATCGGCGAGTACAAGGTCATTACTTCGAACTACAAGGCCGAGTTCGACCAGGTCGGTTCCGCCGCGATCGTGGCCTCGACCAAGTCGGGCACCAACGAATTCCACGGCGAGGTTTTCGGGCGCATCACCAATTCGGATTTCCGTTCGCTGACCGCGGGGGAAACGCAGCCTGGCCGCAGCAAGCAGAAAACGCATCAGGACGAATACGGCTTCGCGCTGGGCGGACCGATCATCCAGGACAAGATGCACTTCTTCTTCAGCTATGAAGGCAAGGGCTTCGAGATCTCGGCCAATCCGGTCGTGCCCGGCGTGCGCACCGATTACGGCGCGTTGTTGCCAGCCGATGTGCAGGCGAAGCTGGGCCCGGTCACTCGTCCGTTCAAGGAGGACCTCTACTTCGGCAAGTTGAGCTGGGATGTCGGCGACAATGATCGCCTGGAGCTCTCCGCCAAGATCCGGCGTGAAGACAGCCGCAGCAATGTCGGCGACCTGACCACGGCGGATGCCGCCAAGAACAACGACAACACCGAGGACCGTTTCGATCTGAGCTGGGAGCACTACGGCCAGAGCTACGTCAACGAGTTCCGTTTCACCTACGAAGATGTGCTGTTCAATCCGACCGCTTACGCCATCGGCAGTCAAAGTGTCTACACGGAAGGCCAGAACCAGGATCGCGTCATCCTGTTCGACGATGCGACCAGCGGTCTGGCGATCCAGCGCAAAGGGCAGAAGGGTCCAGCGGTCCAGAACGACATCACGTTCAACTCGCTGGAGTGGCACGGCGACCACGTCATCAAGGCGGGTATCAAGTACAAGGAGATCGAGCTGACGCAAAGCGAGAACTCGACCGCCAACCCGGCGTTCTATTACTCGGTGAACGCCGGACAGTTCACCGGCATGCCGCTGGGCACGTCGGCGATTCCGTACCAGGTCCGCTTCAATCTGCCGTTTGCAGGCGCCACGCCTTCGGTCACGACCACCAGCAAGCAGGTGGGCCTGTACATCCAGGACGACTGGAACGTTACCGACCGTCTGCAGCTGAACATCGGCCTGCGTTGGGACTACGAAGAAACGCCGTCCTACGTCGATCACGTGACGCCGGCCGAGGTAGTCGCGGCGCTGACCGGTCCCGGCACCAATCCTGCGATCAGTGCCACCTACGCCGAACAACTGGCCAAGGGTGGCGTCGACATCAACGACTACATCAGCAATGGCAACAATCGCAAGGCGGACAAGGATAACTTCGCGCCGCGCCTGGGCTTCTCCTACGATCTGAGCGGTGACGAGCGTCATGTGCTGTTCGGCGGCATCGGCCGCAGCTACGACCGCAATCTGTACGACTACATGGGTCTGGAGCAGGTTAAGTCCGCCTTGTCGGGCTACACCATCCGTTTCTCGGATACGACCGGATGCACGCCGGCACCCGGCAGCTGCGCTGCCTGGAATCCGGCCTATCTGACGGGGGGCGCGGAGGGGATGGCCGGGCTGGTGGCGTCGAACGTCCGCAACGGCGAAATCGACCTGCTGAACAACGATCTGGTAACGCCGTATTCGGACCAGTTCTCGATCGGTATGCGCAACAGCGTGGGCGAGTGGAACACGTCGGCGACGTTGGCCTACATCCACAGCAAGGAAGGCTTGGTCTTCACGTTGGGCAACCGTTATCCCAATGGTGATTTCTGGCAAGGCGGTTCGCAGCCGTGGGGTCACACGCCGCCGGGATTCGGTGCGCTGATCCTGGGCAACAACGGTATCGAGACGAAGACGGCGCAACTGTTGTTGTCGGCCGACAAGCCGTACACCAAGGAGAGCGGCTGGGGTGTCAGCGCCGCCTACACGTACTCGCACGCGCGCGGCAACCGCGGCGGTGATGAACACTACGCGTTCGACGCCGCTACGATCGAGCAGTATCCCTTCATTGATCTGAAGGCCGTGCCGGAGCATCGCCTGGTACTGACCGGTATCTACGACCTGCCGTGGCATATCACCGCGTCCGCTAAGGTGACTCTGGCGACGCCGCCGCCAGCAAACGACATCGCCCCGGGTAGCTACTTCGGCGGCATCCCGCGTCCGGTCGCTGTCGATGCACCAGGTACGTTCGGACACAAACAGGTTGACCTCTCGCTGTCCAAGGATATGTTCGTCACCGAAAACGTCACTGTCCAGGTGCGCGCAGACCTGATCAATGCGTTCAACTACGACAACCTGAGCGGCTATCAGATCAACTGGGGCGGCGCGACCTACGATCCACAGGTCAGCTACAACCCCTATGGCTCGCAGTACGCGCCGCCGCGCACGCTGTTCATGAGTGCCCGCGTGATTTGGTGACGAACCGCTCGCCATGCAGCCATCACAAGACCCGCTTCGGCGGGTCTTGTCTTAAAGGGTGTTTTAGAATCTGAATGACTGGATGCCTGGCTCGCTCCCGACCGGTCGTCCTCATGCGAAGGGCAGAATTCGATGAGTGAACAGGCAATCAGGACCGTCGTCATCGTGGGTGGCGGTACCGCGGGCTGGATGACGGCTGCGGCGCTGTCAAAGGTGCTCGGCAGCACGTGCACGATCCGTCTGGTCGAATCAGAGGCCATCGGCACCGTCGGCGTAGGCGAGGGCACGATCCCGCACATCAGGCTGTTCAACAGCCTGTTGCAGATCGACGAGACCGACTTCGTCCGCAAAACCCAAGGCACGTTCAAGCTGGGCGTCCAGTTCAACAACTGGGGGAAGGTCGGCGACACCTACGTGCACGGTTTCGGCAACAGCATCGGCCAGAACCTCGGCCTGCTGCCGTTCCACCAGTTCTGGATCAAGGCCGCGCATGCCGGCAAGGCCGACGATATCGGCAGCTATGTACTGAGTTCAATGGCCGCCCCGCGCGGCAAGTTCATGGTCTCGGCCAACGACGTGCCGCAGACCTCGCCGTTGGCCAATATCGCCTACGCCTACCATTTCGATGCCGGCCTGTACGCGCGCTACCTGCGCGCCTACGCCGAACAGCGTGGCGTCCAGCGTACCGAGGCCATCGTTGCGCGCGTGACGCAAGATCCGGAATCCGGTCACGTCGACGCGATCGTACTGGACAGCGGTGAGCCGATCCACGGCGACCTGTTCATCGATTGCTCCGGCTTCCGCGGCCTGCTGATCGAAGAAACCCTGAAGACGGGCTACGTGTCCTTCAACCATTGGTTGCCCTGCGATCGCGCACTTGCCGTGCCGTGCGAGAACGTCGGTCCGCCGACGCCGTACACGCGGGCGACGGCACGCGAGGCCGGCTGGCAGTGGCGGATTCCGCTGCAACACCGCACCGGCAACGGCTACGTCTACTCCAGCGCACACATCAGCGATGACGAAGCCGCGGCCACGCTGCTGAAGCACCTGGATGGCCGTGCCCTGGACGATCCTCGCCCGTTGCGCTTCGTCACCGGTCGCCGCAAGCAGTTCTGGAACAGGAATGTGGTGGCGATCGGCTTGTCCAGCGGCTTCGTCGAGCCGCTGGAGGCGACCAGCATCTATTCGATCCAGTCGGGGATCATGCGGCTGCTCAGCCTGTTCCCGCGCGATGGCTTCAGCCAGACGCTGATCGACCGTTACAACGCGCAGATGGTGTTCGATTTCGAACGCATCCGTGATTTCCTGATCCTGCACTACCACGCCACCCAGCGCGACGACACCGCGTTCTGGCGGCAGTGCCGCGACATGTCGATCCCGCAGGAACTGGAGGAGGTCATTGCGCTGTTCCGCGACAGCGGCCGCTTCCATCGCAATGGGGAGGAGATGTTCGCCGAGATGAGCTGGGTGCAGGTGATGTTGGGGCAGGGCATCGTGCCCGGAAGCTATCACCCACTGGTGGATCAGCTGTCCGATGAAGAACTGGACGGATTCATTTCCGGCGTGGCCAGGATCGTTGCGAACTGCGTGGACGCCATGCCTGCGCATGAGGCGTTCATAGACCGCTACTGCCGTGCCCCTGCGGTATGACATCCGCAGCGCTGCACTGCAGCAAAAAAATCCACCATTTCTTCCTTTGTTTCAGTGACTTGAATCACTTGCCATACGCAGTGCGAATGCTTTGCCACCCGCACTGAAAACGGTTACATTTCGGCAATGTGAAGAGTCGGCCGTGGAGGGCGGACGTGACACACACCTGGCTTGATCGTTTGACGTCCCGTCCCGTCGCGGTACGGGTGCGGAAGAGGCACGGTTTGTCTGCCGACAGGCGGAAGAGGACGGCGCAGTGAGGACAGCGCCGGACACGGACCGCACCGCGATCCGGTAACACACATAGGCGAGACCGCATCTTTCGAGGTGCGGAGCAATCCGTTGCACGCGGATTCGTTACTGCGGGCGCGGTACATCATCCTTGGAGGGGAGACCAATGAAGCAATACGTACGGACCACGTTCCGTCCCAACCGCAAACTGCTGTCGTGCGCCTTGGCGAGTTGCCTGGCGATGGCGGCACCGCAGGTCTTGGCGCAGTCCACCTCCGCCACATTGCGCGGTGCCGCTGCTGCGGACGCGACGGTTACCGTGACCAACGTCGATACCGGTCTCACCCGCTCGGCCAAGGCCTCGAATGGCAGCTACAACATCGGTGGCCTGCCACCGGGCACGTACCGCATCCAAGTGAATGCCGGTGGCCAGACCAGCACACGTGCGGTGACGCTGGCCGTCGGCCAGACGGCGACCCTGAACCTCCAGGATGCACCGCCGATCTCCGCGCCGACAGGCGACGCGACCACTCTGGATACCGTGCGCGTCACCGCGCCGATGCTGGTGGAGACCAAGACGTCGGAAGTGGCGACCTACGTGTCGAACAAGCAGATCGAACTGCTGCCGCAGAACTCGCGTAACTTCCTGGCGTTTGCGGACATCGTGCCGGGCATGGCATTGCAGACCCCGGTCAACGGTCAGGAGACGCAGATCCGAAGCGGTGCGCAGGGTGCCAATGCCATCAACGTCTATATCGATGGCGTGGGTCAGAAGAACTATGTAACGCCAGGTGGTGTCACCAGCCAAGACGATAGCGAAGGCAACCCGTTCCCACAGTCGGCGATCGGTGAATACAAAGTCATCACGTCCAACTACAAGGCCGAGTACGACCAGATCAGCAGCGCCGCGATCACCGCGGTCACCAAGTCCGGCACCAACGAATTCTCGGGCAGTTTCTTCGTCGACCGCACGTCCGATGCTTGGACCAAATCCACGCCGCAGGAACTGCGCGATGGCGAGAATGAAGAGAAGGTGGAGCAGTACGGCGTTACCTTTGGCGGCCCGATCCTGCGTGACAGGCTGCACTTCTTTGTCTCGTACGAAGCGAAGGACATCGTGCGTCCGGCGCCGGTCCTGCCGCCAACCGTCGTGCTCAATAACAACGTAGTCCTGCCGCCTGAGATCACCCAGTACTACGGTCCGGCCAGCCGTCCGTTCAATCAGGACGTCTATTTCGGAAAATTGAGCCTGCAGGCCAGCGATGCTCATCTGTTCGAACTCATTGCGCGCGTTCGCAAGGAGACCGGCATCCTCGGCATTGGCGGTGTCAACGTTCCGAGCGCGGGTACGGCGCTCAACAACGATGAAACGCGAGCCGACCTGCGCTGGCAGTACTCCTCCGAGCGCTGGCTCGCCGACAGCCATCTGACGTTCGAGGAAGCCTCCTACAATCCCAGTCCTGTCACGCCGATCAATTCAGCTCGGTACACCATCGTCAATCCCGAGAATCCGAACCAGCGCGATCTGCAGGTCCTGAACCTCGGTGGCGGTCCGAACTTCCAGGACAAGGGCCAGAAGGGCGTCGGCATCCAGAGCGACGTGACGTTCTACGGCTGGGAAAACCACACCATCAAGATGGGCGTGAAGTACAAGCAAGTGGACTTGAAGGCGTTCCAGCAGTTTCCGCCCTATCCGCGCTACTGGTATGACGTGAACGAGAGTCTCACCCAGCCGTGGCGGATCGAGTACACCGCCCCGCGTAGCGGCCGCGATCCTTTCGTCAGCTCAGAGAACAAGCAATTCGGCATCTATATCCAGGACGATTGGCAGGTCAACGATCACTTGACGCTGAACCTGGGCGTTCGCTGGGACTACGAAGAGAACCCGGCCTATACCGACAATCGTCTCGCGCCAGGTATCGAATCGGCACTGCGCAGCTGGACCAACATCCAGAACACCGACTACAACATCGACGATTACATTCCAGGCGCGGGAAAGCGCGATAACTTCAAGGGCGCCATCCAGCCGCGGTTGGGATTCTCCTATGACCTCGCAGGTGACCAGCGTCACGTGATCTTCGGCGGCGCGGGGCGTGCGTACGATCGCACGCTGTTCGACTACCTTGCGCGCGAGTATTACGCGGGTGCCTTTACGACTTACACCATCAACTTCCAGACCCCCCTTCATCCGTGCTCGGGCACCAATTGCATTGCGTTCAATCCCGCGCTGATGACGCCGGAGGGGCTGGAAGCGTACCGGGCGGCCAACCCGGTGGCCGGTGGCGAAATCCAACTCGTCAACAACGATTTCAAGACACCGTACTCCGACCAGTTCAGTCTGGGCATGCGCAACACGGTGACGCTAGGGAGCACGGACTGGAACACGGCCGTGACCCTGCAGCACATCCGTGCACGCGACGGGTTCTACGCGCGACTGGGAAGCCGCCGTGCCGATGGAAGCTTCCATCAGTACGAGACGCAGGGGCAGACCTTCGGTGGTTCGCCGTTCATCGCGGTTCCTGGTTACGGCAACCTGATCCTCATGGACAACGGCTTCGCGTTCAACCAGAACTCATTGCTCCTGTCCGCCGACAAGCCCTATACGGAGGCATCGCCTTGGGGCGTCAATATCGCCTACACGTATATGGATGCCGAAGAGAACCGGCCGAATGCTTCGACGGGTGAAACCTATCTCTTCGACTATCCGTACGTGACGGATGAATACTTCGTATCCACCGGCGTCGCCAAGCACCGGCTGGTGCTGTCCGGCATCTATTCGCCTGGCTGGGACCTGACCTTCAGCGGCAAGCTGATTCTCGAAAGTCCCAAGCCGTTGTCGTCCGTGAATCGCCTGAATTCACCGGCCAACGGAACCTGTCAGCCCATAACCGGTGCCGCGGACTGTGGAGACCTGCGTGCCTTCTACGATCCGGTTACGCCGGACGGAACGATCGGATACAAGCGTTTCGATCTGGCCGTTCAGAAGCGCTGGAATCCGAGCGAGAACCTTTCAGTGTGGGTGCGTGGCGACATGATCAATGTCTTCAATTGGGAAAACTGGAGCCAGTTCAATACCAACTGGGGACCGGCGGGTGGTCCGCAGAATCCGACGGTGGGCACCCGCAGTGGCATCGAGGTGTACGAACCCATGAGGACCTTCAAGTTGTCCATGGGCTTCGACTGGTAATTCGCACCCGCCCTCGGGCGGCGCCTTGGGGCGTCGCTCGACCGGCGGGTTTGTTTGACGCTCTTTTGTAATCGGTTACAACAGGAAAACGCTTTGAACAAGATCACCCCAGCCCCGCATGCGTCCTGGTTCATCGGCGTCGCGCTGACTCTGTTGATCGCCGGTTGCCAGAAGGCGCCGGAAGAGAAGGCGGCCCCCGTCGCCGCCAAACCCGCTGCCCCCGCCGTGATTGCCAAACCCGAACCGCCGGCGAAGCCGGAATTGCCGCCCCTGTTCCGCGACATCGAGCGCCGCACGTTCCAGTTCTTCTGGGATACCACCAACGAAACCAACGGCATGACGCCGGACCGTTACCCGTCGCGTCCGTTCGCCAGCATCGCCTCGATCGGCTACGCGCTGACCGCGTATCCGATCGGCATCGAGAACGGCTGGGTCAGCCGTACGCAGGCGGTGGACCGCACGCTGACCACGCTGAAATTCCTGCGCGACGTGCCGCAGGGTCCGCAGATGGAAGGGAAGGCGGGCCACAAGGGGTTCTACTACCACTTCCTGGACATGAACACCGGTGAGCGCTTCAACACCTGGGTGGAACTGTCCAGCGTGGATACGTCGCTGCTGCTGATGGGCGTGCTGTTCGCCCAGTCCTACTACGACCGCGACGACGCACGCGAGAAAGAGATCCGCGCGATCGCCGACACCCTCTACAAGCGCGTGGACTGGACGTTCCTGCAGAACAACAAGCCGCTGATCTCGATGGGCTGGTTCCCCGAGAGCGGCATCATTCCGCATGACTGGAAGGGCTACAACGAAGCCATGATGGTCTACGTGCTGGCCATGGCGTCGCCGACGCATCCGGTGGGGCCCGAAGCGTGGGAAGTGTGGACGCGCAGTTACAGCGAACTATGGGGCGTTTTCCAGGGCCAGGAATACCTGACGTTCGCACCGCATTTCGGCCACCAGTACAGCCACGTCTGGATAGATTTCCGCGGCATCCAGGACGCGTACATGCGCGAGCGCGGCATGGATTACTTCGAGAACAGCCGGCGCGCCACCTACGCGCAACGCGCCTACGCCACCGAGAATCCGATGAAGTGGAAGGACTACGGCGAGAATGTCTGGGGCCTGACGGCGTCCGACGGCCCGCAGCAGACGACGCAGGAGTACCGCGGCGAACAGCGTCCGTTCCGCCACTATTCGGCGCGCGGCGCAGGCTTCCGCGAGAACTTCGACGACGGCACCATCGCGCCGACGGCGGCGATCGCCTCGCTGCCGTTCGCGCCGGAGATCGTCATTCCGGCCACCGAGGAGATCCATCGCCGCTACGGCGATTACCTCTATTCCAGCTACGGCTTCCTGGATTCGTTCAATCCGAGCTTCGACTACGACATTCCGCTGAAGACCGGCCGCATCGTGCCGGGCAAGGGTTGGGTGGCCAGCGACTACATCGGCATCGATCAGGGGCCGATCCTGGCGATGATCGCGAACTACCGGAACGACTTCGTCTGGAGCGTGATGAAGAAGAATCCGTATATCCGCGATGGCCTGAAGAAGGCCGGTTTCCAGGGGGGCTGGCTGGACGCGAAGACGGAGCAGGGCGCGGCGAGCGCCGCGACGGCGCCGACCGCGCCACCGGATCTGGATGCGGCCGCGGCGCGCGCACTGGGCACCGCGGAGTCGCGTGCCAACCAGGCCTCGCAGCCCGAGGCGGCGCGACCGCAGCAGCCCGAGTAAGCTGTCCGCATGGATCGGCGTGCGCCAGCGGGAGTCTCTCCAGCACGCATCAGGGTCTTCTCCGGTGGAAGGAGGGCCCTGGTGCGCTGCTGTTTGCTTGCGTTGCTGATCGTCGCCGCGCTCGCCGCCGCCGGTTGCGCACGCACGCAGGACGAGCGCAGGGTGGTGCGGTTCTGGGTGATGGGTTACGAGGGCGAGATCGTCGCGAAGCTGCTGCCCGAGTTCGAGCGTCGGCACCCGGACATTCGCGTGGACCTGCAGATCGTGCCGTGGCTGTCCGCCCACGAGAAGCTGCTGACCGCCTTCGCTGGCGAATCGCTGCCGGATGTCAGCCCGATCGGCAACACCTGGATTCCGGAATTCGCCGCCCTCGGTGCGCTGGAACCGCTGGACGACGAGATCTCGGCGACCGCCGGCTTCGACCAGGCAGACTTCTTCCCCGGCGTCTGGGACACCGGCGTGATCGGGGGCCGCGCCTACGCGGTGCCGTGGTACGTCGAAACGCGCCTGCCGTTCTACCGTCGCGACATGCTGGCCAAGGCGGGCGTGACGACCTTGCCGGCCAGCTGGAATGAATGGCGCGTCGCGATGCGCGAGGTCAAGCGGGTCGCCGGGTCGGGCAATTACGCGATCCTGCTGCCGCTCAACGAATTCGAGCCGCTGTTGAGTTTGGCGATCCAGCAGCCGGAACCGCTGCTGCGAGACGACGGCCGCTACGGCAACTTCCGCAGCCCGGGGTTCAAGCAGTCGCTCGGCTTCTACAAGGAGATGTTCGACCGGCAGTGGGCGCCGGTCGTGACCAACAACCAGATTTCCAACGTGTGGGACGAGTTCGGCAAAGGCTTCTATTCGTTCTATATCTCCGGTCCCTGGAACATCGCCAAGTTCAAGGAGCGCCTGCCGGCCGCGCAGCAGAAGGACTGGATGACGATGCCGCTGCCGGGCCCGAACGGCCCCGGCGCGTCGCTGGCCAACGGCACCAGCTTCGTCGTGTTCAAGGATTCGCCGAACAAGGACGCCGCCTGGCAGCTGATCGCCTGGCTATCGTCGCCGGCCGTGCAGGCGGAGTTCCATGCGCTGACCGGCGACCTGCCGCCGCGCCGCTCGCCGTGGCAGACGCCGGCGCTGGCGAATGATCCATACGCCAAGGCGTTCCGCGAGCAACTGGAGCGCGCAGTGTCCACACCGAAGGTGCCGGAGTGGGAGCGCATCGCCACCGAGATGCGGCTCGTCGGCGAGCAGGTCGCGAACGGCCGGCTGACGGTCGACCAGGCCGCCGAGGAGCTGGACCGTCGCGCCGACCGCATCCTCGAGAAGCGGCGCTGGATGCTGGACCACGCAGCGAACACGGGAGCGGCACCGTGAAGTCTTCGCACTCGCTCGCCGGCTGGCTGTTCGCCGCCCCCGCACTGACGGTCATCGTGATCTTCTTCGGCCTGCCAGTGCTGGCCGCGCTCGCGCTGAGCCTGACCGACTTCGACATCTACGCGCTGGCCGACATCGGCAACCTGCGCTTTGTCGGCTTCGACAACTACATCGGCCTGCTGCAGAGCCCGATGTTCTGGAAGTCGCTGGGCAATACGGTGTACTTCGTCCTGGTTGGCGTGCCGTTGTCGGTCGCGCTGTCGCTGGGCGCGGCGTTGCTGCTGCACTCCAGGCTGGGCCGCTTCAAGGGCTTCTTCCGCACCGCGTTCTTCGCGCCGGTGGTGACCACGGTGGTCGCGGTGGCGGTTATCTGGCGCTACCTGTTCCACACCAAGTACGGCCTGGTGAACTGGGGGCTGTCGTGGGTCGGCATCGATCCCATCGACTGGCTGGGCGATCCTGCCTGGGCCATGCCGACGATCATCCTGTTCGCCGTGTGGAAGAACTTCGGCTACAACATGATCATCTTCCTCGCCGGCCTGCAGAGCATCCCCGAAGACCTCTACGAGGCCGCGCGCATCGACGGCGCCTCGCGGTGGGCGCAATTCCGCCACGTCACCCTGCCGCAGCTCGGGCCGGTGCTGCTGCTGGTCGGCATCCTGACCATGGCCGGCTACTTCCAGCTGTTCGCCGAACCTTACGTGATGACGCAGGGCGGTCCGCTGGAGAGCACCAAGAGCGTGCTGTACCTGATGTACGAGGAAGGCTTCAAGTGGTGGAACCTGGGTAACGCCTCCGCTGTGGCGTTCCTGCTGTTCCTGCTGATGACGGTGGTGACCAGCGGCCTGCTGTGGTTCGCGCGCAGGCGGGGCGTGGAATGAACCAGCGCCTTGCCACTCTTGTCGTCAATGCGCTGCTGGTCGCGCTGGCGGTCGTCAGCATCGGCCCGCTGCTGTGGATGCTGTCCGTATCCTTCATGCAGACCGGCGAGGCGGGCCACTTCCCGCCGCCGTTGCTGCCGTCGGCGCCGACGCTGGACAACTACCGCGAACTGTTCGTGCGCGCCGGCATGGGGCGCTACCTGGTCAACAGCTTCATCGTCTCGACCAGCGTGATGCTGCTGTCGCTACTGTTCAACACGATGGCCGGCTACGCGTTCGCCAAGCTGCGCTTCAAGGGGCGCGACCGCACGTTCCGCGCGTTGCTCGCCGCGCTGGTGATCCCCGCGCAGGTCGCGATGATGCCGCTGTTCCTGCTGCTCAAGCAGATGGGCCTGGTGAACACCTACGCCGGTGCCATCGTGCCGGGCATGGCGGCGATCTTCGGGATCTTCCTGGTGCGCCAGTACGCGCGCTCGATCCCGGACGAGCTGCTGGAGGCCGCGCGCATCGACGGCGCCAGCGAGGCGCGCATCTTCTTCCAGATCGTGCTGCCGGGGCTGAAACCGATCCTGGTGACGCTGGCGATCTTCAGCTTCCTCGGCGCATGGAACGACTTCATGTGGCCGCTGATCGTGTTGAGCGACGACGCCTTGCAGACCCTGCCGGTGGCGCTGGCCGGCCTGTCGCGCGAACACGTGATGGACTACGAGCTGATGATGGCCGGTTCGGTCGTCACCATCCTGCCGGTGCTGCTGCTGTTCCTTGTGCTGCAGCGCTACTACATCCAGGGCCTGTTGCTGGGCAGCGTGAAGGGCTGATTCCCGCTGCGGTCCGTTGCCGGAGACGAAAACATGCTGTCCACCCATACCCGCCGGATGGCCGGGGTGCTGCTGCTTCCGCTGGCCGGTGCCGTTTCGGCCGAGCCAGTGCGCGTGCTCGATGCATTCGACGACGCGTCCACGTGGCGCGTGGTGACCTCCAATCAGGTCAGCGGTGCGCTGCGGTCGGTCGATGGCGTGGAAGGCAAGGCGATGTGCCTGGACTACGACTTCAATGGCGTTTCGGGTCACGCCGGCATCCAGCGCGACCTCCTGATCGACTATCCACAGAACTACCAGTTCGGCTTCCAGCTGCGCGGCGAGTCGCCGCGCAACGACCTGCAGTTCAAGGTGGTGGATGCCAGTGGCGACAACGTCTGGTGGGTGAACCGGCCGAAGTACGAGTATCCGGCGACGTGGACGCCGGTGCGCTACAAGCAGCGCCATATCGACAAGGCATGGGGTCCGGATCCCGACCGCGTGCTGCGCAGGAGCGTCAAACTCGAGTTCACCGTCTACAACAACGTGGGCGGAAAGGGATCGGTCTGCTTCGACCAGCTCACATTCCAACCGTTGCCGGTGGACGACGGTGCCCCGTTGACCGGCAAGGCCAGTGCGTCGGTCGCCTTTCCTGCCGGCGCCGCGGCCCTTGCGGTGGACGGCAAGCCGGAGACGGCGTGGTCGGCCGACCTGCACGGCGACAAGGATCCGCAGCTGACGCTGGACCTGGGCAAGGTGCGCGAGTTCGGCGGCGTCGTGCTGCGCTGGAAACCGGGCCAGCATGCGTCGGATTACCTGGTGCAGTTGTCCGATGACGGTCTGCGCTGGCGCGATGCGCGCACCGTGGTCGACGGCAACGGCGGCAACGACTATCTCGCGCTGCCGGAGTCGGAAGCGCGCTACGTGCGGCTGACCCTCGGCGACGGTCCGGGGCGTTCGTTCGCGCTGGCCGAACTGGAAGTGAAGCCACTCGCGTTCGCCGCGCATCCGAACGACCTGATCAAGGCGATGGCCGCCGAAGCACCGAAGGGCTGGTTTCCGCGCGGTTTCAGCGGCGAGCAGCCGTACTGGACCATCGTAGGCCTCGACGGCGGGAGGGAGCAGGGCCTGATCGGCGAAGACGGCGCCATCGAAATCGCCAAGGGCGGCGTCAGCGTCGAGCCCTTCGTGCAGGTCGATGGTCGCTGGATCGGCTGGTCGGACGTGCAGGCGACGCAGTCGCTGCAGGACGGCTACCTGCCGATCCCGACCGTCGCGTGGCGACACGCGGACTTCGCGCTGGCGACCACCGCGTTCGCCGCCGGCAAGCCCGGTGACTCGCGCGTCGTCGCGCGCCATCGCTTGACGAATACCGGCAGCACGGCGCGCGAGTACGTGCTGGCGCTGGCCGTGCAGCCCTGGCAGGTCAATCCACCCAGCCAGTTCCTCAACACGACGGGCGGTTTCAGTCCGATCAACGATCTCGCCGTGCGCGATGGCGTGGTCAGCGTGAACGGGCGTGCCAGCCTCCGCTTCGCCCAGCCCGATGCGGCACTGGCGTCGCGCTTCGATGAGGGACTGGTGCGCGAGCGGCTGGCGTCGATGGACGGGATGTCCGTTGGTCCGGACGCGCAGGTCGCCGGTGAGTCGACGGGACTCGCATCGGCCGCCGTGCTGTACCGGATCACGCTGGCGCCGGGCGAAAGCCGCGACATCGACTGGGTCGCCCCGCTCGAAGGCAGGCTGCCCGCGCGGATCGATGCGGCGCGCGACCAGCAGGCGACGGCCGCGATCTGGCGCGGCAAGCTCGGCGAGATGAAGCTGCAGGTGCCTGCCGAAGGCCAGCCGGTCGCCGACACGCTGCGCACCGCGCTGGCGCACATGCTGATCTCGCGCATCGGCCCGCGCCTGCAGCCGGGCACGCGTTCGTACTCGCGCAGCTGGATCCGCGACGGCGCGATGATCTCCGAGGGCCTGCTGCGCCTTGGCCGTCCCGAAGTGGTGAAGGAGTACGTCGAGTGGTACGCGCCGTACCAGTTCAGGAACGGCAAGGTGCCGTGCTGCGTCGACGACCGCGGCAGCGATCCGGTGCCGGAGAACGACAGCCACGGCGAGCTGATCTTCAACGTGGCCGAGTACTACCGCTACACCGGCGACAAGGCCTTCCTGCGCAGGATGTGGCCGCACGTGCAGGGCGCGTTCGCCTACATGGAAGAGTTGCGCCTGAGCGAGCGTACCGAGGCCAACCGCGCCGTCAACGCGGCGTTCTACGGCATGATGCCGGCGTCGATCAGCCACGAAGGCTATTCGGCCAAGCCGATGCATTCGTACTGGGACAACTTCTGGGCGCTGCGCGGCTACAAGGATGCGGTGGAGGTCGCCGATGCGCTGGGCGAGACTGCGGCGTCGAAGCGCATGGCCGCGTCGCGCGACCAGTTCCGCGAAGATCTTTACGCTTCCCTGCATGCGGCGACGCAACTGCATGGCATCACCTACCTGCCGGGCGCGGCGGAGATCGGCGACTTCGATCCGACCTCCACGACCATCGCCCTGGCGCCGGGTGGCGAGCAGGGCAAGCTGCCGGCGGACCTGTTGAACGGGACGTTCGAACGCTACTGGACGGAGTTCGTGCAGCGCCGCGACGGCCAGCGCGAGTGGAAGGACTACACGCCGTACGAGTGGCGCAACGTCGCCGCGTTCGTGCGGCTGGGCTGGCGCGAGCGCGCTTGGGACGTGCTGGATTTCTTCTTCAAGGACCGTGCGCCGCAGGCCTGGAACCAGTGGGCGGAAGTGGTCTCTCGCACGCCGCGCAAACCGTTCTTCGTCGGCGACCTGCCGCACGCGTGGGTGGCCTCGGACTTCGTGCGCTCGGCGCTGGACATGTTCGCGTACACGCGCGAAGTGGACGACAGCCTGGTGCTGGCGGCCGGCGTGCCGGCGAGTTGGCTGGACGGCGAGGGCATCGCCATCGACGGCTTGCGCACGCCCAACGGCGTGCTCGGCTATACGCTGCGCAAGCAGGGCGATGAGGTGGTGCTGGAAGCGAAGGCCGGCCTGAAGCTGCCCGCCGGTGGCTTGGTGCTGCCGTGGCCGTACGAAGGCACGCCCGGCGAGACGCGCGTCAACGGCAAGCCGGCGCATTGGAAGGACGGCGAGCTGCGCATCGCCACGCTGCCGGCACGCGTCACGATCAAGGCACGCTGATCGTCCCGTCGTAGAGCGGAGCTTGCTCCGCTGCTTCGACGTCATTAACCGGGCAAGTTCGGCCTGCGCAGGCCGAGCAAGCCCAGCTCCGTGTCACGTCGCGGGACGGAGGCATGGTGGGGCGGTAGGTTGGCGACAGGCGGGTCTGACGATCACCATCCGCAGCCGCGAACCGATGCAGGAGCGACGTGAGTCGCGACCGTGCCGATGAAATGCCGTGGACACAGCCGCGCGAGGTCCACTCGAACACCGGCGACCTGCCCTTCTGTCTACGGATGCTGCAGGGACTCTGGCGTCGTGCGGTCGCGACTTACGTCGCTCCTACAGGGAAGCTCAGCCGCCGCGCACCCGCTGCACGATGCCGGCCGCCTTGGCCGAACTTTCGGTGACCTTGTTCCACTCGCCGTTTTCCAGCCAGTGCTTCGGCACCATCCACGAGCCGCCGATGCAGACGACGTTCGGCTGCGACAGGTAGTCGGCCGCGGTGTCTTCGGTGATGCCGCCGGTGGGGCAGATCTTCAGTTCCGACATTGGACCGGCCAGGCCCTTGAGCATCGCCAGGCCGCCGACGGCGGTGGCGGGGAACAGCTTGCAGACGCGGAAGCCGCGCGCCATCAGCGCGAGGAGTTCGGTCGGCGTGGCGGCACCGGGGACCACGGGGATATCGGCGGCCGCGAGTGCATCGGCGAGCGCCGGCGGCGTGCCCGGTGTGACCAGGAAGTCGGCGCCCGCATCGATGGACTGCGTGATCTGCTCCGTCGTCAGCACCGTACCGGCGCCGATCACGATGTCGGGCAGTTCCTTCTTCAGCATCGCCAGCGCTTCCATCGCCACCGGCGTGCGCAGCGTCAGTTCGATCGCCGGCAGGCCACCTGTCAGCAGAGCCTCGGACACCTTGCGTGCTTCGTCCAGCGTGTGGACGGTGACGACCGGCAGGATGCCGGCGGCGCGGAGGAGGGATTCGGCTTTCTGCTGGCGGGCTTCGATGGTCATGGGAACGTATGCACTGGGTCGATTGTGGGAGCGACGTGAGTCGCGATGACGCAAGTGGGAAAGCTTCGCGACTTATGTCGCTCCCACCAGGTGCCGGTCAAGCATCCTTCGCCTCGTGCGGCGCTTCCGCGGCATGCGCGGCATCGCCGAGTTCGTACTCGGCGTCGTATTCCCAGGTGCCGTCGTGGTAGGGCAGGCCGCAGGAAATCGACATCGCACCGCGATCGGCGGGCGTCACCACATCGCGGCTCACCGCGAACAGGTTGCGGCCCAGGTCCAGCGCGGCCGGCGAGGTGTTGGGCGCGATCTCGCGCGCCGCCCATTCGTCCGCCCCGACCAGCGCTTCGAGCGTGCCGGCTTCCGCATCGAGGCGGATGATGTCGCCCTCGCGCAGCTTCGCCAGCGGGCCGCCCCGGGCGGCTTCCGGGGTCAAGTGGATGGCAGCGGGAATCTTGCCGGACGCACCGGACAGGCGGCCATCGGTCACCAGCGCGACGCGGCGCCCCTGGTTCTGCAGCAGGCCGAGCAGCGGGGCGAGGGAATGCAGTTCCGGCATGCCGTTCGCACGCGGACCCTGGTAACGCACCACGGCGATGAAGTCGTGCGGTAGCGCGCCGGCGGCGTGCAGTTTGTTGAGCGCGCGCGGATCGTCGACGACCACCGCCGGCGCTTCGATGAAGCGGTACTCCGGTTTCACTGCCGACGTCTTGATCAGCGAACGGCCCAGGTTGCCGCGCAGCAGGCGCAGGCCGCCCTGGGCTTCGAAGGCGCGCGATACCGGACGTGCGACCTCTTCGTCCGCGCTCGCGGCGATACCGGGCGCGTAGGCGAGCTTGCCGTCCTGCAGGCGCGGCTCGTCGCAGAACGCGCGCAGGCCGCCGGGCACGATGGTGGTGATGTCGTGCATCAGGCCGGCATCGAGCAGCTCGCGGAACACGAACTGGGTGCCGCCGGCGGCGGCGAAGCGGTTCACGTCGGCCTCGCCGTTCGGATATACCCGTGCCAGCAGCGGCACGGTCTGCGACAGCAGGTCCATGTCGTCCCAGGTCAGCACGATGCCGGCCGAGCGGGCGACCGCGATCCAGTGGATGGTGTGGTTGGTGGAACCGCCGGTCGCCATCAACGCCGCCATCGCGTTGACGATGGCGCGTTCGTCGATCAGGCGGCCGATCGGACGGTAGTCGTCGCCGAGCGCAGTGATGCGCAGCGCGCGTTCGGCCGCGGCGCGCGTCAGCACATCGCGCAGCGGCTGATCGGGATTGACGAACGAGGTGCCCGGCAGTTGCAGGCCCATCGCTTCCAGCAGCACCTGGTTGGAATTGGCGGTGCCGTAGAAGGTGCAGGTGCCGGCGGCGTGGTAACTCGCGGCTTCGGCTTCGAGCAGTTCCTCGCGGGTGGCTTCGCCGGCGGCGTAGCGTTCGCGCACCGCGGCCTTTTCCTTGTTCGGGATGCCCGGCGACATCGGACCGGCCGGCACGAACACCGCCGGCAGATGGCCGAACGCCAGCGCGCCGATCAGCAGGCCAGGCACGATCTTGTCGCATACGCCCAGGTAGAGCGCGGCGTCGAACATGTCGTGGCTCAGCGAGATGGCCGTCGCCTGCGCGATGACGTCGCGCGAGAACAGCGACAGTTCCATGCCGGGGCGGCCCTGGGTCACGCCGTCGCACATCGCCGGCACGCCGCCGGCGACCTGCGCGGTGGCGCCGAGGTCGCGCGCGACCTGGCGGATGATCTCGGGGTAATGCTCGAACGGCTGGTGCGCCGACAGCATGTCGTTGTACGCGTTGATGATGCCGAGGTTCGGGGTGACGTCGGCGCGCAGCCGGCCCTTGTCGGTGGGGCCGCAGGCGGCGAACGCGTGAGCCAGGTTGCCGCAGCTCAGGCGCGCGCGTTGCGGACCATCGCGGTTCGCGGCGTCGATGCCGTCGAGGTAGGCGCGGCGCACCGGGGCGCTGCGCTGGCGGATGCGTTCGGTGACTTCCTGGATGCGGGGGTGCAGGCTCATGGGCGTGGGGCTAGGCTGCAGACGTCGTCATTCTGCATGGCGTGGCGAAAGGAGGCCGTGACGCGCGACCTTCCCGCGGCTCCAGCACGTGGAGGGGAAGGGCAGTGAACGACGGCGAGGGCATGATGCTTTCTACCGCCTTTGCTGCGGGCGCGAAAGCGACCAAAGTCAGACCAGTCCGCATGTCGCGGCGCCGCGTGTGTTGCGTTGCAGCGCGCATCTGCGCAAAACCGTCAGGCGTGCGCTGGCGTTTTCGGTCCGAACAGTTCGACCGCATACGCCGCCGCACCCAGCAGGCCGGGACGCGGATGCATGTTCGCCAACGTCGGCACACGTCCCATCGCGGGCGAGAAGCGGCCCTTGTGTTCGAAGCGCTGGCGGAAACCGGAATGCTGCAGCGAGGTGAGCAGTTTCGGTACCAGGCCGCCGGTGAGGAATACGCCGTCCCACGCGCCGGTCGTGAGCACGAGGTCGCCGGCGATCGCGCCGAACACCGCACAGAACACGTCCAGCGTGCGCACGCAGCGCGGATCGCCGGCGGCGGCGCGCGCGGTGACGTCCTTCGGTTCCAGCGGACCGCCCGGATCCTCGCCTGCGATCTCGCTGAGCGCGCGATACAGGTTGACCAGGCCGGGACCGCAGATCAGGCGCTCGTTCGACACACGGCCGAACTGCGCCGAAAGGATTTCCAGGATGCGGATTTCCTCCGGCGTGCCGGGCGGAAAACTGACGTGGCCGCCTTCGGTTTCCAGCGGATACGCGCGACCGTCGCGGATCACCAGCGCGGCTACGCCCAGACCCGTGCCGGGACCGATCACGGCGTACGTGCGCGGCACCGACAAGGGCGCGGGCCTCCACTGCGCGCCGCCGATGGCGACCACGTCGCGCGGTGTCAGCAGCGAGACCGCCATCGCCTGCGCGGCGAAATCGTTGACCAGCTTCAGGCCCTGGAAACCCAGCGCCTGCCGCGTGCGGTTCACCGAGATGACCCAGGGATGGTTGGTGATGCGGGCTTCGTCGCCATCGACGCGGCCGGCGACGGCGAACACGCCGTTCTGCGCGGTCGCGCCGGTTTCATCGAGATAGTGCTGCGCGGCATCGGCGAGCGACGGGAAGTCGGCGACCACGAACTCGCGCACGCTGTCGTCCAGCAGCGGCACGGAGGCGGACGTATCGGCCAGCGCGAAACGCGCGTTGGTGCCGCCGATGTCGGCAAGGAGGACGCGATCGGTGTTGCTCATGCGGCAAACATCCTGTTCGATGCGGGGTGACTTCCAAAACGGGTCCGCTGCATTCGCCTGGTCGATCCTGTGCTGCCGTGAAAGGGCCACGTCGCGTGGGCGGCGCATGATAGCGCGCACCCGCGCCGGCGGCGCGCAAGCCCGCGTGTGCGTGCGCCATCCGTATACGTACGCGGCATGCGGGAATACGTGGCCACGCGACGGCGGTGACGGACGGATGGGGAACGAAAGGACGGCATGGGAGATGCGGGCGCTTCGGGTGGCATCGGCACGCAGTCCGCTTGCGTCGTGAAAACGGTTACATGGCAGAATAGCGCAACTTCCCCGACCTCGGAACGGGAGGCCGTACGTATCGCCGACCAGGACGTGCGTGCACCCGGGAGGGCCGGGCCGCAGCGAACACACACGGGCGTCGCCCGACCGGAGCAATGATGGCCAGCGTCAAACTCGACCGCGTGCGCAAGGTGTACGACAACGGCCAAGTGGCCGTGCACGGGGCCAGTTTCGACATCGCCGATGGCGAACTCATGGTGCTGGTCGGTCCGTCCGGCTGCGGCAAGTCCACGCTGCTGCGGATGATCGCCGGACTGGAAGAGATCACCGACGGGAACCTGCTGATCGGCGAACGGCGCGTCAACGACGTGGCCCCGAAAGACCGCGACATCGCGATGGTGTTCCAGAGCTATGCGCTGTACCCGCACATGACCGTGGCCGAGAACCTTGCGTTCGGCCTGAAGCTGCGCGGCGTGGCACGCACCGAGATCGACCGCCGCGTCAACGCGGCCGCGGAGACGCTGGGCATGACCCACATGCTGGGCAAGCTGCCGCGCGAGATGTCCGGTGGACAGCGCCAGCGCGTGGCGCTGGGCCGTGCGCTGGTGCGCGAACCGTCGGTGTTCCTGCTCGACGAACCGCTGTCCAACCTCGACGCCAAGCTGCGCCACTCCGTACGCACCGAGATCGGCCGCCTGCATCGCCAGCTCGGGGCCACCATGATCTACGTGACCCACGACCAGGTCGAAGCGATGACGCTGGGCCAGCGCATCGTGGTGCTGAAGGATGGCGAGATCCAGCAGATCGACACGCCGATGGCGCTGTACGAGAAGCCGGCCAACCTGTTCGTCGCCGGCTTCCTCGGCAGCCCGGCGATGAACGTGTTGCACGGCACGCTGAGGCAGGACGAGGGCCTGCAGCTGACGCTCGACGGGGGCGGTCAGGTCCCCTTGGGTCACGCGGCCGTCGCGGACGCGTGGATCGGGCGCCGCATCGCCTTGGGCATCCGTCCGGAACATCTGCAGCCGGCGGGCATCGGCAAGCCTGCGTTCGAAGCGCATGTCGACCTGATCGAACCGGTCGGCAACGAAGTCTTCGTCAACCTGCGCTTCGCCGGGCAGCCGCTGGTGGCCCGCATGCCGCCGCAGGTGCTGCCGGAACCGGGACAGGGGTTGCGCGTCACCGTCGAGAATGCGGTGTTGCACTGTTTCGATCCGGACAGCGGGCTGCGCCTGGGCTGACATTCTCTGGTCCGGCAAAGAAAAAGGGAGGCGATGCCTCCCTTTTTCGCACCCCATGGCGATGCAGGTCAGCCGCGGCTGACCGTGCGCACCGCCTCCGCCACGTAGGCCAGGTTCTGCTGGTTCAGCGCCGCCACGCAAATGCGGCCGGTGCCGACCGCATAGATGCCGAACTCGTCGCGCAGCCGGTCCACCTGCGCCTTGCTCAGACCGGAGTACGAGAACATGCCGGCCTGCCGCTGGATGAAGGCGAACTCCGGCGCACCCAGGGCCGCCAGCTTGTCGACCAGGCCGGCGCGCAGGGCATGGATGCGCTCGCGCATGCCGCCCAGTTCGCTTTCCCACAGCGCGCGCAGCTCGCTGCTCGCCAGCACGCCGGCGACCAGTGCGGCGCCGTGTGTCGACGGACTGGAGTAGATGGTGCGGATGATGCGCTTGACCTGCGACTGCACCGCCTTGGTGGCGTTGGCGTCCGGACCTACCACCGACAGCGCGCCGACGCGCTCGCCGTACAGCGAGAAGGACTTGGAGTACGAGTTGGCGACGATGAAGCTGTCGATGCCGGCCTCGGCGACGATGCGTACCGCCGCACCATCCTCGGCGATGCCCTTGTCGAAGCCCTGGTAGGCCATGTCGATGAAGGGGAACAGGCCGCGTTCCTTCAGCAGCGCCGCGACCTGCGTCCATTGCTCGACGGTCAGGTCGGCGCCGGTGGGGTTGTGGCAGCAGGCGTGCAGCAGGACGACGGTGCCCGGCGTCAGCTGGCCCAGGTCGGCGAGCATGCCGGTGAAATCCAGGCCGTGCGTGGCGGCGTCGAAGTAGGTGTAGTCGACGATGTCGAAGCCGGCCGCGCCGAACACGGCGCGGTGGTTCTCCCAGCTCGGGTTGCTGATGGCGATGGTGGCGTGCGGCAGCAGCTTCTTCAGCAGGTCCGCGCCGACGCGCAGCGCCCCGCTGCCGCCGACGGTCTGGGTCGTGGCCACGCGGCCCGCGGCGACCAGGTCGGAGCACTTGCCGAACACGAGCTCGCGGGTGGCGGCGTCGTACGCGGCCAGGCCATCGATCGGCAGGTAGCCGCGCGGTTTGGCGGCGGCTGCGAGCGCCTGTTCCACCTGGCGGACGCACTCGAGCAAGGGGATGCGACCCTGCTCGTCGTAATAGATGCCGACGCCCAGGTTGACCTTCTGGGTACGGGGATCGGCGTTATACGCCTCGGTCAACCCCAGGATGGGGTCGCCGGGCACCAGGTCGACGGATGCAAAAAGAGACACGGAGTGGGGACCGTTGATGTGTGAGGGAGGGGGGGTAAAGCCGCCCGCGATGCTAACAGGCGCGGGCCTTCTCCGTACGCCGCCGGCCCATCGGCGTACGGCGCCCGCAGGTCCGGGCATCGTGTGTCATGGGCGGCTATACTCATCCGTTGGCGTGCCTGACGGCAGGCCTGATTGCCACGGAATCAATCACTTGGCAGTCAAAGCTGATCCCACTTCACACTTGCGGCAGCGCGTCGGACCGGTCCGGTCGCGGTGCCCGGAAGACACCGTCGCATGCGCCTTTCCACCATCAAGCTGTCCGGCTTCAAGTCGTTCGTCGATCCCACCGTGCTGCACCTGCCGACCAACATGACCGGCGTGGTCGGCCCGAACGGCTGCGGCAAGTCGAACATCATCGACGCCGTGCGCTGGGTGATGGGCGAAAGTTCGGCCAGCCGCCTGCGCGGCGACTCGCTGACCGACGTGATCTTCTCCGGCTCGGCCGCCCGCAAGCCGGTGTCGCAGGCCTCGGTGGAACTGATCTTCGACAACAGCGACCACACCATCAGCGGCGAGTTCGCCGCCTTCAACGAAATCTCGGTCCGGCGCCTGGTCAGCCGCGACGGCCAGAGCAACTACTACCTCAACGGCACCAAGTGCCGCCGCCGCGACATCACCGACCTGTTCCTCGGCACCGGCCTGGGCCCGCGCAGCTACTCGATCATCGAGCAGGGCATGATCAGCCAGATCATCGAGGCCCGCCCGGAAGACCTGCGCGTGTACCTGGAGGAAGCCGCGGGCATCTCCAAGTACAAGGAGCGCCGCAAGGAAACCGAAACCCGCATCCGCCACACCCGCGAGAACCTGGACCGCCTCAACGACCTGCGCGAGGAGATCGGCAAGCAGCTCGAGCACCTCAAGCGCCAGGCCAAGCAGGCCGAGCAGTACAAGGCGCTGCAGGAAGAGCGCCGGGTCAAGGATGCCGAGTGGAAGGCGCTGGAGTACCGCGGCCTGGACGGCAAGCTGCAGGGGCTGCGCGAGGCGTTGTCGCAGGAAGAGACGAAGCTGCAGCAGCTGATCGCCGAGCAGCGCGAAGCCGAGCGCCTGCTGGAAACCGACCGAGTGCGCCGCGAGGAAGCCGCTGACGGACTCAACAAGGCGCAGGGCGAGGTCTACCAGGTCGGCAGCACGCTGGCCCGCATCGAACAGCAGATCCAGCACCAGCGCGAGCTCGCCGACCGCCTGAAGAAGGCGCGCGACGAAGCGCACAACGCGTTACAGGAACTCGGCCAGCACATCAGCGGCGACGAGACCCGCCTTGCCGTATTGCGCGAATCGGTCGCCGATGCCGAACCGCAGCTCGAGCAGCTGCGCGAAGAGGACGTGTTCCGCCAGGACGCGCTGCGCGAGGCCGAGGCCGCGCTGGCCGACTGGCAGCAGCGCTGGGAAACCCACAGTCGCGACTCCGCCGAGGCCTCGCGCGCCGGCGATGTCGAGCGCACCCGCGTCGACTACCTCGACCGGCAGTCGCTGGAAGCCGAGCGCCGTCGCGAAGCGCTGGCCAATGAACGCACCGGGCTGGACCTGGACGCGCTGGCATCGGCGTTCGAGCAGTTGCAGCTGCAGCACGACACCCAGAAGGAATCGCTGGAGACGCTGACCGAGCAGGTGGAGGCGCGCAAGCAGGGCGCCGCCGACGTGCAGGAACAGCAGCGCGCAACCCAGACCGAGCTGTCCGACGTGCGCAAGCGCGCGCAGGAAGCGCGCGGCCGCCTGTCCTCGCTGGAAACCCTGCAGCACGCCGCGCTGGGCCAGGAGCAGGGCGCCGCGATGAGCTGGCTGAAGGCGCGCGGCCTGGACAATGCCGCCCGCGTCGGCGAAAAGCTGACCGTCGAGCCGGGCTGGGAGAACGCCGTCGAAGGGGCGCTCGGCCAGCTGATCGAAGGCGTGCTGGTCGATGCCCCGGAAGCCCTGGTCGACGCGCTGGGCGAACTCGGCGACGGCCGCATCGCGCTGGTGTCGGACGACCGTGGCGATGTCGCGCACGCGCCGACCTCGCTGGCCGCCAAGGTGCAGGGCCCGGCCGCGATCCGTCGCCTGCTGGCCCGCCTGCACGTGGCCGAGGATCTGGCCGAAGCCCGCCGCCTGCAGGCGCAGCTGGGCGAGGGCGATTCCGTCATCACCCGTACCGGCGAGCGTCTGGGCGCCGGCTGGGTACGCGTGCTGCGCTCCGGTGCGGCCAAGCAGGGCGCACTGCTGCGCGAGCGCGAGATCCAGTCGCTGCGCGGCGAGATCGAGACGCTGCAGGCGCGCGAAGCCGAACTCGAGGAGCGCCTGGCCGGTCTGCGCGACGCATTGCTCGCCGCCGAACAGCAGCGCGAAGACGCGCAGCGCACGCTGTACATGGCGCACCGCGGCGTCTCCGAGCTCGCCGGCCAGTTACAGAGCCAGCAGGGCAAGGTGGACGCCACGCGCACCCGTCTCGAACGCATCGATGGCGAAATCGCCCAGCTGGTCGAAACCCTGGACACCAGCCGCGAGCAGGCCCGCGAAGCCCGCGCCAAGCTGGAAGACGCGGTCACCCGCATGGGCGACCTGGAATCCGCCCGGCAGGCGCTGGAAGGCGAGCGCCGCCAGCTGGTCGAGGCCCGCGACCAGGCGCGCGAAGCCGCCCGCACCTCGCGCGACACCGCCCACGCCCTCGCGCTGACGCTGGAGTCGCAGCGCACCCAGATCGTCTCGCTGAGCCAGGCGCTGGATCGCATGGGGGGCCAGCGCGGCCATCTGGATTCACGGCTGGAAGAACTCACCCTGCAGCTGAGCGAAGGCGATTCGCCGGTGCAGGAGCTGGAAGCCCAGCGCCAGGCCGCGCTGGAACACCGCATCACCGCCGACCGCCAGTTGGCCGAAGCGCGCTCGCTGCTGGAAGGCATCGACAACGAACTGCGCCAGTACGAACAGACCCGCCAGCAGCGCGATGAGCAGGCGCTGGCCCAGCGCGAGCGCATCTCGCAGCGCAAGCTCGACCAGCAGGCGCTGGCGCTGAAGGCCGAGCAGCTGTCGGAAGCCGTCGTCGCCGGCGGCTTCGTGCTCGAAGACGTCATCAACACGCTGCCCGAGGTCGCCGACCTGCGCGAGTGGGAGCAGACCGTCACCCAGATCGACGGCCGCATGCGTCGGCTGGAGCCGGTCAACCTGGCCGCCATCCACGAGTACGGCGAAGCCAGCCAGCGCTCCGAATACCTGGACGCGCAGCATGTCGACCTGACCACCGCGCTGGAAACGCTGGAAGAAGCGATCCGCAAGATCGACCGCGAGACCCGTGGCCGCTTCAAGGACACCTTCGACCGCGTCAACGCTGGCGTGCAGCAGCTGTATCCGCGCCTGTTCGGTGGCGGCCATGCCTACCTGGAACTGACCGGCGAAGACCTGCTCGACACCGGCGTGGCCATCATGGCGCGCCCGCCGGGCAAGCGCGTGTCCAACATCTCGCTGCTGTCCGGCGGCGAGAAGGCGATGACGGCGGTGGCGCTGGTGTTCGCCATCTTCCAGCTCAATCCCGCGCCGTTCTGCCTGCTGGACGAAGTCGACGCGCCGCTCGACGAAGCCAACGTCGGCCGCTTCACCAACATGGTGAAGGAGATGAGCGAGAAGGTGCAGTTCCTGTTCGTGTCGCACAACAAGGCCACGATGGAAGCCGCACACCAGCTCAGTGGCGTTACCATGCGGGAACCCGGTGTCAGCCGGCTGGTGTCGGTGGACCTGGAAGAGGCCGCCCGCCTCGCCGGTGCCGCCTGACGCCCACCCACATTCCACCCTGCCGGAGAATCCCCTGTGTCCGACATGGCCATGCTGCGAATCGGAATCCTCGTCGCCGGCGTCCTGCTGCTGGCGGCGATCTTCCTGTTCGGCCGTCCCAAGAAGCCCAGTCAGGGCCGCCGCATCGAGACCACCGAGCGCGACACCGCGCGCGTGGAGCCCAGCCTGTCGGGCGACGACACCAGCGAGCAGCTGCAGGACTACAACGACGAACGCGTCAGCCAGCCCGAACTGGGCCTGGCCGGCGGCACGCCGGTCGCGGGCGTGGAGAGCGACCTGGGCAAGCGGCCCAACCAGGATTTCGACAAGATCGTCTCGCTGTACGTCGCGGCCAAGGCCGGGCAGGTGCTGCGCGGCGAGGATATCGTGGTGGCGGCCGAGAAGACCGGCCTGACCTTCGGCCACATGAACGTCTTCCACCGGCTGGTGGAAGGGCATCCGGAACGCGGCCCGGTCTTCAGCATGGCCAACATCATGCAGCCGGGCAGTTTCGACATGGCCAACATCCGTACGCTGGAAACCCCGGCCATCGCGTTCTTCCTCACGCTGCCGGCGCCGATGACCGCGCTTGAAGCGTGGGAGAAGCTGGTCCCCAACGTCGAGCGCATGGCCGAGCTGCTGGGCGGCGTGGTCCTCGACGACAGCCGCAACACCCTCGGCCGCCAGCGCATCCAGCACATCCGCGAGGAGCTGCGTGCGTACGACCGGCAGCATGAGGCGCCACCGTTGACGAAGGCGCCGCGGTGGTGAGGCATGTCGGATCGGTGTGCATCAGAGGTCAGAGGGCCAAGGAATGCCAGCATCATTCAATCCAGCGGATGCGGCGGACTCGCAGTGGTTTAGCTCAGGCCACCATGACGCTTTGTACATTGAGGCCTACGAGCTGGCTCTAGCGCCAGAGGCGGTCTCCCGAAAAATATTTCGCTTCGAGAACATCATTGTTCTCATAAAGTCAGCGAGTCTTGACTACTTGGAAATGGCGGGAGTCAAGATCAAATTTGGCGAGAATCGACAAGTAGAAATGTCAGCGGAGCATCGTGTATCTACTTCGGAGTTCTCGCCGAAGCTGATAACGATTCAGCCTCACCGGCGCAGCGATACGAATCGTGAATCCGAGCTCGCAGAGCGTTCTTTAGAATACATCTCGCTTTTGGTGTCGACGAACTACAGAAACATTGCATGCCGTCGATTGTTTGTTCAGATTGCAGGCAGGCAAGATGGGTCGATCGCAGTCGGGGGAGCGCATGTACGACTCCCTTTTGATCTCCCTGCGCCGGATCTGTCTGCAGAGGTTCTGAGTCGCTTTCCACGATGTCGCGAGAAAATCGATGGAAGTGATCCCGCTAGGAAACAAAAAATCTGCCTCTCCCTTCATTGGCATATTAAGGGTGTTCAGGCGGAGGGGTTGGATAGCTTCTTAAGTCTCTGGATTGCTCTTGAGACGCTGACAATGACGTCAACGAACGTCTCAGAAATGAATGCGGCGCTAGGTGCTGCCTACGGCATAGCTCCGGCCTTGGCTTCTCTCGAGTTTGGCGCAGGAAGGCTCTTTGGTCTTCGATCCAAAATTGTTCATAACGGTATTCGTAAGAGAATCTCAACAGACTTGACGGACTACATGGAATGTCTCTACGCAGATCTATTGATCCATGAGTTGTTAGGTGAATCCTTGGGTCGAGCAAGGGGGTTGCTGCGATCAAAGGGGATCGATGTTCAACAACTTACTGCTTGAGTTCAGGATGGCTGGAGCCGAGGGCGATACCCATCGATTCCGTCATTGAAAAGTGCGGAGAGATTCGATGATGCGACGTGTAGGGGGCGTCGCCTTGGCTGCGCTGGTCATAGGCTGCAATCCCGAGCGCGTCACCGTCAGCGACGAACAGCAGGAGGTGTTGGCCCTGTTCGGTTGCCCGGATGCCTCCGGAGCCTATGAATCGACCACGATCGAGCAGGTGATTGCCGAACCCGCCAGGTTCCAGGCGAAACCCATCAAGGTCTCCGGCTTCTACCACGTGTCCTTCGAGAACTCCGCGATCTATCCGGCGCCGTCGGCCGTGATGGACTTTCGTCGTGGCATCTGGCTCCTGGGTCGGAGCGGCGATGACCT
Organism: Pseudoxanthomonas sp. GW835-FHT14C01; assembly: GCF_058793715.1. NCBI lineage: Bacteria > Pseudomonadati > Pseudomonadota > Gammaproteobacteria > Lysobacterales > Lysobacteraceae > Pseudoxanthomonas > Pseudoxanthomonas sp. GW835-FHT14C01. The sequence goes on from NZ_JBXAGB010000003.1 coordinate 871,583, forward strand.
GATTGGTCGACGTGTGACGGTGCGTGGCGTTTACGATCCCGGTTCGAACGATGGCAGGGGTCGTTGGCCCATGGGTGGTCATGGCGGCCAATGGCCAGGCGCGATCTGCGTGCACGCGATGGAATCAGCCGACTAGCACGTAGGATGGGTGGAGCGTAGCGATACCCATCATGGATGCCTCACCGGCAAGGGCGATGGGTAGGCCGGCTTCGCCGTTAAGAACCGCCTGCGGCTCCACCCATCCTACGATTGCTCTCCATCGCGTCATCGCGTGCCTCTGGGGGAACAACGATGTCTGGCCACCGCATCTTCACCACCTCCTTCGCCAGCGTGTATCCGCTGTACGTGCAGAAGGCCGAGCGCAAGGGCCGCACACAGGCGGAGGTCGATCAGGTCATCCTCTGGCTGACCGGCTATGACCCGGCTGGGCTCGAACGCCAGATCCGCGACAACGTCGATTTCGAGACCTTCTTCGCCCAGGCGCCGGCGCTCAACCCCAACGCGTCGTTGATCAAGGGCGTGGTCTGTGGCGTACGGGTGGAAGATGTCGATGACCCGTTGATGCAGAAGATCCGCTACCTCGACAAGCTGGTCGACGAACTGGCAAAGGGGAAGGCGATGGAGAAGATCCTGCGGTAGTCGTCAGGAAGGGTGGGTCCGGAGGCGGTTTTCAACGGCAAAGCCGGTCTATCCACCGGTTGAGCTGCAACGAGTCGTGTCGCACCTCGGGTTTGCTTCGCTCACCAGCCTGTCGCATCCGCGCGTGGACATCCCGGCTTGCAAAGCCCGCCGCTATCACGGACTGTCACCGCATGGCACGCATGCCCAACATCCTCACCGTGCCTCGATGGTTGCCCAGGCTGGGCGCGACGTTGGCGTTCTTCGTATTCCTTGCCGCCAACATGCTGCTGTTCATGGGCCGGAAAGTGGACGGCCTTCGCCCGGCGTGGTTGCTCGCGCTGGCTCCTGATGTGTACAGCCATGTGTCCAACCTGGTGATCGCCAGCCTGTTGCACGGCGGCATCGGTTATCTCTGGCTGCTGTTGGGCGTGCGCCTGCGCCACGTGATGTGGCTGGGTCTGGCGATCGCGGGGGTGAACCTGATCTACGAAGGATTCGTGCCGATCCTCAATACACGCGACGGGATCGATGCGGTCTACGGACTGCTGGGCGTGGCCACCTCCAGTTGCTTCCTGATCGGCATCCAGCGCCACGGCCTGATGCCGAATCCCGCCTACGTCCCCAAGGCATAGGGCGGGCCTTGGCCCGCCGCCGCGCGATCCCGCACACTTGCGCCATGCCCCGCAACGTCCTCTTCATCTGCACCCAGAACCGCCTGCGCAGCCCGACGGCCGAGCAGGTGTTCGCCGACTGGCCGGGCATCGAGACGGCGTCCGCGGGGTTGGGCAACGATGCCGAAGTCCCGGTGTCGCCCGAACTGCTGGCGTGGGCGGATATCGTCTTCGTGATGGAGAAGGCGCACCGCCATCGGCTATCCGCGAAGTTCGATCAGCATCTCAAGGGCGCGCGGGTGATCTGCCTGGATATCCCGGACGACTACGAGTACATGGACCCGGACCTGGTCTGCCTGCTCGAGCGGAAGGTATCGCGCTTCCTGCCCGCGGCCTGATCTGCGGTTACGCTGGCGCTCCCTTGCACCAGATTTCGCCATGACCTTGACCTCGGGAACGGAAGCCGCTGCGCTCCATCGCGCCGTCAGTGAAGTGCTGCACTATCTGTGGGATCCCATCGGCGTGGCGGGAACACCCGAGGCGCGCGACGAGTACGACGGCTACGTGGATGGCGTCTGTGGCCTGCTGTGGCGCGGAGCGGATGCGGACACGCTGGTCGCCCATCTTGTCGGTATCGCAGAGGCATCGATGGGATTGCCGGGGACGCAGGAGCGGGCCGCGCACGCGGCAGAGATTCTGCTGATCTGGCGCGAGCTCGTCACGCGATAGCATGTCGGCGTCCCGTTCGAACCACCCTCCGATGGATGACGCATGAGCCGCCCCTTGCAGACCTACACCGGCAGCTGCCACTGTGGCGCGATCCGCTTCGAGATCGACACCGACTTCCCCGAACTGACGCAGTGCGATTGCTCGATCTGCCGCAAGAAGAACGCGCTGATGGTGAAGGTGCACGAAAGCGCCTTCCGCCTGCTGGCCGGCGGTGACGCGCTGGCCGAGTACCGGTTCCACACGCACACCGCGCATCACCACTTCTGCAAGGTCTGCGGCATCTACCCGTTCCATCGCAAGCGCGTCACCCCGGATTACTACGGCATCAACGTGTATTGCCTCGACGGGTTCGATCCCGCCGGCATCGCGGTGCGGATGACGGTGGGGGCGGGCATGCCGTGATCGCACACCCGCGGTGACCATCAAGGTGATTCGGCTGGAGTCGCATCAGGTGTTGTCCGCTCAGTAATCCCAATGTGCTCGACCGGTCACCGGAAGACCCTGCTGCTTGCTTGCAATCGAGGGAAGAGTGACGTAGTTTTACCTGAGTAAAACTTCATCGGGCGCCGACATGTCCTGTACCGCCATCCTCCGCCAATCCGGTGGCTCCATCATCCTGTCCATTCCGAAAGCCATCGCCAGCACCTTGGCCGTCGAGGCAGGGTCGGTCGTGGAATTGATGGTGGAAGGTCGCACCCTGACGGTGTCGCCGGCGCGGCGTTCGCTGGCGGATCGGCTGGCTGCCAGTCCCGCTACGCCCGCGGCATGGAACAGGGACGAGGCGTGGCTCGACGACACGCCGGCCGGGCGCGAACTGCTCTAGGAGGAGCGGACATCATGGGCAAGGGAATCCCGCAGCGCGGCGACATTCTGGAACTGAGCCTGGACCCGACGCACGGACTTGAGATCCGTGGTGCACCTCCGGTCCTGGTGTTGTCCGCCAGCGCCTTCAACCAGGCTTCCGGCCTGCTGCTCGTGGCCCCGATCACGCAGGGCGGTCAGGCGGCCCGTGTGAATGGCTTCAGCGTGACGTTGATGGGTACGGGGCTGCGTACCCAAGGGGTCGTCCTGTGCGACCAGACGCGAACCGTGGATGCGCGTGCGCGTACCTTCAAGCGGATCGAGAGGGCGCCGGACGGCCTGGTGCAGGAAGCTTTGGACGCGCTGCGCGCCATCTTGGAGTGACCCTCGCACCGGGTGCCGGCCGGTAGAATCGCGCCATGGAACCCGCCGCCCGCATCGCCGACCTCCGCCGCCAGCTGGAGGACGCCAACTACCGCTACCACGTACTGGACGAACCCAGCATCCCGGATGCCGAGTACGACCGCCTGCTGCGCGAACTGGATGAACTGGAAGCCGTGCATCCCGAGCTGGTCACCGTCGATTCCCCTACCCAGCGCGTCGGCAATGCGCCGGCCGGGAAGTTCGCCGAGGTCCGTCACGCCATCCCCATGCTGTCGCTGGGCAATGCCTTCAGCGACGAGGAAGTGCACGACTTCGTCCGCCGTATCGCCGACAGGCTGAAGCGTCCAGCGCTCCGGTTCTCCGCCGAACCGAAGCTCGACGGCCTGGCGATCAGCCTGCGCTACGAGGACGGGGCGTTCGTGCAGGGCGCCACCCGCGGCGACGGCGCCACCGGCGAGGACGTCACCGCCAACCTGCGGACCGTCAAGGCCATTCCGTTGCGGCTGCGCGGCAACGATTGGCCGGCGGTGCTGGAAGTGCGCGGCGAGGTCTACATGCCGCGTGCCGACTTCGAGAAGTACAACCAACACGCCCGCCTGCACGGCGGCAAGGTGCTGGCCAACCCGCGCAACGGCGCGGCCGGTTCGCTACGCCAGTTGGACCCGCGCGTCACCGCGCAACGGCCGCTGGCCTTTTTCGCCTACGGCACCGGGCTGGTGGAGGGCGGCGAGCTGCCGGATTCGCACTCGGCCACGCTGAAGCAGTTGCGCGCCTGGGGCTTCCCCGTCAGCAGCCTCAGCGACGTGGTGGAAGGCGCCGACGGCCTGCTGGACTACTACCGCCGCATCGGCGAGGCGCGCGACGGGCTGCCGTTCGACATCGACGGCGTGGTCTACAAGCTGGACGACGGGGAAGGGCAGCGCGAGATGGGCTTCGTCTCACGCGCGCCGCGCTGGGCGATCGCGCACAAGTTCCCGGCGCAGGAACAGGCCACCACCGTCGAGGCCATCGAGATCCAGATCGGCCGTACCGGCGCCGCCACCCCGGTCGCGCGGCTGGCGCCGGTGCATGTGGCCGGCGTCATCGTCACCAACGCCACCCTGCACAACGCCGACCAGATCGCGCGGCTGGATGTGCGCGTGGGCGACAGCGTCATCGTGCGCCGTGCGGGCGACGTCATCCCGGAAGTGGCCGGCGTGATCCTGGAGCGTCGTCCCGACGGCACCGTGCCGTGGCAGATGCCGACGCACTGCCCGGTGTGCGGTGCGGAGATCGTGCGCGAGGAAGGCGAGGCGGTGTGGCGCTGCTCGGGCGAACTGAGCTGCCCGGCGCAGCGCAAGGAATCGTTGCGGCATTTCGCCTCGCGCCGTGCGATGGATATCGAGGGCCTCGGCGACCGCTACATCGAGGACCTGTCCGATCTGGGCTACCTGGCCTCCATCGCCGACCTGTACAAGTTGACGCGGGACGACCTGCTGGACATGAAGCGCCGCGTGGACGAGCGCGACGGCACCACACCGGAGACCGTCAAGGCCGGCAAGGTGGCGACCAAGTGGGCCGACAACCTGATCGAGGCCATCGACCGGAGTCGCACCACCACGCTGGAGCGCTTCCTGTTCGCGCTCGGCATCCAGCACGTCGGCGAGAGCACGGCGAGAGCGCTTGCGGTGTGGTTCGGCGACCTGCAACTGATCCGCCGCCTGCCGTGGCCGCTGTTCAAGCGCGTGCCGGACATTGGCGGCGAGGTGGCGCGCTCGCTCGGCCACTTCTTCGACCAGCCCGGCAACCAGCAGGCCATCGACGACCTGCTGGCGCGCGGCGTAGTGATCGGCGATACGCATGCGCCCTCGGGCAAACTGCGCGCCGGGCTGGACCTGGCTACGGTACTGGTCGACCTGGAGATCCCCAAGGTCACCCGTATCCGTGCCGAGCAACTGGCGTCGGCGTTCCCGTCGGTCGAGGCGCTGTTGGACGCACCCGTGCACAACTTCGTCACCGCCGGCCTGCCCAGCGAGGTGGCCAATGCCTTCGCCGCCTGGCGGGAAGATGAGGCCAACGCCAAGCTGCTGTCGCGCAGCGGCGACGCGCTGACCGAGTTGCTGGCGATCACGCCGGAAGACGTCGCCGTGTCCGCCGGTCCTCTCGACGGCAAGACCGTCGTGCTCACCGGCGGCCTGGCCGCGATGAGCCGCGACGAAGCCGGCGAGAAACTCGAAGCGCTCGGCGCCAAGGTGGCCGGCAGCGTGTCGAAGAAGACGCATCTGGTGGTCGCCGGCGAAGCTGCCGGCTCCAAGCTCGCCAAGGCGCAGGAGCTGGGCATCGAGGTCTGGGATGAAGCGCAGCTGCTCGCGTTTCTGGCGCAGCATGGGAATGGGGCATGAGTCGCTGGCGACCTGGGCCGACGTGGGCGGACGGTGTCGCCGAGTTCGCCTGGGCGCCCTCCGGTTCGCGCGATGCGCTGCGCCTGCGCGCCTGGGTGAATCGTCTGGTCCGCGAGTTCTTCTTCGCGCGGGACGTGTTGGAAGTCGAGACGCCGATCATGTCGCGCGCGGGCAATACCGACGCCAACATCGCCTCGTTCTCGCTGGACTTCTCGGGGCGCACGGACGGTGCACCGCGGACACGCTGGTTGCGAACCTCGCCGGAGTTCCCGTTGAAGCGTCTGCTCGCGGCGGGTGTCGGCGATTGCTTCGAACTGGGTCGCGTGTTCCGCGATGGCGAGGCGGGGGGGCGGCACAATCCGGAGTTCACGATGCTCGAGTGGTACCGGGTCGGCTGGACGCTGGAGCCGCTGATCGAGGAGACGGTGGCGCTGGTGCAGGCGGCGCTGGCGATGATCGGGCGGCGGGCGACGGCGTCGCGGATCAGCTTCCGCGAGCTCTATCGGCGGCGCCTCGGCTTCGATCCGATGACGGCCGATCTAGACGTGGTGCGCAACGCCGCGGCCGGCATCGCCGTCGACGGCGAGGGTCTGAACCGCGACGACTGGCTCGACCTGCTGATGACGCATGCGCTGCAGCCCACATTCGGACGCGACGAAATCCTGGTCGTCCACGACTATCCGGCTACTCAGTCGGCGCTGGCGCGTGTCGTGGAACGCGATGGCGTGCCGGTGGCCGAGCGCTTCGAGCTGTACCTCGGGCCGCTGGAACTGGCCAACGGCTACCACGAACTGACCGATGCCGCAGAACAGCGCGCGCGCTTCGAGCGCGACGTCGCGGTGCGGCAGGCACGCGGTGAAGCGGTACCGCCGCTGGACGAAGGTCTGCTGGCCGCACTGGGACACGGCATGCCGGCGTGCGCTGGCGTGGCGCTGGGCGTGGACCGGCTGCTGATGGCGATGCTGGATACGCCGCGCATCGCCGAGGTACTGGCGTTCGATTTCGCGCGCGCCTGAAAGCCAGCCAAACACGAACGGCGTACGTGCCGCCTGCAAACGGTTTCGTGATCCCGTGTTCATTTTCGCTCCGTAGATTGCGAGCCAACACCCACGAGGACGCTGCCATGGAACGCCAACTGATCGCTTCGCTGATGCTGGGAACCGCCGCATTGCTCGGCACCGCTGCGGCCAAGGCTGCGCCGCAATACGACGACCGCTACTCCGGCGGCGGCCAGACCATCCGCTGCGAATCGCCGAGCAACCGCTACCGCGAGTGCCCGATGGATACGCGCGGCGGCGTACAGCTGACCCGGCAGCTGTCGAGCACCCGTTGCGAAGAGGGACGCACGTGGGGGCAGGGGCGCAACGGAATATGGGTGGATCGCGGTTGTCGTGCGGAGTTCACCAGCGGTCGCGGTGGCGGTTGGGGCAATGGCGGCGGCTGGGCCGGCAATGGCCAGCGCATCCGCTGTGAATCCGATAACGGCCGTACACGCACCTGTTCCATTCCCGCACGCGCCGACGTGCGCCTGGTCCGCCAGCTTTCCAGCTCGCGTTGCGTGGAAGGCCGGACCTGGGGCCAGGATCGCCGTGGCCTGTGGGTGACCCAGGGCTGCCGGGGGGAGTTCGAGGTCTATGGTCGCGGCAATGGCAACGGGTGGGGCAACGGCGGCGGGTGGGGCAACAACGGCAACAGCGGGCGCACGTTCCGTTGCGAGTCCGACAACGGCCGGACGCGTACCTGTGGCGTAGATGGCCGCCGGGTGGAACTGGTCCGCCAGCTGTCGAGCAGCGCCTGCATCGAGGGCCGCACCTGGGGTCGTGACAACCGGGGCGTGTGGGTGACGTCGGGCTGCCGGGGCGAGTTCCGCAGCTGGTGAGTTCCGTGGGGGGAACGGCCCGCTCACGGCGGGCCGTTACAATGCGGGCATGAACGACGCCATCGACTACGCCCGCTACGACCGTATCCGTCCGATCCGCTGGACCGGCACTGCACTCGAACTGCTGGACCAGCGCAAGCTCCCCTTCGTGGTGGAGTACCTGAGCTGCACGACCGGCGACGACGTGGCAGCGGCCATCCACGACCTCGCCGTGCGCGGCGCGCCGGCCATCGGCATCGCGGCCGCCTGGGGCGTGGTGCTGGCCTCGCGCGAGGTGCTGGCGGCCACGCCGGCCGAGGCATTGGAGAAGCTCGAACCCGCCCTGCAGCGCCTCAACGACGCGCGGCCGACAGCGGTGAACCTGGCCTGGGCATTGGCGAGGATGCGCGCCGCGCTGCGCACCGCCGGCAGCGACTGGCGCGGCGTGCTGGAACTGGAAGCGCTGGCGATCGCCGAGGAAGACCTGGCCGCCAACCGCCACATGGGCGAACTGGGTGCGGCGCTGATCGGCGAGGGCAGCGACGTGCTGACCCATTGCAATACGGGTTCGCTGGCGACGGCCGGCTTCGGCACGGCGCTGGGCGTGATCCGCGCCGGGGTGGCGCAGGGCCGCATCGGCAAGGTGTACGCGGGCGAAACCCGGCCGTGGCAGCAGGGCGCCCGCCTGACCGCATGGGAGCTGCAGCAGGACGGCATTCCCGCCACCCTGATCGCCGACTCCGCCGCCTCGCACCTGATGAAGACCGGGGCCGTGCAATGGGTGGTCGTGGGCGCGGACCGCATCTGCGCCAACGGCGATACCGCCAACAAGATCGGCACGTACCAGCTGGCCATTGCCGCGCGCCACCACGGCGCGAAGTTCATGGTGGTGGCGCCGTCGTCGACGGTGGACATGGCCACGCCGAACGGCGACGCGATCCACATCGAGGAGCGCGACCCGGCCGAGTTGCTCGGCATCGGCAACACGCGCATCGTCGCCGAGGGCGTGGCGGCGTGGAACCCGGTGTTCGACGTCACCCCGGCCTCGTTGATCGATGCCATCGTCACCGAGAAGGGCGTGATCGAGCAGCCGGATGAAGCGCGCATGCGGGCCGCGTTCGGCGGATGACCCGGCGCGCCGTCCGGCGGATCGATAGCGACGCTGCGCGTCGATCATGCGCGCGCGGCGGCATGCGGGTGCCATGGCGCGGCTGAGGCGCCGCCGTCATACCCCACGAAGCACTGCTTCCGGACGGGTGGCACGCGCGTTGCATTGCGGCAGACATCCCGTCCAGGAATCGCGCATGCGCGCACGCCTCGTCCACGCACCGATCGCCGTTCCGGGCCTGTTGCACAGCCTGCGGGTCCTGCTGTCACGCCGCTCGACCCGTTCACTGACGGCCGAGGAGCGCGAGGACCTGGTCCAGGCGCAGCAGCGGGCGACGCGTCCCATCGTCAGCGGTGTCCTGCTGTGCGGCGCGGTGCTGCTGGCGATCACCGCACTGTTCGAACTCGCACGGGTGACGCCGTCGATCGGGTACCCGGTCTGGGCGCAATTGCTGGCGGCCATGGGCGTGGCTGCCTGCGCGGCCGGGGTCGCGCGCCTGCGGCACTGGCAACATCGGCTGATACTGATTCTGGCCGGCACGCTGCTGACCGGCATCTTCATGAGCATGCCGCTGCCCGGTGCGACGGGACAGCTGGCGCTGCGTACCGGCCTGTTCCAGTTGCTGCCGCTGGCGCTGATGGCGCTGATGGTCCGCCCGATGTCGCTGCTGGCGCTGGCGCTGCTGATCGTGGTGATGGCGCAGCTGCGCATCGTGCTGTACGGCGCGCCGGGGACCGGTACCGCGCTGTACTGGCTGTACACGCTGACGACGATCGGCTTCGGCCTGGTGCTGGCGGGCTACCGCACGGATTTCGCCGTGTCGGCGTGGCAGATGCGCCGCCGGCTGGTGCGGCAGGCGCACACCGACGAGCTGACCGGGCTGCTGAACCGCAATGGCTGGAATGACCGTGCCATCGCTGCGCATGCGCAGGCGACGGCAGCCGGCCGGCCGGTGGCGGTGGTGGTGTTGGATATCGACTACTTCAAGCGCATCAACGACGACCATGGCCACGACGGCGGCGATGCCGTGCTGCAGCGGCTGGGCGACATCATGCGTGCGCGCGTCGGCGCGAACGGATGCGCGGCGCGCATCGGCGGGGAGGAATTCGCGGTGTTGCTGGACGGGGACGATGCGGTGGCCGCGCAGGCGTTCGCCGAACGCGTGCGCCGGGAGTTCGGCAAGGCGCATGGCGGCGTCGTCGCCACGCTCTCCGCCGGTATCGCGGAGTACCTGCCCGGCGAGTCGCTGCGCGATCAGATGCGGCGTGCCGATCTGGCCCTTTACGAAGCCAAGCGCAGCGGCCGTGATCGTGTCCACGTCGCCGGTGTTTCCTGAACGGCTATTTTGATTCCAAATGTGACGACCCTGCGATAGCATCCCCGGGAAGTTCGCGCGGGCAAGTCGGTGCCCTTACGCGTCCCGCCGACGCCAGGGGAACATGAACCAAGAACGCACCCGCACGCTGTGGGAAAAATCGCGCCTGCCCCTGCTGGGCCTGGTGGTCGTACTGATCGTGGTGGTCCCGGTCATCCTGCTGCAGGGACTGTCGCGCGCGAACCAGGAAGCCGCCGACGTCGTCATCCACACCCACGAGGTGGAAGCCACCGTGCTGGGGTTGGCGCTGGATGTCCGCGAGATGGAAAGCTCGGCCATGCTGATCGCGCTGGGGGCCGACCACCCGCTGGCGCGCGAGCGGCTGGTGACCGGCCGCAAGTCCTTGCCGGCGCGTTTCGAGGAACTTGCCCGCTTGACGGTGGACAATCCGGAGCAGCTGGTCCGCATCGGGCGCCTGCGGGAGCTGGTGAATGCCCGCATCGAGGTGGTCGACCAGCTGCTGGAAGCGCCGGAAGCCTACAAAGGGGCCGTGGTGGCGCCGCTGGCCACGCGCTTTCCGATCCGTGGCCTGCTGAACGAGATCCTGGACGACGAGCGCTCGCTGCTCAAGGAGCGCAGTCAGGATGCCACCGAGCAGCGCCGCCGGATGGAGCTGATCCGGATGGTCGCGCTGGGTGCGCAGCTGCTGCTGCTCTCGCTGGTGCTGATGGCGCTCGGCCGGCAGGTGGCTCGCCGGCTGGCGGCCGAAAAGCAGACCGCGCAGGCCAGCCAGCGTGCGCTGGTGGTGCTGGACACGGTGCGCGAACCGATCGTGCTGCTGGACGGCGAGCAGCATATCCAGATGCACAACAGCGCCTTCGCCGAGCTGTACGGCATCCGCAAGGCCGAGAAGGCCGCCAGCCTGGACGATCTGGGCGCGGCCTGGCAGGACAAGGTGATGCGTCAGCGCCTGGACGACGTGCTGGCGCGCGGGCGCGAGCTGTGGGACTACGAACTGCAGCAGGAGACCGCCGACGGCCTGCAGCGCACCGTGCTGATCAACGCGCGCCGCATGCCGCTGCCGGACAGCGATGACCATGCCGTCCTGATGACGGTCAGCGACATCTCCCTGCAGAAGACCGCGCAGCAGGAGATCGCCGCGCTGAACCGCCAGTTGGAAGGCAAGGTCGACCAGGTGTCGGAAGTGAACCGCGAGCTGGAAGCCTTCAGCTATTCGGTCTCGCACGACCTGCGTGCGCCGTTGCGCCACGTGGCCGGCTTCTCCGACAAGCTGGGTCGCCACCTGGGCGAGGGTATCGACGACAAGAGTCGCCATTACCTGACCGTGATCGGCGACTCCGCGCGCCGCATGTCGCAACTGATCGACGACCTGCTGGTCTATTCGCGCCTGGGCCGCAGTGCGCTGCGCCTGCAGGCGGTGGACATGCAGTCGCAGGTGGCCGAAGCGCGCGCGATGCTCGATGCCAACGAAGCCAATGAAGGACGCCCGGATCGGGTCGAATGGCACATCTCGCCGATGCCGATCGTGCTGGCCGACGAGAACATGATGCGCCAGGTGTGGGGCAACCTGCTGGGCAACGCCCTGAAGTACAGCAGCCAGCGCGAGCGCGCGATCATCCGGGTCGAGCACCGTCAGCAGGACGACGGCAGCCACCTGTTCACCGTGAGCGACAACGGCGCCGGGTTCGACATGGCGTACGCGGACAAGCTGTTCGGCGTGTTCCAGCGCCTGCACAAGGCCAGCGAGTTTGCCGGTACCGGCATCGGCCTGGCCAGCGTGCGACGCGTGCTGGGTCGCCATGGCGGCCGCATCTGGGCCGAAGCGGCGCCCGACCAGGGCGCCACCTTCTTCTTCACCCTTCCCGCGGCGCTCGATGCACCGCCCTCCCGAGAGAAAGACGCATGAGCGACATCCGCACCATCCTGTTGGCCGAAGACAGCCTGGCCGACGCCGAAATGGCGATCGATGCGCTGCGCGAGGCCAACCTGGCCAATCCCATCGTGCATGTGGAGGACGGCGTCGAGGCGCTCGACTACCTGCTGCGCCGCGGGGCGCACGCCAACCGCGAGGAAGGCATGCCGTCGGTCCTGCTGCTGGACATCAAGATGCCGCGCATGGACGGGCTGGAAGTCCTGAAGCACATCCGCAACGACGAGAAGCTGCGCCACCTGCCGGTGGTGATCCTGTCGTCCTCGCGCGAGGAAAGCGATCTGGCGCGCAGCTGGGACCTGGGCGTGAACGCCTACGTGGTCAAGCCGGTCGACATCGACCAGTTCTTCCAGGCGGTGAAGACGCTTGGCACGTTCTGGGCCGTCATCAACGAAACACCTGTCAGGGACTGAGTCGTGCCGCATTCCGGAACTCCGCTGGGTCGCGTCCGCATCCTGCTGGTCGAGGACTCCGAACTCGATGCCGAGCTGCTGATCGAACAGCTGCTCGATGCGGGCCTTGAGGCGGAGTTCCTGCGCGTCGACGGGGCGGACGAGATGCGCGCCGCGCTGGCCGGCGACCCGTTCGACCTGGTGTTGTCGGACATGGAACTGCCGGGTTTCTCCGGCTACCAGGCGCTGGAGATCCTGCGTCGCCACGACGCACGCCTGCCGTTCGTGTTCTTCTCCGGCACCATCGGTGAAGAGGCTGCGGTCAAGGCGCTGCAGGAAGGCGCCAGCGACTACGTGCTGAAGCATTCGCCGGCACGTCTGCCGGCGGCGGTGGCACGCGCGATCCGCGAGGCACGCACCGAGCGCGAGCGCGAGCACGCCGAACGCGAACTGATGCGGTCGCAGCGGCTGGACTGCCTGGCGATGCTGGCCGCGGGCCTCAGCCACGACCTGCGCAACATCCTGCAACCGCTGCTGATCGTACCCGACCTGTTGTCCACCTACAGCGACGACCCGAAGATCCTGCGCCTGGGCGCGGTGATCTCGGAAAGCGGCAAGCGCGGCCATGAGATGGCCGATTCGATGCTGTCGTTCGTGCGCGGTTCGCGCAAGGCCAGCGAGACGATCAGCGTGGCCGCCTTGTTCAGCGCGGTGCAGCTGCTGCTGCAGGGCAGCCTGTCGCGGCAGGTGCGCCTGACGGTCGAACAACCGCCCGAAGACCTGCTGATCGAGGGCAACTACACCGAATTCCAGCAGTGCCTGATCAACCTGTGCCTCAACGGCATCCAGGCGATGGCCGAGCGCGGGGGGCAGCTGACGCTGTCGGCCCACACGACGGTGGCGGCCGATGGCCAGCCGTACGTGGTGGTGCGCGTGACCGACGAAGGCAGCGGCATGGACGAAGCCACGCGCCAGCAGCTGTTCACCCCGTTCTTCACTACCAAGAGCAGCGGCACCGGGCTGGGCCTGATGTCGTGCAAGCGGATCGTCGAGTCGGTGAAAGGGCGCATCGAGGTAAGCAGCACGCTGGGGAAGGGCACCTCGTTCGAGCTGCACCTGCCCGCGCCCGCCACCGAGGAATGGACCGGCATCGAAGACGCCGCGTTCGCCGACGGCGCGGGGCGCCGGATCCTGCTGGTCGATGGCGACGCCACGCGCCTGTCGTTGCTGGGCAACGCGCTGGCCGCGCAGGGCTACGATCCCGTCATGGCGCCCGACGGTGCGAACGCGCTGCAGCAGATCGCACGCGACGGCATGCCAGCGCTGGCGATCATCGACGACGACATCCTGCTGCTGTCGACGGCGGACGTGCTGGCGGTGCTGCAGGAGGCGGGCTTCGAAGGTCCGGTGGTCCGCCTGCAGGAGCCGGGCAGGCCGCCCGATGGTCGCGAGTCCGCGACGGTGACCAAGCCGGTACAGGTCCAGGCGCTGTTCGGTGCGATCGAACACGCGCTGGGATTGCGCGCCTGACGACCCCGCCGGGATCGCAGGCGCGCCGGAACGCGATCAGACGTGGCCGGCGGGCTTCAGCCGCTGCCACACCGCGCGCATGATGGGCTGTGCGCGGTACCAGCCGATCGGCGTATCCGGACAGTGCCGCTGCAGCCGGTCGCGCAGCGATGGCGCGATCTCGTCGAACTCCTGCCGATGGTGCAGCAGGTAAGCGTCGTAGCCGATCTTCAGGCACTGCTCTAGGTCGCCCACCGTGGCGCCGACGACCTGGAACGTGTCCTCGTTGAGCCGTGTCTTCCAGTACGCCAGTTCGGCGTCGATATCGACGATCTGCGCGGTCTGTGCGGTGCGCTGTTGCAGGCTGGCCATGGCGAATCCCCCGGGTCGGTGTGGTGATGACGCGATGGATTTTTTGTTCGCCGCGGTGATGCTTAAGTGAAATAAAGGCGGTTTTAACCGTCGTTTAACCGCGCAGCGCGTTTTCGATTCACCTTTGCCATCACCGGGTGAAGGCGATCGCTCAGCGGCGCTGCATCGCCTGCTGCAGCAGCGCACGTTCGTCCATTACCGACGGTGGAGCGAACAAGGGCGGCTCCTCTTCCAGCGGCGCATTGAGACGCTCCCAGACGCGCGCGATGACGGCCGACGCCAGCGGCCAGTCCAGACGGATGCCGCGCAGGACGGCAGCGTCGTAGCGCGCGGGCAGGGTGGGCAGGAGCTCCTGCAGCGAGCGGCGCCCCGACAGCAGATAGATGTCGTACGCGAACTTGAGGGTGGGCACGTAGTGGCGGAACGGCGTGCCGGGGCGATGGAAATCCTGGCGGGCGTAGGTGTCCTCCCAGAAGCGAAGTTCCGAGTGGATGTCGACGACGGCGCAGGGCATGGCGTCGTCACGCCACGCATGGGCGAGGGGATCGGGCTGGCATGACATGGGTCCACTCCCTGGCGCAAGGCCGGGCCAAGGTGGGAACCCTCTGGATGAAGCGCGACCTGTCCCGCATGACGGCCGCCTATGGCCTCCATCGCGACAGTCCGGGACGGTGCGAGGCCCCGTGTGGCAACGTGGTGCCTCATCTTTCCCAAGGAAACGCGCGTTCCCTCACCTTGCCGATGCTTGTCGTTATCGTGGCCCCTGCCATCAGGTAGACGGGCCGGATCGGCACGAACGGCCAACCGTTCGTCGACCTGGACGCCACGGTGCTCTCAATGCACGCGCGGCGTGACCGCGCCGTGCGCGTCCAGCCAGCGCCACGCTTCGCGCAGCAACGTACGCGCCACCGGCCATTCCGGGCCGCCATCGCCCCGAAGGCGTTCCCAGTGCCCTTCCAGTTCGAGTTCGGTGTCCAGATCCAGATGGCCGTCGTGCTGCGCATGCGATGCCGCGGCGAAGGCGTAGGCGCGGCAGGCGTCTTCCCATGCGACATCGGGATGCAGCCGGCGGCGGCGCCCATAGTCGTAGGCCGTGAATGCCGCGAAAGCGTCGTGGGTCAGGGCCGCATTGCGGTACGGCGTCTGTCGGAGGGTATCGAACTGGGCACGGTAGCGCTGTCGGTCCATGGAGGCATCTCCGGAATCACACGCATCCCGTGGTAGCGCGAGCCGCGTTACCCATGGGTGAGGAATTCCTTCGTTGGACGGTCACGAAGCTGAGGGGGCACCCGCGATCAGCCCGCGGTCAGTCTCAGCTCCTGAGACGCTGGCCGCGTCTGATGGCGGCCTGCCGCCGAGAGACCGCCATGCCTGCCCAGACCGCCCTTGCCCGTCGCCATGCCGATGAGGCTTCGCTGCTCCCGGCGGTCTCCGCCGATGGCGGCGCGTTGGCCGAGCGTCTCGCCGGCAAGTATCGCGACCGTGTCACCGGGCAGTTCGTCATTCCCGCGCGCGAAGGCCGCTACGGGCCGTTGCCGGACGATCTGCCCAAGGCATTGGCCGATGCGCTGCGCCAGCGCGGCATCGAGCGGCTGTATTCGCACCAGGCCGAGGCGTGGCGGCAGGCGCAGGCCGGCGACCATCTCGCCATCGTCACCCCGACCGCATCCGGCAAGTCGCTGTGCTACACGCTGCCGGTGGTGGCCTCGGCGCTGTCCAAGCGTGGCAAGGCGCTGTACCTGTTCCCGACCAAGGCGCTGGCCCAGGACCAGGTGGCGGAACTGCTCGACCTGAGCAAGGCGGGCGACCTGGGCCTGAAGGCGTTCACCTTCGACGGCGACACCCCCGGCGATGCGCGACAGGCGATCCGCCTGCACGGCGACATCGTGGTCAGCAATCCCGACATGCTGCACCAGGCCATCCTGCCGCACCACACCAAGTGGGCGCAGTTCTTCGAGAACCTGCGCTACGTGGTGATCGACGAAGTGCATACGTATCGCGGGGTGTTCGGCAGCCACGTGGCCAACGTGCTGCGCCGGCTGCGGCGTGTGTGCGCGTTCTACGGCGCCGCGCCGCAGTTCATCGTCTGCTCGGCCACCATCGGCAATCCGCAGGCGCATGCCGAAGCGCTGCTGGAACTGCCGGTGCACGCGATCACCGAATCCGGCGCGCCGAGCGGCGAGAAGCATGTGCTGCTGTGGAATCCGCCGGTGGTCAATCCAGATCTCGGCCTGCGCGCGTCGGCGCGTTCGCAGAGCAACCGCATCGCGCGGCTGGCGATCAAGGCCGGGCTGAAGACACTGGTGTTCGCGCAGTCGCGCACGATGGTCGAAGTGCTGACCAAGTACCTGAAGGACGTGTTCGACCACGATCCGCGGCTGCCCGCGCGCATCCGTGCCTATCGCGGGGGCTACCTGCCGACCGAACGCCGCGAGGCCGAGCGGGCGATGCGCGATGGTCGCGTGGACGGCATCATTTCCACATCGGCACTGGAACTGGGCGTGGACATCGGCAGCCTCGATGCGGTGGTACTCAACGGCTATCCGGGCTCGATCGCGGCGACGTGGCAGCGCTTCGGCCGGGCGGGGCGGCGGCAACAGGCCTCGCTCGGGATCCTGGTCGCCAGTTCGCAGCCGCTGGACCAGTACGTGGTGCGGCATCCGGAGTTCTTCGCCGACAGCCCGCCGGAGCACGCCCGCATCGCGCCGGACCAGCCGATGATCCTGCTCGACCACGTGCGCTGCGCGGCGTTCGAGCTGCCGTTCCTCGCCGGTGAACCGTTCGGACCGGTCGATCCGACGCCGTTCCTGCAACTGCTCGACGAGGACAGCGTGGTCCATCGCGAAGGGGACCGCTACGAGTGGATCGCCGACAGCTATCCGGCCAACGCGGTCAGCCTGCGCTCGGTGGCGGACGGCAACTTCGTCGTCGTGGATCGGACCGGCGGGCGGCAGGTGATCATCGCGGAGGTGGATTTCAGCGCTGCGCCGCTGACGCTGTACGAGGGCGCGATCCACATGATCCAGTCCACGCCGTACCAGGTGGAGCGGCTGGACTGGGAGGGCCGCAAGGCCTACGTCACCCGCACGCACGTCGACTACTACACCGACGCGATCGACTACACCAAGCTGAAGGTGCTGGAACGCTTCGACGGCAGCATCGCGGGGCAGGGCACCTGCCACCATGGCGAAGTGCATGTGGTGCGGCGCGTGGCCGGCTACAAGAAGATCCGCTACTACACGCACGAGAACATCGGCTACGGCCCGGTGAACCTGCCCGACCAGGAAATGCACACCACGAGCCTGTGGTGGCAGTTGCCGCCGGCGTTGCTGGAGTCGGAATTCGAATCGCGGCAGGACGCGCTGGATGGCTTCCTCGGCGCCGCGTACGCGCTGCACATCGCCGCTACGGTGGCCGTGATGGCGGAAGGTCGCGACCTGCAGAAGGCCGTTGGCGATGGCGACGGTGCGTGGTTCGCGTTGCCGGACACGCAGGGGCGCGGCCAGCTGCGCGGCACGGAAAGCCAGGTGCTGTCGCCGGTATCGGGCGAGCGCTTCATCCCCACCGCGTACCTCTACGACAACTATCCCGGCGGCATCGGCCTGAGCGAACCGCTGTGGCGGCGCCAGCGCGAACTCGTGCAGCGGGCGGCGCGGCTGGTCGAGGCCTGCGACTGCAAGGCCGGCTGTCCCGCCTGCGTCGGCCCGGTGCTGGCGAACGACGAGGATGCCGACACCACGCCTCGCGCGCTGGCGGCGCGCGTGCTGCAGCTGCTGGACGCCGCATGAGCGTCAGCCTGGAGAAACTGCAGCGGCTACGGCGCCAGGCGGGGCACGACAACCCTCCGTCCTCGTCCGCCCCGTTGCCGCCGGTGCCCGATCCCTTGCCCGCATTGCGTCGCATGCTCGGCATCCGTGAGCGTGCACGGCCCGGGATGGCCGTGCGCGCCTGCGACCGTGCGCTGCCGGGCGAGGAGATCGCACCGGGACTGCTGCACCTCGAACAGGTGCTGCCATTCGACACCGTGGCGCCGCACATCGACGGTACGTTCGCGCGCACCGGTGCGTTGCCCACGCAGGGCATGCTGTTCTTCGACACCGAGACCACCGGCCTGTCCGGCGGCACCGGCACGCGCGCCTTCATGGTGGGCGCGTCGGATTTCGTGCCGGACGGGCTGCGTATCCGCCAGTTGCTGATCACCCACCTGTCGGCCGAGCCGGCGATGCTGCGCGCGTTCGCCGGCTGGCTGTCGGAAGACACGCGGCTGGTCAGCTACAACGGCCGCTGCTACGACGCGCCGCTGCTGGCCACGCGCTACCGGCTCGCGCGGCAGGGCACGCCGCTGGCCGGCATCGAGCATCTCGACCTGCTGTTCCCCACGCGCCGTCGCTATCGCGGCGTGTGGGAGAACTGCCGGCTGGCCACCATCGAGCGCAACGCGCTCGGCATCGTGCGCGAGGACGACCTGCCGGGTTCGGAAGCGCCCGGTGCGTGGCTGCAGTACCTGCGCGGCGGCGATGCCCGCCTGCTGCGACGCGTGCTGCAGCACAACTTCCAGGACGTGGCGACGCTGGCGCACCTGCTGCTGCACCTGTCGACGCCACCGGACGCGTGAGCCGTACGTGCTGTCGGTAATCCACCGACAGCGGAGTGTGAAGCGCTGCGCATTCCCCGCATGACGGCTCAAGAATGCGACTGGTCGGCCGACACCCTTGCTAGATTCCACACGAGCCGTGCCTTTCCCCGCGGAAGGCATGCATCGAACTTGCATCACAGAAGGGGACGTGCCTTGCGCATTCTTTACGTTGGCGATACCGCTTGCCTGCCTGACGACCTGGCCGATTACATCGGTGACATGGGGGACGAGTGGACCGTCGAAACGGTAGCCGACGGGAAGTCGGCGATGTTCGCGGTCGCCAACGGACCCGTCGACGTGGTGATGGTGGGACCGGCGCTGCCGGACCTGCCGCCGGCCACGCTGCTGGGGCAGATCCGCACGCTGCGATCGGAGACCATCCGCATCGCGCTGCTCGAAGGCAGTGCCGACAGCCTGGCGGCCCCGATCAAGCTGATCGGCGTGGCGCATCGCTTCCTGCCGTTGCCGCTGTCGTCGGAAACGGTGCTGGAGTCGATCCACAGCCTGGAGGAACTGCGCGACCTGCTGGACAGCCCGCGCCTGCGCCGCGCCATCGGCCGCGTCGAACACCTCCCGTCGCCGCCGCACCTCTATTTCGCGCTGACCCGGGCGCTGGAAGAGGACGAAGGCACCGCCAACGACATCGCCCGGCTGGTGGCCGGCGATCCGGCCATCGCGGCCAAGGTGCTGCAGCTGTGCAACTCGGCGTATTTCTCCAGCGGGCGTTCGGTCACCGACCTGCGCGCCGCGGTCACGCGGCTGGGCCTGGGCACGCTGCGCGACCTGGTGCTGGCGAGCGAGGTGTTCTCGATGAAGACCACGTCCGGCGTCGACCGTACCGCCCTGCAGCACCGCGCGCTGCTGGCCTCGCGCCTGGCGGCGAAGATCCTGCCGCGCACCAGTTCCGAACTCGGCGCCACCGCCGCGCTGCTGGCCGACATCGGCCTGCTGCTGCCGGGCGTGCGCGACGAGCGCGACACCCCGGTCGCCGAGGACGACGACCGCCCCGGCCACACCGAGGCGGGCGCCTACCTGCTCGGCCTGTGGGGCCTGCCGATGCCGATCGTCGAAGCGGTGGCGTTCCATCGCCAGCCGCAGCGTTCCAGCCTGCGCAGCTTCTGGGTGCCGGGGGCCGTGCATGTGGCCGGCGCGCTGGCCAGCAACGAACCGGTGGACGAGGGCTACCTGAAGTCGCTCGGCGTGCTGGACCAGTTGCCCAACTGGCGGCAGATGGCCGAAACCATGGTCGAGCGCGCCGAGGAACAGGCCGCCTGACGCACTTCGCCCCTGGCAGGAAAAGCAACCGCCGGGATGGGGTGCGGGTTCGCCTGGACCAAGGGAAGGTGCGTCGCCGTCAGGGACGGTAGGCCGGTGAGGGCTCCTGCACCTTGCCCGGTGGCTTGGCGATGATCCGCGGGCGTAGCCAGGCGGCGAATGCTTCTTCGTCGAGACTGCCTTCGGACAGGCCGAGATATTGCGGATAGAGCTCGTGGTCTTCTGCCGACAACGTGGCGCCGTTTAGCACAATGAACACGTCGCAGGCCACGGCCGCCATACGCTTGTTGCCGTCCACGAAGGGATGGTTGCAGGCAAGCCCGAAGGCCGTGGCGGCCGCCAGGTCGGCCAGGTCGGCCAGGTCGGCCAGGTCCGGCGCGGGTTGCCCGTAGACGTGCAACTGCCTGGGGCGCGCGAGCGCCGATTCCAGCAATCCCTCGTCGCGGATGCCGGAGGCACCGCCATGCTCGGCCAACTGGCGGTCGTGGATGGCCAGGGCCAAGGCCCGGCTGATCCAGACGATCATGGGTGCCCCGTCACTGGGCCAGCTTGTTGAGCAGGGTGCGGCGGCGGCGCATGACCTGCTCGGCCACCTCCATCTGCTCGGCCAGAGTGGGGTCGTACACCGTCAGGCGGATGCCGTCGGGCGTCTCGAGTGCGTGGAGCTCATCGCCTTTGTCCAGACGGAGGCGGGACAGGAGTTCCTTGGGCAGGATGACGCCGGCAGAGTTGCCGACCGTGGTGATCTTGAGCTTCATCGCGACCCCTTGAGGTTATAACTGGAGTTATATTGAGCCCCGTGAGGCTTGGAGGCAAGCCTTACGTCTTTCTCGCCATGTGAGACCTAAAGGTGTACAAATGTACACCCATGAACCCCGTCGACCTGCCTCCCCAACGTGCCGCCGTCCTGGCCTTTCTGCGCCGGGAGCTGGCGGCCGGGCGCGCGCCCAGCCTGGCGGACATCGCCGCGGCTTTCGGCTTCGCCTCGCGCAACGCCGCACAGAAGCACGTGCAGGCGCTGGTCGCCGACGGCCTGCTGGAACAGGCGGCCGGCCAGAAGCGCGGCCTGCGCCTGCCAGGCGGCATGGCCGACCTGCTGCCGTTGCCGGTGCTGGGACGGGTGGCCGCCGGCCAGCCGATCGGCGCCGACATCGGCCTGGACGAGCAGCTGTGGCTGGACCGCCGGCTGTTCTCGCCGCAGCCGGATTACCTGCTGAAGGTGCAGGGCGATTCCATGATCGACGACGGCATCGTCGACGGCGATCTGGTCGGCGTGCACCGCACTTCGGATGCGCGCGACGGACAGACCGTGGTCGCCCGCATCGAGGGCGAATTGACGATCAAACGCCTGCAGCGCGAGCGCCGGCGCATCCGCCTGCTGCCGCGCAATCCGGCGCACGCGCCCATCGACGTGCAGCCGGGACAGGACTTCGCCATCGAAGGCGTCTACTGCGGCCTGGTGCGGCGCGGTTGAGATGGGTGCCGTCGTCGCCCTCGACTCGCTGCTGGCCGCGCGCACGCTGTGGCATGCCGGACGCAGTGCGGCGATCGCCGCCGACGGCGAATCCACCGGCCACGCCGCGCTCGATGCCTTGCTGCCGCAGGGCGGCTGGCCGCGGCGCGCACTGACCGAGTTACTGCTGCCCGCCGATGGCGTGGGCGAACTGGCGCTGCTGCTGCCTACACTGGCACGGATGACCCAGGCCGGCAGCACGGTGGCGGTGATCGCGCCGCCGTACATCCCCTATGCGCCCGCGTGGCAGGCTGCCGGCGTGGACCTGGCGATGCTGGAGATCGTCGACGCCACGCCGCGCGATGCGCTGTGGGCGTTCGAGCAATGCCTGCGGAGTGGCGCCTGCGCGGCGGTACTCGGCTGGCCGGTGCAGGCGGACGGGCCGGCGCTGCGCCGCCTGCAGGTGGCGGCCGACAGCGGCGAATGCCTGGGCTTCGCGCTGCGCGACCGCCGCCATGCCGCCAATCCGTCGGCCGCCGCGTTGCGGCTGGAAGCGGTGCGCGATCCGCAGGGCGGTACTGCCTGGCAGGTACGCAAATGCCGCGGCGGGCCGGCGCCCGCGCAATCGTTCGCGCTGGTCGCGCATTGAGGCCCACCGATGCTCTGGGCCTGTGTACTGCTGCCGCAACTGGCGCTGGACGCCGTCCTCCGGCGCCGGCCTGATCCCGAGGCGCCGCTGGCGCTGGTCGGGGGGGCCGCGCAGCTGCGTACCCTGCATGCGGTGAATGCGTCCGCCGCGCAGGCGGGCCTGCGGGCCGGCATGCGCCTGACCGCCGCGCACGCACTGCTGCCGGACTTCGCGATGGTGGACGACGACCCGCAGGCCGAGTCGCGCACGCAGCGCTTCCTCGCTTCGTGGGCGTACCGGCACAGTTCGCTGGTCAGTGCACAGTGGCCCGGCTGCCTGGTGCTGGAAGTGCGTGCCAGTTTCCGCCTGCTCGGACCGTGGCCGCGCATCGAGGCGCGGTTGCGCGAGGAGCTGGGTCAGCTCGGTTTCCAGCACCGCATCGCGCTGGCGCCGACGCCGCGCGCCGCGCATGTGTTCGCCGGGCTACGCGATGGCCTGGAGGTGATGCAGGCAGAAGCGATGGCCGACCTGCTGGATCGCGTGCCGGTGCGGCGCGCGCGGCTGCCGGACGACACCGGCGAGCGCCTGCACCGCATGGGCATCCGCGACCTGCGCACACTGCGCGGACTGCCGCGCGACAGCCTGCGCCGCCGCTTCGGTCTGCCGGTGCTGGAGCACCTGGACCGGCTGTACGGACAGGCCGACGATCCGCTGGCGTACTACGCGCCGCCGGACCATTTCGATGCGCGTGTCGAACTCGGCTACGAGGTCGAGAGCCACATGGCGCTGCTGTTCCCGCTGCGCCGACTGATCGGCGACCTGTGCACCTACCTGTCCATCCGCGACGGCGGCGTGCAGCGGTTCCTGCTGCGACTGGAGCACGAGGAAGGCCATACCGATGTCGAAGTCGGCCTGCTCGCCGCCGAGCGCGAACCGGCGATGCTGTTCGAGCTGACCCGCAACCGGCTGGAGCGCGTGCAGATCGAGCAGCCAGTGGTGGGCGTGCGCCTGCTGGCGCGCGAGCTGCCGCCGTTCGTGCCGGCCGCGCGCGATCTGTTCGATACACGCCCGCAACAACAGCTGCCGTGGCCGCAGCTGCGCGAACGGCTGCGTGCGCGCCTGGGTGATGACGCGGTGCATCGCGTGGCGCCTGCGGGCGATCCGCGTCCGGAGCGTGCCTGGCGACGCGTGCAGGGCGACGGTACGCGCATTCCCGTTGCGCCGATCCGACCGCCGCGGCCGGCCTGGCTGTTGCCGCAGCCGGTGCCGCTGCGCGATCCGCATCCCCGCATCGTTTCCGGGCCCGAGCGGCTGGAAAGCGGCTGGTGGGATGGCGAGGATGCGCGCCGCGACTACTACGTGCTGGAAACCTCGCAGGGCCAGCGTGCCTGGGCATTCGCGCCGCCAGGCGAACAGGGCGGCTGGATGCTGCACGGGTGGTTCGCGTGAGTCGCGAGGAGGAACGCGGCGATCATCCGGGTGCGCACGTGCCGCGCGCATGGGAGACCGCGCAACGGTTGCGTCTGCAGGTGGCCGCCAACGACGATGCGTTGGTCGACGGCGGCCTGCCGGCATATGCCGAACTGCACTGCCTGTCCGATTTCTCCTTCCTGCGCGGCGCGTCCAGTGCGGAGGGTCTGTTCGCCCGCGCCTTGCATTGCGGGTACGAAGCGCTGGCGATCACCGACGAGTGCTCGCTGGCCGGGATCGTGCGTGGGCTGGAAGCCTCGCGTGCGACGAAACTGAAGCTGATCGTCGGTAGCGAGTTCACCCTCATCTGCGGGCTGAAGTGCGTAGTGCTGGTGGAGACCCTGCACGGATACACGCGCCTGTGCGAACTGATCACCATCGCGCGCCGTGCCGCCTCCAAAGGCATGTATCGGCTGGCACGACAGGAGGTGGAGCGGGTGTTGGGGGGCGATGGTCCCGATGCCAGCGGCCTATTCGCCCTGTGGCTGCCGTCGCGCGTGCCGGACGAGACGCAGGGGCGCTGGCTGCAGCAGGTCTTCGGCCCGCGGGCGCATCTCGCGGTGGAGCTGCATCGCGAACAGGACGATGCCGCACGCCTGCAGCAATTGCTGGCAGTGGCGGAACGGCTGTCGATGACGGCCGTCGCCAGTGGCGACGTACACATGGACGTACGCCGGCATCGGACGTTGCAGGACACGATGACAGCGATCCGCCATGGCATGCCGCTGTCGGAGTGCGGCGAGCACCTGTTCCGCAATGGTGAGCATCACCTGCGTACACGACGGGCACTGACGAATATCTATCCGGAGACGTTACTGGAGAACGCGGTCGCGCTGGCACGTCGCTGCACGTTCTCGATGCAAGAGGTGAAGTACAAGTATCCCGCCGAGCTGGTGCCGGAGGGTCATACACCTACCAGTTGGCTGCGCGATCTGACCGAGCGGGGGATGCGCGAGCGCTGGAAGGACGACGTGCCGCCCGCCATCGCTGCACAGATCGACGAGGAGCTCGCCCTCATCGAAAAACTCAAGTACGAGGCGTTCTTTCTGACGGTCGAAGACATCGTCAGCTTCGCCAAGTCGCGCGACATCCTGTGCCAGGGGCGCGGCTCTTCGGCCAATTCGGCCGTGTGCTTCGCGCTGGGCATCACCGTGGTGGATCCTGCCGAAAGCCGGCTGCTGATGGCGCGCTTCCTGTCCGAGGAGCGTGGTGAGCCGCCAGATATCGATGTGGACTTCGAACATGAACGCCGCGAGGAGGTGCTGCAATACGTCTACAACAAGTACGGTAGACGTCGTGCCGCGCTGGCCGCGACCGTGATCCGCTACCGCGGCAAGAGTGCGGTGCGCGATGTCGCCAAGGCTTTCGGCCTGCCTCCGGACCAGATCGCGCTGCTGGCCGAGTGCTATGGTTGGGGCAACGGCGAAACGCCGATGGAACAGCGCCTGCGTGAAGCCGGCTTCGATCCGGAGAATCCGCTGATCCACCGTGTACTGGGTGTGACGACCCAGTTGCGGGGTCATCCACGCCATCTTTCGCAGCATGTCGGTGGTTTCGTCATCAATGACGGACCACTGTCCGAGGTGGTGCCGGTGGAAAACGCCGCGATGGACGACCGCACCATCATCCAGTGGGATAAGGATGATCTGGAGACCATGAAGCTGCTGAAGGTCGACTGCCTGGCGCTGGGCATGCTGACCTGCATCAAGAAGGCCGTCGATCTAGTGACGCGGCATCGCGGCTATACGATCGATCTGGCGCGCTTGCCCCCAGGAGACAAGCGGACCTACGCGATGATCCAGGCGGCCGACACCGTCGGCGTCTTCCAGATCGAGTCGCGCGCGCAGATGAGTATGCTGCCGCGACTGAAACCGAAGAGCTTTTACGACTTGGTGATCGAGGTGGCGATCGTGCGTCCTGGCCCCATCCAGGGCGGCATGGTGCATCCGTATCTGCGGCGAAGGCAGAAGAAAGAAGCGGTGACTTATCCGTCAGAGGGTATCGAGGCCATTCTCGGTAACACGCTGGGTATTCCCTTGTTCCAGGAGCAAGTGATGGAACTGGTGATCCATGCCGGCTACACACCATCGGAAGCCGATGGCCTACGTCGTTCGATGGCGGCGTGGGGAAGAGGCGGCGACATGGAGCCGCATCGCGCAAAGATCCGCAGCCTGATGGAGGGAAAGTACTCCTCCGAGTTCATCGACCAGATCTTCGAACAGATCAAGGGCTTCGGTTCGTACGGCTTTCCGCAGAGCCACGCAGCCTCGTTCGCCAAGCTGGTCTATATCAGCTGCTGGCTCAAGCGGCACGAGCCGGCCGCATTCGTCTGCGCGTTGCTCAACGCACAGCCGATGGGGTTCTATTCGGCCAGCCAGATCGTGCAGGACGCGCGACGGGGCCATTGGGCGGGGCGGCGGCGTATCGAGATTCGTCCTGTGGATGTGACCTGCAGCGACTGGGACAACACGTTGGAGGGAGGCCGGATGCGGAGCGATGCTGTCCGGGGAGGACAGGCCGCATTGCGTCTCGGCTTCCGCCAGGTCACCGGGCTGTCGGCGGCGGTGGGCGAGGCGATCATGGCGGCGCGCGCGCAGCGGCCTTTCACTGATGTTCGAGACCTGTGTCTGCGTGCGAATCTCGACGAGAAAGCCCGCAGCGCCCTCGCCGAAGCCGGTGCGCTGCAATCGCTCATCGGCCATCGCCATGCAGCGCGTTGGGCGGTGGCAGGCATCGAACGCCAGCGTCCGCTGCTGCCTGGGAGTCCGGACGAGGAAGACATCGTGCTGCCGACGCCGAATCCGGTCGAAGACGTGTTGTCGGATTACCGCGTTACCGGACTGACGTTGGGTACGCATCCATTGGCGCTGCTGCGCGATTGCCTGCGTCGTGAGCGCGTGGTCGATTCCCGCCAGTTGAAGGATCTTCCGCACGGGCGCGGCGTACACGTGGCCGGCATCGTCACCCAGAGGCAGCGGCCCGGGACGGCCAGTGGCGTCATCTTTGTCACGCTGGAAGACGAACACGGCGTGATCAACGTGGTGGTCTGGGCACGCATCGCCGAGCGTCGGCGCAAGGCGCTGCTCGGAGCGCGGCTGTTGGGCGTGCGCGGACGCTGGGAGCATGTCGACGGCGTGCGGCATCTGATCGCTCACGACCTGCATGATTTCAGTCACTTGCTGGGCGATCTGCAAACCAGCTCCCGCGACTTCCACTGAGGCCACGATGCACGCGCTCTCCACGCTGACCGACGACCTGTTCGCGCCCGCAATGGTGCAGCTGGTGGACGATGCCGAAGGCGGCATCCGCTACTGGCCGGACGTTGTCGATCCGGTCACGGCACGGCGCTGGTTCGACATCCTCCGCACGCAGGCGGCGTGGACCCGCCTGCAGCGCCCGATGTACGACCGTATCGTCGACGTGCCCCGGCTGCTGACGAACTACGCCGTGGATGCGCTGCCGGACGACCTGCCACTGGCGCGCCTGCTGGCCTGCGTGCAGGCGAAGGCGCCCGCACCATATTCGCGCATCGGCATGAACCTGTACCGCGACGGCAACGACAGCGTCGCCATGCACGGCGACAAGCTGCATACGGTCGCGCAGGGCCATCCGATCACGCTGGTGTCGCTGGGTGCGCCACGACGCATGCTGATCCGTGCCCGCGAAGGTGGACGCGATACGGTGGCGGTGGACCTCGCGCCCGGCAGCGTGCTGTCGATGAGCCATGCCTCGCAGCGCACGCACGAGCACGGCATCCCGAAGACCCGTCGCGCGCAGGGGCCGCGGATCAGCGTGGTGTTCCGGGTGAGGCCGGTGCCAGCCCCTTCAGATCGTCCCCTGTAGGAGCGACGTAAGTCGCGACCGCATGAATGCGTCGTCATAACGCGTCGTTCGTGCGCGTGTCAGAGGGGTCCCGGACTGCGAACATCTCCGGTCGCGACTTGTGTCGCTCCTGCAGACACAAAAAAACGCCGCGAGGGCGTCGCGGCGTGAGGGCAGGGACTGCGTGAAAAGGGGAGGGGGCGGATCAGCCCATCAGCTTGAACAGCGACAGCTGCTGCATCTGCATGAAGACCGTCTGCGCGGCCTGCAACGCGGTGTTTTCCATCTGGTAGCGACCGATCGCCTCGGCCCAGTCCAAGTCGCGCAGCCCGGACAGGGTGTCCTTCAGGGTGATGTTGTTGGCCTCGCGCAGCGAGGCGGCGGTTTCGATGGCGGACAGCTGCGCGCCGCCACTGGCGCGTGCGTCGATCATCCTGCCCTGTGCGGTGCCGATGTCGCGCATGGCGCCCTGCAGGCTGTTCTGCATCGCGGCGCGCTGCGCGTCGGTGGTCGGGCTGGTGTCGAGCGTATCGATCAGGCCCTGCACGGTGGCGAAGATGTCGCGGCTGCCCGCCGGGCCCAGCGTGAAGCTGTCGCCGTTGGCGGGCTCGCCGTCGATCCTCATCTGCACGCCGGCGAAGGCGATGCTCTCGCCCTTGGCGTAGGTGCCGGACGCGACCGGATTGCCGCCCGCATCCATCACCTGGTAGGCATTGTTGGCGCCGAACGACAGCGTGTACGAACCACCGTTCCACACGGTGGAATCGGTGACGCTGAAGCCCATCAGCAGCCCCGTGCCGGTGTTGCCGATGGCGGGCTGGCCATCGAGGCGGCCATCGCCGGTGCGCAGGCGCAGGAAGACCTCGCTGCCGGGCAGGGTGTCGGACACGAACATGTCCGGCGCCACTTCCACCTGCCGCTGGGTCTGGTCGCCGCTGTAGATCACGTTGCCGCCGCTGAGGGCGAACGGCGCGGTGCCGTCGCTGGTGCCGCCGAACAGATAGCGTCCGGCGCCATCGGTGCTGTTGGCCAGGTCCAGCAGGCCGGCGTGGATCGCCTTCAGCTCGGTGCTGATCGCATGCCGGCTGTCGTCGCCCATCGCGGCGTTGTTGGCCTGGATGACGAGTTCGTTGATGCGCGCCATCGCCTCGCCCACGCGGTTCAGCGCGTTCTCCTGCAGGCCCAGGCGGTTCTGCACGGCGTTGGCGTTCTGACCGAAGCGTTCCAGCTCGGCGACCGCACGGTCCAGGCCGACCGCGGTGCCGGCGGCCACGGGGTCGTCCTTCGCCGTCACCAGCCGCTGTCCGCTGGCGAGCTGCTGCTGCGTGTGCGCCAGCTTCGCCTGCTTGGCCAGCATCGTGCTGATCGACTGCTGGTACATCATGTTGGTGGAGATGCGGTAGTTCATCGGCGGGTCGCAGCCAGGAGCGATTGGAACAGGGTGTCGGCGGTGGCGATGATCTGCGACGCCGCCTGGTAGGCCTGCTGAAGGCGCATCAGGTCGGCCGCTTCTTCGTCCAGGTTCACGCCGGAGATCGCGTCGCGCGCGGCCTGCGCCTGATCGTGGATGACCTGTTGCGCCTGCGCGGAGTAGTCGGCCTGGCGTGCCGCCGAACCGACCTGCGTGGTCAGGCCGCCGATGGCGCCGTTGAGGGTGAGCGTGCCGCCGTTGAGTACGCGCGCGTCGTCCAGGTTCGACAGCAGCTTCGCGTTGCCGTTGTCGCTGGAGTTCGCCCCGGTCGGACCGATGCGGAAGCTGTCGCCGGCGGCGGGTGCGCCGTCCAGCACCACGCTCCAGCCGTTGTACGCGACGGTCTGGCCGGGCGTGTACGGGAACGGTCCGGTGCCGTTGATCGTGTACTGGGTGGCGTCGAGGAAGTCGATGTCCACCGGCGCCAGCAGATTGGCGTTGGCGGCATCGGTCACCTTCAGGCCGCTGACCTTGCCGCTGCCGGTATTGGCCAGGTCGGTGTTCGCCTTGACCGGCGTCGCCGCCGCGATGCGGCCGGGGTCGGTGATCGCCACGCCGAGGTTGCCGGCGGCGCCCGCAGTGGGCTGCAGCAGGAAGCGGTCGTTGGTGCCGGGCGTGGTGCCCGGCGCAAGCCGCAGCTCGATGCCGTTGACCACCAGCGGATCGGTGGCCGTACCGGTGCCCGTCATCGGGATGCTGGCGCCCGTATCGGGATTCGTCGCCACCCAGGCGGCGCCGTCGAAGCGCAGCAGCACGTTCTGCGCGTTCAAGGCGCCGACGCTGCCGACCGAGGTCTGCAGCACGGCGTTGCCGCTGTTGCCGGCGTTGGACGAGATGCGGGGCGCGGGCAGGCTGAAGAAGTCCGCGCCCATCTGGCCGTACTGGTCCATGCCGGCGCGGTGGCCGGCGTTGAAGGTCTGTGCCAGCGACGTGGCCACACGGCCGAGTTCGGCGGCGGCGGGATCCAGCACGGTGGTGCGGAATTCGATCAGGCCGCCGATCTGGCCGCCCAGCGCGCGCTTGTCCAGCGTGGTGCGCTGGCCATTGGTTTCCAGCGCCACCTGCAGGCGTTCGGGACGATACGGGTCGGGCACGGTCACCAGCGTGCTGGCGGTGGCGCCCACCACCAGCGGCTGTCCACCGGCGCTGAACACATTGACCAGCCCGCCGTCCTGCACCACGGCGTTGCCGCCGGTGTAGGCGACCAGTTCGCTGATCAGCTGGTCGCGACGGTCCAGCAGGTCGCCCGACGGGCTGGTGTTGCCGCCGATGCGGCCGTTGAGCTGGGCGATTTCCTTGGCCAGCCGGTTCACTTCGCCGGTGGCGGCGGTCAGCCCCGCGTTGACCTCGATATCCAGTCCATCCAGGTGCTTGTCGATCTGGTGGAACCGGGTGACCAGCGCATTGGCCTGCGCCAGCACGCTTTCGCGGTCGGCCGAGCCGGCCGCGTTGGAGGACAGCGCGTTGACCGAATCGAAGAAGCTCGACCACGGCGCGCTGATGCCGGTGGCCTTCTCGGAAAACAGCTGGTCCAGGCGCGTGGACAGCGTGGACAGCTGTTGCAGGCGCGAGAGCTCGCCGCCGCTGTCGAGCAGGCGCGAGGTCGCCAGCGAATCGGCCATCCGGCGGACATCGACGATCTGCACGCCGTTGCCCTGGTAGCCGTAGCCGAAGTAGGTGCCATCGCGTGCTTCGAATTCCACGCGCTGGCGCGAGTAGCCGGGCGTGTTGATGTTGGCGACGTTGTGGCCGACGGTGGACAGGGCGCGCTGGAAGGCGATCAGGGCGCTGCTGCCGGTGGCGAGAAGGTTCGACATGCGGGTTCCCCAGGTCAGCGCCGCAGCGCGTTGCCGATGGCGTTGCCGACGACGCTGCCGACCTTGCCGCCGACGGTGTCGCCGATGGCCGACAGCACCTTGCCGAGCGTCGGGCCGTTGGCGATGGAGGCGATCTTGCTGGCGTAGGTCGGGTCGGTGGCGTAGCCGGCACGCTGCAGGCCGCGCGCGAAGCCGGCGATGTCCTTGCCGGCCGACAGCGCCTGCTGGTAGCGCGGATTGTTCTTCAGCAGCCGCACGTAGTCGGCGAAGCTTTCGGCGGGCGACGCGTACGCGCGGAAGTCCGCAGTCTCGGTGCGCTTCACGCCGTTGCTGTATTCGTGGGTGGCGGTGCGGGCGCGTTCGCCCTTCCAGCCGGTCGCCTTGATGCCGAACAGGTTATGCGCGCTGCCGCCGTCGCCGGTCTTGATCTGGCGCTTGCCCCAGCCGGTTTCCAGCGCGGCCTGCGCGACCAGCGCGCGCGGATCGACGCCGAGTTCCTTCGCTGCCTGCTTGGCGTGGTCCCAGATCTCGGCGACGAAGCGTTCCGGCGTGTTGCGCGCGTAGCGGGACGGATCGGCCGAGGCGACCCGTTCGACTTCATCGCAGGCCGCCTCGGGTCGTACGGTGATCGTATCCAGCGTGATCGTGCCGGGCAGGGCGCCGGTGTCGCGTGCGCCGCTGCCGATCCCGCGGCCGGCGATGGCGTCCAGCATCGAATCCGCTTCGCCGCCCGGCAGCAGCCGCTTGTAGGCCGACAGCGCGGTGCTGGCGGGGACGGCCGGCGTATTCGTATCGGTGGCGCCCAGCTGGCGCGCGATCATCGGCGCCAGGCCCAGCCCGCGGCCCTGCGACATCGCGGTGGCCAGCTGCTGGTCGTACATGTCGCGGAAGACCTGGTTCTCGCCCGGGAACAGCGAATCGCCGAAGCCGGCTTCGCGCATGCACTTGATCATCATCTGCGCGAACTGGCCTTCCAGCTTCTTCGCGACGTCGTGGATGCGCGCGTTGTCCGGCGTGCCGCCGGCATCGGCCAGCGGCATGGAAGGATTCAGCGTTCCGATGGGCAGGCTGGCCATGTCAGATCACCTCGAGCTCCGCGCGCAAGGCGCCGGCCTGCTTCAGGGCCTCCAGGATCGCGATCAGGTCGCCGGGGGCGGCGCCGACTTCGTTGACGGCGCGGACGATCTCGTCCAGCGAGGTGCCGCCCTCGAACTTGAACATGCGGTTGCCTTCCTGGCTGACCGAGATGCTGGACTGCGGCGTCACCACGGTCTGGCCGCCGCGGGAGAATTCGTTCGGCTGGCTGACGTTGGCGGCTTCGGTGATCGTCACCGTCAGCGAACCATGCGTCACCGCCGCCGGCATCACCTGCACCTGCGCGCCGATCACGACGGTGCCGGTGCGCGCGTTGACGATGACCTTGGCGGGCGCGCTGCCGGGGGTCAGCTCCAGGTTCTCGACCTGGGCGAGGAAATTGACGCGGCGCGAGACGTCGGCGGGCGCACGCACGGCGACCGTCACCGCGTCGACGGCGTAGGCGCTGCCGCTGCCGAAGTTCTGGTCCAGCGCGGCGACCATGCGCGAGACGGTGGTGAAGTCCGCGCGGTGCAGGTTGAGGGTGACGGTGCCTTCGCCGCTGTCCAGCGCATTGGGGATGGCGCGTTCGACGGTGGCGCCGTTGGGAATGCGGCCCACGCTGGGCACGTTGACCGACACGCGCGAACCGTCCTTGCCCTGCGCGCCGAAGCCGCCGACCACCAGGTTGCCCTGGGCGATGGCATAGACCTCGCCGTCGGCGCCGCGCAGCGGCGCCATCAGCAGGCTGCCGCCGCGCAGCGAGGTGGCGTTGCCGATCGACGATACGGTGATGTCGATCGGCTGGCCGGGCTTGGCGAAGGCGGGCAGGTCGGCGTGGATCGCCACGGCGGCCACGTTCTTCAGCTGCGGATTGACGTTGGCCGGCACGTTGACGCCCAGTTCGCCCAGCATGTTCTTCAGGCTCTGCACGGTGAAGGGCGCCTGGCTGGTGCGGTCGCCGCTGCCGTCCAGGCCCACGACCAGGCCGTAGCCCACCAGCGGATTGCTGCGCACGCCACCGACCTGCGCGAGGTCCTTGATGCGC
The DNA here is from genome assembly GCF_058793715.1 of Pseudoxanthomonas sp. GW835-FHT14C01. Classification (NCBI taxonomy): domain Bacteria; kingdom Pseudomonadati; phylum Pseudomonadota; class Gammaproteobacteria; order Lysobacterales; family Lysobacteraceae; genus Pseudoxanthomonas; species Pseudoxanthomonas sp. GW835-FHT14C01. The sequence continues at coordinate 904,309 of NZ_JBXAGB010000003.1, forward strand.
TCGGCGCGCGCGGCGGGCGCCAGGCAGATCAGCACCAGGCCGATCCACGCCAGCAGGCCAAGCAGCGTGTAGGTGTCGATGCGACGCGGCTTCTTCGTCGTGGGCGCAGCGTGGTTGGAGTCGTGGGTGTCCATCGCGGAGCTCAGTTCGGGAAGATCGGGGAATTGAAGAAGCGGCCGAGCCAGCCCATCGAGTTGGACTGCGCGATGGCACCTCGACCGCCGTAGGCAATGCGCGCGTCGGCGACCTTGCCCGACGAGATGGTGTTGTCCGGGTTGATGTCGGCCGGACGCACGATGCCCTGGATCTGCACCAGTTCGTCGCCCTGGTTCAGGCGCATGTTCTTCTGGCCCTGCACGACCAGGTTGCCGTTCGGCAAGCGCTGGATCACGGTGACCGTCACGCTGCCCTGCAGGCGGTTGCTCTGCGCGCTGTTGCCGGTGCCGTTGAAGCCGCGATCGCCGTTGACCGACGCGCTGAGGATGTCGCGTCCGTTGAGCGTGACCGGCGCACCGGCGATGTTCGGCGCGGCCAGTGCGATCTCGGTCTTCTTGTCCACCGAGGTGGTGGCCGAGGTCTGCGCAGCGGTGTTCTCCACCAGGTTGATCGTCAGCAGGTCGCCCACGTCGCGTGCGCGGCGGTCCGCGTAGAGGTTCAGGCCGGGGCCGGCGCGATAGATGGAACCTGCCGTGGCCGGCGCCGATGCGGCGACCACCGGCTGGATCGGCTGCATCGGCGCGTACGGGCGCACGTCGCCGTAGTAGCGCGCGCAGCCCGGCAGCAGCATCAGCGCGCAGGCGAGGGTGGTGGCGGACGTGGAGCGCTTCATGGCGTGTCTCTTCGCGTGTCGGGTAGGAACGACGTCAGACGTTGTTGTTGAGGTAGCCGAGCATGGAGTCGGTGGTGGAGATGGCCTTGGCGTTCATTTCGTAGGCGCGCTGGGTCTCGATCATGCTGACCAGTTCTTCCACCACGTTGACGTTGGAGCCTTCCAGCGAGCCCTGCACCACGCTGCCCAGGCCATTGAGGCCCGGCGTGCCGTTCTGCGCGGGGCCGGAGGCGGTGGTCTCGACGTAGAGGTTCTCGCCCTTGGCCTGCAGGCCCGAAGGGTTCACGAAGTCGGTGAGCGTCAGCGAGCCGATTTCCAGCGCCTGCGCCTGGCCGGCCATCGTCACGCTGACGGTGCCGTCGTTGCCGATGGTCAGCGACTGCGCGCCTTCCGGCACCTGGATGCCGGGCTGCACCGGGTAGCCGCTGTTGGTGACCAGTTCGCCCTGCGCGTTGATCTGGAACGAGCCGTCGCGCGTATAGGCCGGTGACCCATCGGGCAGCAGCACTTCGAAGAAGCCGCGGCCGTTGACCATGACGTCCAGCGAACGGCCGGTCTGCTGCGGGTTGCCTTGCTGGAAGTCCTTGGAGGTCGACACGACGCGCACGCCGGTGCCGAGTTGCAGGCCGGAGGGCAGCTGCGTCTGCGAGGAGGTGGAGCCGCCGGGCTGGCGGACCTGCTGGTACAGCAGGTCTTCGAAGCTGGCGCGGTCGCGCTTGAAGCCGGTGGTGTTGGTGTTCGCCAGGTTGTTGGAGACCACGGACATGCGCATCTGCTGTGCGTCCAGTCCGGTCTTGGCGACCCAGAGGGCTTGGTTCATGGCGGGGTTCCTCGCGGTGGAAGGGGTGGAATCGCGCGATGCGGTTCCTCGCCTCCTCTCAGGCAAGTCCTGTGCCGGAACGGGTGTCGTGGTTCTGGCGCTGGGATCCGGGCCGATCTGGGACCGGAGTCATGGCCTGAGGGCCGGGGGCGGCATTTTTCTGGCGGCGGGGCCGGAGGGGCTTTCTTGCGCGGAAGGAGGGCGCCGCTCGCCGCGGGGGCCTTCTTTCTTTGCTTGTGCAAAGAAAGAAGCAAAGAAAACACACCCCAGGCGGCCCGCCCTCCGCGCTGCGCGCTCCGGGTTCGCGAGCGGGCCAGGAATTTTCGTAAGGCACATCCCTGTGCCATACGAAAACGCCGCCCATCCAGGGCGGCGCCCTTCGGGTTTTACCCGGCCCACTCGCCGTGCCTCATGGGGACCCGAAAGGCAGTAAAGCTAAAGCCCGTGTCGTAGATATCTGGGGTGGCTCTATGGGCCCCCTGAGGTCCGGCAGTCGCGGCGGGTAAAACCCCGCAGGGGCGCCGCACAAGGATGTGCGGCGTTTTCGGCCGGGGCAGGATGCCCCGTCCGAAAATTCCCGCCGGGACTGCGCACCCGTCGCGCAGCGGCGGGCGGACCGCCGGGGTGTGCTTTCTTTGCCTACTTTCTTTGCACAAGCAAAGAAAGTAGGGCCTCCGCGGCGAGCGGCACCATGCATCCAGAAAAAGAAAGGCTGCCCCGCAAGGCCATGAAACCAATGGCATCGCGGACGCGGTTCCAAGGGTAGGGCGCGAAGGATACTGACTCCGTTGCCCCTCACCCCAGCCCCTCTCCCGGTGGGAGAGGGGCTCAAAAGCGTCAGCCGCCGAGGCGCAGCAACTGGTTCGACGACTGCGCCATCTCGTCGCCGCTGCGGATCACCTTCACCTGCATCTCGAACTGACGCTGCAACTGGATCATCTGCACCAGCGCACCGGCCGCATCCACGTTGCTGCCTTCCAGCACGCCCATCGTCAGGCTGTTGCCCGTGGCGGCGGGCAGGGCGGGCGCCTGCGGATCCGACGGGCGCATCAGACCGTCACCGCCGCGTGCAAGCTGCGACTGCGCCGCTTCCACGATGCGCATGCGGCCGATCACCGCCATCGTCTGCGGGCCTTCGCCCTGCGGGATGATCGACACCGTGCCGTCGGCGCCGATGTCGATCGACTGCGCCGGCGGCACCGCGATCGGGTTGCCGTTGTCGTCCAGCACCGCACGGCCGCCGGCGGTGACCAGCTGGCCGTTCGGCGTGATGCTCAGCTCGCCGTTGCGCGTGTACGCCGTACCCCCGTCTGCGGCCTGTACGGCCATCCATCGGTTCGGCTGCAGGGAGATGTCCAGCGAACGGCCGGTGACCATCTGAGAACCGGTCCGGCCGTCGAAGCCGGGATCGATCAGCACCGCGTCCACACGCGAGGGAAAGCCCTGGCCCTGGATCTTGAACGCCTCGGTGCCGGCCAATGCGGCCTTGAAGCCCTTGGTGTCCACGTTGGCCAGGTTGTGCGACACGGTGCCCTGCGCCTGCAGCGAAGCGCGAGCGCCGGTCATCGCGACATAAAGGGCCTTGTCCATGCGTCAGTCTCCGTCGGCCTCTGCCGGATCAGCGGATGTTGATCACCGCCTGGGTGATCTGGTCCTGCGTGGACAGGGCCTGCGAGTTGGCCTGGAAGTTGCGCTGCGCCACGATCATGTTGACCAGCTGTTCGGTGAGGTCGACGGTCGAGGCTTCCAGCGCGCCGGAGGCCACCTGGCCGAAGTCCGACGTACCCGGCGCACCGATGCGCGGCTCGCCCGAGGCATAGCTGTGCGTCCAGGTGTTGTTGCCCTGCGACACCAGGCCCTGCGGATTGCTGAAGTTCGCCAGCGCGACCTGGCCCAGCGGGCGGTCCACGCCGTTGGAATAGCGTGCGTACACGACGCCGGTTTCGGACACGCTGAACTCGTTGAGCTTGCCGGTGGCGTAGCCGTCCTGGTTCTGGATGCGCTTGGCGAACTGCTCGCCGTACTGGGTGGTCCCGCTGATGTTCATCGTCATGTTCAGCACGCCGGCGCCGGTGCTGGGCGTGAACGGCGCCAGCGTGATCTGGCCGTTGGCCGGTGCGGTCAGGGTGCCGTTGTTGTCGAACTGCACGGTGGTCGGCGCGCCCATCGACGTGCCATCCACGTACGAGTGCATCTGCCACTCGTTCGGATTCGGCGTCTTCACGTAGTAGACGGTCTGCTGGTGGGCCACGCCCAGCGAGTCGTACACGGTGACTGAGGTGGTCTCGTTGTAACTGGCGCTATCAGTGGGCGAGAACGGCGAGATCGTCGGCTGCGCAGCGTTGCCGGGCAGGGTCACGCCCAGTTCCACGTTGGTGGTCGGCGAGGGTGGGCTGTCGGTGGTCAGCAGGCGCAGGTCGGTCATGTTGCCGGTGTCGAAGCCGACGCCGTCGGCGCGCGGCGGGAACACCTGCAGGCGGTAGCCTTCCGGCGTGGTGACATAGCCGTTCGGGTCGCGCTGGAAATTGCCGGCGCGTGTGTAGACGTTGGTGCCGTTGTTGCTGACCGTGAAGAAGCCCTCGCGGTCCACCGCCATGTCCAGATAGCGTCCGGTCTGGTTGATGTCGCCCTGCGAGAACTGCTGGGCCACGTTGGTCAGGCGCACGCCGGCACCGATGCCGTTGCGCAGCAGGCCGTAGCCCGTGGACGAGAACACCTCGGCGAACTCCGCGCGCGATTCCTTGAAACCGGTGGTGTTGACGTTGGCGATGTTGTGCGAGGTCACGTTGAGGTCGGCGTTGGCCGCTCTCATGCCGGACAGGGAACTGTTGAATGCCATGGAAGACTCCTTGCGGGATGCGGTGGGAGCGTGGGTGTCAGGACGCCGACTTGCCGATGCGCAGCACGTAGTCGAGCGGGGCGGTGCCCAGGCCGGGCAGGTTGAGGTACAGGCCGTCGGAGCCGATGGTCACGCTGTCCACGTGGGCATCGACGTAGGTGTTGAGCGCGGTGCCGGTGCCGTCGGCGGCGGTGTGGGTGGCCTTGATCGAATACTTGCCGGCCTCGGCGCGTTCGCCGTTGGCCTTCAGGCCGTCCCACGCGAACGCGGTCTCGCCCTTGCCGGTGGCGTCCACTTCGACGGTGTCGACGACGATGCCGCTGGCGTCCTTGATCTCGAAGGTCACCTTGCCGGCACCCGGCGACATCACCAGCCCGGTGGCGTTGCCGGAGGCGGGCAGGGCGATCGATTCGGACGGCACCACCACCGAATGCCCGACCAGCGAGGCGCCTTTCAGCACCTGGTCGCCGGTCAGCGCGGCGGTGAAGCCGTTGACGGTGCTGTTGAGGTCGCTGATGCCCTGCACGGTGGAGAACTGCGCCAGCTGGGCGACGAATTCGCTATTGGACAGCGGCTTCAGCGGATCCTGGTTGCTCAGCTGCTCGGTCATCAGCCGCATGAAATCGGCCTGGCCCAGCGTGTCGGCCTTTTTCTTCGGGGTCGCACCGGTGCCGCTGGCATTGAGGGCGGCGAACGGATCGCCATTGACGGTGGTCATGCGCGTGCTCGGTCAGGGGAGGGACGCATCAGCGCCCCATGGTCAGGGTGGCCAGGGCGAGTTCCTTGGCCGTGTTCAGCACTTCCACGCCGGCCTGGTAACCGCGCGAGGCGGAGATCAGGTTGACCATCTGCGCGACCGGATCGACGTCCGGTGCATAGACGTAGCCGTCGGCGTCGGCCATCGGGTGGCCGGGTTCGTAACGCTTGATCGGGGGCGCTTCGCTCTGCGTGATCTCCTTCACCTGCACCGAGGTCAGCGAACCGTCCGCGTTGAGCCTGCGCGCCTGGAAGATCGGCTCGATCGGCTTGTAAACCGCTTCCGGCGAGGAGGCGATGGAGTCGGCATTGGAGAGGTTGCTGGCGATGGTGTTCAGGCGCACGGACTGCGCCTGCAGCGCGGAACCGGCGACGTCGAAGATGGGCAGGTTGCTCATGGCATGCCTCCTTACTGGCCGGTGATCGCGGTGAGCATGGTGCGCACCTTGGATTCGATGAAGCTCAGCGAGGCGCGGTACTCCAGCGCGGCGCGGCCGTAGGCGGCGCGCTCGGTATCGGCATCGACGGTGTTGCCGTCCAGGCTGGGCTGCACGCCATCGCGTTCGAAGACGCGCGGCGAGGCATTGAGCAGGGTGAGGTGCCGCTCGTGGGTGCTCTGCAGCGGCGCGGCCTTGGCGGCGGCCTGTTCAAGTGCGGCCTGGAAGTCCAGGTCCTTTGCCTTGAAGTTGGGCGTGTCGGCGTTGGACAGGTTGCTGGCGATCAGCTGCATCCGTTGCTCACGCAGCGGCAGCGCCGCGGCATGGACGCCCAGATAGTTGGAGATGGGATTGGACATGGCACCGCTCCGGCAGACCGTTGCCGGGGCAGTTGCAAGGCGTGTGCCAGAACGCGCGCTCGGCGCGAGCTTCTGGAAAGGAAGCCGTAGCGTCGAGCTTGCTCGACTGCTCGACGGCCAGGCGTGGGATCCGGTCCGACAGTCAGCGGAGCAAGCTCCGCTCTACGCCGTCAGGCGGCCATTCTTGCCGCCACCACCTGATTCAGCCGGAACAGCACGTGTTCGGCCAGCTCGTGCGGGCTGTACTTGGCCACGAAGGCGTTGGCGCCGACCCGTTCGACCATGGCGTTGTTGAACACGCCCGACAGCGACGTGTGCAGCAATACGTACAGGCCGGCCAGGCCCGGGTGGCGCCGGATTTCCGTCGTGAGCGTGTAGCCGTCCATGGCCGGCATCTCGATGTCGGAGATGACCATGGCGTAGCGCTCGGCCGGGTTCTCGCCGGCGGCGTGCACCTGCAAGAGATGGTCCAGCGCCTGGCGGCCATCGGAGAGCAGGGTGGCGGTGACGCCCAACTGCTCCAGTACGCTGCGGATCTGCGAGCGCGCCACGCGCGAGTCGTCCACCACCAGCACCTGCATCGGCGGGGCATCGGCGGGCAGCGCCATCTCGGGCGCCAGGGTGGCATCCATGCGCGACTGGCAGATGTCGGCCAGCACGCTTTCCACGTCGATCACTTGGATCAGTTCGCCCTGGAACCGCGTCACGGCGGTCAGGAAGCTGTTTTCCGCGCCCAGTTCGGGTGGCGGGTGGATGTCTTCGACCGCGATGTTGACGATGCGCTCCACGCCGCTGACCAGGAAGCCCTGGACCGAACGGTTGAACTCGGTGACGACCAGGTAGTTGGGGGCGTTCTCGGGATTCGGGTCGCGCTCGGGATGGCGGATGCTCAGGCCCAGGTCCAGCACGGGCACCGACCTTCCGCGCACGTCCGCCACGCCGACGAACTCGGTGGGCAGGCCGGGCAGCTGGAACAGCGACGGACGGCGCAGGACTTCCTGCACCTTGAAGACGTTGACGCCAAAAAGCTGACGCCCGCCCAGACGGAACAGGAGCAGGGCGAGGCGGTTGTGGCCGGCCAGGCGGGTGCGCTGGTCGATGCGGTTGAGCAGGTCCTGGGTCATGCACAGCATATCGGCCGGGGGGGAGGGGTCTTGAGCAGGTCGCGGGCCTTCCAGCCCTTCGAGGCTTTTAGCCCCTCTCCCTGCGGGAGAGGGGTTAGGGTGAGGGGCAACGGAAGTCGGGTGCCTGTACGAACCGTTTGGGCTTGTCCAAGCCGTCGCGTTGGATTCCTGGGGCCTGCCGGGATCGTTCCTCGATGGTGCCGGCATGGCGCCGTTCGCCGCGGAGGCCCTACTTTTCTTTGCTTGTGCAAAGAAAAGTCGGCAAAAGAAACACCCCCCGACGGTCCGCCCGCCGGGACTGCCGGACCTCAGGGGCCCCAAGTGCCGCACCTGAGGGATCGAGGCGTGCTGTTGCTATTGCTCCCGGCCCGCTCTCGAACCCGGAGCGCGCAGCGCGGAGGGCGTGCCGCCTGGGGTGTGTTTTTCTTTGCATAAACAAAGAAGTGCTTTTCAACAGCCGTATGGCTGGTCAAGAAGGCCCCCGCGGCGAGCGGCACCAAACCCCAGCGTCAAGAACCTCACACCGAAGGTCCCACGAAGAAGCGACTTCTGGCACACCGCTTGCAGCTTCCACGCCGATGAACCACCGGAGTCCGACCATGCTGCTGCGCCTGACCACCGCCCTGATCGGCGGCCTGACCGCGTGCAGTGTCCTGGCCGCGGACTTCCAGCCGGTCGACAGCATCAAGGCGGCCGCCCTCGGCGCGTTGCCCGCCGGCAGCGAAGCCGAGGCCACGCTCGATCCCGCCTTGCGCCTGCCGCGCTGCAGTGCCGCCCTGGTCGCGCGCGTGCAGGGCAGCAACAGCGTGGAAGTCGGCTGTCCCGATGGCTGGCGCCTGTTCGTGCCGGTGCGCGTCCGCCGCAGCCAGACCGTACTCGTGCTGGCACGCGGTATCGCGCCGGGCGAGACCATCACCGCGGACGCCTTCGTCGCCGAGCGTCGCGACGCCTCGCGCATCGTCGGTGCCGCCGTGGCCGATCCCGCGCAGGCCGTGGGCCGCGTCGCACGGCGCATGCTGCCCGCCGGCGCCGTGCTGGCCTCGACCGACCTGGTCGCGCAGCGGCTGGTGCGGCGCGGCGACAACGTGGCACTGGTGTCCCGGCGGGGCGGCGTCGAGGTCCGCGTGGCGGGCAAGGCGCTGGCCGACGCCGGCGAGAACGAACGGGTGACCGTCGAAAACCTGTCCTCGCGCAGGGTGGTGCAGGGCATCGTGGGCGCAGGCGGCGACGTCTGGGTGAGCCGATGAAAAAAAATCCGCATTCGCCCTCAAGATGTTCCGGAGGGTGCCGATACCGACGCTGGGTGGAAGGACATCGGGCAAAACCCGGCCCCTCCTCGGAATTGTGCGATCCGTCACTAAAGTCGAGCGGGTGGCGGCCGATAACTCCCATGAACCCTGTGACAGGCGACTGACATGAACCAGAAAATCGAAGGCACTCCCCCTGCCGCCATCCGCACCACCGGTCCCGTGAGCGGCCGCGTGGCGTCCGCAGGCGCTGATCGTTCCAGCCCCGTGGAAGCCAGTGCGGCGGGCGACAGCCTGCGTCTGACCGGTGAAGCCACCAGCCTGCAGGCGATGCAGCGCGAGCTGTCCAGCGCTCCGGCGATCAACGAAGCCCGCGTGCAGGCCGTGCGTGAAGCGCTGCAGTCCGGTGCCTACAAGATCAACGCCGAGGCGATCGCCGACGGCATGCTGGGCCTGGAAGAGCAGCTGGGCCGCTGAGCGCAATGAACCACGCCTCCCTCCAGCGACTGTCCGCGGCCCTGGAAGAGGAGCGTCGCGCCATCGTCGAGCACGACGTGGAGGCGCTCATGCGCTGCACGCAGGACAAGCTGGATGCCCTGCGCGCGCTGGAAACCGCCGCGGCCGGCTTCGGCTTCCCCGACGACCTGCGCGAGAAGCTGGCCGACCTGGCCGAGAAGAACCATGCGAACGGCATCCTGCTGGCCCGTCGCCGCCGCGAAGTGAACTGGGCGCTGCGCCATCTCGGCCGCACCGAAAGCCACGGCGCGTACGACGCGCAGGGCCAGACGTCGACGACCGCCGCCCCGCGTCCCATCGCGGTCGCCTGAGCCCGGTGCCGGATCCGCAAACTGCGACCCCGCACCTTGCCGCTCCCGCGGCCGCGCCGGATACTGGCGCCCCTTCGCCACCCGATCCATCCGTGGCCACAGACCCGCTGACGAACCCGCCTTCCGGCGCCTGCGCCGTGGACGACATCCCGAGCTTCGCCGATCTCAAGGCGCTCGCCGAACTGATGGACGACGGCTATCTGCTGCTTCGTGGCGATGGCCGTCCGCTGCACGCCAATGCGGCGGCGCGCGCGCTGGTCAACGACGAGGACCACGCCTTGGCGGCGCTGTCCGCCCTGTTGCCGGTGGATGCGATCCGCACCGCGCGCGAGACCGGCCGCTGGAACACCGACCTGACCCTGGCCGACGGCGTCGTGCTGCAGGTGCGCGCGTATTTCCACGACAGTGCTGGCGGCGGCCACTGCATGGTGGTCTTCCACGACGTCAGCGAAGCGCATGCGCGCCAGCAGGAACTGCAGCGCCGCCATGCCCAGCTGCGCCAGACGCTGGTGCGGCTTGCCGGTGCGCAGGAGCAACTGGTGCAGTCCGAGAAGATGGCTTCCATCGGCCAGCTCGCCGCCGGCGTCGCGCACGAGATCAACAACCCCATCGGCTACGTGCACTCCAACCTCGGTTCGCTGCAGGAGTACCTGCACAGCCTGTTCTCGTTGATCGAAGTGTACGAGCGCGCGCTGCGCCTGCCGGACCCGAAGGCGATGCTGCCCGAGATCGAGGACCTGCGCGCGCGCTCCGACATTGACTTCATCACCGGCGACCTGCCGCAGCTGATGTCCGAATCGCGGGAGGGCATCGAGCGCGTCACCGCCATCGTGCGCAACCTGAAGGATTTCTCGTACTCGGGCCGCGACGACAGCTGGAAGTCCGCCGACCTGCATGCCGGCCTCGATTCCACCATCAACATCATCTGGAACGAGCTGAAGTACAAGGTCACGCTGGAGAAGCACTACGGCAAGCTGCCGCTGGTGCAGTGCCGTCCCTCGGAGTTGAACCAGGTGTTCATGAACATCCTGCTCAACGCCAGCCACGCCATCGACGAGCGCGGCACCATCACCGTCAGCACCGGCGTGGAGGGCGAGGAGGTCTGGGTCGAAGTCCAGGACAGCGGCCACGGCATCCCCGACGAGATCCTGCAGCGCATCTTCGACCCGTTCTTCACCACCAAGCCGGTCGGCAGCGGCACCGGCCTGGGCCTGTCGATCTCCTACGGCATCGTCAAGAAGCACAACGGCCGCATCGAAGCGCGCAACGAGCCCGGCGCCGGCGCCTGCTTCCGCATCGTGCTGCCGATACGGCAGCCGGCCGCCGACGCGGCGTGAGCCGTCACCGCGCATCCCCGTAGGAGCGACGTAAGTCGCGACCGGAAGAACGCGGTGTCCATGAGCGTGGGGCATGGCGATCAACCGCCGATCCACGAGCTGGCCGCGTGGGTTGCTTGATTTCCGCGGTCGCGACTTACGTCGCTCCTACAACGGAGGCGCGTCGAAGAACGCCAGCTTCTTCGCCCTGGGCAAGCGCTTCAGCCGCGCCTCCGCGCGCGAGGCCGCGCCGCGGTCGGGGTAGCCGCGCTGGGCGAGCAGGCGCACTGGCGGATTCGCGCGCGTGTACTTCGCGCCGGTGCCGGCCACATGCGCGGCATAGCGCACCTCAAGGCGGTTGGTGATGCCGGCGTACCAGGCGCCGTTGCGGCATTCGAGCAGATAGAGGCACCAGCCGCCCGGTGTCGGGGTGGCGGTGTCAGGCATGCGCGCGGTGGTGCGGCTGGTTCTCGTACGTGGCGAAGGCCTGGCGGATGTGTTCGCGCAGGTCGTCGTCGTTCCACGGCTTGGTCAGGAAGCGGTAGATTTCGCCGCGGTTGATCGCTTCGGTCACCGTCGCCAGGTCGGTGTAGCCGGACAGCACCAGCCGCACCGTGTCCGGGTACAGCAGGCGCACGCGGCCGAGGAACTCGGTACCGCTCATGTCCGACATGCGCTGGTCCGACAGGATGACCTGCACGTCGTTGGTCGCCAGCAGTTCGAAGGCGTCGGTGACGTTGCTGGCGGCGAGGATGCGGTAGCCGTCGCGGCGGAACAGGCGCACCAGCGAGCGCAGGATGTTCTCCTCGTCGTCCAGCAGCAGCAGCGTGCGGTCGGGCTTGGTCGCGGCGAACGCGTCCGCGCGCAGGTAACGCCGGCGCAGCACCGCGCCGGCGTCTTCGGCCGACATCGGCTCGCCGAACAGGTGGCCCTGGAACATGTCGCACTGGTTGCGGCGCAGGAAGCCGAGCTGCGTGTCGGTTTCCACGCCGTGCGCGATGACCTTCATGCCCAACTGGTGGCCCATCGCGATGATGGCGCAGGTGATGGCGACTTCGCGCGGGCCCGAGGGCACGCCCTTCACGAAGTTGCGGTCGATCTTGATCTTGTCCACCGAGAAGCGCACCAGCGAATCCAGGTTGGAATCGCCCATGCCGAAATCGTCCAGCGTCAGCCGCACGCCTTCGCGATGCAGTTGGGCCAGCGTGCGATGGACCAGGTTCATGTCCTTGGCCAGCGCGTTCTGGCGCACTTCCAGCACCACCATCTGCGGCGGGATGCCGGCTTCCTGCATCGCCTCCAGCACTTCCGACACGAAGCTGGGACGCAGCAGCTGCAGGGTGGACACGTTGACCGCGATCTCGAAGTCGTCGAACCCCCAGTCGCGCCACACGCGTGCCTGCTTGAAGGCGTTGCGCAGCACCCAGTCGCCGATCTGCACGATCACGCCGAGCTTCTCGGCCACGTGCATGAAGCGCTCCGGCACCAGCAGGCCGAGCGCAGGCGAGTACCAGCGGAGCAGCGTCTCCATGCCGATGACGCGGCCGTCGTGCGCGTTGATCTGCGGCTGGTAGAACAGGCGCAGTTCGTTGTGGTGGATGGCGTTGACGATCTGCCGCGCGATGATGCTGTCGCTGCGTGCGGTGATCGCCGCGCCGCGCCGGTACAGGCGCACCAGGTTCATGCCTTCGTGCTTGGCCTGTTCCATCGCGCTTTCCGCGCATTGCAGCAGGCCGGACGGCGTGTCCGCATGTTCCGGACACAGGGCGACGCCGAGCGTGCCGGTCAGGAACAGCGTGTACGGCAGCACCGTCATCGGCAGCTCGATCTGCTCGCGCAGCAGGTCGCCGAAGCGCTCGGGCGGCAGGGTGCCTGGCAGGCGCGGCACGGCCACGATGAATTCGTCGCTGCCGTGGCGCCAGGCGCGCGCTTCCGGTCCCAGCGCCCGCTGCAGGCGGTCGCTGAGGATGGCCAGCGCCTCGTCGCCGACTTCCACGCCCATGTTCTCGTTGATCGAGCGGAAGTGGTCGATGTCCAGATACAGCAGCATCAGCGGCGTGCCGTCGTTCGTGGCGGCATCGACCATGCGCTGCAGATCGGCTTCGCCGGCGCCAAGGCGCGGCAGGCGGGGCAGGTGGGCGTGTTCGGAATTCACGCGGGATCGGCGGCTGAGGACAGGGGCCCATAGGGTAGGCGAAGTCGCCACGGTGCGCCTGCGACAGCCGTCAGGTCGCCGCCCGCCGCGCTCGCCAGCGCCTGCAGCAGCGGCAGCTCGGCGACGGCGACGGTATCCCCCTGCAGTTCGAGCGTGAACACGCCGGATGCCTCGGTATCGCCCGCCAGCGTCAGGGCCAGGGGATCCCCCGCGTTGGCTGCGGCGCGCATCGCCGTCTGCGCGATGCGGAACGCCACCAGGGCGGTATCCGGCACCGGCGCCTGCGGCAACGGCGACAGCGTCGCGCCTTCGCCGGGGAAGAGGCGTTCGTGCTCGGCGCGCAGGGCGGCATCCAGGCCGATCGAATCCAGTTGCGGCGGGTGCAGCGTGGCATGCAGGTCGCGCACGATGGCGACGGCCTCGTCGCTGGCGCGGATGATCTCCTGCAGGTCTTCCGCGCGGACGTCGGCATCGTCTTCCGACTGCACGAGGTGTGCACCCATCCGGATCGCCGACAGCGCCTGGCCGACCTGGTTGTGCAAGGCGCGGCCGACGCGATGGCGGTCGGCTTCCTGCAGGCGGAACAGTTGCAGCAGCAGGTCGGAGGAAGGGGGCGTCGGCATGGGCGATGCGGGAGCGGGAACGGCCGCAGTATGCCAGCCATGTGGCGGACCGATGGCGCGGTAAAGCCCGGAACGAAACGGGGCGGCCATCGCTGGCCGCCCCGTCGTGCGCTTCTGCGGGAAGGGAGGGTCAGAACAGCTCGACCGTGCCCGCGCCCATGTTCTGCTGCGCCACCGGCTTGTGCGGCGGACGTTCCCACTCGGTGCGCTGGTCGCGCAGGCGGTTGCCGATCAGGCGCAGGGCGCTGAGCAGTTCGTTGTCGGTGGCGCCACCCGTGCGGTGCAGCAGTTCCTGCAGGGCCAGCGCTTCCTTGTTGATCGCGGTCAGGCGGTCGAGGTGGGTCTGCGCGCTGCCCAGCGACTGCGTGGCGATGTCTTCGAACTGCAGCGAGCGGACAGCGTCGGCGACGCTGGCGTCGATGGCGTGGCCGCACATCGACACTTCGCGCATGCCGTCGCCCAGCGAGGCGTTGATCGCGGCAACCTGGTTCAGCATGCCGGCCGCTTCAGAACGCGCTTCCCGCGAACGGTCGAGATCGCGCGAGGCCATGTTCGAGACGGTGTCGCGCACCTTGGCGATCGATTCCTTCGAGCTGTGGGCCAGCTTGCGGATCTGTTCGTTGAAGGCGGTGGAGCGCTCGGACAGGTTGCGCACCTCGTCGGCCACCACCGCGAAGCCGCGACCGGCCTCGCCGGCACGCGCCGCTTCGATGGCGGCGTTCAGCGCGAGCAGATTGGTCTGGTCGGCGATCGACTTGACGTCCTCCAGCAGCGAGAAGATGCCGTCCAGGTGCTGCGCCATGTCGTCGATATGGTGCACGGTGGTGCCGCTCTGGCCGGCCACCTGTTCCAGCGCCTCGACCAGCTGCTCCATGCGCTGACTGGCGTTCTGGGCGAAGCGCGCCACGTCCACGCCGGCACGGTCGCCCTCGCCGTTACGGTCGATGATGCGGGAGATGGCCGCGCTCTGTTCGCGCGACTTGCGGTTCATCGCATCGAAGCTGCCGCCGAGGTTACTGACGGCCTCGCGGATCAGCTCGCGGGCGCGGTCTATCTCGCTGCGGGAGCCTTCGATCTCGTTGTTGACGAAGCGGCGCAGTTCGGTCAGCAGGGCATCCTGTTCGCGCACGACGCTGGCGTGCTCGGGGGAGATCTGGTGCGAGTTGACGACGGTCAGCCAGGCGAAGATCAGCCAGGCCAGCGTCAGCGACGTCAGCAGGGCCCATTGCAGGGCGTTGGGCCAGTCGAAGCCGACCGACACCGGGAACAGCAGGGTGAGGATGAGGGGTGCCGCCAGACGAACCAGGATGCGCGAATACATGGGTGCTCTCTGCTGAAGCTCACTGATGGGTATCGGCCGTGCGGATCGGCTCTTTAGGCGGGAAATCCGCGGGTTTCGCGGTTGGAGACGATCTGTGACCGCCGTTGCGCCCCTGTAGGAGCGACGTGAGTCGCGACCGCGCGTGGGAGAGGCCATGAGCGCTGAGGGTGTGGAGTCCGTGCCGTCATCGCAGCGGGTTCGTATCGCAGGTCAGGATGGGATCGGCTGTGCGGTCGCGACTCACGTCGCTCCTGCAGGGGCTCCACAAGAGAGTCGCCAGCAGCTCACGCGATCGATGCCGCCAGGTCGAGCAGGCGCTGCGCGATGCGTTCCAGCGGCAGGGCTTCCTTGGCGGCGCCCATCCGCATGGCTGCGCCGGGCATGCCCCAGACGACGCTGCTCGCTTCGTCCTGCACCAGGGTGGGGGCGCCGGCCTGGCTCATTTCCAACAGGCCGCGCGCACCGTCGTCGCCCATGCCGGTGAGGATGGCGCCGACCGCGTTGCCGCCCGCGCTCTGCGCGACCGAGCGGAACAGCACGTCGACCGCCGGCTTGTGGCGGTTCACCGCCGGACCGTCGTCGATGCGCGCCCGCCACCGCGCGCCGTCGCGGATGATCCGCATGTGCTGGCCACCGGGCGGGAGGTAGGCATGGCCGGGCAGGATGGCTTCGCCATCGCTGGCTTCGCGCACGGCCATCGCCGAATGGCGGTCCAGCCGCTCGGCGAAGGCGCGGCTGAAGCCGGCGGGGATGTGCTGGGTCAGCACGATCGCGGGCGCGTCGGCTGGCATCTGTTCCAGCACCACGCGCAATGCTTCTGTGCCGCCGGCGGACGCGCCGATGGCGATCAGGCGGTCGGTGGTACGGAAGCGCAGCGCCGGCGGTGCCGGCAGTGCGGTATCCAGGTTCACGCGCGGCGCGCCGGTGCGCGCCAACGGCCGCACGCGCGCTTTCGCGGCGGTCTTGACCTTGGCGATGATCTCGTCGGAATACGACTGCAATCCGCTGGCGACATCGAGCTTGGGCTTGGAGACGAAGTCCACGGCACCCAGCGCCAGCGCCTGCAGCGTGGTGTCGGCGCCGCGTTCGGTCAGCGAGGAGATCATCACCACCGGCATCGGGCGCAGCCGCATGACGTTCTCGAGGAACGCCAGGCCGTCCATGCGCGGCATTTCCACGTCCAGCGTCATCACGTCCGGGTTCAGGCGCTTGATCTTGTCGCGCGCCAGCAGCGGATCGGCGGCGGCGCCGACGACCTCGATGCCGGGGTCGCGGGACAGGATTTCGGTCAGGATCTGGCGTACGACCGCCGAGTCGTCGACGATCAGCACGCGGCAAGGGGTCGTACTCATCAGAACAGCTCCACGCCCCCGGTGACGGGAGCCTTGGACAGGCGGGCGCGGGCCGCGGACTCGGCCGCCAGCACCTCGGCATCGTGGGCGTGCGGCAGGCGCTGCACGACGGCGCGACCACTGTCGGGGAAGTACCAGACCTTGCGCGGATGGATCCCGCGCAGGTCTTCGGCGACCACCGGGATGCGCTCGGCGTCCAGATAGCGACGGACGAACTCGGCATTGCGCGTGCCCACCGGATTGCTGGTGAAGCCCTTCAGCACGTTGGCGCCGCCGAACACCTTGGCCTGCAGCCGGCTGCGCGCCGCACCACGCTTGAGCAGGTCGTTGATCAGCAGTTCCATCGCATAACTTCCGTAGCGCGCGGGCGCGCCGTCGCCGACATTGCCGTCGGGCAGCAGGAAGTGGTTCATGCCGCCCAGCTTGAGCAGCGGGTCGCGGATGCAGGCGGCCACGCAAGACCCCAGCACGGTGACCAGGGCGGTGTGGTCGTCCACGACCAGGTACTGCGTCGGCAGCAGCTTGGCGGCGTCGGTCTTGAAGCGGATGTCGTGGTAGCGCATCACGCTGCCATCGGCGAAGGCGGCCGCGGCGGCACTCATGCGGCGGTCCCGGCGCGCCGGTACAGGGTGCGGCCGCAGGGCTGGATGATGTCGGCCGCGTGCAGGTAGTTCTCCGAGTGCCCGGTATAGAGCATGCCGTCGTCGGCCAGGTGCGGCACCAGGCGGGTGAGGATGCCGCGCTGGGTCGGCTTGTCGAAATAGATCATCACGTTGCGGCAGAACATCGCCACGAAAGGTCCGGCCACGTCGTAGCGCGGCGCCAGCAGGTTGAGCGGGCGGAATTCGATCAGCTGCCGCAGCGCCGGATGCACGCGGCACTTGCCTTCGTTGGGGCCGCTGCCGCGCTGGAAATAGCGCCGCTTCAGCGCGTCGTCCAGGCCGGCGATGCGCTCGATCGGATAGACGCCGCGCTCGCCGGTGGCCAGCACCTGGGTATCGACGTCGGTGGCCAGGATGCGCACCGGCGGCGTCAGCGTGCCGTAGGCCTCGCAGGCGGAGATCGCGATCGAGTAGGGTTCCTCGCCGGTCGACGCGGCGCAGGACCAGATCTTCAGTGGGCCGTCGTGGCGGCGCTTGGCCAGCTCCTCCTGCAGGCGTTCGAAGTGGTGCGGCTCGCGGAAGAACGAGGTCAGGTTGGTGGTCAGCGCGTTGGTGAACGCCTGCCACTCGTCGCCGCCGTCGCGCTCCAGCCGGTCCAGGTAGTCCTTGAAACTGCGCAGGCCGAGCGCGCGCAGGCGTCGCGAGAGCCGGCCATAGACCATGTCGCGCTTGCCGTCGGCGAGCGCGATGCCGGCGCGCTGGCGGATCAGGTCGACGACGCGGCGGAAATCGCGGTCGTCGAACTCGAAGTCGCGCGCGCCCGGCGCGGGGACGTCATCGTGGGCAGGCAGGGCGGGAGTCCGTCGTGTCGTGGTGGCCGGCGCGATGGAGCGGGGACTGACGGACATGGGCGTCTCGAAAGAGCGGGTACTGAGGGAGTGCCGGGTCGATGCCCCGCCGCGAGGACGGGGCATCGGTCATCGGCCGGCCTGATGCAAACCGCGTGCCTCAGAACTCCTGCCAGTCGTCGCCCTCGGCCAGGGCCGGTTCGAGCACCGTCCTGGCGGCGGCGCGTGCGACTGGTTTGGCCGGCGAAGGAGCGGGCGCCGCTTTGACCGGCTTGGCGGCCACGGGGGCGGCATGGGCGTGCAGCTTGAACACCGCCACCGATTCGCTGAGCGCCTGTGCCTGCTCTTCCATCGAGCGGGCCGCGGCGGAGGCTTCTTCCACCAGCGCGGCGTTCTGCTGGGTCGTCTCGTCCATCTGGGTGATGGTCTGGTTGACCTGCTCGATGCCGGCCGACTGTTCCTGCGAGGCGGCGGAGATCTCGGCCATGATGTCGGTCACCCGCTGCACGCTGGCCACGATCTCGGCCATGGTCGTGCCTGCCTGGTTCACCAGCTTGGAGCCGTCGGCCACCTTGTCGACCGAGGTCTCGATCAGGCCCTTGATCTCCTTGGCCGCATTCGCGCTGCGCTGGGCCAGCGTACGCACTTCCGAAGCGACCACCGCGAAACCGCGACCCTGCTCGCCGGCGCGCGCGGCTTCCACCGCCGCGTTCAACGCCAGGATGTTGGTCTGGAAGGCGATGCCGTCGATGACCGAGATGATGTCGGCGATCTTCTTCGACGAATGCTCGATGTCGCGCATCGTCGTGACCACCTTGCCGACCACTTCGCCGCCCTGCGACGCCACGCTGGCGGCACCGATCGACAACTGGTTGGCCTGGCGGGCCGATTCGGCGTTCTGGCGCACGGTGGAGGTCAGTTCCTCCATCGAGGCCGCCGTTTCTTCCAGATTCGCCGCCTGCTGCTCGGTGCGGCGGGACAGGTCCGAGTTGCCGCTGGCGATCTCGCCGGCGGAGGTGTTGATCGAGGTCGACGCGTCCTGGATGCGGCCGACGATGTCGGTCAGCTGGGCCACGGTGGCGTTGGCGTCGTCGCGCATGGTCGCGAACACGCCATGGAAGTCGCCCTCCATCCGTGCGGTCAGGTCGCCGCGGGCGATCGCCTGCAGCAGTTCGGAGACTTCGGCCAGATTCTCGTCGGTCGTCTCCATCAGCTGGTTCAGGCCGTCGATCATGTCGCGGAAGTCGTACTGGTACTTGTCCACGTCGCCGCGCTGGCTGAAATCGCCGGACGAGGCCGCCATGGCCAGGCGCTTGATCTCGCCGTTGATCGCCGACAGGTTGGTCTTGGTGGCGTGCATGGTTTCGGTCAGGTTGGCCTTTTCGCCGGGCAGCTCCGGCATGTCCAGGCTCAGGTCGCCGACCGAGTAGCGCTGCATGATCTTCAGCGCATCGCCGATCGCCTGCAGATGCGACGCGACCAGGGCGTTGGTGTCACGCACCATGCGGCCGTACTCGCCGGGGAACGCGCTGTCGTCCATGCGGAAGCTGATCTGGCCTTCGTCGTGGCGTGCCGCCATGTCGCTCTGGGCGGAGATCACCGACTGTACCTGCGTCTGCATGCGCTGCATGGCGGTGAGCAGCTGGCCGACCTCGTCGGAGCGGCTGGTGTCGATCTTGCCGTCCAGCTTGCCGGCGGAGACGTCGTTGGCCACGCGGACGGCTTCGCCGACGGCGTTGGCGATCGCACGGGCGAAGAACCAGGCCAGGGCCAGGCCGCCGACGATGCCGGCGAGCAGCATCACGATCATCAGCGTGCTGGAAGTGGTGTAGGTGGTGTGGGCGCCTTCGCTCGCGGCCTTGGCCTGACCGTCGACGACGGTGATCAGTGTGCCCAGCGCGGCGCTGGCCTTGCGATGCTGGTCGCGGGTGGCGCCGATGAAGGTGTCCACGGCATCGTCAGGCAGCCCGAGGTCCAGCATTTCCTGCACTTCGTCGTACGACTGCCGGGCAGCCTTCCATTCCTTGACGAAGGTGTCGTAGGCCTTCTTTTCTTCCGCGCTGGCGATCAGCGTGGCGTAATCCTTGGTGGACTGCTCGATCTTCTTTTCGGTCGCGGCGGCCAGGGTCCTGGCTTCGGCCTTGACCGCATCGCTGGCGCGCACGTGCTGGCGGTACGAGTTGGTCCGGTATTCGCCCAGCAGGCTCTGCAGGTCGCCGGCCGCCTTCACGCTGGGCAGCACGTCGTCGGTCAGTTCGGTGGTGACGCTGTTCAACGAATTCAGGCCGACGAACGCGGCGACGCCCTGGACCAGCATCAGGGCCAGCACGACGCCGAAGGCGAGCATCATCTTCGTCGTCAGTTTGAGGTTCTTGATCCGCTGCATGGGATTCTTTTCCTTTACCGGGCGCGCGCCGCGCCGCTCTCAGGTGCAACCGGGACGGGCAGGGCACGATGCCCCGCCCGCGAAGCGATCAACAGGATCAGCGGATCGTGGCCAGCTTCAGGTTCGACGGCGAGTTGACGACGATTTCGGCGCGCGACTGGTCGCGCTCGATGTTGCCGATCACGCAGACATCCTTGCCTTCCAGTTCTTCCGGGGCCGGCTTGAACTTGGCGCGGGCATCGCCCGGGATGCGCGCGGTGAACGTGTGGCGCGGGAAGTTGCCGCCCATGTACAGGAAGGTCGGGGTGCCTTCGGTGTTCTCGGCGAAGCGGGCCTTGCCCACCTTGCCGCAGACGGTGCCGGCCTTGCCGGTGAAGCGCGCCGCCATGTCGGCCGGGATGGCGTTGTCGATCTGCGACTGGCTGTTGGCCGGTGCGGCGGGCATGAGCAGGGCGGCGCCGGCGACGGCGAGGGACAGGGTCAGGACGGATGCGATCTTCATGCCAGTAACTCCGGATGGGCAGGGAAAAGAGGGAAGGACTCACCGCCTGAGATCGGCCCTGCGGCATCAAACTTGAGACGATGAGCGGATCCGTGAACCCGGATATGCGTGATTGCGATGCGGGTCACAGTTCGCCTGTCCTGCTCGCGCCTGGCGGCGGCTGCCGGCATGGATCACGCGGGGCTGGTTTCCGCCTGCGTTTCGCGGACGGCGGTGTAGCCCTGCGTCTGCAGCCAGTGCTCCAGCGGGGCGGACGGCAGCGGCTGCGAGAACAGATAGCCCTGCAGCACGGGGAAACGCTGCTCGGTCAGGAAACGCCGCTGCGATTCGGTTTCCACGCCCTCGGCCACGACCTTCATGCCCAGGCTCTCGCCGATGCGCAGCACGGAGGACGTCAGTGTGCGCGCGATGGCGCTGGTGTCGATGTCGCGGACGAAGCTCTGGTCGAGCTTCAGCTCGCTGATCGGCAGGCGATGCAGGTGGCTGAGGCTGGAATAGCCGGTGCCGAAGTCGTCCAGCGACAGGCGCACGCCCAGCACGTAGATGGCTTCGATGTTCTCCAGCACGTCCGGATCCGGATCGAGCATGACGCTCTCGGTGATCTCGAGCGTCAGGTCGCCCGGGACCAGGCCGTGTTCGTCCAGCAGGTCGGAGATCAGCAGCGACAGCTGAGGATCGCGGAAGTTGATCGCGGAAATG
Organism: Pseudoxanthomonas sp. GW835-FHT14C01; assembly: GCF_058793715.1. Taxonomy (NCBI): domain Bacteria; kingdom Pseudomonadati; phylum Pseudomonadota; class Gammaproteobacteria; order Lysobacterales; family Lysobacteraceae; genus Pseudoxanthomonas; species Pseudoxanthomonas sp. GW835-FHT14C01. The sequence goes on from NZ_JBXAGB010000003.1 coordinate 925,351, forward strand.
TTGACCGACACGCGCGGGATGTCGACGCCGCGGCGGCGCCAGTCGGCCATCTGCGCGCAGGTCTTGCGCAGCACCCACAGGCTGAGGTCGGCGATCAGGCCGCATTCCTCGGCGACCGGTACGAACCGCGACGGCGGGATCACGCCGAGGTCGGCATGGTGCCAGCGCAGCAGCGCCTCGACGCCGTACAGTTCCAGGCCGTCGGCGCCACCGACCTGCGGCTGGTAGTGCAGGTCGAGCTGGTCCAGCCGCAGCGCGTCGCGTAGCGCGGTTTCCAGCGACACGCGTTCCTGCGCCAGGCGGTTCATGTCCACGCTGAAGAAGCGGAAGCCGCCGCCGCCATCGGTCTTGGCCCGGTACATGGCCATGTCGGCATGGCGCACCAGCAGGTCGATGTCGCGGCCGTCATCCGGGAACATCGCCACGCCGATGCTGGCGCTGGGGTGCAGGGTCATCAGGCCCGCCGCCGTGGGCGCGGCGATCGCGCCCAGGAGGCGTTCGGCCATGCTGCCGGCCTGTTCGGCGCTGCACATCGGGAGCACCGCGACGAATTCGTCGCCGGCCTGGCGGCCGACGATATTGATGCCGCCCAGTTCTTCACTGAGGCGGGCGGCGACGTCGCGCAGCAGGCCATCGCCGGCGGCGTGGCCCTGCGCATCGTTGACGCGCTTGAAGCGATCGAGGTCGATGAACAGCACGGCGGCCGTGCTGTTCGCCTGGGCGGCGTTGGCCAGCGCCTGTTCGGCCTTCGCGCTGAACATGATGCGGTTCGGCAGGCCGGTCAGCGTGTCGTAGAACGCCAACTGGTGCACGCGCTCGTTGGTCTGCTCGCGTTCGAGCGCCAGCGAGCACAGGTGCAGGCAGGTATCGGCCAGGCGTTCGTGCAACTCGTCCGGGCCGCGATTCTCGCGGTAATAGAACGACAGCGTGCCCAGCACGCGGCCGCTGCTCGATTTGATCGGATGCGTCCAGCAGGCGCGCAAGCCCAGCGGCGTGGTCAGGTGGCGGGTGTTGGCGCACAGCGGGTCGCTGGCGATGTCCTTCACCAGCACCGCGCGCCCGCGCCAGGCCGCCACGCCGCTGACGCCGGCGCGCGGGCCGATCGGCAGGCCGTTGATCTTGCGCGCCCAGGCTTCCGGCAGGCTGGGCGAGGCGAGGGCATGCATCAGCCCTTCGTTGTCGACGGTGATGATGGAGACGGTCAGTTCCGGCGCGATGTGCTCCACCTCGCGGCAGATCAGCGTCATCACGTCGGCGACGCTCCACTCGTGCACCAGCGCGTCCAGGACCTTGTTGTGCAGCACCTGGTGCATCTTGGTCCGGGTGATGTCGCTGAGCACGCTGACCAGGCCCAGCAGCGTGCCGTCCTCGTCGTGGACGGGATTGATCGCCGCGGACAGCCACAGCGGCCGCCCGGCCTTGGTATACAGCAGCACTTCGGTCTGCAGGCCTTCGCCGGCGGCCATCGCGCGGTTGATCCGCTCGTCCAGTGCGCTGTCGGTATGCGGGCCGGACAGCAGGTCCGACGGTTTGATGCCGCGCAGTTCCTCCAGCCGGTAGCCGAGCATGCGGGTGAAGCCGCTGTTGACGTAGACGACCTCGCGATCGACCGAGCTGATGAAGATCGCGTTGTCGCTGCTGTCCACCACGATGGATAGTTGTCGCAGCCGCGCCAGTTGCCGTTGCTGGTCGCTGGTGTCGCGGACGAAGGCGGTATGGAACACGTGCTCGCCGACCACGACCTTCGACATCGACACCGAACACGCGCTCTCGCTGCCGTCCTGGCGCAGCAGCATGGCGTCGCGATGGCTGCCGACCAGGGCGGCCAGGGTCGCGTCGGCGTTCCCGCCGGCCTGCGTGTCGGCCAGCAGGCGGGTGAACGGCAGGCCGTGCACGTCCTCGCGGCGACAGCCCCACAGGACTTCCGCCGCCGGGTTGAACAGCACCACGCGGTGGCGGCCGTCGATGACGAACGCGGCATCGACGGACTGCTCCAGCACGTGCCACAGACTGTCCTGCGCCGGTTCGACCGGCGTCCCGGCGTCGCGCAACGGCGTCAGTGCGTTCAACGTGCGACGCAGCATGCAGCCCCCTCGTGGTACCTGGGCGTCGGGAGGCTGGCGTCGTCGTGGGCGGGAGGTGCGACGGTCATCGGGACGGGGGTGGAGGGCCTTCTGGTGACGTATCGGCCGTGATCGGGATTACTTGAACGCGGTCACGGGGCGTGCGAAGCGGGGCGGGCCCGGCTCAGAACTCCTGCCAGTCGCCGTCGGCCAGGGCCGGTTCCGGCGTACGCGCGGCGGGCTTGCGCGCCACGGCCCTGGCGGCGGGCTTGGGCGTGGCCACGGCCGCCGGGGCAATGGCCTTGCGCACCGGAGCGACGACGACGCCCTGCAGCTTGAATACCGACACCGACTCGGTCAGGCCCTGGGCCTGCTCTTCCATCGCGCGCGCCGCG
>NZ_JBXAGB010000004.1:0-326214 GCF_058793715.1 Pseudoxanthomonas sp. GW835-FHT14C01
CTTCTTCACGTCCAATCTCCTGGGGTTGGGGAATTGGACTCCAAACCGGCGTGCTACTCAAAAGCGGGGGGACGTCGGCTCCAACGTACAAACTCGTCGCGCCTATCTATAGCCGAGTTAGTCCACGCGACATTTCAAGCGTTAGCCTGAGTGCGGAAGACTCCCAAAGCTGCGCATCGTTAAGCTGAGGAAAAACGTCTTGCACGCGTTGAAGGCTGAAGAATGTCGCCTGCCCCCAAGGGAGGTAGTCGCCTCCGCCGTGAGGCCTAAACTTCAACACGTCACCATCCATCTTCACCTGCGCCGCTCTAACCCATGAGCTTGGCTGATCGAACTGTGAGGGTGTTTCCCCCACGAAGATGAAGACCACAAGAGGGTCCCACGTAGAAACTTGCTGGGCCAAAGTCTGCCCAAGCTCATCACGTACCGCATCGCTCCACTGGCGGCGGTACTTAACCTCGACCAGCCAATGAGTTGTCCGCTCCCTATTGGCCGCAAAGAAGTCTGGCAATTTGCGTAGTGCTATAGGTAGGCCCAAACCAACGTACTGATCCATGGGAAGATCCGCCACCTCCCTAACGGTCTCCTCAATGCCAAGGGGCACGACTGTAAGTCCCGCCTGTGCAAACAACGATCGCACAAGAGATTGCGTTACAGCACCTTTGAGTCGGTTCTGGTAGTTCATGCAATCAGCACCCAGGACATGGAGCAAAAAAAGACCGCAGGTGGCGGCACGAGGTCCGCACAGCAACGCATCCTTCAAATTCCATTAGAAACAGTCAATATCCGAACGCCTCGCCCAGCCGATCGCGCCATTGACTGCGCATGAGCCCGGCAAAGTACCCTACCCCAAACCCAGCATTCCACTTGCGCGACCGGCGATGAATTGTTCTATAGAACTCTTCATGGACCCCTTCGCTTGTTGATCCGCTTCGCCAACACTTTCACACGATTAGCGTGAGGATCGAACAAGGAACTTAGCGCACCCTCCAGCAAATCCAGTGCATCAATCACTTCTTGCTGTGTCAAAGCGCCCGAATGGACTCCCGCATTACCTATCCATTTGACAGCCAATAGAAGCTCGCTAGCTTCGGGATTCTTAACCGAGAGAAGCTCAATTCTTCGATGCAGCGTCAGGCGCTGTCGCTTGCCCTTGGCCGTAACAGACTTTTGGATTCTGAGTTGATCCAAGAGTCTTTCGGTTGCTGTACGAATGTGTGCAGAAGAGGAAGTAGGATCTCCCCACGCATGCGCAAATGCCATCTTTAGCTCTGATCTTACTTCAGATTTGCATTGCTCCGGAACGATGATAAGCGCAGGTGATGGATCGAAGTACTCAGGAGTATAGAACTCCTGATAGTCGTAACTCTGCCCTATCGGCTGCAATCCACCCCTACCCTTTATCGTTGCTACCTCAAGGCAGTCGGTGTTATCGCAAACTGCGAGCGCGACAAACCTTAAGGTTGTCCAGTCCGGATCCCACGCAGGATGATCTTGTGCGGCAACTGACTCGGCCGTTGCCTTGGCTGATATGGAGTCTTTGTCAATCCTTAAGTGACCTGCTTTGCATGTTGGGCAGGGCCACGCAGGTGACCTCTGTTTCGTAAAGGAGTCCCGCAAGTTTCTCTGGTTAACTGGCATAGAGGTCTACATGCCCAACAGTTGAGCTCTGGGTCGGTTTACGTCAGCAACTCACAGCCTACCGAACGTTGGATTAGTCACTTCGTGCTGCGCGATCTTAGGGCCAGTCTGGTCGTACTAACAAGCCTAGCTGCAACCGAAGAGGTCAACAGCTACGGAGATGGATGATGTCCACTCTGGATTGGAAGCGAACATTGACGAGACCGGAATACTGTTGCGGTGAGTGAAGGCTGCGCTCAGCTCCTGCCTGTCATCCGCTGCATGACGTTGTCCCTGCCTGCAAGCAGATGGAACAGCGCCGCCAGGATGTGCAGCCCGATGACCCAGTAGAAGGCCTCGCCGATCCAGACGTGGGCCGATTCGAGGAAGGCGGCCAAGGCTTCGTGCGGTCCGAAGAACGACGGGATGACACGCTCGGTGAAAGGCAGTCCGATGCCCTTCCCTTCTGCGAGCCGCGCCACGATGCCGGTCAACGGTTGCACGATCAGGAACGCGTACAGCAGCACGTGGGTCGTCTTCGACAGCAGCGCAGACCACGCGGACGGCGGCGGCACGATCGGCGGCAACGGCGCCTTCATGCGATGGACCAACCGGGGAAGCGTGAGCATCAGGATGACCATGCCGACCAGGAAGTGGGACTCGACGGCCAGGATGCGCTCGTCCGAGCCGCGTTCGAACAGCTTCCTTGCATTGATGCTGGCGTAGGCGATGACCACCAGCGCGAACGTCGTCCAGTGCAGCCGACGGGCGAGGCGCGAGTAGTATGTCGGTGCAGCGGTGATAACGATGGCGTCGCGTGTGGATTCGGTACTCATGGCGCGACTCCGGCGGACAAGTGCTCGTAGAGGATGGTGGCGCCCACCGCGATCAGTACCAGGCCGCCCAGCGCTTCGGCCCACTTGCCGATCAGCGTGCTGAGAACGCGACCGGCCATGATCCCGATGGTGACGAGCGCAAACGTACACAAGCCAATGACCGTGCTGACTACCAGGATGTTCACCTGCACGAAGGCCAGGCCCACGCCGACCGCCATCGCATCGATGCTGGTCGCCAGGCCAGTAAGCGCGATGCTCCACATCGAGCCGGAGGGCGCCGCGTCTTCTTTCTCGTCCTTGGCGAAGAAGGCCTTGTAGAGCATGTGCAGGCCCAGCGCGAACAGCAACGCGAAGGCGACCCAGTGATCCCATTGCTCGATGAATTTCGCCGCCGCCGAGCCCAGCAGCCAGCCGATCATCGGCGTGATGGCTTCGACGACGCCGAAGATGAGGCCGATGCGCAGCGCTTGCGGCCAGGTCGGCTTGACCATGCCGGCGCCTTTGGCCAACGCAGCAGCGAATGCATCGGTGGACATGGCCAGACCGAGCAGAAGGATGGAAACGGGATTCATGGGGGACGAGCACCTGCGGTCGGGACTTTGCGGACGAACGAACATCGCCGCGCCCGACCGGGGTCACGTCGATATCCGTTGGTCTCGCCACCCAATCGGTCCGCGCGCCATGGCCTAGTGAAGCCAATCATGTTGACGTGCGGGCTCCCACGGTCCGTGGTAGCTGGCTACTCCCCAAGGGAATGATCGTTCCTCATGGAGGAAGATCGGGGCGCAGGATATCGAGCCTGCTGCGCTGCCGCAAGCCCGGGGCCGAGCGCTGGGGGCGACCAACGACGCTCGGAAGGCAAATTACAGGACTGAGCTGACCGGAGCCCCGGCCTGAATACTCAGGCTAGACGCCGATCCGCTGATAGAGCCAGATTCTGAAAGAACCTCAAGTTCCCAAAAGTTCTTCCATTGTTTCTTCCATATGAAAGATTCCCCTTTGAGATTTTAAAGTCGTTAATTCTTGTCAGAACGATGTAGTAGACATTAGGGCTACTTGTTCGCGGTTTATGAACAAAGTTCGTAATCTGCGCGTCAACTTCGTAGAGCGCAGCCTTCTTCCCAACATTTGACTCAAATGATTTGGTTCGCTCTTTGCCAAGATCCGAAATGACGAGGCGTTGTTCGCCTGGCGTTATCAAGGGCGACAGCCAAGCTCTCTCCGTTCTAGAGCCGCCAGAGTTCCGCTTGTAGACGAGGTATTGGCTGGGGCTGTCTTGATAGGCATGAAGAAGGTATCTACCGGAAGATGAGTCTGCGCCAGGCGGTGCATCCTGCACCAACATACATAGCCTGAGAACATCCTTTAAGAGCAAGTAAGTTGAGTGAAGCGGCGGTATGTTCGGCTGACCGCTATTTGATAGCCTGAAAAACTTCGCCTCTAGCCAATTGTCTTGGTAGAAGCCATACGACGCAAAGTTCTCATTGAAAATGTTCAACGATGAAAGATTGATGTGAACATCTGCGTGCTTTGATGTGCCGTGATAAAGAACCTCGCTTCGCAGCAGAGATATGGGGTTCTGCACATTGCGGGAGTTCAGTTCTTGAAGAATTGCAAGAGAAAAAGCATTGGCTATAGTCGCCTCGAACTGGTATTCAGAAAATGGAGTTCCCGTTAGAAACTCCGGCATAGCCATGAATGCTTGCTCAAATATCAATGCACTCTCCAGTCTGGCCAAACTACCCGCTCCCGGCTTACCCAAACACATATGTTGGGCGCCCCTCGACACAAATTGATCTTAGGGCTGTGCGATGCGACTAACAAGCCGCGCAATCCCTAGTTTCGCGAACGAGCAAGAATGCAGTTGGGGTCCCCCTCCGGGCTGGACGCGGCGACTGCAGTAAGCGTTACCAGGCCAACTAGGCCCCACAGATGGACCAGTCGGCACCATCGGGAATGGCCATGGCAACCCGGCCGACGGCTTGCTTCTTGGCTCGGTCAATGGGCAAAAATGGAATACTTCAAACGCCGTTCTCACCAACGCTTGAAGGGCGACCGATGGTGATAGATCTTGTTGGCATGTCGGTCGAAGATGACTGAGTAATGGTTACGCAGTCTTTCGAAAAGGGTGACCGCTAGTGAGCCCTCCTTTCCGTCTTTGCGAGAAACCGCATAGCGATGCAGTGCGCCCAATACGGTATCGGGTACACAGCAGCAGGGCGTCGCTCCCTTGGACACGATGTTGACCTCTGGTGCCTGTAACGGTCGACGCTGGTTCTTGGCTTCCAGCTCGGTGTAGGCGCGGGTCACCGCCTCCTGTACGTCCGCCCTCGAAACCTTTGAACGGTTCTCCTCAACATGTATCGCGATCTCTGCGTCATCAGCAATCTTCAGGGCCGTCTCGAGAATCTCGCAAAGCAGGTCGGTGTAGGTCTTGGCGTACTCGCTCGGGCTAGTCAGCGGCGCCAGGGCGACCATGACCCTGACAGGTGAGGCGGCGATAAGCTTGACCACGGCCTCACGCTGGGACCATGTCGCATCACTCCAATGCAACCCCTTCTGGATGATAGACAGCGGATCGGCTGTCCCGAACGCATCTCCGGCCTCTTCGGCGAACAGCGTCCGTAGTTCTGTATCCAACCGGCCAGGCTCCAGAACGTCGGCAAGGCAGAGCGCGAGAAGCCGTGTGCCATCCGGATGGACGATCTCGGCCTCATCAACGAACCACGAAGCAGGTCGCAGCTGGATGACGGGCCTAGGCTCAAATGATTTGGCGATGTCATTCTCGTCGCATACCTTCTGCCAGGCAGCGCGCAGTCGATGCGCCAGACGCGGTTCGATGCTGGATACATAGTTGACCGTGCCATCCAGACGATTGACGTTGTGCTGTTCGGTGCCCCCCTCGCCGCCCCGCGATAGATGCTCCAGGAAGCCGAACTTCTCGATGTAGTAGAGCTCCTGCCTGAGCTTGTGCTTCATCGCGCGCGGGGCGTGGGGCGCGGCCTTGTCGGCCACGCTCAGGCCGGTGACGTAGTGCTTCTGGCCGAGCTTTGAGGTGCGGAACTTGCTCTTGTTCAGTCGGAAGAAGTGACGCTTGAGTACCGTTTCGATGATCTCTCGTGTGGGCAGTTCGCCATCGCCGGACAACGTAATGTCATCGGCATAGCGTGTGTAGGTGAGCCCCCACTCCTTGGCCAACGCATTCAAATCGTGGTCCAGGGGTGTTGCCACCAGGTTGGCGATCATCGGGCTGGCGTTAAGTCCCAAAGGAAGCGTGCCTTCGATGGTCAGGAAGCGCCCCAAAGCGTTGGTCACTGCCGGCTGCAAGCCTGCCGCTTCCAGGGCGAGCTCGACGCGCGCCAACGTGATGGAGGGAAAGAAGTCCTGAATATCTGCGCTAAGTAGCCGCTTGGCACCCACGTGGCGTCTTGCGTTGTGTCGTGTGGATCGGCCTTTGACGTAGCCAAAGGCGGCCTCATGGGGAAACAGGGAGCCGGGCCGGGAGAGGTAACGCTCCAGTACCCGTGCGGCAGACTTGTGGGCATGCTTGATGACCGGGCTGTGCGCTTCCCACACGACGCGGTACTTGCTCAGATCAAAGCTATCGAGCGAGAGCGTGACGATCCCCCGAGCGTCCTCAACAGGCACCGAGGGCAATGCACGGACGGCCCGCTTGGGGATCAGATGCCGGCGATAGATGCGCTCAGGCTCGCTGTTGTCTGCGATGAACGTGAAGATCTGCGTCGCAACGCCCAGCGCTTTGGCCAGTTGCTCAACGTTGGCCGGTCGAGCCAACTGCGGGATGTAGTCATCAAGGCTCATAGCAGGGGTGGGCGCCGTGCTGGAGAAGCAAGTGATACCGCGATGGCGGACGCGACTCGCGCCCTGAACCACAGGCAGGGACGCCCACCCCTGACTCGATAATATCAGCCGGCGGGGCTCCCGCTAGCTGCATGCATTCGGCTTTGCCGGAAGAGGATCGCAACGGCACTCAGGGCCTGCGCGGCGGCGTTGATGCATCTGCGACAATGCGACTTCCTTGCCCTGGAGATGCCAGCTGATGTCGTTCAAATCCGTCCTGATCGCGCTTGGATTCAGTCTGCTCGTTGCGGTAGGCCCGGTGATGGCTCAAACCCCTACCCGCGCTGCCGCCTTGGCGCCTGCCGGCGCACCGGCTCTGGGACCGGTAACGGCGCCGGTCACGATCGTGGAGTTCTTCGACCCGGCCTGCGAGTCCTGCCGCGCGATGTATCCCCACGTGAAGCAACTGCTGGCCGCCCATCCCAAGGACGTGCGCCTGGTGATCCGCTACGTACCCTTCCATGGGCAGGTATCCAAGGAGGCGATTGGTGTGCTGGAAGCAGCCCGGGAACAGAAGAAGTTTGAGCCGGTGCTGGAGACCTTGATGCGAAACCAGCCTGTGTGGGCCAGCCATGGCGCGTCGGATCCGAAGAAGGTGTGGGAGTTCGCTCTCGCCGCGGGCCTGGACCGCGCACGCGCACAGCGCTATCTGGCGACCGGAGCCGTCGAGACCCTGATCAAACGCGAAGTGGCCGCCGTGGAAGCGGCCGACATTCGCGGCACGCCGACATTCTTCGTCAACGGCAAGCTGCTGTCCGAACTGGGTCCTCAGCAATTGAGCGCGCTCGTGGCAACCGAACTCCAGCGCACCCGTAAGAAGCCCTGATCTTGGCGCGGCCTGCCGAGGTATTCGGCAGGCCGTGACGACGTAGAGAAGGATCACGACGTGGTGCCGCCGCGACCGTGATGTCATCAGCTTGAGGCTGTGGCGTTATGACCTGTCCCTGTAGGCCAGCAGACGCAGCGCGTTGAAGACCACCAACAATGTGGAGCCTTCGTGCACGGCCACCGCCGGACCGATACCGAGACCGAAGATCGTGGCCGGCACGAGGAAGGCGACGATGCCGAGGCTGACGAAGACGTTCTGCCGGATGATGCCGCGCGTGTGACGACTCAAGCCCACGGCGAATGGCAGGTGCTTCAGGTCATCGGCCATCAACGCCACATCGGCCGTTTCCAGGGCAACGTCCGAGCCGGCCGCGCCCATGGCGATGCCGACGGTGGCGTTGGCCATCGCGGGCGCATCGTTGACGCCGTCGCCGACCATGGCGACCTTGTCCTGATCGCGCAGCTTGCGGATCGCCTCGACCTTGTCTTCGGGCATCAGGTCGCCCCACGCCTCATCCAGACCGACCTCCTTGGCCACGGCCTGGGCCACCTTCTGGTGATCGCCAGAGATCATGATCATGCGCTCGATGCCCATGGCCTTCAGGCGCACCAGCGCCTGCTTGGCCGCCTCGCGCGGCGTGTCCATCAAGCCGATCGCGCCGAGCTCCCGATCCCCCAACCGCACGACCATGGTCGTCCTGCCCTGCTCGCGTAACGCGGCGATGGCCGCCGCCGCGGCGGCGCCCAGGGCGGGAACTCCATCCGCGCCGAACATCTCGGCCTTGCCGATCCATACCGGCTGATCGCCCAGACGGGCTTTGACGCCGCGGCCGATCAGGTTTTCCAGATCCGAGGCTGTCGGCAACTTGCCCGCATCCAACCGGCTGCGACCATCACGCGCGATCGCGGCCGCCAGCGGATGATCACTCAGCGACTCCACCGCAACGGCTACCTGCAGCAGCTCGGTCTCCGAGGCGCCGTCCACCGGCACCACATCGATGATGCGCGGGCGCCCTTCGGTCAGGGTGCCGGTCTTGTCGAAGGCCATCGCCTTCAACGAACCCAGATCCTCTAGCGGCGCGCCGCCCTTGATCAGCACGCCCCCACGCGCCGCGCGGGCGATACCGGACAGGACCGCGCTCGGGGTGGCGATGGCCAACGCGCACGGACTGGCGGCCACCAGCACGGCCATGGCGCGATAGAAGCTGTCGCGGAACGGCTCATCCACCACCACCCAGGCAAACAGCAGTAGGAACGCCAGCACCAGTACCGCAGGTACGAAGATCCGCTCGAAGCGATCGGTGAAGCGCTGGGTGGCCGACTTGCGTGTCTCGGCCTCGCTCACCATCTTCACCACCCGCGCCAGCGCGGAATCCTCGGCGCGCTTGGTCACTTCCACTTCGATCGCGCCGGCCCCATTGATGGTGCCTGCGAAGACCCGACTGGCCGCATCGACGCTGTCGGGCCGGCTTCGTGCCAGCGCGGCATCCTCCACCGGCCGCTTGTCCACCGGGATGGACTCGCCGGTCACCGGTGCCTGGTTGATGCTGGAGTTGCCCTTCAGCAGGAACCCATCGGCCGGCAGACGCTCATTGGGACGCACCAGTACCCGATCACCAAGTTGCAGGTCGCCGACCGGAATCTCGGTGGTGGTCTCGCCGCGGATGACGATCGCCGTGTCGGGTGCGAGTTCGGCTAGCGCCTCGATGGCGCGCTTGGCGCGTCCCATCGCGTAGTGCTCCAACGCATGACCCAAGCTGAAAAGGAACAGCAGCAACGCACCTTCGGCCCAGGAGCCTAGCGCGGCGGCGCCGGCGGCGGCGACCAGCATCAAGGTGTCGATTTCAAAGCGCTTGAGCTTGAGGTTGTCGTAGGCCTCGAGCAGCGTGTAGGCACCGCCAAAGACGTACGCACCGATGTAGCAGGCCGTGGACAACCACCCCGGCAATGAGGCGGCGAACTTCTCGATCAGAAAGCCCGCCAGCAGCAATGCACCGCACGTCAGGGCGAAGATCAGCTCGGCGTTGGGGCCGAGCAAGCCGCCGGCGTGGTCGTGGTCGTGCTTCTCCCCCCCGTGCTCGCCCTCTTTGCCGTCATGCGTATGACCGGCGTGATCCTCATGCTGGGACGGCTTGCCCGTCGCCACGCGTGCAACGCCCATGCGCTTCAAGGAGGCTTCCAGTCCGCCCTCGTCGATCTTTTCGCGCTCGAACTCCAGGTACACCGTACCGGCCGAGCTAGCGCGAGCTTCCAGTACGCCAAACACCGAGCTCATCTGTTCGGCCACGTTGCGGGCGCGTCGCTCATGCCCGATGCCGGTGACCGTCCAGGTCACGTGACCGAAGCTTTCCGTGACGCGTGCACCCGCGGCCTGGGCCAGCTCGCGAATGCGAGCCAGCGACATCACCTGCGGATCGAAGTGCACGCACAGTTGGCCCGGCCCCTCCCCCTCGGCAGGTCGAATGTGGACGCGGTCAACGCCGGGCCGCGCGAGCAGTTCGCTCTGCAGGCGCTCGATGCACGCATCGGCGGCATCCCGCACGTGGGGAAGCACAACGGGAATGTCCAGGCGCAACTTGCCAGGGGAGGTATCCATATCGATCTCGTCAGTGCTGCGCAGATGAACCTGAGTGTCCACAGCGCAGGTGAGTGCCACGCGACAGCACGGTCGTTGCGACCGGCGCACGCGATCCCAAAGTAGGGGCTACGCCAAGGCGGCGTGCGCCCGCGCGATCACGCGATGGGTGGGCGTAAGGGGTGCGTAGAGCGCTGGGCCAGCGCCAGGACCGCAGCGATGGGCGTATAGGCCTGACCGGGGATGAGCGGCCCAGGTGCCGGGAAGTCCGGCAGAATCACCGCGTGTGCGCATACGTCCGAATGATGGAACAGGCTGTGTGCGCCTTTGGCGTCTTCACCGGGCACATCGCCGCTGGCGTCGTGCGCGTGCTGAGTGGCGCTGAGATGAGTGGTTTGGTGCTCAAGGCCATGCAACTGCCCGAGCTGGGTCAAGACCGGATGGGCCTGCACTGCCACCGCGACCAGCCACAACACGCCCAAGGCGAGCCAGGTTTTGGCGTTGGCGGTCAGGATGCGCACTCGGTGGCCCCGGCTTGCACGAATGACCCGACGATACCGAACACCCTCGCGTCCGCCAAGCGCTGTTACACCGTAACGCCTTAACAAGAAGCGCTGTTTTCTGAATTACGTGATTGTCTAACGCGCAATGGGCTGACTACCATACCCCCACTATGAAACGCGCCCTGCGCCAACTCAGCCGTCTCCTGCGCCTCCCGGCGCTGGCACTGCTGTTGTTCGCGGTGGTGGCCAATCCGGTGCTGGCGGCCGTGGGCGATATCCACGAGTCGGCCCAGGCCGTGGCCGATCATGCCGATCCGGAGCACTGCGATGTCAGCGATGACGCCACCAGCGCGGTGGTTGATCAGGATGCCGGCGATCAGGACGAGGGTTCGGCCGGCGATCTGCTGCACGCGCTGGTCCATGGCGCCCATGCGTGCGGCCACCCGGTGGCTATTCCCTCGCCCGCCCTTGTGGTCGATCCGCTCGCTCCTCAGGCGATCGCGCCTGTGCACGAGATCCAGCCGCTGGATTCCCTGCAGCCGCTGTCCCTAACCCGTCCCCCGATTACGGCCTAACGCTGCACGCCGGCTTGCCGGTGCATCGTTCTTTCGCCTAATCGGAGATACCTCATGTGGTTGCGACTGGCAGCGTGCGCTGCCTTTTTGGTCGTGCCCGTTGCGTACGCGCAGACGGGGACGGCGCCCTCTTCTACCCTTTCGTTGGACGACGCCATTGCGCGCGTTGCCACGACACACCCTGACCTGCGCATCTTCGACGGACGTCGTCAGGTCCTGGATGCCAATCTGGCATCGGCGGCCCTCAAGCCCCCGATGACCCTCGGCGCAACCATCGAAAACACGCTCGGCACCGGCAACTATCGCGGTTTCAGCGAGGCCGAGCTCACGGTCACCCTGGCTGGGGTGATCGAGCGCGGCGGCAAGCTCAACGCCCGGCAAGCCCTGGCGCTGGCCAACATTGATACGTTGGCGCCGCAGCGTGAGATGGCAAGGCTGGACCTGCTGGCCGAGACGGCGCAGCGTTATCTGGCGGTCACCGCGGCGACCAAGCGCAAGAGCATCGCCGAGTTGGACATTGTTCAACGTAGGCGCGCTGTCGATGCAGCACGTACCCGCCTGACCGCAGGTGCGTCACCTGAGTCCGTCGTGCTCACCGCACAGGCGGCCTTGGCCACGGCCGAGCTGGATCGGGATCGTGCCATTGCCGATGAAGCGGCCACGCGCCAGAACCTGGCGGCCCTGTGGAATGAGCGTACGCCCAGCTTCACCGTGGCGGCGGGCAATCCCTTGGTGCTGCCGGAACTGCAGAGCTTCGATGCACTGAGTGAGTATCTGCAGAACACACCCGAGCTTGCTGAGTTGGCGGGCGTGGAGCGTGTACGTGAAGCCCAACTACGTCTGGCTCGTACGCAAGCTACGCATGATCTGCAGTGGCAGGCCGGTGGACGCTACAACCGTGCTACGAGCGATGTGGGGTTCATGGCCGGCATCAGCATTCCGCTGGGGTCGGCACGCCGCGCCGCACCGGGCATCCGTGCTGCTGAAGCCGAACTGGCGATGACGCCGATCGAACGCGAGTCCCTGCGCATCGATCTGTACTCCGCGCTCACCAACGCCTACGGCAATTACTCCACGGCACGGTTGGAAGTCGGCCGCCTGCGTACCGACGTGATTCCACGCTTGGAGAAGGCTGAGAAGGCCGCCGAGTACGCGTGGAAAGCCGGTGCGATCAGCTATCTGGAGTGGTCGCAGCTGCAGGCGCAACGCGTGGAAGCCAGCGTGCGCCAACTGCAAGTGGCCGTCGACGCACAAGCTGCCCTGATCGAGATCCAGCGCCTGACCGGGCAGCCGATCGTCGCCAGCGGCACCACCACCCCATAAGGATTTCCAAATGAAGAACGTTGCAAAGATTGCAGCTCCGACGTTGCTGCTGGGCGCTGTCCTGATGCTGGCCGCTTGCGGTGGTTCCAAGGACGCCGCGGAAGAGAAAACGGCGCCTGCCAAAGAGGCCAGCGCAGAGGGTGATGATCACGGCGCCGAAGGCGAAGCCGGGCACGAGGAAGGGGAAGCTGGCCACGGTGAGGAAGCCGGCGGTCATGCAGAAGAAGGTGCCGAGAAGACCACGATCCCGCAGGAAGAAGCTGACAAGAGTGGCGTGAAAGTGGCCAAGGTCAGTGAGGGTGCCATCAAGAACGAGTTGGAAGTCCAAGGCGTGCTGACGCCGATGGAAGGCGGCGTGGCCCAGGTCACTGCGCGCTATCCCGGTGTGGTGCGTGCCCTGCGCGCCAATGTGGGCGATACCGTGCGTCAAGGCCAAGCGCTGGCCGTGGTTCACAGCAATCTCAGCCTCACCACCTACACCATCACCGCACCGATCAGCGGCGTCGTCCTCAGTCGACAAGGAAGTGTCGGTGGCGTAGCCGCCGAAGGCCAGCCGCTGTTTGAGATCGGCGATCTGTCCAAGGTGTGGGTCGACCTGCATGTGTTCGGGGCCGATGCGCAGTACCTGCGTCCGGGCGTGGCCGTCACGGTCAGTCGCCTGTACGACAACGTCAGCGCTACGACGACCATCGAACGCGTGCTGCCCAGCACGTCAACGGCGAGCCAGAGCCTGGTCGCCCGTGCCGCACTGCCCAACGAGGATGGCTTCTGGCGTCCAGGCACCGCGGTCAAGGCGCAAATCACGATGTCCACAAGCGATGCGGGCGTCGTGATTCCGCAGTCGGCCATCCAGAGCATGGACGGCAAGGACGTGGTGTTTGTGCGTGACGGCGATACCTACACGGCGCGGCCGGTGAAGCTGGGTGATCGTGACTCCACGCAAGTGGCCGTGCTGGAAGGCGTGAAGGCCGGCGAGGACATCGTGGTGACCCAGAGCTACCTGGTCAAGGCGGACATCGAAAAGTCCGGCGCGACACACGCGCACTAAAGGAGACCGTCATGCTCGAAAAAATCATAAAAGTCGCGATTAATCATCGCTGGCTGGTCATGACGTTGACGGTGGCCTTGATCGCCATCGGCATCTGGAGTGCCCGTCAGATCCCTATCGATGTCACCCCCGACATCACCAACGTCCAGGTTCAGATCAACACCGAAGCGGCCGGTTACTCGCCACTGGAGGCCGAGCAACGCGTCACGTTCCCCATCGAGACGGCCATGGCCGGTCTGCCGAAGATGGAGTACTTCCGCTCGATCTCCCGCTACGGGCTGTCCCAGGTCACCGTCGTGTTCAAGGACGGGACGGACATTTACTTTGCGCGTCAGCAGGTCTCCGAGCGCGTGGCGCAAGTGAAGGCGCAAATGCCCGAAGGTATCGAACCCACCCTGGGTCCGATTGCCACCGGTATGGGCGAGATCTTCTCCTACACCATCGATGCCGATCCCAAAGCCCGCAAACCCGATGGCACGCCCTACACCGCCACCGATCTGCGTACGCTGCAAGACTGGGTGATTCGTCCGCAACTACGCAACGTTCCGGGTGTGACCGAAGTCAACACCATGGGCGGCTTCAAGCGTGAGGTTCACGTCACGCCTGATCCTGCCAAGCTGCGCTCGCTGGACCTGACCTTTGAAGATGTAGTGACGGCCCTGCAGGCCAACAACCAGAACGTGGGCGCCGGCTACATCGAACGTAACGGCCAGCAGTTCCTGGTGCGTGTGCCGGCACAGGTCTCGGACATTCCTGCCATTCAGAAGATCGTCGTCACCCGTCGTGACGGTGTGCCCATTCGGGTTCGTGATCTGGCCAATGTGGCCGACGGTGAAGAACTGCGTACTGGTGCGGCAACCCAGAACGGCCACGAGGTCGTGCTCGGCTCGGTGGTCATGCTCGTGGGCTCCAACAGCCGTGACGTCTCCCAAGCCGCGGCCGCCAAGCTTCAGGAAGCGGCCAAGAGTCTGCCCAAGGGCGTTACTGCCACGCCGGTGTACGACCGTACCTCGCTGGTGGATCGCACGATTACCACGGTCGCCAAGAACCTGATCGAAGGCGCGTTGCTGGTCATCGTCATCCTGTTCCTGCTGCTAGGCAACTTCCGAGCTGCTCTGATCACGGCTGCGGTGATTCCACTGTCGATGCTGTTCACCTTGACCGGTATGGAGCGCGGTGGCGTGTCGGCCAACCTGATGAGCCTGGGCGCACTGGACTTCGGTCTGATCGTCGACGGCGCGGTCATCATCATCGAGAACTGCCTGCGTCGCTTTGGCGAACGTCAGCATGAACTCGGGCGTGAGATGACGCTGGAAGAGCGTTTTGAAGTGGCCTCCAGCGCATCGGCCGAAGTGATCCGACCGAGCTTGTTCGGTCTGGGCATCATCACCGCCGTCTACCTGCCGATCTTTGCCCTGACCGGTGTGGAAGGAAAGATGTTCCACCCGATGGCCATCACCGTGGTGCTGGCGCTGACGGGCGCGATGATCCTGTCCCTGACCTTCGTGCCCGCTGCCGTGGCGATGTTGCTCGGTGGCAAGGTCGAAGAGAAAGAGAACTGGCTGATGCGCTGGTTCCGTGGGCGCTACGAACCTTTGCTGGATCTGAGCCTGCGTAGCGGCAAGCTGGTGGCCATCGGTGCGATCGCCCTGCTGGTTGGCAGTGGGCTGCTCGCCTCTCGCATGGGTAGCGAGTTTGTTCCCAGCTTGGATGAGGGCGACTTCGCGCTTCAGGCCATGCGTATTCCCGGCACCAGCATGACCCAGTCCTTGGGCATGCAACGCATCGTGGAAGAACGTTTGCTGCAGTTCCCAGAAGTGGAGCGAGTGTGGTCGAAGATTGGTACGGCTGAGGTCGCCTCCGACCCGATGCCGCCGTCGGTGGCTGACACCTTCGTGATGGTCAAGCCGCGTGATCAGTGGCCCAACCCGCGCAAGCTCAAGGCGGACCTGGTGGCGGAAGTTGAGGCGGAGATGAAGAAGATCCCCGGCAACAACTACGAGTTCACCCAGCCGATCCAAATGCGTACCAACGAGCTGATTTCGGGCGTGCGCGCGGACGTGGCGATTAACCTGTACGGCGATGACCTGGATACGTTGCTGGAAGTGGGCCAGAAGATCGAGGCCGCCGCCCGCAAGGTACCCGGTGCAGCTGACGTTCGCCTGGAACAGGCTGCTGGCCTGCCCATGCTCTCGGTGCTGCCCGATCGGGATGCCTTGGCACGCTATGGCCTGAATCCGGCTGACGTGCAGCGCAACGTGGCCACGGCCATCGGTGGTGAGGTGGCGGGCCAGCTGTTTGAAGGCGATCGACGCTTCGACATTGTCGTGCGTCTGCCGGAACAGCAGCGCCTGGATCCCACCGCGCTCTCGGCATTGCCCATCTCGCTGACGGCGGCCATCGCGGCCAACCAGGCTGATGAGTCGGTGGGTACGCAGGCCAACGCCGCGCAGGCGCAGGTCGTCCCGCTGAGTTCAGTGGCGCGCGTAGAGATCTCCGAGGGCGCCAACCAGATCAACCGCGAAAACGGCAAGCGACGCATCATCGTGACCGCCAACGTTCGCGATCGAGACCTGGGTAGCTTCGTCTCGGAACTGCAGTCGACTATCGACAAGCAGGTCACGGTACCGACCGGGTACTGGATCGAGTACGGCGGCAGCTTCGAGCAGTTGATCTCGGCCAGTAAGCGTCTGTCCATCGTCGTGCCGGTGACCCTGGTGCTGATCTTCGCCTTGCTGTTCATGGCCTTTGGTTCGGCCAAGGACGCGCTCATCGTCTTCAGCGGGGTCCCGCTGGCCTTGACCGGTGGCGTACTGGCGCTGGCACTGCGCGGAATTCCGCTGTCGATCTCGGCAGGCGTGGGCTTTATCGCCCTGTCCGGTGTGGCGGTGCTCAACGGCCTAGTGATGATCAGCTTCATCCGAAGCTTGCGCGAGAGCGGACAACCCATGGCCGAAGCCATTCGGGAAGGTGCGCTCACACGTCTGCGCCCCGTCCTGATGACGGCATTGGTCGCATCGTTGGGCTTCGTCCCGATGGCGCTCAATGTCGGTGCGGGTTCGGAAGTGCAGCGTCCGCTGGCCACCGTGGTCATTGGCGGAATCATCTCCTCCACGTTGCTGACGCTGGTGGTACTGCCGGTGTTCTACCGGTGGGTGCACACCCGCTTCAATCGCACCCCGGCGCACATGAAATCGTGACAGGGCACGGCGGCGGTGTACGCACCGCCGCCATACCCCGTTCCTAGCCGCTCTTTTGCATCTGTTCTTAGGAGAACACGCATGAGCACAGGGCATGATCATGGAACGTCCGAGATCCGGTACGAGAAGCCCCTATGGTGGGCGCTCGGCCTGACTTCCACGTTCCTCATCGCCGAGATCATCGGCGGTCTGGTAACAAATAGCTTGGCGCTGCTATCCGATGCGGCGCACATGATGACCGATGTCATCGCCCTCACCGTGTCGCTGATCGCGGTGCGTATGAGTCGACGTCCGGCTGATGCTCGCCGCACCTATGGCTATGCCCGTATGGAAGCCATCGGCGCGATCATCAACGGCGGTCTGTTGTTCGTGGTTGCCGGTTACATCCTGTGGGAGGCGGTCGGGCGCTTTCGTGAGCCGCCTGAAGTTGCGTCCACGGGCATGTTGGTCATCGCCACCCTGGGTCTGATCGTCAACCTGATCTCTATGCGTCTGCTACGGGCCGGCAGTGGCACCAGCCTGAATGTGAAGGGTGCCTACCTGGAGGTCTGGAGCGACATGCTCGGATCGGTGGGTGTGATCATTGGTGCGATTGTCATCAAGGTCACGGGCTGGACGCTGGTCGATCCGATCATTGCGGTGTTGATCGGCCTGTGGGTGCTACCCCGTACCTGGACCCTGCTCAAGCAGGCCGGCCATATCCTGATGCAGGGTGTGCCGGAAGGCATGGACGTAGCGGCCATCCGTAAGCGGCTTATCGAGATGCCGGCCGTGCAGGAGGTCCATGATCTGCACGTGTGGTCGCTGGGGACTGGGCAGGTCGTGCTGACGGCTCACATCGTTCTGGCGGCGGGAGTGCCCGATCCGGACACGATCCAAGTCGAACTCTCCCGGGTGATCGAGCAGCAGTTCGATATCCATGATGTGACTTTGCAGGTGGAACGCACTTCGTGCAGAAGCGAGGTGGGCCATGCCTGACCGGAATCGAGCGAGTTTCCGCAAGGTGTTCGCCCGATTCCAAGACACATCGCTCCGAGGTTCAACAAGCGCACACCGTCCGCGTTGGCGGGTGGCGCTGAGCCTGGAGCTGGTCATCCTGATGGTTGCCGTCTTCTTTGCGTTCACCGCAAACGGCGCCTTCTGGGCCAGTGTCAAAGAATCAGGCGTCCTGAGCGGCGCGAGAGAACTGCGTTTCTACATCGGGGTGACCGCCGCCCTGGTCGGCTTGCATGCGTTGCTGTTCGGCTTGGTGCTCAACCGTTGGATTGCCCGACCTGTTCTGGCGGTCCTGCTGGTGGCCACCGCTTCGGCGGCCTACTTCGCTAGCACGTATGCGGTCTATCTGGATCCGAGCATGGTCCGGAACGTGATCAGAACCGATACGCAGGAGGCGCGCGAGTTACTGACGTGGGACATGCTGGGAACCGTCCTGTTGATGGGCGTGCTGCCTGCTGCCGCGTTGTGGCTGGTGCACTTTCCTCGGGTGTCGATCAAGCGAGCGTTGTTGCGGCGGACGTTGTTCCTGGGCGCGATGTTTCTGATTGCATGCGTCGGGGTGATGGCGACGTTCCAGGATCTGTCATCGCTGATGCGCAATGACAAAGCGCTGCGCTACCTGATCGCGCCGGGCAACTACCTGGCGTCCATCACGCGCGTGCTCAGCCAAGAGGCCGGGAGCCCAAAGCTGCCGCGCCAGGTCGTGGCGGCCGATGCCCGGCAGCAGGCGCACGCGCCCTCGACCAAGTCCCACCTGTTGGTGGTCGTGGTTGGCGAGACCGTGCGCGCCCAGAACTGGGGCTTAAACGGCTACGAACGGCAGACCACGCCTCAGCTGTCGAAGTTGAACGTCATCAACTTCAGCGACGTCACTGCGTGCGGGTCCAACACGGAAGTCTCCGTGCCCTGCATGTTCTCCCTTGCTGGCCGGCGCAACTACGACCGCGAGAACATCGTGGGTTCCGAGTCGCTGCTACACGTGCTGGAGCGGGCCGGCGTCAAGACGTTGTGGCGGGACAACCAAACCGGCTGCAAGGGCGTCTGCGATGGTTTGTCCTTCGAGTCCTACCGCAAGCCGCCGGAGAGCTCGCTGTGCGATGACCAGGCCTGCCGTGATGCGGTGATGCTGCAAGGTTTGCACGATGTGATCGATGACAACCCCGGCGACACGGTGGTGGTTCTGCATCAACTGGGCAATCACGGGCCGGCGTACTTCAAACGCTATCCGGAAGCACTCCGTCAGTTTCGGCCTGACTGTCGTTCCTCGGATCTGGGCAGCTGCACGCGGCAAGAGATCGTCAACGCCTACGACAACGCCATCCTGGAAACGGATGACTTCCTGTCCAAGACGATCCAGATGCTCTCGCAAGACACCACGCACGACACGGCGATGATCTATGTCTCCGATCACGGCGAGTCGCTGGGCGAAGGCAACGTCTATCTGCACGGCTTGCCCTACTCCATTGCGCCGGACACCCAGATCAAGGTGCCGATGGTGGCCTGGCTTTCACCGGGCATGGCCAGCGGTAAAGGCGTCAACACCGCGTGCGTGCGTAGTCGGGCAAGCCAGCCGATCAGTCACGACAACCTGTTCCATTCCGTGCTCGGTCTGATGCAGGTCAGCACTACGGCTTACGACCCGAAGCTCGATGTGTTTTCGGGATGCCAGACCACGGCAGGAGCCTCGCCATGAGGCTCCCGTATTGCCCCTCACCTCTCGCCCGGCACCTGTTGCCAGGCCTTCGGCCGCTTCGAACCACGCGCTTGAAGCAGTCACTCACTTCTTCTCAAGGAGTCTCCCATGGCTGACGGTTATGGCCACCTGCCGCGTGGCCCCAAGCGTTTGATGATGGCGGCACGTTGGTCTGCTCAAGGACTGCGTGCGGCTTGGCTGCATGAGTCTTCTTTTCGTCTCGAGGTAGTGCTCGCCCTGGTGCTTGCGCCTTTGGGCCTGCTGCTGGGCGAGACCGGTGTAGAGCGTGCACTGCTGGCCACCACGGTCTTGCTGGTGCTACCGGTCGAACTACTTAACTCAGCGATCGAAGCAGTCATCGAGCGCTACGGCCCCGAGCACCACGAACTGGCCGGCCGCGCCAAAGACATGGGCTCGGCTGCGGTTTTCATGACGTTGGCGGTTACCGCCCTGACATGGCTGGCCATCTTGGCCAGCTGATGTCACCGGGCTGGAGGTTGATATGGCGTACATACTTTTTGGAGCACTGCTCTTTGCTGTGGGCTGGGGCCTGAAATCGGCGATGTCGGTTCCACACCCTGATGGCCTGACCGTCATCCTCAGCAGCACCGTCGTGCTGGTGGGCTCGCTGTTCTGGGTAGTAGTGACGCTGCACGCGCTGGATCTGCTGGTGGCGTTCAGACGCGACGATCGCCGGTACCTGTCTGAGTTCGCTGCGGCGATGCGGCCACGACTGCGTGAGTTGCTGGTGGCAACGCCGGTGATGTTGCTCGGCTTGCTCATCGCCTATCGATCCGTGGGCACCGCCGGCACCGTGGTCGCCGCTTTGGAGGCGCCGTTCTACGCGCTCGCCATCGCGTCGGCGCTGATGGCCAGACCCCTGCAGGCCACGCCCGTGCGTCGGCGACGCACGGGCATCGTGCTGAGCGTGATTTACGGCGCCCTGTTCGCGATCACGGCTGTCTTGCAATCAGTCGTGGCCACCCGTACGGGCATGCAGGGCGCCGCGCCGTGGCTGGGGGTGACGTCGGCCCTGGCCGCGATCGCGGCCTTTGTGTCGGCGGCCAAGTTCAGATCCTCGATCGAGCAGGCACGCGCTCTGTCATCGCCGGTGATCGAGAGCCTCGGCAATCCCTTTCCCAGTCATCAGAACGGGCCGTCCTCTCCCGACAGCCCATCGTCGCGTTTGCGCAAAGGTCCGTCCCCGCCGCATGGCGGGCGAAAGCGTCGACGCCGCTTCTAGATCGCGCGATCCCGCACTGAAGTTCTTGAGTCCTTTTCATCTGTTTGCACGAGCGATACGCCGATGCGTCATTCCCTTAGCGACCTTTCTCCCGGCCAAACCTGGCTCTTGATCCTGCTGGTCATCACGGCGCTGTTGGCGGGCCTGGGGCTACGCGAGCCGATGCCCGCGGATGAGCCCCGCTTTGTGCTGGCGGCCAAGACCATGGTGGAAACCGGCCAATGGCTGTTCCCCTACCGAGGTATTGAGCTCTACGCCGAGAAGCCGCCCACCTTCATGTGGCTGCAGGCGGCCAGTTATGTCTTGGTGCGCAGCTGGGATGTGGCGTTCCTGCTGCCCTCCCTGCTGGCGGCGCTGCTGACGTTGTGGCTGACGGGCGACATTGCCCGGCGCCTGTGGGGCAAGCGCACGACCGACTACACCGTGTTGGGCCTGTTCGTCTGCCTGCAGTTCGTGCTGCAAGCCAAGCGCGCGCAGATCGACATGGTGCTGGTGGGCATGACCACGCTCTCGCTATGGGCGCTGGTGCGCTACCTGCTTGAAAAGCCCAGCCCCTGGCTGCTGATGGTGGGCACCTTCGCCGCTGGCTTGGGCACGGTCACCAAGGGCGTGGGCTTTCTGCCGTTGTTGGTGTTCGTGCCTTGGCTGTGGGTGCGGTGGAAGTCGCCCCACCTCCTGCCCTCGCACCGAGGGGTGCATGTGCTGGCCGGCATTGCGGGTTTTGTGCTGGGCGCGGGTGTATGGCTGGTACCGATGCTGGCCACGGTGGCGGCCTCATCGGATCCGGCCCTGCACACCTACGCGCGGGAAATGCTGTTCAAGCAGACCGGCACCCGCTACGCCAATGCCTGGCACCACGTAAAACCCGCTTGGTACTACCTACAGACCATGCTCACGCTGTGGCTGCCAGGCGTGCTGCTCGCGCCGTGGTTGCTGCCGGCGTGGTGGCGGCGTGTGCGTCGCGTGGACCCGCGTTACGCGCTACTGCTCGGTTGGGCGCTGCTGGTGCTGGTCTTCTTCAGTGCCAGCCCGGGCAAGCGCGAGGTCTACATCTTCCCGATGCTGCCCGCCCTGGCCATCGCGGCCGCTCCCTTGTTGGCGGGTTTGCTGCGTCGTCGCGGCGTTCGCGCCGTGCTGTGGTCCTACTTGTCGGTAGTGGTCACCGTTACCGCTGCCCTGGGGCTGTGGTTGCTGACCGCCTCACCCGAGCGCGTGCATGGCCTGCTCGACGGCCGCGGCATGGACATGGGCACGGTCAAGCAGGTCAGTGGATGGCTGCTGGGCTTCACCGTCGTGAGCCTGGTTGTGATGCTCGCCGCACGCCGGTGCGTGGTGCTTGCGCTGGTGGCCGTCACCGCCTCGCTGTGGATCACCTATGGCGTGGGGCTCATGCCGGCGCTCAGTCCGGACAGTTCTGCCAAAGCACTGATGCAGCGCGTGGAAACGACCATCGATCTGGATGCCGAGCTGGCCATGCTCGGCTGGCGCGAACAGCACCTGCTCCAGGCCGAGCGATCGGTTACCGAGTTCGGCTTCAAGAAGCCCTGGGTGGAGCAGTGGCAGCAGGCGCACGCCTGGCTCCTGCAGGACCCCACACGACGCTGGCTGTTCCTGCGCAAGGAAGCCATCGGGCCTTGCCTGGATCCAACGCAGGTCATCGACATCGGCGCCTCCAATCGACGCGCCTGGATTCTGGCACCGGGTACGGCCTGGATCCCGGACTGCGAGGTTCCGGCCACGTGGTCAGCCGATGTCAGTGAAGACTGAGTCCTCCTTCTCCTTTCCCGCACGCCCTTCTACTGAGTCCTTCGCCATGCAAAGCCCGTCGCTGCCCCGGATGCCCAGTCTGTCGGTCGTCATTCCCGTCTTCAATGAACGCGGCAACATCGGCCCGCTCGTGCAGGAGGTGGTGCACCACCTGCGCGGCAAGATCGCCTTCGACATCATCTGTGTGGACGATCGCTCCGACGATGACACACGCGAGGTGCTCGGCTGGCTAAAAGCCGAGGTGCCCGAACTGCGGGTGTTGCTGCACCATCAACGCAGTGGGCAAAGCACCGCCATCCGCAATGGCGTCAAGCACGCGTTCTCGCCCTGGATCGCCACGCTCGATGGCGATGGCCAGAACGATCCAGCCGATATCCTCAAACTGCTAGCGGCTCGCCAAGCCGCGTCACCGCAGGTGCGGCTGTTCGCCGGCTGGCGCACCGAGCGCAAGGACACGGCCAGCAAGCGCTGGGCTTCGCGATGGGCTAATCGCATCCGGCAATCGCTGCTGCGGGATGACACGCCCGATACCGGCTGTGGCATCAAGCTGTTCGACCGCGCTGCCTTCTTGGACCTGCCCTACTTCGACCACATGCACCGCTACCTGCCGGCACTGATGCAGCGCGCCGGCTGGAAGACCCTCAGTGTGCCGGTCTCCCACCGATCGCGGGGATCGGGCCAGTCCAAGTACACCAACCTAGGCCGTGCCCTGGTGGGCATCCGTGACCTGATGGGCGTGGCTTGGCTGATCCAGCGCAGCCACGTGACCGCCACCAGCGAGCTCAGTGCCGGCTCCAAGTCATGAGCGTCATGGACCAGGAAATCCTGTGGCTGAGCTGGACGGGCTTGCACACCACGCCCTGGAAGCTCATTGGCCTGACTGGCGCGGCCTTGTTCGGCGTGCGCTGGCTGGTCCAGTTCGTGGCGTCCAGACGCGCCGGCCGGCCGGTGATCCCGCGCTTGTTCTGGTACATGAGCTTGTGCGGCAGCCTGATGGCCTTGAGCTACTTCCTGTTCTCTTCCAAGCAAGATGCCGTGGGCGTCGTGCAGAACCTGCTGCCCGCCTTTACCGCCGCCTACAGCCTGTATTTGGATATCCGCGTGCACCGAAGGCACGACCGGGCTGGTCGCCAGGGCCAGCAAGCACCGGGTGAAGCGGGCGCGCTGGATCGCCTCAATGACTGAGGAGGTCTCCGCATTCGACACGCGCCCTAGGCCTGTCCCAGAGGCGGCAAGTCCGCCCAACACTCCCATCTCTCTGCCCGCTCACTTCAACGTCTGGTGGGGCCTACTGTTACCGGCCGCCACCCTGATGACGCTCACCGTCGTCCTGACTGGTGAGTGGGACATGCGCGTGGCCTCTTGGGTCTACGCCTGGGGCGACAACGCGTGGAGCTACAAGAACGGGTTCTGGACGGAGCAGATCATCCACAAGGCCGGACGAGCTGTTACCACTGTCGGTGTGCTGACGGTCCTTGTCCTGATCGCCATGACCTACCTTCGCCCGCGCCTTCGGGGCTGGCGAGGACCGGCGATCAGGCTGTTCACCGCGATCGCGATTTCTACGGCGCTGGTGTCCATCCTGAAGCGATACTCGGGGTTGGACTGTCCGTGGAGCATTGCAGGCTTGGGGGGAAGCAACCCCTATCTCACCCTCTTCGACTTCAGGCCATTGAAGAGCGGCTGTTTCCCCTCCGGACACGCTAGCAGTGGATACGCGTGGCTTGCCTTGTACTTCTTCTTTGCCGAGGTCCGCGTCAAGCATAGATGGACAGGGCTGGCGGTGGGCATGACTGTAGGACTTCTGTTTGGCATTGGTCAGCAACTACGGGGAGCGCACTTTCTCTCGCACGATGTCGTGACCGCGCTGATCTGCTGGGTCGTGCCTGCGAGTCTATTCATGCTGCGAGCGCGTCATCGTCAGCCACCACGGGGTGCAGCGGGCTGAGTGCACGACTTTTTCGACGTTATGTCAGCCAATTCCGGATAAAGAATATCGACTCTCAATGAATGTCAACTCTCGTCCAGAAGCGGGGATATCGATACCGATACGAGTCTAGTTCTTGGCTAGGAGGGGTATCGCACGGATATACAGAAGCATCGCGGCCAGTTCGACAATGGTTTGGGTCACGATGACGGCTGGGATGATCGGTAAGGCGTCGGGCACGGCGAGCGCCAACGGCAAAACTACCAACGAGTTGCGAGTTGCTGCTGCAAAGCCGACCGCTCGGCCTGCTGGTGCTGGCAGCTTGAATGCGCGTGCCACGACCAGTCCCAAGATGGGCGCGATGATCGCGAAGGCTAGATAGAAAGGTAGCGCGTCCATAGCAGCGCTTACTGCTAAGCTCAGTTGGGGCGTCACAGCCGCAATGACGATCAGTAGCACAAGTGCCGTGGCTGGCACAGGAAGAAGCCCACCTACACGTGTGAGCGTCGCAATGCCGCTGAACTTTGGAGATAGCGCTTGCAGGGTGGCAGCCAGCGCCATCGGCATGACGATCAAGATGACGAACGCGTGCAGGAACGGTCCTGGTTTTACCAAGCTCGAGGACTCAGCCCCTAGCAGCAGATTCAGATACACCGGCAACAGCAGCATCTGCACAATCAACAGCACGGGTGTGGCGGCCAGCAGTAACGAGGAATCAGACTTCCCAAGGTGCGAGAACGTCACGACATAGTCGATGCACGGACAAAGCAGCACGAACAGCATCGCGATGCGGATCAGAGGATCCCCAGGGAACAACGGCAAGGCCAAGGCCACCAACATCGGTATCACGATGAAGTTGGCCACCAGCAAGGCGCCCATGAAGCGTACGTTCCGCAGCGAGTCCCGGATGCGCGACAGGGGAACCTGGAGGAAGGTCACGAAGAGCATGACGCCCAGTGCAGGGTTGATCGCCGACTCAAGCGCCTCTGTGCCAGGCACCAGCATCGCCAGTACGAATCCGAGCACCAGCGCCACAAAGTAGATGGGCGTCTGGACGTGCTCAAGCCGCTCGCGCGTCAGCTCCCGATTCATGGGGCAGCTACCTCGGATTTGGCGGGCCGATTAGCCAGCCAGAAGCCGACAGCCAGAATCAACGCGGTGGTGATCTGCGCGCCGATGCCCTCAACTGTCGGATACAAGCCCAGCAACTCGACCCGCGGACCACCGTCGAGCCAAGAGATGGGCAAGTAGCCTGCTTCCTGCAGCGCCGAGACGGCCTTGCCGATGAGCACTACAGCCAGCACGGCAATCAGCAGCGAGCTGTACCGGAAGAACTGGCCGATCGGCAAGCGCCGGCTGTATCGCATCATCAACCAGGCAATGACGACCAGAACGATGGATGCCGAAAGGCCGCCAGCGATAACGCTGCTGGCATTGCCTTGGCTCCAGATGGCGGCATAGAACAAGATGGTCTCAAACACTTCCCGATAGACCACCACGAAGATCAGACCCAGCAGGAACAGACCCGACTTCCGGCTCAGCGCCTGACCCAACTTATCGCGTACGTAGCGTTGCCAGTTCTCCGCATGGCTCTTGCCGTGCATCCAAATGCCCACCCACACCAGCACCACCGCCGCCAGCAACGATCCGAACCCCTCGGACAGTTCTCGGCTGGCCCCGCTGATGGAGATGACCCAAGTGGCCAGCACCCACGTCACGATGCCGGCCCCTAATGCCGACACCCAGCCTGCATGGACCCATGGCAGCATTTCGGTCCGCTCGGCTTTGCGCAGCAGTGCGATCATCGCGATAACAATCAGCAACGCCTCCAGCCCTTCGCGGAGCAGGATGGTGAAAGCCGCCACGAAGCTGGCTACGGCCGATGTCTGGCCCTGATCTAGCACCTGTTCGGCTAGGGCGAAGAGATCGTCCAGGGCCGTGACCTGGCCTTGGAGTTCATCGGCAGCCACATTGGCCGCAATACCCGATCGCACGCGCGCCATGGCCGCTTCGATCTTCACCATCAAGGCGTTGTCGCGTGCCGCCAGCAGCGGCTCCACTGGCTCAAATCCGTCCAGATACGCAGACAGTGCCAAATCCTTGGCCTGTGTAGGTTGTCCGGCGCGGTAGGCCGTCATCGCCTCCTCAAGCAATTTGCGCGAGGTCGCCAACGCCGAGCTGACATCCTGTGCCTGTGAGGCGTCCGGATGACGACGCAAGTACGCCACGATGGCTGAGGCCTGTTCTGCCGATCCCACCGTTGTGCCCAATGCGGCGGGCGTAGTGCTGACGTAGGCATCGAAGTTGAGCTTGGCGCGCAGCGCCGCATCGCCTTCAATCAGCTTCTTTCCGGCATCGACCTGATCTTCCGGATACGCCATGGCCCCTACGTAGGTCGCCAGTGCCCAGCGATCCTCGACCGGCAAGCTCGCGTAGCTCACCATCGAGGTGCCTTCCAGGCCTTGGTCGATGACCTGGTAAAGGGCAAAGACGCTGCGCTCCTCGGCGCGCGCGCGATCGGTGAAATCAATCGGTGGGGGATCCAAGCCTGCACCGGCGGGTCCATCACCTGCACCCGAGGGGCCATGGCAGGCCGCACACAGCTGCGCGTAGAGAACCTTGCCACGTCCGTAATTGGGCGATTGCATTGGAAGCAGGGGAATCGGATAGGCCTTCACCAGGAGCGCAGCCAGCGCACGCGCTTGCTCTGCGATCTGCTCAGGCGCAGCTTTTGCCTGGATTGCCCCCTGCAGTGCAGTCGCATCTTGCTTCAACTGCGCGGATTCGGCTTTAGCGGGCAGCTGACCGATGGCCTCGGCAGCGGTCGCCGAGAATTCCTTCATCTCGGCGTACTCAACCTCGTTGACCACCTCGCCCTCGCGGACGGCCTCCCGATAGTCGACGGCGATGTAGTCCAGTAGCCGCCACGTCGTGGGCACGTTCTTCTCGGACGCAAAGGAGACATTGCTATGCAGGAGCGCCGCCAGGCCTGCAAGCACGAGGACGATCGATCGAAAGGTCATGTAGGTATCAACAGTAGGGAGAGGGGCCGGCTGGCGGCTATGCGTGATGGCGGCGGCTGATCACGGCAGTTCGTCAGGTCCCGTGGGACGTCCAGTGCATTGCGCGAACAACTTGATCGCCTTGTCGCAGTAGATGCAGTGCCCATGGCAACAGTCGTGCATCAAGAACGCGACAAGATCCGAGAGCGCGGGGAAGTCCGCGCTGTAGATGATCGATTTGCCCTCTCGGCGAGCCAGCGTTAACCCAGCCTGCTCCAGTTCCTTGAGGTGAAATGACACCCGGGAGGGTTGTGCGCCATCGAGCGCGGCGGCGATCGCGCCTGCAGACATGCCGTCCGCGCCGGCCACGACGAGCATGCGAACGATGCGCAGACGATCCGCATGGGCGATGGCCCCGAATCCCCGTAGCGCCGCGGTCTCGTTCATTTCAATATTTCAACATATGATGAAATATTAGGATGACGGCCACAGCCGCAAACGTCAACTGAGACTCATTCTTGATTGGGGCCGGGCCTACTTGGCTGGCCCTTTCCTCGTAGTGATGCAAGGTGCTCTGGCGAGGCGGCAGCACGCTGGAGCGTGGATGCGGCCTATCGGTTGCGCGATCGTCGCGGTCGTTTGTTCGGCCGCTTCCTGAAGGTTGGCAACGCGTCCTGCGTGACCCGCTTGCCCTTGGGATCGGGCGTGGCGATATCGCCCATGCCCACCGCGGACAGCTCCTTGAGCATCAGCATCACGGTGGGAGATCGCCGAATCTCACCGGTGGCCATCGCCACTTGATAGTTGGAGGCAGCGATGTAACAGCACAGCGCGCTCACCAGCTGCAGAGCGATCACCCAGGCCTGCGCCAGCACCGGTACATCGCCGGCGACGACCAGCCAAATCATGTACAGGCTGCCCACGCTCATCAGCAGCAGCGCGGCACACAAAACAAGGGCCCGTGTCTTGGGCGCCGCCACATGGGGGCGTCCGAGCTTGGTCGCGATCCGCGCCACGGCCAGCAGATACACCGGCAGACCCGACACGGCGATCTGCAGCAGCGAGAGCGAGGTGGCTGTACCTGCCAGCCAGAGGCCGGCGATTGTCAGGACCCCCGCTAATAGCATGTCGGCTAGCGAAGGACGCAGCGCGTGCCAGAAGCGTTTCAGGGAGGCCAGATCCCCCTGCGTGGCCGCGAGCCTGACGTCCCATCCGTGCAGCGCGAGCAAGGTAAGGAAGACCGCCCCGATCACCGATCCCAGCCACGCCAGCGCGAAGTGCATCCCGCTCCAGGGCATCACGAAGGCACCGACCGTGCCCAGGCCCACGCCCAGCATGAAGATGGCCGACAGCGCGTAGATCACGTCGCGGTTCCTGACAGGACGCGTGCGTACGCCTTCACTGCGGCCACCGCGAATGCAGGTCGTCGATGACATAGCGGTGGGCATGCTGCTTTCCGCCCTGCCCCAGATGGGCGTGACCCTCGGGCAGCTCCTCGTGGGTATGTGTGATCTGTTCGGGATCACGAGAGCTCCACACCCAGCGGGCCAGCACTGCGCTCAGCAAGGCCACCATGGACAAAATCCCCAACGCTGCTGCAAATCCCAGCTTGGCGCCCAGGAAACCTGCGATCGGGTACGCCAGCAGCCAACACACGTGCGAGAGGGAAAACTGTGCGGCGAACAGGAACGGCAGATCCTCTTCGGCGCCGGAACGACGGATGAGTCGGCCACCGGGCGTTACCAGGCCCGCGTACGACATGCCCAGCAGCAGCCAGATGCCCGCCACGACCGGCCAGGCAGGCTTGCCGCCGACACTGAACCAGTACACGGTGGCCGCGCTCAGCACCACCGTCATCGCCGTGGCGGCCGAGAGCATGATGCGGCGATCGGCGATGCGATCGAGCAGGCGCGGCAGGCACAGAGCCACCAGCATCGAGCCCACGCCGAAGGCGGCCAACAGCCAGGCCACCTCCCGCTCGCCGCCTTGCAACACCGTGCGCGCGACCACGACCGTGTTGACGAACACCATCGCCCCGCCGGCGGCGGCGCAGAGATTGAGCAGCAGCAAGCCGCGCAGGCGTGGCGTGCGCAGGTAGATCTTCATGCCGCGGATGGCCCGCGCGTAGGGACCACCGGCGCTGGCGCTGCGCGTACCGACAGGGAACGTCGTCCACATCACCAGCAGCGCCGACAGCAGGAAGCCGGCCGAGGTGCCCACGAACAATCCTTGGAACGCGATTACCGTCAGCAGCGCGGCGGCCAGGGCCGGACTGAGCAGACTCTCCAGGTCGTAGGCCAGCCGCGAGAGCGACAAGGCCCGGGTGTACTTGGCCTCATCGGGCAGGATCTGCGGGATGACCGACTGGAACAGGGGCGTAAAGCACGCCGAGGCCGACTGCAGCACGGCGATCAGCACGTAGATCTGCCAGATCTCGGTGACGAACGGCAGCGCCAGTGCGACCAGGGCCCGGATCACGTCCAGCCCGATCAGCACGATCTTGCGCCGGTGCGGCGGCACCACCGCACCGGAGACCGGCGAGAGCAGCACGTACACGATCATCTTGATGGCCAGGGCCAGGCCGAGCACCTGCCCGGCCTGATCGCCGGCCAGGTCGTAGGCCAGCAAGGCCAGCGCCACGGTCGCCAAGCCCGTGCCCAGCAAGGCGATGACCTGGGCGGCAAAGAGCTTACGGAAAGTGAGGTTGGTCAGGACATCCAACATGGGAAGACCTCAGCAGTGGTGGCGGCAGTACGGGTATCGCTACAGCCTCTGACGTTCGAAATAGATGCCGGAGTAGGCATTCACTTCGTAGTCCGGCTCGAAGGGCACGCGCAGATGGCGCTCGGGTAGCTCCCAGCGATCGCGTATCTGATAGCCGCGTTCGGCCATCTGTTGCACCAGCGCGGCATCGGACTGGACCCGATACGGACACACCGCCACACCCAGGTTCTGCAAGGTGAAGAACTCGCGGGTGGCATGCAGCGGCGTGAGGTTGAACAGGACATGGCGCGGCGGCGCGATCAGCCGGTCCAGCAACTCGGGCAGGCTGTACTCCAGGTACTGCAGTGCGCCGGTACTGATCAGGACATCGCAGCCGTCGGCGACCTCAGGAATGTGGACGAAGCGCAACTGACCCGACCGATCCCGTCGCGCGGACAACAGCCGACCAGCCTGCAGCACCTTGTCCAGGTCATGGACGTTCCAGATCAGTCCGGCCGGATAGTCGATGTAGCGACCAAAGCCGTAGTAGGCCAAGCCTACGTGTCCGCCCAGATCGAAGATGCGCCTGGCGCCATCAGCAATGAGCTGATGGATCCAGTACAGCGCCGGGTAGTCGCAGGCACGCAGCCGGTTGAGCTGCTGGCGGTACATGATCGTGACCTGATCCAGGTCGTAGCTGGCGGGCAAGACCTCCGAGGACAGGCGCTCGGCATCGAGCAGCGCGTCCTCGTAGCTGCGGTAGATGCCGTAGTACAGATTGCCGTGCTCGTAGGGCTTGGAGAAATACCGTCGATACATCGGTTTGCCGACACGCCGGAGTCCGGGCAGCTCCATCACCTCGCGTGCCAGGCGAACCACGGCGTGCTTGATGCGCCCTTGGTCTGCGCTAGATTGAGCGGACATACCTCACCTCGACAGAGAAGGTGTCCCAAGGCGATCGGGAAGCCGACCGCCTGGGACGGCGAACGATCAGTTGGTCTTCTTGGCTTCCGGGGCCGGCTTCTTGGCGCCGTCGGCCTTGGCCGGCTTTTCCGGCACGCCGCACTTCTGCTTGAGCGCCTTGACTTCAGGGAAGGCGGAGTCGTCGGTGAAACGCTTGGTGTCCTTCAGATCCTCACAGGTCTTGGGGATTTCCTTCTCTTCGTCGTGCGCGCCCGGATGGGCCAGGGCCGACAGCGAGACCAGCGACAGCGCAACCAGGCCGGCAATGGACAGTGAACGAGCTTTCATCTTCAGTTCCTTCGTGATCGGCGCGTGGCCGAGGATGGGTAGGTGTCGCGAGGACCCAGGCTCGCGACGGTGGGTCGAGGCGATGCCACGACCCGCTTAAGGCGCCTGGCCGCCACGGGGTTACATCACGCGCTTGATCTGGGCGTAGTCGCCGGCCGTACGCAGGGTGATCGTCACCGTGGCCTCGCTGCGGTTACGCCAGAACCAGCCGTGGCTGCCGTTGAAGGCCGCTTCCAGCACGCCTTCGTCGGCGGCCACGCCGCGTCCTTTTTCGTAGCTGGTGGATTCGCCGCCGGTACCGCCATCGCCATGGGTGTCGAAGTTCACGACACCGCCCTGCGCGGTCCAGGTGAAGTTCGCCTTTTGACCGGCTGTCATCGCCAACTTGACCTCCGCGCCTTCTCCTGGCGCCAGAACGACCTGCATCTGATCGCGCCATTGCGTGGTGTCCACGGCCGGTGCTGCCGCCGCTGCCGGTGCTGCGGGGCTGGCGGATGAGGCGGCCGATGAGATCGGCGCGCCTGCCGCGGCCGCGGCCGCATCACGTGCGGCATCGGCGGCGGCTTCTTCAGCCAACTGACCCTTGATCTCACCCATCTCGGTTAGCCCGAGCATGCGGCCGACACCGGTGGGGTCGATGGCGTACTCGGACGGCAGCACGACGGTGACCAACAGGACGACGGCCACGATGAAGGCGATGATGGTCGAGCGCAGCAACTGGCGCGAGGACGGCAGATCGGTGTTGAGAGGCTTGCTGTTGTACATGGTGTGTTCTCGCAATGTCTTGAATTAGGAAACGAAGTAGCCAGTGAGCTGCATGCCGATCAGGATGAAACCGGCGCACATCATCGCGACGTTGGCGGTATAGGCGTGCTTCCAGAAGCCGCGCGAGCGGCGCCAGTAGCCCATCACAATCAGGATTGCGCCCAAGGCCAGCAGCTGGCCGATTTCCACGCCGACGTTGAAGGCCAACAGGTTGGGCACCAGACCATCGGGAGAGATGTCGTACTCGATGATCTTGGTCGACAGGCCAAAGCCGTGGAACAGACCGAAGATCAACGTGGCCGCCTTGGTGTTGGGTTGAAAACCCAGCCAGCGTTGGTAGGCGCCCATGTTGTCCAGCGCCTTGTAGACCACCGACAGGCCGATGATCGCGTCGATCAGGAAGCTGTTGATGCCCACGTTGAAGTACACGCCCAACAGCATCGTGGTGGAGTGACCCACCGCGAACAGCGTGACGTACAAGGCGATCTGCTTCATGCGGTACAGGAAGAAGATCACGCCCAGCAGGAACAGGATGTGGTCGTACCCGGTGGCCATGTGCTTGGCGCCCAGGTAGGCAAACGACAGCAGGTGCACCCCGCTGATTTCCTGGATGTAGCCCTTATCACCTTCGGCTACGGCATGGGCCAGCGCGCCGTTGGCGGTGAACAACAACAGCAGCAGGCCCGCCAACAGAACCAGCGTGCGCGTGGTGGAGGCGGAGATCATGCCGCCCCATCCGGAGGGTTTGTAGAGAAGTGAGTTCATTCGCATCTATAGGTATGTGGAAGGGATCAGGAGGG
The DNA here is from genome assembly GCF_058793715.1 of Pseudoxanthomonas sp. GW835-FHT14C01. Lineage (NCBI taxonomy): Bacteria > Pseudomonadati > Pseudomonadota > Gammaproteobacteria > Lysobacterales > Lysobacteraceae > Pseudoxanthomonas > Pseudoxanthomonas sp. GW835-FHT14C01. The sequence goes on from NZ_JBXAGB010000004.1 coordinate 32,517, forward strand.
GGTGGAGCGCACGCGCGCCCCACCCCACTGGATTACGGGGCGCTCGGAACGTGCTCGACTTTCGGCGGCGCCTCGGCGCGCGGCTCTTCCTTGCGATGGACCATGCGGTACAACGCCGGCAGGACCAGCAAGGTGAGCAAGGTGGAGGAGATGATGCCGCCGATGACCACCGTGGCCAGCGGACGCTGCACCTCGGCACCGGTGCCGACGTTGAGCGCCATCGGCACGAAGCCCAGGCTGGCCACCAGCGCAGTCATCAACACCGGCCGCAGGCGCGTCAACGCTCCTTCGACCACCGCCTCGTGCAAGGACTTGCCGTCCTCACGCAACTTGCGGATGAAGGTGATCATCACCAGGCCGTTGAGCACCGCCACACCGGACAGGGCGATAAAGCCCACGCCTGCCGAGATGGAGAACGGGATGCCGCGTAGCACCAATGCCATCACACCGCCGGTCAGCGCCAGTGGCACACCGCTGAAGACGATCGCCGAGTCCTTGGCCGATCCAAAGGCCATGAACAGCAGGCCGAAGATCATGACCAGCACCACGGGTACCACGACCGTCAAACGCTCACTGGCCGAGATCAACTGCTCGAACGTACCGCCGTACTCGATCCAATAACCGTCAGGCAGCTCCACTTCGCTGGCTACCTTGCCGCGCAGCTCTTCGACAAAGGAGCCCAGATCGCGACCCCGCACATTGGAGGTGATCACTACGCGGCGCTTGCCGTTCTCGCGACTGACCTGGTTGGGCCCCAGCTCAATGGCGATCTTGGCTACCGCACCCAACGGGACCGAGGATGGCAACGCCATGCCTTGAGTACTGGCATCACGCTGTGCCGGCACCATGATCGGCAGTGCAGCGAGCACCTTCAGATCCTGGCGCTTGCCTTCGGGCAGTCGCACGACGATGTCAAAGCGTCGATCACCCTGGAACAGCTGGCCCGCGTTGGCGCCGCCCAGGGCGGCAGCCACCGTGTCCTGGATGTCGGCCACGGCCAAGCCGTAGCGCGCCAAGGCGGCACGGTCCGGGTCGATGACCAACAGCGGCAGGCCGGTGACCTGCTCCAGCTTCACGTCGGCATTGCCTTCGATTCGACTGGCCACGTCTTCGACCTGCGAGCCCAGGGCTTCCAGCTGCGCCATGTCATCGCCGAAGACCTTGACCGCCACTTCCGCGCGCACGCCGGCGATGAGCTCGTTCATGCGCATCTGCACCGGCTGGGTGAACTCATAGTTGTTGCCGGGGATGGCGCGAACGGCCTTCTCCAGCTCGGCTACCAGCTCGGCCTTGGGCTTGCGCGGATTGGGCCACTCATCCCGATCCTTGAGCATGATGAAGGTGTCGGCCACCGAGGGTGGCATCGGATCGGTGGCCACCTCGGCCGTACCGAGCTTGGCCACGACCTTGTCGACCTCCGGGAAGGCCTTGATGACCGTCTCCAACTGCTCCTGCATGCCCACGGCCTGGGTCAGGCTGGTGCCGGGAATGCGCAAGGCGTGCAAGGCGATATCACCCTCGTCCAGGTTCGGAATGAACTCCGTGCCCAGTCGCGTGGCCAGCACACCGCACAGCACCACCAACACTGCTGCCGCCGAGACCACCGCCACCCGCATAGCCAATGCCTTTTCCAGCAATGGGCCGTACAGGCGCGACATACCGCGCATGATCTTGGTTTCCTTCTCCTCGACCTTGCCGGTGACGAACTGGGCCACCGCGGCCGGAACGAAGGTCAGCGACAAGGCCATCGCCGCGGTCAGCGCCATCACCACGGTAATCGCCATCGGGTGGAACGTCTTACCTTCCACACCGGTCAGGGCGAAGATCGGCAGATACACCGCCGCGATGATGAACAAGCCGAACAGGCTGGGCTTGATGACCTCGGCACTGGCCACGGCGGCCAGATCGAATCGCTCCTCACGGGTGAGCAGACGGCCCAACTGGTGCTGCCGTTCGCCGAAGCGACGCAGGCAGTTCTCCACGATGATCACCGCACCGTCCACGATCAGACCGAAGTCCAGTGCACCCAGGCTCATCAGGTTGGCCGAGACCCGGTTCTGCACCATGCCGGTGATGGTCAGCAGCATCGCCACCGGAATGACCGCCGCGGTGATCAGCGCCGCGCGGATATTGCCCAACAGCAGGAACAGCACCGCGATGACCAGCAGCGCGCCCTCGAGCAGGTTCTTCTGCACGGTGGCGATACTGCGATCGACCAGGTTGGTGCGATCGTAGATCGCCTTGGCAGTCACGCCCTTGGGCAGGCCGGCTTCGATCTGCTTGAGCTTCTCGCCAGCGCGCTGGGCCACTTCGCGACTGTTCTCGCCTACCAGCATGAATACCGTACCCAGCACGACCTCATGGCCGTCCTTGGTCGCCGCACCGGTGCGCAGTTCCGAGCCGATATGCACATCGGCCACGTCCTGCACCTTGAGCGGCAGTCCTTCGCGGGTCGCCACCACCACCTGACGCAGGCCGGCCTCATCGCCGATCTGACCGGGGATGCGGATCAGGTTCTGCTCACCGCCCCGCTCGATATAGCCGGCGCCGGTACTGGCGTTGTTGCGCTCCACCGCCGTGAGCAGGTCATCGATACTCAAATCGAAGGCCAGCAACTTGGCAGGATCCGGCGTGATGTGGAACTGCTGGACATTGCCGCCGATGGTGTTGACCTCGGTGACGCCTTTCAGATTACGCAGCTGCGGGCGAATGACCCAGTCCTGCAACGTACGTAGATCGGTCGATGTCCACTCGGTGCCATCGGGCTTCCTGGCGCCGGCATCGGCCTCGACCGTGTACATGAAGATCTCACCCAGACCGGTGGCGACCGGACCGAGCGTGGGCTTCACGTCAGCGGGTAATTGCGAGGCGGCTTGTTGGAGCCGTTCGCTGACCTGCTGTCGGGCGAAGTAGATGTTGGTACCGTCTTCGAACACCACCGTGACCTGGGACAGGCCATAGCGGGAGATCGAGCGGGTGTATTGCATGCCGGCCATGCCGGCCAAGGCGGTCTCAACGGGAAACGTTACCCGTTGCTCGGCTTCAAGCGGTGAGTAGCCGGGCGCCTCGCTGTTGACCTGGACCTGCACATTGGTGATGTCAGGCACGGCGTCGATGGGCAGACGCCCATAGTTCCAGACGCCCAGCGCACTGACGGCTAACACCAACAGCAGGACCAGCCAGCGATGCGCGATCGCGGCTCTTATGACGCGTTCTAGCATTGTCCTGTCCTCAGTGGTCGTGGCTGGCGCCAGACTTGTCGACGTCCGCCTTGATCAGAAAGCTCTGCTCACTGACGTAGGGCGTGTTGGGTTTCAGACCCCCAAGCACTTCGACAAACTCACCATCGCGTGCGCCCAGTTCGAGCATGCGCACCTCGTAGGTCTCCCCTACCTGGGCAAAGACCACGGTGAAATCGCGAAAGCGTTGAAGGCCCGACTCTTTGACCGCCAGCGGGACCTCGCGCGAGGCCACCGTCACCTCTGCCGAGACCGCCATGCCCGGGCGCCAGCGCCCTTCGGCGTTGGGCAGGGTCACGCGTGCCACCACCGTCTGGCCGGTGGCCAGCGGCAGCAGCGTCTCGATCGTGCCTTCGGCACTGGTACCGCCCGTGGCCGAGGAGACCTTGACCTGCTGGCCGGGCGTGATCTTTTCCGCATCCGGACCAATGGCGCGCAAGTCGACCCACACATCCGACATGTTGGCGATCTCCACCAGCGTGTTGGTATCGGCCACATCGCCCACGTTGGTCGGGCGTTGCAACACAATGCCATCGAAGGGCGCGGTGACGGCGTAGGTGCGCATGCTGTCGTTGCCCTCGACCGTGACCAGCGTCTGGCCACGCTTGACGCGATCGCCCTGCTGGACCTGGACCGAGCGCACGATGCCGGGGAAGCGTGCCTTGACCTGCGCGCGCCGGTTGTCATCCACGGCCACATTGCCCATCACCTGGATGGTCTCGCGGATCACCACCGGTCCGGCGTTCTCGACGACCACGCCGCCGTCTTTGGCGGCTTGGGCCGGGATCGTCGTGCGGCCTTCATAGGAGTCGTAAGTCCAAGTATGGGTTTTCCCCGCGTACTGGGCTTTGACTTCCACATCGAAGGAATGCGGCTCGGTCACCTGGCCGCTGCCGGTCAGGTACTGGTCTTCAGGCGTGAAGGTGAAGATATTGGTTTCCCCGTCCAATCGCTTGAGCGTCACGGTGGGAACCACTTCGCTTGGCTTGATCAGCTTTCCATCTTTGTAGGCATACAAACGATACTGAGGTGGAACGTTAGTTTCGAAGATCGTGACTTCGATGGCGAAATCCCCATCACGCAGCATGCGGCCGCGATTGGGACCGCGCTCGTAGTCGCCGCTGGCCGGGGCCGCTTCAGCGGCGGCTTCACCGGCCTTGGATGCCGGTTCACCGCCGCACGCCACCAACAGCAAAGGCAACAGCAAGAGAGTGAGATGACGACTCATGGAAAGGTGTCCTGGGTGGTTGCGGTGAGCCGATCGAGCTCCACCAGCAAGGTGTGATAGCGCGCATAGGCCTCGACGAGGCGCTCGCGCAGTTCAAAGAGCGTGGTCTGCGCCTGGGAGAGCGAGAGAAATGAGAACCGCCCTGCTTCGAAGCCGCGCCGGGTAAAGGCCAGGGCTTGCTCGGCTTTGGGCACCACACGTCCGCGCAACGACTCCACCTCGGTGCGTGCATGGCCCAGTTCCTGGTACTTCTCAAAGACCAGTTGATGGCGCTCGAACTGCTCGGCTTTTCGGCGCGCTTCGATGGCCGCCAGTTGCGCGTCGGCTTCGGCGATGGAGTACCCCGCCCGCGTGCGGCTGCCCAACGGTACGGACACCGACATCACCAGACCTTGATCACTGGGCCCTTCCAGACGACGCACGCCGACGTTGAAGTTCAGATCGGGTTTGCGAGCCGCCTCAGCGATACGACGACGGGCTTCGGCCAGGCGAGCCTCACGCGAGAAGGCTTGCTGATCGATCGTGTTCGGCAAGCGCGCCAGCAGCGTGTCCAGCGGTTCGACCTCGGGCAGATCGGTCAGATCAGCAGCCACCGTGTCGAAGTCCGGGATCGTGTCGCCCCAGGTCGCGGCCAAGGTGGTGCGGGCGCTGCTGAGCTCGTGCTCGGCATGCTCACGATCCAGCTCTGCGTTGGCCACGACGATTTCAGCCGCACGCAGATCCGACTCGGGGTTGCGTGCGGCCCAGACCCAGCCTGCTACCTCGCGGCGCGTACGCTCGGCTTGGCGAACGCGTTCGTTGGCAAAGTCCAGGCGCTGCTGATCCACTGCGACTTCGATGAAGCGGGCCGCCGTGCGACTGGTCAGTTCGATACGCGTGGCGTCGGCAGCGGTTTGCTGCTGATCGATCTCGGCAGCGCCCAAGGCCTGGCGAGCGGCGCGCTTGCCGCCCAACTCGATCAGACGGCCGATCCGCAAGGTGCTTTCGGCCGAATTCACTCCGCTGAGTGAACCGGTACCGCCCACGTTCTCCAGTTCGCCGGTGACGAAGTACTGCGGGGCCAAGCCCTCGCGCTCGGCGCGGGCACGGACGGCATCGAGTTGAGCTGCTTCGGCCGCTAGGGCCGGATTTGCACCTAAGGCGCGGGAAACCGCCTCCTGCAGGCGCAGAGGTTCAGTGGCGTGTGCCCATGGCACAACACCACAGGCTCCGGCCAAGGCCAGAACCCATGCATAACACAAGTTCACGGAACATCTCCGATTGGTTGATGGACAGACGTACTCAGGCCGCGCTAACGGCGGCCGGCCCTGTCATCAGGCAATCGGAGGTCTAAACGGCGAAGAGAGTCGCTGGGGAAGCGAAGAAGCCGGCGTCCACTGCAGACGCTGAGAGGCAGCCACTTCGACGGGCGGCAGGCGGAAACTGGTGAGCAGGCCGGAGGAAGAACCCGAATCGGCCTGGTGCATCAGCAGGTGCGTGCCCGAGGCGTGGTCTTGGTCGTGATCGGCATCGAGGGCATCGCCAGGATGGCCGTGGCCGTGCTCGCTCGCGACTTCGGCCGCATGCGCGGCCCCGTGGATTTCACCCACGAAATTCAGTGCCGGCCGCACGAGAACGCCCAGCACCAGCAGCAACAGCATGCTGACGTGCAAGACACTCTTGGCGCGGGCGGAAAACCGGATCACTGCATTAGCCTACGGGGTTAAGGACGGGCCTGTCCAGCACAGACGTTCGGGAAAGCAGCACCCACCAACGGTCTGCGATCAACGGGCATAACGGGTCAGCAAGTCCATGATGGCGCCGGCTTCCTTGGCCCGCTCGGCCTCGGTTTCGGCGGTCACCACATGCTCGCTCAGATGACCGGCGAGCACTTCCATCATCAGCGCATGCATGGCGCCCTTAGCCGCGGCAATCTGGATCAGCAGATCACCGCAGTCGCCTTCGGCTTCCAGTGCGCGCTCCAATGCCGCGACCTGACCGCCGATGCGGCGAACGCGGGTGAGCAGCTTCTTTTTGTCGCGGTGGGTATGCGCCATGGAAGCGATCATATACCCTATGGGGGTATCCAGCAACCCATCCCTGCCCCGTCATGAACCTCGATGCCCTGGCCGCTACGCGGCGCCATTCCCACGCCTTCGACCAAGGCAACCCGCTCGCCGAGCGCAACACGCGTCGGGCCATGATCCTGACCCTGATCATGATGGTCGTGGAGATCACCGGAGGCTGGTGGTACAACTCGATGGCCGTGTTGGCCGATGGATGGCACATGAGCTCCCACGCGTTGGCACTGGGCCTGTCGGTCTTCGCCTACGCCTGTGCGCGCCGCTTCGCGCAGGACCGTCGCTTTGCCTTCGGCACGTGGAAGATCGAAATCCTGGGCGGTTACACCAGCGCAATCCTGCTGCTGGGTGTGGCAGGCCTGATGGCCTTCCAGTCCATCGAGCGCCTGTTCCGCCCCAGCACCATCCACTACGAGCAGGCCATTGCCATTGCCATCGTGGGCCTGGCGGTCAACCTGCTGTGCGCCTGGTGGCTGCGGGATCACCATGATCACGGGCACGGGCACGACGATCACCATCACCATCACCATCACCATGAGCATCATGGCGATCACGGACACAGCGCCCATCACGATCTGAACCAGCGCTCGGCTTACCTGCATGTCATCGCCGATGCGGCGACCTCCGTGTTGGCGATCATCGCGCTGCTGGGTGGCATGTACTTCGGTGCGGCCTGGCTGGACCCGGTGATGGGGCTAGTGGGCGCGGCCCTGGTCTCGGTGTGGGCCTGGGGCCTGATTCGCCAGACCAGCAAGGTCTTGCTCGATGCGCAGATGGATGCTCCCGTAGTGGAAGAAATCCGCGAAGCCATCGAGCAAGGCTCGGTGCCGGCGCGTATCAGCGATCTGCACGTCTGGCAGGTAGGCCGTGGCAAGTTCGCCTGTGTGGCCGAGGTCGTGACCGAAGATCCCGTGCATCCGGATCATTTCAAGCATGCCTTGGCCATTCACGAGGAGATCGTGCACGTGACCATCGAGGCGCGGACCGCGCTCAGTGAAACGCCGCGATGAGCCGCCCCTCCCCTTGCACGGACATCTGCCAGTTCGATCGGAAGACCGACGTATGCGTGGGCTGCTTTCGCACCACCGAGGAGATCCGCAGTTGGCGCAAGTACACCGAGCACAAGCGACGCAGCATTCTGTCGCACGTGCCGCGGCGGCGGGCCAAGATCCAGGCACGTCGCGGCCAGCCGTCATAGCTTTGCGCACGAGCGCAGCGACGGCTACAGCACCTGCAGGGTAATCAGCGTCAGCACGAGGTAACGGCCCACCTTGGCCAGCGTCACCAGCAGCAGGAAGCGCCAGAGCGGCTCTTTCATGACCCCGGCGGCCAAGGTCAGCGGATCACCAATGATCGGCACCCAGCTCAGCAGCAACGACCAACTGCCATAGCGCTGGTAGCGGCGCTGGGCGCGCTCCAGGGCCGAGGCCGATACCGGAAACCAGCGACTGGTGCGAAAGCGCAGCAGTTGCTCGCCCAACCACCAGTTCACCACCGAACCGAGCACATTGCCGGCGCTTGCGACAAGCAATAGTGCCCACACCGGATAGCCGGCGACCAGCAAACTCACCAGCACGGCTTCGGACTGTGCCGGCACTAGCGTGGCGGCCAAGAACGCAGCCAAGAATAAACCCAAGTAGATCATCAGGTCAGCAATCGATGGGCCTGGGAATACAGTCTCTGTTGACTGACAGCATAGCCCACGATCAGTGGCGCCCGAGAGTGGCATGTTCTGACTTTTTGTAGGAGTTCTCTCAGCTACGAGTGCGGTGTTGTCCGACTTGAACGTGACAACCGATGCAGGTGAGTCTGGCCTTGCCCAGCGCAGCACCGTTTCGGTCGCTCAGTTGCGTCATGCACCCCGTGAGCAAGGGTGACGGGTACTGATGTTCTGTCGCATTTGTCTGCTTGCGATCTGAATTCACGCATTTATGTTGCAATGAGCTTGCTAGAGGACTTCTCTTCGCTCTAACGGCTCTACTCCTGCGCGGGCCGCAAGCTACCGCCTACTGGCACATTCGCGGCTAAGCAGGCACTAGATGGCGATCATGCGTTCATGTAGGTGTCTGGCCTACCACACATCACTAACATCAGCGAACTAGCGTGCTGAGCAGGCGGCGGGCTCCAGCAACTACTTCCGACGTCGCATGGAGGAACTAACGATGGGCCGATTCACTACGGTACTAGTTGGTCTACTCGCAGTCTTGGCCGCTAGTACGTCATTACACGCACAGAATGCCAGTGTCGAATCCACGCATGTCAACGGCGCCGCACAACAGCAGGAGATGCTGCAACAGGACGTGGCCTTGCAATTGGCCTCGATCAAATCGCGCCAGGATCTCGAGCAATATCTACGCAACTCGGGAAGCGCTTCGCCACTGGCCGCGCTCTCGGAATCGGGCAAGCGTCGCTTCATCGCCAGTCTGAAGTTCAATGAAAGCGGCATCACGAGCTTCAGTTACGGCGACCTGCAGACTGAACTCAACGCCTCGCAGATCTATCAGGTGATGAGCCTGTTTGGTGCCCAGCACACCGTGGCCATGATGCGGAATGTGCGCATCCAGAACGCAGTCGATGAGCAAATCATGCGTCCATTGGGCGGCCCGCCAGGTCCCGTGTGCCCTTCTCAGCCTTGTGACTACGAAGGCTACGAGTGCGCCAAGAAGGCGACCTGTTCCTACAACATCAACACGATCTGCATGAGAAATTGCTAGTCTTTCGGCTACCGGATGCTCAGGAAGATCCATGCACAGGATCCAGCAGCAGTTCTGCGCACTGTTTCTCATCGGCATCGGCGCCTTGAGCGCTTGGCCGGCCAACACCTTGGCTGGCCAAACGCTTGATGGGCGCTACGACCGCTTCATGGAGGTCCACGCGCAGACCCGCGGCCAGTCCACGGCCGAGCGTGCGACGGCGATGTCGGCCGCCTTCGACAATGGCTTCGCCGCCGCGCTGGCGCGTGATCCGGCCAGCATGGATAGTCAGGATCTGGCGACCCTCTTCAATGCGGCGAACATCGCCCACGCTTACTCGATCCAGGCCACGCACTTGCAGGCGATGCAGCGCGCCTTCGGCGAACTCCAAGCACGGGCTTTGGTCGAGCGACGCAGCTTCTCGGATATGCACGCGGCCCTTATGGCCTCGCGTCAGTTTGAGCAAGCCTCGGCTTTGGAGAAGACATTTCCCCAGTGGAACGTCGAACCGGCGCCGACGCTGGCGACCTCATCAAGCTCGGGGAAGACCGCGCTCGCGGTGCAAGAATCGGGTAACACCCTGACGCGCACCACGTTGGCGGTGGACCAGGGTGCCCGCGTGGTCGTCATCTCCCACCCCCTGTGTCACTTTTCCCGCAATGCCATGGCCGCCATTGAGGCGGACCCCGCCCTGTCTAAGGCCATGGCCCGCTCGCTCTGGCTGGCCCCGGTGGACCGAAAGCTCAATCTTGACGTGCTTCAGCAATGGAACCGCGAGCATCCGGAGCACCCCATGGTCATCGCTTTCGACCGGGCGGAGTGGCCTAACTTCGATTCGTGGTCCACGCCCATGTTCTACTTTCTACGCGACGGCAAGCTGGTATCGGTTGTAGAAGGGTGGCCCAGCGAGGGCAACAAGGAAGCCTTGCTCAAGGCCGCCAACCAGATAGGCCTGTAACTCCTCAGAGCACGCGCAGGATTCCCCGCGCTTCTGCGCTCCCGGCGACGCGCAAAGATCGCTAGGACGTACGACCGGTACACGCTGCTATAGCGCGGGCCACTTGTGCGCTAAATCCATCTAGCGCCCGGCTGCTGCCACTATGTGATCCATGATCCACCTCCTCCGTGGAAGCGGGTTGACCGGCGCGGCCTTGTTCGGTTTGCGATGGCTGGTCAAGTTCGTGGCCTCCAAGCGCGTGGGCCGACTCTCAGACTAGACGAACCGTGTGGCCAATGGATCCGGGCCCTATGCCTCGCACTCCCGCCGAGTGAGCATGTCAGGATCGACGCGTGGTTATCTAGCCTAGTTCTCTCGTAGCGCGAAGCGGCCCTAGAAGCCTCCAGCCCCCCTCAAAATCTCAATTCAAAGGGAGCTAGATCTGGTTTAATGGCGGCATGACCGCGCCCCCCCTGACCGAAGCTCGCCACTCGCTCAATGCGGTCTGCCCTTATTTCACCATGTTCCCTCTGAGCTTCCCCTTTCGGGCGCTCAGACAAGCATCACCACGCGCGGTCGTCCTGGACCCGTTCTGCGGTCGGGGAACCAGCAACTACGCGGCACGCTTTCTGGGACTACGCAGCTACGGAATCGATACGTCACCAGTGGCTGTTGCTATCGCCAAGGCTAAATTGGCCGACACCACACATACGGCGGTGATGGAGCTGGCCCGTCAGATTCTGACCGAGCATCAGGACTATGAAGTGCCAGAGGGAGAGTTTTGGGAAGGCGCTTATGATCCGGACACGCTGGATCAAATATGCCGTTTGCGTGCAGGACTGAAGCGTCGCCGAACTGAAGAGGCAGCATTGTTGCGAGGAATCGTTCTTGGTTGCTTGCATGGTCCGCTGGCCAAAGATCCTGAAAAATCGGGTTACTTCTCGAATCAGATGCCGCGGACCTTCGCCAGCAAGCCCGCGTATTCGGTGCGTTACTGGACTAGTCGAAATCTTCTGCCTCCTAAGATTGACGTCCTGAAGCCCATCGAACGTCGACTGGCGCGTATCGCTGCCGAAGAGCTCCCCAAGCGAAAGCATCACGGCTTGATTACGCAGGGCGACAGCACTCACGCCACGTCCTATGCGAAAGTCCAGGACAATCTCTCTTACGTCGTAACGTCGCCGCCCTACTACGGGCTCGTGACCTATGTGCAAGACCAATGGCTACGAAATTGGTTCGTCGGAGGCCCTGAGACAATCGACTACGGTCGAGGCAAGCAACTGTCGCATGAGTCGCCCGAAGCCTTCGCCAAGTCACTCGGAAAGGTGTGGAACCATTGTGGCGATCGACTCAAGCCGGACGGCAAAATGATCGTCCGCTTTGGCTCCATACGGTCGCGCGATCATGCGCCCTTGGATATTCTCCGACAGTCATTGGCCTCGTCCAGGCACGATTGGCGGATCGAGGGCTGGCTCGATGTCGGTACCGCGGATGCCGGCAAGCGACAGGCCGACACTATGGGTACACTCTCAAGCCCGACCACCGAATTTGACGTCACCATAGGTTTTTCCAGGGCCCGGCGATGAGTGTTAGGTCTTCGCCGTCGCGCACCCGTGGACATGCGTCTTGTAGGCAATAGTGCCGCGCAGGCTCGCCAGCAGAACAACCTCATGACTGCTACTGAGCAAATACGCGTGAGCCCGTATCCGGAAGCCCCCCAGTCTTCCATGCAGGGGTACGGCGCGCTGCCACTACGCTCTCCAGCGTAGCGTGACCGCTCTGGTGCTTTCAGCCACAGGCACGTCAAAGCGCTGAGTCTTGTCGCAGTACTGGTGGACAAACCCTTTGATTGCTCGGGCAGTGCGTACCACATCAACATCATCGGGAAGGTGGTAAGACAGGTCGTCAGACACGAAGACAATGGCCTTAGCGCGTGCACGCGAGATTGCCACATTGGTCCGGTTGAGGCCGAGCAGAAACTCCTCTTCGGCCTCAATCACATCGGGATCACCCACACCGAAGGACACCAGAATCAGATCGCGCTCGCCCCCCTGAAAGCGCTCGACCGTGTCCACAGCCCGCTCGATCAGCTCTCCTTCCTCAGCCGGAAAGGCCTGTCGCAGGCTACGAATTACTGCAGCGCGCTGAGCACGATGCGGCGTGACGATACCAAGGGTCTGCGTCCAAAAATGGATCGCGTCGAGGCCCGATACCGGCGGGTTCGAGCGCCCGCTCAGACCCTTTTGCAACGTCTCACGTGCCAAAAGTGCCGTAGCGACTACCAAGCCAGCCTCAAAATCGTTGGCCTGACCGGCTTTGCCATCAGCGTAGGTCACTGCCAGCGTGGACACGGCCGGATCCAGCAGCTTGGGGAACAGATCGCTCCAGGGCAGCGTGTCTGGCCAGTCAACAGGTTCCGCTAGCGGAACAGCCAGTGCCAACCGAGAATCGGGGAACTTGGCAGCCAACTTGGTCGGATAGCCCAGTTCCCGAGCAAAGCGCACCAGTCCCTCGGCCGAGCGATAGTTTTCCAAGAGGGGATATGCCTCTATCTCTCCAAAGCGCACCTGGAAGTAGTCCAGAATGCTTCCAACGAGGTGCTCACACCCCTTCGGAGATTCAACCTTTGAGATGGGGGGCATCTGCAGACGATCACCGAGGAGCACCAGTCGACCGCTGGGAGCCAGTTCGGCCAACGCGCCTATCGCGGAGGCGACATCTACTTGACTGGCTTCGTCGACCATCACCAGGTCGAACATCTCCAGCGCTGGCACCGCGGCAGACTTTTTCCCTCGGGGCGAAGGGAGGTTGGCCAGATTGAACAACTGCGCGGTCACGGCAAAAACAATGGTGGGCTTGTCCCCCTCCTCCATCTCCGCTCGCAGCACCTCAAGGCTCTTCCTATCGCATCTGCGGTAGTCGAGCAGCGCCTCAAGATCAGGCTCGCCGAGCTCACGCCGTTCAATCCAGCGTACCCGGGCTGCATCAGGGCCCAGTGCCAGCAACAGCGGTAACAGATCGGAGTAGAAGTTCTCGACGGTCTGGTAGTTGGGACCTGTAATCAGCAGCTTCTGGGGCATCTGACGCGTCACCGCCAGCCACAACTCGGCGGCTGCCAAGCCGGCGCCCGTAGTGGTCTTGCCCGTCCCAGGGGGACCCCAGATCAGCGACAGGCAACGACGCAAACCCGCCTGAATCGCATCCTCTTGACTCTCGTTGATCAGGTGACCTTGTTCGCGTAGCCACTGGATTGCCGCATTGATCTCCGCTTCGCTCCAATCTGACCTCTGGACGGCGACATTGGGAGCATCCCAAAGCACGCTGGCGCCCCGCATGGGCGCGTCCTTAGATGGCTTTGGCGGGGCAACCGTTTGTTTGCCTAGCGCCGTCAGCGCCTGGCTGTGCGGGTAAGCGATCACCGGATTGCCCAGGCTACGGATGAATTGCTCCTTTCGATAGGCCCCTTCGGCGAAGGGAGGTGCCTCGACCAAAGAACAGTCCGTGTCCAGGTTCAATCCATCAGCCTCCAAGGCATCGGCCACCGCCGCGTAGTAGCCCGGCTCGACAACCACGCGTGCGTTGACTCGATCGAGGTGAAGTATGGTGCACTTCAGCGCTTCGGCCATCGCGATGTACTTCTGATAACCCAACTCATCATGCGATCCGGTCAGGTACTTGCTCACACGCTGGTTCAAGATCCCGGGCACGGCGTTGAAGAACAAGGTCACCGAATCGCCGGTTTTAAGCTTGCTGTTACAGGAGGTCTCCGTGATCGTGTACACGCGCAGATCGTCGATTTTTTCTAGAGCGTAGTCCTTGAGCGCTTGACGCTCCTGTGCGCCGCTCAAACGCTTGACGAGCCGAATACTGCGATAGCCGGCCTCAAGCTCATCCGCATCATTTGCATAGCCGACCTTGCTACTAGTCGCCTCGATCTGCTGTTCGAGCTTGGCGTGCAGAATCAATAGCTGTCCATCCACGCTGACGCCTCGATAGGTCGGCAGCTTCATCAACTCCAGCGGAGGAGCGTTAGCGGTGAGCTGGCCTTTGTATTGCCGCTGTATGCAGATGGTGACCTTCATCAGCAGCATGACCAAGCTGCGAAGGGTTTGGTTGTAGGCCGCCACCTGGTCCTGGTGGTTAGCATGATGCTGAGGCTCCCAGATGTCGTAGATGCGCTCTTTTGGGATCGCATCACTCAGGGGCTCGTGCAGAAACGGCGGAATCTTGACGTGATCAGTCTCCGGCAGCAGCGCCTCACCTACGGCCAGGAGAGTTTGAACATAGGGGATCGGCAAAATCTCCAGACGCCGGATCGCATCGCGCACGAATGAAACCGCCGGCGTTAGCGCGTACTCGGGGTGAGCGATGACCTGCTCTGGCGGAAACAACCACACCAGTCCGTTCAAGCGCGTATCGCCCAGAAGCCGGTGCAAGTGGCGGCCAACCACCGTACGGAAGTGCTCGAACTGGCGTGCATCCCAGAAATAAACTTGCAGGGTGGCCTTCTTCAGATCCTCGTGGTCTGGGTCGGCCTGCGCCTTGTCGATCAGGTCGGCGAGGTAGTACATGACCCGCTGGAGCCCTTTGAACTCCTCATCCATCTCACGGCGTTCAACGGTCCAAGCTTCAGGACGCTGCTTCGGCTCGTCTGTAGGCACATACGGTTTGGGTTCGCTGCCGTAGTTGCGCTGCGCGCGGTAGTTGCCGTACACCGAGAAGCCCGTGGTGAATCCTGTGGCGGCATCGAAGTTAAGAAAAATGTACGCGCTCAGATGCGAGTATCGCGGCAGGCTTGCGCACTGGCGTCCGGTACTGGCGCGCGTGGCGGCCAACAGGTGTGCCGCACGACGCGGGAGCAGTTGGCGCTCGGCGGCTAGTCGGTTGTGGGCCTGGAAAACCGGCGCATCGGGCGACTGCTGTGATAGCGATTGCACCGTACTGACGCCCGCATCGCTCAAGGTACGCGCCATTCCTCGGGAGACGTCCGGAATGCGTGAAAGCAGGTCGTCGGATTCCACCTTAACCGAGCAGTGTTCAGCGTGTACGACTTCCTTGATCTGCGTTTTTGGATCCTTGCGCGCCCAAGGCTCGTGGGCATAAAAATCACACATGCCACAGTAAGGCCCTATATGTGGCGCCAATCTTTTCCATTCCTCACGCCCAGCCACTTCCACCAGGTCTTCGCGGAATATCTTTCGCATACTGATGACGTACTGATCGAACTCCACCATTTCCAAGCGGCCCAGCAAGGCTGCCATGCGCTCCTCAATCGGCACGGTGCTCAGGGTGGACATCGGCGCAGCATCGGGCGCATCCAGTGTCCACAGGGCTGGCTGATCGATCACCACGTACTTCTCGCCCAACCCCTCATGCTGAATCCACAGGGCGAGCAGTACGGCGTAGAGGGTTACCTCGATGGCGTAGCTGGCATTGACGTGCTCGCTACGCTTGATATCAATAGGTAGCAAACGCAGGCGCGCATCGTCTCTGGCCAGCGGCGTTGTCGAGCCATCGGGATTAACCTGACGCGCATGACGTTGCTGGGGTAATGGCATCGTCGCATCCAGTGCCAGCACAACATCCGGACGCAGGTCGGCTAGACGTGGCAAGTTAGACGCTACTGCAGCCTGTATACCCAGGGCGGCATAGAAGGCCGAACTCAGGTGCGAGGATTGAAATTCGCCCTCAACGAACACATAGGGCGCCACCACCCCATTCTTCAATGCATCCCGGAAGGCGGTTTTGCCGCCGGCCTTGGCCTTAGCTTTGCCCTTGGGCGCAAAGTTGCGCATGGCTCCGGGGAACGCGTGCTCGAGCTCTTCGAACCGCTGACCTTCCAGATCCCGCCCAGATCGCGTCAACGCCACGATACCTGGCCGCCACTTGGCCGGTGGGGGCATGCCCAACGCCTGCATGGTGGGGTGCGCATGCAGGGGCGCGTAGATGGACAGGTACAACTGGCGTCGACAGTTGGTGCGCAGAAACTGGGAAATGACGCCCTTGGATACGCGGGGATCTGCAGGAAGGGATTGCTCGTGCATCACAAGGGCGTCCTAGTTGAAGAGCCAGTTACACAAAGCGGACCTGAGCGGCCGGAGCGTACAGCTTTACCCGTGCAAGTCCCTGCTCGGCGCCAGAGCGGGTCGTATACCCCTCTGAGCTGCAGATGATCTCGTGATTGGGCGCTTTCAGGCGGAAGTACCACTGCTGATTGTTGCGGCTTTGCCACACTTCAAAGATCGGAATAGCGGACATCGGAACCTCTCCTTTCTGCTTCACTGAATCAAGTGAACCGGTAGGCAGACGAAGATCACCGCGGGGCAAGGTACCGGTACTCCTTGCCACCGCTGACAGATGAATCCTCTCGTCTCACGAGATACCCAGCCTCTGTCAGTTGCTTGAGTTTGTTGCTTACGTTGTTTGCCGCGCCGAGTTCATATGGCGCCTTGATCAGCATCGCCGTGGTGACTTCACCTTCGGTCATGGCGATATCGAAAACGGGTTTTAAGCCAGCGCTCGGAGGCGGCCCGATCAAAGACCACGTGCCTTGCTCGTCCCACACCACCATCGCCATACCCAGCTTGTGCGCAGCCGCATCCACGTTCTCCAGCAAATCCATGTTTGCCGCGCCGCTGATCGAAAAGGCCTTCTCACCGGCATACCGCTTGGCCAAGGCCACGAAGCTTTCGCGAGGGAATGACGCATCCAGCCGGGCCACCCCGGTCAAGTCAATGCGGTACAACACAGCGCCCGGCGTACGTTCAAGCGCCTCGAGTAACTTCGGGTACACCTCACGCCCTTCCTCACGGCCCCAGGCATCGGAGCGCTCCAAGAACTGCCTCAGAGGGAGGGTCGCGATCTGATTCATTATGTTCAGTGAAACAGAATTGAGGGGCCTAGTCAAGCGCGTACCGGAAGATCCAGTGGGTGCCTGGCAAAGGGGCCACTGCCGCACCGGTCCGTGCCTGGGTGATGACATACCCGCCCGCTGGCCCGGGCTCAAACCTCACGCGCATATCGGGCAGCCGAAGCTCAAGACGAGGTTCAGGCAGCCTCAGCAGGCGTTTGGCACTTTGGGTGATGCCGCACCCGGCCTCCTCGCCATGGCGTGAGATACCCGAGTTCACGGCATAAAGCAGCAACGCCTGATCATCCAAGGCGCCTTGGGGAGCCTGCTTGGCTAACAAGGCCGGCCGCAGCGTTTGAAGAATCCCCAGTCCTGCGTCAGCGACGACCACTTCAACCAGACGTCTTGAGCCCTGACGGGGCGTGTATACCTGCAGCGCCGCGTAGCCGGGGCTAGGCGAAGCACTGTGCGTGCGGACATTGCCGATCAACTCAGCAAAGCACGTAAAGGCCGTGTTGGCTAAAGCCTCCCGCACCTGGGGCAACGCGCACGCCGCCAGTTTCCCGGACAAACGCTCAGCGACGCTTCGGTCCATGGGACCACTGATCGGGATCCGAACAATCTCCTCCAGTGCCTCGCTCTGACCGCGACGAGCTTGCGACTGCCCTGCAGGCTCCAGCCCAACGACAGACACTGAAGGGGTCAGTTGCTCGAACACGCCTACCCGGTCCAGGTACGCGCCCAGACCCCAGGTAGCCAGATCGTGCAACTCGACAGGTAGCCCCTGATCGCCGAGTGCGTCGAGATAGGCACGCAGGCGTACACACGCAGCGATCGTCAGCTTCGTTTCTTGGCCGAAATGTAGCGCCAGCCCCTGCCCGCCGCGCACTACTTGGGACAGCCGCCCGTCCAGTTGTCCGGCGTCATACCATCCACTGTTCAAGAAGACCTTTTGCAAAGCGCTACCCGGTCCTTCGGAAACACTGCCGAGTAGTGTGGCATGTCCGGAGCACAAGGTCCGACGGTCAAGCACCCAGCGATTGTTTCCCGCAGCAAGCCATAAACTACGTGTACTTCCTTCGCTCGGACGCACATGCAGTACGCCCTCGTTGACGGCCGCCGCCAGGAGCCCTCGCCCGGCGCTCCCGGCGTGTGCGAAACCTGCGGCTCCGCCATGGTCGCCAAGTGCGGCCCGCGGCTAATGCACCACTGGGCGCACGCCAGCCGACGTGACTGCGATCCGTGGTGGGAGAACGAGACTCCTTGGCACCGTGCCTGGAAGGCGCTCTTCCCTGAGTCGTGCCGCGAGATCAGCCATGTCGCGCCCAACGGCGAAATTCATCGCGCGGACATCAAGACGCCTGCCGGAATCGTGATCGAAGTTCAACACTCGTCGATGACGGATGGAGAGCGTCTTTCACGTGAGCGCTTCTATGGAAATCTGGTTTGGGTGATCAACGGCAGTACGTTCGTGGATAACTTCCAGATCCACCACATGCTGCCCGACCCAACTTCAGACATTGCCCAGGACCTGATCTGGTATCCCGCTGCGCCGCGCATGGAAGGTGCAAACCGGGGAATCTTCCTGCGCCTGTCTGAGTGCCTGAAACAAAACCCGCTGGCCACCAAGAAAGCGCCAGGCGGAGGATTCATACACCCCCTACGCGACATCGAGAGAGAAGTTTCTCAGGTCTACCGTGGCCATCACCAGTACGTATGGATCCGACCGCGACGCACCTGGCTAGATGCGACCTGCCCCGTCTACATAGATTTCGGCCAAGACTGGCTCGCACGGCTGGACATCTACGACGAAACAGGGCTGCCTTGCATCTATCGCGTAAGAAAGCGCACGTTTCTGCACGACGCTATGGTCGAAACAGAAGCTCGTTCGATAGCAACCCGCTCCAGTCCGATTGACGAGAACACACAGAGCGCTTCTTGATGCGTCCTATGAAAAACACAACGCGCACCGAACGAGAGATCTTTGCTGACTTAGAGGCGCTTTGCCTACAGCCCGGCTTTGTCCATGCGCTGGCCTACCTTTGCTTCAGAGACAACATGATTCTGTATGAGAAGGATGTCACGGTCGATGACCTGCGTGAGGTTTCTGGTCCCGACAGATTGATGCGGACTGAGCTCACCACCTTGCACGGCCTGATGGTCAAGGCACCCATTGATTGGACGTTGCCATCACGGGAACTTCAGCAGCGGTACGTAGACCACGCTGAAAGCCTACTCCTGGAGCTACATCATGTGCTATCGGCTGCCTTTGATATCGGCGAGGTAGCCGAAGCACTCAAGCAAGGAAAGGACGTCAATCCCTTCGATTCGGGTGCCGTCATGCGAGAGCCCATCTTCTACGCAGCCGAGTCGGCGTACGACTTTCAGTACTTGGATTTAGCAGTCCGGCGCTATGAGGCCGACAACGATTGGCTCCAGCGAAACCGCGGCTTCACGATCGGTCAGGCCTGCCAGGTGGCCGATAGCATCAGCCTCCAGTGCCAGGTGCGCTTTGAGTCCTTGCGTGAGGAAATGCGCGATCGCCCGGCCGACCAGTGGACCATGGTGCCCGGCTTTTCCTTCACAGCTTCGGACATCGCGGCGCACTGCGGCCTAGACACAGGCTTGGTCGAGCGGGTCCTAGACGCGTTCACACTTCCCGATAGCGCAAACAATGCCTCCTTTTCAAGCCTACAGGACTTCAATCACGTCACAGCAACGCCTTTGATTCGACAGCCCGATGGCCAGTACATGTCACTGCAAAACTACGCGCTTGCAGAGGCAATATACGATTCACCATTTCATTGGATGCTGACAGACAAGTCCTACCGCGCACAGCAGGACAAGAACCGCGGAGCATTCACCGAGAACTTTGTAGCCGAGCGCCTTGCAAGCGTATTCGGAGCAGAGAACGTCTTTCTCAACGTTGATCTTTGGGAAGCCAAAGGCAAGAAGGCTGGCGAGATCGACGTACTGGTGCTGTGGGCTGACAGAGCCATCATCGTCCAGGCCAAGTCAAAGAGACTGACCATCGAAGCCCGCAAGGGGAATGACCAAGTCATCCGAGACGACTTTCAGAAGGGCGTTCAGGATGCTTATGACCAAGGCTTGCTATGCGCGGAGTGCTTGGGAGACGCGAAGTATCAAGTCACGCTATCGGATGGGTCAGAAGTCGTACTACCCCCTCAGATTAACGAGATCTTCGTTTTCTGTGTCGTCAGTGACCACTACCCCGCTCTTACCTTCCAATCTCGTCAGTTCCTGAAAACGCGCGATGTACCGCGCGTGCGCGCTGCGTTCATCACCGACGTATTTCTCATTGATGTACTGACAGAGCTACTCACCAGTCCCTTGCATTTGCTGAGCTACATCGCCCGCCGGACGCGGTACGGAGATCGACTGATGGCTGCTCAGGAGATGACCATCCTGGGCTATCACCTTCGGCACAACCTCTGGTTTGATGACGAGCAGAAACTGGTGCACATGGATGAGGGGTTCTCGCTCGGCATTGACATCGCTATGGCCGCGCGACGACGCGCACTACCTGGCGCCGCGACGCCACCAGGGCTACTGACCCACCATGAAGGAACGACGCTAAGCCGCATCTTGCAAGAGATTCAAGTCAGACCTGAGCCTGCGGTTCTTGATCAGGGATTCCAACTGTTGGAGTTAGATGGCCCAACGCGGGACGATCTCAACCGGCTGATTGACGGGCAGGCGCAGCAGGCCGCCCGTGATGGCAAGCCGCACAGCCTCGCGCTCATGTTCGCGGATAAGAGTGGACTCACGGTGCTGATCAGTGCGGAAAATGACCTAGAGGCGTCTCAGAGGCTGGCCGTGCTGACGACGCGCCGAAAATACCTGCAGAAGGCCGACCTATGGTTCGGCCTGTGCCTGGCCCCAGACCAGGCCCGGCTAAGATTCGGCATGCGACTGGCAGAACCTTGGCATCAGGATGATCAACTCGATGCCGCTGTGGCCCGAGAGGAACAGGTCCCGCCAGTGTCACGGAATGCCGCCATGAGGCAAGTGCTTCGAGGCGGAGAAGGCAACCAAAAAATCGGTCGAAATGATCCTTGCCCATGCGGTAGCGGACGAAAGTGGAAGAAGTGCTGCGGCCCATGAATTCCGAGTAGTCGCTGGCGCCGTGCGCCCTATCGCAACTTCTTCTTTCCGCCTTTCGGGTTAGCAGGAGCGCCTCGTCGAGATAGCTCCGCCCGCAGCGCAGCGTTCTCCGCCTTGGCTACTGCGAGCTCTGATTCGGCTTCTTCCAAGCTCGTTCGCAGCTCATGTGTGTGGTCTTTATGCGTACTGGCATGGACTGCTCGCTGATAGGCCACTTGAGAGGACAAGCTCCTGTGCCCCAGCCTATGAGCGGTGCCGTGCATGACATCCTCCATCGCGGTCGAGTAGCCGCCCGCGCGCCGCGAGGAAAGATCGTCGCGCGTGGAATCCTCTGCATACTTGCGACGAAACGAGTGAACGCCCGCGCCGCGACCGGCCTCAACCCCAATTTTCCTGAAAGCAGAGCCAATCATCTGCGTTATCGTCTTGTTGCCCAGGGGCGTGCCGGTTTTCCCACTCACGAAGAGTCGACCCTTCGCTTCTTTCTCACTCCATCCCCCCTGAATCAGCCAGCGCTCTCGCCATTGAATGAATCGTGAGATGCGTAGAGCAAGCGTTAGAGGAACGCCAAATGAGTCAGAGTGTCCGCCTTTCTGAATCGCGGGTCGGATCGGAACGCCATCGCCAGGCATTTTCTCATTCGGATGCGTTGGAAAGTCACCGCTCTCCAGAAACGTCATTGTGCCGGCACGCCAACCTACACGTGATGCGAGCTCAAGAATGATGAGGTTTCGCTCAGCGATGAAAGGGTCGTTTGCCTCGGACAGGACTTCCGCGACCTTCCTTTTGTCTTGGCCGCTCGCAAAGTACTGAGCACCCGATCGATTCCCCAATCTCCCGAACAGCAGCGGATAGGCATTCTTGTCCAGACCACTTTTCCGTTTACTGTTAGCCGAGGGCATGTTGAGTGTCGATTTGATCGGCGCGTCTTCGCCGGGCCCAAGAATCGTTCCGCATCGCTCCGTCCGCTCTGCCCAAGCGTAGTAGCGGTAGATCCACTTGAGCTGGATATTGACCGTTCGCTTTGCTGCGTTCTCATTCCCCTTGCCACGCACCGATGCTTTCACCCGCTTAAGCGCAAGATCTTTGAATCCCCGTAGCTTGGCATTGTCGGCATCCTTCCAACTGGCGCTTGTGCCGTCCAGAAATCGCAGCCACGCCAGCAACGCGTATGACACTGCTTGCACCTTGGATGTGTACGCTTGGCTCGATCCACTCTTGGCCTCGGTCTCGGCGACATAGCACACGTAGTCATGAAACTCGTCCATGAGACGTAGCTTCGCGTTGTAGAAGACTGGCAAACGCTCAGTGCCGACTCCTACCCACTCCACCAAAGCTTCAGTCCTCGTCACCGAGCATCTCCATGATCTCCATGACAGTGGACATACCTACTTGGCGATTCATCAGAAGGCTACCGGCGCTGCCATGCTGGCGAGCACCGGCGTCTGAGACATCCCCAATGCCGCGTATTCTCATGTCGTGTTCGGCAAGAACGAATCCATCGTTGGTATCAACCAGCGCCTGTAGCCTTACATCTGCATCTAAACCCACCGCGCGGGGCAGGTACAAGTAGCAGTGACCCTCTCCCCCCTCCCGTGCCAAGCGCCCACGCAACTGGTGTAGCTGCGACAGACCAAAGCGTTCTGCATGGACGATAACGACGCCTCGCAGATTGGCAATGTTCAAGCCCACCTCAACCACGGTTGTGGCGACTAAGATGCGGGCAGCGCCCGTTGCCATGTCTTCGAAAGCCTGGTGTACATCCGCCTCACCCGAGGCCCCATGCAGGGCGCGCACTAATCCAGGGAACATGGTGCTCCACTTATGTGCCACGCGCGCCACCGATGGAAGGTCAGGCCCTTCATCGTCCTCCCCCTCCTCCCTCCGAGGACACACGATCAGAACTCGAGCGCCTGCATTCAGCAGGCTCCTGAGATGCTCAACCATGTCCGATGTGCCGTTTCGATGCACAATCTGGGTACGGATGTCTTGCGGACTGTGGCGTTCCGTCAATCGCAGCACATCCAACTTCCCGTACAGCAGCATGGCCTGTGTGCGAGGAATAGGAGTGGCGCTGATCTCGACAACATGCGTTCCATCCTTTACCAAGGCACGTCGCTGCTCCACCGAGAAGCGATGCTGCTCATCGATGACGCACACATCCAAGTGGCCAATGTCACGAAACAGTAGGGCCGTTGTTCCGACGAGCCAACGCGCGTTCGTCATCGCTCGATCATTCGTCTTCCCGGTAACCAGGGCGGCATCGAACTCAGGAAATAGACGACAGATCTCCTGATGAGCCTGCACAGCCAGTCGTTCGTTGGGCAGGAGAACGGCCGCGCGTGCAGCCGAACGGACAGCGGAGGCAACCGCCATTTGGTAGACGATCGACTTCCCCATGCCGACATCGGCATTGATTAAGGTAGAGGACGCCTCTGTCCCACCAAAGCGCTCTGTCAGGCGATCGACCGCCCTAGCCTGCTCGTGCGTGAGGACAAAAGGCGCACGCGATGCGAGATCCTGCCAAGGCGAGAGGGCCAGCGGCTTTCTCACCGCGACTGGACACTGCTTGGCTGCCCTAAGATCCCCCACCGTGATGAGCGCTGACAAACGCTCAAGGTGCCATTGCGCGCGCTCTCCCACGTCCGGCGACGAAGGGAAGTGGGCTCTAACCAGCAAGTCCTCTAGGGTTCCTTCGGGCCTTCCCAGCAGTCTTCTCAGTTGCCCGTCGCTCACAAAGGCTCGTGCCCTTGCTCGGAGTTCTGCAGCACACAGGGGGATGGTAGACGGCAGTAGAGCTGCCATGACTCGACGGGCCATGGCCAGGGACAGCACCCGCGCCTTGCCTGGGTAGTGGGGCACTACCGCACCAATCAGACTCTGATCCAGCAATGTCGGATTGTTCAAATAGACATGCGCGCCCACCTGGGTAAGCGTACCCGCGAGTGCGATCGGCCCCTCGGACTCTTCGAGTGTCTTCTGCAGCGTTCGCGCATCGCCGAAGACCGAGAAACGTAGCTGCATCCCCTCCTCATCAAGGAGTGCCCCTTGCGCTTGCGGGCTGCGCTTGCCTCCCCAGCGCCCTGCACCCCACTTCGTACGCATGTTGCCTGCGTAACGTCCCACAACTACAACTTCCTGTCCCTGGCCGGTAAGGCCAAAGAAGCGCTCAATGGGTACTCGCGCATCTAGATAGCGCGACGGAAGGTAGAGCGGTACCTGCCACCGCTCCACCAGGCCCGTGGACTGGAGCTTTTTAAAGCCCTTCGCGGGCTCTATACCCGCACCCAGAGCCACAGCAAGTGCCAGGCCAGGAGCGAGGTCATGATGGTGATACATGGCGGTGATTTGCTGTCTCTGTTCTGGCGGCATCATCTATCGAACCGACTTGAGGCTCGTCGTCTTACGCAAGGTCTTAGTTAGCGCTGCGATTTGCTCATGTGCCTGAGCCAGTTCGCGCTCTTTCTCCCTTAGCAGCCCCAAGGTTCCCTGGTGCGCCCTCTTCTCGGCACCGAGATCTCTCCGGGCCGTGCGGACTTCGGCTCTTGCCTGACGATACCCCAGTAGTGCTCCGGCGCGCTTAGCGCGCTCGACCTCCGCCTTCTCCTTTGCATCTTCCACAGCAAGCTCAGGATTCAAGGCTCTCCGACAAGCTTCGGCTGTGACCTCCAACTGGCGAAGCAACTGGTTGATAGCCAGATGCAGCGAGGCATTAGATTTGAGCGTTTGGAACGCCGTCTTGCGAAGAAGCGGTTCGGACTCACGGACCGCCGCAGAGTTCTGACTACCATCCCAGGCACTGAAGCTCCGAAGACTGGTCGGATACCACTCAAGCTGTTTTGGATGCTCCGAGCCGACGCACACGGGAACTCCATCACGCGCCCAGCGCGTCATGAGATCCTTCTTTGCACTCATGGCAAGATCTGCCTGAGCACGCAAGCGACGTGAAACATGCTGATCAGAGACACTCATTCCGGCACCTTCTTTCCTGGTGGCTTGGTCAGTGGGCATCGCTGACGTTGGATAAGCGACAGTTCCAACTCTACAAGCTCTCGAGAGCACGAGGCGGTGGCGCGAAGAACTTGCGCTTCTCGCGGGTCGGTTGCCAGAGCTGCCTGCTCATCCAGGCGCTTGGCATCCTGCTCCACGTTCAGCAAAAAGGAGCTCGATGTACTGTGAAATACACAGGCGCCGCAGATATCCACTCCTGCCAGCTCCCTACGAATTGTCCCCTCCTTGCTACAACGCCCTCTCAAGCCGACCCGCCCGCCAGATTCTTCCGCCCAACAGACCCCATGAGACATCGGGGTTGGCGCGTACCCCCTGCTCTTAAACTGCTTTCGGATTTCGCTTTTCAGGGTCGCTGGGTCGCGATCAGGAAACTCGACGTGCCGCCAGATGCGCTGAATCCAACGATGTACACGCCTCGTCATTGGCCCCCCGGCACCGTCGGAAGTTAGCATCGCATCCAACTGCGCATCCGCGTAGTGGCGCTGGGCTTCTGACATCTCTTGCTCTGGGAAACAATCCGCTCTGTGCCGATGTAGTGCCTCAATTCGATCTGCCTTGTCTCGCATGGCTGGGTCGGTGATGTAGACCCTGGTCGTTTCGAGATCAAAGTGTGCAAGGAACTCCGACAAGGCCTGCAACTTGGGGTGTTCCCATCGATAGAAGTACACCAGCGCAAAGAAACGTCGGAACATGTGAGTCTTGCGTTCAGAATCAGCAACTCCCGCCAGCGAATACAGTTCCCCGCTGTGTTCGTCAAAGGAAAAACCAAACATGGCGCTCGCATCCCCGAGAAGCGCCGCGCTGCCGGGGAAGGAGAACAGCTTCTGGGCACGCCTATCCTGATCCGAGGTTCCGACCTCCTCGCCGGGAAGAGCGGCGGCCCTCAATCTTGTCAGCACGTCCACTGCATGCACCGTCAGCGCTGATGCCGGCATCTTCATCCAGGCATTCCAGGTCTTCTCGATGTAGATGTCCAGGGCATATGCATCGATATCGGGATCAATCTTCTCAAGGCACGCCGCGTAGATGCCCCATGGCCGACTCCCCTCTCCGACTACCTCATTCTTTCTTCTTGCTTGCGTAATGGCAATCAGGACGAAAGCCGCCGTCAAGAGATTCTTCACCAGCAGGGAGATGCTCTCACCGGTTGCAGTGGTGAACGAGGCCACTTCATAGGGAAAGTCCACACGCGACTTTAGCTCTGCGTATCGTTCACGTATCGCTGCATTCACGCGCGTGCTGACGTTCGCCTCGCCTTTGTACTCAGATGCTGTCCCAACAAGCGTCTCTCGCCAGAACGCCACGAGCTCGATAACTGCATCAGCCTTGTT
Source organism: Pseudoxanthomonas sp. GW835-FHT14C01 (assembly GCF_058793715.1). Taxonomy (NCBI): domain Bacteria; kingdom Pseudomonadati; phylum Pseudomonadota; class Gammaproteobacteria; order Lysobacterales; family Lysobacteraceae; genus Pseudoxanthomonas; species Pseudoxanthomonas sp. GW835-FHT14C01. The sequence continues at coordinate 58,991 of NZ_JBXAGB010000004.1, forward strand.
GTAAAGCCACTCAAGCGACTCCGCTAGCAACTTAGCAGCATCCTCCACCGTCAAGTTGGCGGTCCGCCCATCCGGAATCCCGTTGGCAAGGCGCGCATGAAGCCGGGCGTTAGCGAAGGGTTCAAAGCTCAGCCTGTCAAGCGTCGCGGGAAGAATGCAAAGTCCATTCAGTGCACCGAAGCAGTTCTTGAACGACGCCTCGGACCAGGGCTGCATATCGTCGCTTCTCCGTTCCGCCCCGACTGTCACCTTCTGCATCAGACCAGCTATTTCCTTACGGAGGAACATCGGATACTCCCGCGATGTGACTACGTATCCAAGGTAAGAGGAGAGTCGCTCCGAAGAGATGCTGCAAGTCGCCCCATCATGAGATGAAGCAACCTGCAGAAGTAGGGCTTTATCGTCTTCGCAGCGCCTGACTAGCTCCCTCAGCTCGGCCTCCGTGTTTAGGGCGCTGAACCACCCCTTGGGTTGCAACTCGAGCGCCAGCCTCCTCATATCGTCCAAGGTCACATCGGCCAACTTGTAGATCCGATTCTTCACGCACCATGCGAAAAACCTGGACGTATGATTGAGCGAGTTGACCGCTTTACCTAGAGCGTCATGCCCGGTCCCGGCTGACAGAACGTTGCAAAATTGCGCGCGCGCAACATCTACCCAGTGCGGAAATTTCCCAAGAGTGAAGCTTTCCGAGAAGGGTCCGTCAGGACCATTGGCTGGCAGCGGAATTCGGGAGAGGTCGATGAGCCTAATCTTGTCACCGTTGGCCACCCGTAGAACCGGGTCATTCCAATCGCTTAGAATCCTTCTATCTCGTGCAACTCCCGTGGGCCAAGCGCCCTCATCTGAATCTCGGTTTGGCGATGGCGCAATCAAACCAGCGTCAACTTTCACGCCTTTTTTCATACCCTCTGCTCCAGCAAACACGCATACTCGGAGTCCGAGATGAGTGCCCAGAGTGCGGCTGTAAACTCGATCCGTGGAAGATGGACCTTGGAGAATCTCTCCGATGATTCAGCGCGTAATCTTTGCCAGTTCTGTGCGTAGTAGGCCCTCTGTCGAATGAGATGCATGACCCTGATCTTGTCCAGTACCAAAGGCTGCTCTGGGTCAACCATCCAGACGTCACACTCCGGCGGCATCAGACGATCCGTCACCGCACTGTCACTCACGGGAAATAGCAGCCTCTTGTCCACGTACGAAAGAGGCATCCCGCTCTTTGTCACCGCATCCTCGCCACCAGCGGCCCACACAATCGAGGCGCTTAGCACCTTCTGGAACTTCGCAATGTTGGCTGAGTTCAATACCCGAAATACGGTGCCGTCAAGATAGCCCGCAGTTGTCCTGATGCTTGTGTGCCCCAGGCGTCCTTGTGTCGCATGTGGATCGTCATGGCTAAGATAGTCAGCACCCGCGCTCTGATTTCGAAGCTGCTCCCGTGTAAAGTGCGGAAGCTCGTAGTAGGCAATGAATCTCGACAGAATTTTATGGTCTGTACCTCGCCCAAAGACTCGACGGCCCACCCCTTTCTCGATGAAGGTAACAAACAAGCCTGGCGACTCGCGAGACCAGTAGCGATCGACGTTGGCGTTGTGCTCAATCATAAGATCGATGCCAGCCTGAAGGAGCTTATCGACCGGCTCCACACTGGCGTTTTCCATCTCTCCATTTTTTCCCTTCAATGACTGGAACTCCAATCGCGCCCCCTCGCGACGAACCCCATTAGCCTCCAGATGCTTCACCGTGTCGCGATTCCATGAAGTGACTATCTGTATCTTCATTTCAATTGCCAACTGAACCCAGCGTGGCACCCACCAGATCATTTGAATGGCAAAAGAGTAGAATGGTGATGAACGACCTCCGCACCAGTTCACCAGTTCTGGGTACTCTTCGCTGATCCGTCCGAATGCGCGGTTGAAGCGACCTTGGTGGACATTCGAACGAAGCTCCCTATCGCGAGCCTCTCGATAAAGCTCGTGCTTCTGAGCGGCAAAGAAGGTGACTCTTGCAATGTCCTCAGTGGCAGCACCTCTCAGCCATTGCCGGAAATCCTCTCGCCCGTCACCAAGCCCCTTCATTTGATCCACGTAGGACCGGAAAGAGTCATCAACGCCCATCTCACCGGCGCGAAGCATGAATTTCCGCCAGTTGATGAACTCTGCTAATGCATGGTCACACGCATTCTCGATACGCTTCAGCCTATCTTCCAAGTGTTCCGCAGCACGCTCTCTACTCAGTGCGCCATCACCTCCTACGACGTGAATGATTGGAGGGCGGTTCTCCGGCGATATCGCTCCAGGATCGGCAACCTCACTGATGAGTCCGCGACTTCTTCTCGCCCAGTGCTTCGTGCTATCCAGTTGAACCTTGCTCGCACGAGTTCCTAGCGATTGAAATGCGCCATGAAAGGCCTCTTGGAACGCGCTCAGGTAGCCGCTTCTTGACCGCGGCTCTAGAGGGCGGGCATCACAACATGAGATCAGTGCATTGGTGAGAACTTGGAGATCATCTTCCTGAAGAATGTCAGATCGTGAGCTTAGGATTGCACGAACCCTAGCTTGCGAAATGCACGACGTCGCGCAGATCCATTCAACGTGACGCATCAGCCTTTGGAAGTACTGATGACTTACGGGAGTTGGCATCGCATCCAACACTTCCGTCAAGAGGCCGCCCTGCCGAACTCCCAGTTGTTCGAAGTCCACAACGTACCCTGGGTATGTCCTACGTCCGTGGGGGTTGTTCTCTGTCGGGAGGAAGACTAAGTTGCCTTGGCACGCTTTGAATTTGACGGCGGCCGCGTTCATTCTCTCTTGAAGTGCCGCCCACTCCCCGGTTCCAGGGCCGCCGGGAAGTCGCAGCCGTAGCTGCGAGAAGATGACAACCAGGCGCGCTCGTGGCCCCTTTGGCGTTACGCTTATCGCGCTGCTAGAGAAGCCGCGGGCTTCGGCTTGTTCGATGATTGCGCTGGCATGGCAGACTTTCGCTTCGTTACGCTTCTCGCAGATTGCATAGTCTGCGAGGAATGCTTCCATCTTCTTAATCACCGCTTCCATTCTAGAGGGCGGATAAACCCGCCCCACTAGACGCGTCACCAGGGCTTTCAGTGAAGAGCGGGGAAACGCTTCGCTTTCCAAACACTGTGTAGCTCCGACCCACACGAGATCAGCCTGCTCTTTCAATGTGGATTGAATGCGCTCCAGAAGCTTTTCAGTCCATCCACCTGCTGGCCGAAGCAAGGGGATTTGGATCGCGCCACATTTGGTGTGGACAGCCACCGTTGCCTTGATGTCTTTTGGACGGCGCGCCCGAGCGCCTTCCCGCCAGGACTCCTGGATGGCATCTAGTAAGTACGCCAGGAACAACTTGACATGCCATCGAAGGGCACCCCGCTTACTCTGAGCGCTTAAGGTAAGCCCCGCCCTCTTTCCTTCAGGCTTTGGTAGCCTATTGGAGCTCTTCTGCATCGAAAAGGTCTTCTGTGTACGCCCATCGATGCTAACATTCCCGTACCCACGTCGCCCTGGACCAGCCGCATCATCGGTGAGGGCCGGGCGATGTCTTCGCGGATCTGCTTGAACACGCGCTGCTGCGCACCCGTCAGCGTGAACGGCAGTGCCTTGACCAAGGCCTCCACCAGCGTGCCCTTGCCTTTCAGCGCCGGCGCACGCTGCCGCTGCAGCGCGAGCCGCTGCCGGCGCAGGCTCAGCTGATGGGCCAGCAGTTCCTCGATCGCCAGCCGGCGCTGTGCCGGGTGCGTGCCGAGGGCGAGCGCCGCGACATCGGCATCGCGCGGCGGCCGATGCATGGTGAGCAGCGCCTGTCGCAGCGAGGGCAATGCCGACTCATCCAGAAACCCGGCAGGCAGCAGTTCCAGGCGGTCGTCGGCAGGCAACCGTTCCAGCGCCTGGCCGACCAGCTTGCGGATGCTCGCCGGCCCCAGCCCTTCGATGGCCGGATACACCGGATCCAGTGCCTCGCCCAGGGCGGCGTCATCGTCATCACCGAGGATGCGGTAGCTGGGGTGGACGATCTCCAGCCCGTGCTGGCCGGGCTTGGGCGTACCGTAGCAACGGATGCGCGCACCGACGGCGAACTGTGCGACCTGTGCGGCGCGGAAATGGAAGAAGCGCAGCACCAGCGAACCGGTCGATTCGTCGCCCACCGCCACCCGCAGTACCGGCCGATAACGGAAGCCGCGGTCCACCGCTTCCACGCGCCCTTCCACCTGCGCCGGCACGCCGGGCTGCAGCAGGCGGATCGGCGTGATCGCGGTGCGGTCTTCGTAGCGCAGCGGCAGGTGGAGCCACAGATCCTGCATCGTCTGCAATCCGCGCGCGGCGAGCTTCTCCCCTACGCGCGGACCGACACCGGGCAGGTGGCTGAGGGGTTCGGCGGAAAGATCGATGGACGGCGATTCGCGACGTACAGGCATCGCACAAGGATGCCGGGAACCACGCCAAACAAAAACCCCGGCATCTCGCGATGCCGGGGCCGTTATCCGACGCGTCGACGCGTGGCTCAGAACTTCACGGCCACTTCCAGGCCGTACGTGCGCGGCTCGGTGATGGTGGCGCCCACCACGCCCAGCGGACCGCGACCGTAGGTGTTCAGGCCTTTCACGTACTGGTTGTCGAACACGTTGTTGCCGTAGACCGCCCAACTCCAGTGCCCCTGCGGCGCGGTCCAGCCGATGCGGACGTCGGTGCGGTCGCGCGCTTCCCCGATGTCGAGCAGCGCATTCACGCCGCAATCGCCCTGCAGGTCCGAGCCCGCGTTGCAGCGGCTGCGTCCACGATAGGCGTGACGCGCCGAGAAGCGCAGTTCACCGTGCTCCGCCAGGTCGACCTTGTAGGCCGCGCCCAGCGACGCGGTGAAACGCGGTTCGCCGGTCGGTTCGCCATCCAGGTCCACGCCTTCCGGCGTCACGTAGTCCTTGTACTTGGAATCGATCCACTCGGCCTGCGCGTCCAGCGTGAACCCGTCGGTGACCTTCCAGCGCAGGTCCACGTCGATGCCGGTAGCCTCCAGATCGCCGGTGTCGAACACGAAGCGCGGGATGTCGACGGGATTGTTCGGATCGGGATCGATCAGCCGCACCGACTGGCGATTGTCGTAGCGGTAGTGGAACAGCGAGGCGTTCCAGGCGAAGCGGCCCAGCGACTGCTTGATGCCGGCCTCCAGGTTCCAGACGTCCTCGTTCTCGAAGGCCGGGCCGATCTGCAGCGCGTTGAAGCCGCCGGCCTTGTAACCCTTGGCCAGCGAGCCGAACACCATGGTCCGGTCATCCAGGTGGTAGTCGACCACGAAACGCGGACTGACGTCGCTCCAGCTGCGCTTGTCGCGCACCAGCACGCCCTTGTTGACCATCGCCGGCGGATCGATGAAGGCCATGTCGAAGGTCAGCGTTTCGCGGCTGATCGGGATGCCCATCTGCCCCAGCGCGGCGAAGAAGCCCAGCGATTCCAGCAGCGCCAGCTTGGCTTCCAGCTCCGGCGCATTGCGCGGCGTGTTGAGCCAGGTGAAGTCCTTCTCGTCGCGGGTGTAGCGCAAGCCAAAGGTCAGGTTGAGCTTGTCGGTCGCGCGCCAGATGACGTCACCGAACGCGGCGTAGGCGGTGGTCGACAGCGTGTTGTTGAAGCGCTCGTTCCAGCGGTCGCCGACCAGAGATACAGGGATGCCGTTCATCTGCGCCAGCAGCGACGTGAAGCCGAACAGGCTGCCGTCCGGCGTCGGCGCGATGCCGAGGTTGCGCACGATGTTGTCCACCGCTTCGGTATTGGTGTTCACCTCGCTGGTCTGGCGCGCATCCTCCTTGAAGAAGCTGGCGCCCGCCACCCAGTCCAGCCGCGCATTGCTGCCGGCGAACTTGAACTCCTGGTAGAAAGTCTCGTTGCTCTCGGTGTTGACCGAGTCGATGTACAGGTCGGCGCGGTTGGTGCCGTCCTCCTCGGTTTGGTTCAGCGAGTCGTACTCGCGCCAGGACGAGGTCGAGGTCAGGTTGCCCCAGGCGAAGGCGTGGTCGACGATCAGGGTGACGCCATCGAACGTACGCCACTCCGCGTTCTCCGCATCGCTGTAGGTCGGCACCTTGCGCGGATCCAGGTAATCGTCCGGATCCACCGGCACCGGCGGCCGTTGTGGATACGCCGGCAGCGGCACGATGCCGGTGGTGACGCGGCCGTTCTGATCGAGGCTTTCGTGGTCCCAGCTCAATAGCGCGGTGGTGTTGTCGCCGATGCGCAGCTGCCAGGCGGCGCGCGCGGCCCACACGTTCTCGCCGCCCAGATCCTTGCCGGTGGCGCCATCCTGGAACCAGCCATCGCTGTGGTTGAACAGCGCGTTCACCCGGAACGCCGAAACGTCGCTGACCGGGATGTTCCACATCGCATCGACGTACTGCTTGCCGTAGTTGCCCAGCCGCAGGCGCAGGCGGGCTTCGGTCTCGTCCTGCGGCCGCCGCGTCACCAGCGAGATCGCGCCCGCCGCGGTGTTGCGGCCGAACAGCGTGCCCTGCGGCCCCTTCAGCACCTCGATGCGCTCGACGTCGAGGAACGGCAACAGCACGCCGCCACCGCGGCCGCCGTACACGCCGTCGACGAAGATGCCGACCGCCGGGTCGGTGCCGATGCCGAAGTCGCTGGTCTCCACGCCGCGCAGGCGGAACGAGGGCTGCGTGGGCTGGGCGGCGTCCACCACCAGGCCCGGCACGAACGCGTCGATGTCGCCCAGGTTCTCCGCCGCCACGTCATCGAGCAGTTGCTGGTCGACGACCTGCAATGCGATCGGCACGTCCTGCAGTTCCTGCTGGCGGCTCTGCGCGGTAACGGTGATGGTGTCGAGGTTGGTCGCCTGCTGTTCGCCCTCGGGCGTCGCCTGCGCCCAAGCCGTCCCGCTCGCACCCAGCACCACGCAACTGCCGAACAACGCGCGTCGAAGCCCCACGACCAGATTCCGTTGCATCACTCTCATCACGCCCTCCCGGAAGCGTTGTGCGGAAACCGGCCTCAGGTGGCCGGCGGTGAATCACTGCCTGTGCCTGCCGTGTCGCAACGGCCAGCCTGCGCGTCGATCCATGCGCGGATCAGCGCGACCCCTTCCCGATGGACGACCGAGCGCCCCAGCTCCGGCATCATGATCGCGGGGTCGTCGCTGTCCAACCGGTAATCGAAGATGGAATCGGCCGCATGGCCCGGCACGATGTCGTAGCGCCGGTCGCCGGTACCCTTACCCGCCGCGATGGGCTGCTTGCAGAAGCCCAGCTTCAGGCGGTCCTGCGTGTGCGCGTCCAGCCACAGGCCCGAGGTGATCGCCGGACCGGTGGCGCTGTGGCAGTGCCCGCAGTTGACGTCCAGGTAAGCGCGGGCGCGGGCATCGAGTGCGGCGTGCGCATCCATGGCGTCGGCCAGCCGCGGCGGCGACGCCGGCACACCGGCCAGGTAGCCGACGCGCGTCAGGTGCGCCAACTGGTTTTCCCTGCCGCCCACGTACTCGAAATCACGGTTCAGATGCCGTGCCTTCGGCCCGATCGGCAGCAACTTGCGCGACCTGTTGTCGGTGATGTGGCAGCCGCCGCACTGGTTCTGGTCGGGCACCTGATAGTTCGTGGCCTGCCGTTGACCCTGCGCATCGACCAGGTCGAGCGCCACCAGTTCGCCCGTCCGCTTCAGCGTGGCCGCAGTCTGGGCGTCGTTCCACACGTAAGGCAGCGCCACCCAGCCTCCGGCGCGATGGACCAGCAGGCGCGTCTCGATCAGGCGCACCCTGGCCAGGTCCAGCGCCTCGCCTTCCAGCGACGACTGCGTCGGGGGCGTACGCGCGACGGACTTCCCGTCCCACGGCTTTCCTTCCGGCAACGGGTAGTAGAACGTCTTGCTGAGGATGGTGCCGACCGGGAAGTCGAAGCTCTGTTCCGCCCGGTACGTCGCGGACGTGCCGGCCGGCATCCAGACCGTGCGCAGCTTGTGCGCGTAGTCGCTGAACAAGGGCGTGTTGAGGTCGTACGGCACCACGCCGTCGTTGAGGCGCAGGCGCCCGTCCTCGACCCGCAGCACGCCCCATTCGTCCAGCGTCGCCGGCTGGCCCTCGGCGAAGAAGTGCACCTGCGGCGCCGGCCGGCAGGCCGGCAGCGCCGCGCAGGCCGCGAGGATCGCCAGCCACGGCAGCACGCGATACGGCATGCGCGATGGCCTCACCCGCGTTTCAGGTCGACCGCCGGCAGGCGCGGCAGTTCGCAGTCGTGGAGCTTCGCGTCCTTGTTCGGATTCTTGTAGCCGCCGGGTCCGTCCGCATTGACCACGCCGTTGACGTCGCGCAGGCAGATCTGCGGCCCGATCTTCTTCCCGTCCACCACGCGATCCCGGTTGTAGTAGCCGTCCCACAGCACGTCGGGGAAGTTGCCGCGCAGGCCGTAGGTGGCCACCTTCAACGCCTTCAGGTCGAAGCCGTCCGGCGAGTCGCCGCCGCCGGACAGCGTGTTGCCGTGGACATGGATGCGTTCCGGATACGGATCGAAGTTCGGCGAGGCGCTGCTGTCCTTGTAGCCGGTGGAATACACGCTGGAGACGATGATGTTGGCCGTGGCGTTGTCGCGGATCTCGTTGCCGAACACTTCGATGTCGTCGTTGGAGTTGATCACGATGCCCGACCCCGCCGGCACGCTGGCCACCGGCGTGCCCTTGGCCCCGAAGTTGTCGTGGTTGTTGGCGATCACCTTGTTGGCGTACACCCGGATGTTGCCGCCCTGCTGCGACAACCCTGGCATGTTGAACACCAGGATGCCGCCGGTGTTGCCGGTGGCGACGTTCTCGTAGACGTCGGCATTGATGGTGTTCTCGATCTCGATGCCGGCGACGTTCTGCTCGGCGCGGCTGCGGCGCACGATCACGCCGTCGGACTGGCCGACGTAGATGCCGGCATCGGACGCGCCGATGGATACCGTGTCCTCGATCAGCACGTTTTTCGTCAGCACCGGATAGATGCCGTACGCACCGTTCTTGGTGCTCGGCCCGCCGGTCCATTGGACCTTCACGCCCCGGATGGTGATGTTCGACGACTCGCTGATCTTCAGGCCGTCGCCCCTGGAGTCCTCGATGGTGAGGTTCTCGATGGTGAAGTCGTCGCCGTTGACCAGCAGGCCCTCGGCCCCGGCTTTCTGACCCTTGAAGCTCAGCACGCTCTTGTCCATGCCGGCGCCGCGGATCGTCACCCCGTCGGCGCGCAGGGTCAGGCTGCGGTCGAAGGCATGGCGACCGGCCGGAATCTCGATGACGTCGCCGGGCCTGGCGTCCAGCAGGCGCTCCTGCAGGCTGGCGGCGAAGCCGTCGGCAGCCGCGACGGGCGTGGTGTCGGGCGCCTTCGGCTGGCAGCCGGCCATCAGGACGGCCAGTGCGCCGGCCACCGCCAAGGACATGGTGCGCTGCATGAGTTTCCCCTCCCATACGCCTGCGTAGTGCCCCGCAGTCTGGTGCGGCGGCCTATGTGACACGGAGGGCGGGAGCGGCATACTACGGGGGGCAAAGCGGACAAGCTGGAGAGGCGCCGATGCGTTGGAAAACCGGACTGGGCAATCGCCTGTCGATCGCCAACCTCCCCACCAACATGCTGTGCGGCCTGGTGCTGCTGGCGGGCGAATTCGGCGTGAAGGCGGAAAGCTGGTTCGCCGGCATGCGCCTGAACGTGCAGGAGATCCACGACCCGCAGGCGCGCGTGTCCTACCGCCAGGCCAGCGAAATCATCCGCCGCGCCCTGCCGACGCTGCCGATCGACGGCGTCGGCCTTGCGATGGGCGAGAAGCAGAACGGCGGCAACTTCGGCCTGCTGGGCCTGGCGATGAAGACCGCGCCGACCTTCGGCGACGCGGTGCAGATCGGCCTGGAATACCAGCGCAACCTCGGCCCCCTGATGGATCTGGACATGCAGGATCGCGACGACGGCAGCCTGGCCGTGGTCGCGACCGCGCCCGACGAGGCCGCCGACCTGCTGCCCTTCCTGTGCGAGGAGATGTTCGCCAGCACGCTGATGCTGGCGCGCGAACTGGCCGGTCCGGAATTCCGTCCCGTGCGGCTGGAGCTGGGCTATCCGGCGCCGCGTTACGCCGAGCGCTATGCGGATCTGTTCGGGTGCGACGTCCTCTTCGACCAGCCCCAGCATGCGATGGTGGTGGACCGCCGCTGGTTGGAACTGCCTTTCGCCAGTTACAACCCGGTGACCTCGGGGCAGGCCCTCGCCCTGTGCCGGGCGCAACTCACCGCGATGTCGCTGCGCGGCGAGACCACCGCCGCCGTCGAGCGCCAGCTGCGTCCACGCCTGCGCGACAACCCGCAGATGACGGATGTCGCCACCGCCCTGCACCTGAGCGAACGCACGCTGCGCCGCCAGCTCGCCGAGGAAGGCACCAGTTTCAGCGCCGTGCACGACCGCGTGCGCACGGAGCGCGCCCTGGCCCTGCTGCAGGATGCGGAAACCACCATCGCCGCCGTCGGCAACCAGATCGGCTTCAACGATGTGCGCGAGTTCCGTCGCGCGTTCAAGCGCTGGACCGGGCACACGCCGAGCGAGACACGGCGGTCGCCCGCGTAGAGCGGAGCTTGCTCCGCTGCCTTTCATCTCCACGCCAACGTCCAAGGCCGCGCCCTTCGTAGAGCGGAGCTTGCTCCGCTGCTCTTCGTTCCTGCGTCGATGCGGCGGACAGCGTGCGGTGCCGAGCAAGCTCGGCACTACGGGTCCTCCGCCCTCAGTCCAGCAGCATCACCGCATCGACTTCGAAGGCCGCGCCCTTCGGCAGGCCGGAGACCTCGATCGTCGAACGCGCCGGATACGGCGCGGCGAAGTAGTCCTGCATCACCGCATTGACCGCGGCGAACTGCGACAGGTCGGTCAGGTACAGGCCGAGGCGCACGCAGCGGTCGAGCGAACCGCCCGCCGCTTCCGCCACCGCCTTGAGGTTGTCGAACGCACGGCGCGCCTGCGCGGCGATGTCGCCGTCGACCAGGTTGCCGGTGGCCGGATCCAGCGGGATCTGCCCGGAGAAGTACACGGTGTTGCCGGCACGCACGGCCTGCGAATACGGGCCGATCGCAGCGGGTGCCCGGTCGGTGTGGATGATCTGCCTGGTCATGCATGACTCCTGTGTGGATACCCGGATTCTACGTAGGGCGGACCTTGGCCCGCCATCGCGAACGCGCCGACCGCGACGACATTGATCGGAAACGACGGCGCAAGCGAACCCCATCGTCGCGCCTGCATGCTTCAGCACGGCGGGCCAAGCCCCGCCCCGTGTCACTGACGGCGGACGCCGTGCACGACGTTGAGGCGCCGCAACCTGCGCATCACCTCCGCCAGATGGTTGCGGTCGCGGACCTGGATCGAGAAGCGCAGCACGGCGACGTTGATGTCGCGTTCGAGGTACTCGACGCGCTCGATGTTCGATTGGCTCTTCGCTACCGCCGCCGCGACCTGCGCCAGCACGCCGGGCCGGTTCTCCACGTCGATCAGCAGCGCGGCGTCGTAATCGCCGGTGACCTTGGCGTCCCATGCGATCGGCACCCAGCGCTCCGGGGACTTGCGGAACTCGGTGACGTTGGGACAGTCGAGTCGATGCACCACGATGCCCTTGCCGGCCGTGTGGTAGCCCATGATCTCGTCGCCCGGGATCGGTTGGCAGCACTGCGCGAAACTGACCACGCCGCGTTCGCCGCCGGTGATCAGGATCTTCTCCTGCGAATGCTTCGAGTGTCCGCCGGCGCGCAACTCCGCGAACGCGGTCAGCGCCTGCGCGGCCTGCGCCGGCATCCAGTTGCCGAGCGCCACGTCGGCCAGGAAGGCTTCCAGGCGCGGGTACTTGTGCTCGGTGAGGAAGGCTTCCAGGCGCTGTTGCGGCAGGCGCTCGAGCGAGCTGTCCAGGTCCTCCAGCGCGCGGTCGAGCATGCGGTGGCCGAGCTGCACGGCATCCTCGTGCTCCAGCTGCTTCAGCTGGTGGCGGATGGCGGTGCGCGCCTTGCTGGTGACGACGAATTCCAGCCATTGCGGTTTCGGTGCCGCGGATTTGGCGGTGATGATCTCCACGCTCTGCCCGCTGGCCAGCTTCGTGCGCAGCGGCACCAGCTTCTTGTCCACGCGGGAGGCCACGGCCTGGTTGCCGACATCGGTGTGCACCGCGTAGGCGAAATCCAATGCGGTGGCATTGCGCGGCAGCGACAGGATCTTGCCTTTCGGCGTGAACAGGTAGACCTCGTCCGGGAACAGGTCGACCTTGACGTTGTCCAGGAACTCCAGCGACGAACCGGCGGCGCGCTGGTTGTCGATCAACTCCACGATCCACGCATGCGCGCGGTTCTGTGCGCTGTTCGGGGCGTCGGTGCCGTACTTGTAGGTCCAGTGCGCCGCGATGCCGCGCTCGGCGACCAGATCCATCTCGGTGGTCCGGATCTGCACTTCGATCGGTGAACCGTAGGGGCCGAACAGCACCGTGTGCAGCGACTGGTAACCGTTGGCCTTGGGAATGGCGATGAAATCGCGGAACCGTCCATCCAGCGGCTTGTACTGCGCGTGCACCGCGCCCAGCGCGTGGTAGCAGTCCGGTACCGAGTCGACGACGACGCGGAACCCGAACACATCCATCACGCGGTCGAAGCTTTTCCCTTCGGCGTGCATCTTGTTGTAGATGCTCCAGGGGGTCTTCACCCGGCTGACCAGGCGATGTTCGATGCCTTCCTTCGCCAGCCGCTGCGAGAGGTGCGCCTCGATCTGCGCCATCGATTCGCGGCGCATCACCGGCTGGCTGCGGATGTGCTTCTCGATCACCGCATGCCGCCACGGATGCAGCGCGCGGAACCCCAGGTCCTGCAGTTCCGACTTGACCAGGTTCATGCCCAGCCGCTGCGCGATGGGCGCATAGATCTCCAGGGTCTCGCGTGCGATGCGACCGCGGGCTTCGGCGCCCTGCGCGCCCAGCGTGCGCATGTTGTGCAGGCGATCGGCCAGCTTGATCATGATCACGCGCAGATCGCGCGACATGGCCAGCAGCATCTTGCGGAAGCTCTCGGCGGCCGCTTCCTGGCGATCGCGGAACTTCAGCTTGTCCAGCTTGGTGACGCCTTCGACCAGTTCGGCGACCGATTCGCCGAACTCGGCGGCGATGTCGGCACCGGTCAGCGGGGTGTCCTCGATGGTGTCGTGCAGGATCGCCGCGATCAGCGTCTCCGCGTCCATGCCCAGCTCGGCCAGTACGCCGGCCACCGCCACCGGATGGGTGATGTAGGGCTCGCCGGACTTGCGCGTCTGGCCCGCATGCGCGGCGGCGCCGACTTCCCAGGCGCGCCGCAGCAGCGGCAGCTGCTCCTTCGGCAGATACGTCACCAACCGTTCGAACTGGGCGACGTACTCCGGAACGCCCTCGTCGCGGGACGAAGCGGGACTGCGGAGCGCCTTGGCGGTACGGCCTGAATTCATGCCGCCAGACTATGCCAGTCACGTCGCCACGGCAACGCGGATCGATGGCCCTGAAACGCGAAAAGCCCGCTTGCGCGGGCCTTTCGGCGATCGACCGTTCCGATCAGAACGTGCGACGAACGGGATCAGTCGTCGCCCTTCGACAGGTCGTCGTCGGCGACCACTTCGGCGGCGGCCCACTCCAGCGCTTCGCGCTCGGCGCGCTCGCGCTCGGCCTTCTCGACGCGGTCGATCAGTTCGTTATCGATCTTGCGTGCGGCGATCTCGCGCAGCGCAAGGACGGTCGGCTTGTCCTGCGCCTCGTTGTTGTCGATCTGCGGCTCCACGCCGTTCGCCAGCTGTCGGGCGCGCTTGGCGGCCATCGTGACCAGATCGAAACGGTTATCTACGACTTCCAGGCAATCTTCGACGGTGATGCGGGCCATGCGGGCTCCCGGCGGCCAGGCAGGCCGCACAGTGAATACGGAAAGGGGCCGGGATTGTAGGCAGCCAAGCCAGCCATTGCAAGCCTTTCCTTGAAAATCAAGGATTTAAGGGAGGTTCCCAGCCCCGACCATCGTAGAACCGAGCTTGCTCCGCTGCTTTTGCTTCACCTCACCCCGGCGGACGCAGCTGAGCAAGCCCGGCGCTACAGCGGATCGACGCTATTCCGCCAGCAGGGCCGCGATCAGATCCGCATGGCGCACGTCCTGCGCCTCCCGGCGCAGGCGGCTGGCGGTGAAGATGGCATGCATCTGTGCCACCGCCTCGTCGAACACGTCGTTGACGATGACGTAGTCGAACTCCGCGTAGTGCGACATCTCCTCGCGGGCGGCGGCCAGGCGGCGCTGGATCACCTCCTCGCTGTCCTGCCCGCGGGCGCGCATGCGCTGCTCCAGCGCGCCGCGCGACGGCGGCAGGATGAACACGCTGACCGCGTCCGGCACCTTCTCGCGCACCTGGCGCGCGCCCTGCCAGTCGATCTCCAGCAACACGTCCTTGCCGGCATTCAGTTGCGGCTCGACCGACTGGCGCGCCGTGCCCTTCCAGTCCCCGTGCACTTCGGCGTACTCGAAGAAATCGCCCGCGCGGATCATCGCCTTGAATTCGTCGGCGCTGATGAAATGGTAGTGCTGCGCGTGCCGTTCGCCCGGGCGCGCCGCGCGCGAGGTGAACGAGATCGACAGCGCGATGTCGGTGTCGCGCGCCAGCACGGCGTTGACGATACTGCTCTTGCCCGCGCCCGACGGCGCCGCGACGATGTAGAGGGTTCCGCGCTTCATTCGATGTTCTGCGCCTGTTCGCGGATCTGGTCGATCAGCACCTTCAGCTCCACCGCGATGTTGGTGGTGCGGATGTCGACGGACTTCGAGCCCAGCGTATTGGCTTCGCGGTTGAACTCCTGCAGCAGGAAATCCAGCCGGCGGCCCTGCGGTTCCTTCTGGGTGAAGACGCGGCGGATCTCCTTGACGTGGCTGTCGAGGCGGTCGAGTTCCTCGTCCACGTCGAGCTTCTGCAGCCACAGCACCAGTTCCTGCTCCAGCCGGCCCTGTTCCATGTTCTGCGCCACATCGGCCAGGCGCGCTTCCAGCTTCTGCCGCTGACCGGCGCGGATCTGCGGGATCAGCGTGCGCACTTCCGCCGCCAGCGCGGCGATGCCGTCCACGCGCTCCAGGATCGCCGCCACCAGCTTGCCGCCCTCGCGTTCGCGTGCGGCGACGAACTGGTCCAGCACGGTATCCAGCAGGGCCAGTGCCTCGGCCTGCAGCGCCTCCATGTCCACGCCCTTGGTCTGCAGCACGCCCGGGAACTGCAGCAGGTCGGTCAGCTCGGTGCGCAGGTTGGGCACGCGCAGGGCCAGGTCCGCTGCCAGTTCCGACAGCTGCCCCACGACGTTCGGATTGAGCTGCAACGCGCCGCCGCCTTCCGGCGCACGCAGGCGCAGGGTCAGGTCCAGCTTGCCGCGCGA
The DNA here is from genome assembly GCF_058793715.1 of Pseudoxanthomonas sp. GW835-FHT14C01. Lineage (NCBI taxonomy): Bacteria > Pseudomonadati > Pseudomonadota > Gammaproteobacteria > Lysobacterales > Lysobacteraceae > Pseudoxanthomonas > Pseudoxanthomonas sp. GW835-FHT14C01. The sequence goes on from NZ_JBXAGB010000004.1 coordinate 74,388, forward strand.
CACGCGTGCGGTGACGCGCTCGCGCAGGGCCGGTTCCAGTACGCGCAGTTCGTCCGGCAGGCGCACGCCCAGCTCGAGGAAACGGTGGTTGACCGCGCGCAGTTCGGCCGCCAGCGCGCCGCCCTCGGTGGCGCGTTCGGCGGTAGCGAACGCCGTCATGCTGCGGATCATGCGGTTGCCCATCGGACCAGTGAGCGGCGCATCTTAGCAGCCCCTGCGACGCCGGCCGGGCCCGGGCGGAGGGGCTGGTAAACTTCGCCCCCCTCATTGCGGATGCCTCCATGTCCTTCTCCCGCCCCAGTGGCCGCCTGCCCGACCAGATGCGCGATGTCGGCATCCTGCGCAACTACACCCGCCATGCGGAGGGGTCGGTGCTGGTCAGCTTCGGCCACACCCGCGTGCTGTGCACCGCGACGGTGGAGAACAAGGTGCCGGGCTTCCTGCGCGGCAAGGGCGAAGGCTGGGTGACCGCCGAATACGGCATGCTGCCCCGCTCCACCCACACCCGCAGCGACCGCGAAGCCTCGCGCGGCAAGCAGGGGGGGCGCACGCTGGAGATCCAGCGCCTGATCGGCCGCACCCTGCGCGCCTGCGTGGACCGCGGCGCACTGGGCGAGCGCACCATCACGCTGGACTGCGACGTGCTGCAGGCCGATGGCGGCACCCGCACCGCCGCCATCACCGGCGCCTACGTGGCGCTGGTGGACGCGGTGAACTGGCTGAAGGCGCGCAACGAGATCAAGCGCGACGTGGTGCATGGCGCCGTGGCCGCGGTCTCGGTCGGCATCTACCGCGGCGTGCCGGTCCTGGACCTGGACTACCCCGAAGACAGCGACTGCGACACCGACATGAACCTGGTGATGAACGACGGCGGCGGCTTCATCGAATTGCAGGGCACCGCCGAAGGCCATGCCTTCCGTCGCGACGAACTGGATGCCTTGCTCGCGCTGGGCGAGAAGGGCATCGGCGAACTGTTCGCGGCGCAGCGCGCGGCGCTGGCCGGCTGACAGTGTTCTTTGCTTGTGGGAGCGACGTGAGTCGCGATAGCCCGTCGGTAAAGCCTCATCGCGACTGACGTCTCTCCCACAACCGCCCTGTTCCACGGAGTTGACTGATGCCACAGATCCTCAGCCTGGTCACCCTGCTGATCGACGATTACGACCGTGCCATCGCGCACTACCGCGACGCGCTGGGATTCGAGCTGCGCGAGGACACCGACCTCGGCGGCGGCAAGCGCTGGGTGCGCGTGGCGCCGGCAGGCGAAGGCACCACCGACCTGCTGCTGGCGGTCGCGACGACCGGCGAACAGCGCGCACACATCGGCGACCAGACGGGTGGGCGCGTCGGCTTCTTCCTGCAGACGGACGACTTCTGGCGCGACCATGCGCGGTTGACGTCCGCAGGCATCGAATTCCTCGAAACGCCGCGCGAGGAAAGCTACGCCACCGTCGCCGTGTTCCGCGATGCCTACGGCAATCGCTGGGACCTGCTGCAACCCAAGGACTGATCCGCCATGAAACTCGTCCTCGCCTCGTCCAACCAGGGCAAGCTGGAAGAACTCCGCGGGCTGCTGGCAGATACCGGCATCGAACTGGTCGCGCAGTCCGACCTGGGCGTGGAGGATGCCGACGAGACCGGCACGACGTTCGTCGAGAACGCCCTGATCAAGGCGCGCCACGCCAGCCTGCAGACCGGCCTGCCCGCGTTGGCCGACGACTCCGGCATCTGCGTGGATGCGTTGAACGGCGCGCCCGGCCTGTACTCGGCGCGCTACGCCGGCGGCCATGGCGACGCGCAGCGCAACATCGACAAGCTGCTGGACGCGTTGAAGGACGTGGCCGGCGAGCAGCGCGGCGCGCACTTCTACTGCGTGCTGGTACTGCTGCGCCATGCGCACGATCCGCAGCCGCTGATCGTCGAAGGCGAATGGCGCGGCCGCATCCTGCACGAACGCCGCGGCACCGGCGGCCACGGCTACGACCCGGTGTTCTTCGATGTCTCGCGCGGGCAGACCGCGGCGGAAATGCCACTGAGCGAGAAGAACCAGATCAGCCACCGCGGCAAGGCGCTGGCCGGACTCAAGCAGCGGCTGCTCGGCCTGTCCTGACCCGTGCTCATCCCCCCGCCCCTCTCGCTCTACGTGCACCTGCCGTGGTGCGTGCGCAAATGCCCGTACTGCGATTTCAATTCGCACCAAGGCAAGGGCGCGCTGCCGTTCGACGATTACGTCGATGCGCTGTTGCGCGACCTGGACCACGACCTGCCCTTGGTGTGGGGACGCACCGTGCACAGCGTGTTCTTCGGCGGCGGCACGCCCAGCCTGTTCCCGCCGGAGGCGATCGACCGCTTCCTGCAGGGTGCGAGCAGCCGGCTGCGTTTCGCGCCGGGGCTGGAGATCACGCTGGAGACCAATCCCGGCACCGCCGAGCACGGGCGCTTCGAGCACTACCGCGCCGCCGGTGTGAACCGCATCAGCTTCGGCATCCAGAGCTTCGACGATGAAAGCCTGAAGAAGCTCGGTCGCATCCACGACAGCCGCGAGGCCGAATATGCGGTGAAGCTGGCGCAGGATGCCGGCTTCGACAATCTCAACCTCGACCTGATGTATGCGCTGCCCGGCCAGACGCTGGCGATGGCCCAACACGACCTGCAGCGCGCGTTCGCCCTGCAGCCGGCGCACATCTCGCATTACCAGCTGACGCTGGAGCCGAACACGGTGTTCTTCGCGCGGCCGCCGCAGGGGATTCCCGACGACGACCACGCCTGGGACATGCAGGAGCATTGCCAGACGCTGCTGGCCGACGCCGGCTACCAGCACTACGAGGTCAGCGCCTACGCACGCGCAGGACGCCGCTGCGCGCACAATCTCAACTACTGGCGTTATGGCGATTACATCGGCATCGGGGCCGGCGCGCACGGCAAGATCACCGTGGGCGCCACCCAGCAGATCCTGCGCCGATGGAAGGTGAAGCATCCGACCGCCTATCTGGCCCACGCCGGCACGCCGCAGGCGATCGGCGGCGACGACGACATCACGCCCGAGCGGCGCCCGTTCGAGTTCATGCTCAATGCGCTCCGGCTGCAGGAGGGCTTCGCACTGGCGGACTTCACCGGCTCCACCGGGCTGGCGCAGGCGAGCATCGCGCCGGCGCTGGAACGGGCCTTGCAGCGGGGATGGCTGGACCTGACGGAGACGCACGTGCGCCCCACGGCGCTGGGACACCGGTTCACCAACGACGTGGTCGAACTGTTCCTGGATGCCTGATCCCGGTCGCGGCGCATCCCGCCGACCCAGGGGTGCGCAGGCAACACAGGGTGTGATAATGATGCCGTGACAGGGGAGCCCGACGTACCGATGACCGCGACACGACCGCCGACGTCCGCTGCCGCACCGACCACGATCGCCTCGTCGGTGCTGCCGCCGCGCGTGCGGCGCGTGCTGCAGAGCCTGTTCGACCACGTCTCGCGGGACATGGTGTCGTCCTTGAACGCCATGCTGGTGGAGCTCGAGCAGGTACTGTTCAAGCAGGCCGAGCAGGCGCGCAACAACAACGTGCAGGCGCAGCTCTTCGTCGACCTGCGTGCGCTGCAGAAGAACCGCGCCGACCTGGTGCCCAACTACATGTTCGCGCTGGAGGCGGAGCTCGCGTCGTTGCGCCGGGATGCCGCCGCAGCCGACCAGACCGCCGAACGGCTCGATTACCAGACCCTCACCCTGGTCGAAGACGCGGTGATGGATCAGGAAATCGTGCTGCGCGAGGTGTCGCGGCGGCATGAGCAGCGCGCCAATGCGCAGATCGTGATGCTGGGCTATCGCCTTGCCGTGCTGGCCTGCAAGCCGGCCTACGACGCCGACACGGTGCCGCTGGGTCCGCACCGTCTCGGGCAGCTGCTGCGGGATGTCGCCGGGTGCCTCGATTTGTCGCTGGATGCCCAGCTCGTGATGTACCGCAGTTTCGACCACAAGGTGATGACCGGGTATACCGAGTGGGTCACCACGTTGAACGAGTGGTTGGGACGCGAGGGCATCCTGCCCGGTCTGTCCTACATGCCGCGACGTGCCCGCACCCTGGAGATCGTGCGCCCGCCGATCGACGACGCGGGCCAGACCAGCGCACGCCCCATGACGGGATGGCAAGGCCAGGGGGCGGCATCGCACTGGGCGACGCTCACGCCCGACCAGGTGAGCGCCGTCGCGGGCGCGGCGCCCGGTGTTGCCGGCCAAGGCGCCGGGGCGTCCTCCGGCACCACTGCCGCGCAGGCCAGCGAACCTGATGCCTCCGGCACCACCGTGGCCTTCGAAGCCCTGCAGCGCTTGCTCGCGATCCGTCGTAGCGGACGCCAGGCGGACCTGGCTTGGCCGGACGAAGCGGACATCGGCCCCGGAGGAAATGCGGGCACGCTGGAAGGCAGTGGTTCCGGCACCGGGGATTCGGGCGCTGGCGGTACTCGCGGTTCCGGCAGCGGCTCGGGTGGCTCCGGTGGCTCTGACGAACGTTCAACGGGCTCCCAAGGCGCCGGCGGGCGATCGGCCGACGCGCCACGCCGCCTGCTGCCCACGCCCGACGTCCTGAACGCACTCAAGGCCTTGCAGCACGCGCCGCTGCCGGCGCGCAGGCCCGACCAGCCGCGCCGGACCGTGCAGGATCTCCAGCAAGCGATGCTGGAAGCGGCCCGCGCCCAGCATGGTCCGGGCGCGACGCTGGCGAGCGCGGATTCGGACACGTTCGAACTGCTCGATCTGCTCTACAACGAAATCGAGCGCGAAGTGCAGCACGACGCACCGGCGGCCGACATGCTGGTGCGGCTGCAGGTGCCGGTCGTGCAGGCCGCGCTGCGCGACCGCAACTTCTTCCTGCGCGCCCAGCACCCGGCACGCGACCTGCTCAACACGGTCGCCGAATCCGGCGCCACCTGGCTGGGCGAGGAGGACGTCGATCCGCACCTGGTGCAGCGGCTGCACACGGCGGTCGAGACCGTCGTCGAGACCTACGAAGGCGACGAAGCGGTCTTCGAGGACGCCAACCGCGACGTGCAGCAGCACCTGCAGGCGGCCGCGCGCAAGGCCGAACTGGCCGAGCGCCGGCAGATCGAAGCCGCGCGCGGCAAGGACCGGCTGGAGATCGCCAAGCAGAAGGCCGCCGACACCATCGAGTCGGCAATGGCCGAAGCCAAGCCGCAGAAGTTCGTGCAGGCGCTGCTCAGCCAGGCGTGGGCCGATGTGCTGACGCTCACCCAACTGCGCAACGGCGAGTCGTCCACGGAATGGGCCGACCAGCTGCAGACCACGCTGGAGATCGTCGCCGCTACCACCACTTCCCAGCCACCGGATCCGGCGCTTGCCGGCAAGATCGAGAAGTCGCTGGTGCAGGTCGGCTATCACGAGGACGAGGCTGCGGCGATTTCGCGCCGGCTGTCCAGCGCCGAGGAAGACGAGACCACGTCGCGCACCGAGCTGACCGCACGCCTCAAGGCGCGCGCGCGCCTCGGCGGACAGGGCGAGGTCAAGAAGAAGGTCGTGCAGCCGCGCACGCCGCAGGAACAGGCGTGCTACGACTACCTGCGCGCGCTGCCGTTCGGCACGTGGTTCGAGTTCACGCGCAACCAGCAGGGCGACGTGCAACGGCAACGCCTGTCGTGGTTCAGTCCGGTGACCGGCAACGCGCTGTTCGTCAACCAGCGCGGCCAGCGCGTGGGCGAGCATTCTCTCGACACGCTGGCGCACCTGATGGCCAAGGGCCAGGCGCAGGTGGTCACCGAGGACCGCGGCCGCCTGATCGATCGCGCGTGGAACGCCACCCTCAGCGCGCTGCGCAGCCTCACCGGCCGCAGCGGCGAACCCGCAGGAGACGCCGCATGATGCGCGAGTTCCGCCGTGCCCGCCGGCGCGCGGTGCCGAAACCGGTCACGGTGCTGGACCTGATGACCGAACAGATCATCGGACGACTGGGCAATCTTTCCGAGTCGGGCATGCTGCTGGTGGCCACCGAACCGGTGGTCGACGACGCCCTGTACCAGCTGCGCTTCCATCTGCAGGACGCGCGCGGCCAGGACCTGCCGATCGACGTCGGCGCGCACCTGGTCTGGTCGGCGCCGGCGAACACGCCCGGCCAGGCCTTCGCGGGCCTGCGTTTCCTGACCATCGATCGCGAGCCGCTGGAACGCCTGCGGAACTGGGTGAACGCCGGTCCTGAAGCCGAGTAGCGCGCGACACGACGGTCCGCGCAACGCCCGACCGGGACGATTGCGGCAAAATGGCGGCTCTCTCGCACGAGCCGCCGCCATGAACGCCCCCGCCCCCTTCGACACCGACCTCGTCCCGCTGTACGCCGACCACCTGGCGACGATGAAGCGGCGGGCGGACCAGGCGCTGGCGCGCGGCGGCTTCGGTCATCTGGTGGTCCCCAGCGGTACGCAGCACTGGCAGGTGTTCGACGACCGCGACTATCCGTATGCGGTGAACCCGCAGTTCAAGGCCTGGCTGCCGCTCACGCGCCTGCCGTACAGCTGGCTGGTGTACACGCCTGGCCAGCGGCCGAAGGTCGTGTTCTACCAGCCGTTCGATTACTGGCACGTGGTGCCGGACGCGCCGAGCGGCTGGTGGGTGGATCACTTCGACATCCACATCATCCGCAAGCCGGAGGAAGCCGCCGCCCTGCTACCGCCCTCTGACCGCAGCGCGATCCTCGGCGAGCCGCAGAGCACGCTCGGCGAGCATGCCCCGAACAATCCCGAACCGGTCATCCAGTACCTCGAGTACCAGCGCTCGTACAAGACGCCGTACGAGATCGCGCTGATGCGGCAGGCACAGCGCCTGGCCGTGCGCGGCCACCGTGCGGCGGAAGCCGCGTTCCGCGCCGGCGAGAGCGAGTTCGGCATCCACATGGCCTATTGCACCGCGGTGGGCCAGGATGCCAACGAGCTGCCCTACGGCAACATCATCGGGCTCAACGAGCACGCGGCGATCCTGCACTACATGGAACTGCAGCGCGTCGCGCCGGCTCCGCTGCGCAGCTTCCTGATCGACGCCGGCGCCAGTTTCCATGGCTACGCCAGCGACATCACCCGCACCTACGCCTACGACGCCGGCAGCGAGTTCCAGGCGCTGATCGACGCGGTCGACGCCGCGCAGCAGCGCATGTGCGCCGGCGTGCGCGCCAACGTGGACTACAAGCAGCTGCACGTGGATGCGCACCACACGCTGATGGGCATCCTGAAGGACTTCGGCGTCATCACGGTATCGCCGGAAGCGGCGGTCGCCACCGGCGTCAGCGCGGCGTTCTTCCCGCACGGCCTGGGCCATCCGATCGGCCTGCAGGTGCACGACGTCGCCGGCTTCGCCGCCAACGACCGCGGCGGCCGCATCGAGCGTCCGGCCGGCCATCCCTACCTGCGCATGACCCGCGTGCTGGAACCCGGCATGGTGGTGACCATCGAACCGGGCCTGTACTTCATCGATATGCTGCTGGACGAGGTGAAGAAGAACGGCCACGCCGCCAGCATCGACTGGGCCCGCGTCGATGCGTTCCGCCCGTACGGCGGTATCCGCATCGAAGACGAAGTGCTGTGCACCGAGGGCGATGCCGACAATCTGACGCGGCCTGCGTTCGCGGAGCACGGCTGAGCCCCGGCAGGCGCGCCATGTCCGTCATCGCCACGTGGGTGTTGTGGACTGCCAGCGCGCTCGGGGGCGCGACTCCACTCCCCGCGTTGCTGACGCCGCGCGAGGACTGGAACCGTGACTTCACCGACCGCGTCGCCGCCACGGCGGCCTGCCCTGGCGGCAGCCTTGAACACCTGCGTTCGACGTTGCGCGTGCGTGGACCGCTTCAGTCCGAACAGTTGGAAAGGCCGTTGCCGCCCGAGCTCCACGCGCGCCTGCGCACAGGCGATGGGCTGTACGCGTTCGAAGGATACTTCGTTGACACTGGCCGACGTCCCTGGGGCTTTGCAGGCCATGTCGTGGTCCGCGACGACTGTATCGTGCACGCCGACGTTACCGGTTACGACAACTGATCCCATCGCTGGATGCTGACGCGTCGTAGCCCGGGTAAGGCCAGCGGCCGCACCCGGGGAATCCGGTCGGAAACTTCAGGGCATCCCGGGTGCGCTACGCTTACCCGGGCTACGCCAAGCCCCCTCAATCTCCCACAGGCTCAAGCGCATGGACCGCTACTTGCTCGCAACGTTGGCCTTCACCGTGCTCGCGAGCCTGGGAGTACTGCTCTTGGCCCTGCTGCCTGTCTGGGTAGCGTGGTGGGTCGCGTGGCGATCGGGGATGCCGCGCGCGCAAAGGCGTTCCTTCGCGCTGGCCTGCCTTCTGTTGGCCTACGGGGTGATGACACTGGCGGGCGCTGCGATGTCGCCCTTGGAAGTCTTCAAGGTGTTCATGGCCGCGGACCTCCATGCCGCGGGCCACAAGACACTCGCAAACGCGATTTTCGTGGGTGCCGAGTACGGTGCGTCGATCTTGCCCCCTTTGGCAGGATGCATCGCGTCCTTTGTGGTCCCCGTCTGGTTGCGCAAGCAGTGGAGCGCGATCATCGGCGCCATCGCGCCGCCGCCTTCGGATCTCGCCCACCAAGCTTCGTCGGATTGAATCATCCGCGCGTGTTGGGGTTGGCAAACTCACACCAACCTATGGCCATCGTTTGACGCCACCCCGACGTCCCCACAGAATCCCGTCGACTCCCGAGTAACCGGCATGCCCGCAACAGGACTGCACGCATGATGTTCATGATCGGCCAGGGCGAGCGGGTGGTGCCGGTGGGCGAACCGGAGCCGCAGCACTGCCCGCGCTGCGACGAGACGCGCGACTTCCAGCCGCAACTCGCCTACAAATACGGTGAGTTCGACCTGTTGTTCGGCTTCATCTACGGCAGGCGCTACCAACTGGCCTGCCCCGAGTGCCACCACGGTTGGCGCCTGGACCGGCGGCAGGCCGAGCAACGCTACGGCAAGCCGGACATTCCTTTCCGACTGCGCTACGGCTTCGTCATCCTGCTCGGCCTGTTTGCCGCCCTTGGTGCGGCCTACCTGGCGAATCCAGCGCTGCCATGACATCGCTCCCGCCCGTGGATACCGCCCTGCTGCTGCCGATGACAGCGCATGTCGCGCTTGCCGCATTCCTCTATGTCCTGCTGACGATCGCGCGGGCACCCGCCATCTGGGGCATCGGCCGTCGTGCGGACGGCAGCAACCCGTGGGCGAAGATCGAACCGCGCATCAGCGCCAACCTGTCCAACCAGTTCGAATGGCCACTGTTCTTCCACATCGCCTGCGTCGTGCTGATGCTGCTCGGCACCAGCACGACCGCCGTCGCGCTGGCCTGGGTGTTCGTCGGCGGCCGGCTGCTGCACAGCGGCGTGCAGGTGCTGACCGCGAACGTGCGCCTGCGCGGCCTGGTGTTCACCGTGAACTTCCTCGCCGTGATCGCCCTGTGGAGCCTGCTGCTGCGGGCGGCGATCGAACACGCATAATCGTCCGCCAGGGACGGAGGGTCGCGCATGCCGTTGGGAGACATCGCAGGCGAAGCACTGGGCGGCGTGTTCCGCTTCATCGCACGCATCGTGTTCGAGATCGTGGTCGAGTGGCTGCTGCGCGGCACCGGCGCGTTGATCCTGCGGCTTGTCCGTCCGCGGCACGAGCCGGGTGAGACGGCGGCGATCCTGGCCGGACTGGTCTTCTGGATCGCGATGATCGCACTGGGTCTTTGGGTCTACCGACAGGCGGCCCCGTGAACGATTGTCCCCTGTGTACCGGTCCGCTGAGCCCCATCGAGGTGGCGCCCTGCTTCGACTGCGGGCATGCACCGCGCGAACTGGACGAGTGTCGACGTGGCGAACACGAGTACTACGTTGTCGAGCTGTGGGGGCGAGAACTGGTGCTCTGCGACTTCTGCTATGCCGACTTCGGCTCGTACTTCCCCGACTACTGGGGCCTGCCGGACGGCCCACTGCCCGATTACCCGCTACGCATCGTCCGCGATGTCGAAAAGCCGGCCTTCGCACAGGACATGTACTGCCCGACCTGCCAGCATCGCCTGGCCTTCCTCCGGTTCCGGCATCATGCGCTGGCGCGGAACGCGGGCGAATCCTCCTCCAGGACACTTCCATGACGACCTCCGACTACCTGCTCATCTCCCGCGGCCAGTGGGACGAATCCGCCTCGAAGGAAGACGTGCAGGACGCCATCGACCGCTTCTATGTCTGGTACGAGCAGGGACTGGCCGACGGCGTGCTGAAGCCCGGCAGCCGGCTGGAGCATCGCGGCCGGCAGGTATCGCGCAACGGGATCACCGACGGGCCGTTCGCCGAGGCGAAGGAACTGGTGGGCGGCTACTGGTTCATCGTCGCCGACTCGCTGGACCACGCCGCGCAAATCGCTTCGCAGAATCCCTGTCTCGCCTTCGGCCTGACCCTGGAGATCCGGCCGCTGGAAGCCGCGCGGGCGCGCGCGGAAGTCGCCACCAACGAAACGCCGGCCGCCTGGCGTTCCGGCGCCGACTGAATCCTCCGATGGCGTCGACCTCATCGCCCTTGCATGGCGGCTGCCACTGCGGCGCGCTCACCCTGGACCTGACGACGTCGCTCATCCCCGCAGAGACGGCGCCACGCGCCTGCGACTGCAGCTTCTGCCGTGCGCACGGCGCCGCGTGGATATCGGACGCGACGGCACGGGTGCTCATCCAGGCCCGCCGCCCGGATCGCCTGCGCCGTTATCGGCAGGGATCGGACGCCGCGCAGTTCCTGTTGTGCAGCGACTGCGGGGTGCTGGTGGCGGTCGTGTTCGAAGAGGCCGACCGGCGCTTCGCAGCCGTCAATGCCGGCTGCCTGGACGCACGCGACGCGTTCGCTCCCGCCGTGCCCGCCTCGCCGCAGGCGCTGGCGCCCGACGAGAAGACCGCCCGCTGGCGTCGGCTGTGGGTGCGCGACGTGCAACTGCTGGCCTGAAGGCGCCGACAACCGGCCCGCAAGGTCCGGATGCCCGACCGTGGGTCGCGGATACGCGCGCGCAAGGCCAAGACGCTTGCGCACAAGGATAAAGGTGAGACACGCGAGGCACCGGTGATTGCCGGCGCAAGCGCTTCATTCCTGCGCGCGGGTTTCCCGATCCGGTGCGCAAGCGTCCCGCATCCGCGCGCGAGGCTGCCGGACTCGCAACCAAGCCGGGGACACTCGCGCGTGGGCCACGGGAATCCCGCGCGCAAGGCAGGTCAGTCTCAACCGTCGGACGCCGAGGCTTGCACGCGGGTGTCGCGGGGGCGCGCAGGACCCGTGGAACAGACCGTCAGGCGTCCGCCATCGCGGCTTCGATCTCGTCGGCGCTGCGCGCCAGCGCGTCGGTCAGCACGCGTGGCTCGCCGGCAGTGACCAGCACGTCGTCCTCGGTGCGGATGCCGATGCCGCGCCACTTCGCGTCTACGGTCTCGTCGTCGTGGCCGACGTAGAGGCCGGGCTCGATGGTAAACACCATGCCGGCTTCCAGCAGGCGCGATTCGCCGTCGATCCGGTAGTCGCCTACGTCATGGACATCCAGGCCGAGCCAGTGGCCGGTCTTGTGGCGGTAGAAGCGGCGGTAGGTGCCTTCGGCGAGATGCTTTTCCAGCTTGCCCTTCAGCAGGCCGAGCCTGAGCAGGCCCTCGGTCAGCGTCTCGACCGCGGCCACATGGCCGGCCTCGTACGGCACGCCGACGCGCGCGCAGGACAGCGCAGCCTTCTGCGCCTCGCCGACGAGGTCGTGCAGCGCGCGCTGCGCCGGGGTGAAGCGGCCGTTGACCGGGAAGGTACGGGTGATGTCGGCGGCGTAGCCGCGGTACTCGGCGCCGGCATCGATCAACACCAGGTCGCCGTCGCGTGCCTGCGCGGTATTGGCGCGGTAGTGCAGCACGCAGGCGTTGTGGCCGGCGCCGACGATGCTGTTGTAGGCCGGCCACGCGTCGTTAGCGCGGAACACGCGCTCCAGGTCCGCCTGCAGTTCGTACTCGCGGATGCCGGGCCGCGCCGCGCGCATCGCGGCGCGATGCGCCTCCACGCTGATGTCGGCCGCGCGCTGCATCAGCCTGACCTCGTCCTTCGACTTGAACAACCGCAGGTCGTGCAGCAGGTGGCCGAGTTCCAGGAATTCGTGCGGCGGCTGCGCGCCCTGCTTCACATGTGCGCGTACGTGGCGCACCCAGCCAATCAGCTTGAGGTCGAAGTCGGCGTCGCGGCCGAAGTGGTAATAGACCCGCGAACGCCCTTCCAGCAGGCCAGGCAGGATCTCGTCGAGGTCGTCGATGGGATAGGCATCGTCCATCCCGTAGTCGTTGACCGCACCGTCCTGACCGGCGCGCGGACCGTCCCAGCCTTCGCGCTCGAGGTCGCGTTCGCGGCAGAACAGGAGGGTTTCGCCGTGCTTGCGGCCCGGCACCAGCACCAGTACGGCTTCCGGCTCGGGAAAGCCGCTGAGGTACCAGAAGTCCGAGTCCTGCCGGTACGGATAGTGCGTGTCGTGGCTGCGCACGCGCTCGGCGGCAGCCGGCAGTACCAGGATCGCGTCGTTGCCGGCCAGCCGCATCAACTGCTTGCGGCGGCGGGCGAACTCCGCCGCGCCGATGCCGGCGACGGCCTTCATCAGTTCAGGCTCCGGCGGTGCCGGGGCCCGAGCACGCAGTCGCCATGCAGCAACAGGACCGCGACGCGGACGAACTCTTCCAGTTCCGCCAGCGCGTCCTCGTCTTCCTCGTCGTCGCTGCTCTCGGCCGAGGCCTGGGCCAGGCGCGCCAGATCCTGCAGGGCCTCCTGCCCTTCCTCGGACAGCGGCGGCGATGCGCCGGCGGCCAGGCCGAATGCGCCGAGGAAGCCCTGGCACCAGCCGAACAGCGCTTCGGCACGCTCGTCCAGCGGGCGGTCCGCCGCAGGCAGCAGCAGGTCGAAGGCGAAGCTGCGGTCTTCCAGTTGCGCGACCGCGCACTGGCGCAACTGGTCCAGCGCACTGCCGGCCGCGGGCGCAGGCACCTGATCGTCGGCCAGCGCGCGGGACAGCCAGGTATCGTCGGCGGTACCACCGCCGGCCAGCCAGCCGCACAGGGCGCCGTGCAGTTCGGACGCGTCCATGGCCAGGCCAAGCTGGCGGGAAGCGGCCGCCACGTCGGCGATATCGGGAAGGTCGGGCATAGAAGAACGCAATCCGTCAGGGGTTTCGGACAACCGCGCCAGTGTACCAACGAAAACCCGCTCCCCTCCTTGTTGTGCCTGTGTACGCATGCCTACACTCGCGTATTGCCTCCGCTCCGGGCGCCCGTCCTCCCTCCATGCACGCCTCTTCTGTCGCTGCAATCCTGGCAACGGCTTCCCCCCTGTCGTCCCGGCTGGCCATGGGATTGGCGGGCGTGGTGCTGGTGGGCGTGATCGTGATCGGCACGCGCCGCTGGTGGCAGGCGTGGCTGACGACCCGTCATATGCCGCAGGAGCCGTTACGCAGCGAGTCGCTGCGCAACCGCGACGAGCGGCTCAAGCTGGCGCTGTGGGCCTCGGGCGAACAGTTCTGGGACTACGACCTGGTGCAGCGCCGCCTCTACCGGATGCGCGCGGACGAGACCGCCGTGCAGACGGCCGACATCACCGTACTGACGCGCCAGGGCGAAGTCCCGACCATCCATGAGGAAGACCTGCCCCTGGTGCAGGAGCGGCTGCGCCAGCACCTGCAGGGCAAGACGCCGCTCTTCATGTCCGAGCACCGCATGGACATGCTGGGCAACGGCACGTGGGTGTGGGTGCGCGCACGCGGCCGCGTGGTCGAGCGCGACGCCGAGGGCCAGCCGATCCGCATCGCGGGCACCGCGCGCGACATCACCGCCAGCCGCAATGCCGAATACGAGCACCGCATCGCCGGCGAAGTGATGCGCAGCATGAACGAGGCCGTGGCCGTGCTGGACTGGGCGCACCAGTTCATCACCATCAATCCGGCCTTCACCCGCATCACCGGGTACGCGGAAGAGGAGATCATCGGCCAGCCGATGACGATGCTGGACAGCGACCAGCACGAGGACGCCTTCTTCGAGCGGATGAACCGCGAACTGCGCCTCACGGGACGCTGGTCGGGCGAGATCTGGAAGGTGCGCAAGGACGGCGAGGAGATCCTCTGCCGGATCGAGACCAACGTGGTGCCGGATGCCAGCGGCGAGCGCCCGCTCTACGTGCAGGTGCTTACCGACATCACCGAGCAGAAGCGCGCCGAGCAGGAGCTGCGCTATCTGGCCAACTACGACACCCTGACCAGCCTGCCCAACCGCTCGCTGCTGTCCGAACGCCTGTCGCGCGCGATCGTGCGGGCGCGCCGCGAACACGGGCACGTGGCGGTGCTGTTCATCGACCTGGACCGGTTCAAGGACATCAACGATTCGCTCGGCCACGCCACCGGCGACCGCATCCTGCGCTCCGCCGCCGCGCGCGTACAGCAGACGGTGGGCACGCAGCACACGGTGGCGCGCCTGAGCGGCGACGAGTTCACCGTGGTGCTGGAGGACATCAACGGCATGCCCGATGCCGAAGAGGTCGCCCAGCGCATCATCCATGCTTTCCGCGCGCCGCTGAACTTCGGCGAGCGGCTGGAGCTGGCGGTATCGCCGTCGATCGGCATCAGCCTGTATCCCGAACATGCGCAGGTGCCGACCGAACTGCTGAAGCACGCCGACACCGCGATGTACCAGGCCAAGGCGATGGGCCGGCACACCTATGAGGTGTATTCGGAATCGATGGACGAGAAGAACCGCCATCGCGCCATCCTCGCCAGCGCGCTGCGCCGCGCGATCGACCGCAACGAACTGTCGCTGGTGTTCCAGCCACGCCTGTCGATCTCGCGCCAGCGGATCACCGGCGTGGAGGCGCTGCTGCGCTGGGACAGCAAGGAATTCGGCATGGTGTCGCCGGCGCAGTTCATCCCGCTGGCCGAAGAGTCGGGGATGATCCTCGAACTCGGCGCCTGGGCGCTGCGACATGCCTGCCTGACCCTGCGCGAATGGCACGACGCCGGCCTGGAAGAACTCAGCGTGGCGGTGAATGTGTCGGCCACCCAGTTGCAGCGCGGCGACCTGCAGACCGTGGTAGCGCGCACGCTGGAGGAAACCGGCGTGCCGGCCAACCGGCTGGAGCTGGAACTGACCGAGAGCGTGGTCATGGCCAGCCCCGAGCAGAACGCCGATACCCTGCGTGCCTGCCGCCGCCTGGGGATCTCGCTGGCGATCGACGACTTCGGCACCGGCTATTCCTCACTCGCATACCTGAAGCGCCTGCCGCTGACCACGCTCAAGATCGACCGCGAGTTCATCAGCGACCTGACCCACGACACCGACGACGAAGCGATCACCAGCACCATCATCACGATGGGCCAGTCACTGGCGCTGAAAGTGGTGGCCGAGGGCGTCGAAACCTGGGACCAGTACGAGTTCCTGCGCAACCACGGCTGCGACGAGGTACAGGGGCACTGGGTGTCGCAGGCGCTCGGTGCCGACCAGTGCCTGCGTTTCATCCGCGACTATTACCCCGGCTCGGGCATGCGCGTCGCCTCCTGACCCCCCTTGTGGGAGCGACGTCAGTCGCGATCAGGGGCCCGGTATCGCGACTGACGTCGCTCCCACAGCCCAACGCCCTTGACCCGCCCTCGGGCGCATGCCTATCGTGACCGCCATGGACACCGCCGACCTCCTCGACCAGCTCCGCGCGCTCAGCACGCGCATCCAGGAAGTGGCGGACCGTTGCCAGCGCCTCGCCGACGAGAACCGCAGCCTGCGCCAGCAGCAGGAGCAGTTGGTGGGCGAACGTTCGCAACTGCTGGCCAAGAACGAGCAGGCGCGTTCGCGCGTGGAAGCGATGATCAGCCGCCTCAAATCCCTGGAGCAGCACACGTGAGCGCCAACGAACCGGTCAGCGTCCATATCCTGGACCGCGAGTACACCGTCGGTGTCGCGCCGGACGAGCGCTCCAGCCTGATGGCCGCCGCCAAGCTCCTCGACAGCCGCATGCGCGAAGTGCGCGGCAGCAACCGCATGGCCGCCGTCGATCGCGTCGCCGTACTGGCCGCGCTCAACCTGGCACACGAATTGCAGCAACTGCGCGACGAGCAGCACGTGCGCAACCGCGAGGTCGAACGCACCCTGCAGGATCTGCACCGCAAACTGGACGGCGTGCTCGGCGCACCCTAACGGCGCGCACATTTCGCCGACTGCTTACTGAATCCGCCGACGAACGGGCTAGGCAAAAAATCTTCGCTCGCTATACTGGCTTCGCGTCCTCTGCTGTACTCGACAGTGAGCGCAAACATTCGCCTTGTCCCTTAATGACGACCACGGGATGGTGACGTAACCGGGAGTGCAAGTCTGCCTCGCAGCGGAAAGCCCGATGGTTGCCCAACCTTCCCACTTGAACCCCGGGTTCAAGGTCGTTTCGCGAACATCGTGCATGGCGGAGGACGTATTTTTTCCCGCGGCAGCGGCATCAGCCGCGACCCGGCCGGTCCTGTTGCACCCGCCCTTGAGCGGGATGACTTCGAAACGAAGCCGACTGCACTAGGGATCCGACGCACAGGGCCGTGACTGACGCCGCTCCCGCGGTCCCACGCCGGCAACGCCGGTGCGCATGCCGTAAAATTCGCGCATGCCCGTCCCGTCCCCTTTTTCGCCATGACTGCCGAGCGCGATGCACTGCGGCGAGAACTACGCGCGCGTCGTCGTGCCCTGCCCGCGGCCGAGCGTATCGCGGGCGCCGATGCGCTGGCCGCGCGGCTCTTCGCACTGCCGTTCTTTCCTGCTTCGGGCTACGTGGCCGGCTATTGGGCGATGGATGGCGAGATCGGCCTGCACAGCTGGCAGTTGCGGCTGCCCAAAGGCCTGGTCTATTGCCTGCCCGTGCTGTCGGACGACGAGACGCTGCGCTTCGCGCCATGGCGGCCGGGCGACGAGCTGGTCACCAACCGCTACGGCATCCCCGAGCCGGACGTGGATCCGCGCTCGGGCCTGTCGGCATCCGACATGGCCCTGATCGCCGTGCCGCTGGTGGGCTTCGACGCTGCCGGGCATCGCCTCGGCATGGGAGGCGGCTGGTACGACCGCACCCTCGCGCCGCGCCTACAGCGTCCCGCCCCGCCCTGGCTGGTCGGCGTCGGCTTCGAAGCGCAGCGCATCGATGCTCTGGTCGCGCAACCCTGGGACGTACCGCTGGATGCGGTCTGCACCGAGCGCGACACGCTGCTTTTCCCCCTCCCGTCGAAGGCCACGCCATGACCTCCCGCAAGCACTACTGGCTGATGAAGTCCGAGCCGGACGCCTTCTCCATCGACGACCTGAAGAAGGTCGGCACCGAGCCGTGGAACGGCGTGCGCAATTACCAGGCGCGCAACTTCATGCGCAACATGCAGGTCGGCGACGGCGTGCTGTTCTACCACTCCAATTGCAAGGAACCGGGCATCGTCGGTACCGCCACCGTGGCCGCCACGGCGTATCCGGACGAGACCCAGTTCAATCCCAAGTCCGATTACTACGATCCCAAGAGCACGCGCGAGGAACCGCGCTGGTCGCTGGTGGACGTGAAGTTCGAACGCAAGCTCAAGCGCACCATCACGCTGGACGAGATCAAGCAGCATGCCGACGACCTCGGCGAAGGTTTCGCGCTGATCCAGCGCGGCAGCCGCCTGTCCGTGCTGCCGGTCACCGCCGCGCAATGGAAATTCCTGCTGGCCCTCGAATGATCCCCCGCCCTTGTAGGAGCGACGTGAGTCGCGACCGCACGGCACCGGAGACCAAGGGCAGCACTGCCATGGTCCCGGTGTTCCCTGCCCGCCAACCTGCGTTCCTGGCGCCACATTCTTTCGGTCGCGACTCACGTCGCTCCTACAAACGACTCCCTCCCGTACCCGAGTGTTGACCCCATGAGCGAAGCAAAGCGCCTGGCCGGCGAAAAGGCCATCGAGTTCGTCGAAGACGGCATGATCGTCGGCGTCGGTACCGGCTCCACCGTGGCCTATTTCATCGATGCGCTGGCCGGCATCAAGGACCGCATCAAGGGCGCCGTGTCCAGCTCCGAGCAGAGCACCGCGCGCCTGAAGCAGCACGGCATCGAGGTGCTCGACCTCAACCACACCGGCACGCTGTCGCTGTACGTGGACGGCGCCGACGAGTGCGATCCGCACAAGCGCCTGATCAAGGGCGGCGGTGCGGCGCTGACGCGCGAGAAGATCATCGCCGAGGCCAGCAAGCAGTTCGTCTGCATCGTCGACCCGAGCAAGCAGGTGCCGGTGCTCGGAAAATTTCCGCTGCCGGTGGAAGTCATCCCGATGGCGCGCAGCCTGGTCGCCCGCGAGATCCTCGCCATGACCGGCGGCCAGCCGGTGTGGCGCGACGGCGTGACCACCGACAACGGCAACGTGGTGCTGGACATCCACAACCTGTCGATCGCCGATCCGGTGGCGATGGAGCGCGAGATCAACCAGATCCCCGGCGTGGTCGCCGTGGGCCTGTTCGCCCGCCGCCCGGCCGACATCGTGATCGTCGGCGGCGAGCCGCCGCGCGTCCTGACCTGAGACGGACCTCCCCGATGCCTGCCGCGCGCACGCTGCTGTTCGCCATGCTGATGGCTGCCGGCAGCGCCGCGGCAGCCGACGATCCCGTCCTTGCACCGCCGACGCAGGCACTGCCACCGGCCGTCCAGGCGATGAGCGACGACCTGCGCCGCATCGTGGCGGCGCGCGATCTGCAGGGACTGCGTGCGCATGTACGCGAGGACACCACGCTTAGCTTCGGCGGCGATGCGGGGCCACAGGGCTTCGACGCGGTCTGGACCAGCGATGCCGCCGCCACGCGCGAACTGTGGCGCGTGCTGGACGCCCTGCTGGTCCTGCCGGGCGTCGCGCAGCAGGAGGACGGTAAGACGGTCTACTGCGCACCCTACGTGTTCTGCCTGCCTTATCCGGCCGACATCGATGTGTTCGACGCGCAAGTCGTACTGGGTCGCGATGTCGCCCTGAGGGCACGACCCGATCCGCAGGCGCCGGTCGTCGCACGGGTCGGCCAAGTGGTGCTGACGGCCATCGATGACGCCACCGGCGCGTCGACGCCCGGCTGGGTGCATGTACGCCTGGCGTCGGGCCAGCAGGGCTACATCGCCGGCGCGCTGCTGCGAAGCCCGATCGACTACCGGATCGCGCTCATCGATGAGGGCGATGGTCGCTGGAGCATCCAGTACTTCGTCGCCGGCGACTGAGCGCGCGGCAATCCGCTCAACCGTTGTCCGAAAGCGCCTTGACCAGGTCGCCGACCAGTTCCCGCTTCTTCGGCGGCAATTGCAGGAACGTGTCGATCACCTGGCGTTCGCGTCCACCAACGCCGGCAGGCCAGAGCGGGCGCGGCTCCGCCACGCGCGAGCGGGCCGACGTACCGAAACGCAGGATGTGGGGCTCCATGCCCAGCAGATCCGCGATCACCTGCAACTTGTCCTGGGCCGGGATCGCCTGCCCGCTCAGCCAGCGTGAGGTCGTCTGGGCCGTGACCGAACGGCCACGATAGTTCGTGTTGAACAGACGGAACAGAACCGAAGGGCGAGGCTCATAGCCCGCCTGCTGCATGGCGTGCGCGAGTCGCTGCGAGAATTTTTCATGCTCGTTGCCCATGGCGACAACGTTAGCGACGGCGACTCACACTTATTCACTAGT
The DNA here is from genome assembly GCF_058793715.1 of Pseudoxanthomonas sp. GW835-FHT14C01. Classification (NCBI taxonomy): domain Bacteria; kingdom Pseudomonadati; phylum Pseudomonadota; class Gammaproteobacteria; order Lysobacterales; family Lysobacteraceae; genus Pseudoxanthomonas; species Pseudoxanthomonas sp. GW835-FHT14C01. Next base: position 94,071 of record NZ_JBXAGB010000004.1, read on the forward strand.
TAAGTTAATTGACTGGAACTTATCGAGTTAATAGAGTCGATCCGCGTCGCGACTCCCGGGCGCCCGGCCACAGATCACAGGATTCCGCGTCACTTTTCCACCGACAGAAGGAGATGTCGATGTCGCCTATCGAGACCCCCGCGCATGATGCGCCCGCCGCCGCCGCTGATCATCCCGCTGCAGGCGCGTCGCCTCCCCTCGTGCCGCTTGATGATGCCCTGCACCTGCTGCAGGCGGATCCTGGCCACAGTCTCGCCGATCCCGGCCTCGCGCGACTGACACCCGCGAGTCTCGACCGCCTGTTCCTCGCCGCCCGCCGCCAGGCCGAGCGCAACCACGACGGCATCCTGCTGCTGCTCGATCTGCTGCAGCTCGCACAGCGTGCGGAGGAAGGACACCCGCGCCCGCTGATGCCCGGTGTGATCCGCCATTTGCGCCACCACGTGGAAGACCAGCACCGCTGGCAGGCGCTGGCGGACAATGCGGCGTACTACCGGGACAACCGGCAGGTGGCGGAGCGCGTGGCCGCTCGGCTGCAGTCAGACTGATCGCGGCCATGCGGTGGAGGCGGCGATACACTACGCTCCTCGTTCGATGCGGGATCCCAGCATGCGTCTTCCCCAGTGGTCCGTCCTCGTGTTCACCCTCCTCCTCAGCGCCTGCGCCAACGGCGGCCCCTGGGTCGAAGTCGGCGGCGAACGATTCGCGGTGGAGATCGCCGACGACGATGCCGAGCGCGCCCGCGGGCTGATGTTCCGCGACGAACTGGCTGCCGGGACCGGCATGCTCTTCATCCATGACGCCGAGGAGCCGCAGGCGTACTGGATGAAGAACACCCGCATTCCGCTGGACATCCTGTACTTCGACAACGCGCGCAAGCTGGTGACCCAGCAGCGCAACGTACCGCCCTGCTCCGGTGGCGACCGCTGCCCTTCATACCCCAGCGACAAGCCCGCCCGCTACGTGCTGGAACTGAATGCCGGCGAAGCCGAACGGCTGAAGCTGCAGGACGGCGCGGAAATGGGGTTCGGCAAGGGCATTCCGCCCGTCCGCTGAGGCTTGATTGTGCGGGCGATTGGCCGCAGTCTGTGGCCATGGGGGATCGACTGACATTGCCGGAATGGAATGCGTTGGCCGACCAGGCCGACGACACCGTGCCGCTGCTGGAAACCGCGCTGCTCATCGCGCGCGACGAATACCCCGAGCTGGACGCCGACCTGTACGACACGCTGGTGCAGAGCCACGCCGAACACCTGCGCCACGAGATCGGTACCATCGAGCCGTGGCCGCTGAAGATGGCGGCGATCAACCGCTACCTGTTCGACGAACTCGGTTACACCGGTAACCACGACGAGTACTACGACCCGCGCAACAGCTACCTCAACCAGGTGTTCGAGCGCCGGCTGGGCAATCCCGTGTCGCTGGCCATGGTGCAGATGGAAGTCGCGCACCGCCTGGGCGTGCCGCTGGATGGCGTGTCGTTCCCGGGGCATTTCCTGGTGCGCCTACCGGTCGATGACGGGCTGCTGGTGATGGATCCGTTCAATGGTGGCCGCCCGCTGGGCGTGGACGAACTGCGCGAACGCGCCAAGCCGCACCTCGGCGGCGACATCCCGGACGATGCCGCACTGCTGCACATCCTCAATCCCGCCTCGCCGCGCGCGATCCTGGTACGCACGCTGCGCAACCTGCATGGCGTCTACGCGGAGCGCGAGGAATGGGATCGCGCCGCGCGCAGCGCCGACCGCGTGCTGAAGCTGACGCCCGATCAGCCGGAAGCGCTGCGCGACCGCGGACTGGCCTACCTGAAAATGGACTACAAGGCCGGCGCGCAACGCGACCTGGCCCGCTACCTGCACCTGTCGCCGGACGCCAAGGACGCACCCGAGCTGCGCGAGCAGCTGGTGGAAATCAATGCGGTGCGTACGTCGCGGATGCATTGAGGCGGCCACCGGGTATGAGTGTGGGAGCGACGTAAGTCGCGATGACGCGCCGCGGAGGATCATTGCGACTTACGTCGCTCCCATACCACCCGTTCAGTCCAGCTCCACCATCTCGAAATCATCCTTGCCCACGCCGCAATCGGGGCAGGTCCAGTCGGCCGGTATGTCTTCCCAGCGCGTGCCCGGCGCAATGCCTTCTTCGGGCAGCCCATCGGCCTCGTCGTAGATGAAACCGCAGACCACGCACATCCAGGTGCGGAACATGGTGTCGGTGGCGTCGGTCACGGGATAATGCCGGCTTGGAGGAGCGGCCATTGTCCCATCGCCGCCCACGTACCGGAAGTTCGCCGATGACCCCTCAGCCGCCGTCCGTCCGCCCTGCCCGCGGGCTGTACCTGATCACGCCGGAAGAGCCCGATACCGCGCGCCTGCTGGCACGCGTGGCGGCCGTGCTGCCGCAGGCGACCTGGCTGCAGTATCGGCAGAAGGGCGCGGACAGCGCGCGCCGGCATACGCAGGCGATGGCGCTGCAGGCGGTGTGTGCGCAGGCCGGCGTGCCGCTGATCATCAACGACGACGTTGCGCTCGCCGGAGCCGTCGGTGCCGCCGGCGTGCATCTGGGTGAGGACGATGGCGATATCGCCGCTGCGCGCTCGCAGCTCGGCGAACACGCCATTGTCGGCGCCTCCTGCTACGACGAAGGCGTACTGGCCGAGCGTGCCGTGGCATCCGGCGCCAGCTACGTGGCGTTCGGCGCCTTCTTCCCCACCGCCAGCAAGGTCACCACGCGTCGCGCGACCCCCGCGCTGCTGACCGGCGCCGTGGCGCTGGGCGTCCCGCGGGTGGCGATAGGCGGCATAACGCCGGACAATATGGGCCCGCTGGTGGCCGCCGGCGCCGACCTGGTCGCCGTGATCGGCGGCGTGTTCGAAGCGCCCGATCCGGTGGCGGCGGCGATCGCCTACCGGCAGGGCTTCGAAGGCCGCTGACCCCCATGTTGTGGGAGCGACGTCAGTCGCGATGATGGGCCGATGGTGGTTCATCGCGACTGACGCCGCTCCCACAGGACGATTTCCCTTCTTCTGGACCCTCCCATGAACCACGACCAGTCCCACGCCTTCTTCGCACGCGCCCAGCAACTGCTTCCCGGCGGCGTCAATTCGCCGGTACGCGCGTTCAAGTCGGTGGGCGGCGAACCGTTCTTCGTGCAGCGCGCCGACGGCGCCTGCCTGCACGACGTCGATGGCAACCGCTACATCGACTACGTCGGCTCGTGGGGCCCGATGATCGTCGGCCACAACCACCCGGCCGTGCGCGACGCCGTGCAGGCGGCCATCCAGAATGGCCTGTCGTACGGCGCGCCGTGCCCCGCCGAAGTGACGATGGCGGAAACGATCACACGCCTGGTGCCGTCCTGCGAGATGGTGCGCATGGTCAATTCCGGTACCGAGGCCACGCTGTCGGCGATCCGCCTGGCGCGCGGCGCCACCGGCCGCAACCGCATCGTCAAGTTCGAAGGCTGCTACCACGGCCACGGCGATTCGTTCCTGGTGAAGGCCGGCAGCGGCATGCTGACGCTGGGCGTGCCGACCTCGCCCGGCGTACCGGCGGGCCTGAGCGAACTGACGCTGACGCTGAGCTACAACGACGTCGATGGCGCGACCGCGCTGTTCGAGCAGTACGGCAGCGAGATCGCCTGCCTGATCATCGAGCCCGTCGTCGGCAACGCCAACTGCCTGCCGCCGCGCGAGGGCTATCTGCAGCACCTGCGCGCCCTGTGCACGCAGCACGGCGCGCTGCTGATCTTCGACGAAGTGATGACCGGCTTCCGCGTCGCCCTCGGCGGCGCGCAGGCGCACTACGGCATCACGCCCGACCTGACCACCTTCGGCAAGATCATCGGCGGCGGCATGCCGGTGGGCGCGTACGGCGGCCGCCGCGAACTGATGCAGCAGATCGCGCCGGCCGGCCCGATCTACCAGGCCGGCACGCTGAGCGGCAATCCGGTGGCGATGGCCGCCGGCCTGGCGATGCTGGAGTTGATCCAGGCACCTGGCTTCCATGACGGGCTCGCCGCCGCGACGGCCGCACTGTGCGAAGGCATGGAAGCCGCCGCGCGCGACGCCGGCGTGCCGCTGACCACCACGCGTGTCGGCGCGATGTTCGGCCTGTTCTTCACCGACCAGCAGGTCGATACCTACGCCCAGGCCGTGGCCTGCGACACCGCCGCGTTCAACCGCTTCTTCCACGCGATGCTCGAGCGCGGCGTGTACCTGGCGCCGTCGGCGTTCGAAGCCGGCTTCATGTCCAGCGCGCATACGCCGGACGTGATCGAGGCGACGCTGGCCGCCGCGCGCGAGGCCTTCAAGGTCGTCGCCGCGGGATGAAACCCCGCATCCACCAGGTGCTGTTCGATTTCGACGGCGTCCTGGCCCACTACCGGCACGAGGTGCGCGTCGCGCACCTCGCCGCACGTGCCGGTTGCGAACACGAGCACGTTCGCAACGTCCTGTTCGCGTCCGGACTGGAATCCGAATACGACAGCGGCGCCATCGATACCGCGACCTATCTGCGCCGGCTGGGCGACGGCCTCGGCGCGGTGATCGACGAGGATGCGTGGATCGCCTCGCGCATGGCCGGCAGCACCGCCATCGACGACGTGCTGGTCCGGATCGCCGCCCTCCATCCGGACGTGGCGATGGGCGTACTGACCAACAACGGCGCGCTGATGACACGAGCCATCCCGCGCATCGTCGCGCCCGTGGCCGCTCGTATCGAAGGGCGTGTGCTGACCAGCGGCGGCCTGCAGCGACGCAAGCCGCTGCCGACGACCTTCATCCATGCGCTCGAGCTGCTGGGCTGGGAGCCGGCCACGACGCTGTTCGTGGACGACCTGTTCACCAACGTGCAGGGCGCGCGCGAGGCCGGCCTGCACGCGGAGACCGTCACCGACGCACGCAGCCTCGGCAAGGCACTGAAGCGTTACGTATTCGGGCCGCAGACCGGCTGGTAACAGACTTCAGCGCAGCGCGAACGCGCGCAGCGCCGCCTGCAGGCGCGCGAGGCCCTCGGCGATCTCCGCATCGGTGATGTTGAGCGACGGCACGAAGCGCAACACGTCAGGACCGGCCTGCAGCATCAGCAGCCCCTGCGCCGCCGCCAGATCGAGCACCTCGCCCGCGCGCCCCGCGTACTTCGCGTTGAGCACGGCACCCAGCATCAGGCCACGGCCGCGCACCTGCGAGAACAGGCCGAGTTCGGCGTTGATCGTATCCAGTCCCTTGCGCAGCGCAGCCGACTGGCGCGCCACGTTGTTGGCGATCTGCGGCGAGGCCAGCTTGCGCAAGGCCACGCGCGCCACCGCCGCGGCCAGCGGATTGCCGCCGAACGTGGTGCCGTGCGCGCCGAACTGCATCACCTCGGCGACCTTCGGGCCGGCCAGCATCGCGCCGATCGGGAAGCCGCCACCCAACGCCTTGGCCAGCGTGACGATGTCCGGCACCACACCATCCTGCCAGTGCGCGAAGAGGGTGCCGGTGCGGCCCATGCCGGCCTGGATCTCGTCCAGCACCAGCAGCGCGCCATGGTGGTCGCACAGCTCGCGGACCGCGCGCAGGAAGCCGGACGCGGCCGGCATCACGCCGCCTTCGCCCTGCACCGGCTCCAGCATCACCGCGGCCACGTCGCCGCAGGACATCGCGATCTCCAGTTGGGTCAGGTCGTTGAAGTCGACGTAGCGGAAGCCACCCGGCAGCGGTTCGTAGCCCTCCTGGTACTTGGGCTGCGCGGTCGCGGTGACCGCGGCCAGCGTGCGGCCATGGAAGCTGCCGCGGAAGGTCACGATGACGCGCTGGTCCGGCGCGCGCCCCTGCGAGGCGGCCCATTTGCGCACCAGCTTGATCGCCGCCTCGTTGGCTTCGGCGCCGGAGTTGCACAGGAACACGCGCTCGGCGAAGCGCGAGGCGGTGACCAGTTCCTCGGCCAGCCGCAGCGGCGGCTCGCTGTAGAAGACGTTGCTGGTGTGCCACAGCTTGCCGGCCTGCTCGGTGAGCGCGGCCACCAGATCGGGATCGTTGTGGCCGAGCCCGCAGACGGCGATGCCGGCGGAAAGATCCAGGTATTCCCGGCCTTCGCTGTCCCAGACGCGCGCACCCTGCCCGCGCTCCAGGATCACCTCGCGCGGACGGTAGACCGGCAGGTAATAGCGCTGTCCGTTCGACAGCAGGTCGGAAGTCGTGGCGCTCATGGCGGCGGCTCGCGGCAACGGAAGGGGCCGCGTATTGTCGCTCATCAAGCGGCCCGTACCAGCGGGCGGTGCAGCATGCCGCGCTCAGCCGGCGAACGCGATCTCCGCCGCCGGCAGTGCGCGGATGCCCACGCCGAAACTGCGGATCGCCGGCAGGGTGGCGTTGTGGTGGGCGCGGATCTGCGCGGCGTCGGCATGCGCCTTGTCGTGGGTGGTATGCGCATCGGCGGCGAGCACCACGTGGTAACCATGCGCCGCGGCGCTGCGCGTGGTGGTGTCCACGCAGAACTCGGTGGCGTACCCGCACAGCACCACGCCCTCCACGCCGCAGAACGACAGGACTTCGTCCAGACCGGTGCGCAGGAACGCGTCCGGCGTGGTCTTGCGGATGCGATGGTCGCCCTCGACCACGCGCAGCGCCGGATGCAGCGCCCAGCCCGATGATTCCGGCGCCAGATCGCCGGCCCGTTCGTGCTGCACGAAGACCACCGGCGCGGCGGCCTCACGCGCCTTGTCCGCCAACGCGTTGATGCGGGCGACGACGGCATCGGCATCGGCCGGCGGCGGTTGCGGCTCGAACAGGCCGCGCTGCACATCGATCACGATCAGGGCGAGATTCATCTTGCGGACTCCTGCTTCGATTGCCTACCAGCTTCCCGTATTCGGCATCGAAAGCCAAGGTTCCTGCGGCGGCAGTGCGCTGCCCTTCTGCAGCAGTTCGATGGAGATCAGGTCCGGCGTGCGCACGAACGCCATGCGCCCATCGCGCGGGGGCCGATTGATGGTGATGCCCTTCGACTGCAGGTGCGCGCAGAGCGCGTAGATATCGTCGACCTCGAACGCGAGGTGGCCGAAGTTGCGTGCGCTGCCGTAGTTTTCCGGCGGCGTACCGTCTTCCGGCGGCCAGTTGTAGGTCAGTTCGACCTCGGCTTCGGGATTGGCGGGGGCGCCGAAGTACACCAGCGTGAAGCGGCCCTGCGGACTCTCCATGCGGCGGGTTTCCGTCAGGCCCAGGCCTTCGGTGAGGAAGCGGCTGGTCTTGTCCAGGTCATGGACGCGGATCATGGCGTGCAGGTATTTCATGGCGATGGCTCGGTGGGGTCAGTCCAGAAACAGGTCGGGCAACGGCGCCTGCGACGCATCGACCGCATACGGCGCGAAATCGGTGACGCCGGCCTCGCGCAGTACGTCCTCGTCGATCAGGAACCGGCCATGGAAGCCACGCGCCTCGCGCACCAGCACGGCGTGCGCCGCATCGGCGACGATCTGCGGGGTTCGGCAGCGCGGGATCTCGACGCCGGGGATCATGTTCAATGCGTCGGTGGCGATGATGGTGCGCGGCCACAGCGCGTTGACCGCGATGCCTTGGGGGCCGAACTCGCCGGCCAGGCCCAGCGTCACGAAGCTCATGCCCATCTTCGCCAGCGTGTAGCCGGTATGCGGTGCCCACCACTTCGGGTCCAGCGACGGCGGCGGAGCCAGCGTCAGGATGTGCGGGTTGGCGGCTTGCTTCAGATACGGCAGGCAAGCCTGCGCGCACAGGAAACTGCCGCGCGCATTGACCTGCTGCATCAGGTCGAAGCGCTTCATCGGCGTGTCCAGCGCACCGGCCAGCCAGATGGCGCTGGCGTTGTTGACCAGGATGTCGATGCCGCCGAAGGCATCGGCGGTCGCGGCCATCGCCGCCTTCACCTCGTCCTCTTCGCGGATGTCGCACTTCAGCGCCAGTCCGCGTCCACCCGCTTCATTGACCGCCTGCGCGGCGGTATGGATGGTGCCCGGCAGTTTCGGATTCGGCACCGACGACTTGGCGGCGATCGCCACGTTGGCGCCATCGCGTGCCGCGCGCAGGGCGATGGCCAGGCCGATGCCGCGCGAGGCGCCGGTGATGAAGAGGGTCTTGCCGGCCAGCGAGGTCATGGTGTGCTCCTGAGGAAGGATCGGATGGACGCAGTCGGGCTCACGGCTTCGGTCCCTGCCCTTCGTTGTCTTCCCACTTCAACAGCGTGCGCGTGATGAAGCGATAGACCGGTTTGCCGGTGCGGAACCACAGCTCGCGCAGCCATGAGGTGCGCTTGAGCACACGTTTCTCGACCGGCGTCAGCGACGCGGCGCAGTACATGCGCTTGTGCTTGAGCAGGTGGCGCAGGTCCTGCCGCGCCAGCAGCCGCATCCAGCGCGAGCGCGGATCGCCGCGGGTGGCGAGCTGGAAATCGATGATGGCCGGGCGGCCGTCGGCCAGCACCAGCCAGTTGGCCTCCTTGGCGAGGTCGTTGTGCGCGATGCCGCGACGATGCAGCTGCTGCAGCAGCCGACGCGCGCGACGGAAATAGGCCAGGTCCCCGCGCGGAGGCCGCTGGTACATCGCCGCGCCTTCCATGTAGCTGCGATCCAGCCGGCGGCCCGTCCAGTCCAGCAGCTGCGGGACGTCGGCCATGCCGGCGACCTTGCGCAGGGCCAGCGCCTCGCGCCGCGCCAGCCACCATGCCGGCAGCCGCAGCCACAGCGGGACGTGCGCGAGGTCACGCCGCACGAACGGCCCCTCCGGTCCCTGCATCAACGAGATGCGGCCGAAGCTGTCGGCCTTGAGTGCAGCAATTTCGGAAGGCGAGCGCAAGTCCACCCCGTCATTCTACGTCCATAGGTCGCAGACGCGGGTCATGAACCGCCGCCTATAATCCGCCGATGGAAGCTTCCTGGTTCGACAACCTGCTGGCCTGGATCAGCGCGCATCCCGTGGCCGCCGGGCTGGTGATCTTCGCGATCGCCTTCTGCGATGCGGTCATCATCCTCGGCGCCATCGTGCCGGCCCTGCCGTTGCTGTTCGCGGTCGGCGTGCTGATCGGACTGGGCGAAATCTCCGGACCCTACGCCGTCATCTGCGCCACGCTGGGCGCGCTGGTCGGCGATGCGACGAGTTACTGGGTCGGCCACCGCTGGGGCCAGCAGCTGCGCACGGTGTGGCCGTTCCGCAAGTATCCGCAACTGCTGGACCGCGGCGAACTGCTGTTCCGCCGCAATGCGTGGAAGAGCATCTTCATCGCGCGCTTCGTCGGCCCGATCCGCCCCTTCGTGCCGGCGGTCGCCGGCATCTCGCGCATGCCGCTGCGCCGCTACGTGGTGGCCAGCGGCGCGGCCTGCGTGGCGTGGGCGGCCGCGTTCCTGTTGCCCGGCTGGGTGCTGGGGCACGCTTACGACGCCGTGGCGGCGGTCGCCGGCCGGCTGGCGCTGGTGCTCGGCCTGCTGGTCGTGGTGCTGGCGCTGGCATGGGCGCTGGTGCTGTACACCTACCGCTGGTTCGCCGCGCACGCGGACGCCCTGCTGGCGCGTGCGCTGGCGTGGTCGCATGCGCACCCGGTGCTGGGCCGACACACGGCCGCCGTGTTCGAGCCGTCACGACGCGAATCGGTACCGCTCGCGCTGCTGGCGATCCTGCTGCTGGCGATCGTGTGGGTGTGGTTCGCGTTCCTCATCATCGTGATCGGCCACGGCGAACCCTTGGCGGTGGACCTGTGGGTCTACGAACTGATGCGCGCCCTGCGCAATCCGCTGGCCGACTACCCGCTCGCCGCGCTGGCTTCGCTGGGCGACGAGCAGGTCCTCGCGCCGGCGTCGCTGCTGGTGCTGGGCTACCTGTGCTGGCGCAAGCGCTGGATGGCGGCCGGCCACTGGCTGGCGGCGCTGGCGTTCGGACTGGCCTTGACGGCCTGGCTCGGTGCGTCGGTCGACATCCCCAAGCCACCGAGCGTCAGCAGCGGTTTCGGCTTCCCGTCGATCGCGGTGACGATGTCCACGATCACCTTCGGCTTCTTCGCGGTGCTGATCGCGCGCGAACTGCCGGGCCGCACGCGCGTGTGGCCCTACCTGGTGTCCGGCCTGGTGGTGGCGCTGATCGGCTTCGCACGGATCTACCTGGGCGCGCACTGGTTGAGCGACATCATCGGCGGCATACTGTTCGGCCTGGTCTGGCTGCTGGTGCTCGGCATCGCCTACCGCCGGCGCATGGTGCGCTCGTTCTGGATCAAGCCGATCGCATGGCTGTTCTATGGCAGCTTCGTGCTGGCGGCCTTGTGGCACGCGCCACGCAACGTGGACACCATGCTGGCGCAGTTCCAAGCCCCGGTGATCGAGGCGAGCGTCCCGACGCAGGAGTGGTGGGACCGTGGCTGGCAGTCGCTGCCGGCACGCCGCAACGAATTCGACGACGAACAGCGCTGGCCGCTGGATGTGCAGGTCGCCGGTCCGCTGGCGCCGCTGAAGGCGACATTGACCGCCGCCGGTTGGCGCGAGCAGCCGCAGGCGGGCTGGGAAGACGCATTGAACCTGCTCGACAGTGATTTGCCCGACGATGAGCAGCCGGTGCTGCCGGCGACGCTGGACACGCGTGCGGAAAGCCTGCTGATGCTGCGCAAGGGCAACCAGCCCGGCGAAGTCTACGTACTGCGCCTGTGGCCGGCCGACACGCGCCTGCAGCCCGGCGACGTGCCCCTGTGGATCGGCAGCGCGCAGGTGCTGCAGCAGCAGCGCGCATTCAACCTGGTGCGCCTGTGGCGGCCATTGCGCGAGGCGCGCACCGCGCTGGATGCGGTGACGCAGGCCACGTCGGACCTGGACCACGCGATCGCGCCGCATCCGGATTCCGGGCTTCCCGTGCTGCGCCTGCGTACCGAGGGCGCGGACGTCCGTCCACCCGGAACGTCCGAAGACAAGTAGAGCGGAGCGTGCTCCGCTTGCCTGTCGGCGACCCGCGAGTTCGAAGACGACGCAGCCGAGCAAGCTCGGCGCTACATGGCGACGTCAGTCGATCCACTCCAGCAGGCGTTGCAGGCGCGCGTTCACATCGTCTTCCTGAAGCAGCGATACGCGCTGCTGCGGAGTGATGGGCAACACCTGCGCCAGCCGCCAGCCGACCCATCCCGCATGCTCGAACACGCGGGCAGGCAGCTTGCTGATATCGGTGCCCACCTTTTCCATCATGGTCTGCAGCAGCGTGCCCAGCAGGGCGTGCTCGGGCAGGATCTCGAGGTCTTCGTCCGAGTGCAGCCATTCCACATCGGCCATCACCAGCCCGTTGTCGCGGATGCGCGTGCGGGTGACATGGAAACGCCGGTGTCCACGCACGTGCAGGGACAGCAGGCCGTCCTCTCCCATGTCGAAGTTCTCAATCCGCGCCTCGACCCCGTACGCCGCCGGCGTGGCGGGCGCGCCGGCTTCGCTGCCCTCGAGGATCAGGCAGACACCGAAACCGGTGCCGGAACGTCCGCAATCGCGCACCAGGTCCAGATAGCGCCGCTCGAAAATGCGCAGGTCCATCGCCGCGCCGGGCAACAGCACCTTGTGCAGGGGAAACAGCGGTAGCGAGGCGGCCGTCGTCATGCGCGCAGTGTACGGAACCGTGACCGCCGATGTCCGCCAGTGCGGTCAACGTGAACTCATCGGACGGCGTGCGGGATCGCGACAGGGTCGGCGTGCCCACACGGACCACGCACAGCGGATCACCCGTCCTGCAGCGCCGCCAGGAACCGTCGTGGTGCGCCGTCGAAACCGCCGTTCGACATGAACACCACGTGGTCGCCGGGGCGCGCCTGTGCCTTCAGGGCGGCGATCAGCGCATCGGCATCGGGGACGGTGCGTGCGTCGCCACGGATCGCGGCGACGACCTTGCCGGCGTCCCACGCGAGTTCTGGACGATGCAGGAACACCACCCCGTCGGCGATATCGAGCGACGGCGCGAGCGCCTCGGCATGCGCGCCCGAGCGCATCGAATTGCTGCGCGGCTCCATCGCCACCAGGATGCGCGCCGCGCCGACGCGCGCGCGCAGGCCTTCCAGCGTGGTGTGGATGGCGGTGGGATGATGGGCGAAGTCGTCGTAGATGGTGATGCCGTCGTGCTGGCCGATCACTTCCAGTCGCCGCTTCACGCTGCGGAACGCGGCCAGCGCCGGCAGCACGGTGGAAACATCGACGCCGACCGCATGGCAGGCGGCGAGCGCGGCGAGACCGTTGAGCACGTTGTGGCGACCCAGCATCGGCCAGTGCACCTCGCCGATCTCGATCCCATTGTGGCGCACGGCGAACGCGCTGCCGTCCTCGCGGATCAGCCGCGCGCTCCATTCCAGCGAAGTATCGAAGCCGAAGCGCTCGACCGGCGTCCAGCAGCCCATCGTCAGCACTTCCGCCAGGCGCGCATCCTCGCCGTTGACGATCAGGCGGCCGCGGCGCGGCACCGTGCGCACCAGGTGGTGGAACTGGCGCTGGATCGCGGCCACGTCCGGGAAGATGTCGGCATGGTCGTATTCCAGGTTGTTGAGGATGGCGACCAGCGGGCGGTAGTGGACGAACTTGCTGCGCTTGTCGAAGAACGCGGTGTCGTACTCGTCCGCCTCGACGACGAACTCGCGGCCCCCGCCGATGCGCGCGGACGCGCCGAAATCCTCGGCGACGCCGCCGATCAGGAAGCCCGGCGAGCGGCCGGCTGCTTCCAGCAGGTAGGTCAGGATTGTCGTCGTCGTGGTCTTGCCGTGGGTGCCGGCGACGGCCAGCGTGTCGCGCCCCGGCAGCACGCGTTCCGACAGCCATTGTGCGCCGGAGATGTAGCGCCGGCCCTGGTCGAGTACCGCTTCGACCGCCGGATTGCCGCGCGAGAGTGCATTGCCGATGACGATCTCGTCGCAGTCCGGCGCGATGTTCTGCGGCTGATAGCCCTGCGCGAGCGCGATGCCGAGCTTCTCCAACTGGGTCGACATGGGCGGATAGATGGCCTGGTCGCTGCCTTCGACCGTATGGCCGAGTTCGCGCGCCAGCGCGGCGACGCCACCCATGAAGGTACCGGCGATGCCGAGGATGTGGATCTTCAAGACGGGACTTCCGTGGAAACTGCGCAGACTTTAGCGGAGCGGACGGGGTTCGGCACCCTTCTCGCGCCGCCGGTTCAGCGCGAGAAGCGCAGCGTCGCCACGTCGACCGGGGCGCCCTCGCCCTTCACGACCAGGGTGTTGCGGCCCGGCGCCAGCACCAGCCCGCGGAACCCGCGCGCGCGGTCGGCGGCGTCCACCGGCACGCCGTTGAGCACCAGCGAGACACGCCCCGTGCCGCGGCCTTCCAGCGCGAGGCGGTAGGTGCCGCCGGCGCCGGCGTCGAAGGTGTACTTCAGCCATTCGCCACGCTGCAGGCCGGCGACGTGCAGCTGCCCGTCCGCGTCCTGGCCGAGATCGACACCGTCGTTGCGGTAGATCATGGCCGGATTCCACACCACCCGCTCGCCGCCGTCGGAGATGTGATGGTTGGCCGGGGTCAGGTCGCGGTACGCCACGCCATTGCGGCCCATGTCGAAGTCGACCGCAGCGATCGCACCCCCCGCCTCGCCGATGACGTGCGCCTTGAACGGCACCGACTGGTCCGAATGCGGCGCGCGGAACAGCGCATCGATCACGTCGGGGTGCTGCACGTTGTTTTCGTAGCGCACGTCCTCGCGGGCGAAGCGCATCAGGGCGGCTTCGGCCTCCTCCGCCGACGGCTTCGGGCCTTCGCCTTTCCAGTAGGCCAGCACCCGGCGGTAGCCGTCGTTGGGCATGACCTGCAACGGGTTGTTGTAGCGGATCTTCTTCAGCGGCCACCACGCCCAGCCGATGCCCTCGCCTTCCACCAGCGCCACGGTGCGCGCGAACCAGTCGTTGGAGTTCTCGCCGGTCTCGCCCAGCCACAACGGCATGCGGTGTTTGTCGCGCAGGGCAAGCGAATCGGCGATGCTCTCGCGGGTGGTGACGTTCCAGTACTTGTGGAAGCTGATCACCAGGTTGTCGTCCCAGGGACCGTCGTCGAGCACGCCCCGGTAGTTGTTGCCCCAGCAGTTGCCCTCGATGACGATGATGTGGCGTTTGTCGACTTCGCGGATCGCACGCGTGGTGCGCACCAGCAGCTCCTTCAGCGAGGCATTGCCTTCTTCCTTGCAGCCGTTACCGTCGGCCTTGTCGGCGAAGCCCCAGTTCGGCTCGTTGATGATGTCGTAGGCGGCGATGTAGGGCTCGTCCTTGTAGCGCAGCGCCAGTTGCCTCCACAGCGCGACCATCTTGTCCTGGTGCCGCCGGTCCTCCCACAGCGATGGCTGGGTGGGATCGCGGTCGGCGATGTTGTTGTCGTTGCCCTGCCCGCCCGGCGCGGCATGCAGGTCGAGGATCAGGTAGAGATCGTTCGCCTTGGCCCAGGCCAGTAGCTCGTCGGTGCGGCGGAAGCCCTCCTCCACCCAGGTCTGCCGGCCGGCGACCGGCTCCTGCTCCACCGGCAGCGTGTACAGCGCGTAGTGCATCGGCAGGCGCACGGAGTTGAAGCCCCAGCGCCCCAGCGCGTCGATGTCGGCCTTGGTGGTGTGGTTGTCGCGCCACGCCTGGTAGAAGGCGTCCGCCTTTTCCGGTCCGATCAGGTCGGCGATGCGGGCATGGATGCTGCGCTGCGTGCCCACGCCATCGATGTCCAGCATGTAGCCCTCCTGCAGCATCCAGCCACCCAGGCCCATGCCGCGCAGGATCACCGGCTTGCCGCTGGCATCGACGATCTGCGTGCCCTGCGTGCGCAGGAAGTCCTTGGCGTGGACCGGGGACGATCCCGCCAGGCAGGCGAGCAGCAGGCAGGCGATGCGCGTCATCGACGACTCCGGACGGGTTCTCGGGACCCGGACCATAGCAGCCGTCGCCCGGCGATCGCGATGCGCGCGGTCACAGCCCCGCAAAAAGCAGAAGCCCCGCATGCGCGGGGCTTCCAGGGAACGCGTCGTGCGGCGCGGGCGTCAGCCCACTTCCTTCGCCGGTGCCAGCGCCTCGGTGATGCGCGTGAACACCTCGTCCAGCGAGCCGACGCCGTCGACGACGGTCAGTTCGCCCTGCTGGCGGTAGAAGTCGATGACCGGCGCGGTCTGGTCGGTGTAGACCTGCAGGCGCTTGCGCACGGATTCCGGATTGTCGTCGGCGCGGCCTTCGGCCTGGGCACGGCCGGCGATGCGCTCGACCAGCAGTTCGGTCGGCACGTCCAGCTGCACGGCGAAATCGAACTTCTGCCCCAGCTTGGCCAGCAGCTTGCCCAGCGCAGCGGCCTGCACCAGGTTGCGCGGATAGCCGTCGAGGATGAAGCCCGCCCGGGTGTCGTCGCGGGAGAAGCGGTCTTCCAGCATGCCGAGCAGGATGTCGTCGCTGACCAGCTCGCCCCGCGCCATCACTTCCTTCGCCTGCAGGCCCAGCGGGCTGCCGGCGGCGACTTCGGCGCGCAGCAGGTCGCCGGTGGAAATATGCGGTACCTGCAGGTAGTCCTTCAGGCGCGCTGCCTGAGTGCCCTTGCCCGACCCGGGGGGGCCCAGTAGAACCAATCGCATGCTGTAACTCCCGAAACTGGAATCCTGCGGGCGGTGTACCGCGCCGGGCGCCGGGCGCCGCGCTGCACCGCGTCATCTGTGTGAAGCTTACCGCATCCCCGCACTCCGGAACGAACCCCACATGGCGTCTGGCACCCTACTTTATGCGCAGTCCGGCGGTGTCACCGCCGTCATCAACGCCTCCGCGTCGGCCGTCATCACCGAAGCGCGCGCCCGGAAAATCAAGGTCTTGGCCGCGCGCAACGGCATCCTCGGCGCGCTGCGCGAGGAGCTGATCGACACCAGCAAGGAGTCGGCCGCCGCCATCCGCGCCCTCGCCCACACACCCGGCGGCGCCTTCGGCAGCTGCCGGGTCAAGCTGAAATCGCTGGACGCGGACCGCGCCAGGTACGAGCGCCTGCTGGCGGTGCTGAAGGCGCACGACGTGCGCTACTTCCTCTACAACGGCGGCAACGATTCGGCCGATACGGCATGGAAGGTCTCGCAGCTGGCACAGGCCTTCGACTACCCGCTGACCTGCATCGGCGTGCCGAAGACGGTCGACAACGACCTGGCCGTCACCGACACCTGCCCCGGCTTCGGTTCGGCGGCCAAGTACACGGCGGTCTCCGTGCGTGAGGCCGCGTTGGACGTGGCCGCGATGGCGGAGACCTCGACCAAGGTCTTCGTCTACGAAGCCATGGGCCGGCACGCCGGCTGGCTGGCCGCGGCCGCCGGCCTGGCGGGGCAGTCGCCGGACGAGGCGCCGCATCTCATCCTGTTCCCCGAGCGTGCCTACGACGAGACGCAGTTCCTTGCGCAGGTGAAGCGCGTCGTCGATCGGGTCGGCTGGTGCGTGGTGGTGGCCAGCGAAGGCATCCAGTACGCGGACGGACGCTTCGTCGCGGATGCGGGCGGCGGCAAGGATTCCTTCGGCCACACCCAGCTCGGCGGCGTGGCCTCGTACCTCGCAGGTCGGGTGAAGGACCAGCTCGGCCTGAAGGTCCATTGGACCCTGCCCGACTACCTGCAGCGTTCGGCGCGCCACATCGCCTCAAGGACCGACTGGGAGCAGGCGCAGGCGGTCGGCAAGGCCGCCGTGCAGTTCGCGCTGAAGGGACAGAACGCGGTGATGCCGGTGATCGTGCGCACGTCCGACGCGCCGTTCCGCTGGAAGATCGAGGCCGCCCCGCTGTCGAAGGTCGCCAACCACGAGAAGAAGTTCCCGTCGAACTTCATCCGCAAGGACGGCTATGGCATCACCGACAAGGCGCGCACCTACCTGCAGCCGCTGATCCGCGGCGAGGCCTACCCGCCCTATGGCACCGACGGCCTGCCGAAGTACGTGGCCCTGAAGAACGTGGCGGTGAAGAAGAAGCTGCCGGCCTGGGAGGGCTGACGGCCGGATGTCCATCCGCATCGTCCGCCTCGGCAGTCCGCGCATGAAGGACGAAGGCCTGCGCATCGGTACGGTGCGCAGGCCACCACGCGGCGTGCCGAAAACGGAATTCGCCTCCCGGGACTGGTACGACGTCTGGTATCCCAACCTAGCGCCCAGCGCGGCGCTGGTGAAGGAAGCGCAGGACGCGACCACACCCGGGGCGTGGGCCGCCTTCGCAAGGAAGTACCGCACCGAGATGGCGAAGCCCGACAACGCACGCACGCTGGACCTGCTGGCCGCGCTGTCGCATGGCAGCCATTTCTCGGTGGGCTGCTACTGCGAGGACGAAGCGCACTGCCATCGCTCGGTGCTGCGCGCATTGCTCGTCGAACGTGGCGGCGCCCTCACGGCAGGGTGACTTCAGGCACCGGCCCGGTGCCTGGGGCGATGCTAGCGTGGGATCGTCGCCACGCCACCGGGAGTCCGCCATGTTCCGCAAAGTGCTCGTCGGACTGCTTGCCGTCGCCATCGGTCTCGCCATCGCCGGTGCCGGCTATCGCTTCGGCCAATACCTCGCGCAAGAGGACGATGCGACACCGGCCGCGCGTGCCGTGTCCTGATGATCGATGACGTCCATGGCGCTAGCATGGCGCGATGGACGACCTGCTCGCCGAACTGACGGCGCTCGAAACCGAACTCCACCACCCCGGCGCGACCTGCACGCGCGCGCGACTGGAGCGCCTGCTGCATCCGGACTTCCACGAAGTCGGTCGCTCGGGGACGCGCTACACACGGCAGACCGTCATCGAGTTCCTCGCCGGTCGCCCTTCACCGCCGCGCGTCGTCGCCCACGACCATCGCATCGAACGACTCGCCGACGACGTGGCGCTGCTGCACTTCGCCTCGCATGAAGTCGCGACGGACGGCACGCATCGCCATGCCGCCCTGCGCATGTCCGTATGGCGGCGCACCCCGGTCGGCTGGCAACTGCACTACCACCAGGGCACGCCGGCCGCCGTCTGAGAGGGCCATCGCCATCGACGGCGGAGCGATTGACCGCTTTCCCCGCTTGGCGCCACCTGCGCGGTGCGCTAGCGTATCTGTCCGGGGGAGGGGACATGACGAAAGTGGGGAGACGCGCAGGTATCGGCCTGCTGGCGTGGCTGTGCGCACTGCCGAGTGGTGCCCAGGAATCACCACCTCCGGCGAACGTGCCGGCGAACGAAGTTACGACCGCAACGCTGCCTACGCCCGAGCCGCCGACCGCGTGCTGCGGGCTGCCGGAAGGCACTCCGGTGGTGCTCGAAATCCTCGACCCCATCAGTTCGGCCCGCGCCAAGCGTGGCGATGCCTTCCGCTTGCGTGTGCGGGACGAGGTGAGCGTGGAAGGCGTCGTCGTGCTCGCCGCCGGCACCGAGGGCGTCGGCGAGATCGTCCATGCGGAACCTTCGCGCGGCGGCGGCAAGCCCGGCGAACTGATCCTCGCCGCGCGACGCCTGCAACTGGGCGATCGCGAACTGAAGCTTCGCGGCTTCAAGCTCGGTGGCGCCGGCAAGGACACCAGCGGCGTGGCGCTGGGCGTCGCGGTCGGCATCGGCCCGTTCGCGCATTTCATCCATGGCAAGGAAATCGAGATTCCGGCGCTGACGGCCGGCATCGCCAAGCTTGCGGAGCCCTTGAACGGGCCATTGCCGACCGAAGCGGCCGCACCGGGCGAACAGGCCATCGTTCCGCCTGAAGCCGATGCCACGCCCGCGCCGTCACCCACTACCCCACCCAACCACCCGGAGTAAGTCGTATGCGTCAACCGCTGAATCGTGCCCTGTTGTGCCTGACCCTGCTGCTGCCGATCGCCGCCCATGCGCAATCGCAGGATGCGGCGCCCGAACCCGCCGCCACGGAAGCGCCCGCTCCCGCAGCGCCCGCAGCAAGCGCTGCGGCGACCAGCGGCGTGGTCGGCGCGCCCGCGGACGGCATGGGCCAGGTCGTGTTCTTCCGCGAGAAGAAGTTCGCCGGCGCCGCCGTGAAGTACAAGGTCCGCGAAGGCGAAACCGAACTCGGCAAGCTCAGCAGCGGCACCTACTTCATCGCATCCGTCGCACCGGGCACGCACCAGTACACGGTGCATTCCGAAGCCAAGGACGTACTGACGCTGGAAGTGGAAGCGGGCGAGACCTACTACGTGCAGGGCTCGATCACCATGGGCTTCATGGCGGGCCGACCGAACCTCTCGCCGTCCGACGAAGCCGCCTTCAACGGGATGGCGAAAGAACTGAAGCCGGCGAAGCCGTAATTCCAGGCAACCGGCCTTGCGGCGGCGCCCTCTGCGGAGCCGCCGCTGCACTCACCGGCAGGCGTTGCCTTCCACGTCGAGCTTCGCCGCAAACAACGTCAGCGACGGCGCCTGCGCGGCGGCGCCCGCCTGCTGTTTCGCATCCTGCAGATAGATGCGCGACTGCCCTTGGCCATCGAGCGGCGGCGGTGTGGCGCTGCCCGGCTTGCGCCATACGCGCACCACGGCCTGCTGCGAAGGACAGGCCGCGTTCGGCACGCGGATCACATCGTTGAGTTTCCATCCTGCGGCGACCGATGGCTTCGCTTTGTCGAAGTCGACGAAACGCGCACGCGGCTGGCATTGCGGACTGGTGCGCACGGGCGCGTAACGGTAGGGCTGCGCCGCATCGCCGGTGAACGCACCTTCCAGACGGGCGCACGCTTCCGGAATCTGCCGCAGGCTGTGCACCGCGCCAACGGCTTGCGGTGTGCCGGCCGGACGCTGGATCTCGGGCGCAGGATCGGCCGCAAAGGCGGATGACGTCGCCAGCAGGCACGCAGCGAACAGCGGAAGTGCGACGGTCTGACGCATGGCAACTCCTTGAAACGGATAAGGAAACAGGACCGGGGCCGCAAGGCTGGCACGGAATGCCTGAACCGGTCCGTCACCGCTGGCGGCCTGCGGCGCATCCGGTCATACTCGGGCCAGCTCCAGGGATGTCTGAACAAGGGTTTCGTGCTGCTGTCCACCGCAGCGATCGAGTGCGCTCAATCGTTCAACAGGCTCCACCGGGATTGGGTTGCGTGTTCATGCTTTCTGCTGGACGACATCCATCAACCTTGGGAGGGGTCATGCTGGAACAACACGGTTTGACGCTGGCGCTGATCTGCGCCGGCGTGGCGATCATCTACGGCGTGGTGGCTGCGCGCTGGATCCTGAAACAACCCGCGGGCAACGCCCGCATGCAGGAAATCGCGGCGGCCGTACAGGAAGGCGCCAGCGCCTACCTCAACCGCCAGTACGCCACCATCGGCATCGCCGGCGCCGTCCTGCTCGTGCTGATCGGCTTCTTCGTGTCCTGGCCCAGCGCCATCGGCTTCCTGATCGGCGCGGTGCTGTCGGGCGCCGCCGGCTACATCGGCATGAACGTGTCGGTGCGCGCCAACGTGCGCACGGCCGAGGCCGCCAGCAAGGGCATGAGCGCGGCGATGGACGTGGCCTTCAAGGGCGGCGCCATCACCGGCATGCTGGTCGTCGGCCTAGGCCTGCTGGGCGTGGTCGGCTACTACGCCGTGCTGCACCTCCACCTGGGCTATACCGAAGCCGACGCGCTGCACGCGCTGGTCGGCCTGGCCTTCGGCTCGTCGCTGATCTCGATCTTCGCGCGCCTGGGCGGTGGCATCTTCACCAAGGGCGCCGACGTCGGCGCGGACCTGGTGGGCAAGGTGGAAGCCGGCATCCCCGAGGACGACCCGCGCAACCCGGCGGTGATCGCCGACAACGTGGGCGACAACGTCGGCGACTGCGCCGGCATGGCGGCCGACCTGTTCGAGACCTACGCGGTCACCATCATCGCGACCATGCTGCTCGGCAGCCTGATGGCCGCGCAGGCGGGAGAACACGCGGTGCTCTATCCGCTGGTGCTGGGCGGCGTATCGATCATCGCCTCGATCATCGGCGCGATGTTCGTCAAGGTAAGGGCGGGCGGCTCCATCATGGGCGCGCTGTACAAGGGCGTGATCGTGTCGGGCGTGCTCGCCGCCATCGCGTTCTATCCGATCACCACGCAGCTGATGGCGGATTCGTCCTACGGCGCGATGAACCTGTACTTCTGCGCGCTGGTCGGCCTGGTGCTGACCGGTGCGATCGTCTGGATCACCGAGTACTACACGGGCACGCAGTACGCGCCGGTCAAGCACGTTGCCGCCGCATCGACGACCGGCCACGGCACCAACATCATCGCCGGCCTCGGTGTGTCGATGCGCTCGACGGCGTGGCCCGTCGTCGCGGTCTGCATCGCGATCCTCGGCGCCTACGCGCTCGGCGGCCTGTACGGCATCGCCATCGCCGCGACGGCGATGCTGTCCATGGCCGGCATGATCGTGGCGCTGGATGCCTACGGCCCGATCACCGACAACGCCGGCGGCATCGCCGAGATGGCGGAACTGCCGCCCGAGATCCGCAACATCACCGATCCGCTGGATGCGGTGGGCAATACCACCAAGGCGGTGACCAAGGGCTACGCGATCGGCTCGGCCGCGCTCGCGGCGCTGGTGCTGTTCGCCGACTACACGCACAACCTGCAGACGGCGCACCCCGGGACGATCTTCACCTTCGACCTGTCCAACCACCTGGTGATCGTCGGCCTGCTGATCGGCGGCCTGATCCCCTACCTGTTCGGCGCGATGGCGATGGAAGCCGTCGGCCGCGCCGCGGGCAGCGTGGTGGAGGAAGTCCGCCGGCAGTTCCGCGAAATCAGCGGCATCATGGAAGGTACGGCCAAGCCGGACTACAGCAAGGCCGTGGACATGCTGACCAAGTCGGCGATCAAGGAAATGATCGTGCCGTCGCTGCTGCCGGTGGTCGTGCCGATCATCGTCGGCCTGCTGCTCGGTCCGCAGGCACTGGGCGGCCTGCTGATCGGCACCATCGTCACCGGCCTGTTCGTCGCCATTTCCATGACCACCGGCGGCGGCGCGTGGGACAACGCCAAGAAGTACATCGAAGACGGTCACCACGGCGGCAAGGGCAGCGAGGCGCACAAGGCGGCGGTCACCGGCGACACCGTCGGCGATCCCTACAAGGACACGGCCGGTCCGGCGATCAACCCGCTGATCAAGATCATCAACATCGTCGCCTTGCTGCTGGTGCCGGTGCTGCCGGTCAACGGCTGGCTGGGCAGCGCCACGTCGCACGAGGTGGCTGCGCACGGCACGCCGATGACGACCAGCGAGCTGGTGGAAGGACGCAGCGCGCGCATCCTGTTCGACAGTGGTTCGGCGGTGGTGCCGTCCGACACCAGCGTGCGCATGGCCGGCGTGCTGGGCACGCTGGGCGCGGATCCTGCCGCGCACGTGCGTGTCTCCGGCTTCCATGACGCCAGCGGCGATGCCGCTGCGAACGAGGCGCTGGCGAAGCAGCGCGCGGAAGCCATCCAGCAGTGGCTGGTGGTCAACGGCATCGCCGCCGAGCGCATCGCGCTGGACAAGCCGGCGCAGACCACCGGCGGCGGCGATGCCGACGAGGCACGCCGCGTGGATGTGCTGGTGGAATAGGCGTAGCGGCAGACGGACGAGACAGGGCGGCCATTGGCCGCCCTTCTTTTTGCATTTCTGTAGGAGCGACGTGAGTCGCGACCGCACGCCACCCGCATACGGAAACCTCGTCCCATGATGAGCAGGCAGGCGCCTGACTTCCTGCGTGTCCGTCTTTCCAACGCTTCATGACCTGCGAGGCCGTGCGGTCGCGACTCACGTCGCTCCTACAGTGACCCCGTACACATCACGATGTCGGCTGCAGCGCCACCACGCGCACGTCCACGTCCTTGCACGCGTCGTCCTTGCAGATGCCGTTCACCCAGGCCTCGCCGTCGCCGAACATGACGCCCTTGTAGTTGACCATCAGCTGCGAGTACTTCTGCCGCTTGATCGCCTCGGCGATGGCCGGCGTCATGATCCGGTCGTATTCGCGCACGAAGGCGGCGGCATCGGCCACCTTCAACGACTCGCCGTCGCGTACGGTGACGAACGGGTAGTTCACCAGCGCCGCGACGGCCGCCGCGTCGTTTGCCGTCACCGCCTGCTGCAACTGGCGGATCACCGTCTCGTAGCGGACGTGGTCGCCCAGCACTTCGTCGATGGCCTGATTGACCGCGAGCGGATCATCGACGACCTCGGCGACGGCGGGAGCCGGCGTCTTCGCCGGAATAGCATCCGCCGCAGCATCGGCGGGGGCCGCTTCCGGGGCAGAAGCAGCGGAATCGGGAGTGGCCGGCGTACACGCCGCCAGCCATAGCGCCGCCAAGGCGGCGATTCGTGTCTTCATCGTGCGGATTCCTGGTCAGGGGGAGACGTGGTGCGACGGCCCGTCCATGGCGACAACCCAACTCCGGCGATGCGGTCCCATCCTAGCCAGCCCTGCGTCGGCTTGCGTTCGGGAATCGTTAGGGAGCACCGTCGGCCCGGCTTTTTCCGGGATGACGACCTGTTGATGGGCCGCCATTCCGTCGGCCTCGACTCAGCTCAGCACGTCGGCCAGCACCTTGCGGCCCACCGCCGCCGCGGCCTCGACTTCCGGCGTCGCTTCCGCCGCCGCACGCGCCTCGGCCTGCTGCTTCAGGTACACCGGGCAGTGCTCCATCATGTAGTCGACATCGAACTTCATCCGCTCGACCAGGAAGTCGACGAACGCGCGCACCTTCGGCGACTGCACGTGACCGCGCGGGAACACCGCGTTGAATTCGTACTCCGGACCCGTCCAGCCGACGAGCACGCGCTGCAGGTGCCCTTGCTCGAGATACGTCTTGACCATGACGTCGGCGCCGAGCATCAGCCCTTCGCCGCACAGCAAGGCGCCTTTCAGCGCAGCGGGATCGTTGGCCACCAGGATGGGATTGATCGGGTAATCATGCTCGCCATCGGTGCCATGCAGCGTCATCGCCCAGCCGTTGCCGCGACGGTGCTTCTGCATCGCCAGCACGCGGTGGTGCTGCAGGTCGTCCGGATGCAGCGGCTCGCCGTAGCGCGCCAGGTACTTCGGGCTGGCGTACACCTGCGTGCGCAGCGTGCTGAGCCGACGCGCGACGAGGTTGGAATCCGGCAGGCTGCCGATGCGCAGCGCGACGTCGATCTCGCCGGAGATCAGGTCGAGCGTGTCGTTGGCGAGCAGCATCTCCACGCGGATCTCGGGGTATTGCGCATGGAACTCGCCGAGCAGCGGCGCGATCTTGTCGATGCCGATCGAATACGGCGCGGTGAAGCGCAGCCAGCCGCGCGGACCGGCGTGGAGCTGGCTGACCGCACTCGCCGCTTCGTTCAATTCGCGCGCGATGCGCTGGCAATGTTCGTAATAGACGTTGCCGGCTTCGGTGAGCCCGAGCTTGCGCGTGGTCCGGTGCAGCAGCTGCGCGCCGAGGCGCGTTTCCAGTTCCTGCACCTTGCGGCTGACGGTGGTCTTGGGCAGGCGCAGCACGTTGGCCGCGGCGATGAAGCTGCCCTGCTCGACCACCTTGACGAAGATCAGGGTGTCGTTGAGATCGTGGCTCATCTGGGAACTCCGGTAGGCGAAGGGCACATTGGCCCGCTGACGGGATGATTATTCCCCTAAATCAGGACTAATCAAGTCCTCATTGGGGGCGTAACGTGGCGTCCATCGTCCTTCACCGGGTACCGCCCCCATGCTGTTCGCCCGCCTTTTCCAGTCGCTGGAACACGCCGAAGACTCCCGTGAAGTACCGTCCGAGCGGGCTTTCCGTCGCAGCAGGAGCCTGCTGTTGCACGACATTTCGGGTCATGTGGCCGCCCCGCGCTCGCAGCGTGGCGGCGTGGTGGGAGGCGGCCGGCGACTGGGCAGCCTGATGCCGCTTTCCGGGATTATCCCGGTCACGGGAGGATTCATCCCATGAGCGGGACACTCGCCCATCGCGTTCCGACGAACGGCGCGACCTCCAGCGCGGCGTGCGGCGATGACGCGCCGCTGCGTCTCGGCCGGTGCCAGACCTTCGTCGCCCCACCGATCGACAGCGCGCAGGATCGTGCAATCGCACAACAGGATCCGGATATCGCGATCGCGGCACCGGTCGCCAGACTGGATGCCATGCCTGTTTCCCTTCCCACTGCCGCCCTGCGCTGGCTGCGTGCCGTTGCACGGACGCTGGCCGAACGCTTCCGCAGGCCGACCGACCCGTCGTCACCCTCCCCCGCGACGGGTCGGTCCGCCGTGCGCCTGCCTTTCGTGCGCAAGGCGGCCGGTTTCCGCGAGTTCACGCTGCCGCGCCATTTGGCAGACGGCGGCGCGCTGCGCCTGCGGGTGAAGTCCGCCGGCGTGAGCACGCGCATCGCGCCGGTCGCGGGGCGGAGGCTGCCGTGAATACGACGAAAGACGCACTGACGCCCGGTGCGCTGGTGCTCGGCGCGAGCGGCAACGTCGGCTTCGGCGTGGTCGGCGCGTTGCTGGAAGCCGGCTGCCCGGTGCTGGCGGTCGGCCGCGAAGGGCCGCGCATGAGCGCGCTGGCCGAGCATTTCGAGGACGAGCCCGGCCTGCAACTGCTGCACTCGCCATGCATCCACGACGACCGCGGCGCCGCGCGCCTGGCCGACGAAGTGCGCGAACGCGGCCGCCCCCTGCGCGCGGTGTTCGCCAGCATCGGCACGCCGCTGCAGGCGGGCCGCCTGCTGGACCGTCCGGCGTCGTTCCTGCTCGAGAAGCTGGAAGCCGACCTGATCCCGCATCTCGCTGCCGCACGCCATCTGTTGCCGTTGCTGTCGGAAAGCCAGACAGCGGCCAACTACGTGCTGATCGGCGGCCCGTATGCGGAACGCGGCTGGTCGGGGTACGGCCACGCGTCGGTGACCGGCGCGGCGATGCGCATGCTGACCCAGGTGCTGCACGAAGAAGCGCAGACGATGGGCGTCCGCGTGCAGCTGCTGTCGGTCGACAAGCCGGTATGCACGCCCGAGAACGCCATCAATGCCTGCGCGGAATGGCCCAACGCGCTCGCGGTCGGCCGCAGCGCGGTTTCGCTGCTGTCGCGCAACGGTCGCGCAGCGCAGTCGATCGTCACTTGGTCCGCGCACGATGCCAAACCGCCGGAACAGACGCTCGCCCGCGATTTCGAGGATGCGTTGTGGGCGGTGGCTGGCGCAAACCGCAACGGCCGCGCTTCCGCCTGACTGTCACGCCATCGCGTCCTCCCCCGTCCTTGCGCCGACTCCGACCCTCCACTTGACCTCAACCTCGCTTCAGGTCGCACCCTTCCCGCCCGTTTCCTCCTCTCCCCCAAGAGACCACCACCCATGAACACGCACTCTTCCTCTTCTCCGCGTTCGCAGCGCCTGCTGGCGCTCGGCGCGTTCAGCGTCCTCGCCCTCGCGGTGCTGGCCGGCTGCAGCGGCCAGGCCGCCGAGAACGGCGCACCGCCGCCGCCCGAGGTCAGCGTCGCCGCCGTGCCGGTCAAGTCGATCAGCCAGTGGGACGAATTCAGCGGCCGCGTCGAAGCCATCGAGCATGTCGATCTCCGTCCGCGCGTCTCCGGCTACATCGACCGAGTCGTCTACACCGAAGGCCAGGAAGTGAAGAAGGGTGACGTGCTCTTCACCATCGATGCGCGCAGCTACCGCGCCGAACTGGCGCGCGCACAGGCCGAGCTGGCGCGTGCGCGCACGCAGGCCGAGCTGGGCCGCAGCGAGGCCTCGCGCGCCAAGCGCCTGGCCGACCTGCAGGCACTGTCGACCGAAGAGTACGAGCAGCGCCGCGCCAATGCCGATCAGGCAGGCGCGAATGTCGCCGCCGCGCAGGCGGCGGTGGAAACCGCGCGCCTCAACCTGGAATGGACCCAGGTGCGCGCCCCCATCGATGGCCGCGCCGGCCGTGCGCTGGTCACCGCCGGCAACCTGGTCAGCGCCGGCGATGCCGCCAGCGTGCTGACCACGGTGGTGTCGCTGGACAAGGTGCACGTGCATTTCGACGCGGACGAACGCGCCTTCCTGCGCTACGCCGAGATGGCGCGCAAGGGCGAGCGCCCGAGCGAGCGCGACGGCAAGGTCCCGGTGCAGGTCGCGCTGGCGGACGAGTCCGACTTCCCGCACGCGGGCACGGTCGACTTCCTCGACAACCAGGTCGACCGCAGCACCGGCACCATCCGCGCGCGCGCCGTGCTCGACAACGCCGACCGCACGTTTACGCCGGGCCTGTACGCCCGCGTGCGCCTGCTCGGCAGCGGCGAGTTCAAGGCCGCGCTGGTCGACGACAAGGCGGTGCTGACCGATCAGGACCGCAAGTACGTCTATGTGGTCGACAAGGAAGGCAAGGCGCAGCGCCGCGACGTGAAGGTCGGCCGCATGGCCGACGGCCTGCGCATCGTCGAGCAGGGCCTTGCCGCCGGCGACAAGGTCATCGTCAGCGGCGTGCAGAAGGTCTTCTTCCCCGGCATGCCGGTGCAGGCCAAGGCCGTGGCGATGGGCGCGGCCGACGCGCCTGCCGCAGCGGTCGCCATGAAGTAAGCACGACGTCGCTCCCGCCCTCGCGGGAACGACGGTAGCCACGTCCAACGCGGATCCACGCTTCCAACCACTGCCCGTCCGGGCAGTGGCTAGCCCTTTGCATCTTCCCTCCAGGAAATCCACCCATGGACTTCTCCCGTTTCTTCATCGATAGGCCGATCTTCGCCGCCGTGCTGTCGATCGTGATCTTCGCCGCCGGCCTGATCTCGATCCCGCTGCTGCCGATCGGCGAATACCCCGAGGTCGTACCGCCGTCCGTGGTGGTGCGTACCGTCTACCCGGGCGCCAACCCCAAGGTCATCGCCGAGACCGTCGCCACCCCGCTCGAGGAAGCCATCAACGGCGTCGAGGACATGATGTACATCAAGTCCGTCGCCGGTTCCGATGGCGTGCTCTCGCTGACCGTGACCTTCAAGCCGGGCACCGACCCCGACGAGGCCGCCGTGCGCGTGCAGAACCGCGTGGCGCAGGCGCAGGCCCGTCTGCCCGAGGACGTGCGCCGCCAGGGCGTGACCACGCAGAAGCAGTCGCCGGTCTTCCTGATGGTGGTGCACCTGACTTCCAGCGACGGCAAGTACGACTCGCTGTACCTGCGCAACTACATGCGCCTGCACGTGAAGGACGAACTGGCGCGCATCCCCGGCGTCGGCGATGCACAGCAGTTCGGCGGCGGCGACTACGCCATGCGCCTGTGGCTGGATCCGGACAAGGTGGCCGCGCGCGGCATGACCGCCGGCGACGTGCTGCGCGCCGTGCGCGAGCAGAACGTGCAGGTCTCGGCCGGCCAGCTGGGTGCCGAGCCGATGCCGAACGGCAGCGACTTCCTGCTGCCGATCAACGCCAAGGGCCGACTCGAAAGCGTCGAGGAATTCAGCAACATCGTGCTCAAGAGCGGCACGGACGGCGAGATCGTGCGCCTGGCCGACGTCGCCCGCATCGAGCTCGCCGCCGGCGACTACACGCTGCGCGCACGACTTGACGGCAAGAACGCGTCCGCCATCGGCATCTTCCAGGCGCCGGGCGCGAACGCGCTGGAGATCCGCGATGCCGTCGTCGCCAAGATGGACGAGCTGCGCCCGACCCTGCCGCCGGGCGTCGAGATCCAGTCGATCTACGACACCACGGTGTTCGTGCGCGACTCGATCAAGTCGGTGATCAGCACACTGCTGGAAGCCACCCTGCTGGTGGTGCTGGTGGTGATCCTGTTCCTGCAGACGTGGCGCGCCTCGATCATCCCGCTGCTGGCGGTGCCGGTGTCGGTGGTCGGCACGTTCGCCGTGCTGCACCTGCTGGGCTATTCGATCAATACGCTGACGCTGTTCGGCCTGGTGCTGGCCATCGGCATCGTGGTGGACGATGCGATCGTGGTGGTGGAGAACGTCGAGCGCCACATCGAGCACGGTGCGACGCCGCTGGAAGCGGCGCACCTGGCGATGAAGGAAGTGTCCGGCCCGATCATCGCCATCGCGCTGGTGCTGTGCGCGGTGTTCGTGCCGATGGCCTTCCTGACCGGCGTCACCGGCCAGTTCTACAAGCAGTTCGCGGTCACCATCGCCATCTCCACGGTGATCTCGGCGATCAATTCGCTGACCCTGTCGCCGGCGCTGGCCGCCAAGCTGCTGCAGCGGCACGATGCGCCGAAGGATCGCCTGTCGCGCGTGATCGACCGCTTGTTCGGCTGGCTGTTCCGTCCGTTCAACCGCTTCTTCAAGCGCAATTCCGAGCGCTATGAAGGCGCGGTGGGCCGCGCGCTGGGCCGTCGCGGCGCCGTGTTCGTGGTGTACGCCGTGCTGCTGCTGGGCGCGGGCCTGATGTTCCGCGCGGTGCCGGCCGGCTTCATCCCGGTGCAGGACAAGCAATACCTGATCGCCGGCGTGAAGATGCCCGAAGGCGCCTCGATCGAGCGCACCGACGCCACGCTGAAGAAGATGGCCGCCATCGCGATGAAGGTCGAAGGCGTGGAACACGAGGTCGCGTTCCCGGGCCTGAACCCGCTGCAGTTCACCAACACGCCCAACAACGGTGTGGTGTTCTTCACCCTGAAGCCGTTCAACGAGCGCTCGCGCAGTGCCGAAGAGATCACCGCCGAACTGAACCAGAAGTTCGCCGGCATCCAGGAGGGCTTCACCTTCGCCTTCATGCCGCCGCCGATCCAGGGCCTGGGCAACGGTTCCGGCTGGTCGCTGTTCGTCGAGGACCGCACGCGCCTGGGCTACGGCGAACTGCAGAACGCGGTGCAGGCCTTCCAGGGCGCGGCGTCGCAGACGCCGGGCCTGGGCTTCCCGATCAGCAGCTACCAGGCCAACGTGCCGCAGTTGGATGCCGAGGTCGACCGCGTGAAGGCCAAGGCGCAGGGCGTGCCGCTGACCGAGCTGTTCGACACGCTGCAGACCTACCTGGGCTCGGCCTACGTCAACGACTTCAACATGTTCGGCCGTACCTGGCAGGTCATCGCGCAGGCCGACGGTCCGTTCCGCGACAACGTCGAGGACATCGCCAACCTGCGCACCCGCAACGCCAACGGCGAGATGGTGCCGGTCGGCAGTATGGTGAACATCAAGCAGACCTACGGTCCCGACCCGGTGATCCGCTTCAACGGCTATCCGGCCGCCGACCTGCTGGGCGAGGCCGACCCCCGCGTGCTGTCCTCGGGCGAAGCGATGGCCAAGGTCACCGAACTGGCGCAGCAGGTGCTGCCGCCGGGCATGGGCATCGACTGGAGCGATCTGAGCTACCAGCAGGCCACCCAGGGCAAGGCCGCGCTGGTGGTGTTCCCGCTGGCGGTGATGCTCGCCTTCCTGGTGCTCGCCGCGCTGTACGAAAGCTGGACCCTGCCGCTGGCGGTGATCCTGATCGTGCCGATGACGCTGCTGTCGGCGCTGGCCGGCGTGTGGCTGGTGGGTGGCGACAACAACGTGTTCGTGCAGGTCGGCCTGGTGGTGCTGATGGGCCTGGCGTGCAAGAACGCCATCCTGATCGTCGAGTTCGCCCGCGAACTGGAGCTGCAGGGCAAGGGCATCGTCGAATCAGCACTGGAATCCTGTCGCCTGCGCCTGCGCCCGATCATCATGACGTCGGTGGCGTTCATCGCCGGCACCGTCCCGCTGGTGCTGTCCAGCGGCGCCGGCGCCGAGGTGCGCTCGGTCACCGGCATCACGGTCTTCGCCGGCATGGTGGGCGTCACCCTGTTCGGCCTGTTCCTGACGCCGGTGTTCTACGTGGCCCTGCGCAAGCTGGCCAACAAGCCGCTGGTGTCCCACGCCCCCGCCGCCGACACGGCGACGACACACGTCTGATTGAATTCTCCCAACCCTACGAGGTCATGCCATGAACGTTTCTTCCAAGATCGCCCTCGTCACCGGTGCCACCCGTGGCATCGGCCGCGAGACCGTCCGCCAGCTGGCCGAAGCCGGCGTGCACACCCTGCTGGCCGGTCGCAATCGCGACAGGGCCGTCGAGGCCGTGCTGGACCTGCAGGCGCAGGGCCTGCCGGTCGAAGCCATCGCGCTCGACGTCACCGACCCGGCCAGCATCGCCGCCGCCGTGAAGGAGGTCGAGCAGCGCCACGGCCGGCTCGACATCCTGGTCAACAACGCCGGCATCATGGTCGACGACGCCAGCAAGGGCGTGTCCGGCCAGTCGCTCGACACCTGGCGCACCACCTTCGACACCAACCTGTTCGGCCTGATCGAAACCACCCAGGCCTTCCTGCCGCTGTTGCGCAAGTCGAACGCGGGCCGCATCGTCAACGTGTCGAGCCTGCTCGGCTCGCTGTCCGAGCACCAGAATCCCGCGTCCTTCATCTACGAGTTCAAGGCCGTGCCGGCGTACAACGTGTCCAAGAGCGCGGTCAATGCGTGGACCATCCACCTGGCGCACGAGCTCAAGGACACCGGCATCAAGGTCAACACCATCCACCCGGGCTATGTGCAGACCGACATGAACAAGTCGGGCGACCAGCAGAACGGCGAGCTGTCGGTACCGGAAGGCGCGCGCACCAGCGTGCAGCTGGCGCTGATCGACAACGATGGCCCGACCGGCGGCTACTACTACTTCGACCAGGTGCTGCCATGGTGATCCGCCCGCTCGTCCTCGGCGTCGCCGCCGTGCTGCTGGCGGGCTGCGTGACCGTGGGGCCCGACTACGCGGCTCCGCAGACCGCACCGGCCACGTTGCAGCAGGCCGCTGCCGCCGACTACGTCGCCGACCATCCGGTCGCCGCGTGGTGGAGCCAGTTCGATGATCCGGTGCTGGACCAGCTGGTGCGCGAAGCGCTGCTGGCCAACCTGGACGTGCGCATCGCGGTGTCGCGCGTCAACGAGGCCCGGGCGGTGTTCTCCGAACGCCGCCTAGATCTGGCGCCGCACGTCACGATGGGCGTCGAAGGCACCCGCACCAAGCAGCCGATCGAAGGCCAGGGGCGCGTGGAGACGGACAGCTACTCCGCCGGCTTCGATGCCGCCTGGGAACTGGACCTGTTCGGCCGCGTGCGCCGCAGCGCCGAGGCCGCGCATGCGGACCTGCAGGCGCAACGCAACGACCTGCAGGCCGTGCAGGTCACGGTGGCCGCCGAAGTGGCGCGCAACTACTTCGAGCTGCGCGGCACGCAGAAGCGGCTGGACGTATCGCGGCGCATCCTGCAGACGCTGGGCGAAACGCAGCGCCTGACCGAATCGCGCTTCGACCTCGGTGCGGGCAGCCAGCTGGAGGTGCAGAGCAGCCTGGCCCGCGTGCGTGCGGTCGAAGCCGAAGTGCCGATGCTCGAAGCAGCCGAAGGCCAGTCGCGCCACCGGTTGGCGGTGCTGGTCGGCCAGCGTCCCGGCGAGCTGGACACGCTGCTCGTCCCGCGCGAGGCCCCGGCGTTCGCCAAGGCCTTGCCGATCGGCGACACCACCGAACTGCTGCGCCAGCGGCCGGACGTGCGCGCGGCCGAGCGTCGCCTGGCCGCGGCCACGGCCCGCGTCGGCGTGGCGACGGCGGACCTGTTCCCGCGGGTCAGCCTGCGCGGCTTCATCGGCTTCCTGTCGGGCGGCTGGGGCAACCTGGTCAACGGCGACAACCGCGCCTGGCAGGTCACGCCTTCGATCAGCTGGGCCGCGTTCGACATGGGCAGCGTCCGCGCGCGCCTGCGCGCGAGCGAGGCCCAGGCCGATGGCGTGGCCGCGCAGTACGAGAAGGCCGTGCTGGGCGCGCTGGAGGAAACGGAAAACGCACTGCTGTCCTATGCCAAGCAGCAGGCCCAGCTGAAACTCAGGCTGGAACAATCCGTTGCCGCACGCCGCGCAGCGGAGCTGGCCGAAGTCCGGTATCGTGCCGGCTCGTCGGACTTCCTCACCCTGCTGGACGCACAGCGTACGCAACTCGCGGCGGACGATGCGTTGGCGCAGGCCGAGGCCGGGGTCAACGTCGGCGTAGTGACGATCTACAAGTCGCTGGGCGGCTGGGGCGAACAGGATGTCGCGCCCGCCCTGGCGGCGCTGCCCTGACGCGCCTCCGTCACGCCGTCTTTTCGATAACGCATTGCATGCTGCGTCCACGGGCGCAGCCCACCCACCGATCGAGTGTCATCCGTGCCCGCTGCAGATCCTCTTCTCCCCCCCTCCCCTATCCTCTCCTCCGTGCTACTGCGCGTCGCTCCCCGGCTGGCGCTCGGTGCGTTGCTGGCCACCGCCAGCCTGCAGGTCTTCGCTGCCGAGCCTCGCACCGCCTGGTATCTGCAGGGCGGCGTGGCCGAAGACGCGCAGTCGCTGACCGTGGGCATGAGCCGCGACTGGCCCTGGGAAAAGCAGTACCGCTACGGACATGTCAGCGGCCAGTGGCAAGGCGAAGTCGGCCGCTGGCACAGCGACAGCGAGAACAGCACGCAGCTCGGCCTGACGCCGGCGCTGCGCTGGCGTCCGAACGGCTGGAGCGACGGCTGGTTCGTCGAGGGCGGGATCGGCGTGAACGTGATCTTCCCCAAGTACGACACCCGGGTGAAGGAATTCAGCACCACCTTCAACTTCGGCGACCACATCGCGATCGGCAAGCGCTTCGGCGCCAGCGACCAGCACGAATGGTCGCTGCGCTTCCAGCACTTCTCCAACGCGCGCATCAAGCGCCCGAACCCGGGCGAGAACTTCCTGCAGTTCCGGTATACGCACCGACTCTGAGGCTTCTGGTTTCTGTAGGAGCGACGTCAGTCGCGACCGCGAGAGCGACACATAGGGGCAGCCCGCCCTGTGCAGATCGCGCCTGGTGACGCACGCGGGCGATTCGTTCGCCCGGTCGCGACTTACGTCGTGCCTACAGCGCCACCGCACCTTACCGCAGCGGCGCCGCCATGATCAGCGGCTTCAGGTCGTAGCCCATCGCTTCGGCCTTCGCCTTCAGCTGCTCGAAGCGGGCACGGTCCATGGTCGGTTCGCGCGACAGGATCCACAGGTACTCGCGGTCCGGCTCGCCGACCATCGCCCACTGGTACTCGGGATCCAGCGCGATGACCCAGTAGTCGGCCCAGGTCATCGGCAACCAGGACAGCCAGTCCGGCGCGAAGCGCACCTGGAGGCGGCCGGGATGGCCTTCGACAGGACGGGCGACGCCTTCGGACTGGTCCCTGCTTCCGTCCTTGGTACGGCATGCATTGAGGACGCCGATCTTGCCCGGACCATCAAGGCTGTAGCGGGCGGTGATGTCACCGACGCATTGCCGCTGGAAGAACATCGGCAGATGCGCGATCTCGTGCCATTGCCCGGCGTAACGCGAGAGGTCGAGCTGCGGTACGGAGGTCACCGGCTCGGCCGCGTGGGCCGCCAGCGCACCGACGCCCAGGCCGACCGCCAACAGGGTCCGGAGGAAGAGGGGAACGCGTTTCATCGGTGCACTCCGTGGCGAACGCGGGAAGGTCGAGGGCATACGCCGGAAACAGAGAAGCGGATGCACCCTTCGCTGGGATGCACCCGCTCCGTGCCACACGGTGTGGGGCGGCTTACTGGGAGGCGAGCGTCAGGCCCGTCGCCTCGACCTGCTTCACGCCCTTGATCTGCTTGGCCACGGCAATCGCCTTGTCCTTCTGCGCCTTGCTGGCGACCGCGCCGGACAGCGTCACGACGCCGTCGACGGTTTCGACCTTGATATCGAGGCCCGAGACGTTCTCGGTCGCCAGCAGATCGGCCTTCACCTTGGTGGTGATCCAGGTATCGGTCACTGGCTGGCTCGAGTCGTTCTGTGCGTTTTCTTCCGGCTCGTTCGGCGGATTGGCCGCCATCGCGTGCGACGCGGAAAACAGCAGTGCGGTCGACAGGGCGGCGGCCAACAGCGTACGGGTATGCAGAGCGTTCATCGTGATCTCCTGTTCGTAGTGCGACCCGAGTGTCCGTGCCGGCACGTACAACACGCGTGAAAAACGCGCCGGCCGTTCAGTCGCGGGTTGCGAAGGATTCATGCACGTGCACGCGGAATCAACGCAAGGCGTCGATTACCATGGACACCTCCCTCACGGACGCGCACCGCATGGATACGACGCTCAGGGTGGCCTTGGTCGGTTACGGTTTCGTCGGCAAGGTATTCCACGCACCGCTGATCCAGGCCACTCCCGGCCTCGCATTGCACACCGTGGTGTCGCGCGATACCGCCAAGGTGCGGACCGACTGGCCGGACGTGCGTGTCGTCCAGGACGCGCAGGCCGCGTTCGCCGATGCGGCGATGGACCTGGTCGTGATCGCATCGCCGAACGATACGCATGCGCCGCTCGCGATCGCGGCACTTGGCCACGGCAAGCACGTGGTGGTGGACAAGCCATTCACCGTCACGTTGCGCGAGGCGCATGACGTGATCGCCGCGGCGGACGCGGCGGACCGTCTGGTCAGCGTGTTCCAGAACCGCCGCTGGGATGCCGATTTCCTCACCGTGCAACGGCTGATCGAGAACGGCGAGCTGGGCCGCGTCGCGGAGTTCCATTCGCACTTCGACCGCTTCCGGCCTGTCGTGCAGGACCGTTGGCGCGAACGCGACGAGCCCGGCGGCGGGCTCTGGTACGACCTCGGGCCGCACCTGCTGGATCAGGCCGTGCAGCTGTTCGGGCTGCCGGAAGCGATCAGCGCCGACATCGCGCGGCTGCGCGACGGTGCGCGGGCGGCGGATTACTTCGACGTCACGCTGCGCTACCCGAGTCATCGGGCCCTCCTGCACGCGTCCACGCTGGTCGCCGGTAACGGCCTGCGCTTCGCGGTGCATGGCACGCAGGGCAGTTATCTCAAGCATGGGCTGGACGTGCAGGAAGACCAGCTACGGGCGGGTGTGGTGCCCGGCGCGGCCGGCTGGGGCATCGACCCCCGGTCGGGCGAGGTCGTGCAGGAACGCGACGGGCGCCTCGTGACGGACATCGCCCGCGCTGAGCACGGCGATTACCGGGCGTACTACGCCGGCATGCGCGACGCGATCCTGCAGGGCGGCCCGGTACCGGTGACGCCGCGGCAGGCGCTGGAGGTCATGCGGCTGATCGAGCTGGGGGCTCGCAGCAGTGAGGAACGCCGGGAGATTGCGCTGGGCTGAGCATGGCCGCGCAAGAGATGTCCGGGTGCGCGGGTGCGGGAGCGACGTAAGGCGCGATGCGTTGGGGTCGATGGAAGAAGGATCTGCAGGAAGTGGGCAGACAGCTCACCACGATCGTCCATCGCGACTGACGTCGCTCCCACACCAACCATCCCCCGGCCCTCACGCCACCGCTTCACCGCGATACGTCCGGTGATGGGCCATCGCCAGCATCGCAAGGTCCTCGTGCGTATCGCCATAAGCGTGCACGGCGGCGTAGGCCTGCGGATCGCACAGCGCGCGCACGCGGCGCACCTTCTCCTCGCCGACGCATTGCGCACCGGCATAGCCGGTGATGCGTCCGCCGCGCTCGGCCAGCACCGAACACAACAGCTCGACCCCTTGCGTCGCGCACCACGGCGTCAGATAGACATCCAGGCCGCCGGATACCACGACGATGCGATCGCCGCGCTCGCGATGCCACTGCAACCGCGCAATCGCCTGCGGTCGCAGCACGCCGGGAAGCACGTCGCGCGCGAACGCTTCGCCCTGTGAACGCAAGCGAGCCGCATCCACGCCACGCAGACCGACCTGCACGATGCTGGCGCGCGTCGGATTGCCCGCCACCCAGCCGCGCCGGTAACCGAACACCACCGGCGCCAGCAGCACGCCGCCGGCCAACAGGCGGGGGCGCGCCACCGCGTAGCGCATGAAATCGGGGAACGTCTCGCGCGTGGTCAGCGTGCCGTCGAAATCGAACAGGGCGAGGTCCACCGTCATGCTTCCTCCAGCAACCGTGCGCCCGGTCCTTCTTCGCCCAGTTCATCCCACGGGTTGCGCAGCGGGCAGACCTTCAGCGACAGGCAGCCGCAGCCGATGCAGCCATCCATCTGGTCGCGCAGGCGGGTGAGGCTGGCGATGCGGGCATCCAGCGCTTCGCGCCAGCGCGCGGAGAGTTTCTTCCAGTCGGCGGCGGTGGGGGTGCGGTTCTCGGGCAGCGACGACAGCGCCGACTGGATTTCCGCCAGCGGAATGCCAGTGCGCTGCGCCACCTTGATGACCGCGACGCGGCGCAGCACCTCGCGCGGGTAGCGACGCTGGTTGCCGGCATTGCGCCAACTGTGGATCAGGCCCTTCGCTTCGTAGAAGTGAAGCGTGGACACCGCCACGCCCGCGCGCGCGGCGACCTGGCCGACGGTGAGTTCAGTTTCGATGGGCGGATGCGGTTTTGCGGGCATGGCGGGTTGACCTCAAGATTGCTTGAGGTTCTACCCTGTCTTCCCCTGGTATCGCAAGCCGCTTCCCGATGTCCGACCCCCTGCACCTGGCCCTGTTGTACGGCAGCACGCGCGAAGGCCGTTTCTGCGACACCGTCGCGGACTGGCTGCGTGCGCAGCTCGCATTGCGGCGCGATTACACCGTCGACGCGATCGACCCGGCCCTGCTCGACCTGCCGCACCGCCACGGTGGCGCGCCGAGTGCGGACCTGGTGAATCTGCAGCAACGCATCTGGCGGGCCGATGCCTTCGTCGTGGTGGTGCCGGAGTACAATCACGGCTACCCGGCCGCGTTGAAATTCGTGATCGATTCGGTGCAGTCCCACTGGCAGGCGAAACCGGTCGCGTTCGTCGCTTACGGCGGCCACAGCGGCGGCATACGTGCGGCGGAGCAGCTGCGGCAGGTGTTCTCCGGACTGCATGCGGTGCCGGTCCGCGATGGGGTGTATTTCAGCCAGGCGTGGGACCGGTTCGATGCCGCGGGCAGGCCGCGCGAAGGCGATGCCGGCGAACGCGCCGCACGCCGCATGCTGGACCAGCTCGCCTGGTACGGCCATGCGCTCCGCCAGGCGCGCGCGGCCTGGCCCTATCCCGCCGGCTGAGCCGGCACGTTTTTTACCCGGCGCGCCGATGCGCGCCCACGATGGACCGACCCGATGTTCCGATTCTTCGAAACCCGCATCAATCCCTATCCGAAGGGCGAGCCCACGACGCCGCCGCGGAAACTGCTGCCGTTCCTCTTGCACTACTCGCGCCCGCTGCTGCCGTGGCTGGTGGTGATGTCGGTGCTGACCGGCGTGATCTCGGCGCTGGAGATCACCTTCTTCGACTACATGGGCCAGCTGGTCGACTGGATGGGCAGCACGGGGCGCGACAGCTTCCTGCAGGTGCACGGCGACCGGCTGCTGTGGATGGGCCTGCTGGTGGTCGTCGCCTATCCGCTGCTGGTGCTGGTGCAGTCGCTGGTCATCCACCAGACCATCTTCGGCAACTACCCGATGATCGCCCGCTGGCTGTCGCACCGTTACCTGCTGCGGCAGAGCGTGGGCTTCTTCCAGGACGAATTCGCCGGCCGCATCTCGCAGAAGGTCATGCAGACCGCCCTGTCGATCCGCGAGACGGTGATGAAGCTGATGGACGTGTTCGTCTACGTCGTCGTCTATTTCGTCGGCACCGTGGTGCTGGTGGCGCAGGCCGACATCTGGCTGGTATTGCCGCTGGTGATCTGGCTGGTCAGCTACCTGATGCTGGTGTTCCACTTTGTGCCGCGCCTGCAGAAGGTCTCGATGGCGCAGTCGGACGCGCGCGCGCAGATGACCGGCCGCATCGTCGACAGCTACACGAACATCCAGACGATCAAGCTGTTCGCCCACACCATGCGCGAGCAGGATTACGCGCGCAATGCCATGGACGAGTTCATGGTGACCGTGCACGCACAGATGCGGCTGGTCACCCAGCTGACCGTCGCCCTGCACACGCTCAACGCGTTCCTGCTGGCCAGCGTGGCCGGCGTGGCGATCTGGGCGTGGCTGCAGGCGTCGATCTCGATGGGCGCGATCGCCGTCGCCATCGCGCTGGTGATGCGCATCCGTTCGATGTCGGACTGGATCCTGTGGGAGGTCGCGGGCCTGTTCGAGAACATCGGCACCGTCGAGGACGGCATGGGCACGCTGGCGCAGCCGCTAGCCATCGCCGATGCATCGGGCGCGAAGGACCTGGAGGTCACGCAAGGCGAGATCCGTTTCGACCACGTCAAGTTCCATTACGGCCGCGAGGCCAAGGTGATCGACGACCTGTCGCTGGTGATCAAGCCGGGCGAAAAGGTCGGCATCGTCGGCCGCTCCGGCGCGGGCAAGTCGACGCTGGTCAACCTGCTGCTGCGTTTCTACGACGTGGAAGGCGGCCGCATCCTGATCGACGGCCAGGAGGTCTCGCAGGTCACCCAGGAATCGCTGCGCCGGAACATCGGCATGGTCACCCAGGACACCTCGCTGCTGCACCGCTCGATCCGCGACAACATCCGCTATGGCCGGCCGGATGCGACGGAAGCGGAACTGCTGGAAGCCTCGAAGCGCGCGCATGCGGATGACTTCATCCAGGGCCTGACCGACGCCAAGGGCCGCAGCGGCTACGACACCCAGGTGGGCGAGCGCGGCGTGAAGCTGTCCGGCGGACAGCGCCAGCGCGTGGCCATCGCCCGCGTGCTGCTGAAGGACGCGCCGATCCTGGTGCTGGACGAAGCGACCTCGGCGCTGGATTCGGAAGTCGAGGCCGCCATCCAGGAGCAGCTGTACGCGTTGATGGAAGGCAAGACCGTCATCGCCATCGCGCACCGCCTGTCCACCATCGCGGTGCTCGACCGGTTGATCGTGATGGACGGTGGCCGCGTGATCGAAAGCGGCAGCCACGAGGAGCTGCTGCAACAGGATGGTCTGTATGCCGCGCTGTGGCGCCGGCAGTCCGGCGGCTTCATCGGCGTGGACCTGGAAGACGTCGAGGCGTAATTTCCCGCTCTGCCAGGCGGGAAGAAGGAACAAGAAAGCCGCCGGTCCCCCGGCGGCTTTTTTACGGCGGCACGACTCAGGACAACCAGAGCCGGGCCTTCGCCTTGTTGGCGTACCACAGCAGGAACAGTGCGATCGCCACCAGCACCGCCGGCATCACCAGCCCGGCCGGACCGTAGGCGGCCCATGCCGGCGTGACCACGAAGCCTCCGATCACCTGCAACAGCAAGGCTATCAGCGACAGCAGGAACATCGTCGTCGCCCAGCGCTTCTTCAGCAGCAATCCCAGGCTACCCAGCACGCCGGCGAACACTGCCACCGCGAACGCAATGTTGATCCAGCCCGGTGTGCCCTCGTAGACCTGTCGCTGTGCCTCCGGCAGCATCGCCAGTTGCTCGGGTGTCATGCTGATCTGCATGTACCAGAACGCTACGCCGATCAGATTCCAGACCAGCGCGAACACCGCGATGATCCAGTAACCCAGCGAACACTTTGCACCATCGGTCGTCGTCATGTTCCCTCCCCAGGGTCGGTTGTCGGACCGGGGAAGAGCATAGCGCCGCGTGCCGCGATACCGCCGTTACGGTCCGCTGGCCGGCGCCACGCGCCAGATCGCGTTGCCGACGTCATCGGCCACCAACACCGCATTGCGCGCATCGACCACCACGCCGACCGGACGTCCCCGCGCCTTGCCGTCCGCATCCAGGAACCCGGTCAGCACGTCGACCGGCACGCCCTGCGGACGCCCGTCGACGAAGCGCACGAACGCCAGCTTGTAACCGGCCGGCGCGCGCCGGTTCCAGGACCCGTGCTCGCCGATGAAGGCACCGCCCTGCAGCGCGGCGGGCCATCCCGCACCATCGTGGAAAGCCAGGCCAAGCGCGGCGACATGCGCGCCGAGCGCGTAGTCCGGCGCGATCGCGGACGCCACCAGGTCCGGCCGGGGCGGCTCGACCCGCGTGTCGACGTGCGGACCGTAGTAGCTGTATGGCCAGCCGTAGAACGCGCCTTCGCGTACCGAGGTCAGATAATCCGGCACGAGCGCATCGCCGAGTTCGTCGCGTTCGTTGACCACTGTCCACAACGCGCCGGTTTTCGGTTCCCATGCCAGTCCGACCGGATTGCGCAAGCCACCGGCGAACACGCGGCGCGCGCCGGTGGCAACGTCCACCTGCAGTATCGCGGCGCGATCAGCCTCCATCGCCATGCCGTTCTCGCCGACATTGCTGTTGGATCCCACGCCGACATACAGATGCCGGGCATCGGCGCTGGCGAGCAGGCTCTTGGTCCAGTGGTGGTTGAGCGGGCCACCTGGAAGGTCGGCAAGCTTCACCGGGATGTCGGTGCTGCGCGTCTGCCCATCGCGGTACGGCACGCTGACGATGGCATCGGCGTTGGCGATATAGAGGCGGCCGTCCACCAGCGCCATGCCGAACGGCGACATCAGGTTCGCCAGGAACACCTCGCGCACTTCCGCCACGCCGTCCCGGTCCGCATCACGCAACAGGGTGATGCGGTCGGCGCTGGGCGTGGCGGCGCCGGCCTTCTTCATCGTGCGCTTCATGAACCAGGTGCGCAGGCCCTTCTTCTCCGCGGGCTTCGGCGGCGCATTGGTCTCTGCCACCAGCACGTCCCCGTTCGGCAGCACGTACAGCCAGCGCGGATGGTCGAGTCCGCGCGCGAAGGCAGTGACGGCCAGACCCTGCGCAGCGATGGGCGCGATGCCGTCCGGCCAGCCGACGGCGGGCGCCACGTTGACGGTCGGGATCCAGCGCTTCTCCGGCGCGGGCAGGTTCGGCTGCGGGCCGGTCTCTGCGGGCGACTGTGCGTGGCCGGAACACGAAACGCACCCGAACAGCGCGATCGACATCAGGCAGCGGATCACGGTCATGGCACGCCTCTCGCAGGGGAATGCGCGCAGCCTAGGCACGCCGGCGCGAACGCGGCGTCAACCCTCGACCGACCCTCAGGCGTCGTCCTGCCCCATGCCGACACGTCCACCCTGCCGTCGTCGTCGACGCTCACCCGCACTTCGATGGGCTTGCAGCAGACATGGCAGTCCTCGACGTACCGTTGATCGCCCGCGGAATCGTCCACGACCAGGGTGATGGTCTCACCGCAGTACGGGCAGGCGACGTCGGCGGTCGGCAGGTGCGGCATCAGAACGTACCCCGTTGGATCACCGAGGCGATACGGTCGAGCCACAGGTAATGCACGACGTTGGGCCGCTTGCTGTCGTCGATCCTGACGACGGCGTTGAAGCCTTCTCCGCCGTCCGCATCCCGGAACACCTGCACGCTGGGGCGCACGGGCACGGTGCCGGTGATCGACCCGCCATCGGCGAGCCGGATCTCCACCACCGCTTCGTCGGGCAGCTGCCGTATCAGGGCCTCCATGCGGGCGATGTCGGCTTGCCGCGTGTAGAGATGCCGGGGCGCTTCCGTCATGGTCCACTC
The DNA here is from genome assembly GCF_058793715.1 of Pseudoxanthomonas sp. GW835-FHT14C01. NCBI lineage: Bacteria > Pseudomonadati > Pseudomonadota > Gammaproteobacteria > Lysobacterales > Lysobacteraceae > Pseudoxanthomonas > Pseudoxanthomonas sp. GW835-FHT14C01. The sequence goes on from NZ_JBXAGB010000004.1 coordinate 136,223, forward strand.
CCATGCGACAGGTGACGCACCCTAGCGCCTCGGCGGTAAAACACCGTGAACGCTCAGCGCAACAGGCGCAGCAACGCCTCTGCGGCGGGTGCCGACGACGCCGGATTCTGTCCCGTCACCAGCCGGCCGTCGGTCACCACGTACGCCTGCCACGCGGTGCCCCGCTCGTAACGCCCGCCGTTCTGCGTCAGCACGTCCTCCAGCGAGAACGGCACCACCTCGGCCAGTCCGACGGCGGCTTCTTCCTCGTTGGAGAACGCGGTGAGCCGCTTCTCCTTCACCAGCGGTTCGCCGAGCGCGCCGCGCGTGTGGCGGAACACCGCCGGACCATGGCAGACCGCCGCGACCGGCTTGCCGGCCGAAAACGTCTGCTCGATCAGCCGGATCGATTCGGCATCCTCGGCGAGATCCCACATCGGGCCATGCCCACCGGGGTAGAAAACCGCGTCGAACGCGTCGTCCACCACGTCCTTCAGCCGATGCGTCGCGGCCAGCGCGGACAAGGCGTCGGCGTCCTCGTTGAATCGCACGGTGGCGGCCGTCTGCGCGTCGGGTGCATCGCTTTTCGGGTCCAGCGGCGGCTGGCCGCCTTTCGGCGAGGCCAGCACGACATCGGCGCCCGCATCCTTGAACACGTAGTACGGCGCAGCGAATTCCTCCAGCCAGAACCCGGTTTTCCGCCCGGTCTCGCCGAGGCGGTCGTGCGACGTCAGCACCATCAGGATCTTCATCGGCGACTCCTCCGGTAGGAGCCGCCACCCTAGCCGCGCCCGCGATAAGACCGGGTGATCAGTCCTGTTTCCTGACCGCGTGCCCGCCGAATTCGTTGCGCATCGCCGACAGCAGCTTGTCGGCATAGGAATCGTGCTCGCGCGAACGCAGGCGTTCCAGCAGCGACATCGTGATGACCGGCGCCGACACGTCCAGGTCGATCGCCTCGGCCACCGTCCAGCGGCCCTCGCCCGAGTCCGACACGTAGGGCGCGATGCCGGTCATGCCGGGATTCTTCTTCAGCGCGTCGGCGGTCAGGTCCAGCAGCCACGAGCGCACCACGCTGCCGTGCCGCCAGATCTCCGCCACCGCACCGAGGTCGAAGTCCATCGCCGTCTTCTTCTCGAGAATGGCGAAGCCTTCCGCGTAGGCCTGCATCATTCCGTACTCGATGCCGTTGTGGATCATCTTGGCGAAATGGCCCGCGCCGCTCGGGCCGACACGGCCCCAGCCCGTCTCCGGCGACGGCGCCAGCGCGGTGAACACCGGCCGCAACGTCTCCACGGCTTCGGCGTCGCCGCCGATCATCAGGCTGTAGCCCTCGGCCAGACCCCACACGCCGCCGCTGGTACCGCAGTCGACGTAGCGGATGCCGGCCTCGCCCAGCGCCTGCGCGCGGCGCTGGCTGTCCTTGTAGTTGGAATTGCCGCCATCGATGACGATGTCGCCCGCCGACAGCAGCGGATGCAGCTGCGCCAGCGTGTCGTCCACCACCTGTCCGGCCGGCACCATCAGCCAGACCACGCGCGGCGCCGGCAGCGCCGACACGGCGTTCTGCAGCGTCGCGTGCGGCACGATGCCGCGTGCTTCCGCCTGCTGGCGGGCGGACTCGCCCGGATCGTAGCCGCGCACGGTATGCCCGCCGCGCACGAGTCGTTCGGCCATGTTCGCGCCCATGCGCCCCAGTCCGATCATCGCCAGTTCCATGTGTACTCCTTCGGGTTCAACAGAAATCCGCGGGCATTGTCGCCGGTGTCTCAGGGTGCCGTCAGCCAGTCGCGCAGCACGGCGGCCGTTTCCTGCGGCACCTCCATCGGCGGCAGGTGGCCGCAGCGCGGGAACACATGCAACCGCGCGCCGGGAATGCGCGCGTGCATCAGCCAGGTCTCGTCCGGCAACGTCATGCGATCGTCCTCGCCTACGCCCAGCAACGTGGGTACCGCGATCGTCGGCAGCAGCGGTTCCGAATCCGGCCGGTCGATGATGGCGCGCTGCTGGCGCAGGAAGGCGTCGAGACCGACCCGCTGTGCCATGGCCATCACCTCCTCGCCGATCCCGCTGTCCACGCGGCTCTCGTGCACCAGTTGCGGCAGGAGCTTGCGGGTCACGCCGGCGAAGCGGCCGGCCTCCGCCAGCGCCAGGCCCGCCTGCCGCACCAGCCTGCGCTTGGGCGGATCCAGCCGCGCGCTCGTATCCAGCAGCGCCAGTCGCGCCACCCGCTGCGGCGCCTGGCGCAGGATCTCGAACGCCACATAGCCGCCCATCGACAACGCCGCCAGCGCGAATACCGGCGGCGCCGCGGCCAGCACGCGCGCGGCCATGCCGGCCACGCTGTCGTCGCGGGTCAGGTCGCCGTGCTGGACATGCGCCACGTCGGCCAGTGCCACGGCGGGATCGCGCCACAGCCGTTCGTCGCACAGCAGACCGGGCAGCAGAAGCAGGGGAAGGGAGGCCATGTGCGTAGTGTAGGCGCCGCAATGGCAGCTGACCGGTGGTCGGCACCGACGGTCCGTTCCACATCCGCAACATGCGGCCCGCCGTAAGCTCCCCGTTCCCCCACACGCAAGCATCTCTTCATGCATGTCCTGCTCACCGGTGGCACCGGCTTCATCGGCCATGCGCTCTGCGCGCACCTGCTGCAGGCCGGCCACACGCTGAGCGTGCTGACGCGCGATCCCACCCGTGCCCGCGTGCAGGTATCGACGGCCGCGCGCGTGGTGACGGCTCTGGACGAGGCGCGCGACGTGGAAGCGGTGGTGAACCTGGCCGGTGAACCCTTGATGGCCGGGCGCTGGAATGCCGAACGCAAGGCCGAATTCCGCCGCTCCCGACTGGGCACCACGCAGGCGCTGGTCGCGTGGATGGCTCGCCAGTCCGTGCGCCCGCGCGTGCTGGTATCGGGCTCGGCGATCGGCTATTACGGCCCGCGCGACGACGAGGCGCTGGACGAGTCCGCCGCGCCCGGCGACGACTTCGCCGCGCAGCTTTGCCGCGACTGGGAAACCGAGGCGCTGCAGGCCGAAGGCCTGGACGTACGCACGTGCCGCTTGCGCACCGGCATCGTGCTGGGCACGGACGGTGGCGCGCTGGCGAAGATGCTGCCGCCGTTCCGCTGGGGGGCCGGCGGACCGATGGGCGACGGTCGCCAATGGATGAGCTGGATCCATCGCGACGATCTGGTGCGGATGATCGCATGGCTGCTGCACAGCGACCGGGCGGGTGGCGCCTACAACGGCACCGCACCCGCGCCGGTGACCAACCGCGACTTCGCCCGCGCACTCGGCAACGCCTTGCATCGTCCGGCGCTGCTGCCGACGCCTGCGTTCCTGCTCAAGGCAGGCTTCGGCGAGATGGCGCACCTGCTGCTGACCGGCCAGCGCGTGCTCCCCGCGCATGCGCTGGCGGAAGGGTTCGTGTTCCGATTCCCGGCGCTGGATGAGGCCCTCGAAGATCTGCTGAGGTAGGTGCCGCGGCAGCCCGGCCGTCTTCATCGTGTGGTGACGTCGCCCTAACAGCCGTCTGCTTACGGTCGTTGCAGGACAAGGGAGATGCCGCCATGCCTGCCAAGAAACGCGTGAACCGTCCGCAGACCCAGCGTCGCCAGCCGGGACGTCAACCGCGCATGCAGCCTGAACCGGAAACCATCCGGCCCGGCTATCAGGGCAACGGACGGCTTGTCGGGAAGGTGGCGCTGGTGACCGGCGGCGACAGCGGCATCGGCCGCGCGGTGGCGGTGCACTTCGCGCACGAAGGCGCCGATGTCGCGATCGCCTACCTGGAAGAAGATGCGGACGCGGCGGAGACCGCCCGCCTGGTCGAAGCCGCAGGGCAGCGCGCCCTGCTGCTGCGCGGCGACCTGAGCACACCGGCTCGCTGCCGGCGCGTGGTGGAACGCACGGTGAAGCGGCTCGGCGCGCTCGACGTGCTGGTCAACAATCACGCGCAGCAATACCCCGTCGACGAACCGGAGGAACTCACGCCCGCGCGGCTGCGGCATACGTTCGAGACCAACCTGTTCTCGTTCTTCCACCTGGTCGACGCGGCGCTCGAGCACCTGCCGGACCATACCGGCTGCATCGTCAATACCGGTTCGGTCACCGGCGTGCGAGGCCACGACACGCTGCTGGATTACGCCGCCACCAAGGGCGCCATCCACGCGCTGACGTTCTCGCTGGCCAAGGCGCTAGCCGATCGCGGCATCCGCGTGAATGCGGTCGCGCCGGGCCCCATCTGGACGCCGTTGATCCCCGCCTCCTTCACCCGCAAGCAGGTGGCCGAGTTCGGCTCGGACACGCTGATGAAGCGGCCGGGGCAACCGTCGGAAGTCGCGCCCGCCTATGTGTTCCTTGCCAGCGACGACGCGCGCTACATCACCGGGCAGCTGATCCACGTCAACGGCGGCGGGCATATCTCGGCGTAGGATGGACCCGACGGCATACTGGTGGTGTCGTTCCGCGAACCTTGCCCCGATGCCGACGCTGCGTGCTTACCATCCCGACGATGCCATCGCGCTGACCGATCTCTACCGGCGCTCGGTACGCCATTACGGACCCCGCGCCTACTCCGCCGCGCAGGTCGCGGCATGGTCGGCAACCGCGGACACGGCAAGGACCGCAGCGCGCTGCGCCGATGGACGCCATGTGCTCGTCGCCCAGGACAACGCCGGCACCCTGCTGGGCTTCGGCGACCTGGAGGCGGACGGCCATCTGGACTTCCTCTATGTGGCGCCGGAAGCCGAGGGCCTGCATGCAGGATCGCTGCTCTACGCCGCCCTGGAAGCCCACGCCCGGTCGCTGGGCCTGACGCGCATCTTCGTGGAAGCCAGCGAACTGGCGAAACCGCTGTTCGAGCGACGCGGGTTTATCGTGCTTGGCCGCAACGATCTGGACCTGGACGGCGTGGCCATCCACAACTACCGGATGGAAAAGCGATTGCCGCGATAAAGGGGTCCCGGTTACCTGCGGCCCGTTCTCATCTGCTGAACCTCGCGCGCCTGCCGCGCCATGCCTTCGTAGTGCGCGCGCAGGTCGTCGAGTTCCTTCTCTTCCAGTTCCTCCAGGTCCAGCAGCGCATTGTTGGCGCTGCGCGAGACGCGGATCAGTTCGTCCAGCTTGATCTGCATGGCCTCGGTATCGCGGTTCTGGGTGTTCTGGATCAGGAACACCATCAGGAAGGTGACGATGGTGGTACCCGTATTGATGATCAGCTGCCAGGTGTCGCTGAATCCGAACAGCGGGCCGGTGACGGCCCACACCACGAGGGTGCTCAAGGCGAGTGCGAAGCACGCCGGGCGACCGGTGAAGGTCGAGGCTTTCTTGGCGAGACGGGTGAAGGCGGACGGATGGGCCATGGCGGGCTCCGTGAAGGGCAGGCCTGCAGTGTCCGCCCATTTGCCGGGACCGGAGTGAAGAATCCGCTTCGCCGGCACGGTAAGGCGACGCGGTTACCGCGGCGACAGCACGTCCAGCAGCAAGGGCACGCTGAAGGGCTTGGTCATCAGCAGGGTGCCGGTGGGCAGGTCGCTCATGTGGTCGCGCGCATGCCCCGACACGACGCAGACCATCGCATGCGGCTGCAGGCGGCGGGCGTCCGATGCCACGGCGGCGCCGGTGATGCCGGGCATGTCGTAGTCGGTCACGACGCAGTCGTAGCGGTGCTGGTGCAGCAGTTCGCGCGCGTCGGTGCCGCTGGAGGCCTGGGTGACGCGGTGGCCGGCCAGTTCGAGGGCTTCGGCCACCATGGTGCGGTGCCTGTCGTCGTCGTCGACGTAGAGAATGGTGAGATCGGTCATGAGCGGACTGTGCCGCAGCAGCCCGCGAATCCCGCGTGAAAGCGCCGCGCTCGGCGTTCGGGGATGGTCATAGGTTGCTGCCCGGCGAAGAGACACCGTCGACCTGTGCTGTCCATTCGCCGGAAGCGTCGCATCTCCGCGGTGGTGGACACGTCGACGCCACGCCCCTCGCATCGAGGGCAGCTACTGACCGCGAGCGCATCGCGGCGACGGTACCGGGCGATGGTCCCGGCGTAGCATGCCGGCATGGATGTCGCCGCCCTCAAACGCCATTGCCGCTCCCTGCCGGGCAGCGTGGAAACGCTGTACGACGCGCCCGCCAACATCCTGGCGTACGCCGTGGCCGGCAAGCGCTTCGCCTACTTCAAGACCAGCGAGCCGGAGCGCTGGCGCTTCAGCTTCAAGGTGGCACCTGAGCGCTTCCTGGAACTGACCGACCAGCCCGGCATCAAGCCGGCGCGCTGGCTGGGGATCCATCGCTGGGTGACGGTGGTGGATGTGGCCTCCGTCCCGACGGCCGAACTGAAGGCGCTGGTGGGCTGGTCCTATGGCTACGCGTGGGACCGGCTGACCCGGCGCCAGCGCGCGGCGATCCTGGACGATGCGCCGGGCGCCGGCGGCCCGGCCCGCTGAGCAACCGGCCCCTCCGTCAATTCCCGTCTGCCGACGTGTCGATTCCGGCACTGCCGGTTCGTCGACTGCAGGAAGACCCACCCCGCGCCGCACCCTGGCGTCCCGTCATCTATATCCCAAGGAGCACGACATGAACGTCAATCCCTACCTGATCCTCAATGGCGACTGCGAAGCCGCCTTCACCTTCTACGCGCAGGCCACCGGCGGCGAGCTGGGACCGCTGATGCGCTTCGACGGCGCCGAGGGCTGCGAGGATTTCCCGCCCGAGCACAAGCAGAAGATCATGCATACGCATGTGATCTTCGGCCAGACCGTGCTGATGGGCTCGGACAACCATCCTGCCTATCCGCACGAGGGCGTGAAGGGCTGCTCCGTGTCGCTGTCGGTGGACAGCATTGCCGATGCGGAGCGCATCTTCGGCGCGCTGTCCGAGGGCGGCCAGGTGACCATGCCGCTGGCGCAGACGTTCTGGGCGGTCCGTTTCGGCATGCTGATCGACAAGTTCGGCGTGCCGTGGATGATCAACTGCGAGAAGGATGCGTGATGACGGCGCGGGGATGTCGTGTGCGCCCTGATGCCCCTGCCCGCTGCGCTGCGGCTTTCACCGGCCGCAGTGCCGTGGTCTGATGCGCGGCATGGCGACCTCCCCTACCCATCGTGCGATCGACGCCGTCTGGCGCATCGAGTCCGCGCGCGTGATCGCCGGCCTGGCGCGCATGCTGCGCGACCTGGACCTGGCCGAAGAACTGGCGCAGGACGCCTTGGTCATCGCGCTGGAGACCTGGCCCCGTGACGGCGTGCCCGACAACCCCGGGGCCTGGCTGATGACCACCGCCAAGCGTCGCGCGATCGACCGCCTGCGCCGGCTGCAATTACTGGACCGCAAGCACGAGGAACTCGCGCGCGAACTGGACGACGCGCACGAGGAACGGCGCACGCGCGACGAGGATGCGCTGGACCACGACATCGACGACGACCTGCTGCGGCTGGTGTTCGTGTCGTGCCACCCGATCCTGTCGATGGAAGCGCGCGTGGCGCTGACGCTGCGCCTGCTGTGCGGGCTGACCACGGACGAGATCGCGCGCGCGTTCCTGACGTCGGAACCGACGGTCGCGCAGCGCATCGTGCGGGCCAAGCGCACGCTGGCCGAGGCCGACGTGGCCTTCGAGGTACCGCGCGGCGACGAACTGCAGGAACGGCTGGCGTCCGTGCTGGGCGTGGTCTACCTGGTATTCAACGAAGGCTACTCGGCCACCAGCGGCGACGGCTGGATGCGACCGGCCCTGTGCGAGGAAGCGCTGCGGTTGGGGCGCATGCTGGCGGCGCTGGCGCCGCGCGAACCGGAAGTGCATGGCCTGATCGCATTGATGGAGATCCAGGCATCGCGCCTGCACGCGCGGCTGGGCAAGGACGGCACGCCCGTGCTGTTGCTGGAGCAGGACCGCAGCCGCTGGGACCGCCTGCTGATCCAGCGCGGGCTGGAAGCGCTTGCGCGCGCCGAGCGGCTGGGCGGTGCGTTCGGCTCCTATGCGCTGCAGGCCGCCATCGCGGCCTGCCATGCGCGCGCGCACAGCGCCGACGCCACCGACTGGACGCGCATCGCGACGCTGTATGCGGCACTGGCGCAGGTGAACCCCTCGCCGGTGGTCGAACTCAACCGCGCCGTCGCGGTGTCGATGGCCACCGGCCCCGCGAGCGCCCTGCCCCTGGTGGACCGTCTGCTCGACGAACCGGCGATGAAGCAGTACCACCTGCTGCCCAGCGTGCGCGGCGACCTGCTGTTCAAGCTGGATCGCCGCGACGAGGCGCGGGCGGAGTTCGAGCGCGCAGCGGGCATGACCCGCAACGAGCGCGAACAGGCGCTGCTGCTGGCGCGGGCGCGCGAATGCATGGCCGGCTGAGCACGCACCGCAACGCCTGCCCGACGTTCGCTCAGGCGGCGGGTCCCAGATAGTCCAGCTTGCCGAGCGGGACGCCGTTGTGGCGCAGGATCGCGTAGGCCGTGGTGACGTGGAAGAACAGGTTCGGCAGCGCAAAGCCGAACAGATAGCCGCGACCATCGAACGTCAGCTCTCCGCGGGCGCGCGTCGACAGCGTGACCGCGCGCGATTCGCTGCCCTGCAATGCCGCCTCGTCGAAGCTGCGCAGATGGTCCGCAACCGCATCCAGACGCGCGTACAGTTCCTCGAACGTGGTCTCGACGTCCTCGAAACGCGGCGACTCCACGCCCGCCAGCCGCGCCGCCCCGAACTTCGCCGCATCGGTGGCGAGCTGCACCTGCCGGACCAGCGGCAACATGTCGGGATACAGCCGCGACTGCAGCAGCACGCCGGGCTCGTAACCCTGCGCCTTCGCGTGGGCTTCGCCGGTCTCCAGCACGTGGCGGAGGTTGCGCAGCGCGCGCAGGAAGGTGGGAAGGGAGGCTTCGTACATCGACAGGGCGGCGGCCATGGGCAGGATCCGGTGCAGAGAGAAGTCGCGAGGATAGTCCTGCGCACGGGCCGCGATTAGCCTGCCGCCACGGGAGACTGCATCCCGCAGCAGCCTGCGCTAGCATCGTCGCCCCTCACGCTTTCGAGCCCGCCATGCCTGCCTGGACCGATCTGATCCGCGACGTGCCCGACTTTCCGCAACCGGGCATCCTGTTCAAGGACATCATGCCGGTCCTGGCCGACGCAGGCGCCTTCGCCGATGCCGTCGATGCGATGGCGACGCCGTGGCGCGACGCCGATATCGATGCCGTCGTCGGCGTCGAGGCGCGCGGCTTCATCCTGGGCGCTGCGCTGGCACGCGAACTGGAGGCGGGCTTCGTGCCGGTACGCAAGCCGGGCAAGCTGCCGGCGCATACGCTGGCGCTCGACTATGGGCTGGAGTACGGACGCGATCGCCTGGAGATCCACGCCGATGCGATGCCGGCTGGCGCACGCGTCATCGTCATCGACGACGTGCTGGCCACCGGCGGCACGCTGAAGGCAGCCGTGCAACTGGTGGAACGCCAGGGGGCCGTCGTCGTCGGCACCGGCGTGCTGGTGGAACTCGGCTTCCTCGCTGCGCGTACGGCATGGAACCATCCCGCACCGCTGCATGCGGCGGCGGTGTACTGACGCGCTCGCGACGCGGCGGCGCGCGCTATTCGGTCACGCGGGTAACGTAGGCACCGGTACCGATGATCTGGAAGGTGTCGTTGTCGATGCGGCGCACGTGGCTGCCGTCTTCCAGCACATAGGCGGGCGATGGCGTCCCTCCGCTTCGTGCGGCGTCGGCATCGTCGATCCGGTTGACCAGGATGCGGCAGCGGCGCCCGGAGGCATCCTGCGCGGTAAACACATGCGTGGTCATGGCAACGCCTCCAGGCACGGACAGACGCCGAGGATAGGCGACCCGGTGTTAAGCGTAGCGAAGCGGAATGCCGACGCGCGCGCGCGCCAACCCGGCAAGAAGAGGGGGAGGCGTTGCACCTCCCCCTCTGGCGCCTGAGCGCAAGCCGGCCATGTGTCGGGCATGGACGGCACGGGCGCACTCCAGGGGAGCGGAGCGGCCCACCTAGCCGCCGACGGGGGACGCCGGCGGATAGCAGGGGGCGGGGACCGGAAACGATGCCCGGCCGCCTCGCGTGTTCTACGTGGATCTCCCCTTCTTTCGCATCTTGGGGGATGCGACCGGACATCCTCAGGATGCGCGCATCGCCCGGCTGAGATGCTTGGTGTTGTTGCGGTGCAGGTAGCGTTCGATCAATGCGTGCAGATCGCGGGCACGCTGGTCCTGCGGATCGAAGTGCGCGAGGACCTGGGTCCAGTTGCCGTCCTGCGCCCAGCGGATGAAGCGCACGTAGATGCCGTGCCAGGAGCCGAATTCGCTTGGCAGGTCCGACCAATAGGCCCCCGTCTGCGCGACCCACAGCACGGCTTCGATGAAGCGGCGTGCGTTGCCGCCATGGCGCGCGCGCGCGCCGACCCGGCCGGGCAACGCCTGCATCAGCTGCTTCCATTCCTCGGCCGTGAGCCGCTGCATGATCGGCCAGTGGCTGATCGCACGCGGACCGATGCCGTGCGGCAAGCGCACACCGGCCGGCATGGCCGTCACGCCCGGCTCGGCAGGGATCGCAGCGCCCTTGTCCGGCTCGGCAACCTCCGGGGTGTCATGCACCATGCGCCAACCTCCTGTCGGCCGCCGTCCGGGTTCCCCCTGACCTGGACTCCCCCACCGACGCCGCCATACAACCGACGTTCTTCAAACTCCGCATCCTCTCTGGCTCCCGCTCTTCGATGTACGTGCCGTCCATTCCCTGTCCCCGCGCCACTCCGTGCATTCCCGGCGCCGGCGGTAAAGCCGGTGTTACGGCTTGCGTGGCGGCCCCGGACGGGTCATATATGTAGGGAACGAGATCGTGACGACAGGCACATTCCGGACATGACCGGCAATCGAGACAAGGGTGAAACGCAGATCGGGGCCATCGCCCTACCCGGCTCGCTGGACGTGGGCGCCATCCCGCCGCCGGACCCGGATTCGGTCACCCAGTTGCTGGGAGAGGTCGAGAAAGGACAGCCCGGGGCGTGGAACCGCATCTATGCCCTGCTGTATCGCGACCTCCACCAGATCGCCCGCTCCCAGATCCGCCAGCAACGGCGCGGCCATGTCCGGTCGCCGACCTCGCTGATCAGCGAGACCTGGCTGAAGCTGGCCAGTGCGGACTTCAGCGTGGAGAACCGGGCCCACCTGGTGGCCCTGGTGGCGCGTGCGATGCGCTTCGTCCTGCTGGACGAGGTCCGGCGCGCGCTCGCGGAAAAGCGCGGCGAGGGCATGGACCTGCTGCCGCTGGACGAGACCACCGAGCCCGGCCAGAGCTCCCGGCTGGAACAGCTGCTCATCCTCGACCAGGCTCTGAACGACCTGGCCAAGCTGGATCCGCGGTTGGCGCAGGTGGTGGAGATGCGTTACTTCGGCGGCCTGAGCGAACTGGAGATCGCTGATGTCCTGAAGGTCACCGAACGCACGGTGCGTCGCGACTGGCGGAAGGCGCGCGCGTTCCTGTTCAGCCATCTCGGCGACGGCGAACTGCCCGATCCGCTCTGAGCCATCGCAGGAACGCGTGTCGACGCGTCCGGAAACGCCATCGGGATTCGAACCTTCCTGATGTGCTCCCTCACCTTTCCCCCTTACCCTTCGCCCGCCCCGCGCGCAGCATGTCCGGACAGCGGCCGCCGGGAACGGTCCAGGTGGCCGCGGTGGCGGAGGCATGAAGGAAGCCCGGGCTCTCGCCATGTTCCTCTTCGAGACCTACTCCGACATGGAGGACGAGGATCAGGCCGCAGCCCTGGCCGTCCTGAGGACGGCGGATCCCCCCGTCCACCACGCGCTGGTCCAGTTGCTGGTCACGGATGCCCTGACCCATGCGCTGGACGTGCCCCCTTGGCTCGGCCCGGCGACGCCGGCGCTGGCCGTCGATGAGTGAATCTGGGAAGACCCGGCCACCGCACGCAGGAAGGGCCGGCCCCACGGCCGCCCGCAATGAGCCTCTTCCGCCTCGTCTCCATATCGAAGAACGTGGCCCACCCACGCACGGCGCACGCGTGATGTGGCGGCGGTCGCGTTTCGTATCACATTCAGCGGGGCACACGATCACTGTCCTACACGCCATGTGACGCCAGCACACGGAAGTGCGACGGCGTTAGCAACCGCCCTACCCGACTGTCTCGCTAGCATGGCGGCCTCTGTTCCGTTCCGGTTCCCCGCACAAGGAGTGCAGATGACGATCCACGCCACCACCGCCGCGTTCGCCGGCACCTGGGACCTGCTGCCCGAAGAATGCGACTACCAGCTCGGACGCGCGCCGCGCAGCGGACGCTACCGCTTCGCCTGCGCCGATGACGGCGGCCTGTCGATCGCGTCGGAATGGTTCGGCAGGAACGGCAAGCGTCACCAGGCGTCGTTCGATGGCCGCGCCGATGGCACGCCTTATCCGTACCACGGCACCCCGCACGCCGACGCGTTGAGTTTCGAAGCGGTGTCGCCCACGCAGTTGCACTCGACGACATGGCGCGACGGGCAGGAAGTGCAATGGTCCGAGCGCGAACTGATCGATGCCGATACGCTGGTGATCCGGATGCGCGGGCATCTGAGCGATGGACGCAGCTATACCAACGTCGGGGTTTTCCGCCGCCAGGACAGCTGACGCGCGATCCGGCCCGCAACGGAAAAGGGCGCCGGAAGGCGCCCTTTTCCTTCAGGAACCTTTACGCCCCCCGTGCCGTCAGCGCGTCTGCACGCAGTTCTGCAGCCACAGCACCCGCTTGGCATCGTCGTAGCGCAGGAACTGGCCCTTGAAGACAACCTTGTCGCCCTTGCGGAACGTCAGCACGTTGGCCAGCTGGTTCGGCTTGAACAGGCACGCTACGCCCACGCGCGGCTCGTTGTCGCCGGGCACCTGCAGCAGTCCGGTACCCGGCTGCGGGATCTCGAAGGAAACGTTGTAGTCCTCGCCGTCTTCCTGGATGTAGTCCACGCGGCCGCGCAACGCATAGTGGCGACCCTTGTGGCGTGCGGTCACCGCCACCGCATTGCCCTTGGCCTCGCGCGCGATCTCGCGGGAGAACGCGTAGACATCCTTCACGGTCACGTCGGCATTGTTCTGGGTCTTCGACCCCTGCGCTGCGGCGGCGCGACCTTCCTTGCCGCCTTTCAGCTTGGCCAGGATCTGGCACATGTACGGCCGCATCGCGTCCTGCTTGGCCATCTGGCCCTTTTCCGTCTTCACCGTCATCTGCACGACCGCGGCACCGCCCTCGTCGCTGATGTTGATGAGCGTCGGGATCGCGCGCGTGGTGCCGGTGGAGCGCTGTTCGACCAGCATGGCGCCGGTGTCGACATCCTCGGTGATCACGTCCATCTTCTCGCCGATCATGATGCCGCGCATCTGTGCCATCGCGTCCTTGACCGACTGGTCGGGTACGGTGACACGGCTGGAAAAATCGGTGCCCGAGAAGATGCTGCCGGACTTGCTGAAAGTGTCCTCGCATTCACCCGCGATGGCGGCGGGCGCCACGCTCGCCAGGACGAGCGCGATGGCGGCAAGTAGCTTGTTGGTCATGTGATCCTCACAGAGTGGAAGTGGCGGGCATCCCGGATGCCACGCGCCATGCTTCCGACCGCGAGGGATCCGTCCCCGCGGCATTCTGGCAAGGTCGGACGATGCACCACAAGCACCTTGCGTTCTAGAATCGCGTCCTTTCTTCAGACAGAAGCCGAATCCACGCGATGCAACACACCCGACGCTCGTTCCGCATCGCCGCCGCCGTCGCACTGCTGTCGCTCGCCGCCGGCGCATCCGCCCACGGTGACGAGGCGCCCCGCACGCTGCCGGCGGACGTGCAGGCCGATGTCGAGGCGATCGCCGGGCACCTGACGCAGGTGAACGACACCGATGCCGCGCTCGCCTGCGGCGAGGCCGTGGACAACGCACGCTACGGTGTGGAGACGATGCTGGAAGTGGGCGAGAAGAACCTGCGCGCCGGCTACATGACCCAGGCCGCCTACGACTCCATGGCGCCCGCCCTGCGTTCGCTGCTCGCCACGCTCAGCCTGCAGGACTGCGAATCCGCCAGCGGTGCGCGGCGCGATTTCTACCAGTGCATGTCCAGCGACTACAACCACGTACTGGCGTGCGGGAAGGCGCATCCATTCGAACCCTGAGGTTGACCCCGTGCGTCCGCGCCGTCACCCTTCCGGCATGACCCTGCCCGCCTTTCCCGCCGTCCGGCTCGCGCCTTTCGTCTCCGCAGGGACCTGCTGATGTCGTGGCCCGAGTTCAACGGCTGGCTGCAGGAGGGCGCGCGTGTCGTCATTCCGATCGCCCAGGCGCTCGCGATCCTGCTGGGCGCCTGGGTGCTGCTTCGCGTGTTGCGCATCATCGTGCGCCGCATCTGCGACAGCTACCACCTGCCGGCCCAGGTCGCGGTCAGCGCGCGGCGGCTGCTGGGCGTCCTGGTCTACCTGTCCGCGGGCATGCTGGCGCTGGGCCGGCTCGGCGTGTCGGGCAGCGTGCTGTGGACCGCGCTGACCGGCTTCACCGCCGTGGCGGCCGTGGCGTTCTTCGCCGCATGGAGCGTGCTGTCCAACATCTTCTGCAGCGTGCTGATCCTGACCACGCGGCCGTTCCGCGTGCACGACCATATCGAAGTGCTGGAAAACGGCGACAAGCCCGGCCTGCGTGGCCGCGTCATCGACATCAACCTGCTCTACACCACGCTGCTGGAAGAAGACGCGCTTCGCGGCGATACCGTGCTGCAGATTCCCAACAGCCAGTTCTTCCAGCGCACCACGCGAAGGTGGCGCTCCGGTTCGCCACCGGCGGCGTCGGCGCCGGAGTGAGGCACCGACACATCAGGCGACCCCGCACGCAAGGTGCGCAGGCCGGGCATCAGGAGGCCGCGTCGCAGGCGACCTCGGCCGACGTGGTCGCGCCACGCAAGGTCCGTTGCGCCCACAGATAGATCAGCAGGCCGGCCACGGCCATGGCCGCGCCCACGTAGCCGGTCGACGTCCAGCCGTAGCCGGCGGTGATCGCCATGCCGCCCAGCCAGGGGCCGAGTGCGTTGGCCGTGTTGAACGCGGCGTGGTGCGACGCGGCGGCGAGCGTCTGCGCATCGCCCGCCACATCCATCAAATGCGATTGCAGGATCGGACCGAGCGCGCCCATCAGGCCGATCGTCACCGTGGCCAGCAGGATCGTCGGCAATCCCGTCGCCAGCAGCGGGAACAGCAGCAGCGCCACCATCGCCCAGGCGAGCACCATCCAAGCGCCACGCAGCTGGAAACGGTCGGACAGCCAGCCGCCGACGAAATTGCCGATCACGCCGCCGACGCCGAAGCCGGCCAGGCCCAGCGGAATCCAGGCCGGCGACACGCGGGTAACGTCGAGCATCGTCGGCGCGAGATAGCTGAAGACCGAGAACATGCCGGCGAAACCGATCGCACCGATCGCCAGCGCCTGCCACACCGGCAGCCGGTTGAACGCACGCAACTCGTCGAGCGGATGCGCTTTCGCACCGTCGATGCCGCCCGGCAGCCAGATCGCCAGCAGCACCGCCGTCGTCAGGGCGACCAGCGCCACCACGGCGAATACCCAGCGCCAGTCGATCATCTGGCCCAGCCAGGTCGCCAGCGGATTGCCGATCAGGATGGCCAGCGTCAGGCCCAGCATGACCAGACTGATCGCGCGGCCGCGCTTGTTCGGCGGGCTGATCGCCACTGCGGTCAGCGCGGCGACGCCGAAGTACGCGCCATGCGGGAGGCCGGCGATGAAGCGGAACACCAGCAGGCTCTCGTAGGTAGGACCCAGCGCACTGGCCAGGTTGCCCATTGCGTAGAAACCCATCAGCGCCAGCAGCAGCGTCTTGCGCTTCCAGCCGGCGCCGAGGATGGCCAGCAGCGGAGCGCCGACGACGACGCCCAGCGCATAGGCGCTGATCAGATGTCCGACCTGCGGCTCGGTGACGCCCAGCGAGGCCACCATGTTGGGCATCAAACCCATGCTGGCGAATTCGCTGGTACCGATGGCGAAGCCGCCCAGCGTCAGCGCGAACAGGATCAGGCCGACCTGGCGCGCAGTCAGGTCCTCGGCCACGGAAAGCGAAGAATGCGGGGGTGGTGCGATGTCCATGCACGCATTGTGCTGCACTGCAGCAGCCGCGGTCGAGGGCGTGGCTGGAACACTGAAGACAGGGCCCACCTCGATCAGGAAAGCCGGGGCGTCGATCCCCGGCCATGCGCAAGTCCCCGTGGGCAGCCCTTACTTGGGAACGAACTTCAGCGGCCCGTGGTAGGCCGGCCATGCGATCGAGGCGGCGCTTCGCGTATTGAGCGCGACCTCGGCGGTGTCGCCGCCTTCCCCGTGCGTGCTGGCCATCAGGGTCGGCACGTAGAACGCGCTGCCGAAGATAGCGTCCTTGCGGATCACCGGATTGATCGACAGGGTGGTGGTCTTGCCGGGTTCGATCCGGAACACCACCGCATCCTCGTTCACGAACGCGCCCCGTTCCAGCGCCTTCTTCACACTGAAACTGGTGTGCATCTCCATGCCGATGCCGGTCACCTTGTACTCACCGGCCGGGAGCGACAGCGACTCCTGCTGCCCGTAACGGGTCATGTGGCTGATCGGGAAATCGATGAACTGCTTGTTGACCATCGAGAACAGCACCTGGCCATCGCGGACGCCCCACTCCAGCGCGCCGCTCTTCAGTTGTTCATTGACCTTCTTCGGCAGTTCCTGCTCGCTGGTGAACGGCTTGACGTCGACCACCAGTATTCCCGTCCCCTCCTGCACCGCAGACGCGGACGCCTGCGCCCACGCCGACCCGGCCACACACGCACCGGCCTGCAGCAGCAGGCCCGCGATCACCTTGCGCATACATTCTCCCTGTTGGATGGCGCCACCCCTGGCGCACCCCATTCTCGGCGCCTGCGCGCCGAGGGCGCAATGCGCCCGGGAACCCGGGCGCCACACGCGTGGCGTCAGCGCGCGTCCACCCGGAACGGCAGGTTGGCGTAGGCCGCATGCCCCTTGCCGTCGTGCGCTTCCACGAACAACCGGTACTGGCCCGGCGTCGCCGGTGCGGTGAAGCGCACGCCGCCCTGCCCCGTGTCTTCCATCGCCACCGGGACTTCCGGCGGCACGTCCTCACGGTCGCCGCCGACGGTGGTGGCGGTGGTCTCCTGCAACACCGTCCAGCGGTAGCGCAGCACATCACCGTCCGGATCGCGTGCTTCCACGTGCGCGACCGCCGGCTGGCCCGCGTCCAGCACCACGCTGTCCAGCGCCATGCGACCGTCCAGGGTCAGCGGCCGGATCGAGGGTGCACGATTGGCCGGCCAGCGTCCGGTCCACAGGTACTCCATCGTGTCCACCGCCGGCGTGCTCTCGCCGCTGGGCAGGAACAGGCCGTACCAGGTCGGCGTGCGCTCCTGCTTGTCGCCCCACAGGAACACGTACGACCCCAGGCCCTGTTTCGTGTCGGCGGCGATCACCCGCTCGTAGCGCTGCTGCAGCAGCAGCGCCTTGCGCGAGGCGTCATCCTCGATCGGCGCCTTCCACGCGGTCAGAGGACTTTCCCAGTGCCCGGTCGGACCCCACTCAGTGACGACGTAGGGCCCGGTCCAGCCGCTGCTCTCGAGTTTCTCCGGCAGCGCACCGATGTCGCCGTACAACTGGATGCCGATCAGGTCCAGCGATGGCGCACGCGCCTTCAGCAGATCGATGAGCTTCCTGTCGAAACCGGCCAGCGTGGTCATCACCGGATGGTTCGGATCCTCGGCATGGATCATGTCGGCGATCCCGCCCACCGCATCCCACACCTTCGGATTGCTGTAGTGCAGGTTCAACTCGTTGCCGACCACCCACATCAGCACCGCCGGGTGATCCTTGTAGAGATCGATTTCCCGGCGGATGCGCGCGAGTTGCCGCGTCACCGCCGCGCGATCGTCGTAATCGAACCCGTGGCGCTCGTTGCCCACTTCGATGCCCATCGCCACCTTCAGGCCGTTGCGCTGCGCACGGTCCAGCATCGCGCGCACCTTGGCTTCATCCAGGCCGGTGCTCCACGTGCGGAAGGAATTGCCGCCGCGTGCAGCAAGTTCCTCCTGGCCTTCACTCCCCATGCCGGCGCCTTTCACGCGGAAGGGCTGACCGTCCACGCGCATCACGTAGGCACCCTGCTCGTGGACGATGCGGACCTGCGACGGCGCCGCGATGGCCCATGCAGGCAGGGACAGGGCAAGGATCGAGACGAGCAGGCGCTGCAGCATGCGGACGTTCTCCGGCCATCGGGGAGCGGGCATCATGCCACGCACGCCGTCGCGGACAGCGGCAGCGCTAGAATGCGGGCATGAACACCATCCTGATTCCCGTCTCCATCGGCGAACTGGCCGACAAGCTGACCATCCTCGAGATCAAGGCCGAGCGCATCGACGATGCCGTCAAGCGCGCGCACGTGCAGGTGGAACTGGACGGCCTGCGCGCCCTGTGGGAGCCGCTGGCGGCCGCGCAACAGGAACTGGCCGCGATGAAGCGCGAACTGCGCGCGATCAACGAACGCATGTGGGACGTGCAGGACGCGCTGCGCGCGAAGGAGGCCGCGCAGGTCTTCGATGGCGAGTTTGTCACGCTCGCGCGTGCCGTCGCGCAGCGCAACGGCGAGCGCATCACGGTGAAGAACGCGATCAATCGCCTGGCCGGTTCCCGCTTCATCGAAGAGAAGCAGTACCAGGCCTGACGGCGCTGTCCGCGGACCGGGTACCGCGCGGCGCCGGCACATGACCCACATCCTTCGCAAGCTGCAGGTCGGGAACCGCACCCGGACCGTCGCCGCGCGTGTCCTCGGGCTGGCGGCATAGCCCGCCAGCGAGGCATCACTGGCACGGGATCGGATGCCGCGCCCGTTCCAGCGATGCCTGCTCGCGGCTGTCCAGATCGGGCAGGAAGTCGAAGCCGGTGGCGTCCTCGATCGCATCGATGCTGGCGACGAAATCGTCCAGCTGCGCGTTCTCCGGCAGCGCCCGGTTCGGCATGACCACCGCCCACGCACGCAACGCGTTGGCCGGCGTGCGGTAGACCAGGATCTTCCAGGTGTGGGTGGGGATGACGACGCCATCGCCGATCGTGTCCACGGTGACGAACGGCACGTCGCGCTCGGTGTAGATCATCGGACCGCTGATCACCCACTTGGTCCCGCGTACGGGCCCGGTGGTCCGCGCGCAGGCCTCCAGCCGCGCCCATTGGCCCCGGTTCATCGCCCGATGCTGGGGCACCGCATTGGACAGGTAGAACGTGTCGGCCATGCGCGCCTCGCTGCTGGAGTGCGCCTCGGCCGGGGCCATGTGACCGATGTCGACCGGGAACAGCCCGGCGCGCGTGTGGTGCCGGGAGGAGCCGGCGTAGTCGCGCGGCACCGCGCGCGCCAGGCGCAGCGCAGGATCGGCCTTGAACGACAGCGAGCCGCGCTCGACATTGCTGCGCAGGGACGTCGTCGTATAGGCCTCGCAGACCCAGTATGGCGTCTTCAGGTCGGCGCTGTGCAGCAGCGCATAGCCGGCACGCACCACGCGCTCGGTGGCACCGAAGTCCAACCCCCGGCGCGGCACCGGATCGCCGAACGGGCAGTGCGGATTCGCGGCAGTCGACACGACGGCGGCCGCCCGCGCGCCTGCCGCCGGAGGCGGCAGTGGTCCGGCATCGGCATCGGGCGCAGCGACGGAATCGGCCGCCGCGTCGCCGGCAAGCCTCGCGTCAACGTCAACGTCAATGTCGGCGTCAGCGTCCGCGTCCGCGAAGTGCGGTCGTGCGGTCGCTTCGCCCGCTGCGCGGTTCTGCACCTCCCGGAGCGATGGACCCGCACTCGTGGCGGCGTCGACCGGACCGCGTGTCGCGCACCCGGCGACCGTCAGGCTGAGCAGCATCATCAAGGCGGCGGTGCCGGCATGCCGGTTCGTCGGCGGGATCGGGAACATCTGCAATGCCCTCACGGGGGAATGGGCCGACGATGCCGTACGCGCGGTGGCCGCCGCCCTCCTCTCCTGACACGCAGCCGCATGCCTTCGCCGGCCACGGCGACGCACGCCGGCGCGTGTCAGCGAAACTGTCCGCGCTCGATGCCGTCGTGCCAGCGCGCCGGCGCCGGCTGCCATGGCCCTTCGCCCAGCACCGCCTCCACCAGATGCGCGATGGGGAAGCCGAGGTTCGCCTCCGCCGCCAGTCCGCCATCCTGCAGGTGCGCCTGCGCGACGAACGCACGGAACGCCGTTTCGTCGCGCGCGGCCAAGGCGGTGATCTTCCTGGCCAGGTCGTACGACAGTCGATTGCCTTCGTCGGTGGCGAGGAACGACTTGCCCGACCAGAACGCCTGGATGCTGTCGGCATTCCAGTAGGCGGCATGCTGCGCGGCGAGTTCGTGCGGAAAGTAGAGCTGCGCCTGCGGCGCGGCGAGTTGCGGGAACATCGTGTGTTCGGTGTTCACCGCCAGTCCCTCGTTGAGCCAGGCCGGGATCGGCAGGTGCGCCAGCAGACAGTGCGTCAGCTCATGCGCGATTACCGGCTCCATCGCATCGATCTGCTCCAGCGGCATCACGAAGTGTCCGTAGCCCGCCTGGATGAACATGCCGGACGACATCGCGTACTCGCCACCCTCCGGGTAGTAATGGCTGACGTAGGCGTAGTAGTCGTCCGGATCCTCGAACACCATCACCACGTAGCGGCCCCAGCCGTCGTCGCCGGCCAGTGCGCCGAGGTTGCGCAGGATGCGTGCGTGCATGCGCTGGCACGCGGCGAGGAACAGCGCGGCGGGACGCGGCTCCAGCGTCGACAGCAGCAGGAAATCGGCGGACCCGGTGACGTGGTAGCGACCGCCGAGCGCATCCCGCAGCGCCTCCAGCCATGTCTGCGCCGCCGAGTCCCACAGCGCGTGCGCGGCATCGCCGTCCAGCGCGGCGGCTTCGCTTGCCTGCAGGCGCTCCCAATCGACGAGGGGCAGCGCCGTTCCGGTAAACCACGGCACCTCCACCGGCACGCGCGGACGTTCGACGGCGACGGGCGCCTGCGGGCGGGAGAACAGGCGCGTCAGATGCTTGAGCATGCGCCCAGTCTAGGACACCGGGCCGCGCGCCCGGCGATGCGGCGTCAGTCCGCGCCGTGGCGCTCGCGGATCACCTGCAGGCGCTCGCGGTAGTAAAGCGCGTCGGCGGCCTTTTCCGGCGGATGGTCCGCCAGCCAGTCCAGCGCCTGCTGCAGGAGGGTCGCCTTGTCGGCCTCGGGGGCTTCCAGCGCGGTGTCCACGCGGTCGAGTTGCAGGATGACGTCTTCACGGGTCGAGCGGGTCAATGGGGCATCTCCTCGGGGAATGACGCCAGCCTAGAACGGCCGGCGTATGCGCCGCGTCATCGCATGCCGTGCCGTCCGCGCGCACTCATCGCCGGGCGCTCATGTCGTCCAGCAACTCGCACACCAGCCGCTGGCTGTGCTTGGTCAGGCGTCGCAGGCTGTCCAGGCAGTGCGCTTCGAATTCGTCCATCGCATAGGCGATGACCGCCGTCGGTGCCTCCAGCCCATGCGCAGGGTGGGCGCCGCGCCCCGTCGCCAGCCACTCGAACGCGACCCGCGTGGCCACGGCGATGTTGGCGAGATTGGCGACGCTCGGCGTGGTGCCGCCTTCGGCCCGCTCCCACTGCGCCACCGCACTGCGATTGACGCCCGCATGGCGGGCCAGTTGCGACTGCGTCATCGAGGCGCCCAGCCGCGCGCGACGAATCCTGATGGCCATCGAAGCCGACATCCCGTGTACTCCGCTGCGATCACCGCGCCACCCTCGCGCGCGGCCGGTGAGCATCGCGTGAGATGCGGGCGACAGGAATGAGGACCGCAGCCACCGAGGTCAGTCGTGCTTATCGCGTCAGCCGCGCTCAGCGCGCGGCTTGCATGCCCGGGCATGCCGCCTAGAATCGGGTGATAAGCATGCGGGAACGAGGGACGATGAGCGTAAGGACGATCACCGACGGCGACCACCAGATCACCGTCCAGGTGCTGCAGAAGACCGACGTCCTGGGCGCGACGTACTGGCAGGGACGCGCCATGTTCCAGATCGCCGACGGACGTGCCCGGGGCGATGTGGTCACCACCGCGCGCCACGCGACGCCGGACGCCGCGGAAACCGCCGCGATCGCGCGCGCGCGGGCCAGTGGCTGGGGCGTCCGCTAGCCCCGCGAGGCCGCCTACGGGGCCTTCCGGCCTCGCACGACCGCCGCGTCGACATCCCTCGCCGCCCGCATGCTAGTGTCCGCGCCTCGGCTGCCTCCCGCAGCCATTCCGCAGCCGGAACCGAACAGGGCGACACCATGAGACTGCATCTGTACCGGGTGGACAGCGGGTATTTCGTGTGCCCCGCCGATGCGCCGGTTCCCGCGTCCCACGCCAACGACCTGCGCGACCGTCGCCCGGACATGATGTTCCTGTCGCGCGACACCGCGGGCCGCACGTTCATCGAAGGCCACATGCGCACCAACGGCGCCGTGCTGATGGACGAACGCGTGGCGGACATCATGCTTGCCGGCTATCCCGGCTGGACCAACCGCGCGTTCTGAACCGGCGCGGCGCACGCCGGCATCCGCCTTCGCATCGCCGTGAACCCGGGGCGGACTGACGCCCGCCCTGTCCATGTCCGCCTGCCGTGCTGCGTATACGCCGACGGATGCGCCTTCGCGTCCTGTCTCTCCATGCCCCCGCGATCACCTCACATGACGCCGCCTGTTCCGGGACCGGCCGTGGGAGGCGCGCCATGCAGGCTCCAGGTTTCCGTCCGGTCGCAGGGACGCCATGAACACCCCCGTGATCCGTGCACTGGCGCTGTTCGACGACTACATCACGCTCACGCCCACGCAGCGCGAGGATGCGCTGGCATCGCTGGCGCGCGACGATCCTGCCGCCCATCTCGCGCTGCACCGGATGCTGGCGTCCGACAACGCCCTCGATGCCGGCGAACAGCCCGACCTGCTGGACCAGGTGCCGGACGCGCTGGCCGCCGTCGATGCGGCCCTGCCGTCCCCGCAGGATCATGCACTCGGACAGCGCCTCGGCCCCTGGCGCCTGGACCGCGTCATCGGCGTCGGCGGCATGGGCACCGTCTACGAGGCCCAGCGCGCCGACGGTCACTACCACCAGCGCGTGGCCCTCAAATGCATCCGCCGCGAACTGTCGTCGCCGCCGCTGGTGGCCAGCTTCCTGCGCGAGCGCGCCACCCTCGCCCGGCTGGACCATCCCGGCATCGCCGGGCTGATCGATGGCGGCCTGGACCGGGACGGCAATCCCTGGTTCGCCATGCGCCACGTGCAGGGCGACCAGATCGACACCTGGTGCGACCGCCGCCGCGCGGGCCTGCGCCAGCGCGTGGCCCTGCTGGTGCAGGCCTGCGATGCCATCGCGTACGCGCACGGGCGCCAGGTGCTGCACCAGGACATCAAGCCTTCCAACCTGATGGTCACCGACGACGGCCAGGTGCAGTTGCTGGACTTCGGCCTGACCGCGTCGCTCACCACGCCCGGCAGCGTCCCGCGCGTGGCCATGTCGCAGGGCTATACCGCGCCGGAAGCGCTGTCGACCATCCCGCCACGGGTGACCGCCGATGTGTGGTCGCTGGGCCGGCTGATGTATTCGCTGCTGGCCGGCACGTTGCCGCACACGCGCTCGCCGTTGCAGCTGGTGCCCGCCGCCGATGACGTTCCCGAGCCCGTGCCGATGTCCGCGCTCGCCGCCACGTCGAGCATCGATACCGCACGCGTGCGCGGCGCGCGCTCGGCGAAGGCCTTGTCGCGCCAGCTGGCCGGCGACCTGGATGCCATCGCATTGCGCGCCACCGCCGCGCAGCCGGAGGCGCGCTATGCCTCCGTCGCGGCGCTCGGCGCTGATCTGCAGGCCTGGCTGCAGACACGTCCGGTGCGGGCGCGCGAGGGCGGCCCGGGGTATCGGCTGGGCCGCCTGATGAAGCGCCACCGCACGGCCGCCGTCATCATCATGGTGTGCGCGGCCGCACTGGCCATCGGCGGCGGCATCGCGACCTGGCGCGGCCAGCGTCTCGCGCAGGAGGCCGCCGAGGCGCAGGCGCTGTCGCAGATCTTCGAACAGACCCTGGGGACGGCCACGCTCTCGGGCCTCGGCGCCACCCCGATGTCGTCGCAGCAGTTGTTGTCCGATGCCGAACAGCGCATGCGCGGGCTCGATCTGCAGGACCATCCCACCGTGCGGGCGCGAGGACTGGCCGTGCTCGCCCGCAGCCACATGGCCATCGGCGACTACGCCCGCGCCACCGCCCTGGCCCGCGAAGCCGGCGCGCTGCAGGGCGATGATCCGGCCAGCAGCGCCGCCCTGCTCGCGGCGCTGCTCAACCTGCAAGGCAAACCCGCCGATGCCGAACGCGTCGCGCAGCGTGCCCTGGCGACCGACGGCGACGCGCCGCTCGGCGTGCGCCTGCAACTGCTGACCGAGCGCGCCCGCAGCGAGTGGCATCTCGTGCGGCACGCCGATGCCTACCGCACCTTGGGCCAGGCGCTCGCGCTGGCCGAGCGGGCGGACGACGCGCCGGCGCAGGCCGAGCTGCGCACCCTGCGCGGCGAGTGGGAACTGCGGCAGACGCAGTTCGCCCAGGCCGGCACCGATCTGCAGGCGGCGATCCGCCTGGCGCACGCACGCGCGCCGCTGGTGGCGCAGGCCGCACGGCTCGTCTTCGCCCAGAACCTGATGGCGCAGGGACGCATGGAAGAGGGCCACGCCGCCATCGTGCAGGTCCTGGCCGATTACCGCCGCCAGTTGGGCGATGCGCATCCGCTGGTGGGCCGCACCTGGCGGATGCTAGCGCATGCCGAATGCGCGCTCGGCCGCTTCGACGCGTGCGCGGCCTCGATCCGGCGCGCCGAGACCATCGTGCGCCGCGACTACGGCGAGCAGCATCCGGAATACGCCGAGGTACTGCGCGTGCGCGCCCTGCCCGCGTTCTTCGACCCCGCCAGCCGGGACGACGGCATCGCCCTGCTGCGGCGCGCCGACGCGCTGCTGCGGGCGGCATATCCGCCCGACCATGCCGATGTGCAACGGGTGGAGTCGATGCTGGCCACGCGCCTGCTGGCCTTGCCGGCGTCCTCGCCTGCGGCACGCCGCCAGCAGCTCGAGGAAGTGATCGGCCGACTCGAAGCCACGCTGGCGCAGAGCCGCCGCAGCCGCCTGCCGGTGCCGACGATGCATCGGATCACCCTGGTCAACGCCCTGATGGAGCGCGATGGCCCGGGCGATCTCGACCACGCGCGCCGCCTGCTCGACGAGAACACGGTGCTGCTGCGCGCCTATGCCCCGGACTTCGTCTGGGGCTTCCTCAACCAGGTGCTCGACGCACGGCTGGCGCTGCGCACCGGCGATCTCGATCGTGCCGAGGCCCGGCTGTCCACCCTGCTGGTCGCCCTGCCGCCGCAGTCGACCTCGAACGGCGTGCGCACGCTGCTGTTGCAGGCGCTGGTGCTGCGCGCCGACGTCGCGCTGCGGCGCGGCGACCGGGCGCAGGCGCGCGTCTGGCTGGAGCGGGCCGTCGCGCAGGCCCGCACCGCCTTCGGGCCGGCGCATGCGACGACCGTGCGCATGCAGGCGACGTTGGCGGCGTTCGACAGGACGGGCAGCATTCCACTGGACGAGTGAGGCTGCCGGCGCCGGGCGATTCCGCCCCGCACGCGCAATGCCCGGTCCAGGACACCCGCTGTACGGGTGTCGGTCCCGGCGCCGCCGTCAGCGCGGCGGCGCGGTCACGGCGGTAGGCGCGCGCGTGGCGTTCCAGTTGAACAGGAAACCGCGGTGCTCGGCCCAGGTCTGCCCACTGGCGGTATCGCCGGTCAGGCACACCGCAGTGTGGTACGGGCCCACGCCATCGCCGGTGCGGAAGCTGGCGCACAGGCGACCGCGGCTTTCCTTCCAGCGGCCGGCCTCGATCGTGCTGTTGTAGAAGCGGCCGGTGACGGTGCCGTCGGCATGGAGCGTCAGTTCCATCGGCTGCGTATACGGTGCGTCCGGCCGGGTGGACAGGTCCACCACCCACATGCCGTCCAGCGGCGTGGCCCGCACGGGCGCGGCGAACGGCAGCGCCAGGGCGGCGGCGAGCATCAGGGACAGGCGCATCCGGACTCCTTGCAAGAAGGGAGATGGCCTGCGTTACGCGCGACACGGGCGGACGGATGCGCTGGCCCGCGCGCATGCCTCACCAGCGCGGGTTGCGCCGCGGTGTGCGACGCGACGGTGTTCCGGCGGGCCGTCCGCGCCGGTTACGCCGGATCGCCGTGCAGCGCCACGTTCAAGCGATCCACCACCATCGCCCAGTCGGCGTCGTCCAGGCGCTCTTCGCGCAGCAACTGTGCTTGCGCGGGGGTCCAGAACGGCGCTTCTTCCAGCCGCATGCCATCGGGCAGCGGCGAGTGCGTGGCGATGAACTGCCGGATGCCGGCGTCGTCATCGGGCAGGCCGAGTTGGGCGAAGAGTTCGGAGAAGGGGTGGACGGTGGATTCCATGGCAAGGCGTCGTGGGGTGAGGACGCCAGCGTAGCCATGGTCGCGTGAAGCCGGCGGTAGTCGAGGGGTGGTACTGCCGTCGCGGTCGAGCGGCGGGTGCACGGCGGTGATGCGGTGCGAAGAGCGGCTCGCGGCGAGCGCTGTCATGAGCCGCCCCGGATGCGTCAGGCTGGCCCGGATCACGCGGGATCTTCCGTCACCAGCGTGATGTTCGGATGCGCAGCGATGATCTCGAGCACCCTGTCGAAATAGGTCTGCCCCGTGCCGGCCTCCAGCGCATCGAGTGCGCGCTGGGCGTGCGCACGGTTGAACCGTTCGGGCTGCGCGAGTTTTTCCCGCAGGTACTGTCGCGTCGCATGCACGCCGAGCGCGTCGCGGCTTGCGCCGGCATGCGTCCAGACCAGTACCGCCGGCGCGTCGCCATCGAGGGCGCCGTAGCCGCCGTAGAGCAGGTCGTCGAGGGCGTCCAGGCTCGGGCCGAGGGTCCAGTCGACGTCGGCCATGAAGACGCGGTTGATCTCGTCGTAGAACGACGGGATGTCGTGGATGCGGGCGCCGTCCAGCGTGTAGGTCCGTGTCATCGGGGCAAGCGTAGCCCGGATAGGGCCGACGTCGGCATCCCGAGGAGCGCCGTGTGCGCCTCGCCTGCGCAGCGCGGATGCCGTGTCCAGCCTGCAGGCGAGGAACGATGGCGAAAGTGATAGCGTGGCCACCGTGTCGCTGCCGGCCGCGACCCTGGGGGACCACGATGAAACCGTTCCTGCTGGTTCTGATGCTGCTTTCCCTGCTGACCGGCGTGGTGCGGGTGCGATCCGACGCGGCGCGGTGGCATGCGTCCGGTGCGCGCGCGCCGTCGGCCGCGCCGGTGGCCCGGGAAAACGCCTCGCAGGTGGCAGGGGCTGCGGATACGACGTCCCTGCGCAGCGGCGGGAGCGACGGCACGGCTTCCGCGCTCGCGACGGCTGCGGCGGCGTCGCAGGCCGACCCGTTCGCACCCGTCTACATCGTGACCTCGCGCGACACCTGGCAGGGCATCCGCGGACTGGCGAGAGAAGCGGCGGTGCGCAGCGACAGTACCGGCATGCCGCTGGTGATCGCCGAGACCCGCGCCGACCGTCTCGGCGCGATCAGCGAGTACGTGCATACCCGCGAACGCCGCTGCGGCGGCTACTTCGCATTCCCCACGCGCACGCAGGCCGAGGCGTTCGTCGGTGCGGACCGCGCCAAGCGGGCGATGGCGAAGGCGATGGCCGCACCCTACACGCTCGACAACCAGGCCACCGTGAACGGCTGGCTGCCGCAGGTGCAGGAGCGCCGCCTCTACGACACCATCAACCACCTCTCCGGCTACCGCAACCGCTACTTCGCCAGCACGCATGGCAGGACGTCGGCCGAATGGATCCGCACGCAGTGGCAATCGCTGGCGGCGGGCCGCAGCGATGTCACCACCGAGCTGTTCACCGCGTGCACCACCTGCAGCACGCAGCCCTCCGTCATCCTGACCATCCGCGGCTGGGACCTGCCCGACGAAGTCGTGGTGCTGGGCGCGCACCTGGATTCGATCAACGGCGGCAACCGCACCGATCCCGAACAGCATGCGCCGGGTGCGGACGACGATGCGTCGGGCATCGCCACGCTCACCGAGACGCTGCGCATCGCCCTGGCCGACGGCTGGCAACCGCGCCGCACGGTGAAGTTCATGGGCTATGCGGCGGAGGAAGTCGGCCTGCGCGGCTCGAATGCCATCGCGCAGTCGTTCCGCTCCGGCGGCGTGAACGTGGTCAGCGTGCTGCAGGTGGACATGACCAACTACAAGTCCGGCGCGGTCACGGACATGAAGCTGATCAGCGACTACTCCAATACCGATCTCAGGAATTTCTTCATCACGCTGTTCGACACCTACCTGGCGCCGATGGGACTGACACGCAGCAGTACGGCGTGCGGGTATGCGTGCTCGGACCATGCGTCATGGACGAACGCCGGCTATCCGGCCGCGATGATGTTCGAGGCCGGCGATCCGGGCGGCAGCTTCCCCTACATCCACACCTCGTACGACACGCTGGCGACGATGGGCGAGTCGGCGCAGCACAGCGTCAAGTTCACCCAGTTCGCGCTGGCCTATCTGGGCGAGACCGCGAAGACGCGCGGCAAGGTCACGGGCGGTCCGGCGCAGGTGTTGCAACGCGAATGAGCCGTAGGGCGGGCCTTGGCCCGCCGTTCGGGATGACGGATGCTGTGCGACGGCGGGCTTGAGCCCGCCCTACGCTTTGGAGACCGAGATGAGGCACGCGTTCGCGAACATCGCGTTCACCCCCGCCGTCCGCGACGCGCAGGCGCGCGACGGCAGCCGCGCGCAGTACGCACGCGCCTTCGAGTCCGGCGACGAGGTCCGCAATGCCGAACTCGGGCCCGACGAGGCGGCCTTCATCCATGCGCAGCGCAGCTTCTACCTGGCCACCGTGTCGGAAACCGGCTGGCCATACGTGCAGCACCGCGGCGGCGCGCCGGGCTTCCTGCGCGTGGTCGACGCGAAGACGCTGACGTTCGCCGACCTGCCGGGCAACCGCCAGTTCATCAGCGTCGGCAACGTGGCCCACGACGACCGCGTGGCGATGATCCTGATGGACTACACGCATCGCCAACGGTTGAAGCTGCTGGGCCGGCTGGCGGTGCAGGAGGCACCGGGCGAAGCGCGCACCGAACGCACGATGACGATCCATGTGGAAGCCTTCGACTGGAACTGCCCGAAGTACATCCCGGTGCGCTTCGAGGCCGAGGACGTGCAGCGTGCCCTGGCCGAGCGTGATGCGCGCATCGCGGAACTTGAGGCGCAGTTGGCCGAGCTGCGCAGGGCACCGTAGGGCGGGCCTTGGCCCGCCGTTCAAGGCGTACGGATGGCGTGCGATGG
Source organism: Pseudoxanthomonas sp. GW835-FHT14C01 (assembly GCF_058793715.1). Classification (NCBI taxonomy): domain Bacteria; kingdom Pseudomonadati; phylum Pseudomonadota; class Gammaproteobacteria; order Lysobacterales; family Lysobacteraceae; genus Pseudoxanthomonas; species Pseudoxanthomonas sp. GW835-FHT14C01. The sequence continues at coordinate 165,622 of NZ_JBXAGB010000004.1, forward strand.
CGGGCCGAGCCCGCCCTACGGTCGCAGTCATTTCAGAGTTGCGTTAATCCTGGTCCGTCGGCGCGCTGGCCGCTTCACCGACGTCATTCTCGGGCGCTTCGCCACTCAGCGAGTACTGGATGTCGGGAATCATGACGTCCAAGGCTTCTCGCACGAGATACATCTTGCCTTGCCACACGCTGGTGTTGAGCTTCTGCCAGCGGGTCAGGCGCGCATGGGAATTGAGGGTGTAGTTCTTCTCGATGAGCTCGCCATGTGCGTCCGTCCATGCCATCGCGACGTCCAGCGTGTAGGTGTTGTCGGCATGCCGGTACGTGCCCTTCTTGAAGACCAGCCTGATCGGCATGACCGCTTGGTCGGCGGTACCCGTCGGGGCGAAGATGCCGACCCGCTCAAGTTCTGCTGCCAGCATCGACGCCAGCGCTTCCTGATCCGGAGGATTGAAGAAGAACTCCGTCTTCGTCTTTCCGAAGACAGGGATATACATGCCGCCCACCATCGCCAGGTCCGACCAGGTCTGTTCGTCAGGCGTGAACGTGGTGCTCTCCACGACGACAGAGGCAGACGACTTGGCAGTGACCGGGCCCGAGTAACGCGCATCGGTCAGCGGTATGCGTTTTGCCGCCACGGCTGGCTCAACTGCCGCAATGGCGCAGGCCAACCACAGAATGATGCGCAAACCTTTTTTCATGGCGCGACCTCTTGCATGGCTGCAAACGCGACCTTCGGTACCGCGGTAGGGCGGGCCTTGGCCCGCGGTTCACGACGTACGGATGGCGTGCGATAGCGGGCCGAGGCTCGCCCTACGATCCTCAGGTCCCAAGCAATTCCACGTCGAACTTCAATGTGGCGTTGGGCGGGATGACGCCGCCGGCGCCGCGGGCGCCGTAGCCGAGGCTGGCGGGGATGATGAGGGTACGCTGGCCGCCCACCTTCATGCCCTGCACGCCTTCGTCCCAGCCCTTGATGACCATGCCGCCGCCGAGGGGAAAGATGAAGGGTTCGTCGCGGTCCTTGCTGGAATCGAACTTGGCGCCCTGCGCGCCGTTCTCGTACAGCCAGCCGGTGTAGTGCACGGTGACGTTGCTGCCGGGCTTGGCCTCGACGCCGCTGCCGACGACGGTGTCCTCGAACTGCAGGCCGGAGGCGGTGGTGGTGAAGGGCAAGGGGTGTTCCTTATCAAGAGCGGAAGGTCGTGGCGCGTAGTCTATCGCGCGTGTATGCCGGGTGCGCTGTGCCCACACGGCGACGTGGCGCCCGTTGCGCTTCGGAAGCATGGTGTCGATTGCACGCGGCGCCATCGGGCGGTCAGTCAATCGCCAACTGCGTTTGACCTCGTGGCGGGCGATAGTGGTATATCACCCCCGTATGCAAGACGCTGGGAGAGACAAGATGCTCCGGCCAAGGACATGGGTCGCCGTACTCGGCGCGTCAGCCTACGTCACCCTGCATCTGATCTTGCTGGCGCCGGGATCGGAACACGCCAAGCTGCTTTCCTTTGCCTTCCTGATCTTGGCCCCTCTGCTGGCGGGCGTGGCGAGCGTGGCGCTGGCCCAGCGGTCAGGGGCCATGCGGGGGCAATGGAACGCGCTGGGCGCGGCCATGATGCTCTGGGCGGCGGGCATGGCCAGCACTTCCCTCGATGAGCTGGTGCATGACCTGTTCAACATGCCGACCACGCCCAGCGTCTTGCTCTTCGTTCTCTATGCGGTGCCGTTGGTCTTCGCCCTGGCCAGCGAGAACCATGAGGACCGCTTCGTGCGCTGGACCGATGCGGGGCTTGCGCTCGCCCTGGGTGGTCTCTTCGCGATCCATACGCTGGCCTTCTCCACCATGCAGGGAACCGATGCCGCCGGCGTGTCGCACCTGCGCCTGATGTTCGATGTGGAGAACCTCTTCCTTGCGCTGTTTGCCCTGGGTCGCTGGGTGACGTCGGAGGATGCGGGGCAGCGTCGATTCTTTGCCGCGCTGGGACGCTACGCGGTGGTTTACCTGCTCGTGGCCGCCTACGTGAACCACGTGGACACCTCCGCCTATGGCCAGTGGATGGACGCGGTGATTCCCGTGCCCTTTCTGCTCCTGCTGATCGATGTGATGCGGAGCACGCCGGACCCGGCCAGCGGGCGCTTGCTGGTCCCCCAGCGCTGGACGCAGGTGGCCCGTATTGCGAGCCCCTTGATCTTGCCGCTGGCGTTGCTCGCGGTCGCGACCGTGCTCATGCCCCACCGCCCTGCGCTGGCATGCGCGGGCTTCGTGGTGGCCACCGTCGGTTACGGCGTGCGCACCATCCGCGTGCAGGTGCGATCGAATGCGGAGCAGGAACATCTGGCGCTGCTGTCCGGCCTCGATGGGTTGACCGGCCTCGCCAACCGGCGCCGCTTCGATGACAGCCTTGCGCGCGAGTGGACGCGGGCAAGGCGCAGTGGCGATTGGCTGTCCTTGCTCTTGCTGGACATCGACCATTTCAAGAAGCTCAACGACCACTGGGGACACCAGGCAGGCGACCAGGGCATCCGACTGGTCGCGGGCGCGCTGGCGTCCCGTCTCCACCAGGGCGGCGGCTTGCTGGCGCGCTATGGCGGCGAGGAGTTCGCCGTGATCCTTCCGGGTTATTCGCCGCACGTGGCGCGCGCGGTCGGCGAGGACATGCGGCGGGCGGTCGAGCAGATGGGGCCCGTGGCCGACGATGTGCCGGCAACGCTGACCATCAGCGTGGGCGTGGCCAGCATCCGGGCGATGCCAGAAGGCAGTGCGCTGGAGTTGGTCAAGCTGGCCGACCGGGCGCTGTACGACGCCAAGGATGCCGGTCGCAACACCGTGGTCGTCAGCAACGGCGTTGAAGCAACCGACGGTGGGCGCTGACAGGGCGCGGACCTCACGCGCGACGGTTTTCGTCATCCCACCCGATACCCACCGGATCGATGCGGGGATTCGCGGGCTCACTCCACCCTAGGGCCCGGCACTTGCCCGCGCCACGCGCTTTACGCGTCGCACTCGCCCACGCGCTTGCCGTCTTTGCGGACATAGGTGGAATCCGTGCCGGTCGTGTCGCTGTGGAGTTGCAGCACGTCGCGCGTGCCGGTGAAGGTCAGCGTGATGGGAATGGCGCGGCCATTGGCGTTGGCGAGCAACTCGACGCGCTGCCCGCGCACGCGATAGACGGTCTCGATGTTGCCTTTCTCGCGCAGCACCCAGCCGGTACCGTCGGGCTCGAAACGCAACGTGTCCTTGGGGCTCTTGTCGGGGTCCTTGCAGATCATCCAATCGCCGACCAGCCAGGCGTTGGGATGGGAGGCGGGCTCGGCCGCCATCAGGGGCGTGGCGATCATGCCGATGAGGGCGGCGATGACGAAGCGCGACATGGGACATTCCGTGTGGTGGAGGGCCCGGGCATCATCCGACACGAGCCTCGGAAGGGGAAGCGCGAGACTGACGGCACCGGCTTCCGTCTGCGAAGTATAGGCGCAGGGGCCCCTCTCGCTAAACGGACGACCGTCTGCCCCGCATGAACGCCAGCATCGCTTCGAACACCGGCTGCAGGCGCACGGCCTCGTCGGTGAGTTCGTATTCCACGCGCGGGGGAACTTCTGCGTAGAGGGTACGGCGCACCAGGCCGTCGCGTTCCAGTTCACGCAGTTGCGCGGTCAGCATGTGCTGGGTCACACCGGGAATGGCGCGCCGCAATTCGTTGAAGCGATGCACGCGCTGGTGCAGCAGCCAGAGGATTTCCAGTTTCCATTTGCCACCGAAGATGGCGACGGCCTTCCTGATGTCGCCATGCACTTCATCGATGCTGTCGGCGATGCCGGCACATGCGTGCTCAGTATGGTTTTGCATACCTGGTACTCAAATGCATCCTTCTTGTTGGCACGACTATACGTCACTAGATTCTCGCGACGCGGTGGCAGTGACGTTATTGAGGCGATCGACATGCGGCCGCATCTCCTCCCCACAAGGCATACGCCCCATGAAGATCCTGCACCTCGATTCCAGTATCACCGGCGACGCGTCGGTCAGCCGCAAGCTGACCGCGGCGGTGGTCGAACGCCTGGTCGCGCTCGCGCCCGACGCGGACGTCACCTATCGCGACCTCGCCGCCCAGCCGCTGCCCCAAGCCTCCGGTCCCTTGCTGGCCGCGGCGGCAGGCGTCGATATGCCGGTGCAAGACAGCGCACTGCACGCGGACGTGTCCCTGGTGGGTCGCGTGCTGGACGAAGTGTTGGCCGCCGATGTCATCGTGATCGGCGCGCCGATGTACAACTTCAGCGTGCCCAGCCAGTTGAAGGCGTGGCTGGATGCGATTGCGGTGCCGGGCAGGACGTTCCGCTACGACGCGCAGGGCGCACACGGGTTGCTGGGAGAAAAGCGCGTGGTCATCGCCTCCGCGCGCGGCAACGTCTATGGCGTGGGCTCACCCGTCGCGGCGTATGACCATCACGAGTCCTATCTGCGCAGCTTCCTGGGCTTCTTGGGCGTGACCCGTATCGAGGTGGTCCGTGCCGAGGGCGTCAAGCTGAGCCCCGAACATGCGGACGTCGCCGTGGCCGGTGCGCTGGCACAGGCGGCCCAGCTGAAAGCCGCGTGATCCCTGTGCAGGGTGAGCGCGCGCGGCCGCCGGCCTGCGGGGTGACGCAGGCCGCGCCCGCCCTCCACGCACGCGGAGGGCGTGCGCTGACGGGCTAGAGCCCGCCCTACGCATCGCTGCCGCCCGCGACCGGATGGTGGGATACCGCGAGCAAGGCACTGTCCAGCGCGATCCGGACATGGGACTGCAACACCGGTGCCTGCTCGCAATGCGAGACGATCCGGTCCAGTAGGTGTGGCAAGGCGTGAGAACGGCGCGATGCGTGCGCGCTCCACACCTGGTGCTGGATCTCGTTGAGCCATTTGAGTGCGTTGGCTTGCGTCGCCGCATCCAGTGTGCCGTCGGACCAGATGCCGCGTCCGGCTAGCGTGAGTTCGAACCAGAGCCGGACGCAGAAATCCCGGGCCTGTGCTTCGTTGAGTCCAGTGACGCGTTCTCTCATGGTGTTGGTCATTCCTGGCGCGCGTCGTCCCTGTGGCTCCGGGCAGCGCCGCTGTAGGGGCAGAGGGTGTGCGATGGTGGGGCTGAGTTCGCCCTAGCGGCTGCGGGGCTTACACTCGGCGTCGGGAACATGCGGTGGACACGCACATGCATTGGCTTATCTACCTGGTACTGGCGGTGGGAATGGTGGGCGTGGTGATCGTCGATCTGGCGTCGGAACGCTGGGCGCGCGCCGGTGCCTCGCTGCTGGCGCTTGTGTGTCTCGGTGTCGCCGCCTGGAACCGTCGCGAGGACGAGAGGAAGCGGCGTGACGCCCAGTTGGGCGCCCGCAACCCGGATACGCCGCGCGCCTGAGCAGGTCGTAGGGTGGGCCTTGGCGCGCCTTGCAGGAATACGGAGGGCTCGCGCGGGCGCGGCGGGTCGGCCCGGCCTGGGGTGTACGATGCAGCACAGGGGAAGCCTGGCTCGTCGGGGTGCCGCGCATCGGTGCGACCGGGGGCCGCGACATTCAGACGCTCTGTGGAGATGCCCGATGAAGCACGCACTGCACGTACTGCTGTTGATGGTGGTCATGCTCGCGCCGACCCGCGCCCATGCCGACGACGCGCCGCCTTCGGTGCAGGCGCAAGTGATGCCGCTGCTGGACGAGATGATGGCGGCGGCCAATGCGCACGATACGGACCGGTTCATGGCGCTGTATGCGCGTGGCGATGCGCTCGTCGTCCAGTTCGACGATCAGACGCTGCGCGGGTGGCAAACGGTGCGGGACCAGCAGGACGAATGGTGGGCCGGCGGCACGTCCGACGCGGTGTACCGCTACCGCGCTGCGCCGGTGATCACGGTGATCGCGCCGGATGTGGTCAGCACGCTGCAGTCGATGGAGGTGGCCAGCACGATGCCCGATGGCAAGCAGGGCACGGTGCGGGTGGTGGCCACCTCGGTCTGGCGGAAGCTGCCGGAAGGGTGGCGCATCGTGGTGGCGCACGAGTCGTTGATTCAGTAGCGCACTGACCGGAGTAAGCGAGAAACGTACTCTGACCCCTGTTTTGCGGTCGGCCGGTCATGGGCGAACGGATAACGCGCGTCGTAGCACCGTAGGGTGGGCCCTGGCCCACCGTCCGGATCGTCGGCACCATCACATGGAAACGTACTCGATCCCTGTTTCTGCTCACCCCACCCTGTCGCTCTAGTTGCCCAGCGCCTTGAACAGCAGCAGCCAGACGAACCAGCCGATCATCATCAGGAATAGGGCTTCTACCGCGGCTTTCTTCTTATCGGCCATCAGGTAACCGGCGGCCAGGAAAATGACGATACCGGGCAGCAGGACGCACAGCACCTTGAGCACGAGCGGCAGGGTGTCGACGGGCTTGGCACCGGGGATGGGTGGGGGTGAGCGTCCCGGCGGGGTGTCGAAGCGCGCATCCTGGATGCCGCGCCCGATGAGTTCCTGCCGCGCCAGGTCGATGGCTTCCTCACCGTACTCGTCCGTCGTCGCCAGCGCGATGCGCATCAGGCGGTCGGATTCGTACTCGCGGTACTGCTGCCTGGCGGCGTCGGCATCGAAGTAGGTGGACATGCTCACTCCCTGATTGTTGTCCTGCGGTCGGATCAACTTGTGGGGCCTCTATGGCGCGGTGGTGGGGTTCGCAAGCTCACCCAACCTAGGGCCCTTGGCCGCGAACCAGCGACGGCTGGCCGGCAGCAGCAACATTACCCCTATGGCGATGCGCAGTATGCCGGCCAGACAAGCATGCCACTGCTCCATCGAAACGCCGCGCCAGAGCATGCGGATCAGGAAGAACGCGGCGAGTACCGTCGTGAACACCAGCCATACCCTGGCCCACTGCCAGCGCCGCCACAGCGCGAACATCATGGCCAGCGTGTAGATGCCGAGCGCTGCCATCGTTGGCAGGAACAGCTCGAACCTCGACATGGGCGTGCCGAACAGCGGGACAACCTCCAGCAGGTAGACGACCAGATACGTCGCCAGCGCCGCCATCATCGTCGGTGGCATGCGCACCGGGCGGGTGTCCACTTCCGCCAGCGTCGCCTTTGGAGCGTCATATGGATTGGGCACTTCACTCATGGCGCCGCGACTCCGGAGCGGACTTCATCGCCAGCGCTTCGGACAGCAGGGATTCGTAGAGCTGCAGTCGGATGCGCTTGAGGTTGCCGACCATCATGACGAAGTAGAACAGGATCAATCCGAAGCCGATGATCAGTTGCCAGTACGGCATGTCTAGTAGTTCGTCGCCGTTGCGGAAGAACAGGTACGCCGACACGAGCACCGGCAGTACACCTAGTCGCTCCAACCCGCCGGTGAACAGACCAATCTTTGCCGAGATTTGCGGCAGCATGAGCCGCGCCATGCGCTGATGCTCTTGCAGGTCCGACGCGGGGCGTTCGCTCAGCCACGCCAGAATCGTATGGAACTGTGGGAGATCGTGGTCGAGCTGGCTTACTTGATCTGCACGCCACGTCCACAGTGTCCAGCCCAGTAAGCCATAGGAACGGACCATGTCAGGCAGCAGCGCGAGCAGGAACACCGAGAAGCTGATCTGCGCCCACGTGACCATCCACGCGGCAGGCGTCATGAGGTGGACCAGTACGAACGGGATCAGCGAGAGCAAACCCGCGACGCCACCAATGATGTTGGCCAGGCGGTAGGGCGGCGGCGTATTGAGGATGGCAGAAGGGCCCTCCGGCACGGCGCGCAGTCGGCGGTCCAGTTCGGTGAAACTGAGTGTGTCCATGGCGCTCCCCAGGGCCGATGGGTCAGGACTATGCCATGACGAGATCTATCAGGCGGTGGCGCATCGTAGGGTGGGCCTTGGCCCACCGTTCAATGGTTGCGGATGGCGTGCGATGGCGGGTTTGAGCCCGCGCTACGGCGTCATGCGGTGACGGCGGCGGCGATGTGGTCGGCGGTGTCGGCGAGGTGGGTGAAGCAGTGGGCCAGGCCGGTGCGGGAGAGGACCAGGTCGTCGGGGTTGTCGGTTTCGGGGATGCTGAGTTGGGCCAGCAGGTGCAGGTGCTGGCGCAGGGCACTAGGGTGGCCTTGGCCCCTGTCTGGATCGCACCGCGACTATCGAGAAGGTGGGCTGACACTCACCCTATGGGTCTTCACGTCAGTCGTAGGGGTAGCTGTAGTCACGCCAATGGCAAAGCAGCGTACCTGCCTCCACGTGCGTACGGATCTCGCCCACCTTTCGCTTGTCGGCGGCGTACACCGTAACTTCCGTGGGACCCACTTCTGTAGCCTTCATGGTGTAGCCCATGGGCGTGCCATGAAGGGTGCCGTTGGTGGTGCGCAGCGCCACGTACGCAACGCCGTCCGGAAGGACACCTGAGTGCACGGTGTAGTCGTAGGTTCCGCCCACGCCTACGTAGCCAACGCCGACGACAGGCATGATCGACGTCATGACTTTGGTCTCCTTGCCGCATTGAGTCTGCGTGGCTTTTTCGCGCAGTTGCTCTGGCGTTAGCGGGGAAGAGAAATGCACCAGCTTCTTCACCTTGGCAAGCTGCTGCCCCACCATCACATCCGTGGGGCGATCGCGCAGCGTCGCACACGACGCCAGCCCCAAGACGGCCAATACCATCAACAGTATCCGCATCCGCTTGCTCCTATCGAGTCCAAGATTGCAGGGGTTCGCAAGCTCGCACGAACGTACCGCCTTGGCGTGCCGCTACCCCGTTTCAATGCACCATCCCCGTCTCGCGGACTATGCCACGGCGACGGACGATCAGGCAGTCACGGCGGCGATGATGTGGTCGGCGGTGTCGGCGAGGTGGGTGAAGCAGTGGGCCAGGCCGGTGCGGGAGAGGACCAGGTCGTCGGGGTTCTGGGTTTCGGGGATGCTGAGTTGGGCCAGCAGGTGCAGGTGGTGGCGCAGGGCCTGCAGTTCTTCGTGGGCTTCGATGGGCAGGTAGTAACCGGGGTCGCTGTGCTTTCCGTGCGTCATGGCGGGAATCCTTCCGCGTGCGTAGTACGTGGTGTGCTTGCGGGCGCGTCGTGCGCCCGCAAGGGTGTCGGGAGGGTCGAAAGCCATCGTAAGTTGGCCGGGCGTATTTCCCCGAAGGGTGTTCTATTCCGCCTCCCTCCCGACGTAGAGCAGATCGCGCCGGAAGCGCCCGATGTATTGGGCATAAGAAACCCACCTGTGTTGCCGGGGTGGGTGCCGCTTACGAAGGAGATTCGACGCTCATTGGAGGCGAGTTTGCAGAGGGGATGGCGGGGTGTCTATTTACATTTTTAGGCGGGATTAGCCTCGCCAACAGCGAGCGAATGAAATCTCCAACGCCCGCCATAAGCAGCACCTGTAGTCAGCTGCTTCTATCCCAGAAAGAAATAGAAACACCGTCGTGAGGCACAACCGACTCCGCGTGGCGTTTCAACCTCTCAACGAGCGTCACGATCAGCTCGCATGCGGGCACACCCTGACCTTGCAGCGCAGCGAACTCGCTCACCCTGTAATACAGATCCGAAATTTCGCTATCCAACCCCTTGGTCACCTTGGCCAATCTAGCTCTCACCGAGAATGGTTCAAAGAACAACGAGTGGCCATAGTCGTTACGCAAGGATCTTAGCGCTGCAATGTCAGCCTCGATGCCCATTCCTAACCAATGACTCTCTGGCCTTAGTCAGTGGCCCGACCCGTAGCGCTTCCAACGCGCCCTGCTTCTTAGTCGGAAAATACTCAGAGTCGATCTGGGTGAGCAGGCGATCAAGGGCAAACTTTCCTTGTGCCGGGGGATGCCGAAGTACATGATCTACTGCGGATACGATATGGGCGCGCACCAGTTCCGCAGAGGGCCTGTATGGCGACGTTTCATCTACCAGAGAAGGATGAGCACATCGATTTCGATCCTCCTGCAGCCGCTGCAAATCCACGTATTCAAGAGGCGAAAAGAATTCGAACTGATCACGCGCCAACTTAAGCAAATCGCGCTCAAATGCAAGCGCTGCTGATACGTCGTCACTTGCTCGTATTTTTTCTAGGCGCTCTGTTTGCTTTTCGGCCGCCGCATCCCCCGCGAGGGCAAGCTCACGAAGTTTCTCTATGAGATCAAAACAGACGGCTACCCAGGTAGCCACTACGGCGGATCGGAATGCATTTGCTCTATACCCACTGACCGCTTCGGCGATCAGTGACCTGGCGCGATCATCTCGGCAACGGAGGATCAATTCATCCAAGTCAGCTAGAGGTGTTGCCATGCCTTATCCGCACTTCGAATACCCACAGTTCAAACACGTCGCACACCCGTCCATGATGACGAGCGCCTTGGTGTTGCACTTGTGGCAGAGGGTCGCAGAGGGCGGGAAGCTGGCGCCATCGCCGGTCACGGCGATGTCCTCGGCGGCGCCCTGCGCGGGCGCGGCCGGTGCAACGGTCACACTTTCCGTTACGTCAGAGTTTTTTTTTGCGCGGTCTTCGTACTGCTTGCGCTTCTCGGCCAGGATGGCGCGCTGGTGCGCACTCATTTCCGGATCGTGGATCAGGCCGATCGACTTCATGTGCTCTTCCACGATGGCGCCCAGCTCCGCCACCAGCGACGGCATGTACACGCCACCGGCCTTGAAGTAACCCCCGCGCGGATCGAACACGGCCTTCATCTCGTCCACCAGGAACGTCACGTCGCCGCCCTTGCGGAACACCGCCGACATGATGCGCGTCAGCGCCACGATCCACTGGAAATGCTCCATGGACTTGCTGTTGACGAAGATCTCGAACGGACGGCGCAGCTCGTGCTCCGTGCCCGCGTTCAACACGATGTCGTTGATGGTCACGTACATGGCGTGCTCCACCAGCGGCGACTTGATCTTGTAGGTGCTGCCGATCAGGACTTCCGGGCGCTCGATGCGCTCGTGCATCTGGATGATGTTGTCCTGCGGGGTTTCCTTTTCCACCGTCTCGCGCGGCACCGACGCCACGGGGACGGCGGCCGCGGCTTCGCGCGCCTTGTCTTCCGGGGTGAGCACGCTGTAGCCCTTGATTTTCTTGTCGATCTTGACGGCCATGACGGGGGAATCCTGTGTGTGTCTTGTTATGGATGACGGGGTGGGCAAGCACTACCGGCCTGCCCCCACCCCAACCCTCCCCCGCACGCGGGGGAGGGGGCGGAGCACTTACTTACGGGCTGCTTTTTTCGCAGCTTTCTTCGGGGCTTTCTTGACGGCCTTCTTGACCGCTTTCTTCGGAGCGGCCTTCTTCGCCGCCTTCTTCACCGGTGCCTTCTTGGCCACCTTCTTCACTGCCTTCTTGGCGGCCTTCTTGACCGGCGCCTTCTTGGCGGCGGCCTTGCGGGCGACCTTCTTCACCGCCTTCTTGGCCGTGGCCTTCTTGGTAGCGGCCTTCTTCGTGGCCTTCTTGGCGGCCGACTTCTTGGTCGCCTTCTTCGCAGCCTTCTTGCCGGTCACCTTCTTCTGCAGGCTGGCCGCTTCGGCCTTGGCGGCGGTGCTGGCGGCGGCCAGCTTCTTCTTGGCCTTGGCGACGGTCTTCTTCACCGCCTTGGTCGCCTTGTCGGTGCGCTTGGCCACGGCCTTCTTCGCCTTGGCGAGGTCGGCGGTCACCGTCTTGCGCGCCTTCTTGGCCGCCTTCTTGGCCTTGGCGACCGTCTCGCTGGCGGTGGAAGCGACCGCTTCGCCGATCCCCGCCACTGTTTCCTTCACGCTTTCGGCTGCGCCGGAAAGCGTCGCCGTGACACCATTACCGTTGCTCATGTTGCCCTCCTTGTGGGCGAGGTTGGTTGACGCTGCCGATGCTATACCCGATGGCGCGGGGTGGAACGGTGAAGCCGGTGAATCGGTGGTTCAAGTTGCCGGGATGCACCCCTTCCCCCTCGTGCGGGGGAAGGCTGGGATGGGGGCTTTTCGCAAAGAGCTAAAACAACTCGCTGCGCTCGCTCCCCCCACCTGCCCTCCGGGCATCCTCCCCCGCAGGCGGGGGAGGCGTACCACTTTTCTTTCCTTGTCCTGGAGTCGCCCCTTCCCCCGCATGCGGGGGAAGGCGGGGATGGGGGGCGCTTTTCGCTGAGAGCAAAAGCAGCTCGCTGCGCTCGCTCCCCCCCACCTGCCCTCCGGGCATCCTCCCCCGCAGGCGGGGGAGGCGTACCACTTTTCTTTCCTTGTCCTGGAGTAGCCCCTTCCCCCGCATGCGGGGGAAGGTTGGGATGGGAGCGCTTTTCGCTGAGAGCAAAAGCAGCTCGCTGCGCTCGCCCCCCCACCTGCCCTCCGGGCCTCCTCCCCCGCACGCGGGGGAGGAGAGCCGTCAGAACTTGCCGTAGTAGCCTTCCTTCAACGCATCGAACAGGTTGGCGGCGGTGTGCATCTCGCCGTCGTACTCGATCTGCTCGTTGCCCTTGACCTCGATGACGTTGCCGTCTTCCAGCTCGAAGCGGTAGGTGGTGTTCTCCAGGTCGGCTTCCTTCACCAGCACGCCCTGGAAGGCAGCCGGGTTGAAGCGGAACGTGGTGCAGCCCTTCAAGCCCTGCTGGTGGGCGTAGCGGTAGATGTCCTTGAACTGCTCGTACGGGTAGTCCGTCGGCACGTTGGCGGTCTTGGAGATGGAGCTGTCCACCCACTTCTGCGCGGCGGCCTGCACGTCGACGTGCTCCTTGGGGGAGATGTCGTCGGCGGCGATGAAGTACTCCGGCAACTTCGCGTCGGCGTCGTCGGAGAACGGCATGGCCTTCGGGTTGACCAGTTCGCGGTAGGCCAGCAGCTCGTAGGAATAGACGTCGACCTTTTCCTTCGACTTCTTGCCCTCGCGGATCACGTTGCGGCTGTAGTGGTGCGCGAACGAGGGCTCGATGCCGTTGGAGGCGTTGTTGGCCAGCGACAGGCTGATGGTGCCGGTGGGCGCGATGGAGCTGTGGTGGGTGAAGCGGCTGCCGACTTCGGCCAGCTCGTCCACCAATTCCGGCGCCACCGTGGCCACGCGCTGCATGTAGCGGCTGTACTTGGCGTGCAGCACCTTGCCGGGGATCTCCTGGCCGACCTTCCAGCCGTCCTTCGCCATTTCCGGGCGCTGGCGCAGCATGGCGGCGGTGACGGCAAAGCGCTCTTCCATGATCGGGGCGGCGCCCTTCTCCTTGGCCAGCGCCAGGCCCATTTCCCAGCCGGCCACGGCCATCTCGCGGGCGATCGCCTCGGTGAACTCGCAGGACTCGGCGCTGCCGTACTTGTGCTTGAGCATGGTCAGCGTGCTGCCCAGGCCCAGGAAGCCCATGCCGTGGCGGCGCTTGCGCAGGATCTCCTGGCGCTGCTGTTCCAGCGGCAGGCCGTTCACTTCGACCACGTTGTCGAGCATGCGGGTGAACACGCGCACGACTTCCTTGTATTCCTCCCAGTCGAAACGCGCTTGGTCGGTGAAGGGGTCGCGCACGAAGGTGGTCAGGTTGACCGAGCCCAGCAGGCAGGCGCCGTACGGCGGCAGCGGCTGCTCACCGCAGGGATTGGTCGCGCGGATCGTCTCGCACCACCAGTTGTTGTTCATCTCGTTGACGCGGTCGATCAGGATGAAGCCCGGCTCGGCGTAGTCGTAGGTGGAGACCATGATCATGTCCCACAGATGACGGGCACGGATGTGGCCGTAGATCTTGCAGGCCACCAGGCCGTCGTCGCGGACGATGTAGTTCTTGTGGGTGGGCCACTCGCGCCAGACGACCTGGGCGGCGTCTTCCACGTCGATGTCGCCCTTCTCCTTGATGTTCACCGGGAACACCAGCGGCCAGTCGGCGTCGGTGTCGACCGCTTCCATGAAGCCGTCGGTGATCAGCAGCGACAGGTTGAACTGGCGCAGGCGGCCGTCTTCGCGCTTGGCGCGGATGAAGTCCTTGACGTCCGGGTGGGAGATTTCGAACGTGCCCATCTGCGCGCCGCGGCGGCCGCCGGCGGAGGACACGGTGAAGCACATCTTGTCGTAGATATCCATGAAGGACATCGGGCCGGACGTGTACGCGCCGGCGCCGGCGACGAAGGCGCCCTTCGGGCGCAGCGTGCTGAACTCGTAGCCGATGCCGCAGCCGGCCTTCAGGGTGAGGCCGGCTTCGTGGACCTTGTCCAGGATGCCGTCCATCGAGTCCTCGATGGTGCCGGACACGGTGCAGTTGATCGTGCTGGTGGCCGGCTTGTGCTGCTGCGCGCCGGCGTTGGAGGTGATGCGGCCGGCCGGGATGGCGCCACGGCGCAGCGCCCACACGAAGCGCTCGTACCAGTAGGCGCGCTTCTCGGGGGTGGCTTCCGCGTCGGCCAGGGCGCGGGCCACGCGCTGGTAGGTGCCGTCGATGTCGGCGTCGAGGGCCTCGCCCTGCTTGGTCTTCAGCCGGTACTTCTTGTCCCAGATGTCCTGGGACGCGGGCTGCATGGGGATCAGGGTGGGCTGTTCCGTCTTGATCGCCTCGAGGCGCACCGTACTCATGGTTGTGTTGTTCTCCTGAACGACTGGAACTACGTATGGCGGTGGTGGCGGGCAGGCCGTGGCCCACCCCGGTATTTCATTGCGGCCCCGGAGGACAGGGACGGCACCGCGGGCGGACGCACGGGATGCGCCGCACCGGTTGCCGGATTGTGGACGTGGGCCCTGCCGTTGCCGTGGTGCCCACTGCTTCCCTCGACCTCATGCGCCAATCCCCGAAGGCGCCCGAATTCCCAAGGCGTGTTGCCCTAAAAACACCAGCACTTGGGTCCGCTTCGTGCTGGACCGCAACATCTTGTGTCAGCACGAAGTGGCAAAACTACGCCCGGGGGTCCCCCCTGTCAACCGGATCGACATGACAATTACGTGGCATGGACCCCGCCGTCCGTCATCACGCGCGGGGCGTGGCCGGCGGGCCGAAGGCGGTGAACTTCATTGCAGGTTTAAGGGTCCGTGAGCAGACTCATTCAGGTTCGCGGGCCGCGTCGCCGGTCCGCTCTCTCTTTCGCAACGAGCTGCCGACCGACCATGAAGAAAGCGCTGCGTCCGTTCCCCACCCTGATCGCCCTGTCCGCCGCCGCCGCATTCGGCGGTTTCGCCGCCACCGGCCTCAACGACCTCTTCCAGCAGCCCGCCCAGGCCGCGCCCAGCGCCGCCGCCGCGGTGCCCGCCGCCGCCGCGCTGCCGACCACGGTCGAGGGCCAGGCGCTGCCCTCGCTGGCGCCGATGCTCAAGCGGGTCACCCCGGCCGTGGTCAGCGTTTACAGCCGTCAGACCGTGCGCGTGGCCAGCCCGCTGGGGCCGTTCGGCGACGATCCGGTGTTCCGCCGCATCTTCGGCATCCCCGACATGCCGCGCGAGCGCGTGGAGCGCGCGCTGGGCTCGGGCGTGATCGTCGATGCCGCGCGCGGCTACGTGCTGACCAATCATCACGTGGTGGAGAACGCCGACGGCGTGTCGGTCACGCTGAGCGACGGGCGCCAGGTGGAAGCCGAATTCATCGGCTCCGATCCCGATACCGACATCGCGCTGATCCGTCTGCCGACGCAGGGCCTGACCGCGGTGCCGATGGCCAACAGCGACCAGCTGCAGGTCGGCGACTTCGTGGTGGCGATGGGCAACCCCTACGGCCTGGGCCAGACGGTGACCTCGGGCATCGTCTCGGCGGTGGGCCGCAGCGGAATTCCGGTGGCCGGCTACCAGAACTTCATCCAGACCGACGCCTCGATCAATCCCGGCAACTCCGGCGGCGCGCTGGTCGACCTGCAGGGCCGGCTGGTCGGCATCAACACCGCCAGCTTCAATCCGCGCGGCAGCATGGCCGGCAACATCGGCCTGGGTTTCGCCATTCCGATCAACATGGCGCGCGGGATCATGGACCAGCTGATCGCCAACAATGGCGTGGTCAGGCGCGGCACCTTCGGCGTGGAATCGCAGGACGTGGACGAGCGCACCGCGCGCGGCCTGGGTCTGGACGTGGCGCGCGGCGCGCTGATCACGCGCGTGTATCCGGGCTCGGCCGCGGCCGCCGCCGGCCTGCAGCCGGGCGACGTGGTGACCGCCGCCAACGGCCAGCGCATCGACAACCGCGCCGCCCTGCACAACTTCGAAGGCCTGCAGCCGGTGGGCACGCGCGTGGCACTGGACGTGCGCCGCGACGGCGCGCCGCTGCAGCTCAACGTCGCGCTGAAGGAAGGCGTGCGCAACGCCGACGGCGCGACGCTCGATCCCCGCCTCACCGGCGCGACGCTGAAGGAAATGGACGAGTCCGCCAAGCAGACATTGCGCAGCATGATCCGCGGTGCGCAGGGCGGCGTGCAGGTCGGCAACGTGGTGCGCGACAGCCGCGCCTGGAATAGCGGGCTGCGACCGGGCGACATCATCGTCGCCAGCAGCAGTGGCGAATTCGGCGACCTGCCGGGCTTCCGCGCCAGCTTCGAACGCAAGCCGGCGCAGCTGGTGCTGAACATCCTGCGCGGACGCGGCACCGGTCGATTGCTGATGCAGTGAACCCGGCCCGGAGCGAGTGAAGAAGAGCGAGAAGTGAGGCGTCGTGCCTCCTCCCGCTCACGCTTCACTCCTCCCCACTCGCTCCTCCCCACCTAACAGCCCGTTCACTCCCGTGCATTAGAGTGGCCCCATCCCCCGCCCGCAGGAGACACCCATGAGCATGCCCACCCATACCGATGCCCTGAAGTCCAACCTCGGCGAAGCCGGCTCGCACCTGGCCTCGGCCGCGGCCGCCGCGGGCGAAGCGATCAAGGGCGCCGCCAGCGCCGCCGGCGACGAACTGCGCCTGGGCAAGGCGAACGTCAAATCCGAACTGGCCGACGGTGCGCTGTCGGGCCTGGCCGCGGCCGAGGCCGGCGGCGGCGCGGCGCGCGAGCAGGTCGATGCGCTGATGGACAAGGGCCGCGACCTGATCGACAGCGCCGCCGACCTGATCCGCGAGCGTCCGCTCGCCTCGTTCGGCGTGGCCTTCGCCGCCGGCTGGATCATCGCCAAGCTGGCGCGCAGCGGCGGCGACAAGTAAGCCGGCCGCGTGAGCGACGCGCCCCGCGAAACCGACGCCCCGCCGCCGCCCGATTTCATCGAAAGCCTCAAGGAGGTCGGTGAAGCCGGGCGTGCTGCGTACGGATCCGCCAAGGACACCGGCCGCGCGATGCGCGCGCTGGTGTCGGCGGATTTCGCACTGGCCCGCAGCGCCTTCGGACGCGCCCTGGCGTGGGCGTGCGTGGCCATCGTGTTCGGTGCGTCGGCGTGGCTGCTGGTCACCGGGGCGCTGATCGCGCTGATGCAGCGGTTCGGGTTTTCGTGGCTGCAGTCGCTGTCGCTGGCGGCCTTCGTCAGTCTCGCCATGACCGCGTTCGCGGCGTGGCGCGTGGGCCGTTATTTCGACTACACCGGCATGCACGCCACACGCCGGCAGTTGTCGCGGCTCGGCCTGTTCGACGAGAACGGCAGCCCCGAGGACGAGGACGAGGCGCCGCCGGCGTCCCCGTCCGCCGGCAAGGGAGACCCCTGATGCGCTTCGAACAGCTGCAGCAGCACGTGGCGCGGGCCGAGCGACGGGTGGAGCTGCGCAGCGCGCAGTCCTCGCTGTACTGGACCATCCTCAAGGACTCGTGGCGCGAAGGCTGGACGCCGGCGCGCATCGTCATCGCCGGCGTGGTCAGCGGCTTCCTGGCCGGTCGCGCCGAGCCGATGCGCGCGATGAGCGGCGCGCGCTGGATGCAGATGTTCACCGCGGTCTCCAGTTTCGTGGCTACCGCGCAGGCGGCCGCCGCCGCGCAGACGGCCGAAGACGCCGCCGACACCGCACAGGACGCACAGGCACAGGCCGCGGGCTTGCCCGCCGACGACGGGCGGGCCGCCGACGAGCCGATGGTCGACGCGGCCTTCGACGAGGACGACATCGTGGTCACCGCGCCACGGCCGGCCGAAGCCGCCACGGAAGTCTCCGAGCGCTGACCGCAGGTGGCTTCCTGTAGGAGCGACGTGAGTCGCGACCACACGAATCAAGCCCCTTTGCACCAACCCCGTGGCTGGAAAAGCATCGGCCCGTCCGAGGCTGCCCTGACCGCCACCTCATGCGGTCGCGACTCACGTCGCTCCTACAAGGTTGGCCGCACAATCGCGCCTTCCTTACGGTCGCCACCCGCCCATGAGCACATCCGCTCCACCCGACACCCCGCCCGCTCCGCCGTCGCGCCCACGCGCCTCCACGCCGCTGCTCGTCCTGGCGACGCTGGCCGTCGGCTACACGCTGTGGGCCGCGCAGGAAGTGCTGCTGCCGGTGCTGCTGGCGATGTTCTTCGCGCTGGTGGGCAATCCGATCATCCGGACGCTGCGGCGGATCTACGTGCCGCGCTTCCTCGGCGCGCTGATCGTGCTGATCGGCGGCATGGCCGTCACCGGCCTGCTGGCGCAGAAGATGCTGCCGTCGGCGATGGAATGGGCGCAGCAGGCGCCGCGCGAGATGCGCCAGCTCGCGCCCAAGCTGCGCGAGCTGACCAAGCCGGTGCAGGATGCCAACAAGGCGGCCGAGAACTTCGCCCGTGCCGCCGCCGGCGGCCAGACCTCCGGCCGGCAACCGCAGGTCGTGCAGGCCGCCGCCGACGACCCCTACCGCAAGCTGCTGGCGACGCCGCGCGTGCTGGCTTCGCTGCTGGCGGTGGTGCTGTTGACGTTCTTCTTCATGGTCTATGGCGAGAACCTGCAGCGCAACGCGATCGCGCTGCTGCCCGGGCGGCAGCAGAAGAAGTTCACCGTGGAGATCCTGCATTCGATCGAGCGCGAAGTGTCGCGCTACGTGTTGACCATCAGCATCATCAACACGGTGGTGGGCTTCGTGTTCGCCGGCGTGCTGTACCTGCTGGGCCTGCCGCTGGCGGAAGCGCTGCTGTGGGGCACGATGGCGGCGCTGCTGAACTTCGCGCCCTACGTGGGTCCGCTGATCGGGATGGTGGCGATGCTGCTGGTGGGCTTCATCAGTTTCGAGCAGCCGTTGCAATCGATGCTGCCGGCCATTGCGTACCTGGTGCTGCACACGATCGAGGGGCAGATCGTCACGCCGATCATCCTGGGCAAGCGGATGGCGCTGTCGCCGCTGATCCTGATCCTGGCGCTGATGCTGTTCGGGTGGCTGTGGGGGATGATCGGGCTGTTGCTGGCGGTGCCGCTGCTGGTGTGCGTGAAGCTGGTGCTGGCGCGGGTGGAAGGCATGGAGGGGTGGGCGCGGTTGCTGGAGTGACCTCAGCGAGACCGCTTCAAGCCTCTCTCCCTGCGGGAGAGGGGTTGGGGAGAGGGGCGACGGAGACGCTGTCTTTCC
Source organism: Pseudoxanthomonas sp. GW835-FHT14C01 (assembly GCF_058793715.1). NCBI lineage: Bacteria > Pseudomonadati > Pseudomonadota > Gammaproteobacteria > Lysobacterales > Lysobacteraceae > Pseudoxanthomonas > Pseudoxanthomonas sp. GW835-FHT14C01. The sequence continues at coordinate 184,898 of NZ_JBXAGB010000004.1, forward strand.
TCACTTCGATTCTCGACCAGGTCCGCGATGGTGTTGGCTCAGCGGCCTTGCGGGATGGGATCCTTTTTGGATGCATGGCGCCGCTCGCCGCGGAGGCCCTACTTTCTTTGCTTGTGCAAAGAAAGTAGGCAAAGAAAGCACACCCCGGCGGTCCGCCCGCCGCATGCGGCGGGTACGCAGTCCCGGCGGGAATTTTCGTGCAGGGCATCCTGCCCTGTACGAAAACGCCGCACATCCTTAGTGCGGCGCCCCTGCGGGGTTTTACCCGCCGGGACTGCCGGACCTCAGGGGGCCCAAGAGCCACCCCAGATGCATTCGATCGTGGCTTCGCTCCGCTCCTGCCTTTCGGGCCCCCATGAGGCGCGGCGAGCGGGACGGGTAAAACCCGAAGGGCGCCGTCATGGATGACGGCGTTTTCGTATGGCACAGGGATGTGCCATACGAAAATTCCCGGCCTGCTCGCGGACCCGTAGCGAAGCGGAGGGCGTGCCGCCTGGGGTGTGTTTCTTTGCTTCTTTCTTTGCACAAGCAAAGAAAGAAGGCCCCCGCGGCGAGCGGCGCCATGCCGGCGGCTCCAAAAGAACCAGCCCGGCAGGCCTAAGAGCTCCACGCAACCGCCTGGACAGACCAACGGCGCGCACAGGCAACGGACTCCATCGCCCCTCACCCCACCCCCCCTCCCGCAGGGAGAGGGGCTAGACCAAAGCCAGTGAAAGGTCGCCCGCCGCCCGGGTGTAAAATCGCCCCGATGAGCTTCCCTGTCCGCGCCATCACCCTCGACCTCGACGACACCCTCTGGCCGTTCGCCCCCATCGGCGCACGCATCGAGCGCGTCCTCGACGACTGGCTGCGCGAACACAGCCCCGCCACCGCCGCCATGTTCCCCACCGAACGCATGCGCGCCGTGCGCGAACAGGTCTTCGCCGCCCACCCGCAGTACAAGCACGACCTCAGCCGCCTGCGCCGGATGACGCTGGAACACGCGCTGCGCGAGAGCGGCGCCGACATGGCGCTGCTGGAGCCCGCGTACGAGATCTTCTACGCCGCGCGCAATCAGGTGGAGTACTACCCGGACGCACTGGACGCCCTGCAGCGCATCGCCGCGCGCCTGCCGGTCGCCGCCGTGACCAACGGCAACGCCGACCTGCAGCGGATCGGTCTGGGCCACCTGTTCGTGCACCAGGTCCATTCGCGCGAGCACGGCGCGGCGAAACCCGACGCCAGCATCTTCCATGCCGCCTGCGACCTGCTCGGCGTACCGCCGGGCGACGTGCTGCATGTCGGCGACCACATCGAGATGGATGTCGTCGGCGCCCTGAAGGCAGGCCTGCGCAGTTGCTGGATCAACCGGCCGGAAGATCACGGCGGGCAGCCGCCCTCCTGGCCGCACGCGACGCTGCGTCCCGACCTGGAATTCGCCACCCTCACCGCGCTGGCCGACTGGCTGGACGCTCACCCCGACTTCGCCACGGAACACGCCGCCGCATGAGCGCTGCCCTCGCCTACACCGATTCCTCCACCAGCGCGCGCCCGTTGCACGTGCTCGAACGCGCGCAGCTGGCGACGTGGCACGCGACACAGACGCCGGCGGTGAACGCCTGGATCGACGCGCAGAACTTCACCGCCTCGCCCGGCTCGCTGCTGCTGTTGCCGGGCGATGAAGGCCTCGCAGGCGCGGTCATCAGCATCGGCGACGCGCTCGACCCGTATGCGTATGCGCATGCCCCGTTCGGCCTGCCGGCCGGCGACTGGGAGATCGCGAGCGACCTGTCCGCCGGCGCGCGCACCGCGCTGCAGCTGGGCTGGGGCCTGGGCAGCTACCGGTTCGACCGCTACAAGCAGCCGCCGCGCAAGCCGGCGCGCCTGCTGCTGCCGCAGGCCGATGCCGAAGCGCTGGACCTGCTGGCCGCCAGCCTGCAGGTGCGCGACCTGGTCAACACGCCGACCGAACACATGGGGCCGGACGAGCTGGAAGCCGTGGTGCGCGACCTGGCCGCCACGCACGGCGCCGACGTGGACGTGGTCGCCGGCGACGCGCTGCTGGCGCAGAACTTCCCCGCGATCCACGCGGTGGGCCGCGCCTCGCACCGCGCGCCGCGACTGATCGCGCTGCGCTGGGGCGATGCCGCGCGGCCGCACGTGGCGCTGGTCGGCAAGGGCGTGTGCTTCGACACCGGCGGCCTGGACATCAAGCCCGCCGACGGCATGCGCCACATGAAGAAGGACATGGGCGGCGCCGCGCATGCGATCGCGCTGGCGCAGCTGGTGATGGCGCGCAAGCTGCCCATCCGCCTGACGCTGCTGGTGCCGGCGGTGGAGAACAGCATCGGCCCCAACGCGTTCCGGCCGGGGGAAGTGATCGCCACGCGCAAGGGCGTCAGCGTCGAGATCGACAATACCGATGCGGAAGGCCGCGTGATCCTGTGCGACGCGCTGACGTACGCCGGCGAACAATCGCCGGAGCTGCTGCTGGACTTCGCCACGCTGACCGGCGCCGCGCGGATCGCGCTGGGCCCGGACCTGCCGGCGCTGTTCGCCAACGACGATGCGGTGGCGAACGACTGGATCGCCGCCGGCGAGCGCATGCGCGACCCGGTGTGGCGCATGCCGCTGTGGCGCCCGTACCTGCGCTACCTGACCAGCGGCATCGCCGACCTGGCCAACGCCGGTTCGCGCATGGCCGGCGCCGTCACCGCCGCGCTGTACCTGGAGCGCTTCGTGCCCGACGGCATGACGTGGGCGCACCTGGACGTGTACGCGTGGAACGACAGCGATCGCGCAGGACGCCCGGCCGGTGGCGAAGCGCTGGCGCTGCGCAGTGCGTACGCGATGCTGAAGGCGCGTTACGCCGCCGACTGATCGCCGGCGAGGTCGAGCGTCGCGGTCTCGACGCGGTTGCGGCCGGCGCGCTTGGCGCGATACAGCGCCGCGTCGGCCTGCCGCATCAGGTTTTCGCCCAGGCCTCCGTGCTGCGGGAACATCGCCACGCCGATCGACACCGTCACCCGCGGCAGCTCCTGCCCCAGGTGCGCCACCCGCATGCCTTCCACGCCGGCACGGATCGCTTCGGCGCGCGCCTGCACGGTGATCGGGTCGGCCTCCGGCAGGATCAGCGTGAACTCCTCGCCGCCGTAGCGGCACGCGATGTCCTCGTCGCGCGACAGCGCCTGCAGCAGACGACCGAACTCGGACAACAGCGCATCGCCGCCGGCGTGTCCGTGCAGGTCGTTGAAGCGCTTGAAGTGGTCCAGGTCCAGCATCATCAGGCCCAGCGGCATGTGCCGGCGCTCGCAGCGCGCCAGTTCGCGCGCCAGCGACTCTTCCAGGTAGCGGCGGTTGAACAGGCCGGTCAGCGGCTCGCGGATCGACTGCACGCGCAGGCGCGCCTGCAACTCCAGGCTGGAGAGCGCCATCGACAGCTGCTCGGCCGCCGTCTTCACCAGGTCCATCCGGGCGAGGAATGCATCGTCGTTGCTGGACAGGTACAGCAGGCCCAGCTGGCTGCCCTGGGCGATCAGCGGTACGCAGGCGTAGCTGGGCGTGGCGCCGAGCGAGGGCATGGCCACATGGCTGCACGGCAGCAGCTCGTGGTGCGCGCGGTGCACGTGCGGCTGGCCGCGGCGCAGCGCCCAGCAATCCGGCAGCGGAAACATGGCCGGTCCGTTGATCGCGTGCTCGCCCCAGTGCGCGACCTCCTCGGCGTAGTCCTGCGAGGCGCGCACGCGGTACAGCGTGCCGCCGGTGCCCGGCAGCAGGCGCGAGAAATACTGGGTGGCCAGGCCGATCGCTTCCTCGGAACGCACGCAGCTCTGCAGCATGCCGCCGTAGCGACTGAGTTCGTTGAGATCCTCGCCGTGCCGTTCCAGCGCCTGGATGTTGCGCAACAGGTCGCCGCGCGCATCGTCGCCGTCGGCTTCGGCGCGGGCGCGATGGCGGATCTCGGCGACCAGCCAGCCGTAGACCACGGCGATGATGACCAGACCCAGCGGGATGCCGAGGATCGCCAGCGCGCGCAGCAGGTTGGCGCTGGTGCGGCTGGATTCCGCGCGCTGCACCAGCAGCTGCTGTTCATTGGCGACCAGTTGGCGTGCCTGCGCGCGCAGGGCCGCCGACGTCCGCCGCACCTCCTGGCCGATGGATTGCTGCGCGGATGCCAGCCCGCCGGTGGCGTAGTTGCCCAGCGTCGCGTCCATCTGTCCGAGCCGGCGCTCGATCTCGAGCTTCCACGCCAGCACCCGGCGGGCCTGGTCGGGGTTGTCGCGCACCAGTTCCTGCAGTTGCACGATCATCTCGGGCAGGTCGCCGCGGCTGCGCTGGTAGTCGGCCAGATAGTCGACGTCGGCGGTGAGCAGGTAGCCGCGCTGCGCGGATTCGCCGTCGCGCAGATGCGCTTCGATGGCGACGACCAGCGCGATCACTTCATTGGTATGCGAGACGCGGTTGGCGTCGACGATGAATCGCTGCGCGCCCAGCACCACGCCGACACCGACGGCGACGAAGATCAATGCGGCGGCGAGCAGGCCGATGCGGTTGGCGAGGCGACGACGCTGAGGCATTCGGTGGGGACGCGGCAAGGATCAGGTGCAGACTAGGTCGCGCTGTCCATCGGGACAACCCAGCGCACGTCCGAAGTGCCAACTGCCGCACATCCTGGCGGGTTACAGCCACCCGCGCTGGCGTGCGAGCCGGTACGCCTCGATGCGGTTGGCCACGCCGAGCTTGCCGATCGCCTCGGACAGGTAATTGCGTACGGTCCCCTGCGACAGGTTCAGCTGCCTGGCGATATCGCCGGCCGACTGGCCCTCGCCGGCCAGTCGCAGCACCTGGCGTTCGCGATCGTTGAGCGGATCGGCGTCGGACCACGCCTCCAGCGCAAGCTGCGGATCGATGGCGCGGCCGCCGCGATGCACCTTGCGCAGGGCCTCCGCGAGGTCTTCGGCGGGCGCATCCTTCAGCAGATAGCCGGACACCCCCGCATCCAGCGCGCGGCGCAGGAAGCCTCCGCGCGCGAACGTGGTGACGATGACGACCTTGCAGGCGATCTCGTGCCGCTGGATGCGCTGGGCGAGTTCGAGCCCGCTCAGCCCCGGCATCTCGATGTCGGTGACCAGCAGGTCGGGCTTGAGCCGCTGCAGTTCGCGCCATGCGGCCTCGCCGTCCGCAGCGCTGCCGACGACCTCGATGTCGGTCTCCATGCCCAGCAGTGCGGTCAATGCGCCACGCACCATGGCCTGGTCTTCGGCGAGGAGTACGCGGATCATCGGGACGCCGTGGTGGAATGGATGCGCGACACGCTAGCAAATCGTGTGGGGTCTTGGGAGGCATCCCCCCTTCACCCGGTGACGAAGCAGGGAGTTCCGATGTGGGAGCGACGTGAGTCGCGATCGCATGAAGTCCGCGCCCGCGCGCTTCGCCACGCTTCCACGCATCCGAACCATCCGGGATGTTGCCATCGCGACTTACGTCGCTCCCACACCTGCTTCCGTGCTCGCTGACTGCCGCTCGACCGACGCCGCCGTCTCCCGCGACGGCAGCGGCAACACGATCTCCACGCACGTTCCCTGCCGCAAGGTGGAATCGATGCGCAGCTGCCCGCCGCGCGACTCGACCCGTTCGCGCATGCCGGCCAGACCGTTCCCGGGCACGGCGGCGCTGCCGACGCCGTTGTCGCGGATGCGCAGCTGCACGTGGTCGCCCGTCGATGCGAGCGACACCTCGGCGAGCGTGGCCCGCGCGTGGCGCTGGATGTTGGTGACCGCTTCGCGCAGCGCCAGCGCGAGCACGGTTTCGAGGTCGGGCGGCACCACCGCTTCCTGCGCCTCGTAGCGCAGGGTGACGCCATCCGACTCCAACAGCAGCTTCGCCGACGCCAGTTCGGCCGCGAGTCCGGCGGCGCGGATGCCCGTGACCGCGCGGCGGACCTGCGCCAGCGCATCGCGGGCGACGCGGCTGACCTCGACGATCTCGTTGCGCGCCGCCTGCGGATCGCGGTCGATCAGCCGCCCCGCGAGATCCGACTTCAGCGCCACCAGCGACAGCGTATGGCCGAGCAGGTCGTGGAGGTCGCGGCCGATGCGCTCGCGCTCGGCCAGGGCGGCGAGGCGGCGGACTTCATCGTGCGACAGCTTCAGCTCGGCGCGCTTGCGCACGGCTTCGGACTGGAAGTAGTTGCCGGTGAACACCGCCACCGAGATGATCGCGGTCACGGCCGGCACGAATGCCGGAAAATCCAGCCACGCCGCCATGCCGCCATACGCCACCAGCAGCGCCAGCAGCGCACCCGCGCGCGTCCACACGCTGCCGGGAAGCAGGGCCACGAACGCGGCCGCATAGATCACGTACGTGTTGGAGAACGCATTGGACGGCATCAGGCCGTAGCCCAGCGCGGCGATGCCCGCCGTGCACAGCACGCGCGTCATCGCGCTGCCACGGTACGCCAGGAAGTACATCGGCAGGAACACGGCGATGGACAGCAGCGTAGGCCACAGGTACCAGCGCAGGCTCTGGCCCCAGTTGGCATTGGACGGCACCAGCAGGGGCACGAACAGGAACACGAGGTAGCCCAGCAGGAAGATCGGCATCCAGCCCAGGCCGAGCGCCTCGGGAACCAGGCGGTCGCGCAGTCGAGTGGCCATGCGCAGCCAGGGAGAGGCAAGCAGATTCATCGAGGACTCCTTGTGCCAGCCGGATCAACGCGCCAGGCGGCGGTGCGCCAGCACGAAGAACACCACGGTGATCGCGACCAGCACGGCGACGTGCAGCGCCAAGGGCCGTCCCGCATCCATGCCGACCACCTTCTGCGCAATCTGGGCCAGATGATACGCGGGCCATGCGGGTGCGACGGACTGCAGGACGCCGGGCAGCATCGACAGCGGCACCCACAGGCCGGACAGGAACGCCATGGGCAGATAAATGAGGTTGATCAGCGCCGGCGCACCGCGCCCGCTCACCCGCGTGCCCAGCCACAGGCCGAGCGCGCTGAAGGGCAGCACGCCGACCAGGCAGGTCGCCACCAGCGCCAGCCACTGCAGCGCCGACAGCCGCACGCCGGCCACGCCGATCGCCAGCGTCGCGAGCAGCAGCAGGATGATGGCGGCGAACAGCACCGCCATCGCCATCTTGGCGACGAGGTACGCGCCCGGCGGCATCGGCTGCGCGCGCTTCAGCGACAGCAGGCCCTGCTCGCGGTCCATCGCCACGGTCACGCCGAAACCGAACAGCGCCACCCCCATCACGCCGAACACGCTGTAGCCCGCCAGCAGGTAGGAGGCGGCGGCAGGCCCGCCCTTGCCGCCCAGCAACACGCCGAACAGCAGGTAGAACACGGGCGGGAACAGCAGGCACGGCAGCGAGAACGACGGTGTGCGCAGCAGGCGCAGGCATTCGTAACGCGCTTCCAGCAGGTAGGCGCGACGGGCGGAAAAGGGAACGGCGGCGATCGTGTCCATCAGGCGGCTTCCTGGTCGGCGGCATCACGGGTGAGGGCGAGGAAGGCATCCGCCAGGCCGGCACGCTGCACGTCCAGGTCGGACAACGCGGCATCTTCGGCCAGCAGTCGGCGGACGACGGACTCGGCGGACTCGGCGACGATCTCCAGTCGTGCCCCATCGCGCTGCGCGTGTTGCACGCCCGGCCAGCCCTGCACGCGTTCCGCGGGCAGCGCGCTGGTGCAGCGGATGCGGCGCTGGGCCACGTGCGCGCGGATCTGCGCGACCGTGCCCTCCGCCACCACGCGCCCGTGGTTCACCACCACCACGCGGTCGGCCAACGCTTCGGCTTCCTCCAGGTAGTGCGTGGTCAGCAACACCGCGCAGCCCTGTGCACGCAGCTCGCGGATCGCCTTCCACAGCGTCTGCCGCGCATCGATGTCCAGCCCGGTGGTCGGTTCGTCGAGGAACAGCAGGGCCGGCCGGCCGCAGACCGCCAGCGCGAACTGCACACGCCGCTGCTGCCCGCCGGACAGCTGGCCGTAACGACGCGCCATCAGCCCGTCCAGGCCGGCCAGCGCGACCAGGTCCGCGACGCTGCGCGGCCGCGGGTAATAGGCGCGCGTCAGGTCGATCAGCTCGCGCACCTTCAGCGTGTCGGGCACGGCGGCGGACTGCAGCATCACGCCGGTGCGGCGGCGTGCGTCCAGCGCCTGCGGCGGCAGGCCGAACAGGTCGGCGGTGCCGGCATCGGCGCGCTGCAGGCCCAGCAGCAGGCCGATCGCCGTGCTCTTGCCTGCCCCGTTGGGGCCGAGCAGCGCCAGCACCTGGCCGGCGGGCAGCGCCAGGTCCAGGCCATCCAGCGCCAGGGTCCGGCCATAGTGATGGCGCACGCCGCGCAGGCGCGCCAAGGGTGCGGGGGTGGGGCTTGCGACGTTCATGCGACGGTCTCGCGGGAGGGTGTGGCCATCCTGCCGCGCCGTCGACCCGGTGATGAGTGCGGCCCCTCAGGCGAATCACCTGACAGGTGTCACTGGGATGCGGGCGATGGCTGGCCCACGATGCGCCCCGTGGCAGGCCCCGCCCCGCCATCGCCGCAGGAAGTGACTTCCGGCAACTAGGCTTCCGTTACCCTTGCTGGTCACACTTCCCCGCATTCACCGTCTGGATACGCATGAACACGTCTGCCGATCTGTTGAAGGAACTCCGTATCGACCGCAAGGCGCCGCCGCCGGCCCCGCCGTCGCGCCGTGGCCTGTGGATCACGCTGGGCGTGGTGGTTGCGCTGCTGGTGCTGGCCGCCGCGGGCTGGGCCCTGTTCGGCCGAGAGAAGCCGCTGGAAGTGCGCACTGCGCCGACGGTCGCGCTGGGCAACAACGCCGCGTCCGCCTCGGTCCTGGATGCATCGGGCTATGTCGTCGCGCGTCGCATGGCGACGGTATCGGCCAAGGTCACCGGCAAGGTGCAGGAAGTGCTGATCGAGGAAGGCATGCGCGTCGAAGCCGGCCAGGTGCTGGCACGGCTGGAGCCGATCGATGCCGATGCCGACCGCGCCCTGTCGCAGAGCCAGCTGCAGGCCGCGCGCAGCCAGACCACGGGCGTGCAGGCGCAGCTGGTGGAAGCCGAGGCGAACGCGCGCCGGCTGTCGTCGCTGGTCGCCCAGCAGCTGGTGTCCAAGGCGCAGTACGACCAGGCCGTCGCCCAGCGCGATCTGCTGCGCGCGCAACTGCAGACCGCACAACGCAACGAGCGCACCGCCGCCGACCGCCTGAAGATCGCCGACATCGGCCTGGACAACACCATCGTGCGCGCCCCGTTCGCCGGCGTGGTGATCGCCAAGGCCGCCCAGCCGGGCGAGATCGTCTCGCCGCTGTCCGCCGGCGGCGGCTTCACCCGTACCGGCATCGGCACCATCGTCGACATGGAATCGCTGGAGGTCGAGGTGGAGGTCAACGAGTCCTTCATCGGCCGCGTGCAGCCGAAGATGCCGATCCAGGCCACGTTGAACGCCTATCCCGACTGGCAGATCCCGGGCGAGGTCATCGCCATCATCCCCACCGCCGACCGCAGCAAGGCGACGGTGAAGGTGCGCGTGGCGCTGAGCGTGAAGGACCCGCGCATCGTGCCGGACATGGGCGTGCGCGTGAGCTTCCTGGAAGCCGCCAAGCCGCAGCAGGCCGAGCAGCCCAAGGGCGTGCGCGCCCCGGGTGCCGCCGTGGTCGAACGCGAAGGCGCGCAGGTGGCCTTCGTGGTCGGCGACGACGACACCGTGCAGCAGCGCAGCCTCAAGGTCGCCGGCAAACTGGGCGACGACGTGCACGTCACCGACGGGCTGCAGGCCGGCGAAACCGTCGTACTCGATCCGCCCGCCGGACTGAAGGACGGCGCCAAGGTCGTGCTGGCCGAAGACACCGAGTAATCCACGGTTCGCCGCGTGAGGATCTTCCCCGCGCAGCGAACCATTGCAAGCAGCCGCGTCGTTCCCTTGGCGCGTGTCGATCCCGGGCGACGCCATCCGTCGTCCTGACAGGCGGACCGTGTCCCTCGCGGACGGGATCCGCCCTGTTCGAACCGCAACATCGCCGTTCGCCTTCCCGCCTCCAACAAGGATCTTGCCGATGTCTTCCCTGGTTTCCATCCGCAACCTCACCAAGACCTACCAGCGCGGCCCCGAGAAGGTGCAGGTGCTGCACGGCATCGACCTGGACATCCCGCACGGCGACTTCGTCGCGCTGATGGGCCCCTCCGGTTCCGGCAAGACCACGCTGCTGAACCTGATCGGCGGTCTGGACACGCCCAGCGGCGGCGAGATCGAGATCGAAGGCCAGCGCATCGACCGCATGAACGATGGCCAGCTGGCGCACTGGCGCAGCTCGCACGTCGGTTTCGTCTTCCAGTTCTACAACCTGATGCCGACGCTGACCGCGCAGCGCAACGTCGAGCTGCCGCTGCTGCTGACCAAGCTGGGCGCCGCGCAGCGCAAGCGCAACGCCGAGATCGCCCTGCAGTTGGTGGGCCTGGCCGAACGCAAGTCGCACCGCCCGAACGAGCTGTCCGGCGGCCAGCAGCAGCGTGTCGCCATCGCCCGCGCCATCGTGTCCGATCCGACCTTCCTGATCTGCGACGAACCGACCGGCGACCTCGACCGTCATTCGGCCGAGGAGATCCTCAACCTGCTGCAGATGCTCAACAAGGAACACGGCAAGACCATCATCATGGTCACGCACGATCCGAAGGCGGCCGAATACGCCACCCACACCATCCACCTGGACAAGGGCGAACTGGCCGACGCTCCGGCCGGCGCGCACTGACCGGAGGCGGCCATGAAATATTTCTCGCTGATATGGTCGGCGCTGTTCCGCAGCAAGACGCGGACGCTGCTGACCCTGCTCTCGGTGGTGGCGGCCTTCCTGCTGTTCGGCCTGCTCGACTCGGTGCGCGTGGCGTTCAACTCCGGCGGCAGCGTCGCCGGTGCGGACCGCCTGGTCGTCGCCTCGCGGCTGTCGATCACGCAGATGCTGCCGTACAGCCTGGCGGCCCGCATCGATGCGACCCCCGGGGTGAAGAAGAGCGCCTACGCCGCCTGGTTCGGCGGCATCTACAAGGATCCGAAGAACTTCTTCCCCAACTTCTCGGTCGGTCCGGGCTACCTGGACATGTACCCGGAATACATCATCGATCCGGCGCAGGTGAAAGCCTGGGAAGCCGACCGTACCGGCGCCATCGTCGGCGAGAACCTGGCCAAGCGCTTCGGCTGGAAGGTCGGCGACACCATTCCCCTGCAGGCGACGATCTTCCCGCAGAAGGACGGCAGCAACGCCTGGCCGCTCACGCTGCGCGGCACGTTCAAGCTCGCCGACAGCAAGCGCAAGGGCGAGGAGAACCAACTGCTGTTCCACTGGAAGTACTTCGACGAGGCCAACCAGTACGTCAACGGCCAGATCGGCTGGTACATGGTGAAGCTGGACAACGTGAACCATGCCACCCGCGTGGCCAACGCCATCGATGCGATCTCGGCCAATTCGTCGCACGAGACCAAGACGCAGACCGAACAGGCCTTCAACCAGTCCTTCGCCAAGCAGTTCGCCGACATCGGCCTGATCGTCACCGCGATCATGGCGGCGGTGTTCTTCACGCTGCTGCTGCTGACCGGCAACACGATGGCGCAGGCGGTGCGCGAGCGCGTCCCCGAGCTGGCGGTATTGAAGACGCTGGGCTTCACCAACGGCACCGTGCTGGTGCTGGTACTGGTGGAATCGGTGCTGCTGATCGTGCTGGGCGGCGTGCTGGGCATGGCGATCGCCTCGGCCATCATCCCGGTGGTCAGCGGCGCCAGCAACGGCATGATCGCGCTGCCCACCATCCCCGCGCAGACCTGGGCCGTGGGCCTCGGACTGATGATCGCGATCGGACTGATCGTCGGCGCACTGCCGGCGACCCGCGCGATGCGGTTGAAGATCGTCGATGCCTTGGCCGGCCGCTGACAGGAGACATGACATGAAGAAGCAATGGTTGGGCAATCTCGTCTCCATCGTGGCGCTGGTCGTGGGCCTGGGCGTGTGGATCGTGCTGCCGTGGTTCGCGGTGCTGGGCATTGCGGTGGCACTGGTGCTGTGGCTGTTCCTCACCCGCAGCGGACGGTTGTCGCTGGAGGCAGCGAAGATCGGCATCGCCAGCCTGCCGCAGCGCTGGGGCGCGTCGTCGGTGATCGTGGTCGGCATCGCCGGCGTGGTCGGCGTGCTGGTGGCGATGCTGGCGATGGGCGAAGGCTTTTCCGCCACGCTCAAGCAGACCGGCAGCGAAGACACCGCCATCGTGCTGCGGGGCGGTTCGCAGGCGGAGACCAACTCGGTCATCAGCCGCGACCAGGTGCCGCTGATCTCCACGCTGGCCGGCGTCGCCAAGGGCAAGGATGGCCGTGCGCTGCTGTCGCCGGAGCTGTCGCAGATCGTCAACCTGCCGACCGCCAGCACCGGTGAGGACGCCAACGCGCAGTTCCGCGGCGTCAGCGAGGCGGCCTGGGCGATCCGTCCGCAGGTGAAGCTGGTCGCGGGCCGCAAGTTCAACGTCGGCGTGCGCGAGATCGTGGTCGGCCAGGGCGCGAAGGGGCAGTACCGTGGCCTCGACGTCGGCAAGACACTGAAACTGGGCAACCAGGAGTGGACGGTGGTCGGCGTGTTCGCCTCCGGCGATGCGCACGATTCGGAGCTGTGGACCGATATCGACACGCTGTCGTCGGCCTACGACCGCCGCGCCTACCAGTCGGTCACCGTGCGCACCGAGGGCAAGGCGGGCTTCGACCAGTTCAAGCAGGCGATGGAGAACGACCCGCGCCTGAAGCTGGACGTGCTGACCACGCGCGACTACTACACCAAGCAGTCGACGGGCTTGAACACGCTGATCAAGGTGCTCGGTACCGTCATCGGCACCATCATGGCCATCGGTGCGGTGTTCGGCGCGCTCAATACCATGTACGCCGCGGTCGCCGGGCGTGCGCGCGAGATCGCCACCATGCGGGCGATCGGTTTCCGCGGCCTGCCGGTGGTGATGGCGGTGATGCTGGAAACGATGCTGCTGGCGCTGCTGGGCGGCCTGCTGGGCGGGCTCATCGCATGGGTGGTGTTCAACGGCTACAGCGTGGCCACGCTGGGCAGCAACTTCAGCCAGGTGGTGTTCCAGTTCAAGGTCACGCCGGCGTTGCTGTGGAGCGGCCTGAAATGGGCGCTTGGCATCGGCCTGGTCGGCGGCCTGTTCCCTGCACTGCGGGCGGCACGCCTGCCGATCACGCAGGCCCTGCGCGCGATCTGAGTCGCACGCATGCCAGGGGCGCCGGCAGATGCCGGCGTCCTCGCGCCGCTACGGATCCAGCCAGCCCCTCGACACGGCCACGGCGACATCGTCCGGTGTGTCGATGTCGATGCCGAGATCCGGCGCGTCGCAGGGGATGACGCGGGCGCCCGGGCGATTCAGCGCGTCGCGCAGCCCGCGATCTCCTTGCACGGCCAGCGCGGCACGCAGCATCGTCGGAGCGACCGCGGCCGGGATCCCCACGCGATTCCCCAGACGCGTGGCCGCGGATCCCGATGGCGCTCGACGCGCCGCTTCAAGCAGGGCCAGCAGATGGTCGACCTCCAGCGCGGGCTGGTCGCAGGTCAGCAGCAGCGTCGCGTGCGGGTGGGCGGCCAGCGTGTCCGCGGCGAGGCGCACGCTTCCTGCCAACCCCGTTCGCCATTGCGCGTTGACCACGCACGCCACGGGCAAGTCGCTCACGGCGGCCGCGACGTCGTCCGCGTCCGCGCCGACGATCACCAGCACGGGCGAGGCGCCGGAGGCGAGGGCGAGGCGCGCGGCGCGATGGACCAGCGTTTCGCCGTCGCGCGCCAGCAACTGCTTCGGCCGTCCGAGGCGCGTGCTGCCGCCGGCCGCCAATACGACCGCCGCATGCGTCGCGCTCACGCCGGCTCGCCGTGATGCCAGGCCTGCAGCTGCGCGGCGATGCTCAGCGCGATCGCTTCCGGCCCCTGCCCGCCCAGCTTCATACCGATCGGCGAACGCAGGCGCGGCAGCAGCACCGCGTGCAGGCGCGATGGAATCACCCGCAGCAGGTCCTCGCGCCGCCGCACCGGGCCGAGCAGGCCGATGAAGGGGATTGTGGTTTCCGCGAGCGCCGCCAGTGCCTCGCGATCGTGTTCGAAATGGTGGTGCATCACCAGCGCCGCATCGGGCGCGGGATGCAAGGTCCGCAACGCGTCCTCCGGTGCCTGCGTCAACCAGGCATCGGCGAGATCGTCGCCCACCATCCAGCGCGCGCGTCGCTCCACCACGGTGACCTGCCAGCCGAGCTGGCGCAGCCACGCCACCAGCATGCGCGTCTCCGGACCGGCACCGAAGATCGCGACGCGCGGCGGCGGCGGCACCGTCGCTTCGCCGGCGATGTCCACCGCAGCGGATGCGGCGACGGGAAGCGTCCAGGTCCGTGCGGCATCGCCGGCGCACGCCGATACGAGGCCTTCGCCGGCCAGCCGCAGCGACAACGGACCCGCACCCTGCCACCACGCCCGCACCACGTCCGACCAGCCGGGCAGACGGTCCAGTGGCAGCAGGGCCAGATGCAGCCGACCGCGGCAGCCGACGGCCGAGCCGGCCAGCAGGTCCTCGTCGTCGCGCGTGTCGATGTCCATCGTGTCGAGGTATCCACCGGCCACGACGTGGCGCGCGCGCCGCGCGATCTCGGGTTCCAGGCAGCCGCCACTCAGCCAGCCGGTCTGCGCATCGTCGGCAGCGAAGACCGCCATCGCGCCCTGCCGCACGTAGGTGGAGCCCTCGGTGGCGACGACCACGACCAGCGCGCTGCCGTCGCCGGCCTCGCTGGCGCGTGCGGAAACTTCCAGCGGATGGCGATGGACCGACATGCGCTCCACGATGGCGCAAGCACGGGGCCCAAGGCAACGCCCCGCCGCCCGCACGGAGCATCGGGCAAGCGCGGCGGAGGATCGGGCAAGCATGCGCCGCCGGCCCCACTGGCGGCATGCGCATCCGCGGAGTATCGTCGTTCGGCCCCACGCCGCCGCCAGGGAGACACCATGAAGTTGAACGTCAATGGGTCGGAGCGCGAAATCGATGCCCCCGACGACATGCCGCTGCTCTGGGTCCTGCGCGACCTGATGGGCCTCACCGGAACCAAGTTCGGCTGCGGCATCGCGCAATGCGGCGCCTGCACCGTGCACGTCGACGGTTCACCGCTGCGCGCCTGCGTGACGCCGGCGTCCGCCGTCGCCGGCAAGAAGATCACCACCATCGAAGGCCTGTCGGCCGATGGTTCGCATCCCGTGCAGAAGGCGTGGGCGGAACTCGATGTCGTGCAGTGCGGCTACTGCCAGTCCGGCCAGATCATGTCTGCCGCCGCGCTGCTGGCGGTCGTACCGGCACCGACCGACAGCGACATCGACCACGCGCTGTCCGGCAACCTCTGCCGCTGCGGCACCTACCAGCGCATCCGCGCCGCGGTGCATCGCGCGGCCGAACTGGGCAAGGCCTGATCCCCTGTCGCCACGGCACCGGGTGCCGTGGCCCGATCCGACTGTTCGACGGAGGTCGTATCCGTGAACCTTGAACTGAAATCCTCGCGCCGTGGCTTCCTGCGCTCCACCGCCCTCGTCGGCGGCGGCCTGGTTGTCGGCATCGCCGTTCCCGGCGCCCGCCGGTTCGCCTGGGCCCAGGAAAGCGCGGCACCGGCGGCGGCGTTCGTGCCCAGCGCGTTCCTTCGCATCGCCGCCGACGACTCCATCACGGTACTGCTCGCGCACGCCGAAATGGGCCAGGGCATCTGGACCACCCTGCCGATGCTGATCGCCGAAGAGCTCGATGCCGACTGGTCGAAGATCCGCGTCGAACACGGCCCGGCCGACAAGGCCTACACCAGCCCGGTGTTCGGCATGCAGGGCACCGGCGGCTCGACCACCACGTGGTCCGAGTTCGACCGCTACCGGCAGGCGGGCGCGACCGCGCGCGCGATGCTGCTGCAGGCCGCCGCCGCGCGGCTCAATGTGCCCGTCGACCAGCTCCACACCGAGAACGGCGCCGTCGTCTCCGGCACCACGCGACTGCGCTATGGTGAATTGGCCGACGAGGCCGGCAAGCAGAAGCCGCCCGCGCTGGACGCGCTGAAACTGCGCGACCCCAAGGACTGGAAGCTGATCGGCAAGGCGACCAAGCGTCTGGACACGCCGGAGAAGATCACCGGCAAGGCCACGTTCGGCATGGACATCCAGTTCGACGGGCTGCTCACCGCCGTGGTGCTGCGTTCGCCGGTGTTCGGCGGCAAGGTCAAATCGTTCGACGCCACCGCTGCGCGTGCCGTGCCCGGCGTGCGCGACGTGGTGCAGGTCCCGAGCGGCGTCGCCGTGGTGGCGGAGCACTTCTGGGCCGCCAAGCTCGGTCGCGATGCGTTGCAGGTGGTGTGGGAAGCCGGCGAGGGCGCCAAGCTGGACAGCGTCGCCTTGCGCCAGCAGTTCTCGCAGCTGGCGACCGAGGATGGCCCCACCGCGGCGCGCGCCGGCGATGTCGTCGCGGCGCTCGGCAAGGCCGCGAAGACCGTCGATGCCGAGTACGCCGTGCCCTACCTCGCGCATGCGGCGATGGAGCCGCTGAACTGCACGGTGAAGATCGGCGACGGCGAGTGCGATATCTGGTGCGGCACGCAGTTCCCCACGCTGGACCAGAACAGCACCGCGAAGATCCTCGGCATTCCGCCGGAGAAGGTCCGCATCCACACGCCGTTCCTCGGCGGCGGGTTCGGTCGCCGCGCCACGCCCGATTCCGACGTGGTATCCGAAGCCGTGCAGGTGGCCAAGGCCGCGAAGGCGCCGGTCAAGACCGTGTGGACGCGCGAGGACGACACGCGCGGCGGCTACTACCGTTCGGCCTTCGTCGAGAAGATCAAGGTCGGCCTCGGCGAGAACGGCCTGCCCGTGGCGTGGCACCAGGTGATGGTGGGCCAGTCGATCATGGCCGGCACCTTCATGGAAGCGATGATGGTCAAGGACGGCATCGATGCCACCTCGACCGAAGGCGTGGCCAACTCGCCGTACGTGCTGGGCACGCCCGAGCACCGCGTCGACCTGCATTCGCCGAAGACCGGCATCCCGGTGCTGTGGTGGCGCTCGGTCGGGCACAGCGTCAACGGCTTCGTGATGGAAGGCTTCGTCGACGAACTGGCGCACGCCGCCGGCAAGGATCCGCTCGAGTACCGCCGCACCCTGCTGAAGGACCACCCGCGCCATCTCGCGGCGTTGAACCTCGCGGCCGAGAAGGCCGGCTGGTCGTCGCCCGCCACCGAAGGACGCGGTCGCGGCATCGCCGTGCACGAGTCGTTCGGCAGTTATGTCGCGCAGGTGGCCGAGGTGTCGGTCGAGGACGGACAGATCCGCGTGCATCGCGTGGTCTGCGCGATCGATTGCGGCGTGGCGGTGAACCCGGGCGCGGTCGAAGCGCAGATGGAGTCCGGCATCGTGTTCGGCCTCGGTGCGACGCTGCATGGCGCGCTGACCTTGAAGGACGGGCAGGTGCAGGAGTCGAACTACCACGACTACCGCGTGCTGCGCATGCACGAGATGCCGAAGATCGAGGTCCACATCGTGCCGAGCACCGAGAAGATGGGAGGCGTGGGCGAGCCCGGCACGCCGCCGATCGCACCGGCCGTGGCCAACGCCGTGTTCGCGCTCACCGGACAGCGCTTGCGCGAGCTGCCGCTGCGCCTGCCGACGCCCGCTTCCACCACCTCCGCTGCCTGAGGCCCGCCATGCGCATCCTGATGATGTCCTTGACCGTCCTCCTGCTGGTGGCCTGCAAGCCGCGCATCAGCGAGGAGCAGAGGGCGCAGGCGCTGACCGCCTTCGCCACCGTCGAAAAGGTGTTCCAGCACCCGCGCTGCAGCAACTGCCATATCCCGGGCGACGCGCCGCTGCAGTTCGACACGCAGACGCCGCACGCGATGAACGTCGCCCGCGGTCCCGACGGCAAGGGCGCACCCGGCCTGCCCTGCTCCACCTGCCACGCCGAGCAGAACGCACCGGCCAGCTACGGCCCGCATGCGCCGCCCGGTGCGCCGCACTGGCAGCTGCCGCCCCCGGACCACAAGATGGCGTGGATCGGCCTCCCCGCCGACCAGCTGTGCGCGATGATCCAGGACAAGAAGCGCAACGGCGGTCGCGACTTCGATGCGCTGGTCAAGCACGTGGCGGAGGACAAGCTGGTGCTGTGGGGCTGGAATCCCGGCGGCGAGCGCGCACCGGTGCCGGTGCCGCACGACCAGTTCGTCGCCGCGTTCAAGACATGGACCGCGGCAGGCGGGCCCTGCCCCGCCCCGGCGGCCAAGACGTCCGGCTGACTAGCGTCCCGTTGCCGCCGCCGCGACCGCCTCGCGGCGGCGCGCGCGCCACAGGCCATCGCTGGCGAAGATCAGCAACCCGGTCCAGATGGCGGCGAAGCCGATCGCGCGCTCGATGCCGAAGGCCTCCTTGAACACCAGCACGCCGAGCAGCAACTGGATGCTCGGCGCAATGTACTGCAGCAGCCCCACCACCGACAGCGGGATGCGGCGCACGCCGTAGGCGAAACCGATCAGGGGCACCGCGGTGACTACACCGCCGAACACCAGCAGCAGGTCGTTCTTCCAACCGTAGCCGCTGACGAAGCCGCCACCGTGGCCGAACTCACCCCACACCACGTAGGCCAGCGCCGGCAGGAACAGGTAGAGGCTCTCCACGCCCAGGCCGGCCACCGGATCCACCGCGACCAGCTTGCGCACCAGGCCGTACAGGCCGAACGAGAACGCCAGTCCCAGCGCGATCCACGGCGGCGACCCCGCTTGCAGCGTCAGCCAGGCCACGCCGACCAGCGCGAATCCGACCGCGATCCATTGCGCCGGCGACAGACGCTCGCGCAGCACCAGCACGCCGAGCACGACATTGATCAACGGATTGATGAAATAGCCCAGGCTGGTCTCGACCACGTGCCCCGCGTTCACCGCCCAGATGTACAGGCCCCAGTTGAACGCGATCAGCAGGCTGCTGACGCCGAGCCACGGCACGGCACGCGGCTGCGCGCGCACCTGCTGCCACCAGCGCCGCCCGTTCTTCAGCAACAGCCAGCCGATCACCAGCACGGCGCTCCACACGATGCGATGCGCGATGATCTGGAACGAGGGGACCGCCTTCAGCAGGTGCCAGTAGATCGGCACCACGCCCCAGATCAGGAACGTGCCAGCGGTGATCGCCAGCCCTTTGCGGTCGATGGACTCGACGCTCATTTCGCCTGCCGCGCGCGCGCCAGCGTGATGACCACCACGCCCACCAGGATCACCGCCATTGCGCCCAGATCGTGCCGGGTGAAGGTTTCACCGGCGATGAAGGCGCCCAGCGCCACCGCGATCACCGGATTGACATAGGCATAGCTGCCGACGAGCACCGGGCGCGCATGGTGCAGCAGCCACACGTAAGCAGTGAACGCGATGATCGAACCGAACACCGCGAGGTAGACGACCGCCAGCGCGCCGGTCAGCGTCCAGTCCGCCGTGTTGAAACGTTCGCCATGCAGCAGACCGGCGACGACCAGCATCACCCCGGCCGCCAGCATCTGCGCCGCCGCTGTCATGAACGGCGACGGCAGGTCGCGACCGCGCGACCACACCGAACCGTAGGCCCACGCGATCGGCGCGATCAGCAGCAGCACCAGGCCGACCGGCGAACCGGTCAGCGAACTGCCCGCGTTGAGCCACACCACGCCGGCGAAGCCGACGATGATGCCCAGCCATTCGCCGCGCGTCGGATGCTGGCCGCGCATCGCGCCGAACAGGCCCATCCACAACGGCATCGACGCCACCGCCACCGCGGCCAGGCCGGACGACACCGTCTGTTCGGCCAGTACGACCATGCCGTTGCCCATCAACAGCAGCAGCGCGCCCATCACCAGCACGTTCTTCCACTGCGCGCGCGTGGGCGGCGCGACACCGCGCCACCGGAGGAACAGGAACATCACCAGGCCGGCGGCCACGAAGCGGCTGCCCGACACCATCAGCAAGGGCGGGAACCCCCCCTCGAGTGCGAAGCGGATACCGAGGTACGTCGAGCCCCAGACCACGTAGACGATGGCCAGGGCGGCAGCGACGGCAAGGCCGCCACGCGCGGGCGCGGCGGCGGAAACGGAGGACGTCATGGGGAACCGTGGGGAGTGCGGCGTGGTGCAATTCTAGGCCACTCGCGGACCGCCGGCATGACGGCGCTGCCCGCAGCTCCTTGAAACCTTTCCGGGCAGGCTTGAATGGTCTTCAAGACGACGTCGGTCCCGAGCAGCAGAGGTGGGAGCGATGTAGTCGGGATGAAGCGCCCCTGCACAGCACGCACGCGATGGCACATCACGCAGTCGCTGCCACCCGCGCATCTGCCGACACGATGCCGACATCCTGCGTACCCGTCGCGACTCGCGTCGCTCCCGCGGCGGATGCTGGATCAGCCGCGCTCGCGTGCCAGCAACTGCTGCTTGCGCGGCAGTCCCCAGCGATAACCGCCGAGTGACCCGTCGCCACGGATCACGCGGTGGCAGGGCACGACCACCGCGATGCGGTTGTGCGCGCAGGCGCTGGCCACCGCCCTTGCCGCGCGCGGCGCGCCCAGCGACTGCGCCAGGCCCGCGTAGCTGACCGTCTCCCCGGCCGGAATCTTCATCAACGCATCCCAGACCCGCTGCTGGAAACCCGTACCCAGCAGATCGACCGGCACCTCGGCATCGCCCCCGGCCAACCGCTCCGCCACCGCACGCAACCGTGGTGCGAGGAAGTCGTCGCGGCCGGCTTCGACGCGTTCGAGTTGCGCCAGGGGGAACTCATCGCGCAGCCGCTGCTCAAGCGCCGCGTCGCTGTCGCCCAGTTCCACCGCGCAAATGCCGCGTCCGGTGGCCGCGACCAGCGTGCGACCCAGCACGGTATCCACCAGCGTCCAGCGGATCGCCACGCCGCGCCCGCCGGCGCGGTAGGTGGCCGGCGTCATGCCCAGCTTGGCCGCGCCCTGTTCGTAGAGGCGCGATGGCGAGCCGTACCCTGCGTCGTACAGCGCGGTGGTGACGTCGCGCCCCTCGCGCAGGGCACTCTTCAACGTGCCCAGCTTCTTGCGTGCCAAGTACTCGGCCGGACTCAGGCCGAAGCGGGCACGGAAACGACGCTGCAGGTGCGAAGCGCTGAGACCGGTACGCGCGGCCAGATCCGACAACGAGGGTTCACCCTCGTCGAGCAGGCGGCGCGCCAGTTCCAGCGGATCGGTGGCGAAAGACGTGGGGGTTGTTGAGCGCGGCATGGTGTCCATGCGCCCAGACTAGGGCGCGCGCTGCGGGCTGGCTATCCGGATCTTGCGCTCCGCACCCGTAGAGTCGAGCTTGCTCGACTCTCGATTGGGGTGCTCGGCGCTCGGTTCACTCGACGGCCGATCCACCGGCAGCGGAGCAAGCTCCGCTCTACTCCGCCCAGCGGCCCGGACCGGGCGAATCGGGCAGTACCTGCGCCGACAGCTTGCGGTCCTGGCCCAGGATGCCGATGGCGTCGGACAGGATGGCGGCCGATTCGCGCAACAGCGGATCGGGACGCTTGTCGGCGAGCTTTTCGCGCTGCGCGTCCTTGACGATATCGCGCTCGGATGCGCCGAGGCCGTCATCGGCCAAGTCCTCGGCCAGCGGATCCAGCGCCAGGCCCAACGCCTTGCGCTCGGCCTGCCGCTGCTTGCGCTGCGCGTCCTGGCGGTCACGCTCGGCGCGACGTTCGGTTTCGTTGAGCGATACGTACTTCTTGGCCGCCTCGGCGCGGAACTGCGCCACGTCCTCCGACCACCACTGGAATTCCTTGTCCTTGGACGAACGCGCCGCGTGCAGGGCTTCCAGCTTCGGCAGCAGCGGTGCGAAGTTGCCGTACTGCGTGTGCGGCACGGCGGCGATGCGCGTCCACGGCAGCGCGTTGTCGTACGTGCTCTCACCGTACTCGGTGGCGTCGACGCTGACCGGGAACGCGATGTCCGGCACCACGCCCTTGTGCTGCGTGCTGCCGCCGGCCACGCGGAAGAACTGCGCGATGGTCAGCTTGACCGAGCCGAAGCGCGGGGCTTCGTTGGCCGGCCAGCGATCCAGGTCCGCCATGTTCTGCACGGTGCCCTTGCCGAAGCTGGTCTCGCCGATCACCAGGCCGCGGCCGTAGTCCTGGATGGCGCCCGCGAAGATCTCGGAAGCCGACGCCGACGCGCGATTGATCAGCACCGCCAGCGGACCGTCCCACGCCACCCCGGCCACGGTGTCGCTGTACACCTGCACGCGACCGCCGGATTCGCGCTGCTGCACCACCGGGCCCTTGTCGATGAACAGGCCGGTCAGCTGCACCGCTTCGTCCAGCGAACCACCGCCGTTGTTGCGCAGGTCCATCACCACGCCGTCCACGTCCTGCGTCTTGAACTGGGCGAGCAGCTTGGCGATGTCGCGGGTGGCGGAATTGAAGTCGTTCGGGTTGCGGCGACGGCCTTCGAAATCCTGGTAGAACGCGGGCAGCTTGATCACGCCGATGCGGCGCGCCGGCTCGCCGGCATTGGCGGGCAGCGAGATGATCTCGGACTTGGCGGCCTGCTCTTCCAGCTTGATCTTCTGCCGGACGATGGTGACCTGCGCGTGCTTGCCGTCGATGCCGGCCTCTACCGGGATGTATTCGATGCGGACCTGCGTATCCTTCTTGCCGCGGATCTGCGCCACCACGTCGTCGATGCGCCAGCCGATCACATCGGTCATCGGGCCGGACTTGCCCTGGCCGACCGCGACGATGCGGTCACCGACCTTCAGCTTGCCGCTCAGGTCCGCCGGACCGCCCGGCACGATCTCGCGGATCGCCACCAGGTCGTCCTGCCGCTGCAGCACCGCGCCGATGCCTTCCAGCGACAGCGACATCGACTGGTTGAAGTTCTCGGCGGTGCGCGGCGTGAAGTAATCCGTGTGCGGATCGATCGCGCTGGTGTACGCGTTGAGGAAGGTCTGGAAGACGTCCTCGGTCTTCAGCTCGTTGATGCTGCGCTGCAGGTTGGCGTAGCGCTTGTCCAGCGTCTTGCGGATGTCGTCGGGCTTCTTGCCGGCCAGCTTCAGGCGCAGCCAGTCGTTCATCACTGACTTCCGCCAGATCGCATCCAGCGCCTTGCCGTCCGCGGCCCAGGGCGCATCCTCGCGATCGTATTCCCAGCGCTCGTCGCCGGTGAAATCGAAATCCTGCTTCAGCAGCGCGCGCGCATACGTCACGCGCTGGCCGACACGCTGCTTGTAGACCGCGAAGATCTCGTACGCCGGCGCGAGGTCGCCGGAGCGGATCGCGTCATCCAGCTTGGTCTTGTAAGGGGAGAAGCGTTCGATGTCCGCCGCGGTGAAGAACTGCTTGCCGCCGTCGAGCGCTTCGAAATAGCGCTTGAATATCTGCTGCGACAGCGCGTCGTCCAGCGGACGCGGACGGTACGCATAGCGGCTGTCCGACAACAGGCCGTACACCAGCTTGGACGTGTTGGCTTGGTCGGCGGTGGGCGCCACCGCGATCGCATCGCCGTCGCCGCGCGCGAGCAGCGCCAGCGGCGTCGACAGGACCAGGGCCAACAACAGGAGGGGGGCTTTCTTCAGTGTCATTGCGTACTCGCGGCCCGGAGGGCCCGTCAGGCTGGAACGGATTGCGGATTCGACAGAGGGACAGTGCACAAAGTTGCGCGGCTTGTCATCTGCCTGTCGGCAGCCTAAGGGGCGTGGCGTAGGGAAAGGTGAACCGTGGCCGTGGCGCGGTCACACGCCAAGCACGAGGCTCCCTGCCGGCGACGGCCGGCGCCACGCCGCGGAATGCGGCTCAGCCCGCCTGACCGGCCGTGAATGCCGCCTGCGCGGCCTGCTGGTCGGCGTGGTAGGACGAGCGCACCAGCGGACCGGACGCCACGTGGCTGAAGCCCAGCGCCATGCCGTAGTCCTCCAGCGCCTTGAACTCGTCAGGTGTCCAGTAGCGCAGCACCGGGTGGTGGTGCGGCGTGGGCTGCAGGTACTGGCCGATGGTGACCATGTCCACGTCGTGCGCGCGCAGGTCACGCAGCGTGCCCTGCACCTGCTCCATCGTCTCGCCCAGCCCCAGCATGATGCCGCTCTTGGTGGGCAGATGCGGATGCTGCTGCTTGAAGCGCTGCAGCAGGGTCAGCGACCACTGGTAGTCGGCGCCGGGGCGGACGTTCGGGTACAGGTCCGGCACGGTTTCGATGTTGTGGTTGAACACGTCGGGCGGATTCACCGCCAGGATCTCCAGCGCGCGGTCCATGCGGCCCTTGCCGCGGAAGTCCGGGGTGAGGATCTCGATGCGCGTGGCCGGCGAGTGCTCGCGGATGGCGGCGATGCAGTCGACGAAGTGCTGGGCACCGCCGTCGCGCAGGTCGTCGCGGTCCACGCTGGTCACCACGACGTACTTCAGGCCCATGTCGGCCACGGTATTGGCCAGGCTCAGCGGTTCGGAAGGATCCGGCGGCTTGGGCCGGCCATGGGCGACATCGCAGAACGAGCAGCGGCGCGTGCAGACCTCGCCGAGGATCATGAAGGTGGCGGTGCCGTGGCCGAAGCACTCGTGGATGTTCGGGCAGCTGGCTTCCTCGCACACCGTGACCAGGCGGTTCTCGCGCAACTTGGCCTTGAGCTTGGCCACCGAGCCGTCGGACGGGATGCGGACGCGGATCCACGACGGCTTGCGCAGGACCGGCGCATCGGCGAACTGCACCGGCGAGCGCGCGATCTTGTCGTTGCCGAGCTGTTTGGCGCCGGTTTCCAGCGTCACGGGCGCGGAACTGACGACCTGGAGGGGAATCACGCGTGCGGGGGTATCGGCCATGCCGCAATTCTAGCCGTTTTCACTGGCCGGCCCCCGGTCGGCACACGCCTCTCAGGCACCCGGGAGGCGGCTGGGGCAAGCCACCTGGCTCAGGCGGCGCGGCAACGCCGCGGGGTGCGGCGGCGCATCCCGGGGCCCGGAGTTTGTGCAGCGAACCGCGGGTTTTTGTCCCTGCGACGGAGGAATAAAAAAGCCCGCAACAGCTAGGCTATTGCGGGCTTGCTCCCTCCCCCACGTCGGGATGCGGGGCCATCGTGAAGGGTGGGTTACGCCGCTTGCACGCTGCACTGCAAAACAGAACCCGGTGGTTCACCCGTCACGACCGTCATGTCACTAATATGAATGCGAGCAAAACCCGCGTCGTAGCTGCATGTTACCGATATCAGACCAATTCGTGTGCCGCTCGTCAGAATCCTGATTACGTTCTTCACCGCATGTACCTGAACAGGGCGGCCGCCGCCTGAGCGCGCGAATGCGATCCCGGTTCGCTACTTCAGGTAATGCGGACGGCCGTCGTACCAGGCCTTGGCCCGGACCAGATGAAGCGTGCGCTGGGCTCCCTGCACCTCCATCCCGACGCTCAGCGCACGCCATCGGGCGTACAGGTCGCCTTCGCGCTGACCTCCCTGCAGGCGCAGCCGCGCCAGCATGTCGTAGCGGTCGTTGCGCGCGTGCATCCGGTCGAGGATCAGCACGTCGTCGCGCCACTCCACGCGACCCTGCACCTGTGCCTGGCCGGCGTCGACGAGCCGGTACACCCAGGCCGGGTACTCCTTCTGCCGCGAGAAGAGCGCCAACAGGAAGCCGACATCCTTCATGGTCACGTCGGCCCCGCCGCCGGCACTGATCGGCCGGTCCACGTCCAGTCGCGCCCGGTTCAGCGCCACCCGCGCCCACCAGCCGCGGCGCGATTCCCCGCCGGGCTCGGTGAAGCCGACATTGCGCACCTGCACGGTGCTGCCATCGGCGACGAACAGCCGCCGCTTCAGGTCGGCGCGGCGCAGCTTCAGGTCGAGATCGATGTCGCCCCGCAGCTGCACGCCGGCCAGTTGCATGCGGGTGCCGCGCCCGGCGATGCGCACGGTGCCGCGCCCCACTTCGCCTGCGGCATCCAGCGACAGGTCGCCGCTGAGCACGCCGGCGCCGCCATCGAAGCGCATCTGCCGCCGCGGCAGGAACGCGTTGTACACGCGCAGGTCCGGCACGCGGGCATCCTTGAACACCACCCTCGCCTGCAACGCGTCGCGCAGTTGCGCCAGCGGACCCACGGCGTTGATCGACAGGGCCAGGTGCCGTCCCTGCACATACGGTGTGCAGGGCTTCTGCAGCGATGCCACGTCGAAGCGATCCATCGTGGCCTGCAGCCGCGGCACCAGCGCACCGTCCTGGCCCGCATCCAGCCGGATGTCGGCCCGGGCAAGACCGCGGATGCGGTTGCC
The DNA here is from genome assembly GCF_058793715.1 of Pseudoxanthomonas sp. GW835-FHT14C01. Lineage (NCBI taxonomy): Bacteria > Pseudomonadati > Pseudomonadota > Gammaproteobacteria > Lysobacterales > Lysobacteraceae > Pseudoxanthomonas > Pseudoxanthomonas sp. GW835-FHT14C01. The sequence continues at coordinate 211,177 of NZ_JBXAGB010000004.1, forward strand.
CATCACCTCGGCCACCGCATCGACCTCGGGCACGTCGATGCGACTGCCGGCCGCGAGCTGGCCATCCGCCACCTGCACGTCGGCACGGATCGAGCCGGCGCCATCGAGCTTCAGCCACGGCGCCTGCGGAAACAGGTCCGACAGCCAGCGGAGGGAGTCGAAGTGCCAGGCGCCCTCCACATGGCCGGACGCGCGCGGCAGCAGGCCGGCGAAATCGCGCAGCGGCACCTGCCGGCCGCGCAGGCGCAGGTCCGCTTCCAATGCCAGGCGACCGTCCGCCTGCGGCGGCACGGTCGCCTTCAGCACGATGTCCTTGTCCACCGCCACGTCGATGCCCAGGATGTCGTTGCGCACCGCACCGGCGATGTCGTTGCCGGCCACCGCCATCGTCCATTGCGCGCGGCCACCCGGCGCGAGCAGGCCACGCTCGAAAGCCAGATCGATGTCGGCGCGCCCTTCACCCGGCACCAGCGTCGTCGTCACCTTGCCGCGCGGACTGACGGCGATGTTCAGGCCGGCGGTGCGACCGGCCAGCTTCACGCCCAGCCGCGTCTTCATCAGCTTGTCGATACCTGCGGCCTGCTCGCGCCGGTGCCGGTCGATCGCGAAACGCACATCCAGCGTCGCGTCGCGCAGGACTTCCTCACCGTTACGGACCACCCGCGCCTGGGCGAAGCCTACGGTAGACGGCATCAATTCCATCGGTCCGCCGCGCAGTTGCTTGTAGAAGCCGACGTCGCCATGCCCCGCGCCGACGAGTTCCAGCCCGTCGAAGTACCCGCGCTGGAGCGAGTCGCTGGCGATGCGGTCGAACTGCAGCTCCCAGCCGCCGTCGCGCGCTGGCGGAGGTGCCAGTTCCTTCGCCACGCGTCGCACGCCACCCCGCACATCGTCCGCACGGATCTCGGGTACGTGCAGGCGCCGCGACAGCAGCGGCCACAGCGCGATGCGTCCTTCCACGCGCGCCGCCTGCGCTTCCCAGGCGATGCGGCGCGCGTGCCCCTGCAGCACTACGCCGCGCAGGCTGACATGGCCCGGCCACCAGGTGTGGCCGGAGGCCCAGTGCATCTGGAAGCGGTCCGGCTTGCGGTTCAACGCCCTCTCGCCCAACGCCGTGTTGAGGAAGACGTTGCCGGCGAGCAGATAGAGCGCGTACGTCGCGGCGAGCGCGATCAGTCCCCATGCCAGCCAGCGCAGGCCCTTGGTGCGAAAGGATGTCCGTTCCATCCGCGCAGGATGCCGCATCCGGACCTGCCGAGCGAATCAGCGCGCGGCGAAGTACCCGTGGAAGCCCAGCGGCACCGTGTACGGCAACCAGGCCTGCGCCAGCGGGCCTTCGTCGACGCGCCGGGCATCCAGCACCGCGATGCCGCTGCGACCCTTCACGGCATCCAGCAGCGTGCCGACCAGCCAACCGTCGTCGGGACGCGAACTGCCGGGCCGCGGGACGAACAGGTGTTCTTCCACGAGCACGTCGCGCCCGTAGTCGTGCACCTGGCGACGGCCGCGTACCGGATCGAAGGCACCGATGCGGCTGAAGTACGGCGCGGTCGATCCGTCGGCATGGATGGGCGCATACAGTCGCGCCGCGTCGCGAGACGGCGTGCGGGCGTCGAACACGGGGAACTCGATGCCGGCGATGCCGGTGTCTTCCCAGTGCGCCCTGCCGCTGCGCAGATCCAGCACCAGTTCGCACAACGGTCCTTTGCCACCATGCGCGTCGCCGTGCACGTCGCCGTTCATCGCAGCCCGCATCGGCGAGCGCGCTTCCTCCAGGTCCAGGTGCTGGACCGCACGGACGGTGATGCGGCCGTCGCGTTCGTGCGCATCGCCGAAGTGGTAGATCGCAGCGAAATCCGCCTCGAACCACTGCGCCCTCGAGGGCGCCGCCTTGTCGACCACGGCGATGCGCAACGGCTGGTCCTGCTGGAAGCGCAGGCGCTCGAAGAAGGCGCCCGATCCGTCCCGGTAGCGGAACGGGATCAGCACGAAGACCAGATGGCGATCGGTCATCGCGAAGCTGTGCAGGTAACCCGGCACCGGCGTCTCCAGTACATCGGCCGAGGCCAGCGTGCCGTCGCGACCGATATGCCAGACCACCAGCCCGTTGCCGCCCATCATCGAGAGGGAGCCGAAGTTCCACGACGAACCGTCGCGGTCCACCAGCGGATGCGCAGAGAACGGGATTGCGGCCAGATCGGGACGCCAGGTGACCGCGCCCAGTGTCGTCAGTTCATCCGGGTCCAGTTCGAACGCGGATCCTGCTTCGGACAGCGCGAACAGGCGGCCGTTGATCATCGTGACGGAGGTGTTGGCGGTGTTCGCGTCGTCGTTGTTGCGGATCGGCTGCATGTCGGGGATGGACGTGCCCGCCGTCGGATACAGGAAGCGGCCCGCCTTCTGCTCGCGGGTGAACTTCGGCGTGGCGACCATGCGTGCGTGGTGACTGAGCGTGCCGTCGCCATTGAAGCGCCAGCCATGCACCATGCCGTCGCCATCGAACCAGTGCTCATAGCGGAAGCCGGCCCGCTCCCTCCACGCCGGGCCGTTGCGGTACAGCGTGCCGGTGAAGCCCGCCGGCAGCCGCCCTTCGAGCTGTACGGTCGCCGGGCCCAGGGTTTCCGACTGCACGGATTTCCAGCCCGCGAGCCATGGCTGTTCGCGCAAACCCGCCGCGAAGCGGGCGGGATCGCCGGCGAAGGCATGCTCGCTGCGCAGCAGCGCGGGCGCGATGGCCAGGGCGGTGGCACCGGACAGCAGATTGCGCAGGAAGCGGCGACGGTCCATGGCGGCGCGCCTCAACGCAGGTGGATGTCGATGGCGGCATCCTGCGCGCCGACCTCGAAGCGCGCTTCTTCCCAGGTCGGTTTGCGCATCACCTTCGGGTTGTTGCTGAAGCCGTAGGCTTCGACCGGCATGCCGATCATGTTGCTGTCGAGCTTGCCGTTGCCGTTCTCGTCGTGGGTCACCAGCACGGCGTAGGCGCCGGGCTTCAGCCCCTTGAACACGAAGGTGGCGGTATCGCCCTGCGGCGGTGCGCCATCGGCCTGTACCGGCTTTGCCTGCCCGTCCCAGCCGGCCGGCGAGTCGACGACCGCCAGCTTCAGCAGGCCAGTCTGCGCGCGCACGTCGTGCAGCGTGACGGTAAGGTCCGCAGCCTGCGCCTGGAAGGCACCGAAACAGGTCAGGACGAGGGCGAGCGGCAGCGTGTAGTGCTTGGGACGGTACATGGCGGACTCCGGTGGCGGGTGTGCGGCCAGTCTCATCCGCCATGCCGCCCCCGGTCAGTTGCCAGCGGTCATCTCTTCGACCTGCCGGAAGTCACTTCCCGCTTACGCCGCCTGCTCCACCGCATCGGTGCGCTGCCGGCGCAGGCGCACCGCCGCGGCGAGTCGCTCCAGTACCTGCACCGATGCGTCCCAGCCGAGGCAGCCATCGGTGATGCTCTGCCCGTAGGTCAGCGGTTGGCCATCGACCAGATCCTGGCGGCCACCGACGAGATGACTCTCCACCATGACCCCGACGATACGCCGCTCGCCCGCTTCCAGCTGCGTGGCGATGTCGTCGATCACGGCCGGCTGGTGGTCCGGGTTCTTGCCGCTGTTGGCGTGACTGGCATCGACCATCAGGCGCGCCGGCAGGCCCGACTTCGCCAGCACCTGGCTGGCTGCCTCGATACTCCCGGCGTCGTAGTTGGGCGTCTTGCCGCCGCGCAGGATGACGTGGCAATCGGGATTGCCGGCGGTGGCGGCGATCGCCGAACGGCCATCCTTGGTCACCGCCAGGAAATGATGCGGATGCGAGGCTGCGCCCACCGCATCCACCGCGATCTTGATGTTGCCGTCGGTGCCGTTCTTGAAGCCGACCGGGCACGACAGGCCGCTGGCCATCTCGCGGTGCACCTGGCTTTCGGTGGTGCGCGCGCCGATCGCGCCCCACGCCACCAGATCGCTGATGTACTGTGGCGAGATGGTATCGAGGTACTCACAACCCGCCGGCAGGCCGAGCGCGTTGATGTCGCGCAGCAGGCCGCGCGCCAGCCGCAGGCCGCGATTGATGTCGAAGCTGCCGTCCAGCGCCGGATCGTTGATCAGGCCCTTCCATCCCACCGTGGTGCGCGGCTTCTCGAAGTACACGCGCATCACGATCTCCAGTTCGCCGGCCAGCGCGTCGCGCAGCGGTTTCAGGCGCTGGGCGTAGTCCATTGCGGAAGCGGGATCGTGGATCGAGCACGGCCCGATCACCACGACGAGGCGGTCGTCGCGTCCCTGCAGGATGTCGTGCAGCGCGGCGCGCGATTCGGATACGGTCTGCGACACCAGGTCGTCGCACGGCAGTTCGCCGATCACGGCAGCGGGCGTGACCAGCTCATCGAGTTTGCGGATGCGCAGATCGTCGGTATGGGGGGCCATCGGGGTCTCCGGGTCAACAAAAAAGCCGCCAGTTTCGCTGGCGGCTTCAAGGGGATTCTTCTGGTGTTTCGCTAGAAGGAACACAGCCTCGCCGCCGCGGAAGGATCGCGGTAATACCAGAACCAAAAGCGGGCGCGGGGGGTGTTCACGCAGCCATTGGGCCACGCATGGAGACGCTTGTCGAATGTTTCATCGGCAACGGAAGCCGCAGGATCACGCCGCGGTGAAGAACATCAGATAGACCAGCCGACCGTCCTCCATCGTGCTGCCGAACGCGGGGCCGGCGGTATGCCACAGCCAGGGGCGCAGCAACACCAGCCGGTTGAAGCGCATCGGCACCTGCATGGTCGGCTCCCACACGCTGTCGTCGTTGCTGTGCTTCTCGATGATCTCCTGGTGCATCTGCGCATGCGAGGAGAACCCCATCTCCGTCAGTTCGGCGTCGTTGAGCGGTGCGCGATCACGGTTCGAGGGACGATGACGGAAGAACTCCGTGCCGCCGCGGCAATCCTCCGGCTTGCTGAGGTAGAGGATGCCGGACCAGTACGCCTGGTCGATATGCACCTTGGCCGTGCCGACATCGCTCGCCAAGGTGATGCGGAACTTGCCGTGCGATTGCAGCGGGTTGATCGGCTTGAGGCGCTCACCGGTGAGGTGCGAGGCGATCTCGGACAGACCTTCGATCTCGATGCGCTCCAGCGAATTGCGGCCGGGGAAGGGACCGCGCAGATCGGGATACGTCAGTTTCAAGGCCGCGTCGCGCAACGACAGCGCGTCCTGCTGGCCAAGGAAGTCGTCGACGATGATGAGGGAGGTATGCATGGCATGCAGGCTAACGGTCGCCCCTCGTCACGACAAGGCAAAAAGAAACCCCGCCTTGCGGCGGGGTTCCCGGTACTGCGGTACAGCGGACGCGGACTTCTTAGAAGTCCATGCCGCCCATGCCGCCCATGCCACCGCCAGCCGGCATCGCCGGTTCGTCCTTCTTCGGAGCCTCGGCCACCATCGCTTCGGTGGTGATCATCAGACCCGCGATCGAAGCGGCGTTCTGCAGCGCGGAGCGCGTGACCTTGGTCGGGTCCAGGATGCCGAACTCGATCATGTCGCCGAACTCGCCGTTGGCGGCGTTGTAGCCGAAGTTGCCCGAACCTTCCTTGACGCGGTTGACGATCACCGACGGCTCTTCGCCGGCATTGGTGACGATCTCGCGCAGCGGGGCTTCCATCGCGCGCAGGGCGATCTGGATGCCGTGGTTCTGGTCTTCGTTGGCGCCCTTCAGGTTGCCGATGGTCTGCAGCGCGCGGATCAGCGCGACGCCACCACCCGGGACCACGCCTTCTTCCACCGCCGCACGCGTCGCGTGCAGGGCGTCTTCGACGCGGGCCTTCTTTTCCTTCATTTCGATCTCGGTCGAGGCACCGACCTTGATCACGGCCACGCCGCCGGCCAGCTTGGCCACGCGTTCCTGCAGCTTCTCGCGGTCGTAGTCGGAAGAGGTCTCTTCGATCTGCGCCTTGATCTGCTTGATGCGCGACTGGATGCGCTCGGCATCGCCGGCGCCGTCGATGATGGTGGTGTTCTCCTTCGAGACCACGACCTTCTTCGCACGACCCAGGTCGTTGATCGTCGCCTTCTCCAGCTGCAGGCCGACTTCTTCGGAGATCACCGTGCCGTTGGTCAGCGTGGCGATGTCTTCCAGGATGGCCTTGCGGCGGTCACCGAAGCCCGGCGCCTTGACGGCGGCGACCTTGACGATGCCACGGATGGTGTTGACCACGAGGGTGGCCAGCGCTTCGCCTTCGACTTCCTCGGCCACGATCAGCAGCGGCTTGCCGGCCTTGGCGACGCCTTCCAGCACCGGCAGCAGTTCGCGGACGTTGGACACCTTCTTGTCGTGGATCAGGATGAAGGGGTCGTCGAATTCGACCTGCTGCGACTGCTGGTTGTTGATGAAGTACGGCGACAGGTAGCCGCGGTCGAACTGCATGCCCTCGACGACGTCGAGTTCGTTCTCCAGGCCCGAGCCTTCCTCGACCGTGATCACGCCTTCCTTGCCGACCTTCTTCATCGCCTCGGCGATGATGTCGCCGATGTTGCTGTCGGAGTTGGCCGAGATGGTGCCGACCTGGGCGATCGCCTTGTCGTCGGCGGTCGGCTTGGAGAGCTTCTTCAGCTCTTCGACGGCGGCCTTCACGGCCTGGTCGATGCCGCGCTTCAGGTCCATCGGGTTCATGCCGGCGGCGACGGCCTTGGAGCCTTCGCGGATGAACGCCTGCGCCAGCACGGTGGCGGTGGTGGTGCCGTCACCGGCGTTGTCGGAGGTCTTGGAAGCGACTTCCTTGACCATCTGCGCGCCCATGTTCTCGAACTTGTCGGCCAGTTCGATTTCCTTGGCGACGGACACGCCGTCCTTGGTGATCGTCGGGGCGCCGAAGCTCTTCTCGAGCACGACGTTGCGGCCCTTCGGGCCGAGGGTGGCCTTGACGGCATTGGCGAGGACATTCACGCCGCGCACCATGCGCGTACGGGCGTCTTCACCGAAACGGATATCTTTTGCAGCCATTGGAAAAACTCCGTGATTCGTATGGGGTGATGAGTGATTCGATGAGCGTCGGGCGGCGGGAACTCGGACTGGGCGGAACCGTCAACGCGTCGCGCTGCGGCGAAGCACCCATCACGAGTCCCGCCTCGGCATCAGCCGAGGATCGCGAGGACGTCGTCTTCCTTGATGATCTTGTACTCGACGCCGTCCTGCTTGTAGGCCGAACCCGAGTACTGGCCGTAGATCACCTTGTCGCCGACCTTGACCTTGGGGGCGCGGACGTTGCCGGTGGCTTCGACGAACTTGCCCTCGCCGACGGCGACGACTTCACCCTTGGTGGGCTTTTCCTTGGCGGCGTCGGGAATGATGATGCCGCCGAGGGAGGTTTCTTCGGCTTCGATCGGCTTGACCACCAGACGGTCGTACAGCGGCTTGATGTTGCTCATTTCAATCCTCTTAAGTGATTGATTGGACTGGGAAAGGGGCGGCGATGTTAGCACTCGCCTCGAGGGACTGCCAACGTCGCGGACGCAAAAACCCGGCAACGCCGGATGCCGACCGATGTTGGGCGGGGCCGCCGCGCTTTCAAGGGCCTGGCGGCAGATTTTTTTGCGACCGGGCCGGGCCGGGCGGTCTGCGATAATCGCCGGCCCATGTCCGTCTACCTGATCCTGTCCACCTGCCCGGACGCCGACACCGCCCAGCGGCTGGCGCGGACGCTGGTGGAAGAACGGCTGGCCGCCTGCGTGAACCTGCTGCCCGGAGCGATCTCGACCTACCGCTGGCAGGGCAAGGTCGAGCAGGCCACCGAGGTCCAGCTGCTGGCCAAGACCACCGCCGACCGGCGTGATGCGCTGATGGTGCGGCTGGCCGAGCTCCACCCTTATGAACTGCCGGAGATCCTGGCGGTCGAAACCGCGGCCGGCCTGCCCGCCTACCTGGCCTGGGTGGCCACCGAAACCCGGCAGGACGCCTGACCCGAGTGCCCTGATGACGCTGACCCGTGCCCTGCCCGTCCTGCTGCTGTTCCTGATCGGCCTGTCCGCGCCCCGCGGGGCGGCGGCGATCACCCAGGACGACCTGTTGCCGGTGGACGAGGCGTTCGTGCTGACCGCCACCGCGCCGGCCCGCGACCGCATCGAGATCCGCTGGAAGATCACCGAGGGCTACTACCTCTACCGGCACCGCACGGGGGTGGAAGCCGATGCCGGTTTCGCCGCGCAGCCGCTGCAGTTGCCGAAGGGCAAGGCGTACCGCGACGAGTTCTTCGGCGACGTCGAAACCTACCGTAGCGAACTGGTCGCCAGTCTGCCCGGCCAGCCGGCGGCGCCGACGGACAGCGTCACACTGAAGATCAAGTACCAGGGCTGCGCCGACGCCGGCATCTGCTACCCGCCACAGACGCGTACGCTGAAGGTGGCGCTGCCGCCCGCTGCGGACGAGGCCTTCGTGCCGCTGGGGCCGGGAACGACGCTCACCGGCAATCTGCTGGGCCAGAAACCGCAGGCCGGCATGGATGCGCTGCCGCTGCCGGCGGACCAGGCGTTCGCCTTCGAGGCGATCGCGTTCAACGGCAACGAATTGCTGCTGCGCTTCACCCCGGCCCGCGGCTACTACGTCTACCGCGACCGCACCTCGATGGCGCTGGAAGGCGCGCAGGGCATCGCGCTGCAGGCGCCGCGCTGGCCCAAGGGCAAGGCGCACCGCGACGAACACTTCGGCGAGGTCACCGTCTACTTCGACCAGGCCGAAGTACCGGTGCCGTTGCGACGCCAGCATGGCAATGCCGCGAAGGCGACGCTGCGCGTGACGTTCCAGGGATGCCAGACCGATGGCATCTGCTATCCGCCGATGATGCGGCGCGTGGCGCTGTCGATCCCGGCAGGTACGGTGACCCCGGCCACTACACCAGACGTGCCCGCTCCCGCCGCCGTCGCGCCCGCGCCGGCAACGGCAAACACGGCCGATACGGCTGTCGCCAAGCCGGAGGCGGAAGCGGCAGCAACAACCACGCCTGTCGCCGCAGACGTGGAGCGCACACGCCCTCCCGAAGACGTGCTGGCACGCAACCAGCGCGACGCGACGTCATTGATTGCAGCGCTGGCACTGGCGCTGCTCGGCGGCCTGATCCTCAACCTGATGCCCTGCGTGCTGCCGATCCTCTCGCTGAAAGCGCTGTCGCTGGCCGAGAGTGGACGCGACGGTCGCGATGCCCGTCGGCGCGCGCTCTGGTACACGGCCGGCGTGCTGGTCAGTTTCGTCGCCGTCGGCGCGCTGGCCATCGCGCTGCGTGCCGCGGGCCAGGCGCTGGGTTGGGGCTTCCAACTGCAGCAACCGTGGATAGTCGGCCTGCTGGCCTACGTGATGTTCGCGGTGGGCCTGAGCCTCTCGGGCGTATTCGCGGTCGGCCACCGATTGGCCGGTGCCGGGCACGGTCTGGCGTCGCGGCGCGGTCCGTTGGGCGACTTCTTCACTGGCGTGCTGGCCGTCGTCGTGGCCAGTCCCTGCACGGCGCCCTTCATGGGCATCGCACTCGCCTATGCCTTCACTGCTCCCACACCGCTGGCACTGCTGGTATTCGCGGTGCTCGGCCTGGGACTGGCGCTGCCGTTCCTGTTGATCGGCTTCGTGCCGGCGCTGGCGAATCGTCTGCCGCGACCCGGCGTGTGGATGGAGACGCTGAAACAGGTGCTCGCTTTCCCGATGTACCTCACCGCCGCCTGGCTGCTGTGGGTGCTGGGCAAACAGCGCGGCATCGATGCCGTCGGCCTGGCGCTGGTGGGCCTGGTGGTGCTGGCGTTGGGGCTGTGGTGGTTCCAGCGCGTGCGTTTCTCCGCCGCCCCGCTGCAGCGCGCACTGGCGTTGGTACTCGCCGCCGCTGCGCTGGTGCCGCTGGCAATGGTGCACCGACTGCCGACGGCCTCCATCGCCGCACCGACGGCTGAAGGCCATGTGGCCTATTCCGCCGAACGACTTGCCTCGCTGCGGGCCGAGGGCCGCATCGTCTTCGTCGACATGACGGCGGACTGGTGCGTCACCTGCAAGGCCAACGAGAAGGCGGTGCTGAACACCTCGGCGTTCCGCGATCTGCTCGCCACCCACGACGCGGTAATGATGACCGGCGACTGGACCAACGTGGACCCGGCGATCACCGCGTTCCTTGAACAGCACAAAGCCGTCGGTGTGCCGCTGTACGTGATCTATCCACGCGGTGGCGGCGAAGGCGAAGTGCTGCCGACCGTGCTCACGAACGACACGATGCGCCAGGCGTTCGAGCGGGCGGCGCGGTGAAGATCACCACGCCCCGCATCGTCGCCGTCGCGATCCTGGCCGGCGGCCTGGGCCTGGCGGCGAGCGTCTGGTTCAACGGCAATCCGTTCTGGCGCACGCAGGTGGGCGAACGCGCCCTGCATGCGGCCACGAACGCGACCGCACCCCGGCCGCCCGCCGGCGTTACGCCTGCCGGCATCGGCGACCCGATGCCGGCGATCGCACTGCCCGGACTGGATGGCGCCGTCGTCGACCTGCGCACGCGCTACGCAGGCAAGCGGCTGCTGATCAATGTGTGGGCGAGCTGGTGCGGACCGTGTATCGAGGAGATGCCGGAGCTGCAGCGCTTCGCGACAGCTCAGGGCACCGATGGGGTGCAGGTGGTGGGACTCGCCCTGGATACGACCGACGGCGTGCAGGATTTCCTGTCCCGGGTCCCGGTCAGCTACCCGATCGTGCTGGATACCCCAGGCCCTGCCGATGCCAGCGTATGGCTGGGCAACACCAAGGGCGTGTTGCCCTACACCGTACTGGTGGGGGCCGACGGGCGCATCGAGCGACAGAAAATCGGCCCATTCCAGCATGGCGAGATCAGCGGTTGGGCAAAGTAGGCCGCAGCACGCAACATCGTCGAAACGGCGGCTAACGCGGCTGCAACCCATGAACGGATCGGCTGTCGTACCCGGCGCGATGCCCCGCAAGCCCTTGATCCGCCATGAGCTCGCGAAGAATCAAACAATCGCTTAAAACGAGGCAAACTTCGGCGAACTGGACAGCATCGGCAGGTTCAAGCAGACTGCCGCCCTTCCGCTGGAGAGCCGAATGGCGAAGCTGCTGGTCCTGCATGGCCCCAACCTCAATCTGCTCGGTACCCGCGAGCCGGAGGTCTATGGCCACGCGACGCTGGCGGACATCGACCTGGCCCTGGCCGCGCAGGCACAGGCCGCCGGCCACCAGCTCGACACCTTCCAGTCCAATGCCGAGCATGCCCTGGTGGACCGTATCCAGGCCGCCCGCACCGACGGCACCGCCTTCCTCCTGATCAACCCGGCCGCGTTCACCCACACCTCGGTCGCCATCCGCGACGCGCTGGCGGCGATCGCCCTGCCTTTCATCGAAATCCACCTGTCCAACCCGCACAGCCGCGAACCCTTCCGCCACACCAGCTACCTCAGCGACAAGGCGGTGGGCGTGATCTGCGGTTTCGGCGCCGACAGCTACCGCTATGCGCTGGACGCCGCCCTGCAGCGGTTGCCGGCCTGACCTTCTTTTTGTTCCCCGCAGGGAACAGCGTTCAACCACGAGGCTCCCATGGATCTCCGCAAAATCAAGAAACTGATCGACCTGCTGGAAGAGTCGAACCTGGCCGAAATCGAGATCAAGGAAGGCGAAGAATCCGTGCGCCTGGCGCGCACGCCGAAGGGCGGCTACGCCGCGCCGGCCGCACCCGCACCGGTCGCCTATGCCGAACCGCGCCCGGCCGCGCCGATGCCGATGAGCTCGCCCACCGAGGCATCCACCGGCGGCACCGCCAAGGCCGGCAACGCCCTGCCCGACGGCCACGTGGTACGCGCCCCGATGGTCGGGACGTTCTACGCTTCGCCGTCGCCGGACAAGCCGTCGTTCGTCAGTGTCGGCCAGTCGGTGAAGGCCGGCGAGACCCTGGCGATCATCGAAGCCATGAAGATGTTCAACCCCATCGAAGCCGACGTATCCGGCACCGTGCTGTCGATCCTGGCCGAGAGCGGCCAGCCGATCGAATTCGACCAGCCGCTGTTCGTGATCGGCTGAGGTCCGCGCCATGCTGGACAAAGTCGTCATCGCCAACCGGGGTGAGATTGCGCTGCGCATCCTGCGCGCCTGCCACACCCTGGGCATCCGCACGGTCGCGGTGCACTCCACCGTCGACCGCAACCTCAAGCACGTGGCCATGGCCGACGAGTCCGTCTGCATCGGCCCGGCCGCCTCGAAGGACAGCTACCTCAACATCCCGGCGATTATCGCCGCGGCCGAGGTGACCGACGCGCAGGCCATCCATCCGGGCTACGGCTTCCTGTCGGAGAACGCCGACTTCGCCGAGCGCGTGGAGCAGTCCGGCTTCATCTTCATCGGCCCGAAGGCCGACACCATCCGCATGATGGGCGACAAGGTCGAAGCGATCCGCGCCATGCAGGCCGCCGGCGTGCCGTGCGTCCCCGGCAGCGGCGGACCGCTGGGCGATGACATCGTCGCCAACACCAAGATCGCCCGTGAGATCGGCTACCCGGTCATCATCAAGGCCGCGGGCGGCGGCGGCGGGCGCGGCATGCGCGTCGTGCATGTCGAGGGCGCGCTGAAGGCCGCCATCGAGACCACCAAGTCGGAAGCCAAGGCAGCCTTCGGCAACGGCGAGGTCTACATGGAGAAGTTCTTGGAGAATCCGCGCCACGTGGAGATCCAGGTGCTTGCCGACGGCCAGGGCAACGCCATCCATCTGGGCGAGCGCGACTGCTCGATGCAGCGCCGCCACCAGAAGGTGGTCGAGGAAGCGCCGGCGCCCGGCATCACCGAGGAACTGCGCAACGAGATCGGCAAGGTCTGCGTGGAAGCCTGCATCCGCATCGGCTACCGCGGAGCGGGTACGTTCGAATTCCTGTTCGAGGACGGCCGCTTCTACTTCATCGAGATGAACACCCGCATCCAGGTGGAGCATCCGGTGACCGAGCGCATCACCGGCATCGACCTGGTCTGCGAGCAGTTGCGCATCGCCGCCGGTCAGAAGCTGACCATCAAGCAGAGCGACATCGTGCTGCGTGGCCATGCGATCGAGTGCCGCATCAATGCGGAAGATCCGGACACCTTCATGCCGCATCCGGGGCTGATCCAGCACTTCCATCCGCCCGGCGGCCCTGGCGTGCGCGTCGACACGCACATCTACGAAGGCTATCGCGTACCGCCGAACTACGACTCGATGATCGCCAAGCTGATCGTGCACGGTCCGGACCGCGACACCGCCATCGCCCGCATGCGCGTGGCGCTCAGCGAGATGGTCATCGACGGGATCAAGACCAACATCCCCCTGCAGCAGCGCATCATGCGCGACCAGGGCTTCCAGGCCGGCGGCCAGAACATCCACTATCTGGAAAAGCGCCTCGCGGAACGGAAGAACAAGGCGATCTCGCTGGTCTGAGCGGTTACGTCGCGACAGAACGAAAGAGGGCCGGGATGGAAACATCCCGGCCCTCTTTCGTTCCCGGACGACGCGCAGCGCCGCGTCTTACCTGTCCGGTGCCTGTTGCGTGCCCGGCACGGGCATGGCGCCAAGGGGCGAGGACGGATCGGTGATCCGCACCACTTCGGACGAACCGTCCGGCCATACCACCCTGATCGTGCTGCCGGGCGACAGCGTCGAGAACGGCGTGCCGCTGCGCGCGCGATAGAGCGCGGCGACCTGGGATGCGCCGAGGCGGCGCGCATCGTCCGGTGCATGGATGGTCATGTGCCCGACCCGCGACAGGTCCCGGAAATCGGGGTCGCGCGTCTCGATGACGATCGTGGCGGCGGCGGCGGCATAGGCCACCACCACCAGTCCCCAGACCAGGAGATTCACTCCCGGCCGCGTGCGCTTGTATTTCATCCGTCCACTCCCGGGCGGGCCAGCAAAGTGCCCACCATGTCGTCCACATTGTCCGCACCCTGGCGCGGGAAGCCCGCGTCCCGCGCAAAGGTGGTGAAATCCTGCGATTCGTCGCGCGAACAGATCCCGCCGTTCACGCAGTAACTCGTCATCATCGAACCGTCGGGGCTGCAATCCATGCCCAACTCGCACGAGGCGATACGCCATGCGATCTCGCTCAGGTCGCTGCCCGATACCTCGCCCAGCGTGTCGCGGCGACCGCTGCCGACCGTGCCCATTGCCGGTGCGATGGCGAGATAGGCGAAGGGATCGCCCGAGTCGAGCACGCGCTGCACCAGGTCTCGCCGGTAGTCGTCGTCGTCCTGCAACGGCCGCTCCATGGCGAGCAGCGACGCCTCAGCCGCCAGGCTGCCCGCGCTTGCGGCCAGCGTGCGCTGGGTGATGAGGGTCGGCAGCGAGAAACCGTCCTGCGGCACGAAACGCGCGCACCGCTGCTGGATGCGCTGGCGCGCGGACAGCATGGCGTTGCCGTTGGACAGGCCCAGACCGGCGATGACGCGGGTGTCCTGCGCATAGCCGGCGGGATCGGCCGCGAAACCGGCGCACTGGTCCTGGACCAGGCTCAGCAACCACATCGCATCGGCATCGCCGGCAGCGGCCAGGCTCATCAGTTCGCGCGAATAGGCGAACAGGTCCGTGCTGTCCTCGAATCCACGCCGCAGTGGCGACAGCCCCGGCATCGCACGCGCGGCCATCGGACGCAGCGATGGCGTTGCGGACGGAGAAGAGAAAGATCCGGCTTCAGGGCCGGCCGCCGCATCGGCGACCGTCGGCGCGGCATGCGGCAGCCAGCCCGCCTGGCGCAGCGGTATCCACGCCAGCGCGCCCAGCAGGCCCACCAGCATCATCGGCATCAGCAGCTTCCGGGGCACGCGACCATTATCCCGGGGGCTTCCCCGCCTTTCAACGCGATGCATGCGCGTTCGCGGGGCCCGTCACGGCCTTTCGTCGCCGTTCCGCAGACCCGGACCGCAGGACGCGTGAGACAATCCCCGCCCGTTCATTTTCACTGCCGACCATGCCTTACCTGGAACTCTCCCTGCGCTGCACCGAGACCGAGCAGCCGCGCTACGAGAACGCACTGGACGACGTGGGCGCGCTGTCGGTCACCCTGCTGGACGCCGATGCGGATACCGGCAACGAGCGCGCCATCCTGGAACCGGGTGTCGGCGAGACGCCGCTGTGGAAGGCGCTGGTGCTGACCGCGCTGTTCGATGCGGAGGCCGACGCGCTGACGCTGCTGGCCGCGCTCGAAGCCTTCGACCCGGGACTGGACTGGACGCAGGTCGGCTTCCGCAAGGTCGAGGACGAGGACTGGGAACGCGCGTGGCTGGACCAGTTCAAGCCGATGCGCTTCGGCGCACGCACCTTCATCGTGCCGTGGAACCACGAGGTTCCCGACGAGGCCGGCGACGATGCGGCGATCGTGCGGCTCGATCCCGGCCTCGCGTTCGGCTCGGGCACGCATCCCACCACGGCGCTGTGCCTGCGCTGGCTCGACGCCCTCGCCGGTGAAGGCGCACTGCAGGGACAGCGCGTGCTCGATTTCGGTTGCGGCTCCGGCATCCTCGCGCTGGCGGCGTTGAAGCTGGGCGCCGCGCAGGCGGTCGGCGTCGACAACGATCCGCAGGCCCTGCTGGCCAGTGCCGATAACGCGCAGCGCAACGACGTGGGTGCGGACTTCAGCGTCTACCTGCCCGACGACGAGCCGCTGGCGACGTATCCGGTGGTGGTGGCCAACATCCTCGCCTCCGCGCTGGATGCGCTCGCCGAGATCCTCGCGGCGCGCGTGGCACCCGGTGGCCGCCTCGCGCTGTCGGGCATCCTCCAGGGACAGGAAGGCGATCTGCTCGTCCGCTACGCGCCCTGGTTCGACGCCCTGTCGGCCACGCAGGAGGGTGACTGGATGCGCATCGACGGCGTCCGCCGCTGACACCACGACCATCACCCGCGGCCACAACACACCGGTCGACGGGCATGCTTGAATAGCGACCATGTTCACCGCCTGCCCGCACTGCCAGTTCCTCGTCGCGCGCGATCCGCACTCGGGCGCAACACCCGCGGACTGTCCACGCTGCGGCAAGCCGCTGGTGACGGCCGGCGACGCGCCGGCATCCGCGCCGAGCCTGGCCACGCTGCTGCACGCCGCACCGCCGCAGGCAGAAGCCGCTCATGTCGACATGCAGGCGACGGCCGAAGAGACGGTCGAATCGCTGTCGGTTGCGCCGCACGAAGTGCCCGCGCCTGCGGAACAGCCCGTCACTGGAGACGGCACTGCCGCGTCAGTCGACGACACAGCGGACAATACGGTTGCGACCACCGACATGCCCTTGCCCGAGACCGTTCCGGCTCGGGGCATCGAGAACAGCACCGCGCCACGACCTGCACGGAAGGCGACCGGACCCCGCTTCCTGCAGCACGCGCGCACCACGCCGGTGCATGCACGCCGTACGCGCCTGCAATGGGCCGCCGTGATCGCGCTGTCGCTGCTGCTCTGCGTGCAGGTGGTGATCGCCGACCGCGCACGGCTCGCCATGCAGGCGGGCTGGCGCCCCGTGGTCGTGGCCTTGTGCGGCGTCTTCCGCTGCGACGTGCCGACCTGGCGCGAACCTGCGGCCTTCACCATGCTCAGCCGCGACGTGCGCCCCCTCCTCGACATGCCGGGCACGCTGCAGGCGCAGGCCACGTTCCGCAACGAGGCGCGCTGGGCGCAAGCGTGGCCGGTGATCCTGCTGACGCTGAAGGATGCCGATGGCCGCACCCTCGGCGCACGGGCGCTGCAGCCAGGCGACTATCTGCAGGAAGGGGAGATGGCCAACGCCATCGGACCGGGCCAGAGCGCACAGATGGCCGTACGCATCCGCGAACCCAGCGCCAGCGTCGTCGCGTTTTCCTTCGACTTCCGTTAAGTCCGCCGGTTCATCAAAAAAGCGGATGCGCGCGCCGCGCTCAGGCGCTAGACTCGTCCCCCCGCCGAATACCCGCAAGCGCAGGCGGGCATCTGCATCCGTAGCGCCCAGGGGATCCGATTGAACGCTGCCTCCACCCGCCAGGACACGCCACGCGCCGCGTCGCGCCCGCCACTGCGCGAGCACGTCGCACAGTCGGTACGCCGTTACCTGCGCGACCTGGATGGCTGCGACGCGGACGATGTGTACGAGATCGTGCTGCGCGAGATGGAAATCCCGCTGTTCGTGGAAGTGCTGAACCACTGCGAAGGCAACCAGAGCCGCGCGGCCGCCCTGCTCGGCATCCATCGCGCCACGCTGCGCAAGAAGCTCAAGGATTACGGGCTGGCCTGAGGCCACCGGCTGCGTTGCTGCGCCGCGTTATAATCCGCGCCCCGCTTCGCCACGCCGCCCCCGATGACCGTTGATTTCCAGCCCGTCCGACGGGCGCTGCTGTCCGTTTCCGACAAGACCGGCCTGCTCGACCTGGCCCGCGCCCTCGCCGCCCGCGATGTCGAGCTGCTGTCCACCGGCGGCACGGCGAAGACATTGCGTGACGCTGGCCTGGCCGTGCGCGACGTCGCCGACGTCACCGGCTTCCCGGAAATGATGGACGGCCGCGTCAAGACGCTGCATCCCAAGGTACACGGCGGCCTGCTGGGCCGCGCCGGCACCGACGACGCGGTGATGGCCGAGCACGGCATCGGCGCGATCGACCTGCTGGTGCTGAACCTGTATCCGTTCGAATCGGTGACCGCGAAGGCCGACTGCACGCTGGCGGACGCGGTGGAGAACATCGACATCGGCGGTCCCGCGATGCTGCGCTCGGCGGCGAAGAACTTCGCCCGCGTCGCCGTCGCGACCGATCCTTCGCAGTACGCCGGCCTGGTGGCCGAGCTCGATGCGAACGACGGCGCCCTGTCGGCGAAGACGCGCTTCGCGCTGTCGGTCGCCGCGTTCAACCGCGTGGCGCAGTACGACGCCGCGATCAGCAACTATCTGTCCGCGATCACCGACGCCTCGTCCGACGTGCCGGTGCGCAGCGCCTTCTCGGCGCAGGCGAACGGCAGCTTCATCAAGGTCATGGACCTGCGCTACGGCGAGAATCCGCACCAGCAGGCCGCGTTCTACCGCGACCTGTATCCCGCGCCCGGTTCGCTGGCCACGTTCGAGCAGCTGCAGGGCAAGGAACTGAGCTACAACAACATCGCCGACAGCGATGCGGCGTGGGAATGCGTGCGCCAGTTCGACGCGCCGGCCTGCGTGATCGTCAAGCATGCGAATCCCTGCGGCGTGGCCGTCGGCGTGGCCTGCGGCGATGCGTACGAACTGGCTTACGCTACCGACCCCACCAGCGCTTTCGGCGGCATCATCGCCTTCAATCGCACGCTGGATGCGGCGACGGCGAAGGTCATCCTGGACCGCCAGTTCGTCGAAGTGCTGATCGCGCCCGACTACGAGCCCGCCGCGCTCGACTACGCCACCAAGAAAGCCAACGTCCGCGTGCTGCGCATCCCGCTGGCGCCCGCGTCGCCGGGCTTCATCGACACCAAGCGCATCGGTTCCGGCCTGTTGCTGCAGACCGCCGACGACCGCGTGGTCACGCGCGACGACCTGAAGGTGGTGACGAAGCTCGCACCGACCGTACAGCAGTTCACCGACCTGCTGTTCGCGTGGAAGGTGGCGAAGTTCGTGAAGTCCAATGCCATCGTCTATGCGAAGGACCACCGCACCATCGGCGTCGGCGCCGGCCAGATGAGCCGCGTGTACTCGGCGCGCATCGCCGGCATCAAGGCCGCCGACGCGGACCTGGTCGTCGAAGGTTCGGTGATGGCCAGCGACGCGTTCTTCCCGTTCCGCGACGGCATCGACGCGGCCGCCGCCGCCGGCATCAAGGCGGTGATCCAGCCGGGTGGATCGATGCGCGACAGCGAAGTGATCGCCGCGGCCGACGAGCACGGCATCGCGATGGTGTTCACCGGCGTGCGGCATTTCCGCCATTGATGTACCGCGGCCGTCTTCTCTCGTCGCGCCCACTGGAGCATTGGCCGTCATGAAGATCCTCCGCCCGTTCTGCGCCACGCCCGCAGCGGTGATCGCCCTGGTGATGCTCGGCGGTTGCGCCGATACCGAGGCGCAATTGCAGAGCGCGCGGGCGAAGATCGCCGCCACGCTCCCGGCCCCGTACTTCGAGGACCTGGTGACGGAATCGGTGGGCGTCGACGGCAACCGCCTGGTGCTGCAGGTCCGCAGCCCGGCCGGCAGCGCCGCGAAGACACGCGAAGCGCCGGCCTTCGATGCGCTCGAGCAGAGCGAGCGTATGGCATTGCGCGAATTGTGCGGAGAGCCGGCGATCGCGCCACTGATCGACACCGATGCCGTGCTCGTGCGCCGTTTCGTGGACCGTGACGACGCCGTGTTCTTCACGGTCGAACTGCCGGCGCGCGAGTGCCTGAACCCGCCGGCCGATGCCGGCCCCGCCATGAGGAATGCCCCTTGAAAGTCCTGGTCATCGGTTCCGGCGGTCGCGAGCATGCGCTGGCGTGGAAGCTGGCGCAGTCGCCGCGCGTGGACGAGGTGATCGTGGCGCCCGGCAATGCCGGCACCGCGACGGAAGCGAAGTGCCGCAATGTCGCCATCAAGGTCACCGACATCGACGCCCTGCTGGCGCTGGTGCAGGCCGAAGGCGTGGGCCTGACGGTGGTCGGCCCCGAGGTGCCCCTGGTGGCGGGCGTGGTGGACCGCTTCCGCCTGGCCGGCCTGCGTATCTTCGGCCCCACCGCCGCCGCCGCGCAGCTGGAAGGCAGCAAGGCGTTCGCGAAGGATTTCCTCGCGCGCCATGGCATCCCGACCGCGTTCTATGCGGTGCATACGGAGGTGGACGCCGCGCTCGCCTACGTCCGCGAAAAGGGCGCGCCGATCGTCGTCAAGGCCGATGGCCTGGCCGCCGGCAAGGGCGTGATCGTGGCGATGACATTGCAGGACGCGGAAGATGCCGTGCGCGACATGCTGTCCGGCAACGCGTTCGGCGATGCCGGTGCGCGCGTGGTGATCGAGGAATTCCTCGATGGCGAAGAGGCCAGCTTCATCTCGATGGTCGACGGCACGACCGCGCTGCCGATGGCGACCAGCCAGGACCACAAGCGTGTCGGCGATGGCGACACCGGCCCGAACACCGGCGGCATGGGCGCGTATTCGCCGGCGCCCGTGGTCACGCCCGAAGTGCATGCGCGCGTGATGCGCGACGTGGTCGACCCGACGGTACAGGGCATGATCGCCGACGGCGTGCCGTTCACCGGCTTCCTGTATGCGGGCCTGATGATCGACGCCCACGGCGCGCCGAAGGTCATCGAATTCAACGTGCGATTCGGCGATCCGGAAACGCAACCGGTCATGCTGCGCCTGCAGTCCGATCTGGTCGATCTGGTCGAGGCCGCCATCGATGGGCGTCTTGCCACGACCGGAGCGGAGTGGGATCCGCGTCCGTCGCTGGGTGTGGTGATGGCGGCCGCGCCGTATCCGGAAACGCCCGTGACCGGCGACGTCATCGCCGGCCTGGACGAGGTACCCGCGACCGCCAAGGTGTTCCATGCCGGCACTGCGCTGGATGCGGACGGTCGCGTGGTCAGTGCCGGTGGCCGCGTGCTGTGCGTGGCGGCGCTGGGCGACTCGGTGTCGGACGCGCAGCGCAATGCGTATGCCGGCGTGGCGAAGGTGCGCTGGACCCACGAGTTCCACCGCACCGACATCGGCTGGCGCGCGATCGCGCGCGAACGCGCGAACGACTGACGCGTTACGTCGCCTGCACGAAGTTCGCCGCGACCTCGCGCGGCGCACTGCGCAGGTACTGCGGCGCAATGGCGATCTTCTCGCCCAAAGCCGCCGCCGCATGCCAGGGCCAACGGGGGTCGTAAAGGACGCCGCGCGCAAGGGCGACGGCGTCGGCCTGCCCCTGCTGCAGGATGGCTTCCGCCTGCCGTGGCTCGGTGATCAGACCCACCGCGATCACCGGGATGGCGACCTCGCGCCTGATCGCCTCGGCGAACGGCACCTGATAGCCGGGGCCCAGCGCGATCTTCTGTGCGGGATGCAGACCCCCGCTCGATACGTGGATGACGTGGCAGCCGCGCGCCTCCAGCGCCTTCGCCAGCACGAGACTCTGCGCCAGGTCCCAACCGCCCTCCACCCAGTCGGTGGCGGAGATGCGGATACCCACGGCCATCGATGCCGGTACGGCGGCCTTGATCGCAGCGAACACCTGCAGCACCAGGCGCATGCGGTTCTCCAGCGAGCCGCCGTACGCGTCGTCGCGATGGTTGCTCAGCGGCGACAGGAACTGGTGCAGCAGGTAGCCGTGCGCGGCGTGGATCTCGATCAGGTCCAGTCCCAGCCGCACGGCGCGGCGCGCGCTGTCGGCGAAGGCGGCAATGATGGCGTCGATGCCCGCCTGGTCGAGCGCCAGCGGCGGATGCTGGCCGTCGCTGTAGGCGAGCGGCGAAGCGGACACCGTCTGCCATCCGCGCGGCGCGTCGGGCGCGATCTGCGCGCCGTGGTGTTCCCACGGGCGCTGCGTGGAGGCCTTGCGTCCCGCATGCGCCAGCTGCACGCCGACCGGCATCGTCGAGTACCGGCGCGCCGCCGCCAGCGCGCGCGCGAAGGCCGCTTCGGTGGTGTCGTCCCACAGGCCCAGGTCCGCCCAGCTGATACGGGCGTCCGGCCGCACGGCGGTGGCCTCGATGATCGCCAGTCCGGCACCGGACTGGAGCAGGTTCGGCCAGTGGAAGGCATGCCAGTCGGTCGCGCGACCTTCTTCGGCGGAGTACTGGCACATCGGTGCGATGACGATGCGGTTGGACAGCGACAGCGGCCCCAGCGCAAGGGGCGAGAACAGGCGGCTCATGGAGGCACAGGACCGGACGACGTGGGGCGGCCACTATCCGCCTGCGCCGCAGCGCCATCAACGCCATCGACGGAACACTGTCGGGTGCGGCGGCTGGCGCCACCATCGCGATTTGCTAGGCTGCGCGCAACCCACGGAGGGCGCATGTCCAGCCACAGCCAGTTCTCGCTGCTGACACAACGGCGGTTCCTGCCGTATTTCACCGTCCAGGCGCTGGGCGCCTTCAACGACAACGTCTACCGGCAGGCGATCATTGCGCTGCTGTTCTTCCTGGGCGCCAGCGACGACCAGCTCTCGCTGTACGCCACGCTGGCACCGGCGATCTTCATCCTGCCGTACTTCCTGTTCTCCGCCATCGCGGGCCAGTTCGCCGAGAAGCTGGAGAAGCACCGGCTGATCGTCATCACCACGACGATGGAGATCGCGATCATGTCGCTGGCGGCGATCGGCTTCCTGCTGCAGAACATGCCGCTGCTGCTGGTCGCGCTGTTCTGCACCGGGGTGCAGTCCACGCTGTTCGGGCCGGTGAAGTACTCGGTGCTGCCGTCCATCCTCAAGCCCGAGGAACTGACCGGCGGCAACGGCCTGGTCGAGATGGGCACGTCCATCTCGATCCTGTGCGGCATGATCGCCGGCGGCATGATCTTCCAGATCGCCGGCGCGCATGGCCCGCAGGCGGCCGCCATCGCCATCGTGCTGCTCGCGGTGCTGGGCAACGTGGTGTCGCGCATGATCCCGCGCATGGACGCGGGCGCGCCGGACCTGGTGATCCGCTGGAATCCGATTCCGGAATCGCTGGCGGTGCTGCGCATGGCCAAGCAGCAGCTGGCGGTGCGCAACGCCATCCTCGGTGTATCGTGGTTCTGGTTCTTCGGCACGCTGCTGACCTCGCAACTGCCGGCGTACGCCAAGCTGCATCTCGGTGCGGTCGACGGGTCGTCGACGCTGTACGTGTTCGCGCTGGCGCTGTTCTCGATCGGCACCGGCGTGGGCTCGCTGCTGTGCGAACGGCTGTCGGGCCGCACGGTCGAGATCGGCCTGGTGCCCGTCGGCGCCTTCGGCATGACGGCGTTCCTGCTCGACCTGTACTTCGCCCGGCCCGGCGGCGCCCCCGCCACGGGCCTGGGCGTGGCGGAGTTCGTCCGGCAGGCCGGCAGCGTCCGGATCATGATCGACCTGATCGGCATCGGCATGTTCGCCGGCATCTTCGTCGTGCCGCTGTTCGCGCTGATCCAGAGCCGCACGGACACATCGCAGATGGCGCGCGTGTTCGCGGCGCTCAACATCCAGAACTCGGGCTTCATCGTGCTGGCGGCGCTGGTCGGTCTCGGCCTGCACGCGCTGGGCTGGAGCGGGCCGCAGATCTTCCTGGCGCTGGCCATCGCCAACGCGCTGGTCGCGATCTGGATCTTCACGATCGTGCCCGAGTTCCTGATGCGCTTCCTCAGCTGGCTGCTGGTGCGCGGGCTGTACCGGCTGCGCCTGCACGGCATCGAGAAGCATGTCCCGGACGAAGGCCCGGCGCTGATCGTCTGCAACCACGTCAGTTACATGGATGCGCTGATCCTGTCGGCGACGATCCCGCGACCGGTGCGCTTCGTCATGTACTACAGGATCTTCCAGATCCCGGTGATGAGCTGGATCTTCCGCACGGCCAAGGCGATCCCCATCGCCGGGGCCAAGGAAGATCCCGCGCTGATGCAGCGCGCGTTCGAGGAGATCGATGCCGCACTGGCGGCGGGCGAGATCGTCGGCATCTTCCCGGAAGGCGCACTGACCAAGGACGGCGGGATCGCCGCGTTCAAGTCGGGCGTGGAAAAGATCCTGGAACGGCGTCCGGTCCCGGTCGTGCCGATGGCGCTGAAAGGCATGTGGGCCAGCATGTGGAGCCGGCGCGATACCCGCCTCGGCCGTATGCGCGTGCCGCGCCGGTTCCGT
Organism: Pseudoxanthomonas sp. GW835-FHT14C01; assembly: GCF_058793715.1. Lineage (NCBI taxonomy): Bacteria > Pseudomonadati > Pseudomonadota > Gammaproteobacteria > Lysobacterales > Lysobacteraceae > Pseudoxanthomonas > Pseudoxanthomonas sp. GW835-FHT14C01. The sequence continues at coordinate 234,863 of NZ_JBXAGB010000004.1, forward strand.
GCGCACATCGAGGTCGTGGCGGGCGAGCCGATGGACGGCGCGGCGGTGGACGCGGAGGTGCTGGAGGCGAAGGTCCGCGCGCTGCGGGGCGATGCCGCGTGATGCTTCCGTGGCGTCGCGTTACCGGCTAGGCTGGCTGCAGGGGCCATCACTTCTCGCACTGCCGCAGGCGTCCGCGGTCCCGTCCTGTCGCCTGCCTTCATGAGAACCACATGAGCACGCCGCCTCCCTCCGCGCATGGCCCCTACGTACCCAATCACCTGGTGTGGGCGATCCTGACCACGCTGTTCTGCTGCCTGCCCTTGGGCATTGTTTCCATCGTGTTCGCCGCGCAGGTCGACGGCAAGCGCGCGGCAGGCGATCTGGCCGGCGCACAGGATGCCTCGCGGAAGGCCCTGAACTGTGCGATCGCGTCCGCGCTGATCGGCCCGATCCTCATGGCACTGTGGTTCTTTTTGTTCGGTGGTCTGGCACTATTGGGCGGCCTGAGCGGCATGTAGCCCGACTCGCACCACTCTTCTCCATCCCGTACAAGGAAAGCCTGCATGAGCGCCGTACCTCCCATGCCTCCATCATCCGCCGCACCGGGCAGCGTCCCCAACCACCTCGCGTGGGCGATCGTCTCCACCGTGCTGGCCACCTGCCTGTGCTGCCCGCTCGGCCTGATCGGCATCGTCGCGATCGTGTTCTCGTCGCAGGTCAACGGCAAGCTCAACCAGGGCGACCTGGAAGGTGCCCGCCGTGCGTCCGCCAACGCCAAGACCTGGTGCTGGGTGGCTACCGCGTTCGCCATCATCGGCCTGCTGCTCAACATCGTGATGTTCGCCACCGGCGGCATGGAGCAGTACATGGAGATGATGCAGCAGATGCAACAGATGCAGTGATCGCACTGCGTCCCCTGCACTACGCGGCATTGACGGCGGCGGCCCTGGTGGCCGCCGTCGGCGTCTGGCTGCTGCTGACGTTCGATCCGAACGCGGCCGACAGTCCGTTCCCCGGCTGCATGTTCCGCGCGTTGACCGGGTATTTCTGCGTCGGCTGCGGCCTGACGCGGGCACTGCACGCCCTGGTCCACGGCGATCTGCCGCGCGCGTTCGCGATGAATCCGCTGGGCGTGTTGTTGCTGCCCGCGATCCCGATGATGATCGCCCACGGCCAGGGCTGGCGGCCGCGGGTGCTGGAACCCCTCATGCGCGTGCTGCTTGCGCCGAAATTCTGGCTGGTGCTGCTGCCGGCCTACTGGATCGCGCGCAACCTGCCGTGGTTCCCGTTCACCCTGCTCGCACCGGGCTGAGGGAAGCGGCGAAGCGAGCGCCGTCGCGGACGGTGCGGGCGTGGGTCAACTGACCCAACCGCCGATCACGAACACCGCGAGTACCGCCAGCCACAGCAGCAGGATGCGCCACACCAGGCTCATCGCGTCGCGCAGTTCCGGCAGGTCGCGCATGGCCTGCACCATGCCCTCTTCCGCGTACTCCTCCGCTTCCTCCGCCAACTCGCCGCGTACGCTCGCGCGCGCGGCATGGGCGAGGAACCCGGTGTCCAGACGGAATCGCGCGCCGCCGGCTTCGCGCCACGCGGTGAACACCGTATCGAAGTTGCCGACCAGCGCCATCGCCAGCGTCATCAGTTGCGCGACCGGCCATTCCAGCGCCGTTTTCAGCGCCAGCGTACCGGCGCGGTTCCGCTCGGGCAGGTCGGGCACCGCGCTGCCCTGCACCGCAAGGCGGTACAGGATGGCGCCGACGGGACCGAGCAGCAGGAACCAGAACAGCACGCCGAACCAGCGCTGCAGCGCATTGGTGAAGACGGCCTCGACCAGCGCGGGACCGTCCAGCGCCGCGGTCTCGCCGGAGAGTCCGAGCCGCGCGATCGCGGCGCGCCGGGCCGGCGTATCGTGCGCGTCGATGACGGCTTCGACATCCACGTCGAGGTCGCGGGGACCCCACGCGTAGACCAGGACCGCGATATCGAACAGCAGGCCCAGCAGCCCGTAGACCGGACCGTCCAGCACCCACTGCAACAGTGCGACGACCAGCAGCACCGGCACCAGCGCCAGCGCGATGCCGAAGCGCCCACTCCACGTCTCGCCCGCCACCTCGCCCAGCCAGCGCAGCCACGCGGTGTACCAGCGGTACTGGCGGAACGCGGCGACCAGCGAAGGCGCGACGTGGCCAAGCACCAGCGCAAGCACGACGGCAACGAGCGTGATCGACATGCGGTCCCTCCGTTCCGGATTCTAGCGCTGCGGCCCGTTAAAGCCGGGTCTCGGCGGCACGCATACGCATGTCCGCGTGCCAGTGCTCGATCAGCGCGCGGGCGATGGAGATGGACGGAGACAGCAGCAGGCCTTCCCCATCGTCATCGTCCTCGCGTGCGAGCGCCGCATCGATGTCCTCGAACGAGAACCAGCGCGCATCCTCGAGTTCGCCATCGACCTGCGGCTCGTCGGGCTCGGCTTCGGCGCAGAACCCGAGCATCAGCGCGCCCGGGAACGGCCACGGCTGCGCACCGAGATAGCGGCACCCGCGCACACGCACCCGGGTTTCCTCCATCACTTCACGCGCGACCGTCTGCTCCAGCGTCTCGCCCGGCTCCACGAAACCGGCGACTACGGAGTACCGGCGCGTCGGCCACGCGGCCTGGCGACCCAGTAGCAGGCGTTCGCCATCGCTGACGGCGACGATCACGGCCGGATCCACCCGCGGATAGTGGTCCTTGCCGCACTGCGTGCAGTGCGCGGTGTAGCCGGCGCGACGGAAGGTGATGTCGCCGCCGCAAGCACTGCAGAAACGCGTGGACGATTGCCAGTGCAGCAGCGCGCGCGCCATCGCGAACACGCCGGACTCGAACGCCGGCCATGTTGCCGCGGCGCGACGCAGATCCCGCCAGGCCGGCGCCTGCACGGCATGGAGCCGGGCATGCGCGGCGAACCACGCCACGTTTTCGCGCAATCCGAGGAACAGGCTGGCGCCCGGACCGCCCCCCAGCGATGCGCCTTCGAAGGCGAGCAACGAACCGTCGGCCCGGGCGAGCGCACGCCCTTCGTCGTCCAGCACGATCACGCGCGCGGTCGGCCACAGTTGGGCGAGTGCGTCGGCGTCATCGCGCAGCGCATCGGCACGGTCCAGCGTGTCGCCCGCGAAAGCGAAGCCGGAGAGCGGCGCGGAAGGGGAGGCGGGACCTGTCACGGAACGCGGCAGGCCGGGCATTACATGCTGAAACTGCTGCCGCAGCCGCAGGTGGTCTTGGCGTTCGGGTTGCGGATGACGAACTGCGCGCCCTGCAGGCTCTCGCTGTAATCGACTTCCGCCCCCATCAAGTACTGCAGGCTCAACGGGTCGACCAGCAGCGACACGCCGTCGGTGTCCACGGCGACATCGTCGTCTGCGCGGTTCTCGTCGAACTCGAAGCCGTACTGGAACCCCGAGCAACCGCCTCCCTGGATATAGACACGCAGCGCGAGGCTGTCGCTGCCTTCTTCCTGGATCAGTTCACGCACCTTCGCCGCCGCGGCCGGCGTGAAGTTCAGCGGGCGGTCGATGGACTGGTAATCGGGCGCGGCCGCCGCGGTGGGCAGGGAAACGACGGTGGTCATGGCGGAAGGATGGGGGCTGGCGGAGGCCAGTTCAAGTTCAGCGGGTACCGGCGCCCTCGCCGGCCCCTTCCTTCGCGGCGGCCTGCGTCCACGGGAACGACTGTTCCACGGCGGCGCCGTTCTGCGGCACCACGCGGGCGATGACGCGGACCGGCTTGAAGCCGGGCGGCAGCAGCAGGTCGCCTTCGACCTGCTGGAAATACTTGAACGAGAACGGTACGCCCGGCGCGTTCGGCTGCTGGCGCAGGTCGGCCCAGCCCAGCCGCCGCAACTTGCCGGCTTCGGTGCCTTCCACCGACACCAGCAGGCGACCGGCATTCACCGCACCGCGGTTGAGGTTCTGGGTGAGCGTCGCGGTGAAGTGCCAGGCCTGCTCGTCCTGCGGTTGCAGGGTCAGTTCATGCACGGACAGGCCCCGACGCTGTGCGGTGGCGCCGACGAAGCGCTCGTAGAAGGCGACATCGGCGCGCAGGCCGGCGATTTCCTCGTCCCGTTCGGACAGCGTCGTCTGCAGGTCGCGGTTGGCGTCACGGCTGATCTGGTCTGAGCGCGACAGCGTGGCGACCTGCTGCTCCAGCGATTCGATGCGCTGCTGCTGGGTCCGCCACTGCGAGGGCGTCGGGCCGTCGACGGGGCTGGCCGTCATCCCGCGCCATAGCAACCACGCTCCCGCCGCGATGACCATGGCCAGCACCGCCAACGCGATGACCGGCCCCTTGCGAAAGCGGGGCGGAGGTACGGTCGGCGGGAGCGGCCTGACGTTCATGGCCGCAGGATAACGCGGCCGTTCCCAGCGGGCTCTGAATGGCGCCGTCAGACGTCGGCGGTGGCCCAGGATTCGGGCAGTGCCGCCGCGTCCTGCGCGCCATGGCTCGCCGCTGCCGCATCCGCATGCACCAGTTGCCCGGTCAGCTGCGCGCCGGCGCTCATTTCGACGACCTTGTAATGCAGGTTGCCGTGCACGCGCGCCTTGGTGGCCAGTTCGATCCGCTCGAGGGCATGCACATCGCCGGTCATGCGGCCGTTGATCACCACCACCGGCACCTGCACCTCGCCCTCGATGCTGCCCTGCTCGGCCAGGGTCAACACCGCGCGCTCACCGGCTTCGGCGATCACCTTGCCCTGGATGTGGCCCTCCACGTACAGCCCGCCGCTGAACACGACGTCGCCGCGGATGGTGACCTGCGGACCGATCAGGGTGTCGATGGCACCCACGTCGGGACGGATGGGCTTGTTCTTGAACATGTCACTTGCCTCCTGCGGCTGTGGCGGTCTTCCAGTCGAGGGCCTGCTCCACCGCGGCGTCCTCGCCGTGCAGCGACACCTTGACGCGCTGCGGCGTGAAACCGGGCGGCAGCATCACGTTGCCATCCAACTGCTGGAAATAACGGAAGGAATAGGCCTGCGCCGGCGCGCTGCGCTGCTGATGCAATTCGTCCCACTGCACCGCGGCCAGCTTGCCCTCGCGCACGCCTTCCACGGTGAAGCGCATCTGCCCCTGGCTGATCGCGCCACGGTTCATGGTCTGCGTCAGCATGATCTGGTAGCGCCATGTGCCCCCTGCCTCCTGCGCGAACTCGGCGACGTGCACCGTCAGTCCCTTGCGTTGGCTGGTGGAGCCCACCAGGCGTTCGAAGAACGCGATGTCGGCGCGCAGCGCCGCGATTTCCTCGTCGCGCTCGGCGAGGGCTTCCTGCACTTCGGCATTGGCGGCGCGGCTGATCTGGTCCGACCGCGCGAGCGTCGATTCGCGCTGGCGCAGCGCGTTCAGTTCGGACTGCGCGGCCTTCGCCTCACGCTCCGCCTTGCCGCGCGCCGCGTCGGCCAGCGCCAGCCGTGGCGCGGCCGTATGGCTGGCCGCCCACCAGACACCGCCCACACTGGCGATCCACGCAAGCCCCAGCAGCAACGACGTGCCGCGGCGGCGCACGGCCACGTCACGCGGCACGATCCGGAAGCGGGAAGGAACAGGCGCAGGCATGACGGACAAGCGGCGGGCGGCGCTCAGCCGGCAGCCAGACGGGACCCCTATACTCGCCGCAGTGGCGCGAGCCCACGAGTCTAACGGGAGTGGCGGGGATGTCCGAAGCGCATCTTTTCGTAATTGGGATCCTGTTGGCATGGATGGCCGGGATCCGCGTCTACCTCACGGTCTTCGGCGTCGGACTGGCCGGGGCGCTGGGCTGGCTCGATCTTCCTCCCGCGCTGCAGGCGACCGAATCCTGGTGGGTGCTGGGCACCTCCGGCGCGCTGGCGCTGACCGAGTTCTTCGCCGACAAGATTCCCGGCGTGGACTCCGGCTGGGACCTGCTGCAGACGCTGGCGCGCGTGCCGGCCGGCGCCTTCCTCGCCGCCGCCACGCTGTCGCCGGATGGCCAGCTCAGCGGTGGCGTACTGGCGGCGGGCGCCGGTGTCGCGCTGACGAGCCATGTGCTGAAAAGCGGTTCCCGTGCCCTGATGAACACGTCTCCGGAGCCGGTCAGCAACTGGGCCGCCTCGATCACCGAGGACGCCGTGGTGGTTGGTGGCCTGGCGCTGGCCTTCGCGCACCCCTGGATTGCGTTGTTCCTGGTGATCGGGGCGTCGCTGCTGATCGCGGTGGCGGTGTGGTGGGTCTGGCGCAAGGTCACGCGCGGCCTGAAGCGCCTGCTGCAGACGACGGCGCCCACACCCGTACCACCCCCGACCTCCGGCCCGTGACAGGCGCCGATACATCGGGGATCATGAAGGTGCCTCGGCCGTGAACTTCATCGCATAATGGGGCTCAGCTTGGGGAAGCCTGATGTCCACGCTCGATCCCACATCCCGCTCGCAGGATGAGCCTTCACGCTCGCGCCTGCGCGCCGAAACACCGCCGGCGCATTTCTGGCGCCGCTGGGTGGGCGATGCCGCCCACGAGGATGCGGCCGATGCCCCCGGCGCCGGAGAGCCCGCCGAGATGACCCCCTCCTCCCCCACGCCACCACCACCGCCCCCCGTTGCCGCGTCCGCACCGGCGCAAGCCACGCCCGCACCGGCGGCTCCGCCGGAGCCCGTGGATCCGGAATCGCCGTATCGCGTGCTGATCGTCGAGGATGATCGCGGCCAGGCGCTGTTCGCCCAGAGCGTGCTGCATGGCGCCGGCATGCAGGCCGAGGTGCAGATGCAGTCCGATGGACTGCTCGACACCATGCGGCGCTTCCGCCCCGACCTGGTCCTGATGGACTTGCACATGCCGGGCAAGGACGGCATGTCGTTGACCATGCTGCTGCGGCAACAGCCGGAGTACCTGCACCTGCCGATCGTCTTCCTGACCGGCGACCCGGACCCGGAGCGCCAGTTCGAAGTGCTGGAAAGCGGCGCCGACGACTTCCTCAACAAGCCGATCCGGCCCCGCCACCTGATCGCCGCGGTGTCCAACCGCATCCAGCGCGCGCGCCAGCGCAATCAGGCCCTGCAGGCACCCCGGCCCTCGGTGAATACCGATACCGGCTTGCCGACGCGCACCTTCGTGTTGCAGCAATTGGCCGACTCGCTGCAGCGCGAGTCGCGCGGCGGCGTGTTCTTCGTCGAGGTCAACAGCGCACTGAGCCTGCGCGAACGATACGGCTACGCAGTCTTCGAACACCTCATGAGCCAGGCCGGCCGACAGCTGGCCGCAGCCGCTTCGCCGCATCCGGTCGCGCGCCTGAACGACAACAGCTTCCTGATGCTGGCCGATAGCGTCGACGAATCCACCCTGCCCGCGCTGGCCCAGCAGTTGCGGGATGGACTGGCCGGCCATGATTTCCAGACGCGACCGAACGAAGTCCTCAAGCTCCGCAGTTCGGTCGGCTATACCGCGCTGTCGCTCGGTTTCGCCGACCCTGGCAGCGCGCTGGAGGCCATCGAGCGCGCCGTGCTGCAGGCCCGCCTGAAGCCCGACAGCCTGGCCGAGTACGTGCCGGCGCAGGTCGACGACGACGCGCCGCGCATCTCGCTGGAGGACGGCCAGTTCGAACTGGCGTACCAGCCGATCGTGGCGGTCGCCGGCAGCGACCAGGCGCAGTACCAGGTGCTGTTGCGGATGCGCCAGCCCGACGGCTCGCTGCTGCCGGCATCGCAGGTGATCCCGGCCGCCGAACTGGCGGGCGGCATCGCCCAGATCGACCATTGGGTGCTGGAGCACGCGCTGTATGTGCTCGCGGAACGCCAGGCGGCGGGACCGTCGCTGCGCCTGTTCGTGTCGCAATCGCCGCGCTCGCTGGCGCGCGAATCGCACGCGCAATGGCTGCTCGATGCCCTGCGGGCCCGCGGCATCGAGGGCACGTCGCTGGTCATCGATCTGCGCCTCGCCGACGCCCTGATCCACACCGTGACGCTGCGGCAGTTCTGCCAGCAGCTGATGCCGGCCGGCGTGCAGTTCTGCCTCAGCCAGTTCGAACCCGGCACCGAGGCCGATGCGCTGCTCACCCAGCTGCCGCTGGGCTTCGTGCGCGTGTCCAGCAAGTACGCCAGTGCGCATGCCGACCCGGTGCTGCGCGACCAGTTGCGCGGCATCATCGACAACGCGCACCGTCAGGGCCTGCAGGTGATCGGACAGCAGATCGAGGATCCGCAGGCTGCAGCCGCCATGTGGATGGGCGGCGTCGACTTCATCCAGGGCAACCTGGTGCAGGCGGTCGGCAGCGAGCTCGGTTTCGACTTCCATAACGCGGTGCTGTAACGATGCCCACGGCCGGTCGCATGCCGGTGACGCCCTGGGTGACCGTGGCCTGTGCCGCCGCTTCGTTGACATCGCTGGGCCTGCATTGGGCGGGCGTCGCCGGTCCCTGGGTACCGGTTGCCGCAGGTAGCGCCGGCGCGGGCCTGATCGCCGCCATCGCCTCCGCCCTGCATGTGCGCGCCGACGTGCAACGCCATGCCGGCATCCAGGCACGTGCGGCCATGGCCGAATCCGAACGCGACGGTCTGCAACGCGACCTGCAACGTCACGACCGTCTCGAACAGGATCTGATGCGCGCCAAGCAGGCCGCCGAGTCGGCTGCGATGGCGAAGGGCGAATTCCTGGCCACGATGAGCCACGAGATCCGGACGCCGCTCAACGGCATCGTGCCGATGCTCGAGATGCTGTCGCGCGCGCCACTGGCGCCCGACCAGCGCGAGATGCTCAGCACCGCGACGGCGTCCTCGCACCAGTTGCTGCGGATCGTCGACGACATCCTCGACTACTCCAAGCTCGAGGCCAACAAGCTCGACCTGGAGATCACCGGCTTCAACCTGCGCGAACTGCTCGATGGCGTGCTGCAGCTGATGTACCGCCCGGCGGAGAACAAGGGACTGCGCCTGAGCCTGCAGCTCGATCCTGCGGTCCGCCTGCCGGTGCGCGGCGATCCGGTCCGCCTGCGGCAGGTGCTCACCAACCTGGTCGGCAACGCGATCAAGTTCACCGAGCGCGGCTCGATCACGCTGGTGGTGCGCCGCCTGGGCGAAACCGCCGCGCAGCACCTGCTGCGGTTCGAAGTGCGCGATACCGGCATCGGCATCGAAGAGGACGCGCGCCACCGCCTGTTCCATTCCTTCAGCCAGGCCGACGCCTCCACCACGCGCCTGTACGGCGGTACGGGACTCGGACTGGCGATCTGCCGCCGCATTGTCGACCTGATGGGCGGACGGATCGACGTGGTGTCCGAGGTCGGGCGCGGCTCGACCTTCTGGTTCGAAGTCCCCCTGATGAAGGTCATCGGCGACTTGCGCCAGCGCGATAACGGCGCCTTGGACCACGGCCGCGTGCTGATCGTCTCGCCCGACGCCCGCCTGCGGCAGCGACTGACCTTGCTGGCCACCAACTGGGGGATGCAGCCGGTCGCCGTCGAAACCACGCAGGAGGCGCTGGATCGCCTGCGGCTGGTCGGCGAGCAGGGGCAGCAGGACTATCTGGCCGTGCTGGCCGACATCGGCGGCATCCGCAGCACGGCGCTGGCGCTGCACCGGGCGATCACACGCCGGCCACTACCCGACGCATTGCGGCTGGTATGGCTCTATGGCGACGATACCGTGCCCGCCGAACTTCACCCGCGCAGCACCCTGCTGTCGCGCCAATCACCGGATGCGGACCTGCGTGCTGCCCTCACCGGCGCGGCACCCGAGCAGGATGCTTCCGTCGTCACGGCGACGATCGAGGAGATCTTTCCGGAGCCGACACACGTACCGGCGCCGGTCGATGAAGCCGCACAGCCGGATGCGGCCGTAACTCCCGACGCCCCCCTCGCCACCGTCCTGCCTACCGGGGAGGCCTTGGCGACCGAGCCCGAACCCGCCGTGGTCAGCGCCATGCGCACCACGCCGCGCCTGCTGCTGGTGGAAGACAACCCGGTCAACCTGCTCGTCGCGCAGAAGCTGTTGTCGGCACTCGGCTTCAACTGCGAAACGGCGGCCAACGGCGACATCGCGCTCAAGCGCATGCAGCTGGAGCACTTCGACCTGATCCTGATGGATTGCCAGATGCCCGTGCTGGACGGCTACGCGGCGACGCGCCGCTGGCGCGAGCTGGAGGCACAGCGCGCCGATGGCGGTCGGCTGCCGATCGTGGCCATGACCGCCAATGCGATGGCCGGCGATCGCCAGCGCTGCCTCGATGCGGGCATGGACGACTACCTGGCCAAACCGGTGTCGCGCGAGCAACTGGAAAGCTGCCTGCACCGCTGGTTGCCGGACCGCATGAACTTCGTGCTGCGCAACGCCGCGCTCGCCACGCCGGCGGAGCCCGCACCACCGACGCCCGCAGTCGCCACCGCCCGCGCGCCCGCACCGAGTTTCCCCGTGCTGGACCAGACGATGCTGGAGGAACTGCGCGAGATCGCAGGCGACGAGACCACCCGCATCATCACCATCTTCCTGGAAGACGCGCCGCGCCTGATCGGCACGCTCGAGAAGGCCGCCGCCGTACCGGACCTCGACGCCATGCGCGATGCGGCGCACACGCTCAAGTCCTCCAGCGCGAATGTGGGCGCCATGGCCCTGTCGGCCGCCGCCAAACGGGTGGAGCTCGGCGCCCGCGCCCGCAAGCTGGAGCGCCCGGCCGTGGCCGTGGCCCTGGTGATCGCCGAATATGCGCGTGCCCGCATGGCGCTGCAGGGCTACGCCGCGCAGCAGTTGGGGCGGCCGCTGCTGCCGTCGCAGCCGGTCGCGACGGCTCAGTCTTCCAGCTTGGTCAACAGGTAGTTCGGCTCGCCGATACGATCGATCACCGACAACTGCGTTTCCAGCCAGTCGATATGCTCTTCCTCGGAATCGAGGATGTTGGCGAACAACTGGCGGCTGACGTAGTCGGCGACCGATTCGCAGTACGCGATCGCCTCGCGCAACAGCGGCAGCGCCTCCTGCTCCAGGAGCAGATCGCACTCGAGGATTTCGCGCGGCGTCTCGCCGATCCTTAGCTTGCCGAGCGCCTGGAAGTTCGGCAGGCCATCGAGGAACAGGATGCGCTCCGACAGCTTGTCGGCGTGCTTCATCTCGTCGATGGATTCCTTGTACTCGTGCTCGGCGAGTTCCTTGAAGCCCCAGTTCTTCAGCATCTTGGCGTGCAGGAAGTACTGGTTGATGGCGGTCAGCTCGTTGTAGAGCGCCTTGTTGAGGTATTCGATGACCTTGGCGTCGCCTTTCATGGCCATGCTCCGTGGGCGGAAGGACGGCAAAGGTTAGCCCGTGTCCGCGACCGGTGCCGGAACGCGAATCGTGATCATTTTTGCGGAAGGCATCGCGCCGGCGGGCGGAGATGGACGTCAGGCTGCGTGCGACAGCGTGAGGATAGGCAACAGCGGTTCGCGCGGGGCCGGTTGGGCGGCCTGAAGAACATCCATCGCCATGTCGAGGCAGCTGCCGCAATTGGCCCCTGCGCCGGTCCGCATGGTCAACTCGGCCACCGTGGCGCATCCCGCGGCGGCGGCCTCACGGATCTGGTGGTCGGTTATGCCGTTGCAGATGCAGACGTACACAGTGGTAATGGCGATGCGGCGGGCACGGAACGGCCCGGCACCATTCCACCTCGAATGAGAATGATTGTCAATTCTTGGCGGGCTCGCCGGCCTCGCCCCGTTTACGGGCGGGTCGGTCGCGACTCCGTCGGCGTGGCGCTTCAGTTGCCCTGGGATCGGGCAACTGGATCGGGATCGCCTGGGGCCCCGCGACACTCCGGGCGAACGCCGCCAGATGCCCAAGCGCGCTGGCGTACACACGGCGCTTGAAGATCACCACGTGCTCCAGCGGATACCAGAAGTCCACCCATCGCCAGTGGTCAAATTCGGGGCTTTCGGTCAGGTCGAGACGCAGATGCGCCTCATCGCCGACGAGGCGCAGCAGGAACCAGACCTGCTTCTGGCCAATGCATACCTGCCGTTCGTTGCGCCGGATCGCGCGGGGCGGCAACCGATAGCGCAGCCACCCGGGCGTGACACCCAGAACTTCCACATGTTCGGGCAACAGGCCGGTTTCTTCGCGCAACTCGCGGTACATGGCTTCGACCGGCGTCTCGTCCGTGTTCATGCCGCCCTGCGGGAACTGCCAGCCATCCCGGCGCACCCGTCGCGCCCAGAACACCCGGCCATCCGGCCGCATCAACACGATGCCGACATTGGGTCGGTAGCCGTCCGGATCGATCACGATGCGGACTCCTTAAATCTACTGTCCCCGACTCTGCCACGGCCCGAAGCAGGCGACAAGCACGCAGGCCCGGCTTGACAGGCAGGGGGTCGAAATGAAGAATACGCGGTTCACGCGGCTATGTAGCTCAGCCGGTTAGAGCACAGCACTCATAATGCTGGGGTCGGTGGTTCGAGTCCACCCATAGCCACCAGATTCCCGAGCGGAATCAACGCGTTGAGAGAAACCCGCCATGAGGCGGGTTTTTGTTTGGGCGTGGCCTGGTGCTGCGGGCCGGTGCGGCCCGGCTTCAGGGCGGCTTACCCAGCACTGGATTTCGCGCGGAGTAGTTGCTCGTCAAATTGGGGCTTAACGCCCCTCCCATAGCTCCACCGATCTCGCCGTCGAGGGACGGAGCCCGTGAAACATGCTTAGGCAGTCCACGGCTCGTTCCACACAGCATTTGGTGTTGACTGGCTCCAAATCACCCCATATCTTGCCGTCGTCGGTTCCCGCGGTCCGCAAGCCACGGGATTAAAACGGGAAGCTGGTGACGCCTTCGGGCCACTCCGGCACTGCCCCGCAGCGGTAATAGGGAACGAACCCGCCACAAGCACTGAGGCTAACCTCGGGAAGCTGGCGAAGTAGGTGGAAGGCAATCCTTCCGAGCCCTTGAGTCCGAAGACCTGCCGACGGCCCCATTTCCACGCGTTGGACTGGATGGGGTCAGTCGACTGGCGCCGTGCCAGTCGCGGGGCTCCCGTTCGCATCGCGACCCGCGACCACACCTCCAGATCGACCTAACCCTCGGGCTGGTGGATGTGCGTTCGCAGGAACAGACGATGAAGAGTGATGGCAACCGACATAAGCTTCATATCCAGGGCGAAATGAGCACGCGCGGGGCTGACCGCGCGGGTCAACTCTTGGCAATCGCTGCACTCGTCCTCGCGTGCACATTCGGTGCCGCGGCGATCATCTATGCAGCGCGATCATGGTGGCCTTGAGGACCTCCGCGTGCCATCACGACCATCCGCTACATAAACTCTACCTTCCGAGTACAACGAACGGTTAAACCACTTCGACATGAACTACGCGGAGAAATGTTCGTCGTAGTAAAGGAGGGACTGTGCGCCGCCGCCACGCTGGAGCCTCCAACTGAAATCCTCAGTGCCAGGCAGCAGATCGAAATCTTTGAGCTGGATGGCCACCGGAAACTTGCCCACTTCATTACCAAGGATCGCAAAGACAAGCTCTGTGGTAGCGATGAACTCTCCGCGGCTGCCATCAAATTCACGCTGCGGATCGAACTGGAGAGACTGCAACCCGATCTCGACCATTTCTCCTCGTAGGATCTTGTAGAGCGTATCTATCTCATCAAGCTCTTGATCTGACAACTCGTACGACGGCGGAAGTTGAAATCCTGATGCGCAGAACTTTGCTATCGCGTGCAGTTTTGATAGATACGCGAGATGACCGAAGACGGAAAGCATCTTGGAAGCCTCAGCCTCACCGAGCACGGCAGGCACCCGCCCAATATCAAAGTCGAAGCAGAGCCATATAGAGCGCTTAGTTGTTGCTTGCTCGAACCACTCGGCAAAGCCTGCAAGCGCCGTAAGATTGGCGATAGGAGCGCTGGAAAGATATCCGGAAGTATTAGTAGATAAAGTGATGTTCGCCTTAGTCCCATTCTCGTTGGGGTCAAATTGGGCACGCAGACTCAGGGGCGACTGTTCGCCCTCACTCAATACAGCAAATCCTCTTGCTCCTCGGTAGAGTTTCGAATCAATACGGACAGATGGCGCTGTTAGGCTGAACCTATCACCAGGAACCATCGTTACTTGCACTGCTTCGCTGCGAGTAGGTCGCAGGGAGATTCGGCCGACCAATCCCCGGCCCGCACCGATCTCGTCGAACAGCGGCGAGCCAGTTATTCGGAACTCAGCTGCATCAAACTCGGCAGGGACTCCGTAGTTCATCGCGTCTCGAAGTTTCTCAACGTTAGCGGGCTGCTGGACAGGCCTGATCACAAGACCCGCCGCAAATGCTTCGTTTGGCTTTGCTACGGAAACTGCGTAGCTCTCCCGACCATTGACATAGTCGATCCGAACCTTAAGTCGGTCGTCAATACTTGATAGATAAGCGGCGCGCTCGTTGACTGCCACTGCAATGGCGTCTCTACGCTGGCCGATGGGTAGCATTGATGGCTTAAGGTACTCAGTGAACTCCCTTTCATCGGAAAGCACATTGGCGTCTGGAAACTTGAGCCCCGTCTCTCCACTTCCGGCAAGCCGACCGGGATGCTCCTGACACCATTTTCTGGCATCGAGCCAAAGGATTCGACCGTCCGGAAGAACACGAAGAATGAAAACAGGAACGATGCTTTCCGCATACTGACGGAGGCGCTCTTTGCTCACGTTGGCGACATAGGACCGTTTTCCTTTGGTCGCGGTCCCCTTGACCTGCACGCAGAAGCGAGCGCCTCTGAAGACACTTTGATCCGGCGTGATAACGAAGTCGTACCCTACGTCGATGAAGTCTTTACCGACCACCCAGCGCCAACCCGTGAAGAGTTGCCGAACCGCAAGCTCAGAGGCTTCTCCCACGAGTTGGCTATTTGGAAAGTTCATCCTGGCCCCCACTTCCGTATGACCGAAAGATGCTCCTGCAAAGTCCTCTAAGCAACACCCACGCCAGGCCTCATCTCAACAGGAAAGCGGCTCATCGTTGCGGATGATCCGTATCCAATCATGATCCTCCGGCCCTTCCTATCGTTGGCTTACGCCAACCACGGAAGCAGCCCGGATGTCAGTCACCACCCTTACCAAGCGCCTCGTTGCCACTGCCCAGCCCAAGGATCGCGCCTACGAGCTCAGGGACACGCAGGTACGCGGCCTCCTCCTCCGGGTGCAGCCCAGTGGGCATAAAGCGTGGGTCGTCACCTGGGAGCACGGGAAGCGTCGTACGCTGGGGTCTGCTGGACACCTGACCCTCGATGAAGCTCGGGAGATCGCCCGAAAGATCATCGCGGAGTACATCCAGACCGGGCTACCCAGCATCGCCAAGCCAGCGGCCCCGAAGATCACCCTCGCTGAGTTCCTGCGTGACCATTTCGGCCCGTGGGCGCGCAACGAGCTCAAAGGGGCGGACAAGTACATAAGTCGCCTTGAGCGGGTCTTCCCGACTGCGGTCGACATGCCCATGTCGGACATCAACTCGGTATGGGTCGAACGGTGGTGGATGGAGCGGCTGCAGACCAAGGCGCGCCCCGACCGGGAGGGTCTCATCACCAAGGCGACCGCGTGGCGCGACCTCGCCAGCTTCCGGGCCGTGATCGCCAAGGCAGTGAAGTGGGGGATGCTGGAGCAGAACCCTATTCAGCAGTTGCGCATGAAGGCGGCCAAGCCCCGGAGCGTGGTGCGATTCCTGAGCTCAGCCGAGGAGCAGCGCCTCCGTGAAACGCTTGCAGCGCGCGACCTGGAACACGCTGCCGCACGCAGGTCAGCCAATCAATGGCGTGCAGCCCGGAAACGCCCCCTGTTTCCAGAGGTTTCAGAAGGCTCCTATGCCGACCATCTGACCCCGGTCGTGCTGCTGGCAATGAACACTGGCCTGCGCAAAGGCGAACTACTGGCGTTGGACTGGTCGGATATCAACATGCAGGCACGAATGCTGACCGTTCGCCGGGAGAACTCCAAGTCAGGGAAGCAACGCCACGTACCACTCAATTCCGAGGCGATGACCGTGCTCCGTCAGTGGGCGTCACAAGGCAAAGGTTCGGGCAGCGTGTTCGGCATCTCCGGCATCAAGTCGTCCTGGGGCACCCTGCTGACTACTGCACGGATCGAAGGCTTCCGTTTCCACGACCTACGCCATCACTTCGCAAGCCGCCTTGTCATGGCCGGCGTAGACCTCAACACGGTTCGCGAACTATTGGGCCATGCAGACCTGACGATGACCCTTCGGTACGCCCATTTGGCACCCGAACACCTGGCTTCGGCAGTGGAAAAATTGGCTCGTAAGAACCAAAATTCAGAATCATCAACCAGTGCTATCGCTCGTTGACTCAATCGTTCCCTTAACAAGCATCACTATGGGGATCGTACTAAGCAGCACCATGATCAGGTTCGTGGCAACGAGCCAACCCAGAAAGTAGACGTAGCCCTGCGTCGGAATCACAAAAAACAACCGTAGGGACGCCACAAACGTGGCGATCAACTCCACCACTGTAAGCCCAATCACCAGCAATAGCGTGGTGAGGTGGCCGCGCTTTTGATATCGGGAAAGCACGGAGGAACCCGACATGATTCCAAACAAAGCGAGCACAGCCGCAAGAAAGCCGGCCATCGTAAAAGAGAAGCTACCCAGAAGGGAGGCAAGCGACTCAATCCTTCCCGCAGAAGAGGAAAGAATGCATGCAGCATTGTCCGGAATAGCCCACAGCGCCACCAGACTACTTATGTGGCTTAGGAGGATTATCCAGATCAGCAAACGTATGGACTTGAATTGCACTGAGTGACCTCATTTCCTTCAGCTTCTCATTCAGCAGCGCATTTGTCTGAATCTGCTTGTCGAAATCACGCTGAATTTTTGAATCGGTGTCACCACTCAAGGGATTTCGCACAATCCCTTCGCCGACCAAGTAGATGTCGACCACCTTGTCTGCCAACGCCGTGACGGCACGCGCCTCGAAGTCGCTTACGCCGTTGGTTCCGATAGTTGACGACATACCGGAAAGCAATCGCTTGATGTCACCGCGAGACTTCTGCGGACGAATCGTAATCTCTATCGGACCAACCTCATCGTAATGATGCTGCAGATTTCCAGACAAGAATTCGACAAGATCTTCATGCAGCTTATTGTTCCGCTGGAGCTCGACAGTGACCTTGCCGACACGCGTCAGTTTTGAAATATCCTTTCGCGCCATCTGATGTGTCAAAGCTACCGCATGGAACTTATATGGCAGCTTTAGTGCTTGCAGGACAGCATTGATGAACTCGGCAAATGTGGCACACCTCGGCGACAAGATCTTGCATGCAATGCCGAAGAAGTCATCTCGAACGTTGACGTACGACGCGAAGCCCGCAGAGTCACCCGCAAGATGCGCTTTCAAGTCGTCGAGCGTCAGATTGTTTGCATCAATTTTCTTGATGATTTCATTGTCCAGCGTGTGAAGAAAAAGAAAATGATCCCCCACTGTGTGGACGAGATAAAGCCGCTCCCCATTGTGGGTAAACTTCGACTTGAAGACAGGTGTCTTCCAGCTACAGAACTTACGCAGGAAAGGTCGGATATCGACACGATACTGCTTCTGACTGCTGCCCTTGGTCAGATAGTATTGATAGTAAGTTGCTTGCATAGCTCACTGCTCCTTCGCAAAGTCCTGTTTCGCAAAAAAGGGGCTGACGCAATGTATCGGTGGCCGGTCGCATAGACTGCGACAGCGCAACCTTCAAGTGAGTACTTCCATAACGCAGCACTCCCCGGCTGCCACTCCCCGGGGCCAGAGTACCAGTTGCCAGCCGCGCGTGCAGAGCGGCCCCTTACTCGTCCTTTACCTCTGCCAGAATCTTCGCGCGCTGGCTGGCATCCAGTTTCTTATAGGCAAGTATCCATTTCGCAAGACCGGGGTCTTCCGCGAAAAGATAGGCCAGAGGGACATTCAGTGCAGCAGCGATTTCTGCTGCTGTGTCCATATCAGCGCGCGAAGTCTGTTGTTCGTAGCGATTGATTCGCACGCTACCGTTCTTCTTGGTCATCCCGAGCATCGCCCCTAACGCGCGCTGCGACACGTCCCGCATGGCGCGGGCGTCCTTCAGTCGTTGCGCAAAGATGGCAGTCGCCTTGTCGGGCAAGCGGAATCAACGGTCTCTGAACCTGCCGCATGTTCACCCTTGCGCCTCACCGTGCGAAGACTCTACATTTCCCGAAGAGGGGGTGTAAAGCGACGCGAGGACGGTCGCCGGCTAAACCCTTGATCCGTCGACCAAGGGGGTCTACCTATGAAGCGTTTCGCCGTGCTCTGCCTGATACCTGCGCTGGTTGCAGCCTGTGCCACCAGTCCTGTTGCCCTCACTGACGCCAAGCCGGTCCCACCTGATCGGGTCTTCGCCTACAGCCAGCCCATCGACGGCCCCAACGGGCAGCTGGTCGTCGTCAGGGATCAGGGGGCATTCGGCGCTGCCTGCCCGATCGCCGTCTACGTGGACGGCGTCATTGCTGCCCACTTCCGGACATCCGAAACCCTAACGCTGTACCTGCCAGCCGGACCGCACGTCATCGGAGCCGGACCGTCAGGCGGAGGCATGTGCTCGTGGACGAACGAAGCGGCCCATCGCCGGGAAATCTCCCATACGGTCCAAGCCGGCACCCAAGCCAAGATGCGCCTGTCCATCACGCAGCAGGGCTTGTACCAGATCACGCCTACGGGCTTCTGAGGGCGCGCCCATGAAAAGCATCGGTGCCATCCTGATTGGCCTTGGCTTGGCATGGCTGGCCTTCGCCCTGAACTATCACGAAGCGATGCGGGAGATTCGCGGACCGTTTCGGTCTGGCCCGGACCCAATCACCGAGTACGAGAACAAGCGTACGAACACCTACCTGTCCATTGGGACCGTCGCTGTGGGCGTAATCCTGATGGGGTTCGGTTCGCTACAGCGCCCCAGTGGCGATGATCGCGGCTACCGAACCTGCCCGAAGTGCGCCGAAGCCGTCCGGGCGGCTGCCGTGGTCTGCAAACACTGTGGCTCCGAACTCAGCCCTATAAGCGAACAGCCCGGAAAGTCTTCATACAAGGCATTGGCTAAGGCTGCAGAAGAGGCCGAGCGTTCTCGGGACCAGTGAAGCAACTAACTCTCCGCCACTCGGCGCTCTCGGCGCATCATCGAAATCGATCAAGATTTTTCAACATGCGTGGTATCAGGAACCAGGAGGCATAGTCCTGCTGGCGCGAACCTGTTTCGCCGAGCACCTGCCCTACGTGACTCACAATAAGATCGGCTTCGTTTAACAGCTTCAGTCTTTCGGGATGTATGCGAAGCTCCACTCGGCGACCATCCGTGCCGCGCTCTTCAATCAGCATCCCCTTGTTACGAAGCTGCCCAAGAGTCACGGCAACTGTGCGCTTTGTAAGATCAAAGTACTTCTCGATCTGCTTCGGGCCCACGGGAAGCTGTGTCTTGAATCCCTGCTCGTCTCGAGGCTCCCGAATGAATCGAAGAACGGCGTACTCCGCATAGGTTAGGCCCGCGCGGCTCAACTGTTGGTCGACTACCCTCCGAAGTCTTCTCTCGAGCGCGAAGATGCCGTCAATACGATCTGCAAATGCGGATCTGCCTACTTCACGCTCCAAGCTTTCTCGGACAGGCTTCGGGAGGCCTGCAAGTTGGCGGCTCGGACGCTCGCCGAATTTTGCGTGTAGCAAGCCCAGTGCTGCCCGTAGCGTCATCTTTGGGTCCTATAGGGGTGCATGCATCCCTATCTTAAGGTGCCGGCGCGATACTGCAAATGGCTACTGTTGGTGCGTTCTACTGTCGTTGGGCCCCATTGCATCTTTGGCTCTGATGGGGTTCCTCCCATAGGCAAGATCTTCGTGCGTCGCAAGGCGCAAAGCCGCGAGACTGAACATTCAGTCCGTGATTGAACCCACACGGAGACAAATGCAATGCCGAAACCTTTCGATTTTACGCGTATCAAGCGTCTGCATGACGCCCGCAAGATCGGTCCCGATGAGTCGGCGAAGGTCGAGCAACAAATCGCCGAAGAATTGGTCGACTATGAGGTGCTTGAACGCGATCAAGTGACACGCGCTAACGCTCACCGCCAGAATGCCCATCTCCGACCGTTCCAAGCGGCTGAAGAAGTATCTGATGCGCTGGACCTCAACCTTGCTAAGAAGAGCAAGGGGAAGTACGACCCCAAGTATGCCAATGCACGAACTGTCGAGGACTTGTGGGTTCTGCGTCAAGCCATCGATAGCATCGGTATGCCCTACCAAGAATACATCGGTAATGCTTTGCAGTACGTAGGGCGGCCCAATGGGCGAAACCCCCGAATCACTCAACTGACCAAGCCTGACGTGGTCATGCATGTTGCCCGTAAATCGGCGGGCGCGCCGTAAAAGGCGCCTTTTGATCCAAGAGATCCGCGCGGATCACTTTCGCAGCGACTGGTAGGCGCCTACCAGCTCTGCTCCCACCATTGATCGCATAGCACCCAGACGCTGGGTGGAGGGCGAAGCCATGTCCGAAGATGCAAACGACCACGATCAGAAAGGCAATAAATCACACAAAGCAACATGGAACGGGCGTAGCAAGCCCAAGAAGACGCTATCCAGTTCCGACAAGGCAAGGCGCGCCAAGAATCGCGAAAATGGCTATCCGGCCGAAGTCGCATTGAGGTCGCCCGGACCCACGCGCAAGTTCTACTCGAATGACCGGCATGTCGATAAACAAGCCGTGCTGGATGCAGCACTTGCGGGCGGCGACAAGTCTTCAATTGCGAAAGCCGAACTATCGATAGCACGCTCCATCATCCCAGCGGAGCGATTTCTGGAAGAGCCCGAATTGCTGGGGCTGGCGTTTGTGCCGTATCGCTATCAAAGCCCATGGAGGCGGACCGAGAACTTCGCGAAGAAGTTCGACCAAGTCTTCCGTGAGCATGAGGATCGCTACTTTGGCAAGTCCGTTCCGGCGCCATCCCGTGAAGCTTTATCGCTATGGCCTGACAGCGACATCATTGCCCTATGGCGCGCAAGGCAGCATGCAGATTCGCTCGGCATGCCATACAACTTCTACATTCGGACGGCATTTGATTACCGCTTTAAGACTGGCTATAGGCGTTGTCCGAAGCCCGGGCAGCTTTGGCACGGTATCAAGATCCTCGACCACATCAAGAAGGAATTCCAGACTCAAGGCGGCAACCCGGCCTTACGCGAGTACGACTCAGCAAGCCTCGACCCCATGTTTCTCGTCGAGAACTACTACACGGGTGATCCCATCCAGCGAGCCGCGCATGAGGACCTGCGCCTGAAAGCAAAGATGTTCCCCGATTTCTTCAAGTTGAGCATGATGTTGAAAAGCAGCCGAATCATCACAGAGGAGGCAGCGCGGCAGCAATTCGGGGATGAGGCGGTGGATCGCTTGCAGGATTACACCCCACATCGGATGAGGGAGTTGTCCGTTCCGCTAACGGAAGCGCAGCGACCGAAGCCGGGTTGCTTCGGTATGCACGAGCCCACAGCGACAGACTGCCCGACATGTCCGGTACGGGTTGAGTGTCAGGTATTGCAGGCACAGGTGGACGCTATAATCCTCGCCGAATATGGATCCACCGACCCCGTGAAAGCAGCCACCACCAATGCAGCGACACTGCGGAAGCAAAGGCAGCGCGAGCGCGAAAGGCTGGATCGGAAGGTGGCCGGATCGGAAGGTGCTGAACACGCCGTTGAGGTTGAATCCGAGGTGTCTTCAAATGAAGACGGGAGGCCGAAGCCGTAGGGTCGGGGGTGTCACGATCTCTATTCTTTTTTTTAGTAGTTATTAATAGCTTCTTTAGAAGCTATAGAGATCGTGACACTTGAGGTCGTTGCACCAGCATATCCCTTCGGTGTCATCGGGGCCTGCGGCCCCTTGCCACCTTCGGGATATGCGTTGCGCGCCCCTTCGGGGCACGCAGGTTTGCTATCTCCGAGACGTTAGTGACGGCAGCATCCACCAGAATTGTCCCGAGACTTCCGGAGTGCCTCCCAAAGCCGCCCCGGAAGCACCCTGAAGCGTTCGGGCATTTTTGATGAAGTTGTGTCGCTCCAGAACTGCGACGACTCCAGAGGGCTTCCTGTTGCGTTTTAGGTATGAAGTACCCCGGCGCTGCGTTGGTAGTCCCGTGACAGCGGAACTCCATCAGTAACGCAACGAAACTCCATGCTGGAAGGCGTCCCGGCCCATAGTTCGGCGTTGCACCCGTGCGTGTCGTCCTCGGCCTACCAAGGTGTCGCCTGCTTGTATGAAGTGCCAGGTCACGTTTTGCCTTACACCAACGGCATTGCCTGTCACGTCCTGAATCCTACCGGCGACGTTTTCGACGCCTTGGCTTGCGGGGCTCCTTGGGTGACTCCGATGGTTCCGGAACCCACATCCTCGGTTCACCCACTGGGAGCGTGGGCAGCCCAGCCCTCCGGGGTAAGGCTGCGATTTCAGCCCTCAAGCGCACCAAATTCACCCGGGCCCATCGCTCGGCCATCTTTTTCCCGTGGGGCACCGTAGGGGAAACACCGCTACAACGCATCCCCGGCTGCCATTCCCTGTGTCGGTTGACGTGCACCAGCCAGTCACCGGGGACACGCTTGGAAATCAGGGCAACTTCCCGGCCATCGATCTTCAGCCAATGCTGGTCGTAGCGTTCCAAGTGGGTCCACTGCATGGGGGCGTCGTCCATGCCGGAATCGTATGCAGGTCAGTCACAAGAACTGCGACAGCTGGCGTCACGTTCACATTTCCAGTCGTGGCATGATGACTATCCAGCGGGCCCTAAGGATTGCCATGACCAGTCCTCAGCTTCACGCAGTGGCTTACGTTAGCCGCGCCACCACCGAGTTGGGGCGCGACAAGCTTCGGGACATCGTTGCCGACGCGACGACGTTCAACGGCCAGAACGCTGTATCAGGAGCTTTGGTTTTCGACGGGACTTGCTTCTTCCAATACATCGAGGGTCCCCCCGGGGCCATTGCCGACGCATACCAGCGCATTCAGTCCTCGAAGTCCCATGTGATCCTGCTCAAGCTGCTTGAGGGGCCGGTCTCGGGTCGTCGATTTGACGGCTGGAAGATGTTCTACCGGGATGGCGCACCAGCCGATATTGCTGGGCTGAACTGGCTTCCCGACCATGTGCCAGATCACGAAGCAAAGCAGGACATGGTGACAACTTCACTCAGCTACTTCTGGCGCAACTTGCAGGACGCGGCATCGGAACTGGATGCCGTCTAATTCATTGAGCGCAAACCGAGCTGCCAAATGGTGTAGGCGCGAAGGTGGAGAATGCACTGCACGTTTGGACGCAGCCAGTACGCACCTGGGGCGTTCCGTATCGCCTGACGCGCCCGTAGTGCTGTGATTGCAGGAGCGCGGCAGGGAGCGATTGGTGCACTTTGGGGCCCACCTCCGAAGTGAGTGACCTCGGGGTGTGACGAACTTGTGCGGACCAGACGTGTCAGTGCCGGCTTAAGGGACGTCATCCGCAACGGGCAGGGGTCTTTGTGTGGCACGGTAGTGCTTGATCCGTAAGGGATGCACCGACCCAAAGCCGCTATCCTCCTTGCATCACTGATGCCAGGGTCGGCAATTCGAGATGGTCGCGGATAGCTCTCGTCCTTGAGTATGGAAGTCTTAGAGCCTGCGACGGCGTTCGGTCCCGCTTGATCCGAAGTGGCGTAACCCGGCACCCCACTCCATACAGGCATAAGCACGTCCTCCCTCGCGCTCAGTGGCGAAATCCTCGCACCGGTTTTAGTATCCGCGACGGGGACTATGTCAGCCTGGTCGGAAGGGGATAGGGATATGGCGCGTAAAATCTCAGCAAATGGAATGACCGATGAGTTGCGCAAGCGACTTCTTCGCTCTCTTCAATCAGGGCACATCAACCTCCTGATTGGATCAGGCGCTTCGTTGCCCGCGATTCCTGCAGCCGGGCAGATCGAATCAGAGATTGCTGAGCTCATCTCATCTGATCAAGTGGAAGACGCGTACACCAAAATGTACGCATTCCTTGAGACGGTCCATAAGCCAACCAGTGCACTCATTGCTGGCGAAGAGAATGCCAACAACGCATCGACGCTCAAGTGCTACGAGACCCTGCTAACAACGCTGGAAGAAATACTTTTCTCCCGCCGCACAAACATCCTGCCTCGCCAAGCCACGGTGTTCTCAACGAACTACGATCTTTTTGTTGAAGCGGCCTCTGCCGCTTGCCCTTCCACAGTTCTCAACGACGGCTTCAGTCGCCCGCCATCCCTCAGCAGTCGCATGGAGTACTCCTCCAGAAACTTCTTTAAAGCGACCTATAGCACTGGCAACTTGTATGAGTACCGAGTTGAGGTGCCAAGCATAAATCTCATTAAGCTGCATGGTTCGCTTTCTTGGGTGAAGAACAAGGATGACATTCAGCTAAGAGTTGAGGAAAGGACACTGCTTACGGTGGATGCGACCCACGATGACCGAGCGAAGTTCATTACTGAGAGTGCCGTCGTGCTCCCGCAAGCGGCGAAGTTCCGAGAGACGCTTCTGGACAGGAACTACTACGATCTTCTTCGCATTTACGCGAATTCACTCGACCGAGAGAACACTCTTCTGATCGTATTCGGCTTCTCATTCGGTGACGAGCATATTCGAGATATCACTGTTCGCGCACTGAAGAATCCGACACTAAGATTGATGATATTTGCTTTCAACTCAGCGGCGGGCGCGCGATTCCTGAAGATGTTCGAGCAACACAGCAATGTGGAGGTTGTCTGCCCAGAAGAAGAGAACGAGCTTCGGTTCCATGAGTTCAACGATGTTATGAGACGCATCTTAAGTTCGGATATGGAGTAAGTTCATGAGCTCGCAAGAACTTCTTCGAGATGCTGTGCTTAGAGTGGGAGAAGTCAGCGCTGTTGATGGCCGAAAGATCTACGTTCAAGTTGATCGCAACAAGAATCTCTCTGACATGTTCTTGGATGGTGAGATCCTTACGAACATTGCCGTCAACAGCTACCTTGAGATCAGAAAAGGATTTCTCAGCATCATAGGAAGGGTTGAGGGAGAGAGAGTGCAATCGGACACCTTGGACTCCTGGTCAGAAGCGGGTCAGCCCGTGAATAGGAACAAGAGAGTCCTGACGGTTGGACTATCAGGCTTCATTGATGAGCGGGGCTCCTTCTCCGGCGGAACCCGAGAGCTTCCTCTCATCGGAAATGAGGCATACCTGCTAACTAAGCAGAAAGTGCACTTGATGCACAATCTCGTTCAAGAGAACTCACCTTCTATCAGCATTGCGACTCTGTTCGGAGAAGATATAGATATCGAGTTCCCTATAGATGGGCTTTTCAATAGCCACATAGCCATTTTCGGCAACACTGGAAGTGGAAAAACCAACACGTTAGCCTCGCTGTATCAAGGACTCGTGACGGAACTCTCTAAACGAAATCTACAGCGCTTTAGGGAAAGCTCTCGATTCGTCCTCTTCGACTTCAATGGCGAGTACAAGGCGGATGATTGCATAACTCCGAACAAGAGGGTTTACAACCTCTCTACAAGAAACCATGCGGGAGACAAGATCCCGATGGAACAGGATGCACTTGTAGACATCGAGGTTCTTTCCATCTTGGTTGACGCAACCGAGAAGACTCAGAAGCCTTTCATCAGAAGGACGCTTCGGTTCTTCAAGCAGATTTCTGAGGCACACAATGCAGACGCGTACTTCAAGGGTGTTCTGCAAAGCAAAGTTAAGGACACGCTGCAGCTTGCCGACAAATTGCGCGCCACGCTCCTCATTGACTACTTTGAGCAGATCATTCCGGATGTTGATGGAAACAACAATCCAGTCGATCTAACGGGCGATCTCGAATGGTTCAATAACGGAAGTGAGTTTCGCTTTAGGGACTCACCGGTGTACTTCCGTGCAACCCCAAATCGCATCCCCGATACAACTCTTTATCGGCAGATAGAGAGATTCTCATTCGGCGCAAGCATACTTGACAACTTGATAGCCGCACTCTACCTCCAGCTTATCTCAGATGTACTAACTAATAGGGCTCAAAACGAGCACATCGCCCCTTTGATCAATCGCTTGAAAGCGAAGAAAGATGAAGTAGAAAAGTTGTTCTCTTTCGCGGCCGGCGGGAACTTTTGGGAGAGCAATTTTGTGGTTGTCAACCTTCACGACGTCAACATTGAAATGAAGAAGACAATTCCTTTGCTTCTTGCTAAGCGACTGTATGAGGAGCAGAAGTCTGATGGCAACGGGAGGACGCTGTCATTGATAATTGATGAGGCCCACAACATTTTGTCCACGCAGTCCTCCCGTGAAGCCGAGACATGGAAGGACTATCGACTTGAGACGTTCGAGGAAATCATAAAAGAAGGTCGAAAGTTTGGCGTTTTCGTGACTCTGTCAAGCCAGCGTCCAAGCGATATATCGCCCACTATTGCTTCGCAGGCTCACAACTACTTCATACACAGGCTGATCAATCAAGCCGACCTCAAGATGATTGCATCTGCAGTGTCTTACGTTGATCGTGTGACGGAAGAATCCATTCCAACACTCCCCACCGGAACTTGCGTCTTTAGTGGCGTAGTCACTCAGGTTCCGCTTAAGGTTCACATGAAGGCGCTTGATGAAGCTTCACGCCCGTCGAGCTCGACAAGAAAGTTTAGCCAGCTTGTTCCAGCTGTTCCTTAGATCGGCCCTGTTCGCAGCCCCGACCTATCGAGTCCGAATGGCAGGACGCGTCACGAAATAGCGAAGTTGATCGACACGGATCGCGCAATGAATCAAATTCATGTTTCCCAGGCCGACTTCTCAAACCCCGACTTCAAAGAAGATTCGGTTAGAGAATTGGTAATCGCGCCAATGCTGCTAAGGCTGGGGTACTCACATAGCGGCACGACTCGAGTTGCGCGAAGCAAGACCCTCTCTCATCCCTTTATACGTGTCGGCACTCGGAACTTGCCTTTACAGACAATCCCTGATTACACATTGTACTTCGAGGACAAGCCCATCCTCGTTATCGATGCGAAGTCCCCTTCGGAGAATATTGAAGCGGACGCACACGTGCAGCAAGCCTACAGCTATGCCATTCATCCCGATGTCAGATGCCGGGAATTTGCACTTTGCAATGGCAGGCATATTGCCTTCTATGACATTTATAGACGAGAGCCCCTCGCTATCGTTCGATATGAGGATTTTGAGAAGGAGTGGGGCACGCTCGAGAAGCACATGCTGCCGAAGTACCTCTTGCAACCCAGCTTGAGATGCTTTGCTCCTGACTTCGGACTCGCTCTTCACAGACTCGGTATGCGCGACGCAGCCGAAATCTACATGCTGGAGTCCCGTCTGAACCTTTTTGCGCGCGTCGATGACAGCACTTTTACCGCCAGCGCGAACGTGGAGCACGCCGGCACTCCCCATATGGTTAGCTTTGACTTCGAGAGCAGGATGCTGCCTTCAGTGCTTTCAGGACTTCCTACCGAGCTCTCAACGCAGTTTAGGAGCGCCATGTTTCGTGCTCCTTTCCAAGCGAGCGCCGGCCTTGCGATAGAGCTGGATCTTCGCTGCCGTCTTGGATCTCTTATAGATGTCGAAGACGAGCAGTTTGCACCTTTGATTGTCGAGGAGGTTCTGGGATCTCGATTCGTTCCTGACCCGGGCATTGAGTTACCTTCAGATGTGCCCGCGAAGGTCTTTAAGCTGCGAGAAGCTTATAGGATCTCCCCACTGAGCGGAGAGACTCCAAGTGCCGAACCTGAAAAGTAACGTGGCAGCCCGAGAGAATTTCCATGTCAGATCGAAATTTCTATGTTTACGTATACATAGACCCTCGCAACTACGAAGAGTTTTACTACGGCAAAGGAAAGGGTGCGAGACGCTTCTCACATCTCTCCGAT
Source organism: Pseudoxanthomonas sp. GW835-FHT14C01 (assembly GCF_058793715.1). NCBI lineage: Bacteria > Pseudomonadati > Pseudomonadota > Gammaproteobacteria > Lysobacterales > Lysobacteraceae > Pseudoxanthomonas > Pseudoxanthomonas sp. GW835-FHT14C01. The sequence goes on from NZ_JBXAGB010000004.1 coordinate 262,694, forward strand.
GACTCTGACTCCGAGAAGGTAGCGCGCATCCGCGCCATAGAGGCGGAGGGACTTTCGCCAATAATTCGCACGGTGGCTGCTGGCCTTTCGGAGCAAGAAGCTCACTTGATTGAAACCACCCTGATCTGGAAGCTTGGCAAGGGTCTTACGAACAAGGCGGCCGGCCGTTTCGTATCGCTCTTCAGGCCTCGCAATACGCTACATCGAGAGCTTTCGGCGTTCGACTTTCAGAACAGCGTTTACTACGTGAACGTTGGCGAGGGACCTCACAGGAATTGGGACGACTGCCGTAGGCTTGGATTTCTCTCTGCGGGTCAAGGCGCTCAATGGAGGGATCAAATTCTTGATCTGGCAGAGGGTGATGTTGTTGTTCCCTACCTCAAGGGAAGGGGGTATGTCGGCGTAGGAAAGGTGTTAGCGCGCGCCGTGCCTTATCTCGATTTTCGACTGGAGGGCAAGCTACTGCGGGACTTTGATCTCGTGGCTCCTGAGATGGCAGAAAACTCGGACAGCCTGGTGAACTCCGAGTATGTCCTTCGAATCGAATGGATCGCATCAGTTCCCAGATCCGAAGCAAAGTGGAAGTCGAAGTCAGGCCTCTTCGCGACTCAACTTGTTCGTGCCTCGCTTGATCGCCAGCCCGTAACGGTAGCTTTCGTTGAAGACGCCTTCGGCGTTAGGCTGCAAGAACTGGTCAAGTAGTCCGCGCACCTCAGGCGCGCGAAGACCAGGCGGTGAGACGACTGCCGGCTTCAGGCCGGCTTACCCACCCCCAAGTCGGCCATTAGCCTTAGGAAATGACTGATTTTCCTCATTGTTTTCAGGCGCTTGGCCGCATCGAGCGGCAACTCATAATGCTGGGGTCGGTGGTTCGAGTCCACCCATAGCCACCAGAATTTCTTTGAAATTCAACGCGTTACAAAGAACCCGCCTCACGGCGGGTTTTTTGTTGGGCGCGATGGGGCTACCGGGAGGCGTGGAGGCGGCTTCAGGGAGGCTTAGGGGTCGGGTGCAGACCAATGCAATGAAGAACCCCCAAACTGACGCGCGGATTGCGATGCTTCGGACGTCCTTCGTCAAGAAGTAGGCGACTAAGCCAATGAGAAGAGCAGTGATCCCTGTTACGGCGTAAGCGACGTACATCAGTCCCGAAAAATCAGAGGCCATCAGTTGGCTAGGAGCCAGTGCGAGCCCAATTGCAGTTGCGACCAGGCGCGTCATTCGCGGCGAGTGAGTCATGGCACGTGACACCTGAATTAAGCCGACCCGCGAAGCCTTCCTCGGTCAACAAGGCCGGAAGAGCAGAAGCAAGCTACTGCACACCGAAGGCGCCTTCTCCAGCCAAGGGTGGCTGCGACGTGCCAGCAAAGAGATCCACGGCGACGGAGCCGCCGGCAGCAACGACCGATCGCGCGAAGTGACTAATGCCGTAGTCGCCGGCCCGGGCTAGTCCTGCGTCGCGCAAGTCGGTCTGCAATGGCGCATACACCAGTCTTCCGACAGACGGTGTCCCCCTTCGTCGAGGCTCTCCGTCGACTTTGTTACGGGGGGTGCCGACAAAAAAAGGAGGGTGTTATGAAGTCCCTATTGATTGCCACAGTACTCTTGATGGGTGGGCTCCTCTGCGGTACCGCAGTGGCGGTAGATGGCAGGAACGCAGTGGGCGTGTGCATAGACGCCGGGCCAAAATGTGCGTGGTCTGTTAACGATAAGGGTGAAGTTGATGTCTGCACCGCGAACGGATGCTGGTACTGTCCATCCGCAACCAGTGAATGCGTGCCAGCGAGAACGACCCGGCCCAAGCCATCGAATCCAGTGCGCGGTACGATTGTGAGTACGAAGATCGGATGGTATGAGGTCGGCAAAAATCCAGGAATCGATAAACTACTTCCCCCGGCCAAAAAGCCCTAACGCCTGAATTAAGCCGCGCCGCGAAGCGGCGTCGGCTTGAATGAATTGTTAGGCTTTGAGCGCGCCACACATCAGCCCTGAAGGCACGAGAACAAGGAAGATTACCGCCGCTACGTAAAGTAGCCGAAAGCACTGATCACTGAGGACGATGAGGCGAGCATCGTCAGTCTATCTGTAGGTCCGCTGGGTGATAAATCTAGTGGCCGGCGCGGAAAGCGACGGCTCCGTAAGGGAATCTGGCGCGATCTTGACCCAAATGCTTGGGTGGGCTGGGAGGCGCGGGAAGCATACTCCAGCCCTTTTGACTCTGATGTCCGCTACCGGCCACGAGCGGACACGTTGGAACGATTTCTCGCAAAGAACCGCCATGCAAGCGATGTGTCCACTGACTTGTTTTTTTGCAGATTGCTTGGAACTTCTTGGCGGCAGCCTGCTATCCCACTCCGGTCTTCGCCCGCTGTCTCTTCTTTGGCTAGCGCTCAGTACGGCTGGCACGCGGGCGCTCCATCACCACATACCCCAAGGGGACGCCGGGTATACGTTGCTCGCGCTCCTTGTCATCGATCGGCTGGAAGCCCCATCGCTCTAGCAATCGTCGCGCGCGCACGCTGTGCGCCGGAAATCCGCTCATGAGTCTGTCTTGCCAAGGCTCCCCGTCACTCCACTGGATGGCGGCCTCCATGAGCTCACGGGACACGGTAGTTCCCCGATAGCGTGGGAGCACATGGATTCCCCACAACCAGATGTGGCTCCGGAGAACGACATTGAACCTTCGCGAGGCCGCCAGTACCCCGACAAGACCCTCACGATGTTCGACACCCCAATGCACCCGGGGCTGCCCCTCTTGGAGAAGAGGCAGCGGGCGCCCCTTTTTGGCTTGACCAAGCTCCTGCTCCACATCGAACGTCATCGCATCGGGTTCTTCTATCGAGGCCTTGGTCCTCAGATCCAGATACCGTTTCGAATCTGCCGGAACGAGTACACGCGCCTGCATGAATGACCTCAAAAAAATGCCCTGGCTTGACCAGGGCAACAGGGGATTGGAGAGGCGATGTCTTTCTAGGTTTTCTCGGGGAATCGCAACAAGGGTTTCTCTCCGATGCATGCTCTTCGCGCTAGTTCACTGCTGCTGAAAAAGCGTCCTGGGCGATGGCCTTTACCAGTACCGACGCAGGTGGCTGCTTTCCAAAACCCGCGACCTGCACATCCAGCATTACCGCAGGGACGTAACCGGCAGGAGCCGCGCTCCTTCGCCATACGTTGACCGGCACGCGCCACTCGGCGCCGACGTCGCGCTTGTGCGGTGCATCCGTGCTGGCGAGCATGCCGAAATCGGGGTGCGAGCGGGTCTCCTTCAGGACGACCTGCCCGGGCGCGCCACTGTGGTGCGTGACCACCAGCTTCCATGTACCGGCCTTCGGCTGGTCCACCACGATGCGCTTCTGACCGCCGGTGATGTCGGTATCGCCCTGCCGCGTGCAGGTATCGGCATCGCACGAGTACAGGTTCATCCAGACCGAATCGGTTCCTGCCTGTGGCGCCAGTTCGAGCAACAGGCGCTCGGTGCCCTCGGCCACGGTCAGCGTGCGCTCGGCCTCGCCTACGGCGGACAGCACGATCGTCTCGCTCCGCTGCGCGGCCAACGCCTGGCTGCGCAGGTGGCCATCGAAGGCGGCTCCCCGGTTGCTCAGCACGACCTCCTGTCCCGTGAAGCGAGCATCCACCGACAACAGCGACGTCCGTATGCCGACTTTCGTGCGCGGTAGCACCGTGCCGGGCACCACCGACCAGTCCTGCGCGAACAGGTCGCCTGTGTCCATCAACGCCATCTGCCAGCTGCCGGGCATGGGCGTCACCAGGTCCTGCCCGCCGTCCTCGACGATGAACGTCGAGGCCGCCTGCCAGTTGTTGGGCGCATGCATGAAGGACCTCATCTCCTTGCGTCCATCGGTCATCTGGAAACGCAGCAGACCGACGCCCTCTGGTATGTCGTAGAACAGATTGGTCCTTCCGGGACGGTCGAGTTCGAACGTCTGCTCCACCTGGAACTTGTTCTGCGCGGTGAAACGATGCGGCACCACGATCGTGGCCGGCACGACGGCCGCCGGCCCCGCCAGCCCATCGCGACGCAGTTCGAGCAGTGCGCTGTAGACTTTCTCTTCCGGGGCGTCCACGTGCACGTCTACCGGCACTGGCGTGTCCAACGGCAACACCACGTCTGCGGCCGAGCGGAACGCCGCAGTATCGCCGCGCCATTGCAGGCGATAGCGCACCGGGGTCGCGGGGCCGCTGGTACGCGTGAGCACGACGGTACGCGCGGCCTTCTGGCCCGGTTGCCAGCCTTCGCGCTCGAACAGGCCCTGGCCCGTGTCCTGCGGATGCTGCCAAGGGCTCATCACGGTCTTCAGCGGCGCGGAGACGAGGATGGTCTCCGGCGTTTCCTGTGCGATCTGTTGCAGTCGCTGCCAGGCCGCGTCGATCTGCACCAGTCCGCGTCCCTGCTTGTAGACCGGGAATCGCGGCAGCGGTCGCGCACTGTCGCGAAGTGCACGATGGAGGGCAGTACCGCTGACCGGAAGACCTTCGCGCTTGGCGGCGCCGACCAGAAGCGCTGCGGCGCCCGTCGCTACCGGCGTCGCGCAGGACGTACCGCCACAGATGCCGTAACCGATCATCCGGAATACACCGGCGCGCTTTCCGCCGTCGTCGCGGTCGACGTTGCCCGGCTCCAGGCTGGTCGGATTCGCAGGCGACAGGAAGTCGGGCTTGAGCCCGCCATTGCCGGCCGGCCCTTCCGAGCCGACCCAGTGCAGGTCGTCCTGGTATCGGACGTGGATGCCGTAGTTCGCATAGACCGCGTCCGCGCTCTGGTAGGCGCCGATGGACAGCACATTGTCCGGGACCGTCGCATCGGAAATGGTGGACATGCCCGGCGTGTTGAAAGCCGTGAACAGGGTCGGCTTGTCGTGCAGGACCTGCAGCCTGCGGAGCACCACGCCGATCAGCGAGCCACCATCCACGCCCAATTCATGCAGCGTGGTGATGGCGCTATGCCCCTCGATCAGCACGATGTCCACGGCCGGATGCTCGTAGGCGGCGATCATGGCGCGCGAAAACCCGCTGACATCCTCGTTGGCGTTGATCGCCACCAACTGCACACCGGGCGCGACGCCCTGGATCCTGCCCTTGTCCCCAAGGCTGGCGGCCAGCGCGCCCGCCACGGCAGTGACGTGCGAACCGAAGCCCATGTTGACCGAGACGTAGTCGCCATCGATCTGGACGGTGTAACCCACCGTTTCGCGCAGGCCGGTGGCGGGATCGTCCTGTCCCAGCACGCCGATCTGCTGCGAGCCTGCGTACTCGCGGACACCGGTTTCGTCATCGAAATCACCGTCCTGATCGGTGTCGATCCACAGCATGCGGTCGGTCGGGGACCACAGCACGCGCGTACGCAGGTAGACGCCCGTGCCCTCGGGTTTCAATCCCTCGGGATACCGACGTCCGTGGAAGGCCTTGTCGAGCACGGGCCAAGCGGCCCACAGGGCGCCGGTCTCCTTCTCCAGATCGAGCAGTGCCATCCGGTAGTCGCCAGCTCCCGGCACACGGTGCCGCGTTCCGTCGACGGTGATCGCGCCCTGGCGCGCGGTCGCCGGCGTACTCAGTCGGTGGCTCCAGAACCAGCCTTTCCGCGGTGCCGCCGGATCCAGCGAGGGTTCCAGGCCCGGGATGTTGATGACGTCGCGGAACTTCGGCACTTCAGCGCCGTCAGCCGCGTACGCAGTCTGCAATTCGGGTGAGAGGAAATCCGGAAAGTACTCGACATGCGCGACCACCACACCACGGCCGTCATTGCCCGCATGACGCTTTACGAACGCTTCGCCGTCCATGTCCTTGCGCACGTCATAAGGGTGTTCGACCGGCGCCATGCCCTCGCGCCGCGGCCAATCCTGCCTAGCGTTGCGCACTGGCGAAACGGCAGTGTCGGCGACCGGCTTGGGTTCCCAGCCATTAGGCGGATTGGTGCCACTGATGGCGCGCTTCTCCACGGCAAACGACACCAGCGGAGCCTCGGCAAGGAACCGTGTCACCTGCGCAACGGGTAATACCGCGGTGACGAAGTCCGTGGGACGATGCACATAGTCGACGCGACCACCGAGCTGCCGTACGAGCCGTTCGATTTCTGCGCTCTTGCCAGCTTCCGCGGCCACTGCCAGACCCACCGCTGGCGCGGCATTCACCAGCCACGCTTCGCGGCTGTCCAGCTGATGCCGGAAAGCGGGATTGGCCAGCGCACTGGAAGCCAGCACCACGCCCACGAGAAACAGCAACCACCGTAGCTGCGACCGCAATGATGTTCCGTTTTCCAGATGGAACGTGAGTCCGCTGATTATTGTCACTGCAATCCCCTGAAGAGAAAAAGCACCGTCTCACTGCTAAGGACGGCTCGATCATGCAATCCCCTACCCGTTCCAGGCAGTCACCGACCTTGGCAAGCGGGAGGCCCCGTGCCGCAAGCTTTCCGCCGATCGACACAGTGGCGTACTCTCGTTGCGCACCGTACGAAGTTCATGGTTTCGAATGCGCTCTGCCATTCGCTACTTTCAGCGGTCGGCTTCTGCACGCCTTCGCTCCTTGATTTCCTCAAGGCTGACCCGGCATTCCGTATCGTCGTTGCGCGACTCCCTCAGCTTGCACTCGCGGACTCGTTCCCAGTAGAGCTCCGGCATCTGGACCAGCTTTCGAAACGTGCCACCTTCGTCCTGATCGCCTCTCGATCTTGTGCAGCCGAGGACGAAGGCCAGGGACAGAAGGAAGATCGCGCGCTTGATGGACACTGGTCTTCCCAGGAGTTGCGATGCACATCGATATAGACGCTATCCGGGCGGCGCACCCTACCCGGTAGGCACGCTCCGGAATGTCGTTGCGATCAGTCGTGCCGCCTTACTCCCAGGTGCTTGTCGAGGAACGCCACCATGCGCCGGCTGACATCGACCGCACTCTCCGTGGCCCAGGTCGCAATGACGTGTCCCTGCCCGGCATAAATCGCCAACTGTGCGGGACGGTCCAGACGTCGCAGTCCTACGAAGAGCTTCTTGGACTCTTCATAGGGGACCGTGCTGTCCTTCTCGCCTGCGACTATCAGCATGGGCGTATGGATGCGGTCGATGCGATAGAACGGCGAGTTGTCCATGAAGCGCTGCGGGTTGACCCAGGGCGGTTCGCCCATGCGTCCCTGGCCCTTCTCTGCCCAGCGGATCCAATGGCTACTGCCGCCGTCGTCCATGCCGGCGTAGAAGCTGGCCAAGTCGAAGGTGCCGTTCACCGGGATCGCAGCCCGGAACAGTTTCGTATGACTGGCGATGGACGCCGTGCTGTAGCCGCCGTACGACTGGCCACTCACGGCGAGGCGGTCGATGTCCACGTAACCGGCGTCCGCCACGGCATACGCCTGTGCCAGCACTTCGTCCGTCATCTGCTCGGCCGGATGGCTGGGCGTTCCTTCCGGCGCCAGCACGATGTTGGCCATGATGACGGCGTAGCCGCGGCTGGTGAACACCTGGCTGGGCACCGTGTTTCCCATGCCGCCGCCGAAGTAGCTGGCACGCGTGGAGAGATCCGAGCCCGAGTAGATCATCACGATCCCCGGCAACCTGTCTCCCTTCTTCGCACCGGGTGGCAACAACAGGGTCGTGCGTACGGTGGCCAGCGACCCGTCGTGCTGTGGCGTGCGTGTTTCGATCACTTCCGCCGACCCGTAGCGACGCCCATCCAGGCGTGGATCGATGGTGGTCAGCTTCTGGCCGCGTACGGCGCCGGTAGAGAAGCGGTAGAAGTTGGGCGGCGTCGCCACGTCTTCGTAAATGCCCAGCAGCCTGGCATGGTCGCCACCCGACACGAACCGGTAGGTCCTGTGCATGCCTTTCGAGAGCGTGCTGCGCCGACCGGACAAGATGTCGATGCGCATGATCGCCTGCTCGCCGGTGCTGCGTTCGCGCAACTGGACGGCGAACTGGCGCGCATCCGGTTGCCAGAGAACGTTCTCGTTGGCACGCACCAGATCGAGGAACTGCCATTCCGTTTCGCTTGGAAGCGGGAGACGCCGTGGCGCTCCCCCCCCGGACAGCGGGATCAGCGCCAGCGCCTGAGGTGCGCGATCGCGGCCGATCCCTTTGGGATCGACGCCCACCAGCAGATCGTTCCCATCGGCCGTGAAGTAGAGAACCGCGGGTGCGAGTTCGCCGAGCTCCTCTGCGATCCGCCGCGGCGCACTGGGAGCATTGCCGGTGAAATCCAACGACCACAGCCCGCCATCCTTGAGATAGAACAGCCGGTCCTGGACGGGATGCCAGCGATAGTCGGCACGCGTGTAGTTGACGCCATGCTCGGACGACGTGAGCCCCGCCGCGATTTTCTGCGGTGCGCCACCGACCGACGCCACCACCTGCAGATCGGTCAGGTACGCAGCAGAAATTTCTTCCTTTGGATAGATGACCGACAGATAGCTGACCCAGCGCCCGGATGGCGATACGTCCAACCGGTTGGGTCGCGTCTCGTCGCCGGCGGGGACGAGCGCTCGCACCTGACCGTCGCGCAGTTGGATCGCCGCGAGCGTCGCGCTGTAGTAGCGCATCATGAAGGCGTCGCTCGAACCCATCCGGGTCGTCTGCTTCACCGGCTCGTCCGCCTCTCCACCGCCGAAATGGACGATCGCCTCCGTCTTCGCGATGCCGGACGTTGCCTCCCGGACCTGCGCCGTCGCCGCAGGCGAAGCCGCGGGAGGATCCGGATCCAACGGAAGATACAGCGCCGCGCCGTCGGGCGACCATCGCGGTTCTGACCCCGAGAAAACGCTGCCGCGCACCACCGCCTCCGACACCCGTTGGCAGGCGCCGTTCGCCGGCTCGTACGTCCACACGTGCACGCGCTCGTCGGCATCGGAGTAGAACGCGAGCCGCTTGCCATCCGGCGACCAAGAGGGCGACCACTGGTTGCCCCTCCCGGCGCAGACAGGGGCGGAGGTACTGGCCGAGCGCGCGTCCGCCGATACGACATACAGCCGCGCACCGTTGGCGGTGGTAGGCGTGCCGTTGGGCAGGAAACGATCGTCCTGCGGCTGTGTGGCTGGTGGCGTGATCACGACGTAGGCCACACGATCGCCCGAGGGCGAGGCCACCGGCCTCTCCTCGTACGGAAACTCGTTGGCGGTGAACGCGAGCTCGTAGGGAAACGCGTCCGGCGATTCCTTGCCTGGATCGGCACGCACCGGCGCTGCGAATACTGGCGCCGCCAGCAGGCAGACCGTCAACACGTATCCGATGGCGATTGACATGCAGGCTTTCCGTTTGTGCGACGCGTTCACTTGCCACCCCCGTCAATCGTCTCCGCCTGCAACGCACGCAATCCACGCCAGTGCCTGTACTGCATGGCCTTGGCAGGATCCGGATCCTCCTGCTCCATCAGCCAGAAGCGCCACCAGTCGATGTTGCTACCCAGCGAGCGCAAGCGGTGTTGTGGCCGCGTCGTGGAATGCGATGCGCCCTGGAAGTACAGGATGTCCGCGGGACGCCCCAGCGCCAGCAGGCGATCGGCCATCGCACCGTGGTAGACCAGGCTCCACAGGCCATGCGAGTTGAACAGGACCGGCGCGCTCACCCGCTTCAGCTCTTCGTCGGTGAAAGGACGCATGCGGTCGGTGTATTCGGAGGCACCGCCATCGATATTGCTGGCGGCGGCGAACCTGATCGAGGAATGGATCAGCAGGTACGAGACGTAGTAGCCCGCACGGCTCCAACCGGCGATGCCAATGCGCGAAGGATCGATCAATCCATCGCGGTCCAGCCTGGCCACAGCGGCTTCGGTGTACGTGCGGATGCGTTCGCCTTCGGCGGGTGTTTCGACCACGTCGCGCATCGAAGGCTCACGCGTGTAAAGCACCATGAAGCCGTGGGCCGCCAGCATCTGCGTAGCGTGCCCGCTGAGCTGCCAGGCACCGTCGAGCAGATAGGGCTCGCCTTCTTTCCGCAGTGTTCCATCGTCGAGCAGGATCACCAGCGGATAGCGCTTGCCCGGCTGGTAGCCGACGGGCTTGACCAGGAAACCGTTCGCCGGTGCGTCCGGCGTGTCCTGCCAGTGATAAGGCACGATCTCGCCCATGCTGACCGACGCCAGCTGCGGGTTGAGATCGGTGAGCGGTGTACTGGTTTGCGTTGCCGGATCGAAGGCGACCAGTTCCGGCGCCGCCCTCAACCCATCCCGCACGCCCAGCACGACGTTGCCATTGCTCGCCACGGACCAGTCCGGGTTGAAACCCTTGACGGCATCGCGGTAGACAGCCTTGCCCCAACCGCCACCACCCGCACGCATGATCTTGCCGAACTGTTCGCCCTTGCGGCTCAGCACCAGCGCCCGGCCTGCGTCCGTCCAGCCCAGCGGCCTTGCATCCTTCTCCAGCCCCAGTGCCGATACCCGGCGCGTGCGCACGTCCACTTCGACCCACGAGGGTGGATCGGCCGGGCGTTCCGGCGACAGGGTATAGACGATCACGGACTTGCCGTCGGGCGACCACAACGGCGCCCCGCTTTCGTAGCGTTCGAATTGTGGGCTGGGGGCATCCAGCAGCGGCTGGATCCTTCCGGTCGCCACGTCGACCACGCCCACCAGCGGAGCGGTGCGATGCGTGTACGCATTCATGTGCGACGCGCGGTAGTAGGCGTACTTCTCCGGATGCATCGGATGTTCGGTCAGCTGGTACGGATACAACAGAAGATGCTTGCCGTCCGGCGAGGCCGGAAGCACGGAGAACGGCAAGCTGCTGTCGTCGACCAGCGACTGGGTGGGCGCGGCGGCCACCTTCTCGTCCTTCAGATCAAGCGGCTGTGCAGGCCGGCTCTGCCGGGTATCGAAGATGAGACGGTTTTGCCCGCCCTCGACAAGGAAGTACTGGCGGATCGCATTCCATCCATCCAGGCGGGACAGGGCGGGGGAGATCAGCATGAACTTGGACGGAGTCGGGAAGACGTCCGTATCCCACAGGAAAACGCCGTCCTCCTCGATACGCTTCGCACTGCCGTCTTCCGGCAGCACCACCGCCGAGAATGCCAGCAGCTTGCCATCCGGACCGACGGTGAACGTTCGGATGGCGCTGGCGTGATGCGTGAGTTGGGTTTCGGTGCCGCTCGAGAGATCGAGCAGGTAGGCCTGGGCGATGCCGGCCTTGTCCAGGCCGAGGAAAGCGATCGCCTTGCCGTCCCGGACGAAGCGCAGCTGTCTGATCGGCGAGGCCTGCTGGTCGCGGCGTTCGCCCGGGAACTCACGCGTCAGTGCGATGCGCGATGGACGTATCGCCAGGGGTTTCCGCAGGTCGATCAGCCTCAGCTCGTAGACGTTGGTATTGCGCGCAAGATCGCCACGCCAGGTCACGAACACCGCCAGCTGCCCATCCGGCGAAATGGCCGCGACATCGTCCTCGGGCGTGACGCCATGCTGGATGCGTACCATGGCGATCGCATCCTGCACCGTGGCGCCCACGCGCTGCGCAGCATGCGTCGCCGGCGACGACCAAACGAAGAGCAGGCATGCCGTGATCACGCACAGGCTCCTCGCCCCGATCTTCTCTCTCAGGCCCATGTCCTTCCTCATGCGATGTCAGCGGGGGTGGTGGTGCATGCCGGCTGCGCACACCGTTCTATGGTCAAGGGCGGTGCGGAACGGAAACTCCCTACCTGCAGCGTGCCGCGTGCCGCGCGCGAACCGGTCACGTCTCCGGCGAGGCGCGCGTCTGTGTGCCTGCCTCCGGAAAGCCGTCGAACCAGGCGAAGATCCGTTGCCACATGTCGCGGATGTTGGCGGGGCTTTCCAGCACATGGCCTTCGCCCCAGTAGCGCACGAAGCGCGCACGCTTTCCCTGGCGATAGAGACTGTTGAAGAACTCTTCGCCCTGCTGGATGGCGACGTAGTCGATATCGCCCTGCACGATCATCAACGGCGTGTTGACGCGATCCACCTGGAAGATCGGGCTGTTCCGCAGATAGCGGTTCAGTTCCTCCCATGGCGGACCGCCCATGCGGATCTGCGCCGATTCACTCAGCGCCATCTGGAACAGGTTTTCCTGCGGGTAGTCGCCATAGCGTTGGCGAGCATCGAACTGGCCATAGAGGCTGATCAGATTGGAGAGGCCTGCCAGCGACACAGCCGCGGCAAAGCGATCGGTTTGCGTGACCAGCCCGTAGGTCGAGTAGCCACCAAAACTCTGGCCCATCAGATACAGCCGCTTGGGGTCGGCAATGCCCATTTCCACCACTTTGTCGACCGCCGGCAGCACGCCTTCGGGCAAGCGCAACATCGGATCGTCCGCCGCGCCTTCCGGGCCTAGCGGCATGCTGGGAACCAGCACCGCATATCCGTGCGCAACCGGGATCTGCATGTTCAAGGAACTGGCCGAGGCCAGATCGGCGATCGAAGGCGGCGTGGTGCGCGCCATCGAACCGGCATAGACCCAGGTCAACAGTGGCAGTCGTTCGCCTTTGCGGCGACCGGGCGGCAACAGCAGCCACGCGTCCAGCTTCTGGCCACTGAGGCTGGTGTAGCTGAAACGTTGTGCGTCGGCCGGTGTGATCGCATTGAGGAAGCCATTGGCGTCGATCAGCTTCACCACGCGCGGACTTCCGGCGACGCTGCGCCACAAGTGGAATCCCTCACTGTCGTTGCGCAGGAACAGCGCATCGCCGCTGTCGGGGTCGAAGGCCTTGAGCTTGGCGCGTGGCGCCGGCGTCCTCAGCGCGTCGATGCGTCCGCTGACCAGATCCAAGGCGAAAGGTTTCGCTGCGTCGCCTTCACCCGCTTCCAGCACCAGCACGCGGTACGTCGCGCTCTGGCGCGGCCATTGTTCCTGTCCGTTGTTGCCATAGACAGGCCACTGCAGCGATGCGATGGGCGGCGCAAAGCCACTGGTGAGGTTCTGCGCAGGCGCATCGGCGCGGATGCGCCACAGGTCGCCACCGGCCAGGCCGACGAAACTGCCATGCCCGGGCTCGACCCAGAGCTCCGACGGCGCTTTGGCCATCGACGCGGTCAGATTGCGCGGGTCGCCCTGGCGCTCCAGTAACCACCAGTCGCGACGCGCTGTCACGTCCGGAGCACGATTGCCTTCACGACGTGCGGCATACAGCAGCAGCGCGCCTTGATCGGTCCATTCGATCTGTTCGTTCTCGCGCACGATGGCGGAAGCGTCCAGGTCACCCAGCGAGCGCACCGTCGAAGTCCGTGCGCGCACGTCCACGTAGTACAACGAAGGCGACCCGCTGCGGGCCGCGCCCGGATAGCCCAGAAACACCAGGTGAGCGCCATCCGGCGACCAGCGCACCGAATCGCCAAGCACATTGGGGCTGTTGGGACCGTCGATGCGGATGCGCTCGCCGGCTAGCGTGGCCAGTCCAAGTTCGTACGTATCGGACGCGGCGAGAGGAAGCGGCTCGCCTTGCCGGGGCCGATACATGCCGATCGTACGCACGAACGCAACCGTATCGCGGCGCGGCGACACCTGCAGGTTGAGGGTGCTGCCCTCGACCACGCGTGAGGACGTTCCGGCGTCCACGTCGACCAGCAGCAGCTGACCTTGAGGCCGGGTTGAGAGATCTGCAGGCACGCCGCTGTCCAGTACGCTGGCGGTGATCTCCCTGCCGGCGACGACCTTCGGCCATTCGCGACTGGCGATCTGGGGCGTCGCCAGTTCGATGCGCATCCCCAGCGGCTGCTCGCCGTCGGCCAGCACGGGCAACAGCAGGTGCCCGCCGTCTACCCAGGTGTAAGGCCGCGCGTGGATCTTGGCGGTGTCCACGCCCCGTTCGGAGAGCAGCTTCAGTCGACGCGCCTGCGCATCCCATACCCAGGCACGCACATTGCCGCCACGCGTGGACAGCATCGCCAGGTAACGGCCGTCTGGCGACCATTCCGGTGCCCACCAGCCAGACCCGTCCTCGATACCGCGCGTCAGGTTGATCGGAGCCGCGTTGCCGGACTGCAGCCACACATCGCTGCCGGCATTTCCCCACAGGTATTCCCACTTGTAATTGGCCAGTTCGCGCTTCGGGCGCACACGTGCGAAGGCGAGTGTGCCCTCGCTGGAGAACGAGTACGGCCCTCCGTAGTAGCGGCCAAGGCTTTCGATCTCGAAGATGTCGTCTATCTGGAACGGCCTGCCGGCTTTCGCGTTGCTCGATGCCAGCAGATCCGACGCGAACATCACCGCGCATAGCGCCGACATCGCCATCCAGAGAAAGCAGGTCAACCCTCTGGTCGAATCGCCGTTGCGATAACGGGTTGTTACGACTTTGCTCTTCATGCTGCAGATCATTGCTTTGCTCCATAGCGCTCGGTCATGCGGGGCGTTCCCTTGCCTTCCACCCAGTAGTCGAACCACTCCAGATTCCTGCGCATGCTGTCGATCCGCAGCAGGGGCTCGGTGATGCCATGGCCTGTACGCGGATACGCGATCAGCTCCACGGGCACGCCCTGAAGGCGCAACGCGTGCATCAGCATCCGTCCTTGGGTCGCGGCAATACCGTGGGTGCCGCCGAACTCGGCCAGCACAGGCGTCCTTACATTGCGGATGCGCATGAGCGAGGACTCGCGCAGCAGGCTTTGGACACCGCCGGACGTCGTCATGGAATCGATGCCTGCCAGGTCGCGCAGGAGGTCTTGGTACCACGGCATCGCCGCCTGGCTGTAGGCGATGCTCAGCATCTCTACCACGCCGTCGCCTAGCGAGGCGGCGCGGAAGCGCTGCGTCTGCGCGATGGTCTCCAACCCGAGTCCGAAACCGTAGCTGAAGCCGGTGATCCCCAGACGCTCCGGATCCACGATGCCCTGTTTCACCAGCGCGTCCACGCCCGAAACGATGTCGCCATGCGGACCGATGTGCTGGCTCTTCTCGTCGGCGATCGCGGCGTCGAACCCCGGACCGTAGCCCGATCTTCCGCGTGTGTTCGGCGCCAGCACCAGATAGCCGCGTCGCGCCCAGGCCAGCAATGGATACTGCGTGGTGATGCCGAATTCGGCATGCACCATCTGCGGACCGCCTTCCACGTAGACCATCAAAGGATACTTGCGCGTCGCATCAAAGCCGGGCGGCTTGATCAGGATGCCGTGCACGTCCCATTGATCGTCTGCACTGCGCCATTGCACGATCTCGCTGGACAAGCCATCGAAGATCCGGTCTCCGTCCCAGCGCTCGATCGTGCGCCAGTCGCCACCCGACCGGTCGCGGACCACGACCTCGGGCGCCCGGGTGGGCGACTGCCGCACGCAGGCGGTCATGCCCTTGCCGTTGCGACTGCACGCGCCGTACTCGGCAAGCACGTCGCGCGGCGTATCCGCGGAAACCGACGGACCTTCCGTTCGAACGCGAAAGGCGCCCGAACGCAATTCCGATCCGCCTTCGAAGTACAGATCGCGACTGTCGGCCGACCATGCAAGATTACGCACGTACACCGGCAGCAACTGGCGCTTTCGTGCGTCCTCCAGCAAATCGACAGCGGCCTCGTTCCCGTCGGCCCTTATCCGGTACAGACTCCGGTTCTGACGCAGATTGCGGGGGGTGGCGTCCGTCGTGAACGCTTTCTGCGACGTGAACGCGATCCATTTTCCATCCGGCGACCAGACCGGATCCATGCCACCGCCTCGCTGCGCCGGTAATGCGCTGATGCTGCCATCTGTACTGTCGGCGATGTAAAGGTCGGCGCCAAGTCCCGTGCGCGTCCAGCCGAAGTCGCTGCCCGCAGAGAACACCAGGCGACGCCCGTCCGGCGCCCACGCATACGCCATCACATCCAGCGCCTTGTTAGTCAGGGGCTGCATCTTGCTGTCCTGCAAATCCATCACCCACAGCAACGCGGGCTGGTAAGGGACCGAACCCAGCGCATTCTGCGTGCCCGCTGCGCGCACCGGATCCCACGTTTCATCCAGCTCCATGCCGACGTTCGGATCCGATGCTGTTTCAGCGAGGGCCGTCGCCTCCGGGTCCGGTGCGGTGAACGCAATGCGTCTGCCATCTGGCGACCATTTGAAGCCATGGGTGCCGACGTCGAAGATTCTTCGCGCCGACGCAGGCAACTTCAACCGTCTGCTTGCCTGCGTCGCGGGCGAGTAGATCGACGTCTCCCCGCCCCCTGGGACGCTGAAGGCGAGTTCCTCTCGAACCGGCGACCACGCCAGGAAGCCGCCTCCGAATGGACTGCTGACAACCTTTCCTTCTTCAAGGACGCGCTCGGCACCGCTGCCGTCCGAGCGCCGGACGACAGCGGCATACCGATAACCGTTTTCCGTGAGCGTGGTACTGCGCCGCAGATAAGCCAACCACCTTCCATCCGCCGACAGCACCGGGCTGAAGAATCCCGGCGCCTGAGCGATAACAAGCACGTCCGATTCGGCGGCCAATGCTGGCGGCGATGCCGTGGCCGACGCCAACGGCGATGCCAGTGCAAACAACGAGAACAACACCAATGAACGTATCGAACAAGACATTCTTGCCTCGCAGTCGCATGTTTCAGTCAAGCCGATGGCGGCCCGCCGATGAAAGCAGGGAAGCCTCAGGTCGTTGGGATCGTCTGCCCGCGCTTGAACCGCGCGGCGGACAGGACGTCAGAACTTGTACTTCACGCTCGCGTAGAAATAGCGACCGCGCACATCCGCTTGCTGGAAATCGTATCCGGAGAAGTTGTTGGAGAACTTTCCCTGGTTGTTCGATGCATTGATCGCACCGACACTGATGCTCAAGCCATCGAGACTGCCACCGGCCCTGCCGAAGTCGTAGCCCGCCTGCACGTCGTACCACCATTGCGATGGCATGTGCCGGATGGCGTCGTAGTCCAGGTAGCCGTGCAGGTACCGCGCCAACACGCTGGCGCTCCACCCATCCTTAACCCACTGCAGGCCGGTATTGCCCTTGAGCTTCACCGGATACCCGGCACGGTTCGCATGGCCGACCTCTTCGGTCGGCGACGCGCCGGGACTGAGCAGGACCTCATAGCTGTCCACGTAGCTGCCCTTCAGGGTCCAGATGAAGTTGCCCCAGCCCTGGGTCTCGAAGGCGTACGCCGCCTCGAAGTCGATACCTTCCACCTTCACCTGGCCGAAGTTGAGCGTGGTCAGATCCAGGCGGAGCAAACGGCCGGGAAGCCCTGCGGCCGTATCCGCGGCGGTCGGGGCGGCGCGATGGATGAGATCGCCGAACAGATCCGGATTGGAAAGAATCACGTCGTAGTCGTAGAAGCGCGTGATGAAATCGGTCTGCTCCATGCGGAACAGGCTGGCGCCGAACGAGAGGCCGGGGATCGATTGCGGTTCGACGATGAACCCCGCTGTGATCGATTCGCCCTCTTCAGGCTTCACGTTCGGGTTGCCGCCATAGCGCATCTCGATCTCCACCGACTCATCGTTACGCAACGGATCGGTCAGGAATGCGGACGGATAGATCGTCAAGGGCGCGTGCATGTCGTACAGCGAAGGCGCCTTGAACGCCGTGCCCGCCGATGCCCGCAGCAGCAACCAGTCCGCGGGCTTCCAGACAGCGCCGAACTGCGGATTGAACGAGGAGCCCATGTCGTTGTAATCGTCGTAGCGGCCGGCCACGTTGAACTCCAGCCGCTTCCCTCCTTCGCGCGTGAACGGCAGCGACGCTTCGAAGTAGGCCGAATTGATCTCGCGGCGCTCATCGATCAGCGTCGTCGACGTATCCCACGTGAGCGACTCGCGCCGGCCCGCCGCACCGAACGAGTACAACAGGCGGGTACCGAACACGTCCCAGCCGCCGGACAGCGAACCTTCCAGCATCGTTGCGCCGGTGCTCTGCGAATACGTGTCCTTCAGGCGGATCGCGTCCAGGGTCGCCTGGCTGTTGCTGCCCGGCACGCTGGCGAACACGTTCAGGGCGACCGCGGGATCGGTCATGTTCAGATAGTCGCGGACCCGGTCGATGTCGATGAAGTTCCGTTCGATGGTGGTGTTCTCGTCCTTGTCCGACAGCAGGCTCACGTCCCAGTCCAGTCCGGCCACCGTCCCTTCCGCACCGACGACCAGACGGGTGAAGTTGGTGGTCGAGTCGTCCTGACGCGGCCCCAGGTCGACGAATCGGTAGTTCACCCCGACATCCACCCCGAACGGATTGAACGGATTGGTCGCAGGGACCACCACAAAGCCGAAGTCGCCGCCATAGACCGAATCCGCGCCTATTTCGATCAATTGCTTGATGCGGGTGTGCATCAGTTCACCGTAGAACGTGACGCCGTTGTCGAGATGGTAACGCCCACTGCCCATGACGCCGGTCCGTGTGGTGCTGGGCGCCAGTACGCCCCATGGGGACACGTCGGAGTAGTTGAGGACGCCGTCGGTGGCGGCGAAATCCGCAGGCGTCAGGCCGATGCCGTTGGTGCCGGCGGGAACGCCCGCGAAGGTGTTGTTGAGTCCCGGCAGGTTTCCAGTGCCGGGCAGCGCGAAGATATTGCCGGGAAAGCTGTTGACGGAACGTCCGTCGGAGCCTCCCATCGCACGGAAGTCCCAGGTCGAGGTCGCATCGCGATCCAGCATGCGCAGGGCATCGCGGGTGAAGTATTCGAACACCAGCGTGCCTTCGAACCTGTCCCCTGATCCACCCAACAGGAACGAAGCCGACTTTTCCGTCGCATCGCCCTTGTAGGACGTGCCGTAGCGCGTCCTTGCCACCGCACCGTCGTAGTCGCTGCGCAGGATGAAATTGATGGCACCGCCGATGGCATCGCCGCCATAGATCGCCGATGCCGTGTCGGTGAGAACCTCGACGCGCTCGATCGCCTCCAGCGGGATCGTATTGAGATCGAAGAAATTGCGCGAGGCCTGAGCACCGGAAGCGTTGACGCGGCGTCCGTTGATCAGGATCAGCGTCGAGCCGTAGCTCAGTCCGCGCAGCTGCACGGTGGCCGAACCCAGCCAGCTGTTGTTGCCCGATTCGTCCATGGCCACCGCCGCCTGCGGAATCGCATTCATCAGTTCGCGCACGGTGGAGACGCCGGTGCGCTCGATCTCCGCGCGATCGATACGGACCACGGGCGATGCGCCTTCGAATTCGCTACGCTTGAGTCGCGAACCGGTGACGCGCATCGTGTCCAGATTGGTGGCCGGATCAGCCGATCGCGAGCTACCGGCGGGTTCTCTCGCAGGCGCGGGTTCGGTGCGCGTGCGCGTCGCGGGCGGCGGCGTGCCTTTCTTGAGCACTACCGTGTTCGGATTCAGGAATTCGTAGGTCAGGCCGGTCCCGGCCAGCGCCTTGTCCAGTGCCTGCCGCGTCGACAGTTGTCCCTTCACCGTGCCGACGTTCTTGCCCCGCAGCAACTCGATGTCGTAGACGACCTGCACGCCACTCTTCTGGCTGATGCCGTTCACGGCCTCGACCAGGCTCCCGGACGGAATGTCGTATTCGCGCAGCTCGGATCCGCTCTGCGCGAGTGCGTTGCCGGCGATCGCCAGCGTGATCATTGAAGCCAGACACACGCGCTTGAAAACGCGCAGTGCTGTGTTGCACCCCGAAATCCCCGTCATTGGCGTTAATCCTTGTGGCTGTGGTGAGTTCGAAGCGAGCTGCCATCGAACTGTCATCAACCTGAGACGCCCTAACCGGGATGACCCCTACCTTTTTTCTACGACGATTTCCTGCTCCGCATTCCTGACCTGCACCGGGAGCACGACCGGCAGCGCGACCGCAATGTCTCGCGCGTTGCCCACCTTGAAGTTTCCGCTCAGAACCAATCGATCCAGCGAAGGATCGGCCAGGCGGATCTTCACCGCGGAATACTTGTTGATTTCCTCCACGGCCTCCGCGAGCGGCGTGGCACTGAAGACATGGAAGCCTTCCGACCATCCGATCGCCGACATGACATTGCCGGTCTCCCGCATCCACGCGTCGCGTGTCGATGAATACCGGGCCTGCTGGCCCGCCACCAGACGCAATGCCGCCGTATCGGGCGCTCGCCGGGAGACGTTCTGCAGCGCGATCGACCCTTCCACCAGCGTCACCAGGACATTGCCGCGCGTCTGCTCGTCCACCTGGAAACGCGTGCCGAGCGCGGTGATCCGCCCTCCCGCAGCATCGACCACGAACGGGCGCCTGGCATCGTGCGACACCTCGAAGATCGCGCGCCCACGCAGCAACCGCAGTTCGCGCCTGCTGCTGCCCAGCTTGACCTCTACCTGCGTGGCCAGATCCATCTGCACGCGCGAACCGTCCTTCAGCACGACCGTCTGCGGTTGTGCTCCGGTTTCGTAGAGCTGCTGCGGATCGGGCCAGAGACGCATCGCCATACCCACGCCGAACGTACACAGGACGACACTGGCCACCATCGCAAACGGAAACGCCCGCTTCCGCGACGGCGTGCGGGCGGGCGGACGGGCGCGCCGATGCTGCACGGCGGCGGTCCAATCGGCCATCGGATCCTTCACCGGTTCCAGCGCCTCGCGGGCGTAGGCGCCGATGACCTCATCGTCCTCAAGACCGTCCAGCTTCTGCCACAACGATTCGGTCGCCGCGAACGCCTCCGCATGCTGCGGCGCGCCGGTGCGCCACTTTTCGAAGTCGGCGCGCTCCAAGGCGGAACAATCCGGTGCCATCAGGCGTGCGAACCACACCTCGGCCTGTTCCCTGGCTGTATTACGAGTAGACATGTCCATGTAAGACGCCCCTCAGGCGCACTCCCCTACTGCGACCCGCAGGGCGGCCAGCACCTGCGAGATGTACTTTTCGACCATTTTCACCGAGATGCCGCAGATCTGGGCGATCTCGGGGTAGGTCTTGCCGTGCGTCCGACTGAGCAGGAAGACCTTCCGGCACTTCGGCGACAGTCCGCCGATCACCTCCCGGATCAGGTCCAGCTCCTGCTGCGCCAGCACCGTCCTTTCCTGCGATGGCGCGTCCGACACCAGTTCCACGTCGTCCAGCGAGTGTTGTCCTGCCACGTTGCGGGACAGATCGGAACGCAGGCGGCTCACCGCAAGGTTCGCCGCGATCCGATAGAGCAGCGACTTCCAGACGACGGCAGGCCTGGAGTCGTCGTAGCCGTAATGCAGGATGCGCATGTAGCTTTCCTGCACGATCTCCTGGACGTCATCTTCGGTCGGCGTGCGGCGGCGCAGGAATGCCGAAAGCGCACGCCGATGCTCCGTGAAGAACGTATCGAAACTCTGCGCCGGCTCCATGCAGGCGCCATCCACAGGATCCTGGGGATCGAGCAAAAGTTCCTGACCGGCAATGTGGGGGCCGTTCGTCATGGAGCTTGTTCGCAACTCGCGGGCAGGGGCGGAGTTAACGCAAATTTCTCACTTCCACTTGGCGATGACAAGTTGAAGACAGGGGAAAATCGCGCTCGAACGAAAGAAATTTCCAACCGGATTCGCGCCACCGCGCAGACACGATGAATCTGTATGGATGGCGGTAGGGTGCCCGCGCTCTGGTGCGTCTTTGGCGCTGGTCGGCGACGCGCTGCGCCGCCGATCGATGCCTGTTTCGTCAGCGGAGACCGATCAGGATCCTGTTGCCTTCGTGGTGCGCTTTGACCGGCAGGGTGGCCTCCCAGGCCGCCACGACCAGTTCAGGATCACCCGCTACATAACTGCCGCTGACCGTCAGGCGGGCCGCGCGGGGATCGGCCATTTCGATCTTCAGTCGCGGGGAATAACGATTGACCTCGTTGATGGCATCTGCCAGCAACGTGTTCTCGAACATCAGACGGCCGCGCGTCCATGCCATCGCCGACGACGGCGTCGCCGCCGCCGTGCGGAACGCCTGGGCATCTTCCGCCCACCAGCCGCGTTCGCCGGGTGCGAGCGTGGCATAGCGGGAGGTACCCGGCCGCTGCATTCGCACCTTCCCTTCTTCCAGCACGACCTCGGTCCGCTCCGCCACCTGGCTCACCTGGAAGCGCGTGCCCAGCACCACTGTCTCGACGTTGCCACTCTGGACGATGAAGCGCGCATGATCCGGGTCCTTGGCGACGTTGAGATAGACGCGCCCGGTGGGCAGCAGCAGGCGACGCGTGTCGCCGCGCCGCACGTAGTCGACGCCGGTGCCCGCATCCAGGGTCAGGCGCGTGCCGTCCGGAAGCAGGACTTCGCGCGTGGCATCGCCGGCCTGGTAGTGGATCGCATCGGTCACCGCGGGACGGTGCCATGCGAGCCCGAAACTCATCAGGGCAAGGCATGCCGCGGCGGCGACGATCGGCTTGAGATAACCCTCCGTGGTACCGCGGCGATCCCGAGGCGTCGTGGCGAAGACCAGATCACTCCAGTTCGCCAGCGGCTCCACCTTGGGTGCGCCGGACGTCGCACGCTCCATCGCGTCATCCTTCCAGCTGGCCCACTGGGCATCGGGCCGGTCGTCCAGCGCCCTGACGCAGGCGCTACTCCACTCGCAGTCGGCGTATGCGTGCGAGTGAGCGGGGATCGCCATCCATTGGCCGAACTGCTCCAGTTCGTCCGCCTGCATGTCGCCACGCTGGAGCTTCAGCTGCCACTCGCGGGCCTGCGAATCGATCTGGATCCGCTGTCGCTCGCCGATACCTGTCCCTATCATGGTGACTCTCCCTCCCATTCCTTCGACTGCTGCCGCAGTTCTCGCAACGCACGGCTTATCTGCTTCTCCACCAGCTTGATCGACACGCCGCAGCGCCGTGCGATTTCCGGGTTGCTCAGGCCGCTGCTGCGGCTGAGCAGGAACACGTGCCGGCAGCCCGGCGGCAGGCCACCGATCACTCGCTTGACCAGTTCCAGCGTCTGCGTCGCGGTCGCGGAACGCTCCGGGCCGGGCTCCTCGGTCGCCAACAGCTCCACGTCCTCCTGCGGGCCTGCCGGCGGCGAACGGCGGTTCGCCCGCGCGAAATCGATGGCCACGTTCTCAGCGATGCGGAAGCAGATCGAGACCGGCGCACGCACTTCGCACCGCGCCGCGTACGACCATGCGCGCAGGCTGGTTTCCTGCAGCGCATCGTGCAGATCGACGGGATCCTGCAGCTTCCGGCGCAGGAAAGCCGTGAGGGCCGGCCGAAGTTGTTTCAGCCATGCCTCCATGTCCTGCTCGATGTCCTCCGGTCGGGCGCGCGTGCCGTCTGCGCACATCTCCAGGTTCACCTGTCCGTCCGCCATGCCCGTCGATCCCCGATTCCGGCTCCTCCCCGGGGATAAGGCGTGAGGGGGAGGGCGCACCCTACCTTCCCATGGCGACCGCCTGTCGGGAAGGCGTCAGGGAGACGCAGGCGCCGCGCTGACAGGGGTGTGGCCCGCCACGGGATCCTTGCCGGACATGCCGGGCGCCTGCTCGAGGAACGTGAAGATGCGCTCCCACATGTCGGCGATGTTGCCTGGCGAGGCGATGATGTGTCCCTCACCCCAGTAACGGACGAGCTGGACATCCTTGCCCTGGCGGTGCAACGCGGAGAACAGCTGTTCGGCCTCATTGACATTGACGAAGTCGAGATCGCCATGGATCAACATCAGCGGCACCGTGATCCGGCCGGATGAGAACACCGGACTGTTGGCGACGTAACGGGCAGGATCTTCCCAAGGGGTGGTGCCCATCCGCCCCTGCCCCTTCTCCGACCACAACGCGCCGAAATGCAGGCCCTCGGGAACTGCATAGGCCTTGTCGGCATTCATCCCGAAACCGTATCCGCTGGTCAGGTTGGATGGACCTGCCAGCGAGATCGCCGCCTTGAAGCGGTCAGTCTGGGTAATCACGCTGTTGGTGCCATAGCCGCCATAGGAATGGCCCATGATCGCCCAGCGGGTCGGATCCACGTAGCCTTGGGCCACAGCATTCTCCGCCGCGCGGATGAGTTGCTCATGCATCTCGCGCATCGGGTTGCCTTCGGCCTTGCCGTAGTCGGAGATCTTCATGCTCGCCATCAGCACCGCGTAGCCGCGGGCAGCGGGGATATTCTTGTTGAGGAACGATATCTCGCGCAGATCGTCGCGCTTGAGCTCCTTGCCGTAACGGGTGTCGGGATAGAAATACACCAGTAGCGGGTAGCGCTTTCCCGGCGCGTGACCCGGCGGCAGCAGCAGCCAGTCATTGCGATCCTCGTCCTCGCCCGCCTCACGCCTGGTCAGCAACACCGGATCGGCCTGGGTAACACCCGCCAAGTGGCGATTGAAGCCGTGCAGCTCGACCGCCGCCTTGCCAGACGCCACCAGCAGCAACTGGTCGCCTTCGTTCGACTTGCGCTGGAACAGCGCCGCGTTGCCCAGCGCCGTGGCTTCGAGTGCGACACTGTCAGCGTCAGGTCTGGCGATGCGCTGGACCTGGCCCGTCGCCAGGTCCAGCATGGCGAACTCACCGCTGAACACCTCGCCAACCATGATCCGCAGCGCGATTTTTCCCTGCGCCAGAGCATTGCGGTCAATGGCCGGCAACACATTGTCGGCACCCAGCGCGTCACACCTGGGGTTGACCGCACGCCAGGGCGCATAGCCCGCACACCAGGACTCGAACTGCATACCCGCTGCCTCGCTGAGGTTGCGCGCCGCACCCTGCAACGGCACGTCCCACAGATCGCCCTTGTTGACGAACAGCAGCCTGCCGTCGCGCACCGCGATCGGTGACCTGAACGCCGCTTTGTCCTCCTTGCGTGGCAGGCCGGCGGTGAGTTCGCGTACCCGCTTACCCTCTCGCGTCAACAGATGCCAACGGTAGTCCTGGTCATCGAACTGGCCGGCCGCCGTGTTTTTGGTCCGGACAGCGAGATGCGCGTCATCCACCCAGAGCACCGGAGTGAACGGGCGGGCATTCATCTCCTCCGGCGTCAGCGCGACGTCTTCGAGCACGATCGCGGTGGTACGGTCGGCGGCGATGTCATGGATGGAGTACGCGTACTCGAACGTATCGCCGACCAGTCGGCGCGTGCTGAAGAACAACTGGTTTCCATCGGGCGACCAGCGCATCGAGCCGGCGTTGACCGAGCACCCCTCGCACATCGCGATTACCCGCCGGCCAGCCGCCGGGTCGTAGACCGTGAGTTGTTCGATGGCCTCCAGGCCGAACACGGCACCGACCTTGACCCCGGCAAGGTCGACCGAGCCAGTCTTGCGCAGGTAGGCGATGCGTCCACCGACGGGAGACGGCGTCGGGCTGTAGTCGATCGTGCCCTGGTCGATCCGTTCTGACTTACCGCTGAGCGCATCAACACGCACCAGATCGATCGCGGTTTCATTGGGTTTCGAGCGATAGCGTCCACTGCCCACCGCCTTGACTGAAGTCTCACCGTCCCAGGTCATGCGTGAGAACGCAGACACTCGCCGTTGCGAGTAGCCATCGAAAGCCATCATCCGATCCTGCAGATCCGGCGACATCGACAGCAGCACGAAACTCGACTCCGAGGTCCACATCACCGGGAACGACAGCGTGCTGCTACTCACGTCAAGCCGCCGTTCCGTGCCCCGTTCAAGATCGTAGACGCCGATCTTCTGCACGCCATCATCGAACCAACCGAAGGCGATGCGCGTGCCCTGTGGCGAACTCCCCAGGTACCAGGTGCGGTCCTCGGGCGCATTGCGGATTTCGCGCACTTTGCCGCTGGCAAGATCGGCGACGACCAGGACCGACAGACTGCGCCCCCAGTCGCGCTCGCGGTCATAGCCGCGCTTCTCGCGATACGGCGCGTGCTTCTCGAAGATGGCGTGACGCCCATCGGCGGTGAAGCGCACCTCACCGAGATCCTCGTTCTGCAACATCAGCTCGGGCGTGAAGATCCGCTTGGGCGCTTCATTCGCCTGCGCGCGGGAAGACAACATCGCAGCAGCACACAGGATCAGAACTAGAGGCTTCATGGTGTCTCCATGCAGGGGGATTTCCAGATAAGTCGGATCTGGAGGGCGCTCCCCGACCATGACCAATGGCACGCCTCACCTGCTCGGATGCAATGAACGGCGATGCCGCCCCCACTGCCCGGAACGCAGTCCCGCCAGCGCTTGATCGGCAGGCAAGGTACCTTGTCAATTCGAAAGGCGCGGGAGCATGGACGTGCCGGCGATGCAGCACTCAGGCTTCGTCACGGACGACAGTGACTCGGCTGTGGTTTGCCGCAACTGCATGCGGCACGTCAGGCCGAACCCGTGCCCGGCCTGAGACCTGCGCACCTCTATCAGAACATGTGTCTGAGCTGGATGTAGTAGCTCCTCATCCTGGCATCGCCCAGATAGCTGTAGTGGGTGTAATCGCTCGACAGGTCGACCTCGGGCTCGGTGTCGAAGACATTGCGGATTCCACCATTGATCTCGAGGTTGCCGAGGAGGCCGCGCCAGCCCCCGCCCTCGCTCAGGCTGGTCGGCCGCCAACGCAAGGACAGGTCATGGAACATCTGGCGCGGGACGCGACCACCATTGCCCTGTGCGGCAAGCATCGGCGCGCTGCTGGCCAACGCCGGGTTTGCGACCAGATAAGAGCTGTAGTGGCGCACGGTCCAGCCGAGGCCCCAACCATTGCGTTCGTAGTCAACGCCGTAGAACCCACGGAAGTTGAGCGGGATCGAACGGCCATAGGACGCGCTGATGTCGCGGAGCTGTGTCGGCGTCCGTCCAGGCAAGAGTTGCTGTTCGGCCTTCAGCGTCCAGGTGCCGTTGCCCCAGATCTGCAGATGCGCGCCGGAGTCGAAGTCGATGCCGTACTGCAACTGCATGTCGAGGTTGTCCATGCGCGCCGAGGCGGCGTTGATCCGGCTGGTATCGATGAACGTGATCGGCCCGGCCCAGCCCGGCTGATCCGTCGGCAGGTTGGGACCCCGCTGGATGCGGTCGGGGAACAGGTTCTCGTACTGGAGCAGCAGGGCTTCGCTGATCGTGGTGATGTTGTCGGTCTTCCGCAGCCGGGTGTAGTCCAGCGACACCCGCAGGTTGGGCACCGAGGTGGGCGTGACGATCACGCCGAACGAGGTGGTCTTGGACTGCTCTGGATCGAGGTTCGGGTTGCTGCCCGAGACATAGATCGCCGGTACCGCCGCGCTGGTGTTGCCGCGTCGCGGGTCCGGCGTTAGCGAGTAATACTCCTGCTGCGTGCCTGGCGCGCCGAGCTGGGTCACGTCCGGCGGCACGAAGCCGGTGCCATGGCTGGCACGGAAGGTGAGCGATGCGAACGGCGCGTACTTCAGACCGAACAGGCCGGTGGTTTCCGAGGCGGTATTGTCGACCAGGACGAAGTCGGGCCGCTGCGGAGAGGTGCCCGGGTACCAGATGGCGTAGTTGCCGCTGGTGCTGCGGTAATCGTCGTAGCGGGCCGCGAGCTGCAACTCCAGCCCACGCAGCCCGGGGCGCCCATTGCGCTCACCGAACAGCGGCATACGGAGTTCGGCATAGGCGCTGCGCACATCCTGCGAGCGTGGCGGGAACAGCGCCGTCACTTCCATCGCGGTGTCAGGATAGTTGCGTTGGGCCCCGCCGCTGTAATCGGTCATCTGCCGCTCCAGCAGGAACGAGGCCGTGACGGCGCCCGCTGGCAGGGTCCACAGCGGACCACCGACACGCATCGTCGGGTTGCGGCTATGAATCTCGATCGGCACGCCAATGCCATTGAATTCACCCATCATGTAAGGCGTGAAATCAAACGACCCCAGCGTGACGTGATCGACCAGCGGGTTATAACCGGCGGCCAGCAGGCCAGGCGTATTGAAGTAGCCCGGGCGCAGCAGGTAGCCGACGCTGGAACGCGACCAGGTGTAATCCACCGAGCCCGCCCAATCACCACCCAACCGCGCGATCAGGCCGGCACTCGCGCGATCGGTGGTGTTCTCATGCTCATTGATCGCATTGAACATGCCGAGCGGCACGATGATCTGGATCGGTTGCAGGAACGGGTTGCGTGCGTCATTCGCCGCCAGCGTGATGTACCCGTTCGTGCCACCGGTACTGCGCGACTTCGTCTCGTTGTAGGACAGGTCCAGGAAGCCATCGAGACGATCGTTGAAGCTGTGGCGTATCGATGCCGAGAGACTTTGGTTGCGAGGCGCGGCACCGTATTCACCGGCGCCACCCGTGATGCCACCCGCGGCACTGGGCGCCGTGTTGATCCGGCCCGCGTTCGCAACGAGTGCCGCACCGCCGTCAGAGGACGGACCCAAGTATCCAGCGGGAAGATGGGTGAAGGTGGCCCCCAGCGGCGTACCATCGTCCAGCACCAGATCCTGGCCATTGGTACTGCGCAAGTTCGGCGTAGCGCCGGGACGCATGCCGGATACGCCGATGAAGTCCGGGTTGTTCGCCAGGATGTGTTCCATGCCGCGCGTATAGAAATCGCGATCGCGGTTGCGTAGTGAATTCGCCTCCGAAAAGCTGCCACCCAACATCACGCTTGTGCGTCCTCCCGCCAGCGAGAACCCATAGCTCAGATCGACGCGGTTAATCGAGGAGTCGGTATCGAAACTATTGTCGTGGCTGATCGCGACCTCGCCCCCCTCGTAGCCACGCCGCAATACCACGTTGATCACGCCGCCAGTGGCCGAGCCACCATAGATCGCCGACGCCGTGGTCGGCAGCACTTCGATGCGCTCCACCGCCGCCAACGGGATGCCGTTGAGATTCGGCTGGCCGGTACTGAATCCGCTGCTGACGCCAGATAGCCGGCGGCCATCCACCAGGACCAGGGTTTGTCCCTCGCCCAGCCCGCGCAGGTTGATGCCGCTGCGGTCGCCCATGATCTCGCCCGACTGGCTGGCCGTGGTGGCATAGGTATTGGCACTGAGTCGCTTGAGCAGGAAATCGTTGAGGTTGATCGCGCCGGCACGCTCGATCTCCGATCGGTCGAAGACCACGTAAGGCTGCGGATCGTCGACGCTGCGCTGGATGTCGGCATTCAAGGAGCGGCTGCCCTGGACCAGCACCTCCGCCATGGTGACCGGCTGCTCGGGCGATGGCGGCGCCGCTTCAGCAGGCCGCGTCTTGCTCGGTCCGGGACTGGCCGGTCGGATACGCACCGTGCGCTCACTCACCAGTTCGAACAGCAGGCCGCGCGAACGCAGCAGGCTGCGCAAAGCCTGCTCGGCCGTCATGACGCCGCGCACGGAATCGGCCTGCTTGTTCGACAGGATCTTGTCGTCGTAGACGATCTGCAGGCCGCTCTGTTCGCTGAGTACGTTCAGCGCATCCACCAGACGACCGGCAGGCAGGTCGTACTGCCGCTGTGTGTCCAGGCTCTGCGCGAGCGCCGCCTGCATGCAACAGCCGATCGCGAGGGCGAGCAGCGTTCGACGGCCATCGATGATTCGTTTCACATACATGTCGTGTCTTTCCCCAGAATCGCAGCGACGCTGCTCAACTCCCTCTGGCGCACAACCACGGATACACCCTACCTCCATCCCGCGCGCTGCAGGAAGCAGGTTTTCGATGCACCCCAAAGGTGCTGATGCACCGAATCGCGCCGGTAGGGTGTCGTCGCCGACGTGCGCCCTAGTGTCTGGACAGACACACCGAGGGGAAACGATGCGGATTCCGATGCGGACCATCCAGGGCTGGCTCTTGGTCGCGCCATGGATCGCGATGGCAGCCATGCCGGCACAAGCGGCGCCGCCGCGCGCCTTCGCCTATGACGACCTGTTCCGCCTGGATCAGGTGGTCGACGCGAAGATATCGCCGGATGCCGAACGCGTCGCCGTGGTGACCGAGCGGCGGAAACGGGAGGCTTACCACGCCCGCATCGGCTCGCTATGGATCGTTCCCCGCAACGGAGGAGCGCCACGGCGCGTCGAAGGCGATGACCCCACCGCGTCGGTGCAACAGCCCGCGTGGTCGCCCGACGGAAAGCACCTGCTCTACCGGGTGTCCCGTGAGAAGACCAATGCGCTCGCCGTCCTGCACCTGGGGGATTGGCGATCGCAGCGCGTGCAGCCGTGTGCCGATGGCGAAACGGCCGGCGTCGCGATATGGGCGCCCGACGCACGCGGGATCGTCGTCGTCTGCAGCGGGCAAAGCCCGCTTGCCGTGCCGGCCGCCAGCGAGGACAAGGAAGCGGCAACCCCCAAGACGCTGGAGGACAAGCGGATCGTGGCGACGCGCTCTTCCCTCTATGACGACGCCCTCGCCCGCCCGTGGTCGGCGCAACGACGTGTCGTCGTCCTGGACTTGGCGGAAGGCAGCCGGAAAGAACTGATGCGCAGCGAGTTGCTGCTCGACGAGGCGGGCGCGCTGCAATGGCAACCCTCCGGCGATCTCTGGATCACCGCAACGCCCCCCAATCCGTTCGGCGGCATGGCGTTCGTGAACGGCCGCGTCATCCATCGGTACGATGGAAAGACGCAGCGCCTCCATAGCGAATCGATCAAGATCGAGACATCCCGCATGCCCCTGCTCACGGCAGGGTCAGGACGATTCCTTGTTCCTGCAAAAGGCAGCGTCGGCTCCCCCGAGCCGTCGCGGTTCCGGCAGACATGGGAAGCCCAACCCTTGATCCTTTCGGAAATCCGCGCCGGTGCGCATGCCCCGAAACCGCTGGGCGAGCTCGACATCTACGTGGGCCGCTCGGCGCCTTTCGTGTGGGCGCCCGATGCGGGATCGAGCACGTCAGGAGGCACGCTGTACTTCCAGTGGTTCGATCGTGGATCCAACCGCATCAAGGCATTCCGTCCCTCGCAGCAAGGGCATGCGCGCTGGCGGGATCTCACGCCAGCAGGCACCAGCGTTCCCGCCTTCAGCATCAGCTCCGATGGTCGCACGATGGCGCTGGTCCGTGGCGATGCCAACACGCCGAATGACGTCTATCTGCTCGATCTCGCCGATCCCGCCGCGCAGCCCTCCAGGCTTACGCATTTCGGCGACGCCGTCACCGGCGCATTCGCGGTATCGAGCGTAGAGACCGTGCAGTGGCGGAGCGGCGACGACCGCTTCGACATAGGAGGGTGGCTGCTCAAGCCCGCGGACTACGTCGAGGGCAAACGTTACCCGCTGATATTGCTGGTGCATGGCGGCCCGGGCGTCGCCTTTCACAACACGTTCGATGCGCTGCATTTCGATGGCGCGCACCAGATCGCGCCGGAGCTCTATCTGTCGCGCGGCTACCTGGTGCTCATGGTCAATCCGCGTGGCGATCCAGGTTACGGGAAGGCTCACCAGGAAGCGCTGCTGGAGGGATGGGAGTACCCGACACGCCACGACCTGATCGCCGGCGTGCAGGAGATGGTCCGTCGTGGCCATGCCGATCCCGAGCGCCTCGGCATCGCCGGCGCGAGCTACGGCGGCTGGGTGACCGCGTTCGCCGTCACCCAGACCGACATGTTCAAGGCGGCGTCTGCGCACGACCCGGTCATCGATACGCGGATATCCAGCGCCGTCGCCTACCGCGGGAACCTGCTCACCAATTACTGGCTCCATGCCGGGTTCGTGAAAGATCACCTGCTGGATGCACCCTTCCCGACGTCGGATCCCAGGAAGGTGAACACGCCGGTGCTACTGCGCTTCGGGCTCCGGGACCAACCGCCGATGCCGAGCCAGTTCTTCGTGTCCGGACTGGAGTACTTCACCTACCTTCATGCCCACTGCAAGCCCGTCGAGATGATCCTCCACCCCGAGGAAGGGCATGGCATCGGAGACGGAGAAACACTGAAGGATTACGTTGACCGCGATCTGGCCTGGTTCGACTATTGGCTTCTGGGCAAGGGCGATCTCCCCTACAAACCCCACACATGCGCTCCATGACACTGTCAGCGATGGCGGCCGCGTCAGTTGGCATGGCGATAGCATTTCGATGAAGCCGCGCTTTCTATGCTCCGATGCCAGCTTCGGGTCGCGGATTCATAAGCGGACATAGACGAACAGCAGCTTTGGTTAGGTATCTATTCCGAACCTGGGCCGCGAGTACCCGTCCCATCGCAAAGCCTCCTGCGACGCCACATCGACCTGCTCGCGGTTGAGCGACATTATCGCCACCAATACACGGTCGGATACGGACGCGATTGGGAGCGGTAGCTGCTACTCCTCCAGATAAGAGGTTGTTGACCGGCGTCCATGAAGAACTGTTTGGAAAGTTACTCGCATGAAAGGCGAGCCCGAAAGGATGGACACCAACGCCCCCGCGTCATGGCCAGGTAGGGCCGGATGTCCCGGGCACGACGGACACTGTTTTCACTGGCGATCTGACAAGAACGTTATGGAGTAGCCCTTCCCTACCACGAGCGCATCCAGATCCGGCGCGTCGTTCAGCGGTAGGGAGGAAACACCGCTGGCTCGTTGGGACACCGACCGTGTCTCCGATTCACTGCCAGCGAGGTATTCCATGTCGTCACGCCGCTCTCGTTCTTCTTCAAGCCGTTCCCCATTCACGGCGCGCGCGCCATTGTCACTGGCCATCGGTTTGGCCTTATGTGTTGCTGCCACGTCCGCTGCCGCCACCGACGCGAGTTCATCGCGGGTCGAAGACGTGGCCGCTGCAGTCGAATCGGCATTCCGGTCATCGACTGCTCGGCGTCTTGCTTCTCCCGCTTCGCGCGTTGATCTGCCTCCCCTGCCCAGCGAGGTGACGGCTGTTACGCGCAAGGTCTGGCAGAGCACGGAAGGCAGAATTGCCGTCACGCCAAGCCCCTCGCAAGTGCACGTGGCGAACACAGAGTCGGCGGGCGCCTACCTCAACGCGGATGGGACGAGAACGGATGACCTTGAAGCGGCAGCGACCACGTGGCGTGAAAATGCCGAATTTCTGGCCGATTGGGGCTTGGACGAAATGAATGCCGAGTATGCCTATGCGCGGGGGCTGACGGGAGCCGGTGTTCGCCTTGGCATTCTCGACAGTGGTGTCGACGATCGCCACCCGGAGTTTGCTGGCGCCGACAAGCTGCACCTGCTCACTACGTTGGGCGGCATCCAACTCCCCGAAGATCCCTTCGCCCGAGAAGTCGGTGCATTTGACGGGCGCCCCTTGATTGGCTACTCCGGTTACTCGGACCATGGCACCCACGTCGCCGGAACCATGGTCGCCAACCGGAACGGCGTCGGAATGCATGGCGTTGCTTTCGGCGCATCGCTTTACTCGGCGACGCATTACCTGGCGAAAGATGGATTCACAGGGGTTCGAGGTACGCAATTCGATGCCGTTCCATCCGCTATCGCCGCATTCACAGAGAATGGCGTTCGATTCGTAAACCATAGCTGGGGATACAGCAGTAACGCACTTCCCCATACCGCCTCTGAAGAGCAGGTCCGTCGTACATATCGTGGTCTCGAGGGCTGGATTGAGGAAGCGGGCATCGATGCATCCATTGAAGCCGGCATGGTTCACGTATTTGCCGCAGGCAACACCACCTTCACGGGTATCCGTCCTCATGCGGGCGCGTATGCGTCGGCGCCGGTGCTGTTTCCTGAAATCGAATCCAACTGGCTGTCAGTGGTGAACCTCACTTCGCAAGGCGCACCAGATGCCAGCTCGAATTACTGTGGGACGACGCGCTATTGGTGCATTTCCGCGCCAGGTACCGATATCAATTCGACCGTGATCGATCGACATCTCTCCGATACCTACGAAGCTGTGCGGATCGAAGCCATGAATGCTCAGGATCCGCCGACGCAAAGAGAGATCCTCGCTGAGATCATAGCGGTTGAGGCCTATGTAAGAAGCCTGCGCAACGGCGTGTCCGGGTTGCATGAGCGCTTGATTGATATGCAGGAGGCGGATGCAGAGACCGTAGCCGCCTTGGTCGATGACGTACTCAGGCGCATTTCGCACGTTGCAGGCAGTCTGCATCATTTCGACATGTCTCCCTACGCCAGCGACACGCAGGACCTCCTAAGGCTTTACCGGGATGATCCTTTCTTTCTCATCGACCAAGTGAGCGACGCCTTGGCTTTGCAGGGCAATCTTTTTCCGATCTACCGCGATAGCGATGGATTGGTGACGGCATTCCAGTCCGCGTTTCTCGAGGCGATCGCGGGCATGGGATCCACCACGGGCGGCTACGGCTTGAAGACCGGCACCTCGATGGCTGCCCCCCACGTGACCGGCGCGTTGGCATTGGTCGCTGAGCGCTTTGGCTATATGACCGCTCCCCAGGTTCGGGACACGTTGCTGACCACCGCGACGGATCTCGGCCAAGCGGGCACCGATTCCGTCTATGGCTGGGGGCGGGTCAATCTGGAAGCCGCTCTTCAAGGTCCGGGCGCGTTTCTTGGCGATTTTGATGTGACGCTGCCAGAAGGGACCGAAGACGTCTGGTCCAACGACATCACTAACGCGCTAGTGATGACCGGGCGCGAGACAGACCGTGGCGCACTGATCAAACGTGGCCAAGGCATCCTGATGTTGAGCGGAGACAATACGTTCGACGGCTTTGTCGTGCACGATGGCCTGCTGTCACTGACGGGTATGAACGCCTACGGAGAGGGTCATGACGGCGTGATCGAAGGCGGCGCGCTTTCACTCTCAGGATCACTGGAAGGCAACGCCTTGCGTGTCAACAGCGGCATCGCGACGATAACGACAGAAGGCTCGCTCAACGGCACCAACCTCTTTATCGGGGGCACGGACGGCCTTGAGGCCCGAGCCTATATGGATGGCGTCCAGCGTGGCGGCCAGACGCTTGTCGGGCGTGGGGGTCGCCTGGGCGGCATCGGTACCGTTGGCAACACCACAATCGCTACGGGTGGCACCGTTGCGCCCGGCCGCTCGATCGGGACACTTACGGTGGATGGCAATTATGTCCAGGAAGCTGGCTCGTTCTTTGAGGTGGAGATGACCCCTCCCGACCAGGTCGATCAGCTCGCTGTCACAGGAACGGCCACCCTCGCGGGCGGCACCGTCGTAGCGCAGCGCGGGCCAGGCGTTTACACCCTGGGACAGGACTATCGCTTCCTGACGGCTACCGGGGGCCTGAGTGGGCAGTTCGAGGCCCTCGATACCACCCAGATCACGCCCTTCCTCAAGCTCTCATTGTTGTATACGGCCTCGGATGTCACCTTGGATGTCGCACGTGGCGCATCCTTCGCGTCCTTCGGCACCACCCACAACCAGCGGGTAACCGGTGGGGGGGTCGACTCGCTCTCGGACAGTGACGCACTGCTGGGCACGCTGGTGCAATTGTTTCCCGAACAAGCCATGCCGGCAGTGGATCTGCTCAGTGGCGATGTCCACGCGACGGCACAATCCGTGCTGATCGATAGCGGACGCCATGTCCGGGCTGCCGCCCTCGCACGCGCAGGTGCGGCGAATGACGTCCTGTCCTCGCAGGGCGATCCCGACAAGCGCTCTGGCGCATGGATCGAGCTGCAGCGCAGCGGAGGCCGGATCGGGAGCGACGGGAATGCCGCTGGCAGTGAGTACAACGGCAACAATACCCTGCTCGGTATCGATCGCGTCTTCGACAACGGCCTCGTGCTCGGCATCATGGGAGGTATCGGGGAGGCGGATCTGGTCGCGCCAGCGCGTCAGCACGCGCGTACCGACCTCGACACCACCTATGGCGGCGTCTATCTGGGGTACGGGCATGGCGGCTTTGGTCTGCGTGCAGGGTGGCTCCTCGGAAGCCACGAACTGGACGTGCGTCGACCCGTCGCCTATCCGGGATTGGAGGAGACGCTGCATGCCCGCTATGACGCGACAACGCGCCAGGGCTTCGTCGAGGCGGGCTACCGTTTCGGGGGCGAGCGTGGAGGCATCGAGCCTTATGTGCAGTTCGCGCAAGTTCGCGTGAGCTCCGACAGGTTCGTCGAGGCTGGCGGCTTGGCGGCCCTCGAAGGACATACTCGTGACGTACGCGCCGACCTGAGCACGGGCGGGCTGCGCTTCGACGTCAATCTCCGTGGTTCGCAGCAGGCGCAGACGTGGCTCAGCCTGCGCGGCGGCATCGGCTATCGCCGAACGGGGGGCGAGCTGGTGCCGTGGGTCGATGCGGCGCTGTCTGATGGCGATACGTTCACCGTCCATGGTGCACCCGTCGCCGACGACGCGAAACTGATCGATCTGGGGGTAACGGCGCGGCCGACGCCCAATAGCCTGCTGGAGCTGGGGTATCGCGGCCAGTTCGCCGATGAGGCGCGTGACCACGGCGTCAATCTGAGGTGGTCCACACGCTTCTAAGCCCGCATGGGTGATTTGGGGCCGTGGCGCCAGTCAGGCGTGCGCCACGGCCCTTTTTTTCCGGCGATCCAGGTCGTGGGCAGGGATGCTCACGCTCGCCCGGCTTCACATCAGAACGGATAGTCCAGCCGGAGAAGATAACTGCGACCGATCGGCTCATCCAAGGACGGGTTGTAGCCCGATCGCGCCGTGTCGTAGTCCACGGGCTGATGATCGGTGAGGTTGTTGACAAATGCCGATGCACGCCAACCTGATGGACTGGCGTAACTAGCTCCGATCGCAACCGTCGTGATTGACGGATTGCGGCAATGCCTCGCCGCCACGTTTCCGGTTGGACACGGGGCGGCAGTGTCATGGATCGCGTACCCCGAAAAGTGCCGGAGATGGGCAGACGCGGCCCAGGCCCCCTGCGCCCATTGCAGCGACGTCGTGCCCGCGGTGGCGGGGGCACGATGTCCGACGCGATCCATTGCCCGCCCATCGTGCGCACTGAAGTCGGCCTCGAGCACATGGCTACCCGTGACTCGGACGGTAAGCGCGCCCATCTGACGGAGCCAGGCATTACCGTCATCGAACAGCCCGCTGAGGAAATCGGCCGCCAGGCCTTCAGCTGCTTGCTGGCGCGCATGAAGGCGCCGAAATTGCCGATCACCAAGATCGTGCTTAGTGGCAATTGCCTTGTCCGCAGTTCGAGCACTGAGCAACTGAAGCATGCTCGTTAACTCGATCCGGCTGGAAGCAGAGTTCCGCTCCCATCTCGAACTTCAAAGAACTGCGCGAGAGCCTGCTCGGCGAGCTCAATCTTGCGCTTACCAATGAACTGGCGTTTCCATGCCCCAACACCAGAGATACCGGCCTAGCAGGCAGAACTGAATGCCACTAGCTGTGCAATTGTTGCCGGGTCATCCATGCAAACTTCCTGCGGGGGCTAACGCCTGAGTTATGCCGATCCGCGAAGCGGGCTCGGCTTGAACGAATTGTAAGGACGTAATCCAGACCGAGGCCTTTTTCTACTGCGTCAGTACTTCCCGAAGGGCATCAGCCTGGCAGACGTCTCGCAGGCCAAGCTGGATGCCGTGGCACACCAGCTCAACGAACGGCCACGCAAGACGCTGGGCTACGAAACACCGGCAGAGCGATATCGGAAAACTGTTGCGTCGATCGGTTGAATCCAAGGTCGATAGCTGCCACGCATCCACACCCGCGATAAGCATGCCAATCCCCTCGACCAGTACGGCCATGAGGAAGCCAAGCCACCTCTGGTGAACCGCCACGCAGGACGCTCGGCCACGAAGCGCCGGCAGCGGGATATCGACATACCTGCGCGCTGATCGGTTGAATCCAGGGTCGGAAGCGGACGTCAGGTTTGCCCGCTGTCCGCAGTAACGCGGGCTCCAAAATACCGGGGCCCGACTTCACGTGTCGAGCCCCGGTTTCCGCTTTTCCACTCAGGATTTCTGCAGGCTCAACGTGGTGATGCGTCCTTCGGGATCAGCGCATCGATCAGGAAGGTCATGCGCAGCGCCATGAGTTCGGGATTGCGGAACGCATCGCTCACGCCGTGCCCGCCTTCCTCGTCCTCGAGGAAGTGGACGGGCGCGCCCACGTCGTACAGGCGGGCGGCGAGCTTGCGTGCGTGGCCCGGGCCGACCCGGTTGTCTTCGGTTGAGATGGTCACCAGGAACGGCGGATACGTCGCGCCCTTGCGGACGTTCTGCATCGGCGAATAGGCGAGCATCGCCGCGGCCTCGTCAGGCTTGTCGGGATTGCCGTACTCGTTGATCCAGGCCGCCCCCATGCCCATGTGGCGCATGCGGATGAGGTCGGTCAACGGCACGTCGCTGACCACTGCGCCGAACAGGTCCGGCCGCTGCGTGCCGAGCGTGGCCGACAGCAGGCCGCCGTTCGACATGCCGAACACGCCGATCTGCTTCGGGGTGGTATAGCCGGTCGACACGAGCTGCTCGGCCACGGCGATGAAGTCGTCGTAAGAGCGCTGGCGGTCCTTGCGGATCGCCGCCTGGTGCCAGGCTTCGCCGCGTTCGCCACCGCCCCGGATCGCAGGGATCGCCAGCGAGCCGCCACGGTCCAGCCACAGCTTGAAGGCCGGTCCGCCCACGGTGTAGTCGAAGTAGCCCGGACGATACGAGATGCCGAAGGCGCCGTAGCCCGTCATGAAGAGCGGCTGCGTGCCGGCGGCAGGCGCCCTTGGCCGGAGCAGGTAGTAGTCCACGTCGGTGCCGTCACGGGATGTCGCCGTACGGATCTCAGTGACGTATCGCCCCTCTTCGAACAACGAGCGATCCTTCGCCAGCAACTTCGGCGCCTGGCCAGGACGGAACACTTCCTGCCGGCGCGGACTGACGAAGCCGTTCGTGGCGACGATCAGGTCGTCGTCGGAACTGCCGCCGCCGCGCACCGAGATGTTGTCGCCCGGCTGCCCGGCCAGCGCTTCCTCGACGTTCCAACCGTCGGCGGACGGACTGGCGAACAGCACGCGCGGTACCAGCCTGCGATTGACCACGAACGCCAGCTTGCCCTGTGCACTGGCGATATCGCTGCGCCCGCCCAGGTAGTCGCCTTCGGACGGCGTATAGATGCGCGTGACCTTCCTGCCTGCCGGCACGGCGGGGTCGCTGTTCCATGCAAGCAGGGTTTCGGCGGGATAGCGGGTGCCTTCGACGACCTCATCGGTACCCAGCTGGACCACGACCTGGTCGCCCACCAGCGCCTGCACGGCCATCGGCTTGAGCGAACGCGGCAGCGCGGCCTTCTCCAGACGCCCCTCCGCGGTTACCGCGAAGATCTCGAAGGTGGAGTAGTTGATCGCACGCACGATGACGCCGCGCCGTTGTGCGCCTTCGCCCACCGCGAACAGCTGCACGATGGCGTCGGAAGGTTCGGCGGCGTAAACCTCGCGTGCATTCGCGAGCGGCTCGCCCCGCTTCCACAGGCGCACGGATGCCGGCCAGCCGGCCAAGGTCCTGGCGGCGCCCTGGGCCGTGTGCTCGACGATGATCTGGTCGGGACCCATCCATTCGGCGAAGGCACGCGCCTTCGGCGTCCTGAAGCCTCCTTCGACGAACGCGGCCTTGTCGAGGTCGAACTCGCGGATCTCGACTTCGTCGCCCCCGGCCGGCGACAGACGCAGCAGGCATCGGCTGAATGCCGGAGACAGGCAGGCGCTCGACAGGTCGTAGGCCTGCAGTTCCAGCGGCGCGCCTTCGGTCTTGCGCAGCTGACCCACATCCAGCACCGTGCGCCACGGTCCCGGCAGACCTTCATTGTCCCGCGTGGCGAGTTGCAGCAGGCCGTAGGGATGCTCGGCATCGCGCAGGAAGCGCACGGCGCGCGGCCCCAGCAGGGTGATGTCGGGCTCGGCCGCGCCGGTGGCCAGCGCCGTGGCCAGTTCTGCCTTGACCGTCGCATAGGCCGGCAGGCGACGTAGCGCCGCTTGGGACGCAGCCGTCTTGGCGCGCGCCCACTCCAGCGCCCGCTCGTCGTGCGGCGGCTCCAGCCATTGGGGATCGTCCGGCGTCTGCGACATCGCGGGGGATGCCGCCGCCAGCGCGACCAGCGCCAGCGCATGCAAGCGCGGCGTCCTGATTTCGAGGTGCATGGATTCTGTCCTGTTGAAGGGCCGGCAGCCACCGTCGTGGCTGCCGGCAGGTCGGTCGGGTTAGAAGCTGTAGCGGAAGACCACACCGTAGGTGCGCGGACGCAGGCGGTTGGCCACGCCCAGCGTGGTGCGTGCATTCAGTGCGCCGTCCTCGTTGGTCAGGTTCTCGCCATACAGGAACGCCGACCATCCATTGTCGGATTCCAGACCGATGCGTGCGTCGAGCATCGTGATCTCATCGCCGGGCGAACCGGCGGTGAGTGCCGTCTCGCGCGCCGAGTCGTACACGACCCCCGAGCGCACCACGCCGCGCAGGTCGGCAGCGACGTCCCAACTGTAGGCCGCCGATGCGGTGAAGCTGTTGCGCGGCACGTTGTAGACATCGGTGCCCTTGTTCAACGGCGTACCGGGCACGTCGGCCACGTAGGTGGCATCGATGATCGAACCGCCCACCTGCAACATCAGCGACGCCGTCGGCGTGTAGACGACGTTCACTTCCACGCCCTTGTTCTCGGTGCCCTTGGAGTTGGTCAGGCCGTTGATCGTGGAGGTGATGGGTACGCGCACCGCGACGTCCTTCCAGTCGCTGTAGAACACGGCACCTTCCACCAGCAGGCTGCCGTCGAGGAACAGCGACTTCGCGCCCACTTCATACGTGGTGATCGAGTCCGGACTGATCGTCGACGGCAGCTCGATGCCATTGGCTTCGGCCAGGAGTATCGACGAGATCGGCTGCAGCTGGCCGGAGCGGAAACCACGGGCAGCGCTTGCGTACAGCGTGGTGTCTTCCTGCGGCTTGTACGACAGCGAGACGCGCGGGTTCCAGCTGTCGAACTTGGCGTCGAGCGTCGAGGTGCGCGTGGTCGACACCGAGATCGCGTCCACGTCATCGCTGAAGTAGCGGATGCCGCCGGTCACCGCCCAACGCGGATCGGGCAGCTTGACGGTGACTTCGCCGAATACCGCGTACGCATCGTTGGTCTGGGTCGAGCGGCTGGGCGGCGCGCCGCCCACCTGCGAGGCGTCGTTGCGCTCGGCTTCGCGCAGGTAATAGCCCACGGTCCAGTCGACCGTGCGGTCGCCGGTGGAGGACCACCGCAGTTCCTGCGTGCGGACCTGCAGGTTGATGTTGCTGACGTAGGTGGTCGTCGGATTCAGCATGCCGTCGTTGGCATAGTCCAGTTCCGCATCGGCGAACGAGTAGAACAGTTCCGATCCGCCGAAGTCGTAGGTGCTGACGAAGCTGGCGGTGTGCCACTCGTCGTCGTTGCTGTAGAACGAATTGGTGGTCAGGTCGTCCAGCGCGCCGTTGCCGCCACCGGGCGCTTCAGATTTGTACTTCCAGTACGCCAGGTCCATCGTCCACTGCTCGACCGGGGCGAAGCGGACCTTCACGCGACCGGTCTTCACCCGCTGCTCGTTGATGTCCTTGTCGCCCGTGTTGTTGTCGTCGGTCCAGCCCGAGAGCTTTTCGTCGGTCACCGCGACACGGGCCGCCAGGCGGTCGTCGATCAGCGGGATGTTCACCACGGCCTTGCCGCCCCAGCCATCACTGCCGCCCTGGGTCGTGGAGGCCGAGGCCTCGATGGCGCCTTCGAACACATTGAAGTCGGGCTTGCGCGTGAGGATGCGGACCGTACCGCCCATCGAGCCTTCGCCGAACAGCGTGCCCTGCGGCCCCTTGAGGATCTCGACACGATCGATATCCCACGAGCGGGCTTCGGGATACCACGGCACGCTGACGCCGGTGAAGGGAATTTCGTCCAGGTAGTAGCCGTTGTCGTTGCCGCCCAGCGAGCTGGAGACGCCACGGATCTGCACCTGCGTGAAGCCGCCGCCGTTGTCGACCGAGCCTGCGCCGGGCGTCATGGCGATGATCTCGGCCACGTTGGTGATGCCGAATGCATCGATCTGCTCGCCGGTAACGGCCGACATCGCGATCGGCACGTCGAGCTGGCGTTCGGTGCGCTTGCGTGCGGTCACGGTCACCGAGCCCAGATCCTTGACGCCCTCCGCCTTCGGCTGCGCATCTTCCGTGGGGGTGGCGGAGGCGTTGTCGCTGCTCTCCTGCGCATGCACACCGCTTGCGAACAACAACGCGGTGGCGATGCCGAGACACAAGGCCGCGCGTGCGGGACGCGGCGTAGACGGGAACGACGAAAAGCGGGCAATGTGATTCACTGGGGCTCTCCTGGTGGCTCGATGGGGCGCGTATGCGCGAGCGAGAACCAGACGCCGACGCCTGGCCCTCTCAGAAAGCCGTGACGATCAGGTGAACCAGAAATGAAATTTTCACTGCCACCATTTTCGTTGCATCAGTAACGGACTTCGAACTCCACGCCGAGCGTGCGCGGTCGCAGGCGCGTCGCGAGCCCGCGCGTGGTGCGCGCGTCGTCCGCACCTTGCTCGTTGGTCAGGTTATCGCCGTAGACCGCGACGCTCCATCCCGCTGCCGTCTCGATGCCCAGCCGCACGTTGGCCGACAGGATGTCGTCGCCGGGCGTCCCCTGGATCAGGGAGACCTGTCGTGCGCTGTGATAACGCAGTCCTGCACGTGCCACGCCCCGCATGCCACGGCCGAGCGTGCGGTGATACTCGCCGGCGGCGCTCCATGTCAGGCGGGGCACGTTGTACACCGGCGTGCCGCGGGCAATCGCGGTGCCTTCGACATCCGCCGTGTAGGTCGCATCGATCCATGCGGTTTCAAGATGGAACGACAGGCTTTCGCCGGGCTGGTAGGTAAGACCCACCTCCGCCCCCTGGATCTCGGCGCCGTCGGAATTGACCAGGCCGTTGAAGACGTCCGTCACCGGCACCCGCACCGGTACGTCGCGCCAGCGGCTGTGGAAGAGCGCGCCTTCCATCAGCAGCCGGCCCTCGTAGGCCAGCGCCTTCGCGCCGAATTCGGCGGTGAGGATGCGGTCGGAGTCGATGCGGGTCGGCAGCGCGATCCCGGCCTGTTCGGCCAGCAACAGCGAAGTGATCGGCTGCAGTTGGCCGGAGCGGAAGCCCTTGGCAAGACTCGCGTAGACCGTCGCGTCGCGTGCAGGCTTCCACGACACTCCGAGGCGCGGATTCCAGCTGCGGAAACGTTCGTCCAGCGTGGTCTGCGCGTCGCCTGTCAGCGACACGCCCGATACCCGGTCCTGGAAGTAACGCAGGCCCAGGTTGACGCTCCAGTCGGGCCAGGGCAGCAGCACCGTGAGATCGCCGAACAGTGCGCCACCCTCGTTCTCCTGGCGTGCCCGGCTCGGCGCGACATCGCCGATCGCGCTGGCATCGGAACGGCGTGCCTGGCGGCGATAGGCACCCCAAGTCCACGACACCGTGCGCGGGCCCGTCGAACTCCAGCGCAGTTCATGGGTGCGCACACCGATGTCGATCGCGCTGTCGTAGACCGTCTGCGGCAGGATCTCGCCTTGCTGCCGCTGGGCGAGGTCGGCTTCCGCGTAGGTATAGGTGAGGGTGGAGTCCCCGGCGTCGTACGTGCTCACCAGGTTGGAGGTGGTCCAGTCCGCGTTACGCCCGTAGTAGTAGGAGACCTGCATGTCGTCGTTGGCCGCATAACCGCCGC
Source organism: Pseudoxanthomonas sp. GW835-FHT14C01 (assembly GCF_058793715.1). Taxonomy (NCBI): domain Bacteria; kingdom Pseudomonadati; phylum Pseudomonadota; class Gammaproteobacteria; order Lysobacterales; family Lysobacteraceae; genus Pseudoxanthomonas; species Pseudoxanthomonas sp. GW835-FHT14C01. Next base: position 305,849 of record NZ_JBXAGB010000004.1, read on the forward strand.
CCGGTGCGCTGGAGTCGTAGGACCAGTGCGCCGCGTCCAGTTGCCACCGCGCCGAGGGAAGGAACGTCGCGCGGACCCGACGGGTGCGGACATGCTGCGTGTTGATGTTGCGACGGCCGTCCGTCGCATGATCGACCCACCCGGGCAGCGATTCATCGGTGGCTACCGCGCGTATGGCGAAGCGATCCTCCCGCAACGGGAGATTGAGCATCAGCTTCGCCGTCCAGCCACTGCCGCCGCCGCTCGCCACCGACCATCCTCCCTGGGCCTGGAGCGCGAAACGGTCCAGCTCCGGCTTGCGGGTGAGGATGCGTACGGTACCGCCCATCGAGCCTTCGCCGAACAACGTGCCTTGCGGCCCCCTGAGTACTTCCACCCGATCCAGATCGAAGGCGCGTGCATCGGGATGCCAGGGCACGGTGACGCCGGTGAAGGGAATCTCGTCGAGGTAGTAGCCATTGTCGTTGCCGCCCAGCGAACTGGAGACACCGCGGATCTGCACCTGGGTGAAGCCGCCGCCCACATCCACCGTGGATGCGCCCGGCACCGAGTCGATCGCTTGCGCGGCATTGGCGACGCCCATGGCGTCGAGCTGGTCGCCGTCCAGTGCCGTCACCGCCAGCGGCACGTCGATGCTGCGCTCCACGCGGCGCCGTGCGGTGACCTGCACGGTCGCCAGTTCGGTCGGTACGTGCGCGACCGGTGGCGCCGGCGGTGCGGGACGCGGCGGTACGGTGGCGGGTGAGATCGTGACCACGCCATTGGCGCGGAACGCGTAGCCGAAGCCGCTGCGGGCGAGCAGTTGGCGAAGCGCTTCTTCATTGGCCAGCACGCCGCGCACGGCCGGTGCGCGCGGCGCCGTCTTCAGGTCGCCGATTGCGACGAACTGGATGCCGGACTGTTCGGAGAACGCGATCAGCGCGTCTTCGAGGGACTGCGCGCGGATGGAGAACGTGGAGGCCTGCCGCGACCGGTCCTGCGCGTTCGACGCTGCGCCGAAGGAGCCGATCACCACCAGCAGCGCGATGCGCAGCCAGCACGGGACCGTCCCCGATCGCTGCGCGCGGGGAACGCTCGCTCCTGCCCGGCCTGCATGTGCGCTCAAGATCCCCGATGGTCTCCCTATCGTCGAACAGTGGGAGGGTTCGGCGCCGTCGCGCCTTTCCCGCCGGGCAATCGGGAACGGGGGACGTTCGGCACCAGCAGGATCTCGTCCTGTTTGCGCACCACCGACAGCGACAGCGCCTGGGCCACGCTGTCCAGCCACACGTCCAGGTCGGTGGTGCTCCAGCGGCCGGTCACCCGCAGCTGCGCCAATTGCTTGTCTTCGAGAACGATCGGCAGCCGCGAGTACCGGTTGAGGTCGGCCACGACATTCCCCAGCGTCTCGCTGCGGTAGGTGACCTTGCCCTGCAGCCAGGCGAGCGTCGACGTGGCGTCGAGGTCGACAGGACCATCCAACGGACCGTCGTCCGCCAGGGTGGCGCTCTGGTTGGCGACGAGCTGCACCACATGGTTGGCGATGCCGCCCCGATTCGCCCGCAGGTCGCTCACCTGCACGCGCCCCTCCGTCACCACCACGCGCACGCCCTCGTTCCGGCGCGCGACGCTGAAGTGCGTACCCAATGCCTGCGCCATCGCGCCGCCGGCGCGCACCTCGAACGGCTTGCCGGGATCCTTGGCGACCGAGAAATAGGCCTGGCCACGCACCAGTTCCACCTGGCGGCGCTGACTGCTGAACTGGACGACGACTTCGCTGCCAGCGTCCAGGTCGAGGCGCGACCCATCGGGCAGCGTCGTCTTCCGCGGCGCGCCGATCTCGGCCACCACATGGAGCTCGGCCGGCGTGCGCGTTGCTTCGTGCTTCCAGAGGCCGGCCATCACGGCCACCGCCGCGACGCTTGCCGCGAGGGCGATCCATCGGCGCGCACGCGACCGCGGCGATGGCCGGCGCGACGGGACCGTCGTCGAACGGGGCCGGAAGCTCGCATCGGTGACGCCGGGCAGCGAGGGGACCGCATCGCGCGGCGCTTCGCCACGGGACGCCACGCGTGCCTGCCGTGCCTCCACGACCTGCTCGGAACGGACGTCGGCCGCGGCGTCCCACAGCAGGTGGACGTCCTCGAACGCCTGCGCGTGCAGCGGCGAGGCCTCCATCCACGCGTTCCACGCGTCGATGTCGGCGTCCTGCAGGTCGCGCTCGCTCAGGCGCAGCAACCATTCGGCCGCTTCCTGCAGCGCCTGCCCGCGCGCCGTGTGGATCTGGTCACTCATGATCGGCGCCTTCCCGGTCGTCCCTGAGTTCATCGAAACGCATCTGGCAGAGCGCCAGCGCCCGTGCGACATGAATCCGTACCATCCTGTCCGTCAGGTCCAGCCGTTCGCCCGCTTCCTTGAAACTGCATTGCTCCATGCGGACGAGGCGGAAGGCTTCGGCGCACTTGGGCGGCAACTCGGCGAGCACGGTCGGCAACCGCTCGACGACCCAGCGCGCCCTCGCCGAGCGTTCGGGATCGGCACCGGGGTCAGGCCACAGGTCCAGCCCATCGGGTTCCGGCAGCTCGGTATACGCCCGGCGCCGCAGCAGGTCGGTGGCCAGGTTCTGGGCGATCTTGAACAGCAAGGCGCGCTGGAAACTGACGACCTGGTCGTTACCGAGATTCAGCAGGCGGGCGTAAGCCTCCTGCGCGACCTCGCGGGCATCCTCGTACGACCCCAGCCTCAGCTGGAGCGACCGGATGAGCGTTGTGTTGAGGCTCCTGACGAGCTCGGCGGCCTGCGCGCCCTCCACCCCTGGCGTAAACGGGACGGAATCACCCGCAAGGACGGCCGACCTGGTCAGTTCGACGCTCTCTTCAACGGGATGGCGGACGGGATCCATGAATGACTAGACGAACGGAACTGCCAAAAGTGAAACGGCTCGTCCCTGCCGTCGATGCGAAGGTAATGGATACTCCGAGTTAGCCAGACTCTTGTGCGGCGCGTCAATTCCATCCGGACATCAGACGTCCCGCGGATGCGCCCGGCAGCCCTCCTCGGAATGGCCCCGCGATGCTCGCTGTCCACCCCACGCGTCCCGGGCTGTAACCGAAGGGCCGACCCACCCTCGAGGCATACGCCGGCCTATCCAGCCGGGCTGTCGCCGACCCGCCCGCACGACAAGCGTCGAGCCAGGCTCATTTGTCCGCGTTGACCTCGTGGGGTCGGGTACCCCCCTCCGCATCCATCCGGTTGCGCTCGGCGTGCAGCGTCTCGACCTGGGCCTTCGTCAGTCCGGAATGCAGGGTCTGCTTCAACCCGTTGAGCCAGGGGATGCGGGAGACGTCGGGCAGGTCCCGGACCCGCAGGCGCAGGTCGTAGCGCTGCTCCGGGGTCATCTCCAGATACGCCTTCGCGGTGGGCACGGCGGGTACCGGCAGCGGCGGTGCGAGCATGAAGTAGACCGCCCGTCCGATCGCGGACGGAATCACGCTGCCGTGGTCCTCGCCGGGAATCTCGATGAAGCGCGTTTCCATGCCATGCGCCTTGCCGACCTGTTCGGCGATGCCACGCGCGCTGTCCACCTGCCTGCGCTCGCGCAGCACGGCCATCATGCGTTCGGCATCGGGTTGCACGCGCATCGACGGCGACGGTGTCTGCTCGTACTCGCCCGCGGTGACCAGCAGCCGCGGCAACGCATCCGGCGATGGCTTGGCCGCGCCGAGCCTTTCCCTGATCGGCGGGTCGAACCACACCGACGGACTCGCCGCCATGTAGGACTGGAACGCGCCCGGCTTCGTCGCCAGTGCGTGCAGCACGAACAGCCCGCCGAACGAATGCCCGAAGATCCCCTGCCGGTCCGGGTCCGTCTTCGCCAGCGACGCGATCTTCGGCTTCAGGTCCTGCTCGATGAAGGCAAGGAAGCCATCCGCGCCACCGCTGGGAGCCTGGATACGTGGATTGCCGCTGCCGGGCGGCGTCAGATCGAACGTGCGTTCGACGCCGGTGTCGACGCCATCGGGATAACCGATGCCGACCACCACCGTCGCGAGGTCCTTGGGCACGTCCGGACGGCGCTCCAGCGCGCGCACCGACTCGAGCGCGGTCAGGAACATCGCGTTGCCGTCCATGACATACAGCACGCCGTAACCGCCGGCGGGCGCGGGCTTCGCAGGCATTCCCACGAAGATGCGGTACGTGCGCTTGCCGGCAGTGGAAGTGATGTCGAACTGCTGCGCGCCCGGAACCACCAGCGGCGCCGCCGACGCGTGCGACGACACGGACATCATGCCCAGCGCCAGGGCAAGCCAGCCCGCCCTCACCCATGCTTTCATCATCTGCTCCGATCCCCCGTTTCAATGCACGTGCGCGACCAGGTCGCGCACGCCCTGCCGGCCATCACCAGCGCTTGTCGAACGACAGCACCAGCGTGCGTCCCATCACGTTGGCGTTGGTCGGATCGTAGGGATCCGCCAGGGCGTCGTTCGCGGCGGTGCCGCCATCGATGAACGGCGGCGCCGCGTCGGTGAAGTTCAAGGCGGTGAAGTTCACCCGCGCGTCGGTGAACAGTCCACCCAGCGCGGAAAGATCGTAGCCGATGTTGAAGTCGAAGGTCTTCCACGAGTCGATCTTCACCGGGCTGGTGATCGCAACCGGCACGCCCGCCGCATTGGCACGGAAGCAACCGGAAGCGCACTCGTAGTCGTCGACGTAGTTCATCGTCAGCGACGCATTGAGATTGCCGTAGTTCCAGCGCACGCCCTGCATCGAACGCAGCGGCACGGGATTGCCGACGGCACTGTACTTGCCCAGCTGGTCGACGAAGCCGGAACCCGGCGTCGCTTCCACTTCGTAGGAGTTCAGCCAGGTGCCGCGCGCGAACAGCTCCAGCGAGCCAGCGCGATCGGGTTCGAACCGGTAACTGACATCGAAGTCGACGCCATCCATCTTCAGCGAGGCGAGGTTGAGCTGGGTCGCATTCACGATCATCGCCACATCGGCCGCACTCTGCACCGGACCGGCACCGAGCTGGCCCAGGTAGCGCGGGTCGTTGCTGATGATGTCCTGCACGCGCGCCGTGCCCGGGTTGATCTCCAGGCTGTTGATGTAGGGCGTGGTGCCGGTGGCGAACAGTTCGGCCAGGATGCCGCCCAGCTGTCCCGATTGGATGCGGACGATGCGGTCGTCGATCTTCAGGTTGAAGTAGCTGGCACCCACGTGCAGGCCCGGCAGCCATTCCGGCTTCCAGTCGAAGCCCAGCGTCCAGGTCTTCGCTTCTTCCGGTTTCAGCGTCGGGCCGGCGCCGCCGGAGACGACGATGGCGGTGAACGTGCAATTGCCTGCGCCGCCGGGCGTGCCGGTCACGCCATTGAGCGGGACCAGCGTCGTGGTGCACGGCGCGCTGTACAGGTCGGCACGCATGAACGCGCCGTTGCCGCCGGTGATCGGCTGCACGCCGTTGTAGGCATAGCGCATCGGCGGCGCATGGAACGAGGTGCCCCAACTGGCGCGCAAGGTCAGGCCGTCGGTCGGCTTGAAGTCGATGCCGACCTTCGGGTTGAAGGTGGAGAAGTCGCCCAGGCCGCGACCGCGCTCGTAGCGACCGGCGATCGACAGGTCCAGCTTCTTCGCGAACGCCATCGCGTTGTCCTTGCTGATCAGCGGGAACGCGAGTTCGGTGAACAGGGCGCCGACATCGCGCTCGGTCGTGCCGAAGGCTTCATGCTGGTCGGAGGTCGAGCGCCAGTTGAAGTCCAGTTCGCCCCCGATGTTCTCGCGACGCCAGTCCACGCCGGCCGCCAGCTTGGCGGTACCGCCCGGCATCTGGAACAGGTCGCCGTCGACCTTGAAGCTGGCCTGCGCCAGCCACGACGTGAACTTCAGGTCCTCGTAGCCGATCAGCTGCGCCAGCACCGCGTCGGGCAATGCATCCGTGGTCCACGGATTGAAGGCGGTGTAGTTCAGGCCGGCGCAGTAGTTGCGCGCCGCAACGGTGGCGTTCGCCGCCAGGCCCTGGCTGCACTGGATCGACGTGGGTGCCTGCACCTGCGAGCCACCGGCACCCGGCAGGTAGTCGTAGATGTTGGCGTTGCGCTGGACGTCGGAATCGCGGCGCTGCTCTTCGCGGCTGTACGACAGCGCGGCTTCACCGCGCCAGCTGCCCGCCAGGTCGAACAGCGCGCCGAACGAGGCGGCAAACACATCGGATTCGACTTCGCGCTGCAGCGGACGGTCGTCGATCAGCACGCCGTAGTTGTTCGCCACGCCGGGAATGAAATACGGGCTGTTCGGGCCGACCGTGCCGTACAGCGCCTGGTAGCCCTGGTTGTAGGTGCCGCGGCGCTGCGAATAGCGCAGGTCGCCATTGAACTCGAGTGCCTCGCCCACCCCGTGCTCGAAGCTGAAGAACGCGCTGTGGCGCTCCATCTCCGGCAGGATGTCGACCCTGTCCCACGCGTTGTAGGTATTGCCCACGCCGTCGGTCACCGCGATCAGGTTGCCGGCCGTCAGGCCGGTGCCGGCGCCACCGGGAACACGACGCGCGACCACGCCGTTGCCCGCAGCGGTCGCGTTGAACAGGTTGGCCGCCGCACCCGCACGCGCCGTCATGCGCCGCCAGTTGATGCCGCCGCGGTCGCTGAAGTCGCCACCGTTGTAGATGTCGCGATCGTTCGCCAGCACGTTCTCCTGGCGGTTGTACTCGTAGCCCGCGATAAGACCGCCGCCGTCCCACTGCATGCCCCAGGTCTGGCCGACCTGCACCTGCTCGCCGCCGCCCTGGCTGGTGCTGCCCACGCGCACGCTGGTATGCGCGCCGTCGTCGCTGCGCTTGAGGATGATGTTCACCACGCCACCGACCGCGTCCGAGCCGTACACGGCCGAGGCGCCGTCCAGCAGCACCTCCATGTGCGATACGGCGTTGGTCGGGATGGAAGAGATGTCGACGAAGTCGCCGTACTGGCCGGCGGCCGCCACGCGGCGCCCGTTGACCAGCACGAGCGTCGACAGCGCGCCGAGGCCGCGCAGGTTCACGCCCTGCCCGCCCGTCATGTTGGAACCGGCCACGCTGGAATCCTGGCCCCCCTGCACGTTGTCGGACATGCCGACGCCACCGGCGAAGTTGGCCGGCAGGTCGCGCAGGAAGTCGCCGATGGTCGCCTTGCCGCTGTCGCGGATCTGCTCGGCGCTGATCACCTGCACCGCGTTGCCCGCCGGCTCCGCACCCCGGATGTTGGTGCCGGTCACGACGACCGTATCCAGGTCCTTGGCCTCGGCAGGTGCGACCTCCTGGGCATGCAACGCCCCGGCGATGCACATCGCCAACACCGACACCCCGCCGGCGACCCCACGTTTACGACCTGCTCGACTGCTCATCATTCCCCCGAGGCTTGATTGGCTGACAGATGGATCGGTTGTGCCGGTTCCGTATCCCGGGCGGTGTTTCCCTGCCCCTCCCGCGACGCGATGGCATCCGCTCGCGCTTAGAACCCGACGAAATTTCGTTAGAACGGCATCCGGATCGCAGCAAAGCGACAGGGCGCTGTCAAGAATAATTACGATATTTTTTGCATATCCATCCAAGCGAAGACGATGGTTTCCTATGAAACTCTCAAGCTTTATCGGATAAACAATGACTTAGAATAAAAGCGCTTTTTCGTGACCGATGATCGTTATCGAAATTCCCCGCCCTGGTGCTGCGCTGCGCCGGCGATGCGCGCTTGATTTTCGAAATTCGGCGCGCACACTGGCGTCATGAATGCCCAAGTAGCCCCGTCATCCGCGCGCACCCTGGCCCGCCGCGCCTACCAGCGCCTGCGCCGCGACATCGTCCATGGCCAGCTGGCGGCCGGCAGCAAGCTCAAGCTGGAGGCTCTGGTCCAGCAGTACGACGTCGGCATGTCGCCGCTGCGCGAGGCGCTGGCGCGGCTGGTCGGCGACCAGTTGGTCAAGACCGAGGACCAGCGCGGCTTCTGGGTCGCGCCGCTGTCGCTGGACGAGCTGGACGACATCTCGCGCGTGCGCAATCTGATCGAAACCGAGGCACTGCGCCTGTCGATCGAACGCGGCGGCGCCGAGTGGGAGCAGCGCCTGCGGGCGGCGTTCGAGGCCCTGAGCGACATCGAGAAGGACGTGACCGAACTGGCGCCGGCCCTGCCCCAGCAGACGCTCGACGCGTGGGAAGAGCGCAACCACGAGTTCCATACCACGCTGATCTCCGCCTGCGACTCGCCGTGGCTGATCAAGCTGCAGGAACTGCTCTACCACCAGGCGGAACGCTATCGCCGCGTCTCGCTGAGCGCATCGCGCGGCAAGCGCTTCGTGCATGACGAGCACCAGGCGATCTTCGAGGCCGCGATCGACCGAAACGCGCTGCGCGCCTGCCGGCTGACCCAGGATCACCTGATGCGTACCTACGACGAGGTGCGCAAGGCGGTGGCCGCCCTCGAGGCGGCCTGACCGCACGTCCGCTCAGCCGGCGGTGCAGATCCGCGGCTGGGTCTCCAGCAGTTCCCAGGTCTTCTCGAAGCCGGCCACGGCCTTCGGATCGAATGCCTTGACGCCCTCGGAGGCGTACAGCCCGACGATCAGGTCGCCCTCCTTGCCGTAGAACGCCAGGATGCGGGTGAACTTGTCGGCGTCCTTGGTCGGCAGTTTCATCGCCCAGATCTGGTCGACCTCCTGCGGCGTGATGTGGCCATGCACGCCGGCTCCCTCATCGGCGTACATGTCGTACCAGATCAGGCTGCTGCTGGCCTGCGTCTGCGGCACGGTGCTGGGAAAATTCCACGCGTGCATGCCACCGGAGGTGAACACGATGCCGATCTTCGTATCGGCACCCCAGGCGTCGACCGATTTCCAAACCTGGTCGAAGAACAGGCGGTTGGAGCGGATGCCGTAGGCCTGCTTCTGGTCGAGCGCACTGACCACCGTCGCTTCCTTCATGCGGAACAGGCGGCTGACCGGCGGCGGCGGCGCGCCCGGGCGCGTCTGCGCGTAGTAGTGCTGGATCACCTTGGCGTCGTCGGCCGAAGCGCAGGTATCGAAGGCGTGGGCGTGGCCGGCGAGGCCCAGCGTCGCGAGCAGCGACGCCGTCAGGAGCAGGTTCTTCATGCGGTGGCGGTTCCGTTGGAGGAGGAAGACGGGTGGCGTCAGTCGGTCGATTCGGGATCACCGGCCGTGAGGTAATCCCACATGCGTTCGAGCAGGCGTCCGTTCCAGGTGGCGCGCACCTGCGATTGCGTGTCGGTGAAACGGGTGGGTTCCAGCGACGTCGACAGGCAATCCAGTTCGACGCGCGATGCGTCTTCCAGATACCACGCAAGCACCACGGCCGCCTGCAGCGATTCGCCCGCGGTCACCGCGCCGTTGCCGCGCATCACGATGGCGCGCGCGTCGCCAAGTTCCGCGGCCAGCCGTGCCGCCTGTTCGTCGGATCGCAACAGCAGCGGGTCGTCCCACAGCGGCGGCTGCGGATGGAAGTAGCTGCCGAATCCGTGCCGCGCGACCGGCGTGCGACCGAGCACGCTGAGGCTCATTGTCTTCGGCGGCTGCACGCGCGCCACGCCGCCGACCTCGGGACGCAGGCGATAGATCTCGCGATGGATCCGCACCTCCGGCAACACGCCCTCGGGCAGCGGCCCCTCGAGCGGCACCACGCTGCACGCATCCTCCGGCGTCACCAGGCCCAGCGGCCCCGACGGCGCGACGAGGAACGTGTCCGCATCGATGCGTGCGCTGCAGTGCCCATAGGCATGGACCAGGCCATGCCGGCCCAACGCGCGGGAGGCGATGCGGACGGTGCGCGACAGCGCATCCAGCGATCCGCTCACGACTTGAATTCCTTGATTTCGGGCTTGGCGCCCCACTCGCAGAAACCGGGCGGCGCGAACTCGAACTGCCGCTCGCGGTACATCAGTTCGTCGGCGATGGAGCGCACGCCGGACGAATACTCGTAGACCATGCCATCCGGTCCTTCGAAATACAGGAAGCGCGCCGACGAGGTCGGATGCCGGCCCGGACCGAACACGACCGGAATGCCCTGCTCGCGGAGATAGTGGAACGAGCGCTGCACGTCGTCGGACGTCTCGACCTGGTGGTTGATGTGCTGGATGCCGGCACGATGGGTCGGAAACAGCGCGATCTTGTGGTGGACCTCGTCGATGCGCAGCAGCGGCGCATCGCCGATGCGGTCGCTGACACGCGCATTGCAGACCGTGGTCCAGAACGCCTCGTCGCGCACGGCATCCGTCGTACACAGGCCGACATGGCTGAAACCGGTGATGCCGGCGTCGCGCTCGCCGTGATAGCGGCGCGATTCCATCTGCGGACGCCACACCAGTTCGATGCGGTTGCCGGTGGGGTCGCGGAACGCGACGAAGTCGCGCACCTTGCGCTGCGCCGCTTCGTCCCCGGTGCCGCGGTGCACCGGATGACCCAGACGCTCGAGTTCGGCGCCGGCCGCATCGAGTTCGGCCCGGCTGTCGACTTCGAAGGCCACCCCCTGATCGGCGGGATCGCCCTCGAAATAGCACAGCGTGTGTTCGCGCTGGTCGGACTTGAAGTAGACGGCGCCGCGGCTGCGCTCGCTGATTTCCAGGCCGAGGATCGCGGTGGCGTAGCGCGTCGCGCCTTCCAGGTCGCGCGTGCCCAGCCGGACGTAGCTGACATCGCGCAGGTGGATCACGGGCGCGGCACTCCGCGCAGCGCCGGACGCGCGGGAGCGACGGCGCGACCGTCGAGTTCGGGCACGCGGCATTCGCTGCCCCACGCGCAATGCGACGCGGGACCGTCGGCGAACTGGCGCGGACGCGGCGGCGCGGCGGGATCGACCGGCGTGCCCTCGGCGACGAAGGCGTACAGCACGTCGTCCGGTCCCTGGAACGTCAGGAACACCTGCGCGGACACCGGGCGGCGACCCGGGCCATGCACGATGGCGTCGGGTTCCGGCCGCAACCGGTAGAACTGCTGCATCACCTGGTTGATGCCTTCCACGCCGAACTCGACCGCCAGCACGCCGGCGCGCGCCGCGGGATGCAGCGCCAGGCGATGATGGGCGCTGTCGAAACCGAGGTAGGCCGCGTCGCCCACCCAGTCGGCGACGCGCAGGCCGAACACGTCGGTCAGCAGCGCTTCGTCCGCAGCGACATCGGTGCTGCGCAGCGAGGCGGCGACCAGGCCGGTAATGCCCGCATCGCGCGCGGGAAAGAAACGCCAGGCCTGGTTCTGTGGACGCACGACCAGTTCGATGCGCACCCCGCCCGGTGTGGTGAACGCGGCGAGCGCGCGCACGTTGCGTCGCGAGGCCAGCGCCGGATCGCGTACCAGCGCGATGCCCCGTGCTTCCAGTGCGGCGGCCGCAGCGGCCAGCGTCGCGTCGTCGCGTACTTCCAGGCCGACCGCCTGGCGTCGCGCCTCGTCCTTCGAAAGCACCACGCTGTACTGCCGCTCGTCCGAGCGCAGCGCAATCTCGTCCGCGCTCTCGTTCACCACCTGCAGTCCCAGCTCGGCGACGGCGAAACGACGCGCCGCCTCCGGATCGCGCGTCCCGAGGACGACATAACGCAGTTGTTCGATGGCGATCGGCATGGCGCTACCTGCTGGAAAGGTTGACCGGTGGAGTCCTCATCATGCCCGCGGCGGCGCGATCAACCCAAGCGGCGCTGCACGATGCGGGCGAACACGCTGGCGGCGACCGGCAACAGTTGGTCGTCGAAGCGGAACGTCGGGTGGTGGCACATGGCGCTGTCCATGCCCAGGAACAGATAGGCGCCCGGCCACTGTTCCAGCATGTACGAGAAATCGTCGGAGAACGGGTACGCGCGCATGTCGGTCTTCACGTTGTCCGCACCCAGCACGTCGGCGATCGCCTGGGCCGCCAGCGCCGCCTGTTCGGGCGAGTTGATGCAGGGCGGACAGGAATGCGGGATCTGCAGATCGATCCTGCAGCCGGACATCTGCGCGTAGCCTTCGCACAGGGCGCGCAGGCGCTTGAGCAGTTCTTCGTGCACGTCCTTGGACAGCGAGCGCATCGTGCCGCTCAGCGACGCCGTGGACGGAATGATGTTGTGCGTGGTGCCCGCCTGCAGCTTGCCGACGTTGATCAGCGCCGCTTCCATCGGGTCGATGTGGCGCCCGACGATGGCGCTGATCTCGACGGCCAGGCGCGCCGCGACCTGCAGTGGATCGTTGGCACGGTGCGGGGCGGCGGCATGCCCGCCGACGCCTTCGATCTCGATCTCGAACACCGCCAGCGACTGCAGCGTCGCGCCGGTGCGCACGCTGGCCTCGCCCCCCTTGAGCGCGGGCATGTTGTGGAAGGCGTAGACCTCGTCGCAGGGCCAGCGCGTGAACAGGCCGTCCTCGACCATCTTGATCGCACCGCGACCGCCTTCTTCGGCCGGCTGGAAGATCAGCACCACGCGGCCCGTGGCCGGCGGATGGGCCACCAGGTACTGCGCCGTGCCCAGCAGGGCCGAGGTATGGCCGTCATGGCCGCAGGTGTGGGCCACGCCCGGGCGCTGCGACCGGAACGGCAGGTCGCTCTGTTCGTCCATCGGCAGCGCGTCCATGTCGGCGCGCAGGCCGATCGACATGCCCGGCTTGCCGCTGTCGATGACCGCGACAACGCCGGTGCCGCCCAGGCCGGTATGCACGTCCAGACCGAGACCCGTCAGGACCTCCGCCACCAGGGCGGAGGTCCGCTCCTCCTCGAAGCCCAGTTCGGGCCAGGCATGGATGCGGTGGCGCCATTCGGTCATGCGGGGCGCGAGGGCAATCAGGGGATCGAGCACGGCGGCCATGCGGGCGGGAACTCCACTACTTAAGGTCCGGATGAGGCGATCAGACCAGAGTCTCCCCGGGCTTGTCAAACATAATTTCGATATTTACGCGACAACCGTCCAGAATTCGTGCATGATCCGCCTCGATCGATTGACGAATTTCGACTTTTTGACTTAGCTTCACCGCCCAGAGCCGCTACGCAGCGTCGTGGCACACCTCGGGAATTTCGTAAATCCGAATGGAATCCATCACGGCCCCCCCATGACCAACCCTGCCGCACAGCCTCATTCCGCCACGCTTCCCGTCGTGACGCATTACATCGGCGGCCAGCCGGTGACCTCGTCCCGGCCCCCGTTCGCCAACATCGACCCGGCCACCGGCCAGGCCGTCAGCCACGTGCACGAAGCCGATGCCGACACCGTCGACCGCGCGGTGCAGGCCGCCCGCGCCGCCCTGCGGGGGCCGTGGGGCAAATTCACCGATGGCCAGCGCGCCGCCGTGCTGCGCAAGGTCGCCGACGGTATCCGCGCGCGTTTCGACGAATTCCTCGCCGCCGAGGTCCGCGACACCGGCAAGCCGGTCGACCTGGCCAGCCATCTCGACATTCCGCGCGGCGCCGCCAACTTCGACGTGTTCGCCGACCAGATCGCGCAGTCGGCCACGGAAGCGTTCCGCTCGCCGACACCCGATGGCGGCACCGCGATCAACTACGGCCTGCGCACGCCGCGCGGCGTGATCGCGGTGATCTGTCCCTGGAACCTCCCGCTGCTGCTGATGACCTGGAAGGTCGCGCCGGCGCTGGCGTCCGGCAACACCGTGGTGGTGAAACCGTCGGAAGAAACGCCCAGCACCACCACCTTGCTGGCCGAAGTCATGAACGAGGCCGGCGTGCCGCCGGGCGTGTTCAACGTGGTGCACGGGTTCGGCCCCGACAGCGCGGGCCAGTACCTCACCGAGCATCCCGGCGTGAACGGCATCACCTTCACCGGCGAGACGCGCACCGGCACCGCGATCATGAAGGCGGCCGCGGTCGGCGTGCGTCCAGTGTCCTTCGAACTGGGCGGCAAGAACGCGGCGCTGGTGTTCGCCGACTGCGACCTGGATGCCGCCGTCGCGGGCGTGACGCGCTCGGCCTTCCTGAATTCCGGCCAGGTCTGCCTGGGCACCGAGCGCATCTATGTCGAACGCCCGATCTTCGACGCGTTCGTCCTCAGGCTGAAAGCGGCGGCCGAGGCACTGAATCCCGGCGATCCCTGGGACGAGGACACCAGCTTCGGTCCGCTGATCAGCCAGCAGCATCGCGACAAGGTGCTCTCCTACTACGCGCGTGCGCGCAACGAAGGCGCCACCGTCGTGACCGGCGGCGGCGTGCCGCAACTGCCGTCCGCACTCTCCGGCGGCTGGTGGGTGGAGCCCACCATCTGGACCGGGCTGCCGGCCGACTCGACCGTGCTGACCGAAGAGATTTTCGGGCCGTGCTGCCACATCACCCCGTTTGATCGCGAAGAAGACGCCATCGCCGCGGCCAACGACACGCCGTACGGCCTGGCGACGTCGATCTGGACGCGTGATGTGTCGCGCGCGCACCGCGTGGCGGCGTCGATCGAGGTCGGCATCGCCTGGGTCAACAGCTGGTTCCTGCGCGACCTGCGCACTGCGTTCGGTGGCGCCAAGCAGTCGGGCATCGGCCGCGAAGGCGGCGTGCACGGCCTCGAGTTCTACACGGAGTTGCGCAATGTCTGCATCAAGCTCTGACGCCGTCCGCCAGGCGGCGGACCTGCTCGGCCACGCGCTCGATGCGCGCACGCCGTGCGACCCGGTGAAGCCGCTGATCGAAGCGGACGGCATCGACGCCGCGTACGCCGTACAGGCGTTGCTGACCCGAGCGGCCGAAGCCACGGGCCGCCGCATCGTCGGCCGCAAGGTCGGCCTGACCTCGGTCGCCGTGCAGAAGCAGCTCGGCGTGGACCAGCCCGATTACGGCATGCTGTTCGACGACATGGGCTATGGCGATGGCCAGGAAGTGCCGCTGTCGCGCCTGATCCAGCCCAAGGTCGAAGCCGAGATTGCGTTCGTGTTCGAACGCGACCTGGAGGTCGAACAGCCCACGCTGGGCCACGTGCTCAACGCCGTCGGCTACGTGCTGCCGGCCATCGAGATCGTCGACAGCCGCGTGCGCGACTGGAAGATCAGCATCTTCGACACCATCGCCGACAACGCGTCGTCAGGACTGTACGTGCTCGGCGGCACGCCGAAGAAGGTCGACGCGTTCGACCTGCGCCTGTGCGGCATGAGCCTGGAAAAAGCCGGCGAACCGGTCTCGGTCGGCTGCGGCGCCGCGTGCCTGGGCAATCCGCTCAACGCCGTGCTGTGGCTGGCGCGCACTGCCGCGCGGACCGGCCGACCGTTGCGCGCCGGCGACGTGGTGCTGTCCGGCGCACTGGGTCCCATGGTGCCGGTGAATGCCGGCGATGTCTTCGAAGCGCGCATCTCCGGCCTGGGCCGGGTGTCCGCCACCTTTTCGCGGGAGTGATGCGATGGGCAAGATGAAGGTCGCCATCATCGGGTCGGGCAACATCGGCACCGACCTGATGATCAAGCTGCTGCGGCAGGGGCGGAACGTGGAGATCGTCGCGATGGTCGGCGTGGATCCGGAATCGGATGGCCTGGCGCGCGCACGCCGCCTCGGCATCGCCACCACGCACGAAGGACTGGAAGGACTGCGCGCGATGCCTGAGTACCGCGACATCGCGCTGGTGTTCGATGCCACCTCGGCCGGCGCGCATCTGCGCCATGCCGAACGGCTGAAGGCCGACGGCAAGCGCGCCGTCGACCTGACGCCCGCAGCCGTCGGTCCCTACGCGGTGCCGGCGGTCAATCTCGACGAACACATCGACGCCGGCAACCTCAACATGGTGACCTGCGGCGGCCAGGCGACGATCCCGATCGTCGCTGCGGTGTCGCGCGTCGCGTCGGTACGCTACGCCGAGATCGTCGCCAGCATCGCCAGCAAGTCGGCCGGCCCGGGCACGCGCGCGAACATCGACGAGTTCACCGAGACCACCTCGCGCGCGATCGAAACGGTCGGCCACGCGGACAAGGGCAAGGCCATCATCGTGCTCAATCCCGCCGAGCCGCCGCTGATGATGCGCGACACCGTGTACTGCCTGACCGAAGGCGGTGACGAGACGGTGATCCGGGATTCCATCCAGTCGATGGTCGCCGCCGTGGCCGCTTACGTGCCGGGCTACCGGCTCAAGCAGGACGTGCAGTTCGAGAGGCTGGACGCGGCGACCTGTGCCGCGATCCTGCGCCATCCGGCGGCTGCGGCAGGCTTCAAGGTTTCCGTCTTCCTGGAAGTGGAAGGTGCCGGCCACTACCTGCCCGCCTACGCCGGCAACCTCGACATCATGACGTCGGCCGCGCTGGCCGCAGCCGAGCGCATCGCCGAACTCGCCCACTGCCAGGAGGTCGCGTGATGGCTGCTCCGAATGACGGGACCCTGTACATCCAGGACGTCACCCTGCGCGACGGCATGCACGCCATCCGCCACCAGTACGGCCTGGGCCATGTGCGCGCGATCGCGCGCGCACTGGATGCCGCCGGCGTCGCCGCGATCGAAGTCGCGCATGGCGATGGCCTGGCCGGCTCCAGCTTCAACTACGGGTTCGGCCGCCACAGCGACCTGGAATGGATCGAAGCCGTCGCCGACAGCGTGAAGCAGGCCAGACTGACGACGCTGCTGCTGCCGGGCATCGGCACGGTGCACGACCTGCGCGCGGCGGTGAAGGCGGGCGTGCGCTCGGTGCGCGTCGCCACCCACTGCACCGAGGCCGATGTCGCCCGCCAGCACATCGAGGAAGCGCGCCGGCTGGACATCGACGTCGCCGGCTTCCTGATGATGAGCCACATGACGTCGCCCGACGCACTGGCCGAACAGGCGAAGAAGATGGAGAGCTACGGCGCTTACTGCGTGTACGTGACCGACTCCGGCGGCGCGTTGACGATGGACGCCACCCGCGACCGCGTGCGGGCGTTGCGCGATGCGCTGAAGCCGGAAACGCAACTCGGCATCCATGCCCACCACAACCTCTCGCTGGGCGTGGCCAATTCGGTCGTCGCGGTCGAGCATGGCGTCACCCGCGTCGACGCGTCGCTCGCCGGCATGGGCGCCGGCGCGGGCAACGCGCCACTGGAAGTCTTCATCGCCACCGCCGAACGCATGGGCTGGAAGCACGGCTGCGACCTGTTCACGCTGATGGATGCGGCCGAAGACCTGGTACGTCCGCTGCAGGACCGGCCGGTCCGCGTCGATCGCGAGACATTGAGCCTCGGTTATGCGGGCGTGTATTCGAGTTTCCTGCGCCATGCGGAAAAAGCCGCGGCCGACTACGGACTGGACGTGCGCTCGATCCTGATCGAACTGGGCGAACGCCGCATGGTCGGTGGGCAGGAAGACATGATCGTCGACGTCGCGCTGGATCTGCTGGCGCGCAAGAACACCCGGGTGGAAGCCGCATGATGCAGTACGACCTCGCCTCGCTCGCCGAACGCCTCGACGGTGCCGCGCACGCCGCCACCGCCACGCCGCAGCTGGAGGAAGCGCTGACGCTGGAACAGGCGTACGCCATCCAGCGCCTGAGCATCCAGCGCCGCCTGCAGCGTGGCGAACGCCGGATCGGCATGAAGATGGGCTTCACCAGCCGCGCGAAAATGGTGCAGATGGGCGTCTCGGACATGATCTGGGGCCGGCTGACCTCGGGCATGCTGGTCGAGGACGGCGGCAGCATCCGCCTGCGCGACTACGTGCATCCGCGCGTCGAACCGGAGGTCGCCTTCCTGATCGGTCGCCCGCTGTCCGGCCGCGTGACCGCCCCGCAGGCGCTCGCCGCGGTGGACGCGGTGGCGCCTGCGCTGGAGATCATCGATTCGCGCTACCAGGATTTCCGCTTCTCGCTGACCGATGTCGTCGCCGACAACAGTTCTTCGTCCGGGTTCGTCGTCGGACCGTGGCATGCGGCCGCGACGGATCTGGACAATCTCGGCCTGGTGATGGCCTTCGACGGACGTCCGCAGGCCTTCGGTTCCACCGCCGCCATCCTCGGCCACCCGCTGCGCTCCCTGGTCGCCGCCGCGCGCGTGGTGGCGGAGGCGGGCGAAACCCTGCAGCCGGGCGATATCGTGCTGGCCGGTGGCGCCACCGCCGCCAGCGCCTTGCTGGCCGGCATCCATGTGTCGCTGGAGGTCGAATCGCTCGGCCGCTGCGGCTTCAACGTCGAGGCGTAATCCATGCCCATCCTCCATGCCCACATCCTCGCCGGCCGTACGCAGGAACAGCAGCAGGCCTTCGCCCGCGCCGTGACCGAGGCCGCCACCACGCATCTCGGCGTCCCCGCCACCGCCGTGCGCGTGCTGATCCACGAGATTCCGCCGGCGCAGTGGTACACCGCCGGCGAACCGAAGGGGCCACCGCCCGGCGCCGGCTGACGCTGCAGCCGTCATCGACGACGTTCCGCGATCCTCCGACTCTCCGAACACGAGCCGCCGCCCATGTCCGACGCATCGACCTCCTCGTCCGCTGTGCCCACGGCGTTTCCGCCGAAGCTGTGGCGGCTGGTGCTGGTGGTCCTGGTGGCGACGGCGGTGGCGGAGTGGATCGGGGCGATCAACATCCCGCTCGGCCCGGCCAGCATCGTGATCCTGCCGATGCTGATGACGCTGTTCGCGACCACCGCGCTCGCCGCGTGGCACGCGCGTTTTCCGGCGGCGCTGCAACTCGGGCTGCCGCTGCAGCACTACGCCGACAAGCTGCTCGGCACCGCGCTGCTGCTGTTCATCGTCAAGCTCGGCCTGATGGCCGGCTACAACATCGAGGCCCTGCGCAAGGTGGGCTGGGCCCTGGCCTTCCAGGAGCTCGGGCACGCCTTCGGCACGATGGTGCTGGCGCTGCCGCTCGCATTGCTACTCGGCATCAAGCGCGAGGCGGTCGGCGCCACGTTCTCCATCGGCCGCGAAACCGCGATGGTGATCATCGGCCAGCGGTACGGCCTGCAATCGGCCGAAGGACGCGGCGTGCTCGCCGAGTACATCACCGGCACCGTGCTTGGCGCGGTGTACCTGTCGCTGCTGGCGAGCGTCGTCGCCGCGACCGGCCTCTTCGACATCCGCTCGCTGGCGATGGCGGCGGGCATCGGCTCCGGCAGCATGATGGCCGCCGCGCTCGGCCCGATCACGCACGGACAGTCGCCGGAGTTCGTGCGCGAGCTGACCGCCATCGCCGGTGCGGCCAACCTGATCGCGGGCGTGGTGGGTTTCTACTTCGCCGCCTACATCACGCTGCCGGCCTGCAGCTGGCTGTACGCGCGGCTCGAGCCCGTACTCGGGCGCACCGCGCTCGCACGCAGCGCGCCGTCCACCAGCGACCTCGACGTGGCCGCCGCGCTCGAAGGCGAGGACGACCGACCCGCGCTGCGCGACAGCCTGCTGGCGCTGGCGCTGATGGCCGTCGGCATCACGATCAGCAACGGGATCGGGTACGGCGTGGCGCCACTGCAGACGCTGCCAGGCGTGGCGATCATGGTCGGCATCGTGCTGGTGGGCCTGCTGCTCAAGCAGGTCGTGCGCAAGCTGCCGCTGATGCTGTTCCTCGCGATCGGCGCGACGCTGGTGACCCTGCCCGGTGGCTGGCCACTCGCCGGCCGCGCGGCGGAGTTGATCAACCAGGTGCAGTTCATGAGCATCACCACCACCGTGCTCGCCCTCGCCGGCTTCGCCGTGGCGCGCAAGCTGCCCATGTTCCGCCGGCTCGGGTGGCGCATCGTGGTGGTGTCGCTGATCGCGGCCACCGGTGCGTTCCTCGGCTCGGCCGTCATCGCCGAGCTGTTCCACTGATGTCGTCGATGCGGACACCGGCGGCGCCAGCACCGGCCGAGTGGGCGCGCGCGGTGCGGCTGCTGCATTGGCTGGGCGTGCTGCTGATCGTGGCGGTAGCGTCGATCGGCCTGGTGATGGGCGACCTCGAACGCGGCACCGACCTGCGCAAGACGATGTACGGACTGCACAAGTCGCTCGGCATCACCGTCCTCGCGCTCGCCGTTGTACGCATCGCCGTGCGCGCCATGACGCGTGCGCCGGATCCCCTCGCGGGACCGGCCTGGCAGCTGCGTGCGGCCCGCATCAGTCATGTCCTGCTCTACACGCTGCTCTGCGCGATCCCGCTGTCGGGCTGGCTGCTCAACTCCGTTGCAGGACAGCCGCTGCCCTGGTTCGGACTGGTGGACCTGCCGGCCCTGGCGGCGAAGAACGCCGACCTGCGCAAGCCGGTCGACACCGCCCATGTCGTGCTGTTCTGGACGCTGGTCGTGCTGGTCGTCGTGCATCTGCTGGCGACGATCCACCACCAGGTCGTCCGCCGGGATGGCCTGATGTCGAGGATGTGGCCGTCGCGGCGCGCCCGTTTCTGCGAAGCGGAGGCGCGTGATCGTGCATAGACTGCCGGCCCCGGTGCTGCGCGATACGCGGATCCGTTGAATGGCAGTCAGCACGTTCGACCTGTTCAAGATCGGCATCGGTCCGAGCTCTTCGCATACGGTCGGACCGATGCGGGC
>NZ_JBXAGB010000005.1:0-217668 GCF_058793715.1 Pseudoxanthomonas sp. GW835-FHT14C01
ACGGTGGCGTTGGCGTCGTCGCGCATGCTGGCGAACACGCCGTGGAAGTCGCCTTCCATCCGCGCCGTCAGGTCGCCCTTGGACAACGACTTCAGCACGCCGGAGACCGCGTCGACGCTGCCGGCGATCGCGGACAGCAGGCCATTGACCTGCTGCGACAGCATCAGCAGGAAGCCCTGCTTGCCGGTCTCGGCGATGCGCCCGCTCAGGTCGCCCTGCGCGGCGGCCTGCACGATGCGGGTGACCTCCTGCTCGACCATGACCTCGTTCGTCCGGTCCGCCCACTCGACCACATAGCCGATGCGCTGGCCGTCGCCATCGGTCACCGGGTTGATGATCAGCTGCATGATGCGGCCGCCGACGGTGATCTGTGCCCGGTGCGTGCCGTGGAGCTGGGCCAGCATGCGGGCCTGGTGTTCGGGCTTCTTGTGGAAGATGTCGATGCTGCTGCCGACCACGGTGCGCACGTCGAACGCGGGCAGGTCGCGGCGCAGGTCCTGTTCGACGTCGGCCAGCATCTTCATCAGCGGACGGTTGGCGTAGACGATGGTGCGGTCGGCGTCGGCGATCATGACGTTGGTGGTCACGTCCTCCAGCGCGGTGCGGATGCGCAGGCTTTCCTTCGCCACCACCGCGTCGCGTTCGATGCGTTCGCGCAGGTGGTCCTGCATGCTGCGCATGGCCTTCATCAGCGTGCCGATCTCGTCGTCGCCGCTGGCGTCGATCTCGCTGTCCAGCTTGCCGCGCGCGATGTCGTCGGCGACGCGCACGGCGCCGGCCAGCGGCCTGGCGACCTGGCGTCGCAGCAGCCAGAACACCGCAGCGCACAGCAGGGCGGCGCCCAGCGCGCCGACCGCGACCACCGTCCACAGCACGGCACGGGCTTCTTCCATCAGCACCGCACGCGGCACGACCACGCCGAGCGCGAAGCGCTCCTCGGCGTCGCCGATCTGCAGCGGTACATAGGCTTCCATCACCGCCTCGCCGGCGGCATTGGTGGCCTCGCGGAAAACGGATTCGCCCGCGGCGATCCGCTTGATCACCTCCGCAGCCTGCGCGCCGGCATACGGCTTGCCCACGGAACTGGCGTCCTGGTCGGCGATGACCACGCCGGCCGGCGTCAGCAGCCGCACGAAGCCCGCGCCCATCGGAGTGAGTTT
Source organism: Pseudoxanthomonas sp. GW835-FHT14C01 (assembly GCF_058793715.1). Lineage (NCBI taxonomy): Bacteria > Pseudomonadati > Pseudomonadota > Gammaproteobacteria > Lysobacterales > Lysobacteraceae > Pseudoxanthomonas > Pseudoxanthomonas sp. GW835-FHT14C01. Next base: position 1,161 of record NZ_JBXAGB010000005.1, read on the forward strand.
GGCGATGCGCTCCTGCAGCGACTGCAGGGCGAAGTCGACCGTCATGACGCCGACGTATTGGCCCTGGTCCAGCACCGGCGTGGACAGGGTCGTCATCAGCACGTCCTTGCCCGCGATCTTGTAGACGTACGGTTCGGCGACGACCGGGCGCTTGAGTTCGCGCGGACGCAGGTACCAGTCGCCGGCACCGGGAACCTCATAGTCGCGCAGGGCCTCTTCCAGTGGCGCACCGTCGCTCCACGCCCAGTAGCTCATGAAGCGGCCGGTATCGTCGTGGCCGGGAGCGGAGACGTAGTCCGCGTCCTTGCCGTCGAAGGCGTCGGGCTCCCACAGCGTGCCCACGCCGACCCACTCCGGATGGGCTTCCAGCTGGCGTTTGAAGATGGCACTGGCGGCAGGACGGCCGATGCCGTCGCCGCTGCGCTGCGCGAGCAGGGCATCCGCCAGCGCGGCGTTGGTGTCGAACGCGCCGGTCAGTTCGCCGGAGATGCGTTGCGCTTCCAGGTTGGCCAATCCCTCCATCGTGGTGCGGGCGCCGGCGAGCAGCGACTGGCTGCTGCGCAGATAGCTCGCCGCGGCCGCGACGCCGAAGGCGAGCAGGGCGACGATGGCGGTGCCGAACATCACGCGCGTGGCGATGCTGCGGGAGGAGAAGCGCACGGAAGCAGATGACATGGAGACCTCGTTGACAGGTGTGGCGTGGCAACGCCTGCGATCCGGAGTGACCGGAAACCGTCCGGTATCGCAGCCGTGGTAGGACACCTATCGGCGGCACCGCGCCTTGATTGAGTCCGTGCTGGCCGATACCCGACGAGTGGGGCGGAAAAAGGCGATGCCGGTCACGCCGCGCCGCGTTCGCGGGCGCTGCGCTGGCGCTCCAGGCGGAAGATGTAGCGCTGGATCAGCGCGTCGCCGCCGCGCGGCATGTCGGTGAACTGGCAGCCGGCACGCCAGCTTTCGCTGCCGTTCTGGTTGAGCTGGCGATGGAGGCTCTTGACCATCAGGCGCACGCTCAACGGGCCGCTGTCGGGCAGGTGCAGCAGGCAGCCGGCGAACTCCTTGTAGGGCTGCAGCGTCGGTTCCTCGGCCTGCACCGCCAGGGCGATGCCGCCGCCGCTGATGTCCAGGACACGATAGTTGCGGTACGTCGTCTCGCCATCGGGGTGGCGGGTGGGGATCGCGCATTCCATCGGCTGGGTGACGGGCACCTGCAGCCGGTAGAACTCGCGTCGCTGCAGGCGCAGGACACTTTCCGGCAACGGCGCGCGGAAGGCGACCTGACCATCCTTCTGCACCCGCTGAAGGTCGTACAGCTTGAACTGCACGTGGATGCGCTCCAGCCGCGACACACAGGTGACGTGGCTGGCTTCCTCGATGCTGCGGTTGATCGTCTCCGCGGCGCTGCCATCGATCAGCACACCGTCCTCGTCTTCCAGCACCTCGATGACGGATGTGGGAAAGGTGTGGTTGCGCGGCATGGCGCACCCGCTGACCAGCGCCCGCTTGTCGATCAGCGACTGCAGGATCTGGCGGATCGCGTACTCGCCGTGCACCAGGTACTTTTCTTCGTCGTCGTACCCGACGGGATCGGCCAGAGGGGCGTCGCTGGACTCGGTCATGCGGAGCGGAAACGTCAGGGCAGGGAAGGCGTCACAGGCTGTATCGGCGCTGGGTGCCGCATCTTTAGTCGGCGAATACGGTCTGTATGCAGGTGCGGCGTCTGGCCGGACGGGTGGCGCAGGGGATTCAGCGGCATCGGTCTGGTCGGCTGGAAGGGTGCCGCGCGTAAACAGAGTCTTCAGGACTGAACGTCGGGTCTTTTAGATCCGATTCGGCGAGCGCCGCCCGAAACGCACACGGCCCGGAATGACCGGGCCGTGTGTTGAACGGGAAACCTGAGAGGGATCAGAACTCCTGCCAGTCCCCCTCGGCCAGGGCCGGTTCCGTCGCCTGCGCGACGGGCTTGCGGACCGCGGGCTGGGAGGTCGGCCGGGGCGAGGAGGCCACCGGTTTGGCGGATGCCTTCCGTACCGGAGCACGGACCGCCGCCTGCAGCTTGAACACCGACACCGACTCGGTCAGTGCGTGGGCCTGTTCTTCCATCGAACGCGCAGCGGCTGAGGCTTCCTCCACCAGTGCGGCGTTCTGCTGCGTGGTCTCGTCCATCTGCACGATGGTCTGGTTGACCTGTTCGATGCCGGCCGACTGTTCCTGCGAGGCGGCGGAGATCTCGGCCATGATGTCGGTCACCCGCTGCACGCTGGCCACGATCTCGGCCATCGTCGCACCGGCCTGGTTCACCAGCGCCGAGCCATCGGCCACCTTGTCCACCGAGGTTTCGATCAGGCCCTTGATCTCCTTGGCCGCATTCGCGCTGCGCTGGGCCAGCGTGCGTACTTCCGAAGCGACCACCGCGAAGCCGCGACCCTGTTCGCCGGCGCGCGCGGCTTCCACCGCCGCGTTCAACGCCAGGATGTTGGTCTGGAAGGCGATGCCGTCGATGACCGAGATGATCTCGGCGATCTTCTTGGAGGACTGTTCGATGTCGGTCATGGTGGTGACGACCTTGCCGACCACCTCGCCGCCCTGCGAGGCGACCGACGCCGCACCGATCGCAAGCTGGTTGGCCTGGCGCGCGGACTCGGCGTTCTGGCGCACGGTGGAAGTCAGTTCCTCCATCGAGGCGGCGGTCTCTTCCAGGTTGGCGGCCTGCTGCTCGGTACGGCGCGACAGATCAAGATTGCCCGATGCGATCTCGCCGGCAGCGGTATTGATGCTTCCCGAGGCATCCTGGATACGGCCGACGATGTCGGTCAACTGGCTGACGGTCGCATTGGCGTCGTCGCGCATGCTGGCGAACACGCCGTGGAAATCGCCTTCCATGCGTGCCGTCAGGTCGCCGCGGGCGATGGCCTTCAGCACCACGGACACCTCGGCCAGATTGCCGTCCGTGGTTTCCATCAACTGGTTCAGGCCGGCGACCATGTCATGGAAGTCGAACCGGTACTTCGCCACGTCGCCGCGCTGGCTGAAATCGCCGGACGAGGCCGCCATGGCCAGGCGCTTGATCTCGCCGTTGATCGCCGACAGGTTGGCCTTGGTCGCGTCCATCGTGTCGGTCAGGATGGCCTTCTCGCCGGGCAGACGGTCCATGTCCACCGACAGGTCGCCGATCGAATAGCGCTGCATGATTTCGATCAGGCGCATCTTCACGGCGATGTGCGCGGCGACCAGTGCATTGGTATCCCGCACCATGCGTCCGTACTCGCCGGGGAACGCGCTGTCGTCGATGCGGAAGCTGATGTTCCCTTCATCGTGGCGGTGCGTCATCTCGCTCTGCGCGGCGATCACCGACACCACTTGCGTCTGCACGTCGTGCATCGCGGCCATCAGCTGGCCGACTTCGTCGGCACGCGAGGTCTCGATCCTGCCGTCCAGCCGGCCGGCGGCGACGTCCTTGGCGATGGCGACCGCCGAGCGCAGCGGACGGGAGACGACACGGCGCACGCCGACTGCGGTCAGCACGCCGATCACGACCAGCGCGAGCAGCGACAGGGCGAGGATCGCCACCGTCAGCGAGCGGCTGGCGGCCAGCACGTTGTCGCGCGGTTCCACGGCCACGAGCGCCCATTTCCAGGGTGCGAAGCGCTTGACCGCCACCAGGGCGGGCACGGCCTGGTCGCCGGCCTTGGGTGCGATGTCGAGCACCGCATGGCCCTTGTCCTGGTCGAGCAGCGCCTTCATCGCCGGCATCGACCCGGATTCGACCACGGTGCCGTACGGCGACTCCTGGCTGGCGGGATGTACGGCGAGCATGCCGTGATGGTCGCCCTCGGCCACGTCGACGACGAAGAAATAGCCGCCTTCGCCGAGCTGCGTCGTGCGCAGCTTGTTCTTCAGCGCCGCCAGTCCATCGCCGTAGTTCTGGCCGACGAACAGGATGCCGACGGTCCTGCCTTCGGCATCCTGCAGCGGCTGGTAATGGGTCATGTAGTCGCGGCCGAACAGCCGTGCGCGACCGGTATACGGCTTGTCTTCCAGCATCAGCGCGTAGGCGGGATGCTTGTGGTCGAGCGCCGTGCCGATGACGCGCTGGTCCTCGGTATTGCGCAGCGACGTGGTCGCGCGGATGAAGTCGTCGCCCTGCCGCACGAACAGCGTGGCGACCACGCCGGTGGCGTCGGTGAACCGGTCCACGTCGGTGAAGTCGAGGTTCATCGTCTGCTCGCCGAAACGCAGCGCGGGCACATCGACATCGCCGATGGGCGCGCTGGCGTCCGTGTCCACCGATACGTCGCCGGGCGGCAGCGACGCGCGGAAGCTGCGCGCCATCCGCTGCGTGGCGTCGGTCAGCGTGCTGTCGTACAGCGCGACGGATTCCAGCATGACCTGCGCGGCGACATCCAGGTCGGCGAGCGCGCGCTCCTGGATGGCGCGGCCGGACTGCCGCTGCACCACGAAGGCGAGCAGGGCGAGCACCACTGCGACGGCGAGGGTGACCTGGAGGGAAAGCTTGCTGCCAAGGGAAAGACGCGCGAGTCGGGTCATGGGGCAGGGGTCAGTGGGGTATCCAGACCGGTATCGGCGTTTCACCCACCGAATTGAGCGTGGCGTCAGCGTTTTCCCGACGAACGGTAAACGTGTGTACGTGGAGCGATGTCCTCCTCTCGACGCATACGGCCCGGACATGCCGGGCCGTGTGTTTACCGCGGAAGCCGGATGGTTCCACGCGGGCTCAGAACTCCTGCCAGTCGCCGTCGGCCAGGGCCGGCTCGGGCGTGCGCGCAGCGGGCTTGCGGGCCACGGCCCTGGCGGCGGGCCGGGGCGTGGCCACGGCCGCCGGGGCAATGGCCTTGCGCACCGGAGCGGCGACGACGCCCTGCAGCTTGAATACCGACACCGACTCGGTCAGGCCCTGGGCCTGCTCTTCCATCGCGCGCGCCGCGGCGGTGGCTTCTTCCACCAGCGCGGCGTTCTGCTGCGTGGTCTCGTCCATCTGGGTGATGGTCTGGTTGACCTGTTCGATGCCGGCCGACTGTTCCTGCGAGGCGGCGGAGATCTCGGCCATGATGTCGGTCACCCGCTGCACGCTGGCCACGATCTCGGCCATCGTCGCACCGGCCTGGTTCACCAGCGCCGAGCCGTCGGCGACCTTGTCCACCGAGGTTTCGATCAGGCCCTTGATCTCCTTGGCCGCATTCGCGCTGCGCTGGGCCAGCGTGCGTACTTCCGAAGCGACCACCGCGAAGCCGCGACCCTGCTCGCCGGCGCGCGCGGCTTCCACCGCCGCGTTCAACGCCAGGATATTGGTCTGGAAGGCGATGCCGTCGATGACCGAGATGATCTCGGCGATCTTCCTGGAGGACTGTTCGATGTCGGTCATGGTGGTGACGACCTTGCCGACCACCTCGCCCCCTTGGGAGGCGACCGACGCCGCACCGATCGCAAGCTGGTTGGCCTGGCGGGCCGATTCGGCGTTCTGGCGCACGGTGGAGGTCAGTTCCTCCATCGAGGCCGCCGTTTCTTCCAGATTCGCCGCCTGCTGCTCGGTACGACGGGACAGGTCCGAGTTGCCGGAGGCGATCTCGCCGGCGGCGGTGTTGATGCTTCCGGAAGCGTCCTGGATGCGGCCGACGATGTCGGTCAGCTGGGCCACGGTGGCATTGGCGTCGTCGCGCATGCTGGCGAACACGCCATGGAAGTCGCCTTCCATCCGCGCCGTCAGGTCGCCGCGGGCGATGGCCTTCAGCACCTCGGACACCTCGCCGAGATTGGTGTCGGTGGTTTCCATCAGGCGATTGACGCCGTCGACCATCTCGCGGAAATCGTACTGGTACTTGTCGGCGTCGCCGCGCTGGCTGAAATCGCCCGCGGACGCCGCCGTGGCCAAGCGCTTGATATCGCCGTTGATCGCGGACAGGTTGGCCTTGCACATGTCCATCGCGTCGGTGATGACGGCCTTCTCGCCGGGCAGGCGATCCATGTCGACCGACAGGTCGCCCACGGCATAGCGGCGCATCACGTCCACCGCCCTCATCTTCACGCCGATGTGCTGGGCGACCAGGGTATTGGTGTCGCGCACCATGCGGCCATAGTCGCCGGGGAAGCCGTGGTCGTCGATGCGGAAGCTGATCTGCCCTTCGTCGTGGCGGCGCGTCATCTCGGCCAGGGCGGCGATCAGCGCCACGACCTGGCGCTGCATGCGCTGCATGGCGGACAGAAGCTGGCCGACTTCGTCGGTGCGCGAAGTGTCGATCTTGCCGTCGAGCTTGCCGGCGGCCACGTCGTTGGCCGTGCGCAACGCTTCGCCGACGGATCCCGAAATGGAGCGGCTGATGCTCCAGCCCAGCAGGCCCGCCAGCGCCAGTACCAGCACCAGGCCACCGACCAGCGCCGCCACGGTGCGGTCGTGCGCCTTGCGCGACGCTTCCACGTTCCTGGACAGGTTGTCGACGTTGTACTGCGACAGCGTCTTCAGGTGGTCGAACAGTTCGCGGCGCAGCTTGCGCGAATCGTCGCCGGAGATGGCCCTGGCGGTCTCGAAGTCGTCCACCGCGATGGCGGCGGCGATGCGGTCGTGGGCCTCGAAGTAGGCGGCACGCGCAGCCTCGACCTTCTTGTACAGCGCCAGTTCTTCCGCCGAGGACTCGGCGGGAATCGCGTTGTAGCCAGCCTCTTCGGCATCGATCTTGGCGCGGGTGTCCTTCAGCCGCTTGTCGTAATCCGCGAGCTCGGCGGCATCGCCCTGCTTGGTCAGCTGCGCCTGCTCGAACGTGCGGAACTCGCCCAGCTGCGCGCGCATCTCGCCGAGATGCTGGACCGCGGGCATCCAGTTCTCGTTGACGGCGCGGATCTGCGCCTCACCGGCATTCAGCCGCCACAGCGAGAAACCGCCCAGCAGCAGGGTCAGCGCGGTGGTGACGGTGAAGGCCAGCGCCAGCTTGCGGGCGATGGACAGGTTCTGGAACCAGGTCATCTGAAATCTCTCCGGAAAAGCATCAAAGCCCAGCCGATGGCCGGTACCCACGACAGGGCAGGGGCTGCGACGGGCGTGGGAGAGAGGGGGATCTCGCGCCGGCGCAGCGCGGTCTCGCACTGTCTGCACCCGGGGTAACGGCTTCACCTGCGACTTCTTTACGACCGTTCGGCGGCGCGGCCAGTGCGATGCCGAAGAGGTGCGCGGCTTCGCGCACGCACCGTGACCGGGTGCGCGCGGCGCGGCGTCGCACGCCTCAGAAATGCATCTGTGCGCGCAGTTCGAACACGGTCGGATCGGCGGTGAAGGCGCCGCGACTGGCGTCCGTCTTCACGACGTTGGCCTGGAACTTGAAGTACGACGTCAGGTACCAGTTGGCACCCACGGTCCAGTTGTGTTCGCGGCCACCGGCGATGCCGTCGCTGTCCAGGTCGATGCGGCTGTAGCGAGCCAGCAGTTCGAGCGCGCCGTACTTGCCCTTCGGCTTGGGATTGGCGACGTTGCCGCTGCTGTAGACGCGCGATTCGCCGGTCGCCAGCCAGCTGGCGAAGACGTAACCGCCGTCGGCGGCATAGGACGGCAGGCCGGGGCCGCGCGTGGTCTTCTGCCGCAGGTATTCGCTCTGCAGCGACCACGGTCCGTGGATCCACAGTGCCTCCAGGCCGGTGCGATCGATGCGGTCGACGCGCGTCAGCGTGCCGGAATCCACGAAGCGTACGCCGGTCAGCGCCGCTTCCGGCCGCGCACGCCAGCGGACACTGGGATGCACGGTCACGCCAAGCCCGTTGACCTCGCTGTCCGGGCGTTCCCGCGACCCGGCGATACCGAGGTGCAGCACGTCGCCGACGGCCTTGCGCGACGTCCACGCCAAGCGCACCGCGGCGGTGTCGCCCTTGTTGTTGCCGAGCAGGTCGGATTCGAAGAAGTAGCCGACGTTGGCGAGGTATCGCCCGCGCTCGAACGCCCAGTCGACGCCGCTGCGGCGGTTCTCGTAGAACGCCTGCGTGGGCAGCGCGCCTTCCAGGAAGCTGGTCGCGCGCGTGGCGGTGTTGCCTTCGAAGCCGAGCGGCACCTTCATCTGGCCGATGCGGACCTTGCCGAGATCGCGGCCCAGCAACGCCTTGGTTTCCACGCGCAGCGCCACGTCGTTCCAGTTCTTGGCGTGGAAGTCGTAGGTCACGCCGAGTTCGTACACGCCCTTCCTGCGCAGGGTCAGGCCGAGTTCCTGGCGGCGCCAGGCGTCGTCGTCTTCCAGCGCGGCACCGTTGTAACCGTCGCCGGAGAAGCGGTTGAGGTCGTACTGCAGGTTGCCGCCCAGGCTCAGCTCGGTGCCGCCGGCGAAGGCGATCCTGGGCGGCCATGCGGTGGCCTTGGCGCCGCCGTCGTCGGCACGGGCGCCGGCGTGCACGGCCAGCAGGGACAAGGCGAGCGTGGAAAGGACGTGCTTCATGCGGGTACCGACGGAGGAGGGGCGAGCGCCAGCGGGCGTCGCCCGGTACGCGCGACGCATGGTAGGGCAACCCGAGGGGTGCGGGGTCAGGCGGCTTGCTGCATCCGGCGTGCGCGGACCAGTCCGCCGACATCGACGATCAGCGCGACGCGGCCATCGCCCAGGATGGTGGCGCCGGAAATGCCTTCGATGCGGCGGTAGTTGTTCTCGAGGTTCTTCACCACGACCTGCTGCTGGCCGATCAGTTCGTCGACCTCCAGCGCCAGCTTCTGGCCGTCGGCTTCCACCACCACCACCAGCGGATCGGCGTTGCGCTGGTCGCCGTAGCGGTAGTAGTCGTTCAGCGCCACGATCGGCAGGTACTCGCCGCGCACGCGCAGCACGCGTCCGTCGCCGGCGACGGTGCGTACGTCCTCGGCCTGCGGCTGCAGCGCTTCCAGCACGTAGGTCAGCGGCAGGATCAGCGTTTCCTCGCCGACCGACACCGCCATGCCGTCGAGGATGGCCAGCGTCAACGGCAGGCGGATGACCACGCGGGTGCCGTGGCCGGCGGCGCTTTCGAGCTGCACTTCGCCGCCCAGCGCCTGGATGTTGCGGCGGACCACGTCCATGCCCACGCCGCGTCCCGACAGGTCGGTAACGGCTTCGGCGGTGGAGAAGCCAGGCTGGAAGATCAGGTCCCAGACCTGCGCATCGGTCGGGTTCTCCGGCACGGCGAGGCCGCGTTCGGCTGCCTTGGCGAGGATGCGGTCGCGGTTGAGGCCGCGGCCGTCGTCGCTGACTTCGATGACGATGTGCCCGCCCTGGTGCGAGGCCGCCAGCGTGATGGTGCCGGTCTCGTCCTTGCCGGCCTGCGCGCGCACGTCGGGCAATTCCAGGCCGTGGTCGATCGAGTTGCGGACCAGGTGCACCAGCGGATCGGCGATGCGTTCGATCAGGCCCTTGTCCAGCTCGGTGCCCTCGCCGACGGTGCGCAGGCGCACCTGCTTGCCGAGGCGCGCGGACAGATCGCGGACCAGGCGCGGGAAGCGGCGGAACACCGCGTCGACCGGCAGCATGCGCACGCCGATGACGGCTTCCTGCAGGTCGCGCGTGTTGCGCTCCAGCAGGTCGAGGCCGGCGAACAGGCGTTCGCACTGGGCCTGGTCGAGCAGGCCGGAGACCTGCTTGAGCATGGCCTGGGTGATGACGAGTTCGCCGACCAGGTTGATCAGCCCGTCGATCTTGTCGACGCTGACGCGGATCGAGGTTTCGGCGGCGGCGTCGTTGGCGGCAGGCGCCGCTGTCGCTGCAGGTGGCTGCGCACCGCTGGCGACGACGGCGGCCACCGGCTGCGTGGCGATGGCGACGGCATCGACCGGCACGGCGGTGCGCTGCATCGGCTGGATATCGAGTTCGCAGTCGTCGACGACCCAGGCGAACACGTCGTCCACCGCGCTGCGCGGCACCTTGCCGATCAGGCCGAGGTCCCACGCCAGGTAGGCTTCCAGCGGATCGATCTGCTCGAAGCCGGGCAGGCGCTCCATCCGGCACGCGATTTCCAGCGGTCCGAGGTGTTCCAGTTCGCGCAGGATGCGCAGCGGATCGTTGCCGCTCATGAACAGCGACGGCGCAGGGGTGAAGCCGATCTTCCAGCCGTCGGGTTCGGCCTCTGCCGCGGCCGCCGTGGCCGGCGCGGCGGCGGCAGGCGCCTCCTGTCCGGACAGCACCGCATTGAGGCGGTCCTTCATCGCCTGCACGGCGGCGGGATCGGCCGGCGTGCCGTGTTCGGCTTCCGCCAGCAGCGCACGCAGCACGTCCACCGAGGCGAGCATCGCGTCCACCGCGGGTGGACTGACCGCACGCTGGCCCGCACGCAGTTCGTCGAGGAGCGTCTCGAGCACGTGGGTCATGCCGGCGATGGCGTCGAAGCCGAACGTCGCCGAGCCGCCCTTGATGGAATGCGCGGCGCGGAAGATGGAATTGATCAGGTCGCCGTCGCGGTTGCCCTGTTCCAGCGACAGCAGACCGGCTTCCATGGCTTCCAGTCCTTCGCGGCTTTCCTCGAAGAACGTGGCGTGGAAGCGCTGCATGTCCATGTTCATTGCGACGGTGCCCTGGTGCGGTCGGAGGGAAGACGGAGAGGAGGGATCAGCCCAGGACTTTCTGGACGGTGGCGACCAGCTGTTCCGGGTTGAACGGCTTGACCAGCCAGCCGGTAGCGCCGGCGGCCTTGCCTTCGGCCTTCTTGTCGGCGGCCGACTCGGTGGTCAGCATCAGCATCGGCGTGAACTTGTAGTCCGGCAGGCCGCGCAACGCGCGGATCAGCGAGATGCCGTCCATGTTGGGCATGTTGACGTCGGTGACGACGGCATTGAACTTCTGTCCCTGCGCGCGCCCCAGCGCCACCTGGCCGTCTTCGGCTTCATCCACCGCGAAACCCGCCGAGCTCAGGGCGAAGGCGACCATCTGTCGCATCGAGGCCGAATCGTCCACTACCAGAATGCGTGCGCTCATGCGGCGTTCTCCACTTGTTGCGTGTTGTGTTCGTTGTCGTTGGCCAGGCCGAGCTGCGGGGCGATGCCGAGCAGGCGCGCGGCGTCGCGGAAGCTCTGGCTGACCGCACTGAAATCGGTGGCAAGGCCGGCCTGCTCGCGCTGGCGCACGAAGCTGCACAGCACCTGCAGGCTGGCGGTATGCACGCGCTGCACGGTGCCGGCGTCCAGCGCCAGCGGTCCCGGCTGCGCGACATGCGGGGCCAGGTGCTGCTTGAGGTCGGTGGCGGCCTCGATACCGAGGTCGTCACCCAGGGGCACAGCGCTCATCGTGTCTCCGGAAGGGCGGCTCTAGTGAGGTATCGGCGCGGTCTGGCCGCTCTTGAGGAACGGGTGTGAATGTGTGACGGAGTTGGTGGAAGCGAGGAATGAGTGGAGAGGAGCGAGGAGTGAGCGAAAGCCGGAAGGTCGTTCTTGCTCACTTCTCGCTCCTCTCCACTCGCTGCTCGCTTCACTGCAGGATGCGCGAGGCGTCCAGCAGGATCACCGCGCACTCGTTGAGGCGCGCCACGCCGCGGAACAGCGGATTGGCGATGCGGCCGACCCGCGCGTTGTCGGGCGATTCGATCTGCTGGTCGGTCAGGTTGGCGACGTCCTCCACCGCGGTCACGCGCAGGCCCAGCGTCTCGCCGTGCTCCTCCAGCACCACGATGCGGGTGATGGCGTCGGGTTCGATCGCGCGCCGGCCCAGGTACAGGCCCAGGTCGATCACCGGGACCACCTGGCCGCGCAGGTTCATCACGCCCAGCATGTGCGGAGCGGCGCCGCGCAGCGGCAGCAGCGTGGCGGGACGCACCACTTCCTGCACCTTGAGCAGCTCCAGCGCGTAGTGCTGCTGGTCGCAGCGCAGGCGCAGCCAGCGGGTCTTGCGCTCGGTCGCGCGTCGACGCTCGCCGGTGTCGGCCGGCGTCTGCAGGAAGGGCCTGGCCGGCAGCGGCACCGCCGTGTAGGCAGGCGGGGCGACCGGCATCGGCGCCCTCGCCACCGGCGCGGGCGCCACGCGCGAGGTCGGCGCGGCGCCCCCATGCAGCTTGTCGAGCAGGGCTTCGAATTCATCGTCGCCGATGACGTCGGCGTCGGCACGGACCGGCGAAACGGCGAGCGCGGGAACGGCAGGCGTCGCGGCGGCGGGTGCGGCCGGGACCGCGGTCGGCGCACCGTCGCCATGCAAGGTGTCGAGCAGGGCCTCGAACTCGTCGTCGGTGATCAGGTCCGCTTCGCTGCCGGCGCGCACGGGGGCGGTCGCGAGGGCCGGGGCGGGCGTCGCCGTGGTTTCAGCCGTCACCACGGGGCCGGGCGCGGCATCGCCGTGCAGGGTGTCGAGCAGGGCTTCGAATTCGTCGTCGGTGATCAGGTCCGCTTCGCTGCCGGCGCGCACGGGCGCGACCGCCAGCGTGGGCGCGGGCGCCGCGACAGGTTCGGAGTCGGCCACGGGAGCGCCCGTCGTTGCCGGCCCGGCGACCTGCACGGGTGCCGCGGCGACATCGCCGAGCAGGTCCAGCAGGTAGTCGTCGAGGACGGCGGGGGTGTTCATGCGGCCTGCTCCGTATCGCGGGCTTCGGTCATCAGCAGCCAGTCGAGCGCGCGGCGGTAGGCCGACAGGCCACGGCCGGGATAGTGCGCGGCCGGACTGGAGCGGGTCAGCGCGTCGACGCTGCAGATGCGGGTGTCGTTGGGAATGGCGTCGTTCCAGACGCGCTCGCCGTACTCGTCCTGCATGGCCTTGAGCGTCTCGGCGCCGGTGCGCGTGCGCTTGTCGTACAGCGTGGGCAGGATCGACACCGGCAGCTCGCGGTGGCGCGAGCGCTGGATCATCTCGGCCGTGCGGCACATGCCTTTCAGGCCGTGCAGTGCCAGCGGCTCGGTCTGCGTCGGGATGATGACGTGGTCGGCCGCGGCCAGCGCATTGACCATCAGCAGGCCGAGCGTGGGGGGACAGTCGAACAGCACGTGGTCGTAGGCATGGCCGCTGCGCGCGAGCGCGTTGGACAACGCCAGCCCGAGCCCGGGCTGGGTGGCGCTGCGGCGCTCCAGCGTGGCCAGCGGCGTCTGCGCGGCGACGAAGGCGAGGTTCTCGATCTCGGTCGCACGCGCCACGCTGGCCAGCGTCGGCGGCTGTTCGTCGAACAGGTCCAGCACGCCGGTGGGCTGCGGATCGGTTGCCAGGCCGAACGCGCGCGTCAGCGAGGCGTGCGGATCCAGGTCGATCAGCAGCACGCGATGGCCGCGCATGGCCAGGCCGCGCCCGAGGGCGAGGGTGGTGGTGGTCTTGCCGACGCCGCCTTTCTGGTTGGCGATTGCCCACACGCGCATCACTGGACTCCTTCATGGACCTGGGGCGCCGGCGGCGCTCCGGGCATGGGCGACGCGGCGTGGGCCGGCAACGGCGGCAGCGCGATCACTGACGGCGGTGCGGGGACCTGTTCCTGCGCATGCAAGTCCGGTGCCGGGCCGGTCGGGCTGGCCAGGATGATCAGCAGCACGCGGCGGTTGGCGTTGCGGCCTTCCTGGGTGGCGTTGTCGGAGATCGGGCGGAACTCGCCATAGCCGATCATCGCCAGCCGTTCCGGCGGAATCCCGTCGCGCACGAAAAGGTGCACCACGCTGGCGGCGCGCGCCGAGGACAGCTCCCAGTTGGACGGGAACTGCGAGGTACGGATCGGGCGGTCGTCGGTATAGCCCTCCACACGCACCGAGTTGGGCACGTTGCCGAGCACCGACGCCAGCTTGCCGACGGTCTCCTGCGCCTGCGGATCCAGCGCCGCCGAGCCGGTGGCGAACAGGATGTCGCTGTTGATCTGTACTTCCAGCCACAGCGCCGAGCGCTTGATGGTCACCAGCTTCTCGTCGATCAGCGGCGCCAGCGCGCGCTCCAGGTCGTCGGCGATGCGCTTGAGTTCGCCCTGCGCCGCTTGCAGGCCCTTGGCGTCGAGCGACATGTTCATCTGCGAGGCCATCGCCGCCAGCAGCGTGACGTTCGGCGAGGGCGACGGCGCGGAGGGTCCTTCCTTCGCCCCGGACTTGATGGGCGAGGGGCGGTCGAAATCGGCGCCCTGCAACTGGTGGTTGCCCACCTGCACCGGGTTGATCGTGCGCGGCGCGCCACCGAAGGCGGCGGTCAGCGCATCGGCGACCACGCGGTACTTGCCTTCGTTGATGGTGGAGATGGCGTACATCACCACGAAGAAGGCGAGCAGCAGCGTCATCAGGTCGGCATAGGGGATCGCCCAGGCCTCGTGGTTGACGTGTTCTTCGTGCTTCTTCCTGCGTGCCATCGGCGTCGTTCCGCAGGCTCAGTGCAGGAAGCCGGCCAGCTTGGCCTCGATGTTGCGCGGGTTCTCGCCCTGCGCGATGGCGATCAGGCCCTCGATGATCATTTCCTGCTCGCGGCTGCGGCCGCCGATCACGCTCTTCAGCTTGCTGGCGACGGGCAGGAAGAACAGGTTGGCCGAGGCGATGCCGTAGATGGTCGCGGTGAAGGCGGCGGCGATGCCGTGGCCCAGCTTGCTGGGATCGGCCAGGTTCTTCATCACCGCGATCAGGCCGAACACCGCGCCGATGATGCCCAGCGTCGGCGCATATACGCCCATCGCCTCGAACACCTTGGCGGCGGCGAGGTCCTGGTGCTCCTGGCCGTTGAGGTCGATCTCCATCATGTGGCGGATCGCTTCGGGTTCGACGCCGTCGACCAGCATCTGCAGGCCCTTCCGCAGGAACGGGTCGTCCTGCTGGTTGACCACCGGCTCCAGGCCGAGCAGCCCCTGCTTGCGGGCGATGTTGCTCCACTCGACGATCTGCGCGAGCAGCGCATCGCCATCGGTGCCCGGCGGGCGGATCACCCAGCGCGCGATGGACACGGCGCGCTTGAACACCGGCGGTGGCGTATGCACCAGGATCGCGGCGATCGTGCCGAGGATGACGATGACGAACGCCGCCGACGACCACAGCGACGACAGGCCGGCACCCTTGAGGATGCTGCCGCCCACCAGGGCGACCAGCGCCAGCAGCAGTCCGATGAGGCTGAAGATGTCCATGGTCTGATCTATCGGCCCCGTTCAGGTGGACTTGAGGTGCGCTTCCTGCAGGAGCGATGTAAGTCGCGACCGGGGTCACACCCGGTTCGTGGTTGCTGTTGTGGGAGCGACGTAAGTCGCGATGGCCGCGAGACGGACTCCATGAGGGTCCTGGCGTCTGAGGGAAAGAGCTCGCGACTTACGTCGCTCCCACAACCGCCGGGCTCCCACAGTGGCTCGTCGCCTTACGCCGTCGCGCGCAGTCCGTCGACATCGAGGATCAGCGCCATGCGGCCGTCGCCGATCAGGGTGGCGCCGGCGTAGCCGGGCAGGCCGCGTACGGCGCGCGGCAGCGGCTTGATGACCACTTCCTCGCGGCCGCGGACCTGGTCGACGATCAGGCCGAAGCGCTGTTCGCCCATCTGCAGCACCACGATGGTGAGCAGCGGCGCCATGACCGGGTCCACGCGCAGCCACTGGCGCAGGTCGACCAGCGGCAGCGTGTGGCTCTGCCGGTCGAGCACGGCCTGGCCGTCGAACCAGCGCAGGCTTTCGGAGGGCGCGTGCAGCACTTCCATCACGCGCGCCAGCGGCAAGGCGTAGACCGGATCACCGGCCTGCACCAGCAGCGTGGGCAGGATGGCCAGCGTCAGCGGCACGCGGATGACGAAGCGGCTGCCGCGGCCCACATCGGAATGGATGGTGATCTGGCCGCTGAGTTCGCGGATGCGCGACTGCACCACGTCCATGCCGACGCCGCGGCCGGAGATGTCGGTCACCTCGGCCTTGGTGGAGAAGCCGGGCAGGAAGATCAGCTGCAGGCACTCGTCGTGGCTGAGGCGGGCAGCGGCCTCGGGATCGATCAGGCCCTTCTCCAGCGCCTTGGCGCGCAGGCGCTCGGGATCGATGCCGGCGCCGTCGTCGCGGATCTCGATGGTCACGAAGTCGCCTTCCTGCTGCGCCGACAGGCGCACATGGCCGGCGCGCGGCTTGCTGCAGGCTTCGCGCAGCGAGGGTACTTCGATGCCGTGGTCGATCGCGTTGCGCACCAGGTGCACGAGCGGATCGGCCAGCGCCTCCACCAGGTTGCGGTCGAGTTCGGTGTCGGCGCCGACCAGCTCCAGGTCGACTTCCTTCTGCAGCTGGCGCGCGACGTCGCGCGCGACCTTGGGGAAGCGGGAGAACACCTTGCCGACCGGCTGCATGCGCGTGCGCATGACGGCGGTCTGCAGGCGGGCGGTGGCGATGTCGAGGCTGCTGACCGCGCGATCCAGTTCTTCGTCGCGGATGCGAGCACGCAGCGTCTTCAGGCGGTTGCGCGACAGCACCAGTTCGCCGACGAGATTGACGATGGCGTCCAGCCGCTTGGTATCCACGCGGATGGTCTGCTCGGCTTCGCCGCCGGTCTTGGCCGCCGGCTTCGGTCCGGCGGGTTTCGCAGGCGCGGGAGCGGGCGCGGCACGCGGCGGCGAGGGCGGGGCGACGCTGGTCGGTGCGCCGCCGCCGTGCAACTGGTCAAGCAGGGCTTCGAACTCGTCGTCGCCGATCACGTCGCCGGTGGGCGCGGGTGCCGCCGGTGCCGCGGTGGTCGTGGACGCCTGTGCCGGCGCGGAGGCGCCGCCGTGCACGTCGAACTGGTCGATCAGGGATTGCGGTGCGTGCGGCGGCTCTTCGCCGCCGCCGATGGCATCCAGCATCTGCTGTAGCCAGTCCAGCGACTGTTGTGCGGCGTCGAAGTGCTGCGGTTCCAGCGTGGCCTTGCCGGCACGCACCAGGCCCAGGGTTTCTTCGGCGGCGTGGCACAGGTTGACCATGGCCTGGATGCCGAGGAAGCCGGCACCGCCCTTCAAAGTATGGAAGCCGCGGAACACCGCGTTGAGCTGGCTGCTGTCGGAGGGGTCGTGTTCCAGCGTGACCAGCTGTTCGCCGAGCCGGTCGAGGATCTCCTGCGCTTCGATCAGGAAGTCGGCGGCGATTTCAGGCGTGACGGCGGACATGGACGGGACGGTTACCGGGGCGGGCGATCAGCGGGAGGCGTCGAACAGGGGCTGCGTGTCGGGGCGGCGGCGCAGGAAGCGCGCGGCCACCACATCGCAGACCAGCAACAGGCCGACGAAGAGCAGGACGACAGGGTGACGGGAACGATGGGCGGAAGCGGCAGGCATGGCAGGTCTCCGGTTCCGCAGCGCGCGTCCCCCGGGGCTACAGCCCCAGGCCGGACAACAGGTCGTCGGCGTCGTCCTGCGAAAACGCGTTGCGGTCAAGACCAGCAACGGCCGGACCGGCGAGTTCTGAAGGCTTGTCGCGGTTTTTTTCCGGCGGCGGGATGCCGAGCGCGCCGAAGCCCTCGTGCACGCGGCGCACGATGCCGGCGACGCGGCGGATGATCTGCCCGGTCAGGTCCTGATAGCTCTGCGCCAGCGCCATCTCGGACAGGCCCTTGCCGATGCGGTCCACCAGCGCGGCCTGTTCGGCCGACAGGTCGGTGCTCTTCAGCTGCGTGGCGTAGCCCCGGCACTGCTCGGCCAGGTCCAGCGTCCTGTGGCTGGCCTGTTCGGTCATCTCGACCACATGGTCCAGACGCGCGCAGGCATCGTCGAGTTCGCCCGCGCCGGTCGGCGGCAGTTCGCCCAGCGTCTGCGCCAGTTCGCGGGCCAGGCGACCCAGGCCCTGCATCATCGGCTGGGTGCGCCAGGCGGCGATGGCATCCAGCTCGCGGCGCCAGCCCGCCTCGTCGCCCTGTTCCAGGGCATCGAGCGCGGTCTGAAGCTTCTCCACCAGCGCCGCGCGGGCGCCCGTGGCGTCGGCGACGGCGTTCATCAGGCGGCCGCTCCCAGGCGTTCGAAGATCTTGCCCAGCTTCTCTTCCAGCGTCTGTGCGGTGAACGGCTTGATGATGTAGCCGTTCACGCCGTTCTGCGCCGCCTCGATGATCTGTTCGCGCTTGGCTTCGGCGGTCACCATCAGCACCGGCAGCGTCTTGAAGCGGTCGTCGGCGCGGATGGCTTTCAGCAGCTCGATGCCGGTCATGCCCGGCATGTTCCAGTCGGTGACCACGAAATCGAAGCCGCCCTGGCCCAGCGCGGTCAGCGCTGTGTTGCCGTCGTCGGCCTCGGCGGTATTGGTGTAGCCGAGGTCGTTGAGCAGGTTCTTGATGATGCGGCGCATGGTGGAGAAGTCGTCCACGATCAGGATGCGCATGTTCTTGTTGGTCACGGATGCTCCGGTATTGCGTGGACGGTGGGACTGGTGGGGATATCGACCGCGGACGGGAAATGTTTAGCGGAGCTGGCGTCGGCTCGTGGGAGCGCCCCGGGGCGCTTCTGCAGGGTCATTCGTCGTCTTCCAGGCCGGCGTCGGCCTTCTCGAACACCTGCAGGCGACCGCGCAGGCGCACCATCGCCTGGCCGTGGATCTGGCAGACGCGGGATTCGCTGACGCCGAGCACCGCGCCGATTTCCTTCAGATTGAGTTCCTGCTCGTAGTACATCGACAGCACCAGCTGCTCGCGCTCGGGCAGGTGGCCGATGGCCTTGACCAGCTGCTGGCGGAACTCGCTGCGCTCCAGGTTCTGCTGCGGCGACGGCCCGCCGGTGCGCGAGGTGTTCGGTTCGCCGTGGTCGTCGATGTGCGACTCCAGACTCAGCACCTGGCCGCGCGCGGCATCCTCCATCAGGCGCAGGTATTCGGGCAGCGGCATGTCCATCGCGCTCGCCACTTCGGTGGCGATGGCGGCGCGGCCGGTACGCTGTTCGATCTCGCGCACGGTGGCGGCGGCCTGGCGGGCGCGGCGGTGGACCGAGCGCGGCACCCAGTCGCCACGGCGGATCTCGTCGATCATCGAGCCGCGGATGCGGATGGAGGCGTACGTCTCGAACGACGCGCCCTGCTCGGCGTCATAGCTGCGCGAAGCTTCCAGCAGGCCGATCATGCCGGCCTGCACCAGGTCGTCGATCTCCACGCTGGCCGGCAGGCGCGCCGCCAGGTGGTGGGCGATGCGGCGGACCAGGTCGGCGTGCTGGGTGACGAAGTCGTTCGCGCTGCCGCGTTGCACGGCGCGGTACTGGGCGGCGGCGGTGTTCATGCGGCCACCCCCCGCTGGATCAGGCGTTCGACGAAGAATTCCACGTTGCCGCGCGCCCCGACCGGCGGCTGCCAGCGGGCGGTCGTGCGCGCGATGTCGGTGATGGCGCGGGCCGACGGGCTGCCCGGATACGCCTTCACGACGGCCTGCTGGCGCTGTACGGCGCGCCGCAGCCAGTCGTCCTGCGGCACGGCGCCGAGGTAGTGCAGGGCGACGTCGCCGAGGAAGCGCTCGCAGACGCGCGCGAGCTTTTCGTACAGCTTCCGGCCCTCGTTCGGGTCGCGGACCATGTTGGCGATGACGTGCACGCGGTCCAGGCCGCGCTCGCGCGCCAGCACCTTGATCAGCGCGTAGGCGTCGGTGATCGACGCCGGCTCGTCGCAGACCACCACCACGGTGTCCTGCGCGGCCTGGCAGAAGGTCAGCACGCTGTCGGTGATGCCGGCGGCGGTGTCGACGATCATGAAGTCGAGGGCCCGCTGCAGCTCGGAGAACACGTTGACCAGGCCGACATGCTCGGCCGGCGTCAGTTCGGCCATGTGGCGGAAACCCGACGAGGCCGGCACCACCAGCACGCCTTCGGGACCTTCCAGAAGCACTTCCTCCAGGCCGCAGCGGCCGGCGACGAGGTCGGCGAGGGTGAACTTCGGCGACAGGCCGAGCAGCACGTCGACGTTGGCCAGGCCCAGGTCGGCGTCCATCAGCAGCGTGCGCTTGCCCATCTCGGCGAGCGACACTGCGAGGTTGACCGACACGTTGGTCTTGCCCACGCCGCCCTTGCCGCCGGTGATGGCGACGACGCGCACGGGATGGAAGGCGCCGGGCATCGGCGGGGTGCTGCGGGGATTGGTCTGCAGCGGGTGATCAGGCGACATGGGTGGCCTCGGTCGAGCAGGGTTCGTCGGCTTCGCGGCGCAGCTGGTCCAGCCGCAGCACGAGGTGGGCGCTGTTGGCGCGATGGAGGTCGTCGGGGACGCGCTGGCCGTCGGTCACCCAGGTCATCGGCAGCTGGTGGTCGACCACCACGCTCAGCGCGCTGCCCAGGCGGCCGGTCTCGTCCAGCTTGGTCAGCACCACGCCTTGCGGCTGCACGGCGCTGAAGCGGCGGACCACCTCGTCCAGGTCGGAGAAGTGCGAATTGGCCGGCAGGCACAGCAGGGTCTTCACCTGCCCCGAGGCGCGCAGCCAGTTGAGCTGGCCGACCAGGTTGCGGTCGCGCTGGCCCAGGCCGGCGGTATCGATCAGCACCAGCTTGTAGTCGCGCAGGCGCTCCAGCACCAGCGCCAGGGTCTGCGCGCTGTCGGCCTCGTGCACGGCGATGCCGAGCTGGCGACCGTAGCCATGCAGCTGTTCGCGGCCACCAACACGCACGGTATCGGTGGTGACCAGCGCCACGTCGCGGGCGTTGTGGCGCTGCGCGAAGCAGGCCGCCAGCTTGGCGATGGTGGTGGTCTTGCCGGCGCCGGTCGGTCCGACCAGGGCGATGACGCCGCCGGTGTCGAGCAGGTCGGTGTCGAGCACGGGCAGCTTCTTCGACAGCAGGCCCAGCATCAGGCCGCGGCCGCGGTGCGGTTCGGTGTCGGCGGGGATCTGCAGGGCGATGTCGCGGGTGATGCCAGCATCGAAGCCGTAGTCTTCCATCAGTTCCATCGCCTGCATGCGCACCGGCGAACCGCGCAGGCGCTCGTCGGTGAGGCGATGCATCTCGCGTTCGATCATCTCGCGCATGGCGGACAGTTCGCCGCGCATCTGCACCAGTTGTTCGTCGCTCTCCCGGGCTTCCGCGGCGTTGTCGGTGACCACGGTCAGCGTGGGCACGGTGATGGCGGCGGGCGCCGGCGCCGGGGCGGACGCCGGCGTACGCGCGGCGTGCAGCGCGACGATGGGCGCGGGTTCGGGTTCCGGCAGCGACACCGGCGGCGCGATCGACGGCAGCAGCGCGTCGAGGTCCAGCGTGTCGTCGATGTCGGCACGCGGGGCGGGCGGGCGACGCGGCGCCACGACGGGTTCGATGCGCGCGACCGGCTCGTTGGCGGGCGCGGCGGGCAGGCAGGCGGCGAGTTTGGCCGCGAAGGATTCGGGTTCGATCAGCAGCGGCGCGATGTCGCGGACAGCCGGCGCCGGAATGTCGGCGGCCGCTGCGGGCGCGGCGATCACGGGCGCGCGCGGTGGCGCGATCGGGGCGGGCTTCGCGGTTTCGGCGCGCGGTGCGATGGGTGTCGCCGGCTGACGGCGCGCGAAATAGCTGGCGGCGGCTTCGGCCGGCGTCAGGGCGGGGCTGTTCGCGGCCGCTGCCTGCGGCGCCGGATCGAGCAGCGGATGCAGCGGCGCGGCGGGCGCGGTCGGGCGCATGGCGTCCAGCGTGCGCTGCACCAGCGCTTCGTCGTAGTTGCTGGCGGCGACGATCTCGACACCGTCCTCGGTGACCCGGTTGGACAGGATCACCGCGTCCGGACCGTGTTCCTGCCGGACCATCGCGAAGGCGGTGCGCATGTCGGGGGCGACGAAGCGTTTGATTTTCATGGCGTGCTATCCGGTTCGGTGTCGCGTCGGGTTCTGCTGCTCCGGGCCTCAGCTGATCGTGCCGACCAGCTTCAACCGCTTGTCCTCGGGAACCTCGCTGTAGGCCAGCACCGACAGCGAGGGGACGCTGTGGCGGACCAGGCGGGCGAGGGCGGCGCGGACCGTTCCCGGTACCAGCACCACCGCAGGCTCGCTGCGGGCTTCCTGCTTGGTCACCACGTCGGCGAGGCTCTGGTGCAGGCGTTCCGCCAGTCCCGGTTCCAGCGCCGCGCCGGTTCCCTGGGTGCTGTCCTGCAAGACGCGTTCCAGAGTCGGCGCCAAGGTGTAGACGGGCAGCTCCGGTGCCATGCCGGAGATCTCCTGCACGATGAATCGTCCCAGCGACGTGCGCACGGCGGCGGTGAGCGCGGCCGGATCGGTGTTCTGCGGGGCGAACTCGACCAGCGCCTCGGCGATGCGGCGCAGCTGCCGGATCGGCACGCGCTCGATCAGCAGGTTCTGCAGCACGCGCACCACGGTGGCCAGCGGCAGCGCCTTCGGGGTGAGGTCCTCGACCAGCTTCGGCGCGCTGCGGCCCAGTTGCGCCAGCAGCTGCTGGACTTCCTCGTGGCCGAGCAGTTCCGGCGCGTGTTCGCGCACCAGGTGGGAAAGGTGGGTGGCCATCACCGTGGCGGGATCGACCACGGTGTAGCCCAGCGATTCCGCCGTGGCCTTCTGGTGCGCCTGGATCCACACCGCGTCCAGGCCGAATGCCGGGTCCTTGCCGGGAATGCCGTCGATGCTGCCGAACGCGCCGCCCGGGTCCAGAGCCAGCTCGCGGTCGGGGTGGATCTCCGCCGACGCCACCGGCACGCCATGCACCAGCAGGCGGTAACCGTTCGACGGCAGTTCCAGGTTGTCGCGGATATGCACCGGCGGTACCAGGAACCCGAGGTCCTGGGTCAGCTTGCGGCGCACCGCCTTGATGCGCGACATCAGTTCGCCGCCCTGGTTCTTGTCGACCAGCGGGATCAGCCGGTAGCCGACTTCCAGGCCCAGCGGATCGACCGGGCGCAGCTCGTCCCAGGTCAGTTCGGCGTTGCGGTCGGGCGCGCCCGGACCGGGCAGGGCCGGCGTGTCGCCGTCGGTGGCTGCCGGACCCTGCTGGGTCCGCTTCCACATTTTCCAGGCGAGGTAGCCGATACCGGCCGCCAGCGTCAAAAAGGCGACGTTGGGCATGCCGGGCACCAGCCCGACCAGTCCCAGCACGCCGGCGGCCACCGCCAGCGCCTTGTGCTGGCCGAAGGCTTGGCCCATCACGGCCTGGCCCATGTCTTCCGAGCGCGAAGCGCGGGTGACCAGCATGGCCACCGCCGAGGACACCAGCAGGGCGGGCAGCTGGGCGACCAGGCCATCGCCGATCGACAGCAAGGTGTAGGTCGACGCCGCCTCGGCGGCCGGCATGCCGTGCTGGAACATGCCCACGGCGAAACCGCCGATGAGGTTGATGAACAGGATCAGGATGCCGGCGATGGCGTCGCCGCGGATGAACTTGTTGGCACCGTCCATCGAGCCGTAGAAGTCGGCTTCGGCGCGGACTTCCTCGCGCCGCGCCTTGGCCTCCTCGCGGGTCAGCACGCCGGCGTTGAGGTCGGCGTCGATGGCCATCTGCTTGCCGGGCATCGCGTCCAGGATGAAGCGGGCCGACACTTCGGCGATGCGGCCCGCGCCCTTGGTGATGACCACGAAGTTGATGATGGTCAGGATGGCGAACACCACGATGCCGACCGCGTAGTTGCCGCCCACCACGAACTCGCCGAACGCCGCGATGACCTTGCCGGCGGCGTCGTGGCCGTTCTGGCCGTTGAGCAGGATCACGCGGGTCGAGGCCACGTTCAGCGCCAGGCGCAGCATCGTGGTCATCAGCAGGATGATCGGGAAGATGGTGAAGTCGAGCGGACGCTTCACGTAGATCACCGCCAGCAGCACCACCAGCGAAATGGCGATGTTGAAGCTGAAGAGCGCGTCCAGCACCGGTGGCGCCAGCGGCACCACGATCATGGCCAGCAGCGCCAGCACCACCAGCGGCGCGCCGAGGCCGTTCTTCAGCATGTCCATCCAGCGCGGGGTGCCGACCGGTTGCGCGCTCATGCCTTGCCTCCGTGCTCATCCACGTCCAGCGCCGGCAGGTCGGGCAGCGGAGCCTCGCCCACGCGCCAGGCGCGCAGCTGGTACACGTAGGACAGGATCTGGGCGACGGCGGCGTACAGTCTCACGGGGATCTCCCGGCCAAGCTGCCCTTCGCGATACAAGGCGCGTGCCAAAGGCGGGGCGGAGACGATGGCGATGCGGTGGGCATCGGCCACTTCGCGGATGCGCATGGCCAGTTCGTCCACGCCCTTGGCGACCACGGTGGGGGCGCCCATCTGGCCGGCCTGGTATTTCAGGGCCACCGCGTAGTGGGTCGGATTGACCACGATCACGTCGGCCTTGGGCACGTCCTCCATCATCCGGCGCTGCGACATCTGGTGCTGCATCTGGCGGATGCGGCCTTTCACTTCCGGGCTGCCGTCGCTTTCCTTCATTTCCTCGCGCAGCTGCTGGCGGGTCATCTTCAGCTTCCGCAGCCAGTTCCACTTCTGGTACGGCGCATCGATGGCCGCCAGCAGGATCAGGCCGCCGGTGGTCGCCAGCAGCAGGGTGCTGGTGAACGACAGGCCGCTGCGCACCGCCTGTTCCAGCGGCATGGTCAGCAACTCGCGCAGCGGATTCAGTCCCAGCTTCAGGCAGATCGCCGCCGCGCCCCCGATCAGTACCACGCGCAGCAGGGACTTCAGCAGCTCGGCGATGCTCTCGGGCCCGTACAGGCGCTTGAGGCCGGCCGCGGGGTTGAGGCGCTTGAAATCGGGCATCAGCGACTTCTGCGAGAACTGCAGGCCGCTCATCAGGGCCGGTGCCGCCAGTCCGGCCAGCACGCAGATGCCCGCCACCGGCGCGATCGCGACCAGCAGCTTCAGCATCATCAGGCCGACGTAGCCGAACAGCTGGTCCGGCTGGCGCATCAGCAGCGGGTCCGGGGTCAGCGCGATCTT
The DNA here is from genome assembly GCF_058793715.1 of Pseudoxanthomonas sp. GW835-FHT14C01. Classification (NCBI taxonomy): domain Bacteria; kingdom Pseudomonadati; phylum Pseudomonadota; class Gammaproteobacteria; order Lysobacterales; family Lysobacteraceae; genus Pseudoxanthomonas; species Pseudoxanthomonas sp. GW835-FHT14C01. Next base: position 25,811 of record NZ_JBXAGB010000005.1, read on the forward strand.
CATCCAGCCCAGCGCATCGCGCGCCAGGCCCGGGCCCATGCCGATGATGGCCAGCACGCCCGCACCGAACACCGCCGCCGTCGCCAACTCGCGCGAGCGCGGGATGTTGCCCTGTTCACGGGCTTCGCGAAGTCGTTTCTCGGTGGGTAATTCAGTGCGTTCGCCGCTTTCGTCCTGCTCAGACATGGCGCATTTCCGACGGGGTCGGACGGTCCGCTGCAAGACCCGTTCCAGTCCCGGACGGGAAACCGGCATGGAATTGTCTAACGCCCGCAAGGCCCGCTAGCATGCCGGCCGATGCTTCGCCTCCTGCGCCACCGCCGTTGTTTCCTGTTGCGCTTCCCGGCCTTTGCGGTGCTGCTGCTGGCGGTGCTGGCGAATCCGGTGTTCGCTTCGCTGGGCGACCTGCACGAGCTGGGCAATGGCGCCGAGCACCTGCATGTCGTGGGCGAGCACGAGGACGGCGCCGCAGGGCACGGCCACGACGACGTCGATCCCGGCGACCTGCTGCATGCGCTGATGCATGCCAGCCATTGCTGCGGCCATCTGACCGCCATCGTGCCGGCGCCGATGCGCGTGCCGGCCATGATCCTGCCCGCCGCCGTGCCCGTGCTGGACCGGGTGCCGGTGGCGCAGGCGCCCCGGACGTCCTTGCTGCGTCCTCCGATCGCCGCGTGATGGCCGTGCCGGGCTGACGTTCCGTCGCCCGCGTTCCCTCACCGACGTTCCGGAGACTTCCCATGTGGTTGCGACTGGCGGCATTGGCCGCCTTCGCGATCGCGCCGTGCGTGCACGCACAGGCGCCATCGCCTGCTGTTCCCCCCGAAACCCTCACGCTGGACGACGCCATGGCGCGCGTCGCCCGCGCCCATCCCGACCTGCGCCTGTTCGGCGCGCGTACCGACGCCCTGCTCGCCGAACGCGACGTGGCCCTGCTGCGTCCTGCTCTTAGAGCCGGCCTCGACCTCGAGAACGTGCTCGGCACCGGCGACGCGAGCGGCGTCCGCCAGGCCGAAGCGACGCTGACGCTGGCTGGCGTGCTGGAGCGCGGCGGCAAGCTCGACGCGCGCCGCACGTTGGCGCAGGCGCGCATCGACGCGCTGGCGATGCAACGCGAAACGCAGCGCCTCGACCTGCTGGCCGATGTCGCCCGCCGCTACCTGGCCGTCGCATGCGCACGCGCGCAACGGGCCATCGCGGTGCAGGACATCGCGCAGCGTAGGCGTACCGTCGCGGGCGCACGCCAGCGCCTGCAGGCCGGTGCGTCGCCGGAATCGGTCGTGCTGACGGCCCAGGCGGCGCTGGCGCGTGCCGAACTGGCCCTGGTGCGCGCCGACCAGCAGGAGGCCGCCGCCCGCCAGCACCTGGCTGCGCTGTGGGGCGAGCGGGCGCCGCGCTTCGACGTCGCCGCAGGCGATCCGCGGGTGTTGCCTGCGCTCGTCGACGTGGTGGAACTCGCCGCACTGCTCGAAGGCACGCCGGAACTGGCCCAGTTCGCCGACGAGCGCCGCATCCGCGAAGCGCGTGTCCGGTTGGCGCGTACCGCATCCACGTCCGACCTCGACTGGCAGGTCGGCATCCGCCGGATGCAGGACGGCGGCGATACCGCGCTGATCGGTGGCGTATCGCTGGCGCTCGGTGGCGCGCGTCGTGCGGCGCCGGAGATCCGCGCGGCCGAGGCGGACCTGGCGGCGCTGGAGATCGAGCGCGAATCGCGCGACATCGCGCTGTATTCCACGCTGACCGAGGCGCATGGCCGCTACCGTGTGGCGCAGGTGGACGTACAGCGCACGCGCGACGACGTGCTGCCACGCCTGCTGCGCGCCGAACAGGCCGCCGAGCGCGCCTACCGCGGCGGCGCCATCAGCTATCTGGAATGGGCACAGCTGCAATCCGAGACCACGGCGACCCGTCGCCAGCAACTGGACGCCGCGCTTGACGCGCAGGCGGCCCTCATCGAAATCCAGCGGCTCACCGGGCAGGCCTTCATCGCCGCGCCTGCCGCCCCAGAAGAAGGAACGACCCCATGACGTTGCGCCCCCTGATGAGCGCGCTCGCGCTTTCGCTGATGCTGGCCGCCTGTGGCGGCGGCAAGGAAAGCCACGCCGAAGGTGGCCACGGCCACGAAGGTGGAGAACACGCCGATGAAGCAGCCACGCGCGGCGAGCACGGCGGCCGCCTGCTGACGCAGGACGGCGTCACGGTCGAACTGGCGATCGCCGAATCGGACACGCCTCCGACGTACCAGGCCTGGCTGTACCGCGACGGCAAACCGTTGCCGGCCACGGCGGGCAGCGTGGAAGTGCGGCTGGTTCGCCTCGGCAACGTGCGCGAAAACCACGTGCTGGTGCCGCAGGCCGATGGCAGCCTGCTGGCCAAGAGCGTGGTCGGCGAGCCGCATTCGTTCGACGTCGAGGTATTGGCGAAGATCCAAGGCAAATCCCTGCGCTGGACCTACGACAGCTACGAAGGCCGCACCACCATCGGGGCGAAGATCGCGGAGGATTCCGGTATCCGCATCGCGCCGGTACAGGCCGGCACGATCGCCGACGAACACGAAGTGCAGGGCCTGCTGACGCCCGTCGAAGGTCGCGTGGCCAACATCGCGGCGCGCTTCCCGGGCCTCATCCGTCGCCTGGCGGTGAACGTGGGCGACCGCGTGCAGGCCGGGCAGACGCTGGCGATCGTGGAAAGCAACCTGAGCCTGACGACGTACCCGGTCACCTCGCCGATCAGCGGCGTGGTGCTGGCGCGCAACGCCAGCGTCGGCAGCGTGGCGGGCGAGGGGGCGACGCTGTTCGAAGTCGCCGACCTGTCGACGCTGTGGGTGGACCTGCACATCTTCGGCGCCGACGCACAGCACATCGTCCCCGGCGTGCCGGTCACGGTGACGCGCTTGAGCGATGGCGCCACCGCTCGGACCACGCTCGAACGCGTGCTGCCCGGGACGGCGACCGCCAGCCAGAGCACGGTCGCGCGCGCGACGTTGCAGAACAGCGATGGCCTGTGGCGTCCCGGTTCGGCGGTGAAGGCGCGCATCACCGTGGCGCAGCAGCCGGCCACGATGGTGGTGCCGCTCGCGGCGCTTCAGAGGTTCCGCGACTGGGACGTGGTGTTCGTGCGGTTCGGCGACACCTACGAGATCCGGCCGGTCGAACTGGGCAAACGCGATGCGCAGCGCGTCGAAGTGCTGTCCGGGCTGAAAACGGGCGATCAGGTCGTCGTCGAACAGAGCTACCTGGTGAAGGCCGACATCGAGAAATCGGGGGCCTCGCATGACCACTGAACACGGCAGTTCCGAGTCGCGCGGCCTGCTGGAGCGCATCCTGCGTTTCGCCATCGCCCACCGCTGGCTGATGCTGGCGTTGACGCTGGTGCTGGTCGCGGTCGGCGTATGGAGCTTCGGCAAATTGCCGATCGACGTCACCCCCGACATCACCAACGTGCAGGTGCAGGTCAACACCGAAGCGCCCGGCTATTCGCCGCTGGAAGCGGAGCAGCGCGTGACCTTCACGCTCGAGACCGCGTTGGCCGGCCTGCCCGGGCTGGACTACACGCGCTCGATCTCGCGCTACGGCCTGTCGCAGGTGACCGTGGTGTTCAAGGACGGCACCGACGTCTATTTCGCCCGCCAGCAGGTCGGCGAGCGCATCCAGCAGGTGAAGTCGCAGCTGCCGGCCGGGCTGGAGCCGGAGATGGGCCCCATCGCCACCGGCATGGGTGAGATCTTCATGTACACCGTGGAAGCGGACGCGAAGGCGCGCAAGGAGGACGGCACGCCGTACACCGCCACCGATCTGCGCACGCTGCAGGACTGGGTAGTGCGGCCGCAGCTGCGCAACGTGCCCGGCGTGACCGAGGTCAACACCATCGGCGGGTTCGCGCGGCAGATCCACATCACCCCGGATCCGGCGCGTCTGGTGGCGCTGGGTTTCACCCTGCACGACGTGGTGCAGGCGGTGGCGCGCAACAACCAGAACGTCGGCGCTGGCTACATCGAGCGCAACGGCCAGCAGTTCCTGGTGCGTGTCCCCGGGCAGGTCGCCGATCTCGACGGCATCCGCGACATCGTGCTCGACCGCCGCGATGGCGTGCCGATCCGCGTACGCGACGTGGCGCAGGTGGGCGAGGGACCGGAACTGCGCACCGGTGCGGCGACGCTGGACGGCAAGGAGGTCGTGCTCGGCACCACCTTCATGCTGATCGGCGCCAACAGCCGCGAGGTGTCGCAGGCCGTCGCCGCACGGCTGGCCGACGCCAACCGCAGCCTGCCGTCCGGCGTACGTGCCGAGCCGATGTACGACCGTACCTCGCTGGTCGACCGCACCATCCGCACCGTGGCCAAGAACCTGGTCGAAGGCGCGATCCTGGTCGTCGTCGTGCTGTTCCTGCTGCTGGGCAACGTGCGCGCGGCGCTGATCACCGCCGCGGTGATCCCGCTGTCGATGCTGTTCACGCTCACCGGCATGGTGCGCGGCGGCGTGTCGGGCAACCTGATGAGCCTGGGAGCGCTCGACTTCGGCCTGATCGTCGACGGCGCGGTGATCATCATCGAGAACTGCCTGCGCCGCTTCGGCGAGCTGCAGCACCGGCTCGGACGCCTGCTGACCGACGAAGAACGCTTGGATGCCACGGCGTCGGCGACGGCGGAGGTCATCCGGCCCAGCCTGTTCGGGCTCGGCATCATCACCGCCGTGTACCTGCCGATCTTCGCGCTCACCGGCGTGGAAGGAAAGATGTTCCATCCGATGGCGATCACCGTGGTGCTGGCGCTCAGCGGCGCGATGGTGCTGTCGCTGACGTTCGTGCCGGCGGCGATCGCGCTGTTCTTGCGTGGCCGCGTGCAGGAGAAGGAAACGCGGGTGATGGGTTGGGCGCGTCGCGCCTATGCGCCGGTGCTGGCATGGGCGCTGCGCCAGCGCCTGATCGTCGCGGGCGGTGCGTTCGCGCTGGTCGTGCTGTGCGGCCTGCTCGCCACACGGCTGGGGACCGAGTTCGTGCCCAGCCTGGACGAGGGCGACATCGCGCTGCATGCGATGCGCATCCCGGGTACCAGCCTGGACCAGGCGGTCCGCATGCAGTCCACGCTCGAAGCGCGGATCAAGCGGTTCCCGGAGGTCCACCGCGTGTTCGGCAAGCTCGGCACGGCGGAAGTGGCGACCGATCCGATGCCGCCGTCGGTGGCCGACACCTTCGTCATGCTGAAGCCGCGCGACCAGTGGCCGGATCCGCGCAAGCCGAAGGCGACGCTGGTCGCGGAGATCGAGAAGGCGGTCGCCGAGATCCCGGGCAACAACTACGAGTTCACCCAGCCGATCCAGATGCGCATGAACGAGCTGATCTCCGGGGTGCGTGCCGACGTCGCGATCAAGCTCTATGGCGACGACCTGGACACGCTCGTGGAGGTCGGCGAGCGCATCGAGGCGGTCGCCAGGACCGTCGACGGCGCAGCCGACGTGCGTATCGAACAGGCCACTGGGCTGCCGTTGCTGACCATCACGCCGGACCGCCAGGCGCTGATCCGCTACGGCCTGAATCCCGGCGATGTGCAGGACACGGTGGCGACGGCCGTCGGTGGCGAAGTGGCGGGCCAGCTGTTCGAAGGCGATCGCCGCTTCGACATCGTCGTGCGCCTGCCGGAAGCGATGCGGCAGGATCCCGCCGCGCTGCACGACCTGCCCATTCCGCTGGGCGGCGCAGGCAACGAGGACGAGTCGACGCGCTCGGCGACATGGCGTTCGGGAACGCCGGGCACCGTGCCGCTGCGCGAAGTGGCGAAGATCGAGACCACGCTGGGGCCCAACCAGGTCAACCGCGAGAACGGCAAGCGCCGCGTCGTGGTGACGGCCAACGTGCGGGGCCGCGATCTCGGCGGCTTCGTCGACGATCTGCGTGGGCGCATCAACTCGGATGTGGAACTGCCGGCCGGCTATTGGATCGATTACGGCGGCACGTTCGAGCAGCTGATCTCGGCCAGCCAGCGCCTCGCGGTGGTGGTGCCGGCGACGCTGGTGGTGATCTTCGCGTTGCTGTTCTGGGCATTCGGCTCGGCCAAGGACGCCACGATCGTGTTCACCGGCGTGCCGCTCGCGCTGACCGGCGGCGTGGTCGCGCTGGCCCTGCGCGGCATTCCGCTGTCGATCTCCGCCGGCGTCGGCTTCATCGCGCTGTCGGGCGTCGCGGTGCTCAATGGCCTGGTGATGATCGCCTTCATCCGCAAGCTGCGCGAGCAGGGTGTGCCGTTGGACCAGGCGGTTGTCGATGGCGCGCTGGGACGCCTGCGACCGGTGCTGATGACCGCGCTGGTGGCGTCACTGGGCTTCCTGCCGATGGCGTTCAATGTCGGCGCCGGCTCGGAAGTGCAGCGGCCGCTGGCGACGGTGGTGATCGGCGGCATCGTGTCGTCGACGCTGCTGACGCTGGTCGTGCTGCCGGTGCTGTACCGGTGGTGGCGCAACGGCGAGAGGTGAGTGATGGCGCGAGGCGTGAGCGTTGAGCGAGAGCACGCCTTGCTCCCTCCTCTTTGCTCACTCCTAGAACAGGTCGTCCGCGATGACGTAGCTGTCGCGGCCGGCCGACTTGGCACGGTAGAGCGCGGCATCCGCGCGGGAGAACCAGTCGTGCCAGGTCTTCTCCTGGTCCCGCAGTAGCGCCGCACCCAGCGAGATGGTGATGCGGCCACCGGGGCCGCGCAGGGCGCCACGTACCGCCTTGCGCAGGCGTTCGGATGCCGATTCCAGCGCTTCGCGGTTGTCGAGCTCCAGCAACGCCACGAATTCCTCGCCGCCGAAGCGGAACACCTGGTCGTTGCGGCGCATCTCGAAGCGCAGGATCGAGGCGAGGTCGGCGATGGCGGCATCACCGGCGGCATGGCCGTAGCGGTCGTTGACATCCTTGAAGTGGTCGAGGTCCAGCACCACCAGGCCGAAGCAGCACTCGCCGCGCTGGAACCGCTCCACCGCTTCAGCGAGCGCACGCTCCATGCTGCGACGGTTCGGTACACCGGTCAGGGTGTCGATCGAGGCCAGGCGTTCGAGCCGCACGCGATCGTCCTGGGTGCGGGAGGCGAAGATCAACGAGAAGCCGGTGATCAGGCTGGCGCTGACGAACACCGACAGCGCATGCACGCCGTCGTGGAAAAAGTCCGGGATCAGCTGCATGCCGACGACCAGCGCGATGTTGCAGCCCACCGCCACCCAGCGATGGGCGATGAAGAAGTTGGTCAGCAGCACCAGATAGGTCCAGGCCAGCGCCATGTGGCCCAGCATCAGGCAGGCGCCGAACGTCGCGCAGGAATTGAGTGCCGCCAGCACGTTGCCGGCGCGCAGACTGTCGCCGGTGCGCCAGGCGTAGATCGCCGGCGCGGCGACGGCGAGCACGACCGCGAAGTCGAACGCCGCCAGCGACCAGTGGCCCTGCCAGCTGCGGTAAGCACCGAACGAGGCGATCGTCACCGCCGTGATGGAGCCGAGCAGGACGATGATGTCCAGGCGGAAGTCTCGGCGTCTAGGCTTCATGGACAAGGCAGGCTACGTGCAGGCGGGTCGGTGGATGTTCGTGCTCGACGGGACCCGGGAAGGAGACAGGACGGCGCCGCGCCACAGAAGCCCGCGCAGTGTAGGCGGTTGCCGGAGACCGGCCGTGATGCGGGTCACGCTTGCGCGGCGAGGCAGACGTGGGGCGATCGGGAAGGGCCGGGCTGGATGGCGATCGACATCGCAGTCGCTGCAACGGAAACACGGACCGTGCCGCCATCCCGGTCCATCGGGAGGATCAGGCCGACAGCGCTTCCAGCGTCTTGAACACCTGCGGCACGGCCATCGCCGGCGTGCCGCCGTTGACGGAGACGGCGCGCAGGCCGTGCTGGTAGCTCTGCCAGATCATCTCGTCGGCATGCTGGATATCGACGCCGCGGAACTCGCCCGCGCCCATGCCGCGGCTCAGTTCCAGCCGCACCGGTTCGCGCATGCGGCGCAGCGCGGTGTTCATTTCGGCCTCGACCGTCGGCGACCATCGGGCCGACACGCTCCACAGGGCGGGGAAGGCGATGAAGTTGGCGGCGTCTTCGCGGGCCGTCCAGAAATAGAAGTCGAGGATGCGCTGCGCGTGCGTCGAACCCTGGGGACGCTCCACCATGGGCGCCTTGCGGGCGGTGTAATCGCGGATCAGCAGGGTGGCGATGATGTCGGCCTTGGTCTCGAAGTGCAGGATCACGCCGCGGGCGCTGAGCCCGGTTTCCTCGCCCAGGTCCATGAGCGTGGTCTGGTCGAAGCCCTTGGTGAAGAACAGGCGGCGAGCGGCGGCGAGCACGGCTTCCCGTGTTTCCTGACTGGTGCGTCGCTTGTGGGTCGGGCTGTGGTTCACAGGCAATCTCCGGTTTGCGGGGAGAGCGCTTCCACGTCGGACGGCATGGGTATCCGGTCCGTGCGCCTGCGTATGTTGCAGCTCCCTCATCCCCATTCTGCACAAATTCATGCAATTAGTGGAACCGGTGACGCATTCTGATGTGACACGGGCGCGCGAAGCCCGCCAACTGTGCGTTTCCGCACTGTTTGGTGTCAGTAACGACGGTTTCGTCACGCGGTGATTTGTCGCGCTGCGTCAAAGGAGAGATCGAAGACCCGTTGCACGGGTGGACCCAGCTCACCGGCCAGCAGGGCCAGCAGGAACAGCCCCAGCAGCAGCGCCGTGGGCAGGCCGAGCTGGATCGGATTGAGTGCCGGCGCGGCGCGGCCCAGCACACCGAATGCCAGGTTCACCGCCAGCATCGCCACCATGACCGGCAGGGCCAGCCCGACGGCGGCGCGCAGGATATGGGTGAACAGCATCGGTGCCACTTCGAGCATCTGCTGCACGTCCGGCAACGCTGTCCCGATCGGCAGCGAGCGGTAGCTATCCACCAGCAGCGAGACCAGGGCGAGGTGGCCGTTGACGGTGAAGAACAGCAGGCCGAAGGCCAGGTAGAACCACTGGCCGACGACGCCCGAGTTCACGCCACGCAGCGGATCGGACATCTGCGCGAACGCGAGGCCCGTGCCCTGCGAGATCAGTTCGCCCGCCATCGCGCCGGCTTCGAACGCGAGCCGCAGCATGAAGCCCATGCTGGCGCCGACCGCGAGCTCACGCGCCACGTTGAGCACGGTACTGGCATCGAAGGCGATGCGGTCCGGCGTACCCGGCAGCAAAGGCGCGAGCGCCATCGCCAGTGCCCCTGCGATGATGACGCGCACGCGCACCGACACCGCGCGCGTCCCGATCAGCGGCGCCGCCATCAGCAGCGCACCCGTGCGCAGCATCGTCCACAGGATGGCATTGATCATGCCGAAGGCCTGCTGGCCGTCGATCACCATCTGGGTGGCTGCGTCCATTCGGGCGAGGAGTGAGTCGAGAGGAGTGAGTGGAGTAGAGAAGGCGTGGAGTGATGAGGATCAGGTATCGGGAATGCGGCTCTTGCTCATTCCTCACTCCTCTCCATTCACTCTTCCACCGTCAGCCGATCAGATGAGGCAGGCGCTGGAACAACGTCGTCGTGTATTCCACCAGCACGCCGAGCAGGTAGCTGCCGGTAGCGAACAGCGCCGCGGTCAGCGCGATCGCCTTGGCGACGAAGGCGATGGTGGGTTCGTTGAGCTGGGTGGCAGCCTGGATCACGCCGACGACCACGCCGACGACCAGCACGACCAGCAGCAGCGGGCCACCGACCCAGAGGGCGATCTCGAGGCCGCCGCGGAGTTCGGTGAGGGCGGTTTCAGGGCTCATCGCCGACTCCTCAGACGCCGTTGAAGCTGGCGGCCAGCGAACCGACGATCAGCACCCAACCGTCGACCAGCACGAACAGCAGGATCTTGAACGGTGCCGACACCAGCATCGGCGACAGCATCATCATGCCCATCGACATCAGCACGCTGGCGACCACCAGATCGATGATCACGAACGGGATGAAGATCAGGAAGCCGATCTCGAACGCGGTCTTCAGTTCACTGGTGATGAACGACGCGACCACGATCGGGAACGGCACCGCATCCGGCCCCGTATAGCTGCCGTGGCCCGCCAGGCCGGCGAACGTCATCAGGTCGGTTTCGCGCACCTGCGCCAGCATGAAGTCGCGCAGCGGACCCGTGGTCAGCGTCCACGCGGTGGAGAAATCGATCTGGCCGTTGAGGTAGGGCGCCATGCCCTGCGCCCACGCCTTTTCGCCGACCGGCATCATCACCAGCATGGTGAGGAACAGCGCCAGACCCACGAGCACTTGGTTGAAGGGCGTCTGGCCGGTGCCGAGTGCCTGCCGCAGCAGGCCCAGCACGATGATGATGCGGGTGAACGCGGTCATCGCCAGCAGCGCCGACGGAATCAGCGTGATCGCCGTCATCAGCAGCAGCGTCTGCAGCGGCAGGCTGACGGTGTTGTCGCCGACCTGGCCGACGTTGACGTTCGGCAGCGCCGGCAGGGTCGGCGCGGTCGGCGCCGTGGGCGAAGCGGGCGCTGCTGCCGGTGCGGCCGCTGGCGTGGCGGGCGCGTTCGCGGCCTGCGCGAAGGCCAGCGCCGGTGCCGCCAGCCACAACAGGCAGATCAGGGAAAGGAGGAAACGACGCATCTCAGGACTCTTTGCGCAGGCGCTTGGCCAGCAGGTCGGCGAAGTTGGGCAGGGTCGGCGCGGGCGCGACGACCAGGGGTTCGGGCAGGGTGTGCAGTGCGGTGATGCCGCCGGTGCTCACGCCGATGAGCAGTTGTTCCTTGCCCACTTCGATCACCATCACGCGTTCCTTGGCGCCGACCGAGAGCATCGACACCACGCGCAGCTGTTCGCTGGGGCGGATGCCGAGGCCGGCGCCCGGCATGCGCTTCAGCAGCCAGGCCAGGCCGAGGATCAGGCCCAGCACCAGGATCAGGCCGACCAGCGCGCCGCCGATGCCGGGCGTGGAAGGTGCGTGCTGGCCGATTTTCTGGGCGGGCGCCGCGGCGGTGGCGAGCAGGGCGAAGGCGTGCATGGCGATCGGGCTCAGCGCAGGCGGCGGATGCGTTCGCTGGGGCTGACCACGTCGGTCAGGCGCACGCCGAAGCGGTCGTTGACCACCACGACTTCGCCGTGCGCGATCAGTGTGCCGTTGACGAACACGTCCAGCGGCTCGCCGGCGCCGCGTTCCAGTTCCACCACCGAGCCCTGGTTGAGCTGCAGCAGGTTGCGGATCGGCATGCGGGTGCGGCCGACTTCCAGCGACAGCGTCACCGGCACGTCGAGGATGACGTCCAGGCTCATGTCCGCGTCGTGGCCGGCGTGGACATCGCTGCTGGCGGTCTCGGTGTCGCCGAAGGCGGTGGCGAGGGCTTCTTCGTTCTCGGGAATCATGGCGTGGCGTCCTGGAAGGCGACGGGTGCGAGGGCGTGGCGGGCGGGGGCGGACGGGTGGCGGCTGCCGGGCGGATGGTGCGCGGTGATCTTCACGGCGTTGCGGCCATTGGAAATGCCGAATTCGCCGGTGAAGACCGGCACCTGCTCGACGCAGACCGGCACGGACTTGGGAAGGTCGATGGGCAGGATGTCGCCGACCTTCAGGCGGGTCAGCTCGCGCAGGTTGATGCGCTTCTCCGCGAGCACGCTGGAAACGGTGACTTCGGCGGTGCGCAGCTGTTCGTGCATGGTGACGCGGAAGCTGTCGTCGTCGTGCACGCGGTCGGACTGGATGCCGGCGTCGAGCAGTTCGCGGATCGGCTCCAGCATGGAATAGGGCAGGGTGACGTGCAGGTCGCCACCGCCGCCGTCCAGCTCCACGTGGAAGCGGCTGACCACGACGTACTCGCGCGGGCTGACGATGTTGGCGAAGTGCGGATTGACTTCGCTGGTGATGTACTCGAAATCCACCGGCATCACCGGCGCCCAGGCGTCGATCAGGTCGGCGAAGGTCTGCTTCAGCAGCAACTGGATCACGCGCATCTCGGTGGCGGTGAACTCGCGGCCCTCGATCTTGGCCGGGTAGCGGCCGTCGCCGCCGAAGAAGTTGTCCACCATCGTGAACACCAGCTTCGGTTCGAACACGATCAGGCCCACGCCGCGCAGCGGCTTGAACTTGACCAGGTTGAGGTTGGTCGGCACATACAGCGAATGCAGGTAGTCGCTGAACTTGATGGTCTCGATGCCGCGCACCGACAGTTCCGCGGAGCGGCGCAGCAGGTTGAACAGGCCGATGCGCCACGTGCGCACGAAGCGCTCGTTGATCATCTCCAGCGTCGGCAGCCGGCCGCGCACGATGCGGTCCTGGCTGGCGAAATCGTAGGTGCGCACGACGGTCGGGTCGTGCGGCGGTTCCTCGGTCTCGATCGCGCCGGAGTCGACGCCGTTGAGCAGGGCGTCGATCTCGTCTTGCGACAGCAGGTCACTGGTCATCATGGCGGCGGGGTTCCGTCACTGCATCACGAAGCTGGTGAACAGGATCGACTCGGCGCACGGCTTGCCGGTCTCGGCCACCAGCAGCGACTTGACCTCGCCGAGCGCGGCGTTCTGCAGGCGCTCCTTGCCTTCGCGCGACATCAGGCCGGCGGCATCCTGCTGGGCGAACAGCATCAGCAGGCGCGCGCGGATCGCCGGCGCATGCAGCTGGATGGCGGTCAGCGCTTCGGGGTCGCGCGTCATCAGTTGCACCTCCACCTGGAGGTAGCGCGCGCCGCCGGTTTCGCCGACGAGGTTGACGACGAACGGCGGCTCCAGCGCGAAGTACTGCGCGGGCGCCGGGACCTGGCCCGGCTTCTTCGCCGCGGGCGCGTCGCTCTTCTCGTCCTTCGCACCGTGGCTGGTGAAGTACCACGCGCCGCCGCCGGCGGCACCGGCCGCGATCACGGCCACCAGCCCGATGGTCAGCATCGACTTGCCGCCCTTGGGCTTGTCGCCTTTCTCGGCCTTGGATTTGCTTGCGGTCTTGTCGGCGGCTGCCACGGCGATGGATCTCCTGAGGGGTCAGCCCGGGTGATGCAAGCGGTGTGCCGTGGTGGTGGCGGGAGCCCGACGGGCTTTTGACGGGTGCAGCTTGTTGTAGGAGCGGCGTCCGTCGCGACCGCACGCCATGCCGTACAGGGGCGGTTACCTAGTCAGTGCAGCCCACGCCAGCAGGTTCCTGCTGGGGCTGATGATCTGCGGTCGCGACTGACGTCGCTCCTCCAGGAGCAGGGCGCCTCAGGCGTACGCGTCCACCAGCCCGCGGGCGGTCATGCGGACGGTGCGCGGCGCTTCGGCGGCAGGTTCGCCGGCATGGCCGGTGCCGTCGCCCGCGCGCGAACCGTTGCCCTTCGACGGGGGCGCATGCTGCTGGCCCACGTCGGCATGGGCGAGCTGGAAGCCGTGCTGGCCCAGCATGTCGCGCAATCGGGGGAGGCTGCTTTCCAGTGCCTGGCGCACGTCGGCCTGGGCGCTGGTGAAGTCGGCATGCACGCGGTCGCCGTCCAGGCGCAGGCGGATCTCGACCGTGCCGAGATCGTTCGGCGTGACCTTGATGTGGGCGTGGCCGATCTTCTGGTCGGCCATCCAGCGAACGGCGTCGCCGATGTCGTCGTCGAAGTGGCCGCCGTGCAGGTCGGCGCTGGGCGCCTGCATCGGGTTGACGGTTTCGGTGCGCGATAGGCCGAGCGGGGCGTTCGAAGCGCCGACGCCGGCCAGCACGTTGGCGGTCGGCGCGGTCGCATCGCCGTCTTCGCTGCGGAACGCGTCGACGAGCTCGCGGCCCAGCGGGATCGCGTCGGGCACGGCCGCCGCGATCTGGCCGCTGGCCAGATGGGCGGCGAAAGACAGCACGTTCTGCAGCGGTGCCTTTGTATCGGCGGCGGCCGGCGCGGGTGTCGTCGCCGTCGTTGTCGTCGTGGGCTCGACGTTGTCCGGGCCGCTATCGGCGCCCGGCGCTGTCGTGATACCGCCTGCGGAGGTGCCCGGCAGCGACACGGGAAGCGCCGCACGGTCGCCGGCGCGCGGTGCGTCGGTAGCGACGGCGGCGGCGGGTGCCGCGCCACTGGCAAGGAGGTCGCCTTGCAAGGGATTGCCGGGCAGCGGCGCGGCGAGTGGATCGGTCGCTGTGGTGGCCGTGCCATCGGGGGGCAGCGCGACGAGGGCCGGCAGTTCCGTCAGCACGGGCGGCAGGGTCGGCACGGCGTCGCTGTCGTCGGGCGCGTCCTGCCCGGTCGCCTTGCGCGTGGTCGGATCCTGCTTGCGTACGGCGGTCTCCGGGCCTTGCCGGACGGGTTCCTTCGCCTCGCCGCCACGCGTGTGCGTCGCTCGCGGCGCATCGTCGCGCTTGGCGGGACGACGGACCATGTCGTCGAAGGCCGGCTTGTTCGCACCCGCCTCGTTCGCGGACGCAGCGCCGCCCGGCGCGGTCGACGGGGACGGCGCCTTGACGGCGAACGGCAGCGCGGACGTCGGTGCCGGCATCAGGCGTCCTCGTTCTCGCGGGCGCTGGCGGCCAGGCGGGCGCGCCGTGCGCCCACGTCGTCCATTTCGCGCTGGTCGCGGCGGTCGACGATCAGCTTCTCCTGCACGCGGTAGCTGGCGGCGAGTTGTTCGAGCACCTGCTTGTCGCGGCTGGCCAGCAGCAGGCGGTCGCGCTCGATGTCCACGCTGGCGCGGCTGCGGTCGACGTTCTGCAACTGCTGCTTGAGGGCCTGGTCGATGCGTTCGAGGAAGGCGCGGCGGTTGGCCAGCTGCGCGGGGCTGGTCGCGGCCATCTGGCTGTTGGCGTAGTCCTCGGCGTACTGGCGCAGTTCCTCCAGCCGCGATTCGTGCTGGGCCAGCGTGTTCTGGCGCTCGGCGAGATCGCGGGCGACGGAATCCTCGTGTTCCTGCGCGCGGCGCAGCAGGGGGTCGATTCGGCGGGACTGCATCATCGTGGGGGTTCCTTGGCGTTACTGCAGGCCGGGCGGCACGGGAATGCCCGCGGCGAGATTGCGTTGGATCAGGGATTCCAGGGCGGCGCGGCTGCTCGGCAGGTCGGCGGCGCGGGCCACGTCCTGGCCGAGGAACTCGACGATCTCCGGCCAGCGCTCCAGTGCCTCGTCCACGGTCGGATCGTTGCCGCGCTGGTAGGCGCCGATCGCGATCAGGTCGCGGTTGCTGTTGTACGCCGAGAGCAGGCGCTTGAGCTTGCGGATGCGGTCGCGCCAGGTCTCGTCGGCGATTTCGGTGACCACGCGGCTGACCGACGATTCCACGTCGATGGCCGGATAGAGGCCGGCGTCGGCGACGCGGCGCGACAGCAGGATGTGGCCGTCGAGGATGGCGCGGGCGGCGTCGGCGATCGGGTCCTGCGGATCGTCGCCTTCGGTCAGTACGGTGTAGAAGGCGGTGATCGAACCGCGCCCCTTGGCGCCATTGCCGGCACGTTCGACCAGCGCGGGCAGGCGCGCGAACACCGAGGGGGGATAACCGCGCGTCGTGGGCGGCTCGCCGACCGACAGGCCGATCTCGCGCTGCGCCTGGGCGAAGCGGGTCAGCGAATCCATCAGCAGCAGCACGTTGAGGCCCTGGTCGCGGAACCACTCGGCGATGGCGGTCGCACGGTAGGCGCCCTGCAGGCGCGCCAGCGGCGGACGGTCGGCGGGACTGGCCACGACGACGGCGCGCGCCAGGCCGGAGGGGCCCAGCGTGGTCTCGACGAAATCGCGGACTTCGCGGCCGCGCTCGCCGATCAGGCCGACGACGATGACGTCGGCGGCGGTATAGCGGGTCATCATGCCCAGCAGCGTGGACTTGCCGACGCCGGAGCCGGCGAACAGGCCGACGCGCTGGCCGCGTCCGATCGGCAGCAGGGCGTTGATCGCGCGCACGCCCACGTCCAGCGGTTGGGTGATCGGTTCGCGCGACAGCGGGTTGATCGCCACGCCGGCCAGGCTGACGCTGCCTTCGGCACGGATCGGACCGCGACCGTCGAGCGGCACGCCGTCGCTGTCGATCACGCGTCCCAGCAGGCCTTCGCCGACTTCCACGCCGCCGCGGCGCCGCGAGGGCACCACACGCGCGTTGGGCAGCAGGCCGTGCAGTTCGGCGCTGGGCATCAGGTAGGTCCGCTCGCCGGAGAAGCCGACTACTTCGGCATCCACCCAGCCGCCGTCGACGACTTCCACCTTGCAGGTGGCGCCCATCGGCGCTTCGCAGCCGATGGCTTCCAGGGTCAGGCCGACCGCGCGGCGCAGGATGCCTTCGCGGATCAGGCCGCGACCGCCCAGTTCGGGATTGATCTGCGACAGCCGCGTCGACAGCCGCAGGTCGCGTGCGGTCAGCCACTCCAGCGGTTGCGCACTCATGCGCGCGCTCCGCGGTTGAGCACGGTTTCCAGCGCGCCGCGCAGGCGCGCTTCCAGGGTGCCGTCGATGCGGACGCTTTCGGCGTGCACGCGCAGGTCGCCGCGGCTCAGCGAGGTGTCCGCGGTCAGGCGGGTATGCGCGGTCATCGCCAGCACCGGGGTCAGCGCGGCGATGTCGTCGGGATGCAGGCGCAGTTCGACTTCGCGCTGCGAGCCGCCGACAGCATCCAGCGCGGTCGTCGCCAGTTCCTGCAGCAGCACCGGATCGGTCCGGTAAGCGCGGCCGACCAGCGCACCGGCGATGCGCACGGCGAGTTCGGACAGCGCGGCGACGACCTCGTTCTCCAGCCGGTCGAGCGGACGCGAGAAGTTGTCGAGGATGCCTTCCATCTGCGCGGCGAGCCGGCGCACCTCCGACTGGCCCTGCGCGAAGCCGTCGGCATGGCCTTCGGCGAGGCCGCGTTCCAGGCCTTCGTGATAGGCCGCGTCCTGGATCGCCTGGATGTCCTCCAGCGTCGGCGGTACCAGCGGCGGTGCGTCCTGTTCGACGGCGGCATCGGACACGACCGCGTTGAGCGGGGCCGGCATCCAGCGCAGCGGCGAGGGCGCGCTCATACCATCTCCTCCGCACTGGCGGTGAGGGCGATGACGCCCTGGTCAGCCAGGCGGCGCACGATGGCGAGGATTTCCTTCTGCGCGCCTTCGACATCGGACAGGCGCACGGGACCCCGTGCCTCCATGTCCTCGAGCAGGATCTGCGCGGCGCGCTGCGACATGTTGCGGGTGATCTTTTCCTTCACCTTGGCGTCGGCGCCGCGCAGCGCCAGGCCCAGGCGGTCGTTCGGCACCTCGCGCAGCAGCGCCTGCAGCTCGCGGTCGCCGAGATCGGCCAGGTTGTCGAACACGAACATCAGGTCCTGGATGCGCGCACCGAGGTCGGCGTCGACCTGGGTGATGCTGCCGAGGATGGCCTGGTCCTGGCCGGAATCCATGAAGTTGAGGATGTTGGCCGCGACCTTCACGCCGCCGATGCTGGACGCCTTGAGGTTCTGGTTGCCGGCGAACTGGCGCTCCATGATCTCGTTGAGCTCGTTCAGCGCGTTCGGCGGGATGCCGTCCAGCGTGGCGATGCGCAGCAGCACGTCGGTGCGCGTGCGCTCGGGCAGCAGCTTGAGCGTATCGGCCGCCTGGTCGCTGTCCAGGTGGGCCAGCACGATGGCGATGATCTGCGGATGCTCGTTGCGCACCAGGTCGGAGATCGCGCGCGGGTCCATCCACTTCAGCGTGTCCAGGCCAGTGGTGTTGCGGCCCAGCAGGATGCGGTCGATCAGGCTGCCGGCCTTGTCCTCGCCCAGTGCCTGTACCAGCACCTTGCGCACGTAGTCGTCGGCGCCCATGCCCAGTGAGGTCTGCTTGTCCAGCGCCTCGCCGAAATTGGACATGACCTGCATCACCTGCTCGCGGCTGATGCCGGAGATGGTGGCCATGGCGATGCCGAGCTTCTGCACCTCCTTGGCGTTCATGTGCTTGAGCACTTCGGCGGCGTCTTCCTCGCCCAGCGAGAGCAGCAGCACGGCGGCGCGCTGCACGCCGGAGAGCGTGTTGTCCTGTGCGTTACTCATCGCTGGCCACCCAGTCCTTGACCACCTGCGCGACCTGCTTGGAATCCGTCTTCACCGCTTCGCGCGCCTGGCGCAGGCGGTCTTCGTAGGCGTCGGAGGGCAGGGCGCGCAGCGGCGGCGCGTGCTCGTGCGACAGCGTCGCGACCACGCCGTTCTCGTCTTCGTCGTCGACGACGCTCACGTCGATGCCTTCCTCGTCGCCGCGCTTGTGCCGCGCCGCCGGGCTGATGATCTGGCGCATGGCGGGGCGCAACACGCCGAACAGCAGCGCGATGACCACCAGCGCACCCACGCCGTAGCGCGCGATGTCGCGCACCATCGGATTGTGCAGCCATGGGCTTTCCCAGAACGGCACGTCCACCGGCGCATCCGTCTCGCGCACGAACGGGGCGTTCATCACCGAGACCGAGTCGCCGCGCGCGGCGTCGAAGCCGACGGCCTCCTTCACTAGCGCTTCGATGCGGGTCAGCGTGGCGGCGTCGAGCGCGGTCATCACGGGCTTGCCGTTCTCGCCGGTGCGCGGCACGTGGTCGACCAGCACGGCCGCGGTGACGCGGCGCACGCGGCCGGCCGGCTGGCGGGTGTGCTGCAGGGTGCGATCCATCTCGAAGTTGCGGGTCGCGCTGCTCGAGGTCTCCACCGGCGCGGCGGGATTCGGTGCCGCCGCGGCGGCGTTCTGGCCGGGCGGCATGTTGCTGGTGGCGCCGGGCACGCCTTCGGGACCGGTGCCGGCGCTGGTGGTGTTCTGGCTGACCTGCTCGCTGCGGATCTTGGCCGGGTCGTTGGCGAAGGTCTCGCGGGCCTCCTCGGTGACCGAGAAGTCCATGTCGACGGCGACCTCGGCGTTGACGCGGCCTGGACCGGTCAGCGGTTCCAGCAGCTCGCGGATGCGGTCGTTGAACGAGGTCTCCAGCTTGCGCACGCGCTCGAACTGGGCGGCGTTCAACGCGGCCTCGCTGTTCGGATCGCTGATGGTCAGCATGCGGCCGCTCTGGTCGACCACGGTGACGCGCTCCGGCGCCAGGTCGGGGATCGACGACGACACCAGGTGCACGATCGCGTCCACCTGGTTGCGTTCCAGCATGGCGCCCGAGCGCAGGTCCAGCACGACCGAGGCGCTGGCGACTTCGCGCTGGCGGGTGAAGGCGGACGGCTTGGGAATGGCGAGGTGCACGCGCGCGTCGCGCACCGGGCGCAGCGTGGTGATGGTGCGGACCAGTTCGGTTTCCAGCGCGTGCTGGTAGCGCGCGTTCTCGACGAACTGGCTGACGCCGAAGCCCGGATCGCGCTCCATCATCTCGAAGCCGAGGCGACCGCTTTCGGCCAGGCCGGCGCCGGCCAGCTTCAGGCGGGCGTCGTGCAGGTTTTCTTCCGGTACGGAGATCGCACCGGTGGCCTGGTCCAGCTGGAACGGGATCTGGGCCGCGCGCAGCATGTCGGTGGCTTCGGCGGTCGCCTTGGCGTCCAGGCCGGTGTAGAGCGGGGTGTAGGCCGGCTTCTGCGACCAGAAGAACACCATCATGCCGACCGCGACCGCGCCGGCGATCAGCAGCAGCGTGCCCATCTGCTTGAACACGCGCGCGTCCTGGATCTTGGTCAGCGCCGCGCCGGCCTTGTCGGCGGTCAGCGATTCCTTCAGGGCTTCCTTGGAGAGCGTGAGCGCCATGGCGATGGATCGGTTCTAGGAAAGAGGGTGGGTGGGCAGCTGGGGAAGCTCAGCGTTACAACGGCATGTTCATGACGTCCTGGTACGCCTGCACCAGGCGGTTGCGTACTTCGACGGTGGCGCGGAAGGCGACCTGCGACTGCTGTGCGGCCACCATCACCCGCGCCAGGTCCGCGCGCGGGTCGCCCAGTTCGAAGGCCTGCGCCAGCGCGCCGGAGGTCTTCTGGGCGTTGTTCACGCCTTCCAGCGCGTTCTGCAGGGTGTCGCCGAAGCTGGGCGCCTTGATGCCCGGCTGTTCGAGTCCCACCCGGTTGGGCGTGAACGCGCCGGGGTTCGGCATCGGCTCCAGTGCGCGCGTACCGACCTGGTGCTGGTAGCTGCGGATCTGCGAGAGGATGGAGGTGACGTCGGACATGGGCGGGTGCTTCGGTCGTCGGAATGTCTTGCCTGATCAGTTGCAAGACCCGTGCCGGAAACCGCGCCCGTGCCCAGTCAGTTTTCCGTCGCCAGCGCGACGTCCTCGCGCTCGATGCCGTACTTGCGCAGCTTCTCGACCAGCGTGGTGCGACGCAGGCCCAGCAGCTGGGCGGCGTGCGCCACCACGCCGCCGGCGCGGTCCAGCGCATCGCGGATCAGGTTCAGCTCGATCTGCGCGATGTGCTCGCGCAGGTCGATGCCGGCTTCCGGCAGGCGGTCCGCGGGCGTCGCCGCGGCCGCCACGACGGCCGACGGTGCGGGCGCGGCAACGGCGACGGCGACGGCGGGCGGAGCCACGACCGGTGCCGGCGCCGCGACGGCCAGCGCCTCCACGCCTTCCGGCTGGTAGCGCTTGGGCAGGTCGGCCACGCGGACCAGGCCGCCCGGATGCAGCACGGCGAGACGCTCGACCAGGTTGGTCAGCTCGCGCACGTTGCCCGGCCAGGCATACAGGCGCAGGGCCTGCAGCGTCTCGTTGGCGAAACGCACCTCGCCGCGACCGGTGCGGGAGAGCTGCGTCGCGATGGTCATCACCAGGTCGGGCAGGTCGTCGGCGCGCTCGCGCAGCGCCGGCATCTCGATCGGGAACACGTTGAGGCGGTAGAACAGGTCCTCGCGGAAGTGGCCGTCGGCGATGCGCGCTTCCAGGTTGCGGTGGGTGGCGGCGATCACGCGCACGTTGCAGCGGATGGTCTGGTTGCCGCCGACGCGTTCGAAGCTGCGCTCTTGCAGCACGCGCAGCAGCTTGACCTGCATCGGCAGGCTCATGTCGCCGATCTCGTCCAGCAGCAGGGTGCCGCCCTCGGCCATCTCGAAGCGGCCCTTGCGGGCGCTCAGCGCACCGGTGAAGGCGCCTTTCTCGTGGCCGAACAGCTCGCTTTCTAGCAGGTCCGGCGGAATCGCGCCGCAGTTGATGGCGACGAACGGCCCGTCGCGACGCGGCGACTGGTCGTGGATGGCACGGGCCACCACTTCCTTGCCGGTGCCGGATTCGCCCAGCACCAGCACGGTGGTATCGAAGTTGGCGACCTGTTCGATCATGCGGCGCAGGCGGGTGACCGCCGGGCTGTTGCCGGTCGGGCCACTGGTGCTGACCTGCTGCGCCTGGTGTTCGGTGTCCAGCCGCTTCAGGCTGGCGCGGCGCAGGCAGGCTTCCAGCTGCGCGTGGCGGATCGGGCTTTCCAGGGACCAGACGCCGGCCTCGTGCAGGCCATGCGCGGCGGCGAAGCCCGCGGTGTCGCCTTCCAGCAGCAACACCGGCGGCGGCAGCGCGGACTTGCCCAGCCAGGCGAAGAAGCTGTCGGCGGCCTTCTGGTCGTCGAGCGAGCCGACCACCACCGCCAGCCAGTCGTGCTGGCGGGCGCGGCGGACATCCACGTCACCGGCGCTGGACACCCAGCGGGGCGTCAGGTCCATGAATTCGAGCAGTCCGGCCAGGCGTTCGGCACGGGCGGCGTCGGCGTCGATGACGAGGATGCGGGATTCACTCATGGCGGCGGTCTTTGAATTTTTCGAGGATGGGCAAGACTTCCTGGATGTAGGAAAGCTTGCTGACGAAGTCGTCGGCACCGGCGCGCATCGCGTGTTCGCGGTGCTCGGCGTCGTCGAAGTGGCTGGCGATCACGATGAAGGGCGGTGCGTCCTGGGTCTTGATCAGGCGGGTGGCCTGCAGGCCGCCCATCTCCGGCATGGCCAGGTCCATCAGCACCACGTCCGGACGCAGGGTCTCGGAGCGTTCGATGGCTTCCAGGCCATTGCTGGCGCGGCCCACGATGTCCAGCCACTCCACCTTGCGCAGGTGGCGCAGGGCGGCGTTGATGAAACCTTCGTGGTCGTCCACCAGCAGTACGGTGATCTTGCTCATTGCGCTCGTGCTCCGTTATCCAGCTTTTGCCAGGACGGATACGGTAGCGCGTCGGCGTTCCCGGGCGGGAGCGATATCGAGCTGTTCCCGGTACTTCGCCACGGTCCGGCGGGCGATGTGGATGCCCTGGCGGGCCAGCAGGCCGGCGATCGCCTCGTCGGCCAGCGGCTTGCCTGCCGGCTCGGCGTCGATCAGGCGGCGCACCATCGCGCGCACGGCCGGGCCGGACACGTTGGCGCCTTCCAGCCGCACCGCGAAGAAATGCTTCAGTTCGAACGTGCCGCGCGGGGTCTGCATGTACTTGCCGGTGGTGATGCGCGAGACGGTGGACTCGTGCATGCCGATGGTGTCGGCGATTTCCTTCAGGGTCAGCGGGGCCATCGCCTCGTCGCCCTGGGTCAGGAAGCCGGCCTGGCGTTCGACGATGGCACGCGCGGTGCGCAGCAGGGTGTCGTAGCGGATCGACAGGCCACGGGTCAGCCAGCGGGCTTCCTGCAGCAGTTCGCGCAGCTTGCCGGCGCCTTCGGACGGCTCGGCCTGGTCCAGCGCACGTTCCTGCAGGGCGTTGACGCGCACGCGCGGGGTGGTGGCCGGGTTCAGCGCCACGCGCCAGGCGCAATCGGCGTGCCAGGCCACCACGTCCGGCACGATGTAGCCGGTCGGAGCGGGGGCCAGCGAAGCGCCCGGGCGCGCGTCGAGCGACAGCACCAGGCGCACGCCTTCCATGACCTGGTCGAGCTCGAGGTCCAGCAGGCGGGCGAGGGCGTCGTACTCATGGGCGGCCAGCAGCGCCATGCCGTCGCTGACGATGCGCTGGGCGATGCGGCGGCCCGGCACGCGGCCCTGCAGGCAGTCCAGCTGCACCAGCAGGCATTCGCGCACGTCGGCGGCGGTCAGGCCGGGGAATTCGCCGCGCAGCAGGCGCTCGCGCAGCGCCAGCGCCGCGTCGGTGGTCAGGTCGAAGCGGGCCGAGGCCAGCAGCGCCAGGGTGTCGGGCGCCTGCTCCAGGTAGCCGGCGTCGTTGGTGTGCTCCAGCCAGAAGGCGACGACGTCGAGCGCGCGGTCGTCCAGTTCCAGCGCCAGCCGGTCCAGCACGCGCACATGCGGGTCGCTGGACTCGCCGGCCTCGACGCGCTGCATGCGGTCGTCGTCGCCGTCCTGCCAGCCCGCGCCGGGCACGTCCCACAGGCTGGATTCGGGCAGTTCGTCGAACGCGGCGGTTTCCAGCGGGGCGACATCCTGCGCAGGCAGCACGTCGATCTCGCCCGCCTGGTCGGCGTCGTGGGTTTCCTCGACTTCCAGCAGCGGATTCAGGTCCAGCGCACGGCGCACTTCCATTTCCAGCTGCAGGCCGTCGAGCTGCAGCAGCCGGATCGACTGCAGCAGTTGCGGCGTCAGGTGGAGTTGCTGCCCGAGCTGGGTGGAAAGTCCCGTCTTCATTCCCGTGGTCCCCGATTCGATGGCGTGCCGAGGCGGCTTCACATCGTGTTGACACTGTGCGGGGCGGGTGACGGAAAAAAAATCAGGGCGTTTCTGGTTCGGCTGCGTGCACGCCCGACGCGCCGTCGGGGTTTCCCCTACAGCGTCGGTTCAATGGCGGGAATGGGCGCCGGGAGCGGCGTTGCGATCACGGGATTCCGTCACGGAAAGGGCATCGCCCGCGGGTTACTGCAAGGCTCAGGCCAGTTCGTTCTGGTGGCGCGCGGCCAGCAGCAGCAGATCGTTGGCGCGGCGGCAGCCGAGCGACTCCATCATGCGCGCACGATGCGTTTCCACCGTCTTGACGCTGATGCCGAGCTGCGCGGCGATTTCCTTGCTGCTCATGCCGCTGCCGAGCTGGCGCAGGATTTCGCGCTGCCGCGGCGACAGCGCGGCGATGCCGGTGGGACGTTGCGGGTTGAGCATCGGCGCCAGCATCTTCGACGACACCTGCGGGCTGAGGAACACCTGGCCGTTGGTGGCGGCGCGCAGGGCGAGCTCCAGTTCCATCGGTGCGGCTTCCTTGACGACGAAGCCCGCGCAGCCGCGGTCGAGCGCCACGCGCACCTGGGTGGGATCGTTGTGCATCGACATCATCACCACGCGCGTCTGCGGCAGCGAATCGCGCAGCAGTGGCAGCAGCTCCAGGCCGCTGCGGTCGGGCAGCGACAGATCCAGCAGGATCAGGTCGGGGCGATGGATGGCCGCCATGTCGAGCGCCTGCTGCGCATTGCAGGCCTCGGCCACCACGTCGACATCGGGCAGCGCCTGCAGCAGGCGTCCGATGCCGGCGCGGACCAGGGTGTGGTCGTCGACGATGAGTACACGCACGTGAGAGTCGGTGGCGATCGCGTTGCAGGAATCAAGTCACGATAGCGGCGCCGTGCGACTACGCCAATTCACTATCGCGACGAAGATGTGAAACCCCGACCTGAGTCACAGTTAGGGCGCGTGTGTCGCGCGGAAAACCACGAAATCCGCAAGGCGACTCCGTGATGTTCGTAGGCCATGCGCGGGAGCGGTCACGCGCCGGCGCGCATCGCGTGTTCAGAGGCGGCCTGCCTGGCGCGCTTCCGCGACCTGCCGCCGGTGCAGGCGGAACAGGTGGCGGTCCATCGCTTCGGCCAGGCCGGCATTGAGCGCATCGAACTGCAGCCACAGGTGGTGCAAGCCTTGCGAGCCTTCCACCTGGTCCATCACGAGGGCCGGCAGTTCGATCTGGTCGCTCAGCCATGTGGCGGGCTGCACGGTGACCACGCCGGGCGTACCGGCGATGCAGGCGACCGGCGCCGCGGCGTCCAGCCGCAGGCCGCGATGCGACCAGCGCAATGCGGTGACGGGCAACGGTGCTTCCTGCGCGCGGACGAGGCGGCCGAGCAGCGACAGCACCAGGTCGAGCTTGGCCTCGATGCGCTGTTGCGATGGCGTCGCTTCCTTGCGCTCCTCGGGGTCGTCGCCGCTGACGTCTTCGGCGATGGCCAGGCCTTTCAGCAAGGCTTCCGACGGCGCCTGCATCACCGCCCGGCGAACGCTGTCGAAACGCGCCGGAAGCACCACGTCGCAGGTCAGGGCGCCGTCGAACAGCGCGTGCTCCGCCGGATGTTCCACCAGGACGATCGACGCAGGCATGCGTCAGCGCTCCACGACGGAGAGGTAGGCACGCGCGGCGCGGTCGGCGCGTTGCGTCGCATGCAGGCGGACGCGCGCCTGTTCGCGGGCGTCCTGCATGCTCTTCTGCAGTTCCAGCTGCGCGCGCAGCAGCACGGCCAGCGCATCGTAGCCCGCGGTCCTGCCGCCGTCGGCATGCAGGAACGCGCGCACGTCGTGATCGTGCCGGTTGAGCAGGCGCTCCACGTCTTCCAGTTCGCCGGCATGCAGCGCATGCCGCATGCCGTCCAACTGGGCGAACAGGTCGTCCAGGGCCGGTGCGGCGCTCATCCTGCCGCCGCCATCGCGGGCACGTGGCGCTGTTCGTTGGGGATCGCGTTCCAGGCCGATTCGATTTCGCCCAGCAGGTCGAGCGATTCGCGCAGCGCGGCCGGATCGTTGTGCAGGTTGGCTTCGATCAGGCGGGTCTGCACGTAGTCGTACAGTGCCGAGAGGCTGCCGGCGATCTCGCCGCCGGCCTCGTGGTCGAGCGAGCCGTTGAGGTGGCCGATGATGGCGCTGACTTCGCCGATCGCCTTGCCCTTGCGCGCCAGGTCGCCCCGCACCACGCAGGCTTCCGCCAAGCGCAGGCGCTCGCAGGCGCCCGCCAGCAGCAGGGCGACCAGGCGGTGCGGGTCCGCTTCCATCACGGCGCTGCTGAGGCCGGTGTTGCGGTACTGCGCGGCATAGGACTGAAGTGACATTGGGTGTTCTCCTGGGGCGACGAGCCGGTGCGGGGCATCGTCGCCACGTGGCTTATCCGGTCTGGTTGGAAAGCGAGGCCAGTTGCTGGGCGAGGTAGTTGCTGGTGGTGCTCATCTGTCCGACCAGTGCGTCCATGGCGACGAATTGCGCCTTGTAGCGGTTTCCGACGGCTTCCATGCGGACGTCCAGCGCCTTGCGCTGCGTGGCGACGTCCTTGATCTGCGCGTTCAACCCGTTGCTGCGCAGGGTGAAGGCGCCGTCGGTGCCGATATAGCTGCCGACGGCCTTCTGCAGTGTGCCGGCGAATGCGGTGTCGCCGGTGAAGGCGGTGCGGATCTTTTCCGGATCCGCCGTGAGGGCGGCGGTGAACTTGCTGCTGTCGAACACCAGCGTGCCGTCGGACGAGGGGTATCCCTTGGTCTGCAGGCCCAGCGTCTTGGCGTCCAGGCCCTGCGCGGCGAGGTCGCCGAGCAGGTTGCCCATCATGTTGCGCAGCTGTCCCGACGCGCTGCGCATCTGCGCATCGCCCGTCAGTGCGGAAGGCTCGTTGGTGTCCGCGTTGTACTTCGTGGACGCGTTGATGGCGTTGATGGCGGTGTTGTACGCCGTCACGA
Organism: Pseudoxanthomonas sp. GW835-FHT14C01; assembly: GCF_058793715.1. Lineage (NCBI taxonomy): Bacteria > Pseudomonadati > Pseudomonadota > Gammaproteobacteria > Lysobacterales > Lysobacteraceae > Pseudoxanthomonas > Pseudoxanthomonas sp. GW835-FHT14C01. Next base: position 52,161 of record NZ_JBXAGB010000005.1, read on the forward strand.
AATCCTGGATCAGCTTGCTCGCGGCCGCGGTGTCCGTGGACACGGTGACCGTGCTGGTGCCCTTGGTCTTCAGGTCCAGGGTCAGGCCGGGCACGGCCTCGGTGATCTTGTTGTTGCTGGCGGTGACGGTCAGGCCATCGATCTTTACCTCGGCGTCCGCCGCCGGTACCCGTTCCTGCAGGCTGCCGACCAGCGACTGCAGGTCGCTGCCGCCGGAGGTGAAGGCGAGGGTGATCCCGTTGGCCGCGCCGGTCTTGTCCGACGACACCGACAGGTACTGGCCTTCGTTGGACGTCAGTACGCTGGCCTGCACGCCCTTGCTGCGCGCGGCGTTGTTGATGGCGCTGCGCACGTCCTGCAGGGAGGCGTCCGCGGGGATGTCGATCGCCAGCGATTCGCCGCCCACGGTCAGCGTCAATTGGCCGGCGCCGAAGGTCTGGGCCGCAGCGACCGGCGTGTCGGTGATCCATTTGTTGGCGGTGGCCAGCTCGACCACCTCCACGTTGTAGATGCCGTTGGGCGTGCCGTTCGAAACGCTGGCGCCCGCCACGGTGTCCGTGCCGGACTTCACCGTGCGCACGTCGAAGGCGGTGGCGGATTTGAGCGCCTTGAGCGCCGTATCCAGGGTACTGAAGGCGGAACTGACGGTGCCGATGGCGGACAGCTTGAACTTCGCCTGGCTCTCGATGCGGTTCAGGCGGTTGTCGGCGGGCTTGCGATCCGCGGCCACCAGCTGTTCGACCATGCCGGTGATGTTCATCCCGGAGCCGACGCCGCCGTAACCCAATGAATAATCCGCCATTGCCTTGTCTCCTGTCTGGCCCTTTCCGCAAAAAGGGAGGCCGGGCGGGTCGCCATCCGATCACGAATGGGACCCGCCCGTGCAGTACCAATAACGGCCCGGCTGAGCCGTTCTTTAGCCGCATTTCTCCGTCTCCCACCGCCGCCGTGGGTCCGGCGTGCTGGTGAGAAATGCAGGCAGGGGCGGGGATGCAGGGTTTGTGCCAGAAGAGCGAGGAGTGAGTGGAAGCGAGACCACGAGGTCCCTGCCTTTACTCTCTCCTCTCCGCTCACTCCTGCCCAAAAAAATACCCCCGCCGTTACCGGCGGGGGTTGGGGTACTGCCAAACGGAGGGAGACGAATCCGTCCGTGACGACAGGGAACTACGGAGGTCTTTGGCGCGCGCCGCGCGTCAGCGCAGCAGGGACATCACGTTCTGGGGCACCTGGTTGGCCTGGGCCAGCATGGCCGTACCGGCCTGCTGCAGGATCTGGGTGCGGGTCAGTTCGGCGGTTTCCTTGGCGAAATCCGTGTCACGGATGCGGCTGCGCGAGGCGGCCAGGTTTTCCGAGCTGGTCTGCAGGTTGGCGACGACCGAGGTGAAGCGGTTCTGCACCGCACCCAGGTCGGCGCGGGCCGAGTTCACCGCCGTCAGCGCCTTGTCGACGATGGTGACCGCGCGCGAGGCGTTGAGGTAGGTGGTGACATCCAGGTCCGACAGGCCCTTCACTTCGCCCGCGCCGGGCACGCCGCCGGTGACGCCGACGCCCGAGGCGATGCCGGCCGCGCCACTGGTGCCGTACACCACGGTGATGCCGGCTGCGGCGCCGCTGTCGTTGAGCGCGGCGCCGACGGTGTAGTACGAACCCGTCGTGCCCGTGGATTCGGCGTAGATGCCGTGCTCACCGACCTTGGCGTTGATGGCGCCCATGATCCTGGCGGTGACCTGGGCGCCGGTGTCGCCCGCCTTCACCTCGACATCGTCGATCGCGAAGGTCTTGCCGGCAGGGTTGGTGATCGAGATGCCGGTGATCTTGCCATCGGCGGTCGCGGTGCCGGTCGCCACGCCCACGCCGCTGGTGGAGCCGAACTGGACCTTGCCCAGTGCCGTGGACTTCGCATCGACGGTCTTGTCGATGGCGATAGCCTGGCCGGCGTTCGCACCGACCTGGAACAACTGGCTGGAGAACGAACCGTCCAGCAGCTTGGTGCCGTTGAACTCGGACTGCTTGGCGACGCGATCGATTTCGGCGGTCAGCTGCTTCACTTCCGCATTCAGTGCGGCGCGGTCGGACGACGAGTTCGTCGCGTTGGACGACTGCACGGCCAGTTCGCGGATGCGCTGCAGGTTGTTGCCGATCTCGGTCAACGAGCCTTCGGCGACCTGCGCCAGCGAAATGCCGTCGTTGGCGTTGCGCACGGCCACGTCGAGACCGCGGATCTGCGTGCTGAAGCGCTCGGAGATGGCCAGTCCGGCCGCGTCGTCCTTGGCGCTGTTGATGCGCAGGCCCGAGGACAGGCGCTGGATGGTGGTGGCGAGCGAGGCGCCGCTGGTGCTCAGGTTGCGCTGAGCGTTCAACGACATCGTGTTGGTGTTGATGACCTGTGCCATGACGCGGACCTGAGGAAAAGAAGAGAGGGCTTAAATCGCAGAAGGAAGGCCCGGCGCCCGCCACCAAGGCGGTGGAAGGCGGAAGGAAGGCGAACCTTCCTTCCCGGCGCGAAACGGAGGGAGACGAATCCTTCCGGGACGCCTGCGCCAGGCGACGATTCCTGTGGAGCGGTTTAGCGGAGCAGCGACATCACGTTCTGGGGCACCTGGTTGGCCTGGGCCAGCATGGCCGTGCCGGCCTGCTGCAGGATCTGGGTGCGGGTCAGTTCGGCGGTTTCCTTGGCGAAATCGGTGTCGCGGATGCGGCTGCGCGAGGCGGCCAGGTTCTCGGAGCTGGTCTGCAGGTTGGCCACGACCGAGGTGAAGCGGTTCTGCACCGCACCCAGGTCGGCGCGGGCCGAGTTCACCGCCGTCAGCGCCTTGTCGACGATCTCCAGCGCCTGCTGCGCGCCCTTGACCGAGCTGATGTCCAGGTTGGCGGCGTACTGCTTCGTGGTGGCGACCGTGCTGGCAGCGACGTCGGCCGGGGCAGTGCCGCCGGTCCAGGTGCCGGTGTCGATGGCGATGCCCTTGAAGGCGCCGCTAGTGCCGACGCTGTCCTTGACGGAGGTCAGGTTGATCGCGCCCGCGGCGCCGAGTTCGGCGTACACGCCGCTCTCGCCGATCTTGGCGTTGATCGCGGTGACCAGCGCCTTGGCGGCGGCGTCACGGGTGGCGGCACCGGAACCTTGCGCGGCCACATCGATCGTGTCGATGGTGACGGCGGCGCCGTCGGCATTGGTCAGCTGCAGGCCTTCGATCTTCAGCGCAGTGACGCCGTCGGCCGGGGTCGCGGTGGTGAAGGTGGCCGTAGCGAACATCGCGCCGCCCAGGGCGCTCGCCTTGGCATCGACGGTCTTGTCGATGGCGATGGCCTGGCCGGCGTTGGCGCCGACCTGGAACAGCTGGCTGGAGAACGAACCGTCCAGCAGCTTGGTGCCGTTGAACTCGGACTGCTTGGCCACGCGATCGATTTCGGCGGTCAGCTGCTTCACTTCCGCATTCAGTGCGGCGCGGTCGGACGAGGAGTTCGTCGCGTTGGCCGACTGCACCGACAGCTCACGGATGCGCTGCAGGTTGTTGCCGATCTCGGTCAACGAGCCTTCGGCGACCTGGGCCAGCGAAATGCCGTCGTTGGCATTGCGCACGGCCACGTCGAGGCCGCGGATCTGCGTGCTGAAGCGTTCGGAGATGGCCAGACCGGCCGCGTCGTCCCGCGCGCTGTTGATGCGCAGGCCCGACGAGAGGCGCTGGATGGTGGTGGCGAGCGAAGCGCCGCTGGTGCTCAGGTTGCGCTGAGCGTTCAACGACATCGTGTTGGTGTTGATGACCTGTGCCATGACGGGGTCCTGGAAAGAGGGAGGGTGTTGCCTGGAACGTGCGGCGGTAACGAAGAGGAATGCCCGGCGCCCGCCACCAAGCCGGTGGAAGGCGGAGAGGTGGCGGTGCCACCCCTCCCGGCGCGAAACGGAGGGAGACGAATCCTTCCGGGACGCCTGCGCCAGGCGACGATTCCTGTGGAGCGGTTTAGCGGAGCAGCGACATCACGTTCTGCGGCACCTGGTTGGCCTGGGCCAGCATGGCCGTGCCGGCCTGCTGCAGGATCTGGGTGCGGGTCAGTTCGGCGGTTTCCTTGGCGAAATCGGTGTCGCGGATGCGGCTGCGCGAGGCGGCCAGGTTCTCGGAGCTGGTCTGCAGGTTGGCGACGACCGAGGTGAAGCGGTTCTGCACCGCGCCCAGGTCGGCGCGCGCCGAGTTGACCGAGGTCAGCGCCTTGTCGACGACTTCCAGGGCCTGCTGCGCACCCTTGACCGAGCTGATGTCCAGCGAGGAGACGAAGCTGGAGTTCGCGGTGGCCGCGGCGGTGACGGCGGTGATGCCGGTCAGGCCGATCTGGGTCGCGTTGGCCGGAACGGCCACGGTGCCCGCGCCGCCGGTGATCGTGCCCGCGGTCAGCGTGACGTCCTTGTCGGCCTTCAGCGATTCCAGCGTGATGCCGCCGGTCGCGCTGACGGTGGCACGCAGGCCGGTTTCGCCCATCTGCGCATTGATGCCGTTGGCGACCGTCTTGGCCACGTCCACGCCGGTGTCGCCGGCCTTCCAGCTGATGTCGCTGATGGTCACGCCGTTCAGCACCAGGCCGGACAGCTTGCCGTCGGAGGTGGCGGCCGCGGCATCGGTGGTCGCCACGCGGTCGGCGGCGAACTTCACGCCACCCAGCGCATCGGCCTTGGCGTTGACGACCTTGTCGATGGCGATGGCCTGGCCGGCGTTGGCGCCGACCTGGAACAGCTGGCTCGAGAACGAACCGTCCAGCAGCTTGGTGCCGTTGAACTCGGACTGCTTGGCCACGCGATCGATTTCCGACGCCAGCTGCTTGACTTCGGCGTTCAGCGCGGCGCGGTCGGACGAGGAGTTCGTCGCGTTGGCCGACTGCACCGACAGCTCACGGATGCGCTGCAGGTTGTTGCCGATCTCGGTCAGCGAGCCTTCGGCGACCTGGGCCAGCGAAATGCCGTCGTTGGCATTGCGCACGGCCACGTCGAGGCCGCGGATCTGCGTGCTGAAGCGTTCGGAGATGGCCAGACCGGCCGCGTCGTCCTTCGCGCTGTTGATGCGCAGGCCCGACGACAGGCGCTGGATGGTGGTGGCCAGAGAGGCGCCGCTGGTGCTCAGGTTGCGCTGAGCGTTGAGCGACATCGTATTGGTGTTGATGACTTGTGCCATGGAGGGTTCCTCAAGGCGTTGGAGAGGTGGACATCAGGCGTGCGGAGAGAGAGTCGTCCGCCCGATGCCGTTCAGCGGCTTAACGCAGCAGGGACATCACGTTCTGGGGCACCTGGTTGGCCTGGGCCAGCATGGCCGTGCCGGCCTGCTGCAGGATCTGGGTGCGGGTCAGTTCGGCGGTTTCCTTGGCGAAGTCGGTGTCGCGGATGCGGCTGCGCGAGGCGGCCAGGTTCTCGGAGCTGGTCTGCAGGTTGGCGACGACCGAGGTGAAGCGGTTCTGCACCGCACCCAGGTCGGCACGCGCGCCGTTGACGGCGGTCAGCGCCTTGTCGACGATCTCCAGCGCCTGCTGCGCACCCTTGACCGAACTGATGTCCAGGTTGCTGGCGTACTGCTTGGTCGGCGCCGCACCGGCGGCGTAACCGGCCGCCGTCGTGGTGAAGGCGGTGAACGCGCCGCTCGCGTTGACGCTGTCCTTGACCGAGGTCAGGGTGACCGCGCCGGCCGCGTTGGCTTCGGCGTAGACGCCGGTTTCGCCGACCTTGCTGTTGATGTGCGCGGCCAGCTGCTTGCCGGTCTCGCTGGCGTTGGCGGCGGCCAGGCCGACGCTCTTGACGGTCAGGGCGTCGAAGCTGACCGCCGTGCCCTTGCTGTCGGTGATGGTGAACGCCGCCACCACCTGGTCGGTATTGTCCGTACCCGTCACCGCGGCGATGGTGCCCGTGGCGAACTGGGCGCCGCCCAGGGCATTGGCCTTGGCGTCGACGGTCTTGTCGATGGCGATGGCCTGGCCGGCGTTGGCGCCGACCTGGAACAGCTGGCTGGAGAACGAACCATCCAGCAGCTTGGTGCCGTTGAACTCGGACTGCTTGGCCACGCGATCGATTTCGGCCGTCAGCTGCTTCACTTCCGCATTCAGTGCCGCACGGTCGGACGAGGAGTTCGTCGCGTTGGCCGACTGCACCGACAGCTCACGGATGCGCTGCAGGTTGTTGCCGATTTCGGTCAGCGAACCTTCGGCGACCTGGGCCAGCGAGATACCGTCGTTGGCGTTGCGTACGGCCACGTCGAGGCCGCGGATCTGCGTGCTGAAGCGTTCGGAGATGGCCAGACCGGCCGCGTCGTCCTTGGCGCTGTTGATGCGGAGACCCGACGACAGACGCTGGATGGTCGTGGCCAGCGAGGCGCCGCTGGTGCTCAGATTGCGCTGAGCATTCAACGACATCGTGTTGGTGTTGATTACCTGTGCCATGAGAAGTTTTCCTTAGGCGTGTGTCGCACGGGGGATGGAGGGTTCAACGCTTCCCGGCCGTGCAACCCGGGACGCAAAGGCTTAGTTCCGCAGCAGGGACATCACGTTTTGGGGCACCTGGTTGGCCTGGGCCAGCATGGCCGTGCCGGCCTGCTGCAGGATCTGGGTGCGGGTCAGTTCGGCGGTTTCCTTGGCGAAGTCGGTGTCGCGGATGCGGCTGCGCGAGGCGGCCAGGTTTTCCGAGCTGGTCTGCAGGTTGGCGACCACCGAGGTGAAGCGGTTCTGGATGGCACCCAGGTCGGCGCGGGCGCCATTGACCGAGGTCAGGGCCTTGTCCACCACTTCCAGGGCGCGCTGCGCACCGGCGAAGGTGGTGATGTCCAGGGCCTGGACGAAGGAGCCGGTCGCCGCCAGATCGCCGCCGTTGGTGCTGGTTTCGGTCAGGCCCAGGTTGGCGGCCGTCGAGATGGTGGCGCCGGTGACGGCCGGACCGCCGAAGGCGAGGGCGAATTCCTGGCCGCCCTTGATACCGGACAGATTGATGACGCCCGCCTTGACCTCGGCGTAGACGCCGGTCTCGCCCAGTTTGGCGTTCAGCGCGGCGGCTGCGCCCTGGGTGATCGACTGGCCGGCCTTCACTTCGAAGGCGCCGATGTCGATGGTCTTGGTGACGCCGGCATTGGTCGTGGTGACCTGCAGCTGGGAGAAGGTGGTGTCGGCCGTGGCCGCATCCGCCGCCAGCGCGGTGCCGGTGTAGAGGTTGGCGAAGGTCACGCCGCCCAGCGTCTGGGCGCGGGCGTCGACGACCTTGTCGATGGCGATGGCCTGGCCGGAATTGGCGCCGACCTGGAACAGCTGGCTGGTGAACGAGCCGTCCAGCAGCTTGGTGCCGTTGAAGTCGGCCTGCTTGGCGACGCGGTCGATTTCGGCGGTCAGCTGCTTGACTTCTGCGTTCAGTGCGGCGCGGTCGGACGCGGAGTTGCTGGCGTTGGAGGACTGCACGGCCAGTTCGCGGATGCGCTGCAGGTTGTTGCCGATCTCGGTCAGCGAGCCTTCGGCGACCTGGGCCAGCGAAATGCCGTCGTTGGCATTGCGCACGGCCACGTCGAGGCCGCGGATCTGCGTGCTGAAGCGTTCGGAGATGGCCAGACCGGCCGCGTCGTCCTTCGCGCTGTTGATGCGCAGGCCCGACGACAGGCGCTGGATGGTGGTGGCCAGAGAGGCGCCGCTGGTGCTCAGGTTGCGCTGAGCGTTGAGCGACATCGTATTGGTGTTGATGACCTGTGCCATGTTCGTCTCCTCTTATTTGGATTCACGGCGTTGAAGGGAAAAGACGCTGCCGGTTTGTTTTGTTGGGCTAGTCGTCTTCGTGTTGCGAAATGAATAACGGCGCTGCCAAAAAAACCTTTAGGGGTTGCGCGAAAATTTGTGCTAGGTGCCGGAAAGCCCCGCTGGACGGGCGTTTCATCGGGTATCGAAAAAGGCGATGGAGCGCCTAAAGAAGGCGCGCGGCGAGCCGTTAAGTGCGCCCGGTCATGCCGGCGAGGCCGAGCCGGCGCATGCGGGAGGCATCCACGCGACAGCGCGGAGCCGAGCAGGCTCGGTTGCTCGGACGTGAAAACGCGCGGGGTATGCGAGCGGCGGAGCGCGCTGCGCGATGCGACGTATGACTATCGCGGGCGCTGTGCGCGCCAGGCATCCTCGGGATCGGCGAGCAGCGACAGCGACGGCATGCGGTACTCGCAACCGACCAGCGTGCGTCCCTGCAGGCCGGGTTGTTCGGCGGCATAGACGACGAGTGCGTGCGCGTCGTCGAGCGCGCCCGACAGGGGTGCATCCTTGCTTTCTTCCAGGGCGCGTTCGAGCTGGGCGGTGGCCTGTTCGATCGGGCTGTCGACGAGCAGCAGCACGCGGTTGTCGGTGATGACGACCGCATCGCTCTCGTGGCCCCACGCCTGAACGGGCGCTTCCAAGCGATAGAGATCCATCATCGGCGCGCTGTACTGCCGCTCGGTCTGCACGAACTCGGTCGGACGTTCGCGCCGAAGGCGCGGCAGCAGTCCGGGCACATCGGCGATCGAGGTGCGGCAGGCGAGGGCGTCCCGCAACGTATCCGTGGGGGCGGTCTCTATCGCGGGGGGCGGCGTGGCCGCCGATTGCGCGTGCAGGGGGGCGGTCGTGCCGGTCAGCGCACAGGCCGCCAGCACGAAGGCGAGGGCGTTACTCGATCTGGGCATTCGCGTAGGCGGCGTCCAGCGCTTCCATGGCGTCGCGCGGTTTCAGCTTGCCGGCCTTCTCGAACGAGGCGGCCGCCGCGTCTTCCTTCTTGTCGCCGTGCAGGAGCAGCAGCACGTTCGCGTATTCGACGTGCGCGATGGGCGAGTCCGGCGTCAGCTTCAGGGCCGTCTTGATGTGCGATTCGGCTTCGCTCGCCTTGGCGCCGTAGGTCAGGCCACCGATCATCGCGCCGATCTTGTCGATGATCTCGGCGTGGTACAGCGCCAGCGCGGTATGCGCCTCGGCGTGCTTGGGTTCCCGCTCCAGCGTGGCATCCAGCGCGGCGCGGACCTTGCCGGCGACGCCCTGCTTGAGCGCCTTGGCGATGCTCAGGCCCTGGCTGTAGCGGCCGAGCGCGAAGGCATGGCGATAATGGCTGTTGGCTTCGTCGGGCAGCGCCTTGATCGCCGCTTCCGCCAGCTTCGCGGCCTGCTCGAAGCGCTTCAGCTGTTCGGCCTCGTCTGTGACCAGATACGTGGCATGGATGCCCAGGGCCTTCACCGCGACCGACGCGCCCAGCGGTCCGAGCGCTTCGCCGGCGTCGTACGCCGCCTGGAAGTCGCCCCGGTGGAACGCGCGCCATGCGTCCTGCAGCCGTTGTGCGAGGTCCGCCGGCTCGACGCCCTTGGCCGCCTTGCCGGCGGCAGCGATCAGCGCCTTGGCGCGCTTTTCGTCGGGGTAGGGCTCCTGGTCGCCGGCGTGCAGCGCGGGCCAGGCCTTCTTCAGTGCATCGCCGGCGTAGGCGTAGGCCTTTGCATCATGCGGAAACGGAGCCCACTTCGAAGATTTCGCTGCCATCGGTGATCCCTCCCAGGAAGCGGCGAGCATCGCCGCGAACGCCGTCCGCAGGCAACCCCTACGCAATCCATCGCGTCAGCGGCCAATAGTGTGATTGCTCGACGCGGGCCGGACAGCATCCCGTCATGGAAGCCGGCCGCCGTGGTCGGCATGTGGACCGCCCCCATGGCCGCCAAGAAGACCACCCGCAAGACGCCCGAACCCACCCTGCGCCATGTCTGGCTCGCCGGACTCGGCCTGATCGCCGTCGCCCGCCGCGAAGCCGTCGGCGCTGCCAACGACGCCGTCGGCAAACTGCAGGCCGCACGCCAGCAGGCGGAAGCTCTGGCAGGTCAGGCGCAACGCGATGTGCTGGGGCGCCTGGCCGGTGTCCGCGAGCAGGGCGAAGCCAGCGTCGAACGCTTCAGCGCCGACGTCGAAGCCCGCCTGCAGCCGGTGCTGGTCAAGCTGGGCCTGAAGAAGACGTCCGCCCGCAAGCCGGCGCCGCGCGTCCGCAAGAAGCCGGCCGCCAAGCGGACCCGTGCCGCTGCCACGCCCCGCCAGGCCGCCGCGAAGCGCCCGACCCGTCGCAGTCGCGCCTGATCGCCGACGCCAGCGCATGGTCAACGTAACGCCCCGGCATGCCGGGGCGTTACGTTGTGCGGTGTCGGATCAGAGGTGGCGCGTGACGGCGGGTTCGGAGAACCAGTCGTTGTCGCGCCCGTTGGCGTAGCGGATCGGAACCTCCGCGAGCAGGGCGGGCTCCACCTCGTCCAGGCAGGCCAGGTTCACCGAGTAATAGCGTCCGCCCAGCACGTCCAGCTCGCCCCGGCCGAACGATTTCACGCCACAGTGCTTGCAGAACAGGTGTTCCACCATGCCGCTGCCGAACGGGTAGCGGGTCAGCGCGTCCTCGCCCTGCTGCAGGCGGAAGGCCTCCGGCTTGACGATGGCGCCCCAGTACCGCGTCTTGGTGCAGATCGAACAGTTGCATCGGCCGCTGCCGGCGGCCAGGTCGAGGTCGACTTCGTAGCGGACCGCGCCGCAGTGACAACTTCCCCGGAACGTCTGGACGGTCATCAGGCTCGCTCTCCGCTGGTCGGTGGATGCCAGTGTGGCGGATATCGAGGACAGGATCAGTCCTCAATAGGCGCGCATACTGCGCCCATGCTGAGCACCTCCAACCGTCTCCTTCGCCTGCTCTCGTTGATGCAGTCCCGCCGGCACTGGACCGGCGCCGAACTGAGCCAGCGGCTGGAGGTCGATCGCCGGACCCTCCGGCGGGATGTCGAACGCCTGCGCGAGCTCGGCTATCCCATCGATGCCTCCCCCGGGTTGGGGGGTGGCTATCGTCTCGGGTCCGGTTCCGCCATGCCGCCGGTGCTGCTGGAAGACGACGAGGCCGTCGCAGTGGCGGTGGCTCTGCGCACGGCCGCGGCCAGCGTCGGCCGGATGGAAGACACCGCGCTACGGCTGCTGTCCAAACTCGACCAGTGGCTGCCGGCGCGGCTGCGCAAGCGCGCGAGCGCCTTGTATTCGGTCACGTTGTCGCTGGCCGGCGGCGTGCCGACGTCCGATGTGGACCTGCTGCTGCGCATCGCCGGCGCCTGCCGTGACGGTTTCCGGCTGCGCATGCACTACCGCGACCGCAGCCAGCGCGCGACGGAGCGCCTGATCGAACCGCTGCGCCTGGTGCACACCGGCAGTCGCTGGTACTTGGTCGCGTGGGACCTGAAACGCGAGGACTGGCGGACCTTCCGCGTGGATCGCGTGCAGTCGTTGCACGACACCGGCATGCAGTTCGCCCCGCGCGAATTTCCCGGCGACGTGGCGGATTACGTGGCCAAGTCGATCACCCAGCCGTTCACCCGTTACCAGGTCAGGTTGCGACTGCCAGGTTCCGTCGCCGACCAGGCCGCACGCGTACCGACGTGGTGCGGCATCCTCGAGGCTGGCGATGCGCATCACTGCATGCTGGAACTGGGGGCCGAATCGATCGATGCGCTGCTCGCCCTGATGGCGCTGATCGGCCCGGACTTCGAGATCGTCGACGATCGCGGCCTGCTCCCAGAGCTGCGCGCGGCATCGACCCGGCTGGGCGACCGGCTGGCCGCCTGACGCCTGCGGCGCTGCGGGCGTACACCCGTAGCGCGGCGCCCGCTCCGCTGCGCTTCTTCATTCCCACGCTGCCGACACTCCGCGGCGTCGAGCAAGCTCGACGTTACGCCGGGGTCTCGCCCGCGTTCGGCAGCATTCCGTAGAGCGGAGCTTGCTCCGCTGCTCTTCGTTCCGTACGCGCGGCAGGGCAAGGTGCGCGCCCGCTCCGGGTCGGCGTAGAGCGGAGCTTGCTCCGCTGCCTTGGCTTCGGTTGCGTGCCTGATGGCTCGCGCCGTCGAGCAAGCTCGACGCTACGAAGAAGCCCCGCGGACACAGCGCCGCGTGGTACGGCCCCTCAATCCGTGTAAGCCTGGGTCAACGTGTTCAGATGCACGCGTTCCGCGTCGCGCAGGAACGGGGCCACCAGCATCATCACCTGCACGATGCCCTGGCGGATGGCGGCCTGTTCGTCCTTCTCGCCCCGCGTGGCGGCGTAGTTCAGCCAGAAGGTGGAGATCACCAGCACGTTGGTGGCGGTCGCCGCGAGTTCCGCAGCGGAGGCACGCATCACGCCGGCATGTCCCATGCCGCGCATCACCGCGTGCGCGCTGTCATCGGCGCGCTTGAGGATGCGGGCGAAGCGCAGGCGGAGGCGGCGGTTGCGGCTGAGGATTTCGACCAGGTCGCGATAGAGGAACCGGTAGTCCCAGATGCACTCGAATACCAGGTGCAGCTGCAGCCAGATGTCTTCCAGTCCCGGCAGCCGGTCGGTGGGGGGGGTCAGGGCGGCATCCATGCGCTCTTCATAGCGCGCGAAGAGCTGCTCGATGATGTCGTCCTTGTTGCGGAAGTGGTAGTACAGGTTGCCCGGGCTGATCTCCAGCTCGTCGGCGATGTGGTTCGTCGTGACGTGCGGCTCGCCCTGCGTGTTGAACATCGTCAGGGCGGCGTCGAGGATGCGCTGGCGGGTGTCGCGTGCCACTACGCGATGAGCTTCTTCACCAGGTCCACGTACTTCTTCTGCGCGTCTTCCTGCGGCGTGCCCTTGAGCTTGGCCCATGCCTCGTACTTGGCGGTGCCGACGAAGTCGAAGAACCCGGGCTTGTCGCCCTTTACGTCGCCCTCCGCGCCCTGCTTGTACAGGCCGTACAACCGCAGCAGCGTGTCGTTGTCCGGGCGCTCGGACAGCGTCTGGATGTCCTTGGATGCCTGTTCGAACGCATTCTTCAGATCTGCCATGGATGATCCCTCCCAGTGATCGGGGCCATCACACCACGGGCGCTGGGGGCGGTCAATCCGTGACGGGATTGTCGAATCCGGGTCGCTCTGGCAAGTTAGCCCGCAGGGCGGTCGGAGGGGCTGGCCCACACAACTCGAGGATTGGGTCGTCATGAGCTATTTCGTCACGGGCGCCACGGGATTCATTGGCCGCTACCTAGTCGGCAACCTCCTCAAGCGCAGCGGGACGGTCCACGTGCTGGTCCGCAAGGACTCGCAGAAGAAGTTCGACGCCATCGCCAGGAAGGCGGGCTGGGACATGAAGCGCGTGTCCGTGGTGCACGGCGACATGACCAAGCCCAAGTGCGGACTGACGCCCGCGCAGTTGCGTGCCCTCAGCGGCAAGGTGAAGCATTTCTTCCATCTGGCGGCCGTCTACGACCTGACCGCCAGCCGCGAGTCGCAGCAGGCGGCCAACATCGACGGCACCCAGCACGCGCTCGACCTCGCCGCCGCGCTCAAGGCCGGCTGCTTCCACCACACCAGTTCGATTGCGGCCGCCGGCCTGTATCCCGGCATCTTCCGCGAGGACATGTTCGACGAGGCCGAGGGCCTGGACGATCCCTACCTGCGCACCAAACACGATTCCGAAGGCCTGGTCCGCAAGGAGACGCGCATCAAGTGGCGCATCTACCGCCCGGGCATGGTGGTGGGCCACTCGAAGACCGGCGAGATCGACAAGATCGACGGGCCTTACTATTTCTTCACGCTGATCAAGAAGCTGCGCGAGCTGCTGCCGCAGTGGGTGCCGGTGCTCGGCATCGAAGGCGGGCGCATCAACATCGTACCTGTCGACTTCGTGGCCGACGCGATGGACCACATCGCGCACAAGCCGAAGCTGGACGGCCACACCTTCCACCTGACCGATCCCGAACCGATGCGCGTGGGCGAGGTGCTGAACACCTTCTGCCGCGCCGGCCATGCGCCGGAGATGACGATGCGCATCGACGCACGCATGTTCGCGTTCGTGCCGGGCAGCATCCGCATGGCCGTGGGCAACCTGCCGCCGGTGCGCCGCTTCATCGGCATGCTGCTGCGCGACTTCCAGATCCCGAAGGAAGTGTTGAAGTTCATCACCTATCCGACGCGTTTCGACAGCCGCGAGACAGAGCGTGCGTTGAAGGGCAGCGGCATCACGGTGCCGCGCCTGGACGGCTATGCCTGGCGCCTGTGGGATTACTGGGAGCGCCACCTCGACCCGGACCTGTTCATCGACCGCTCGCTGAAGGGCAAGGTGCGCAACAAGGTCGTGGTGATCACCGGGGGCTCGTCCGGCATCGGCCTGTCCACCGCGCAGCGCGTGGCCGAAGCCGGCGCGACCACGATCATCGTCGCGCGCGGCGAGGAGGAACTGTTCAAGGCCCGCGACGACATGAAGAAGGCAGGTGGCAAGGTGTTCGCCTACACCGCCGACCTGGCCGACATGGCCGACTGCGACCGGCTGGTGAAGACCGTGCTGGACGAGCATGGTCACGTCGACATCCTCATCAACAACGCGGGCCGCTCCATCCGCCGTTCCATCGAGGCCAGCTACGACCGGTTCCATGATTTCGAGCGCACGATGCAGCTGAACTATTTCGGCAGCATCCGGCTGATCATGGGCTTCCTGCCGAAGATGACGGAGCGCCGCAAGGGCCACATCATCAACATCAGTTCGATCGGTGTGCTGGCCAACTCGCCGCGCTTCTCCGCATACGTGGCGTCGAAGGCAGCGCTGGACGCATTCAGCCGCTGTGCGCAGGGCGAACTGTCCGGCAAGGGCATCAGCTTCACCACGATCAACATGCCGCTGGTGAAGACGCCGATGATCGCGCCGACCAAGATGTACGACAGCGTGCCGACGCTGTCGCCGGAGGAGGCGGCCGACCTGCTGGTCAAGGCGATCATCGAGAAGCCCAGCCGCATCGCGACGCGCCTGGGCATCTTCGCCGCGCTGGTCAACGCGGTGGCGCCGAAGGCCTACGAGGTGGTGATGAACACCGCGTTCGAGCTGTTCCCCGATTCGGCGGCCGCCAAGGGCGACCGCAAGGCATTGAAGGAATCCGCACCGAGTCAGGAGCAGATCGCGTTCGCTTCGCTGATGCGGGGCGTGCACTGGTAGTCGCTCTTTGCGAACGATGTACTCAAAAGTGCAAGGGTTTGCATTGTAGCGCCGGGCTTGCCCGGCTTCGCGATCGGTCCATGGCCTGGCCGTGGGCAGAAGAGCAGCGGAGCAAGCTCCGCTCTACGCGTTCTGCGGGTCCGCCCACCGCAGTGGCACCGCTTGCAGGTTGCGCATGTGCAGCGCCAGCGGTTCGATCCGCGACCAGATGACGTCGCGCAGTTCGACGTCATCGACCGTCTCCGTCATCGCGCCATGGAAGCAGGCCAGCCAGCCGCTGGCTTCCTCCATGCCGATCCGGAACGGCAGGTGGCGGGCGCGCAGCATCGGTGCACCGTGCTTCTGCGTGAACAGCGGTGGTCCGCCCAGCCAGCCGCTGAGGAACTCGAACAGCTTCTGTTCGCTGCCCGCGAGCGAATCAGGATGCTGGGCGCGCACGGCGGCGGCTTCCGGCAGCGTGTCCATCAGCACGTACATGCGCTCTGTCATGCGGCGCAGGCCGGCTTCACCGCCGATGCGGTCATAGAGGGTGGGGGCGTTGGTCATGGGATGGAAAGCGGGATGATGGCCGGATCATCCGGACGCGAGCCCAGCGTGCACAGCGACCGAACGTCGCGGCGCACGGCTGATTACATCGTCTTGCACTGGCGCCAGCGCACCGGCTCGCTGCTGCCCGGTGGCGGATTGAGCTGCACGCGGCTGGTGCGCAGGGCGGGATAGCGCTCCAGCTCCAGGCAGATCCATGGCCAGACTTCCTTCTCGCTGGCCGCGCGATCGATGCTCAGCGTCAGCTTGGTCTGCCAGACGCCGCGGGTGATGCCGGGTGTCTTCGACAGCGCCTTCAATACGTTGGCCATCTGCGCCTCCAATTCCGCCTCGGTCGGCTCGCGGAAGCTCTCCTGCGCAACCGGGGCGGGGGCGGCGGGCGCTTCGGACCGCACGGGCGCGGCCGGTGCGGGCGCAGCGACTTCGTCGTTCGCCGGATGGGTGCCGGACCAGGCGACCATCGCCAACGCGCCCAGGGTGACAGCGCCCAGCCAGGAAATGCTGGTGTGGCGTTTGGCCCGGCCGGCCGCGTAGTGGGTGATCTGTTCGAGCAGGGCGGGTTCGACCAAGTGGCGAACTTCAGGCCACAGGCGAGGACCGTCGAGCAGCTCGATGCTGGTGCCCTGGGCGGCGTCGCGACCCTCTTTTTCGACCTTGCCCTCGGTGGCCAGGATGCCGCCCTGCGCCGCACCCAGGCGGATGCTGGCCGCGAGCTCCTGCACCGGCGCGGCCGCGATCCGGTAGGCCGAGCCGTGCTTGCAGGACAGCAGCCAGCGTTCTTCGCCGCGCGCAAGCAGGAACGTCGCCTGAGGCTCGCGCGACTCCTGCTGCTCGGGCGTCGCTTCGACCAGTCCCCGTTCCGCCATCGCGTCGAGGACGAGCCGGGAGAATTCACGCCAGCGGAGCCCGGACAGCGCATGCAGGCCGTAGGACATTTCGTCGCGGGGGCGGCGGACCAGCCAGAAGTAGACCGTGGCGGCAATGCCGCTGACCAGGGTAACGGCCAGGCCGATAAGCCAAATGGACATGTGTTGCGGGGCGTTGTTGTTATTAGACCCGCGATTCTACCGGGCCGGCCCTGCGCATGTCTTTGAGTGTCCGGCGGCAAATCCGGTGACGGGCGCGGAAGCGCCCGCCAGTCCGAAGCCGTAAGGGGAGGGGAGCAAACGAACTTCGATGGACTGGCGGGCGGAATGATTGTTACGTCATTCGATGTTGCCGCGCAACAAATTTTTATTCAGAAACGCGCACGAAAAACCATGTGCCGCCTTATGGTGCAGCCTTCCTGCGCGATGCACGCTTTGCGGGCGTTTTCTTCGCTGCAGGCGTCGTTTTCCTGGCG
Source organism: Pseudoxanthomonas sp. GW835-FHT14C01 (assembly GCF_058793715.1). Taxonomy (NCBI): domain Bacteria; kingdom Pseudomonadati; phylum Pseudomonadota; class Gammaproteobacteria; order Lysobacterales; family Lysobacteraceae; genus Pseudoxanthomonas; species Pseudoxanthomonas sp. GW835-FHT14C01. The sequence continues at coordinate 68,990 of NZ_JBXAGB010000005.1, forward strand.
CTGGCGGCCTTGCGCGGACGCGCGGCGCGGGCCGTTTTCGCTGCCGGCACGCCACCCAGCTTGCGCAGTTCGGCATTCAATGCCTCCACGCGATCGATCAGCGTCGACAGGTCTTCGCGGCTGGGCACTTCAAGGCGACGCAGCGCGCGGTGCACGCGCTCCTCGAATACCTTTTCCAAGCGGTCCCATGTATCCGAGGCGCGTTCGCGCGCCTGGCCGACCGTGGTTTCCATCGCATCGCGCATGGCCTGCGCCTTGCCGCCGGCCGCCTTGCGCGTGGTCTGCTCCAGCGACAGGCCCTCCTTCACCAGCGTCTCGAACAGTTTGGTGCCTTCGGCCTGCGCGCGACCGAATGCGCCGACGCCGGCCAGCCATACCTGTTGGGCGGATTCGCCCAGGCGCTTGGACAACTGTTCGGCCTGCGCCTGCAGGTTCTCGTTGCTGGAAGCGGAAGCGGTCTTCTTGCGGGCGGATTTCTTCAGCGTGGCCATGGCGTTCCGTCGTTGGAGGTGGTGGAAGTGCGTGCCAGATTCGACGCCGCGTCTAGAGTTTTCACACCAGCGGGTGACGCGTCCGTGATCGGGTCAGGAGCGCCGCGCGGCACGGTGCCGGGAGACCAGCTGGTCCACGTCGTCCAGCGCGCGGCGCAGGCGGGCGGTGGTCTCGGTCATGCGCGGAGTCACGTCCAGGCCGTCGAGGATCGAGCGGTGGCGATCGTTGACGATGTCCTCGTTGTAGCGGATGCCGTGCGCGGCGAGCATCGGCTTGAGGACGGGGGCGCGCTTGCGCAGGTCGGCCAACGTGTTGCGATAGGCGAGCTGGCAGACGCGATGTCGCGAGGAAAAGCTGAAGAGGTTGGTGAAGAACAGCTCGCTGTCGTCCGCGTTCGGCTCGAATACCAGCTGGTCGATGTCCGGATACCGGTACGGGTACTTTTCCATGCCGATCTGCATGCGCGATTGCAGCAGCGTACGCAGCGTCTGCGACAGCACCGCAGGGAGGCCGCCACTGGCCAGGCCGACCTGTTCCGCCTCGTCGGCCTGGGGCGCCGCCTGGTTGGCATCGAACGGCACCAATGGATTGATGCCGATCATCAGGTCGATGCCCCGGTCCAGCACGGTGCTCGCATGCATGGTGCGGCGCAGGGCGCCGTCGAGGAAATGGCGGCCGCCGATCTCCACCGGCGGATACAGGCCGGGCAGGGCGGAACTGGCCTGCACGGCGCGCGAGATCGGGATGTCGTCCCAGCCTTCCTCGCCGAAGCGCACCGCCTCGCCGCTGTCCAGGTCGACCGCGACCACGAACAGGTCGGCGTCGAGCGCACGGAAGTCGTTGCTGCGGCCGCGCCGGCTGAAGATGTCGCGCAGGAAGCGCTCCACTTCCTCGTTGTCGAAGATGCCGGTCGGCACCAGTCCGCCGAAGCGCAGGAACAGGTCCGACCAGCGCGTCGCGCGGCGCGGGTTGCGGACCAGTCGCGACAGCCAGTCGGCGTACAGGCCCGGCAGGCTGGCCGCCCGCCGCAGGTACTCGCCGACGTTGGGGCGCAGGAAGGTCTCGGGACGGAACTCGGCGTCGTCGCTGGTGCCGGTGATGAAGATGCGGCACATCTCGGCCGTGCCCATCCGGTTGGCCAGCCCGGCCGCGAGGAAGGCCCCCGAACTCACGCCCACGTAGCAGTCCATCCGGGTCAGGTCCAGGCCGTCCAGCGCTTCGTCCAGGGCGCGCAGCGCGCCGAGTTCGTACATGCCGCCGATGGGCCCCCCGCCGGCGATGGCCAGCCCGATCTTGCCGTTGTGGCCGCGTTGCCGTGCGCTGTGGATCGAAAGCATGAACTACCCGTGGTGACCTTGCCGCCCGAGTGTAGCCGACCGGATAACGGGTTGCGGCGGTCGCGGGCTGCCCGGATCATCCACGCCATGGCCCGAACAAATCCGTTGACAGAACGCGTCGGCCGGCGGCTGGCCTGGCACCAGGCCGCGCACGACCCGGTAGGCGAGCCGCGCAACCGGTTGCGCTGGCTGCCCGAAGTGCGGCGCTGGCAGGCAGCCCGGCTGGAGGCCAGCTTCGAGCACTTCCTGAATGATCCGACGCGACGTGCGGCGGCGATGTTCTTCCTCAGCGACGTCTATGGCGACCACGACTTCAGCGGACGCGATGCCAACGTCGCCAAGGTCATGCCGATGATGCAGCGCCTGCTGCCCGGCGCTGTGCTGGAGACGGTCGCGCACGGCATCGAGCTGGGGGTGCTGACGCACGCACTGGACATGCGCATGGCCGAGGCCTTGCACCGGCTTGCGCCGAACCGGCGCAAGCTGGATGCCGACCTGTACGGTCGCGCCTACCGCGAGGTGGGCCTGCGCCGCCTGCGCCGGCATCAGATCGATCTGATCGCGGAGGTGGGCGTGGGCCTGGCGCGCGCGGTGAAAACGCCGGGCGTGGCCACGCTGCTCAAGCTGTCGCGGGGACCGGCCAAGGCGACCGGACTGGGCGAGCTGCAGGGTTTCCTGGAGCGCGGCTTCGCCGCGTTCGCCGCGCTGGGCGATGGCAAATCGTTCGTACGGGATATCGAACGGGCGGAGCGGTCGGTATCGCGCCGCTTGTTCGCGGCCGACCCGGATCCGTTCCGCGACTGACGGTCAGTCGAATTTTTCGCTCAGCACCCGCCGGATTTCCTGCTCGATCGGCCCCTTCATCGCCGACAGCAGGAAGCCGAGGTTCGCAGTGACCCGCAACTTGTCGGCCAGCAGGGCGATCTTGCCGTCCACGCCGGAGCGGCTGAAGTTCAGGGTGTCGCCGTCCCAGCCGTAGTCCATGTCGAAGCGTTCGGCGAGCTTCTTGGCGACGCCTTCGATGGCCTTGCGCGCCTGCGCGGGCGTTTTGGAATGCGGGTGCTGGATGTCGATGCTGGCCATGCGCGGCTCCTGTGACGTGAAGCTATTCTGCGCGGCCCCGCGTGAAGATGCCAAGCCGGGGCTGCCGGCCGCGCGTCAACCTGCTAGGCTCCCGTCGCGTGCAGAACCTCCGACTTCATTTCAGCAACCGCCCCGCGCCGGATCGGCCGCTCACCACCGGTGTGCACCGCATCGTGCGCGAAGCCGCGGGCACGATAGGCGTCGGCGACGCACTGCAGGGCGCGCTGCTCGCGCAGATCTGCGTCGACCGCCGTGGCCTGTGGCTGCAGGTCGCCAACGGCATGCGCGGCGTGCATATCAACGGTCGGCCGGTCAGGCGCATGGCGGTGCTTCGGCCGGGAGACGCGCTGTTCGTCGAAGGCGTGGAATTGCTGCTGCAGTCCGGTTATGCCGCGGCGTCCGACCTGCGCGACAGCGACGCCGGCCAGGGCGACATGCGGGTGGTCCTGCGTGGCCTGGGCGGCAAGTACCACGGCAGGAGCGTGTCGCTGGAACAGCCTCGCGTGGTCGGCCGCGCCCGCGATGCGCACATCCGCATCGACGATCCGGCGTTCGCCGAACGTCATGCCCGGCTGGAGTTGCGCGGCGACCGTGTGCTGCTGCGCGACCTGGGCTCGCCCGAGGGCACCCGGGTCAACGGCGTGGCGGTGCGCGATGCGCTGCTCGTGGCGGGGGACCAGATCGTGTTCGATGCCCAGCATCGCTTCGTGCTGGAGGTGCCATGGGCGCCCAGCGCGAAACTCGACGAGGCCGCACCCATCGACGATGCCGCCATGCCCGTCGATCGCGTCGCACCGGAGAAGCCGACATCGTCGGCGTTGCGCTGGCCCTGGTTACTGCTGGCGGCCCTTCTGATGGCGGGCGCGCTCAGCGCGCTGCTGCTGTTCGGCGCCGGCTGACCGCTTTCCACGCACGCCAGCCGAGCAGGACCGCCAGGATGGCCGCGTACAGCAGCGGTTCGCGGATGTCGGACTTCACCAGCCACCAGAAATGCAGCACGGCCAGCACGCCGATGGCGTAGACGAGCTTGTGCAACTGCCCCCAGCGGCGGCCGAGCCGGCGCATCCAGCCCTGCGTCGAGGTGATCGCCAGCGGCACCAGCAACAGCCAGGCCGCGAAGCCGACCGTGATGTAGGGCCGTTTGACGATCTCTTCGAAGATCTGCGTCCAGTAGCCGCGCAGATCCAGCCCCAGATACACGGAAAGGTGCAGCGTGGCGTAGAGGAATGCATACAGCCCCAGCATCCGCCGGAAACGCAGCAGCACCGACTGGCCGGTCAGTTGCCGCAGCGGCGTGACAGCCAGCGCGACCATCAGGAAGCGGAGCGCCCACAGGCCCGTGCGATGTTCGATCTCCGCCACCGGGTCAGCACCCAGCGCGTCGCTCCCGGTTTGCCATACGTCATAAAACTGCCAGGCCAGGATCGCCACCGGCATCAACGCCAGCGCGTGCACCGCGGCCTTCGCGGCGATCAGCCCGGCTGACGCCCTGCGTGCCGGCGCCACTCAGTACCACTTCTTCAGGTCGAGACCCGCGTACATCGAGGCCACCTGGTCCGCATATCCGTTGAACATGCGCGTCGGGATGCGTTCGGCGAACAGCTTGCTCTGTGTGCCGGCGATGCGACGCTCGGTCTTCTGGCTCCAGCGCGGATGATCGACGTTCGGATTGACGTTGGAGAAGAAGCCGTATTCCGACGGCTGCAGGTCGTGCCAGGCGGTTTCCGGCATCTTCTCGACGAACTTGATCTCGACGATCGACTTGATGCTCTTGAAGCCGTACTTCCACGGCACCACCAGCCGCAGCGGCGCGCCGTTCTGCTGCGGCAGCGGCTTTCCGTACAGGCCGGTGGCCAGCAGCGTCAGCGGATGCATGGCCTCGTCGATGCGCAGGCCTTCGCGGTAGGGCCAGTTGATCGAGCGGTAGCGCACGCCGGGCATCTGCACGGGATCGGCCAGCGTGGTGAAGGCCACGTACTTCGCCTTGGACGTCGGCTCGAACCTCTTCAGCACCTGGCCCAGCGGCACGCCCAGCCACGGAATGACCATCGACCAGCCCTCCACGCAGCGCAGGCGGTACACGCGCTCTTCGGGCGCGAGTCCCTTCACCAGATCCTCCAGTGCGAGTTTGCCCGGCTTGGCGCATTCGCCGCCGACCACTACCGACCACGGCGAGGTCTTCAGCGTCTTGCGGGCATTGGACGGGTCCGCCTTGCCGGTGCCGAACTCGTAGAAGTTGTTGTAGCTGCTGACGTCTTCGAGCCGGGTCAGCGTTTCGGTGGTGCGGAAGCCGGACCGGGCCTGTTCCGGCGTCACCGTGATCTTCGGTGGCGCGGGCGGCTCGGCCTCCGCGCAGCCGGCCAGCGCCAGTGCGGGTGCCGCCGCCAGCGTCTGCAGCAGGCGCCGTCGTTCCAGGTAGACGCGCTCGTCGGTGATCCGGGAGGCGGGAATCCGCAGGGCATCGCGCAGGGACATCGGCATCTCCAGGACAGGGCGTGGGGGTTGGACGTCTCCCGCGCCGGAAAATTCCCGGCACCGGAGAGGCAGGCACAGCCTATACGCGACCGGGTGAGTGGGGGATGCAGGCCGTCCGCGATTCATGACGGATCGTCCGCTTCGTTGCCCCTGCAACAGATGCGCTGCGGCATACTACGGATCCTCCTGTTCAGGTGTCCCATGACGCGCGCGTTCAACTTCAGTGCCGGCCCCGCCACGTTGCCCGAACCCGTGCTGCGCCAGGCCCAGGCCGAAATGCTCGACTGGAACGGCATCGGCGCGTCGATCGTGGAAATCAGTCACCGCAGCCAGGACTTCATCGCGGTCGCCGCGCAGGCCGAAGCCGACCTGCGGGCGCTGGTCGGCATCCCGGACGATTACGCCGTGCTGTTCCTGTCCGGCGGCGCCACCACTCACCAGGCCCTGCTGGCGCTGAACTTCGCTGCACCGGGGCAGGTGGTCGACTATGTCGTCACCGGCCACTGGGGCAAGACCGCGATCAAACAGGCCCGGCCCTACTGCACGGTCAACATCGCCGCCGACGGCGAGGCCGGCGGCTTCCACGACATCCCGGCGCGCGATACCTGGCGGCTCACGTCCGATGCCGCCTACGTCCACATCACCGCCAACGAGACGATCCACGGGGTGGAGTTCCGCGACACGCCGGACGTGGGCGACGTACCGCTGTTCGCCGACTTCAGTTCCTCGATCGCCTCCGAGCCGCTGGACGTGTCGAGGTACGGCGTGATCTACGCCGGCGCGCAGAAGAACCTCGGCCCGGTCGGCGTGGCGGTGGTCATCATCCGCAAGGACCTGTTCGAGCGCAGAGGCCAGCCGCGCGCCGACATCTTCGACTACCGGTCGCACGCCGCGCGTGACTCCATGCTCAACACGCCGCCGACCTGGAACTGGTACCTCGCGGGGCTGGTGTTCAAGTGGATGCTGGCCGAAGGTGGCGTGGCCGAATTCGCCCGTCGCAACGCGGTGAAGTCGTCGCTGGTCTACGGCGCCATCGATGCCTCGGGTGGCTTCTACCGCAACGAGGTGGCACCGGCCGCACGCTCGCGGATGAACATCCCGTTCTTCCTGCCGGACGATGAACTCAATGCGCGCTTCGTGGCCGAATCCAAGGCCGCCGGCCTGCTGGCGCTGAAGGGGCACAAGGCGGTCGGCGGCATCCGCGCCTCGCTCTACAACGCGCTGCCGGTGGAGGGCGCACAGGCACTGGTCGATTTCATGCGCGACTTCCAGCAACGCAACGGATAAGTAGCGCTGTTGTAGGAGCGACGTAAGTCGCGACCGCCAGCCTTCCGGTCGCGACTCACGTCGCTCCTACAGAAAGCATCTTCAGGGAACACGAAACATGGCCTCCAAACCCAGCAAGCCGAAGAAGACCGCCAAGCCCACCGCGGGCAGGAAAGCTGACGCCACGCCCGCACCGGCCCTCTCCGACGTGCGCGCCAAGATCGACGGCATCGACCGCCAGATCCAGTCGCTGATCGCCGAGCGGGCGCACTTCGCCCACCAGGTCGGCAAGGCCAAGGGCAAGCTCGCCGCCGCCGTCGACTATTACCGTCCCGAGCGCGAGGCGCAGGTGCTGCGCATGGTGGTGGACCGCAACGAGGGTCCGCTGTCCGACGAAGTGTTGGTGCACGTGTTCCGCGAGATCATGTCGGCCTGTCTCGCCCAGCAGGAGCCGCTGAAGATCGGCTATCTCGGGCCGGAGGGTACCTTCAGCCAGCAGGCCGTGCTGAAGCACTTCGGCCGCTCCGCGCATGGCCTGCCGCTGGCGAGCATCGAAGAGGTGTTCCAGGAAGTGGCCAGCGGTGCCGCCGACTTCGGCGTGGTGCCCGTGGAGAACTCGGGGCAGGGCACGATCCAGATCACGCTGGACATGTTCCTGACCTCGGACCTGAAGATCTGCGGCGAAGTCGAACTGCGCGTGCACCAGTTCCTGATGTCGCGTACCGGGCGCGTCGACGACATCGAGCGCATCTACGCGCACCCGCAGTCGTTCGCGCAGACCGCGGGCTGGTTGCGCGCCAACCTGCCGAAAGTCGAGAAGGTGCCGGTCTCGAGCAACGCGGAGGGCGCCCGTCGTGCACGCGGCAATGACGACGCGGCGGCCATCGGCGGCGAAAGCGCGGCGCACGTGTACGGCCTGAAGAAGGTCGTCATGAGCCCCATCCAGGACGACAAGGACAACACCACGCGCTTCCTGGTGATCGGCCGCAGCCTGTTCCCGCCGTCGGGCCACGATCGCACCTCGGTGCTGGTCTTCATCCACGACAAGCCCGGCGCGCTGTTCGACGTGCTCAGCCCGTTCGCGCGCCATGGCATCAGCATGAACCGCATCGAATCGCGCCCGTCGCACCACGCCAAGTGGGAATACGGTTTCTTCATCGACCTGGCCGGCCATATAGACGACGAGGCGATGAAGCTGGCGCTGGCCGAACTGAAGCAGCACTCCGCGCAGATCAAGGTGCTGGGTTCGTACCCGGTCGCCGTGCCCTGATCCGCATGCGCTCCTTTCCCCGCTTGCGGGGGAAGGCTGGGATGGGGGCAGCGTCCGGCGTCCGGGTACGCAATTGTCCATTTCCCCTCAAGGTCGGCTTGCCCCCACCCCAACCCTCCCCCGCAAGCGGAGGAGGGAGCAGAACCCGAGAGATCGAATTGCCATGACACAAGACTGGATCGCCTCCGCCGGCCAACCGCTGCGCGGCACCCTCGACATCCCCGGCGACAAGTCGGTCTCGCATCGCGCGGTGATGTTCGCCGCGCTGGCCGATGGCGTGTCGACCATCGACGGTTTCCTCGAAGGCGAAGACACCCGTGCCACCGCCGCGATCTTCTCGCGGCTGGGCGTGCGCATCGAAACACCATCGCCGTCGCGGCGCATCGTGCATGGTGTCGGCATCGACGGGTTGAAGGGGGCCGACGGTGATCTCGACTGCGGCAACGCCGGCACCGGCATGCGCCTGCTCGCCGGCCTGCTGGCCGCGCAGCGCTTCGACAGCGTGCTGGTCGGCGATGCCTCGCTGTCCAAACGTCCGATGCGCCGCGTCACCGGGCCATTGTCGAAGATGGGCGCGCGCATCGATACCCACGAAGGCGGTTTGCCGCCGCTGCGCATCCACGGCGACCAGCCGCTGACGGGCATCGACTACACGCTGGAAGTCGCCAGTGCGCAGGTGAAGTCGGCGGTGCTGCTCGCCGGCCTGTATGCCGAAGGCGAGACCGTCGTGCGCGAGCCGCATCCCACGCGCGACTACACCGAGCGCATGCTGAAGGCGTTCGGCGTGGACATCGACTTCTCGCCCGGCTTCGCGCGCCTGCGCGGCGGCCAGCGGCTGCGAGCCACCGATATCGTGGTGCCGGCGGACTTCTCGTCGGCCGCGTTCTTCCTGGTCGCGGCCAGCATCATTCCCGGGTCGGACCTGCGCCTGCGCGCGGTTGGCCTGAATCCGCGCCGCACCGGCCTGCTGCAGGCACTGCGCCTGATGGGCGCCGACATCGCAGAGGAGAACGCCAGCGAGCATGGCGGCGAGCCGGTCGCCGACCTCATCGTGCGACATGCGCCGTTGCGCGGCATTGCCGTGCCCGAAGCGCTGGTGCCGGACATGATCGACGAGTTCCCGGCGTTGTTCGTCGCAGCGGCGGCGGCGGACGGGCCCACCGTCGTCACGGGTGCGGCCGAGCTGCGGGTGAAGGAGTCCGACCGTCTTGCTGCGATGGCCAACGGCTTGCGTGCATTGGGCCTGCGCGTGGACGAGACGCCCGATGGCGCGACCATCTTCCCTGGCGAGCTGCAGGGCGGGGGGGTGGACAGCCATGGCGACCATCGCATCGCGATGGCGTTCTCGATCGCTGGACAGCTGGCGAAGGGCGAGGTGCGCATCGGCGACGTGGCGAACGTCGCGACGTCGTTCCCGAACTACGATGGGTTGGCGACAGGCGCGGGGTTTTCGTTGCGCAAGGCGTAGTGCGACTGCTTTCTGTAGGAGCGACGTAAGTCGCGACCGCGAGCCTGCAGACCTCATGTAGTTGGCCCTGACCATGATGTGCGGGCGGACGTTTTCCCTCATGCGTCATTGGTCGGGCACCGACGATCTGCGGTCGCGACTTACGTCGCTCCTACCGAAAGCGGAAGATTGCGCACAGAAAAAGGGGCGCCTGCCCGCGCCCCTTTTCCCTTCCTCGTTTTGTTGCTCCCGAAACGTCAGATCGGCTTGAAATCGACCGGCACCTTCACGCTGGTCGCAATGGCCTTGCCGTTGCGCATGGCCGGCTCGAAGCGCCACTGCTTCACAGCCGTCAGGGCTGCACGATCCAGCTCGCGCTCGCCGCTGCGTTCGACGACGCTGACATTGACGGGGTTGCCTTGGGCATCCACCTCGGCCAGTACGACGACCGTGCCACCGACGCCTGCACGCAGCATGGACGCCGGGTACTTCGGTTCGGCGTTGCCGGCCATCGGGCGGGCGTCGCGGCTGATCGCCGCCGGACGGTTCGCGGCACGCTCGGCGCGCTCGCGGTTGGCGGTCGCCGTGGTGCGCTCCTGCGCGGGCGTGGTAGCCGCCGGCTCATCGATCACGCTGCCCGGCACTGTCGCCAACGGGGCTTCGGCCGGTGCGCGCGACTGGCTCCACCAGATCAGGCCACCGGCGGTGACCGCGAAGGCGAGCAGCATCAGCAGGACGGGCGAGGTGGTGCTGCGGCGCGGCTCGACCGTGGTGTCTTCGACGGTGTCCGGAGCGCGGTATTCGTTGTTGGTGGGCATCGACATATGAACCTCCGTTTCGCGTTGTGGGTTCCGCGTTGGAACGGTGCCGAGTCTTTGCCTAGGGATGTTTGCGATGCGTGATTTGGCGATGAAGCGAGCCGGTTTGAGTTCAGGTACTCAAACCGGCGTTCATGTGCGTTTAGGTCATGTGCAGATCAACGCGACAGCAGCCACCACAGCACCGCCAGCAAACAGAGCGCGCCAACTCCCAACCTCCCGATTGGCAATGCACAACCGGAATATATGTCCGCTTCGGGGAGTCGGCCATGCTCCAGTCCGTGGATCAGAGAGTCGATACCGGGGACCGTTCGTGCATCCACATATTGAATGCGGGCACGATAGTCGCATACCAGAATGTCAGCCCCGTTTTATCGACAGGGCTGATCGCCCTCAACCGCCGCAGTTCGCTTGCGATCTCATGCAGGTTGTCGCGATGCACGCTGAAGGCATCACCGCATCTTGAAATCGATAGGCACGGTGACCGCGCCGGGCACCGGCTGCCCATCGCGCTGCGCCGGCTGGAAGCGCCATTGGCGGACCGCGGTGAGCGCGGCGCGATCGAGATCGCGCGAGCCGCTGCGTTCGGCGACCTCGACCGAGGTCGGGATGCCATCCGCGCCCACGTCGACGCGGACCATGACCGTGCCCTGGTCGCCATTGCGCATGGCAGCGGACGGATATTCCGGGGCCGGTGTCTGGCCGGGGATCGGCACCGGCACGTCACCGGGCGCCAGCGGAACGGTGGCAGCCGTCGGAGCCGCTTCGGCAGGCGTGGCCGGCGGCGGGGTCTCGGAGACCGGGGCCGGCATCGGCGTTTCTTCGACCAGTTGCGGACGTTCTTCGGGCGCGGGGCGCGGAGCCGGTTCCTCCATGCCGCTGGCGCCTGCGCCGGTGGAGAGCGGTTCGGGCAGTGCCTCGATCGGCAGCGGCTTGCCCGACGGGGTCGCCTCCGGGGTATAGAAGCCGTCGTCGCGGCCGGCCCACCACACGATCACGAACAGCAGCAGGCCGATGCCGAAGGCGATGGCGGCGTTGCGCAGGGCGGTGCGGGGCAGGCGGAAGGTGAAATGCGGGTCGTGCGGTTGCTGGGCCGACATGGGGATCACCGGAAAAGACGCGCCGATTCTTGCACAGCCGTGGTTAACCGCACGGGCAGGCGGTCGCAGATGGGCGATAATGCCGGCTTCTCACGCCAGACTGCTGTTTCCATGCTCGATCCCGTCCTGCTCCGCACCCAGCCCGCCGAACTCGCCCAGCGCCTCAAGGAGACCCGCGGTTTCGACCTGGACGTGTCCCGCATTGCCGACCTGGAAGCCGCGCGCAAGCAGATCCAGAAGCGCACCGAGGAACTGCAGAACCTGCGCAACACCCGCTCCAAGGCCATCGGCCAGGCCAAGGCCAAGGGCGAGGACGTCGCCGCGCTGATGGCGGAAGTGGCCGGCTTCGGCGACGAGCTGAAGGCCTCGGAAGTGAAACTGGACGAGATCCGCAGCGAGATCGAGGCCATCGCGCTGGGCATCCCGAACCTGCCGCACGCCAGCGTGCCGGTCGGCGGCGACGAAGCCGGCAACGTCGAACAGCACCGCTGGGGCACGCCGCGCACGTTCGAGTTCGACGTCAAGGACCATGAGGAACTCGGCGCCCGCCACGGCTGGCTGGACGCCGACACCGCCGCCAAGCTGTCCGGCGCGCGCTTCACGGTGCTGCGCGGCCAGTTGGCCCGCCTGCACCGGGCGCTGGCGCAGTTCATGCTCGACCTGCACACCAACGAACATGGCTACGAAGAGACCAGCGTGCCGGTGATCGTCAACGCCGACTCGATGCGCGGCACCGGCCAGTTACCGAAGTTCGAGGAAGACCTGTTCGCCACCCAGCTGGGGGAGCACAAGCGCTACCTGATCCCGACCTCGGAAGTGCCGCTGACCAACATCGTCCGCGATGAGATCCTCGACGACGCCCGCCTGCCGCTGCGCATGACGGCGCACTCGATGTGCTTCCGCTCGGAAGCCGGCAGCGGCGGCCGCGATGTGCGCGGCATGATCCGGCAGCACCAGTTCGAGAAGGTGGAGCTGGTCTCCATCGCGCGCCCGTCGGAAAGCTACGACGAGCAGGAGCGCATGACCCGCGCCGCCGAGACCGTGCTGGAGAGGCTGGGTCTGCCGTACCGCCGCATGCTGCTGTGCACCGGCGACATGGGCTTCGGCGCCGCCAAGACCTATGACCTGGAAGTCTGGCTGCCGTCGCAGGCCATGTACCGCGAGATCTCCTCGTGCTCGAACTGCGAGGACTTCCAGGCCCGCCGCATGCAGGCCCGCTGGCGCAATCCCGCCACCGGCAAGCCAGAACCCGTGCACACGCTCAACGGCTCCGGTACCGCGGTCGGCCGTGCGCTGATCGCGGTGATGGAGAACTACCAGAACGCCGACGGCTCGATCACCGTACCCGAGGCGCTGCGTCCGTACATGGGCGGCGCCGAACAGATCGCCTGATGTTTTATTTCCTCTCCCCGCTGGCGGGGAGAGGAGAGCTTCAAGCCTTCTTCGCGCGCCTTGTGCTGGCCCTCGCGACCTTGGTCCGCACCAGCGGCCGGCCGAGGTCGCGCAGCGCGTCCTTGCCGATCCAGCGCCGTGTTGCGTCGTCAGACGTCGCCAACCGTTTCGCCAGCGTCGTCGCCTCGGCGTGCAGCACCGCATTGCGATGGCCGGTGGCCCGCAATGCCCAGCTCACGCCTTTGCTGACGAAGTTGCGCGCGTCGTCCGCCTCGGCGTCGATCAGTGCGAGGGCGTCCAGGAAAGCCGCGTCGGCGGTGCCACGGTCGTGCACCGCCAGCCCGGCGAGCAGGGCGAACGCCGCGCGCTTCTCGAATTCATTCCGTTTGGGTGCCCACGTGGACACCCGCGACCACGCATGCGGGCTGCGATCGAACAGGTGCAGGCACAGCGTGTCGCAGACCGCCCAGTTGTCGAACTGGCGGCACCAGCGATCCATCTGCGCGACCGTGAGCAGCGCCGGATCGGCAACGAAGGCGACCAGTAAGCGGGCTTCGTAGATCCCACTGTCCCACAACGGCTGCGCGAGCGCGTGCTGGCGCCCGATGCGCTTGCCCAGCGCCTGGATATCGCGCATCGGCACGCCCAGGGCGTGGGTGTCGGGAATCCCGTAACGCGCCAGCCCGGCGCGATGCGTCGGGCTGGACGCGGCGTTCAGCAGGGCGATCGCCTGCGCGGCGTCGAACGTTTCCGGGGCGGCTTTCCGGGTGGGCATCGGCGGATCACGGGGACGAGTGCCGGCAGCATACCGGTGCCCTCCTGCGATCCCGATGCCGGTGCGGCTGCCTCGGGCAGTCGCGCGGGGGCACGCCCTTCCTTCGCCACAAAGAAAACGGCCCGCTTGCGCGGGCCGAACGGAGAGGCGTGCGGTGTTCCGGGAGCTCAGGCTGCCCGGCGCAGCGGGGTGGGGATGCTGGCCAGCGCGGCTTCGATGGCCTGCGCCTTGTGCTCGGGCGAGTAGGCCACGCGTTCGGCGCGGATGAACTCGACGTCGGTGATGCCCAGGAACGCGAACACCTGCTTCAGGTAGGGCGCCACGAAGTCGATCACGGTGCCGGCGTACTCGCCACCGCTGGCCTCGGCCACGATGATCTTCTTGCCGCCGGCCAGGCCCACCGGGCCATTCTCGGTGTACTTGAAGGTGCGGCCGGCCACGGCCACGCGGTCGATCCAGGCCTTCAGCGTGGACGGCACGCCGAAGTTGTAGCGGGGCACGCCCAGGACGATGACGTCGGCGGCCAGGAACTGCTGCAGGGTGGCCTCGCTGGCTTGTGCGGCGGCGGCATCGCCCCCACCCAGAATGGCGTTGGTCAGATGGGGCAGCGGGTCGGCATCGAGGTCGCGGTAGGTGACCTCCAGCCCGGGCACGCTGTCCTGCCAACGGGCTACGATGGCGGCGGTCAGTTGTCGGCTGACCGAGTTGGCGGCCAGCGCGCTGCTGTCGATATGCAATAGTTTCACGGTGGTGCTCCTGTCGGGTACGGCCTGCGCCGCGTTGGGAGCCACTGTAGGTCGTTGCATTATTGGGATAAACGTGGTCTAACGTCACTGATTGTTCTATAGGCGGAACTATTTCATGCAGCACGACCTCAACGACCTCTATTACTTCGCCATGGTGGTGGACCACGGTGGCTTCGCCGCGGCCGAGCGCGCCCTGGGCATTCCCAAGTCCCGCCTGAGCCGGCGCATCAGCCAGCTGGAAACCGACCTGGGCGTGCGCCTGCTGCAGCGCTCGACGCGCCGCTTCGCGGTGACCGACGTCGGTACCAGCGTGCATCGCCATGCGCAGACGATGCTGGCCGAGGCGCAGGCGGCGCGCGAAGTGGTCGACCGCCTCAGTGCGGAGCCGCGCGGCGTGGTGCGCGTCAGCGTGCCGGTGGCGGTGGCGCAGATGCAGCTGCCGAAGATCCTGCCGGCCTTCCTCGACAAGTACCCGAAGGTGCGGCTGCAGCTGCATGTCAACAACCGCCGGGTCGACATCATCAACGAGGGCTACGACGTGGCGCTGCGCGTGCGCGCCAAGCTCGACGACGACGGCAGCCTGGTGATGCGCAGCTTCGGCCAGATCCAGGAATTGCTGGTCGCCAGTCCCAAGTACCTCAACCGTGCCGGTCGTCCGAAGGTGCCGGAAGACCTTGCCGAGCACGTGACGCTGAGCATCAGCGAGGACGAGGCGCGCCAGCGCTGGGAGTTGCACGGTCCGAATGGCGAGGTGCGCCGCATCGAGCTGAATCCGCGCTTGGCCGGTTTCGATTTCCCGCTGCTGCAGTCGATGGCGAAGGACGGCTACGGCGTCACGCTGCTGCCGGAGACGGTGTGCGCCGAGGCGGTACGCAAGGGTGAGCTGGAGGTGGTGCTGCCGGAATGGAGCCTGCCGCAGGGCATCTGCCACGCGGTGTTCGCGTCACGCCGGGGCTTGTTGCCGGCGGTGCGGGTGTTCATCGATTTCTTGGCCGAGCACCTGCCGCAGCAGATCGAGTCGTCGCGTCTGGATTGTGGTGGCGCCTGTGCGGAGGCGAAGGAGAAGGCCATCGCGATGGCGATCGACAACACCAAGGCCGGCAAGGTGAAGAAGGCCTCGTAAGCCACGGCGGCGGGGTTCGTGCGAAAATGCGCGCCGGCCTGCAAGGGGCCGGGTAGGGAACATGGTAGCGGGGGCAGGATGTGAACCTGCGATCCGACCAGTGAGTCCCGAGAAGCAATAACGGAGAGATGGCCGAGCGGTTTAAGGCAGCAGTCTTGAAAACTGCCGTAGGTGTAAGCCTACCGTGGGTTCGAATCCCACTCTCTCCGCCACTTCGGCAATCACGAAACGTAAGATGGGTGAAGCGTAGTGATACCCATCGCTTGCGGTGCCTGATGAATAGCGAGAGCTACGGTCTACGACTTTTTGCCAGTCCGCTTCTCTCCTATGCGCTGAACACGCCGGCTAGACTGCGACAACGCCTGAGCACGACGCAGACCCATATGTCCCTGACCCCAACCCCCATCACCGCCGCCATCGCCGGCATCTTCGCCGGTGTCACCATGCCGTTGATCTGGCCGAAGCTGGGGGACGAGACGATGTACTGGGTGTTCGCGTTCCTGCTGGTGATCGCGCTGCCGATGCACGTGCTGGTCGTGGGCACCAGGCCGATGCAGACCGCCGGGGGCAGGGCGGGGATCGATGCCGCCGTGCTCAAGCGCGTGGTGATCTGGCTGGTGGCCGGCATCGCCAGCGTGGCGCTGATGAAGATCGTCGCGCCCTGAGGGGACGGGTCGGGTAAGGCTCTCGGCGGCATCCGGGCGTTGTGGGGGCGGTCTCGGCGGGCGCTTCGCTTAGCCGGGCTAGGGGAGCTACCGGGACGTGACCTCTGGCGCTGTCGCGGTGGTGTGCAGTCTGTAGGATCGGATGCAGACCGGGGAGACATCATGCGTCCATTGCTCGCGATTGGCCTGTTCGTCCTGCTGCCGTTCGCCGCTTCGGCGACCGGTCCCGTGTCCCCTGCCATTCCCACGCGCGCCGCGCTGGATGCCGAAGTCATGGCGGCGATGAAGGCCGCGCAGGCCAACGGCCTGGCCATCGCGGTGATCGACGATGGCAAGGTCGTCCACGTCGCCGCCTACGGCCAGCGCAACGCGAAGGGCGATCCGCTGCAGACCGCGACCGTCATGTACGGCGCCTCGCTGACCAAGGCCGTGTTCGGCTACACCGTGATGCAGCTGGTGGACGAGGGCAAGCTCGATCTCGATCGCCCCGTTGGCGAGTATTTCGACAAGCCGCTGCCCGACTATCCGGTCGTCGCGGGCTATGGTCCGTGGCCCGACCTGGCCGGCGATGATCGCTGGAAGACGATCACCGCGCGCCATCTGTTGACCCACAGCAGCGGCTTCGCCAACTTCGCTTATCTCGAACCCGACGGGAAGCTGCGCTTCCACTTCGATCCCGGCACGCGTTACGCGTACTCGGGCGAGGGACTGATCCTGCTGCAGTACGTGATCGAGCGCGGGCTGGGCCTGGACCTGGGCGCGGAAATGCAGCGCCGCGTGTTCGACCGCTTCGGCATGCCGAACACCGGCATGACATGGCGTGCCGATTTCGCGACCAACCTCGCCGACGGCTGGACCGAAGATGGCGCCGTCGAACCGCACGACGAGCGCAGCCGCGTGCGCGCCGCCGGGTCGATGGATACCACCATCGCCGACATGGCGAACTTCGCCGCCGCCTACATCAACGGTGAAGGTCTTACGCCCGCGGCGTTCGCCGCGATGACCGCGCCGCAGCTCGCCATCACCACCGCCTCGCAGTTTCCCACGCTGCAGGACGAACTGCCGCCCGCACAGCGGCGCAAGGATCTGGCGGCGGGCCTGGGCGTGGTGGTGTTCGACGGCCCGCAGGGCGCGGGCTTCTTCAAGGGCGGCCACAACGACTCCACCGGCAACACCTGGGTGTGCGTGAAGCAGCGCAAGCGTTGCGTGGTGATCCTGGGCAATGACGTGCGCGCCGAACGTGCGTTCCCGCGCCTGGTGGCCTTCGTGCTGGGCGAGACCGGCGTGCCGTGGACGTGGGAGTACGGCAACAAGGCGTTCATCGACTGACGCCGCGGGAAGGGCCGGGGGATCGGATGTCTTTGATCCTCGCGCCGCCCTCGTCCGGTGTCGCGACCGCCGTCGTGCGAGGAGAGGGCAGGGCGGCGACGCGCGCGTGCCGGGTAGGCACGCGCATCGAGCGGCCGCGGGGAATGCCTCAATCCAGCCTGTCCAGCAGGGCCTTCGCCACGCCGACCGCCGAGGCCGGGTTCTGGCCGGTGATCAGTTCGCGGTCGATCACCACATGGGCCTGCCACGGCTGGACGTTGCTGCGGTACTGCACGCCAGCCTGCTGCAGGGCGGTCTGCGGATAGAACTTCATGGTGCCGCCGTTGAGCGCGCCCTTGGCCTGTTCCTCTTCGTCGTTGCTGATCACCGTCACCTGGTAGCCGGCGTAGATCCACGATGCAGGCGCGCTAGCGCGTTGCCCGCCTTCCATCTGCTGCAGGAAGGCGGCATTGCCGGGTAGCGTCGACAGCAGGGCGATGGGGCCATGGCAGACCAGCGCGGTTGGTTTGCCCCTCGTGTGGAAGTCGGTCAGCAGGCGGCCCAGCGCCGGGCTGGCCAGCAGGTCCTGCATCGGCGCATGACCGCCGGGGATGTAGACCGCGTCGAATTCGCCGTAACCGATCTGCTCCACGCGGGCCAGGCTCAGCACCGGCGATTGCGCGGCGGCGGTCAGCTTCAGCTGCGCCAGCAGATCTTCGTGCGCCTTCAAGGCGGCGGGGGCGTTGCCGAAGTAGGCCGCGTCGATCGAGGTGCGGTCGACGGTGGGCGCTCGGCCTTGCGGGGTGGCGAAGGTGATCCGGTGGCCGGCGTCGCGCAGCGCCTTGACCGGTTGCATCAGCTCGTTGAGGTAGAAACCGGTGGGATAGGCGCGGCCGTCGCGCAGGTCCAGGTGGTCGGCGTCGGACAGCACCACCAGCACGTGGGCCGCCTGGGCGTTGGCGGAGCCGAGGGCCAGCAGCACGGCGGCGGCGAGGGGGGCGAACAGGTTCATGGCGGTCTCTTGGCGGGGACGGAATGCCCCGGTTGGCGCGCACTTTATTCCGACCGTATGAGGCGATAAATTGGCCTTGCAGGAAGTCATCTGTTCATAGGAGGCAATAATGGCGCGTCGATTCGATCACCTGGCCGATGTGGAGGCGCTGGTCGCCGTGGTCGATCACGGGTCGCTGACGGCGGCGGCCGTGGCGCTGTCGACCACACCGTCGGTGGTGAGCCGGGCCATCGCCCGACTGGAGGCACGGTTGGGCGGCCAACTGTTGCGACGGACCACGCGCCGGATCGGCCTGACCGAGGCCGGCCGGCTGTACGTGGAGCAGGCGCGCGCCGCCTTCCACCTGATCGACGATGCCGAGCGCGCCGTGCAGGGTGAAGCGGGCACGCTCACCGGGCAGGTGCGGATCAGCGTGCCGACCACCTACGGGCATTACCGGTTGCCGGCGCTGTTGCGTGGATTCGTGCAGCGGCATCCGCAGGTGCGGGTGGAGGTGAACATCGCCAACCGCAATGTCGATCTGGTCGCGGAAGGCTTCGATCTCGCCATCCGGCTGGGTGAACTGCCAGACAGTGGCCTGGTCGGGCGCAAGCTGGAAGAGGCGACGTTGAGTGTGGTCGCGTCATCGGCCTATCTCGCCGCGCACGGCACGCCGGCATCGCTCGATGCGCTTGCCACGCATGCCTGCCTGCCGTTCGTGCTGCCGAGCAGCGGACGCGTGGCGCCGTGGCTGTTCCGCGTGGACGGCGACGATATCGACTGGACACCGGCATCGCGCATCGAAGTCTCCGACGATGTGCTGGGCGTGGTGTCGCTGGCGCAAGCCGGCGTGGGCCTGTGCCAGAGCTACGACTTCATCGTCGATGCGCATGAGCGACGCGGCGTGGACCTGGTGCGCGTGTTGCCGCAGTTCGCCGGACGCACGCGACCGTTTTCGCTGATCTATGCGCCGCATCGTCGCTTGTCGGCCGCATCGCGCGCGTTGATCGATGCGCTGGTCGAGGCGACATCGCACGCGACATGAACCTGTCGGCGTGCGAACCCGATATTCGGCACCGGACGCGATGACTGCGGAAATCAGCGGAAAATACGGAATTTCCCGGCTGCGGTTAACATTCTTAACGTCGCGTTGACCTTCGCGCCGCTGATGCGGACTACAATGCTGCATCGCATCAGTCGATGTCCGCGTCCATGTCCGGGGACGGACGCGCATCTGCCGCGCTCTGCGCGCAGCGTGCCTCGCACGCGACCCACCTCTCTGCGTGCCGCTTTCGCGGCGCACCTCCGATGCGTGTCCCCGCCTGCGTCCTTCGACGCCTCGCGTCGTGCCTTGTGCGCGGCATCACCCGCGAACATGGAGTGCATCCGCATGACCCTGTTGAAGAATCCCCCGCAGCCGCTGCTGCTCGCCACCGACCTCGACGGCACGTTCCTGGCGGGCGACGCCGATGCGCGCAAGCGGCTCTACCATCTCGTCGACGCGCATCCCGGCGTCAAGCTCGCGTGGGTCACCGGACGTGGCCGCGAAGCGATCCTGCCCCTGCTCGCCGATCCCGGCCTGCCTACCCCCGACTACGTGATCTGCGATGTCGGCGCGACCGTGCTGCGCACCAACGACATGCAGCCGATCCAGCCGCTGCAATCAGCGATCGAGGCGCGCTGGCCGGGCGAGCACGTGGTGGCCGATGCGATGCGCCGCTTCCCGATGCTGGTGCGGCAAGAAGTCCCGCAGGAGCGCCGGTGCTCGTACTACTGCCATCCCGAACAGCTCTCGACGATCCAGGCCGAGGTGGAAGCCGTCGCCGCGTCGCTCGGTTGCGAGGTGCTGTACTCGGCCGACCGCTATCTGGACATCCTGCCGCGCGACACGCGCAAGGGCAGTACGCTGACCGCGCTGGTCGAGAAACTGGAACTGGAACCGTCGCGCGTGCTGGTGGCCGGGGACACGCTCAACGACCTGTCGATGTACGGCGAGGGCTTTCCCGGCGTGTGCGTCGGCGATTCCGAGCCGGCGCTGGTCGCGGCCACCGCCGGCATGGACAACGTGCTGCATGCCGACGCGCCGGGCTGCGGCGGCATCCTGCAGGCGATGGCGCACTTCGCGCTGCTCGATGCCGACGACTACCCGCCAACGCTGCATCCGCCGGGCAAGGCGGAACTGGTGATGGTCTACCACCGCCTGCCGTACGAGGAGCACATCGTCGACGGCCAGCGCGTGCGCCGTCCGCACAGTTCGCCGAACGGCATCATTCCCAGCCTGTTGAGTTTCTTCAGCGACGGCCAGCCGGGCTCGTGGGTGGCGTGGACGGTGGACGATCCGAAGGCGCCGCCGATCGAAGCACGGGCGCCGGTGGACGCCGAACGCTATCCAGGCCTCACGGCGACCCACGTGCCGCTGACGAAGCACGAGGTGGACGTGTTCTACAAACGCTTCTCGAAGGAAGCGTTCTGGCCGGTGATCAACAGCTTCTGGGAGCGTGCGCGCTTCAACGAGGACGACTGGGCGCTGTTCAAGCGCGTCAACCGCCGCTTCGCCGAAGCCGCCGCCGCCGAGGCCGCGCCGGGCGCGACCGTGTGGCTGCACGACTACAACCTGTGGATGGTGCCGTCGGTGCTGCGCGAGCTGCGCCCCGACGTGAAGATCGCCTTCTTCCACCACACGCAGTTCCCGTCGGCGGACATCTTCGCCATCCTGCCGTGGCGCCGGGAAATCCTGGGTAGCCTGCTGGCCTGCGATTATGTCGGCTTCCATATCCCGCGCCATGCGGAGAACTTCACCGATGCGGTGCGCAGCACTTTCCCGGTGGAAGTAACCGCGCGCGCCTCGTGCGCGCCGCGCTTCCTGACCTTCGGCTGCGCGGTCGGGGTGGAGGACATGGCCACCGAACTGCGCATCGACGGCCGCACGGTCCGCATCGGCGCGCATCCGATCGGTACCGACGTGGGCCGCATCCGCGACTGCCTGGAAACCGAGCAGGTGGAAGAGGACATCGCGCGGATCCGCGACGAGATCGGCCGGCGCAAGCTGGTGCTGTCCATCGAGCGGCTGGACTACACCAAGGGCATCCTGCAGAAGCTGCATGCGTTCGAACGCCTGCTGGACGCGTCGCCGGAACTGCGGGGCGAGGTCACGCTGGTGCTGGTCTGCGTGCCGGCGGCCAAGGAGATGACGGTGTATCGGCCGCTGCAGCAGCAGATCGAACAGGCCGTGGGCCGCATCAACGGCCGGCTGTCGCAACTGGACTGGACGCCGGTGCGCTTCTTCTCGCGCGTGCTGCCGTTCGCCGACGTGGTGGCGCACTACGCGGCGGCCGACGTCATGTGGATCACGCCGCTGCGCGATGGCCTGAACCTGGTGGCGAAGGAGTTCGTCGCCGTGCAGGGCCTGGAGGGTGGCGATGGCGTGCTGGTGTTGTCGGAGTTCGCCGGCGCCGCCGCGGAACTCAAGGGCGCGGTACTGACCAACCCGCACGATCCCGCGGACATGGCGCGCATGCTGCGGCAGGCGCTGGCGATGACGCCGGGCGAGCGCGAGGACCGCCAACGCCGGCTGTTCGACATCGTCCGCCACCACGATCTGTCGCGCTGGGGACGCGAGTTCCTGGCCGCGGCACGCGGCGGCCAGAGTGGGGCGGCCACGGAACCGCGGACGGCGATCGCCGCTTAATGCATTTACGTTTGACTCGCTCCATGTACGTGGCGATAGTCGAGTCACACAGGGGACAGGAGACCCACACATGCGCATGCTGGTGGTGCGAAGCATGGCCTGGTTGCTGATCGCGGCCGCCGCGCTGGTGCTGCTCGGGCTGGCACAGGCCCCCGAGCTGTGGCTGGGGCCGGTGACCCGCTGACGCGGGTCGCCAAAAAAAGAAAACCCGGCCATGAAGGTCGGGTCTGAAAGGGGGAGTCCCCGGCTCCGGCAGTGCTGCTTGCTCAAGGCAGCGCCCTTGTTCCATTGCAGAGCGGCCATTCCTGGCCTGCGCAGGGCGTGCTGCCGGGGACGCATGCATCCTCGCGCACGGCATTCACATTCACAGTCGGGCGATGGCCCGGTGTTCTGTAGGAAAAACCCTACCCCTGGTCGAACAGGCCATTGATCGCCCCGTACCCCATGGCCTGGGGATCGGGCAGGGAGGTGCGTTCGTGGCGCAGGAACCCGGCGACCTGCGCACCCAGGCGCCCGTACATCGATTCCGCGAGCGCCGAGCCGGTGCTGATGCGGCGCACGCCAAGGGCTTCCAGCGCCGCGAGATCCTGCAGCTGCGGACGCAGCATCACGTTGAGGGGCAGGCCGCATCGCGATGCGAGCGTACGGATGGCCTTCGCGTCCGTCAGACCCGGCACGAACAGGCCATCGGCCCCCGCCTCGCGATACCGCGCGGCGCGGGCGAGGGTTTCGTCGACACGCGCGTCTTCCGGCGCCAGGCCGCGCAGGTAGACATCGGTGCGCGCATTGACGAAGACATCCATGCGCTGTGCGGCGCAGGCCTGGCGGATCGCGTCGATCTTCGCGGCGAGCAGCGCGGGGTCGCCGGCGCCGTCTTCCAGGTTGATGCCGGCCGCACCCGCGCGCACGACGCGGGCCACGGTGGCGGCGACGACGGCGGGATCGTCCGAATAGCCGCCCTCCACATCGACGGTGAGCGGGACGGTGAGGATGCGTGCGATGCCGGTGACGGCATGCACCAGCGCATCGGGATCGAGCTTGTCGCCGTCGGGATAGCCTTGCGCCCAGGCCAGGCCGGCGCTGGTGGTGGCGACCGCGGGAGCACCCAGCTGTTCGATCAAGCGGGCGGTCCCGGCGTCCCAGGCGTTGGCGAGGCGGAGCAGACCATGCTGGTGCAGGGCCCGGAAGCGGGTGGCGGTGGAGGTGGACATGGTAGGACGCTCAACGATGGGCGGCCAGCGTGCCATGCCGCGATCCGCGGCGCTCATCGTTTACGGACATCGGCGTGCCCGTGATGACCTCGGGTCAGGCGCAGAGGCGCCAGCCTTCGAACAGGCGCCAGCGGCCGTCGCCGCCTTCGATGTTGATGGCGTAATCCAGGCCCTGCTGGTGGCGCTGGTTGGCCAGCTTCACCGCATAACCGAGCGCAGCGCCCGGGGTAGTGAAGTGCAGGGGCGGGGACTCGTTGATGGACAACTCGTAGGAGCCGTCGTCGGTCGGGGCGTGGAACAGGTCGAAAGTCATCATGGGGGCGCGGATGTGTTGCCTGATGCACAACGTACGGGCAGCACCGTGATGCCGATGCATAGGCAACGCCTGCCGTTCGACGGCGTTAAGTCGTGTGGAAAGGGCGTGACAGAACTGTGCGGTCAGGCTGAACGCCGTACACGCCGTCTTCGCATTTGCGTCCGTAAAACGACCGCCAGTGGTCGGGCGGCGGATCCACCCCCTCTGCTTCCCGCGCTTACCCTGCTACCGAGCCGCAAGGCTGACACCCAGGGCACCACGAGAGAACCGAACGCAGCTACCCCGGACACCCCCTGTTCCGTGCTGCGCCTGGCGGTGGACCGCGAGTCCGACACCGTCGCCGCCCGGAGAGAGCCAGGCGTGTTCTCGCCCCAACGCAAACGGGCCCGCAAGGGCCCGTTCGCGTATCCGCAGGACGACAGGTCAGTGTGTCGTGGACGCGTCCCACGCACGCAGGCCCTGTTCGATCACGCGCAGGGCGTCGTCCACGCGGGCGGCATCGAGTTCGTCCGTGGTGTCGCGCTCGCTGTGGATCACCTGCATCACCTTGGGCACTTGCGCCGGCTTGCCGCCGCCGAAGACCGCAAGGATCGGGTCGATCTCGTCGCTCCCGACCAGCGAGAACGACACCGCCGGCCAGCCGGCCTTGAGGAAGGCCAGGTGGTCGGTGGGCGGGTACTTGTCGCCGGGCTGGAAGCCGAGCTTTTCCTTCGCGCTGGCGCTGCGCAGTGCCGCGACGAAGGGCGTGCCGGTGTCGGGCGCCATCATCCACAGCATGTCGCCCCAGCCGAAGATGTCGATGTTGACGTACAGCGCCGGCTGCTCGCGTCCGGGGGTCTCGACCCATGCGTGCGCGCCGACCAGACCCTTCTCCTCCAGATCCCAGAACACCACCTGCACGCGATGGTGCGCCAGCGGTTTCGCCTTCAGGGCCTGCGCGAGTTCCAGCACCGCCGCGACGCCGGAGGCGTTGTCGGTGGCGCCATGGCCGACCGCGACCTTGTCGTAGTGCGCGCCGATCAACAGCAAGGGCGCCTTGTCGGGGCCGCCAAGGTCGGCGACCAGATTCTCGCCGGCCTGGTCACCGCGTACGAACGCCTCGCGCTTCCACGCGATGCCGAGCGCGTCCAGGCGCGCGCCTATGGCATCGGCGCGTGCGGCGGTGCCGTTGCCTGCGCTGATCGTGCCGACCTGCGCCTGCCAGCGCGCGGATACGTCATCGGCCCAGGCCGGCACGCTGGCGAACAGGGACAGCAGCAAGACAGCGCGCATGCGATGGCGGATGGCGGACATGGTGGAACCCCCTGTGAAAATCCGAGTATGCCGCACGCCTCGCGCGACTACACCCATGTAGTCGTCGCGCACCGATACAATGTTAATTGCGCGGCGACGGATGGCCCCCCTACGCTCGACCCCGTTCCCCCAAGGCGTCCGCTTGACATGACCATTCGCGTTTTCCTGATCGACGACCACACCCTGGTGCGCACCGGCATGCGCCTGATCCTCGGCGCCGATGCGGACATCGACGTGGTGGGCGAGGCGGATACCGGCGAGGCGGCACTGCCGCTGGTGCGCCAGCTGAAACCCGATGTGGTGCTGTGCGATCTGCATCTGCCCGGCTACAGCGGACTTGAAGTGACCGAGCGCATCGTGCGTGCCGACATCGGCGTGCGCGTCATCATCGTGTCGGTGCTGGAAGACGGCCCCTTGCCGAAGCGCCTGCTGGAAGCCGGTGCATCCGGTTACCTCGGCAAGGCCGGCGATGCCGCGGAACTGATCCGCGCCGTGCGCGACGTGGCGCGCGGCAAGCGTTACCTCGGCAGCAACGTGGCGCAGAACCTCGCGCTGCATACGGTCGGTGGCGATGCGTCCCCGTTCGACGCGCTGTCGCCGCGCGAACTGGAAGTGGCGATGCTGTTGACCCAGGGCCTGCGCCAGGAAGAGATCGCCCGCCGGTTGAGCCTGAGCGCCAAGACGGTGAACACGCACAAGACGCGCCTGTTCGAGAAGACCGGCGTGCAGGACAACATCGCGCTGGCGCGCTTGGCTGCGCAGTGGGGCCTGATGGACCCGACGCGCGCGCTCTGACGCCGCGTCCTCAGCGCGCCGGTGCTGCCGGTCTCGCCGCGTCCACCGCCGCCGTGCAGGTATGCAGGGAATCCAGCATGGTGTCCGCCAAGCGTTCGGCGCGGGCTTCCAGTGTCGCGCGCGATTCGCCCTGGGCGGGCACGCCCAACACGGCTACTTCGTAACGGCTGCCGCCGCGCACGAACAGCCGGTGCACCGATAGCGAGTACAGCGGTTCATCAGGCACGTTCAACAGCGGACGCGTGACTGGGAAGGGACCTTCTTCGTTGCCGCCCTCGATGTTGAGCAGGCGCATCTTCACCGTGGGCCCGAAGGATGATGTCGCGTTATCGACCCGGTAGCGCTCGGCGGAGGCGGCGGTCGCGACGGCACGATGGTTGGCCTGCTCCCGTTGCAGCAGGCGCGCGTACTCCTCGGACGGTGTCCGGTCCCTGGGCAGAGTGGATGTCACCACATGGCCGTGCAGGCCATTGGCATAGGCGAGACGGTAGTAGGACACCGCGCCCCCGCTGAGGGTGCCATGCACGATGTTCTCGACGGGTCCGAGGTCCGGCATGTCGATGCAGTAGACGTCGAGGAACCGCTGTTTGAGCAGTGAGGGCTGCGGGTCCTGCGTGCCGGGCACGACCACCGGGCCTTCGGTCCAGGCGTAGGTTTCGCGGGACTGGGCACCCGCCGCGCCGGCGGCGGCCAGCCCCAGCAGGGCGATCAGGATGCGCAGCGCGCAGACGGGTCGGGCGGTTCTTGTCATGACAGGCATCCGTGCACAGGGAACGTGCATCGACTGTAGCCGCAGCGCGGTTCCCGGGCCAGCCAGCCATCATTCCTGGTGCGCGCGCAGCCCGGAAACGACACTGGCCGCTTGCGCGGCCAGTGTGCTTTTACGCCTCGAGGAACGTGGCGCGTCAGGCGCTGCGTTCTTCCGTGCTGTCATCGTCCTGCTTGTCGGCCTGGGCGATATCGTCGGCCGGCTTGACCGGCGTGACCACCGGCTCGAACAGGCTGCGGGTGACCGACGGCGGCGTGTCCGCGTCGGCGACGAAGAACAGCGAACCGGTGGCCGGTGCGCTGGCGGGCTTCGGCGCGGCCGGCGGCGGGGTAGGTGCAGCGGTCTCGACCGGCGCTTCGGCCTCGGCAGTGGCTTCGTTCACGGCGTCGACCAGGTCGATCTGCACGGGTTCGTTGCGCACGGCGGCGACCACCGGCGTTTCCACGGTCTCGACCGCATCGACGACCACGGGGGCAGGTTCGGCGGCAATCTCGGCCTTGACCGTCTCGACGATGGCGACGGCGGCCGGTGCCTCGTGCTGCACCGTGGCGGTCACCTCGGGCTGGACGCGCGCAGCTTCGGCCTTCACTTCCTCGATCACCTCGACGGCCGCAACAGTTTCGACCACGACCGGGGCGGGCACGACGGTGGGCGCCGGATCGGCGGCGACCACCGGTTCCGGCGCGGCGACCACGGCGGCTACGACCGGCGCAGCCACGGCGGCAGCGGCAACTGGCGCGGCCGGTTGCGGCTTCGGTACACGCGGTGCGGCGGCCACCGGCTCCTCATCGTCGAAATCGAACTCGGGCTGCGAACGGTCGGCGACCGGGGCGTCGTCGTCGCTGCCCAGATCGTCGGCCAGCATGCCTTCTTCGCCTGCAGCACCGGCTTCACCATTGCCACGGCGACGGCGACGGCCACCACGACGGCCACGGCGGCGACGGCCGCCTTCGCCCGTGTCGCCGTCGGCGGAGGGTGCGGCCTCGCCATCGACCGCAACGGCCTGCGTCGCATCGGTGTCGATCGCAGCGGGCACATCGGTGGCCGGAACCGGGGTGGGTACAGCATCGGCTGCAGCGCGCACGGCGTCCTGCGTGCCGACAGCCACGGCGGCGGCCGTCGTCACCACCTCGGCGGCGACCGGTGCTGCCGGCTTCGCGGTGTCCTGCTGCGGGGCGCGCGGCTGGCGCTGACCCTGGCCTTCCTGCTGCGGCTTGCCACCCTGCTGGCCCTGCGGCTGCTTGGGCGCCTTGGGTTGCTGCTGGGTATTGCCCTGGGCGTTCTGCGGCTGGCCCTGCGGCTTCTGCTGCTTCTGGCCCTGCGGCTCGTTGCGCGGCTTCTGCTGCTGGGCGTTGCCGCCCTGCGGCTTCTCGCCCTTGGTGCGCTCGTCGCGGCGATTGTTGTCCTGCTTGCCGCCGCGGCCCTGGTTCTGCTGGCCGCGGTTGTCGCCACGGTTGTCGCGGTTCTCGCGACGGCCGTTGCTGTTGCGGTCGTTGCGCTGGCGGGTGTCCTGCTGCGGACGGGCCTGCGGGGCAGGGGCGGCGGCTTCGCCGCCGCCGAACAGGCGCTTGAAGAAGCCGACCACGCCGCCGGACGCGGGCGCCGCGACGGCGACAGGTGCGGCTACGGGAGCCGGCGTGGCCGCCGGTGCCGGAGCTTCGCGCTCCTCGCGCACGGGGGCCGGCTGCGTGTGCTTGACGTGGGTGACGGCGGGTGCGGCGGGGATGTTGAGCTGCGCCTTGGTCAGTGCGTGCACCGGCAGCTTGCGCTGGGTCCCGCGGTGGTAGCTGGGCTTGCTGCTTTCTTCGCCCAGCTCGTTCTCGCGGATGCGGGTGACTTCGTAGTGCGGCGTGTGCAGCGCTTCGTCGGCCACGATGATGACGGGCGCGTCGTGGCGCTGTTCGATCTCGCGCAGCGCGCTGCGCTTCTCGTTGAGCAGGAAGTTGGCGATCTCGAGCGGGGCCTGGATCAGCACCTGTCCGGTGTTGTCCTTCATCGCATGCTCTTCGGCCACGCGGATGATCGACAGCGACAGCGATTCGACGCTGCGCATGCGGCCATGGCCTTCGCAACGCGGGCAGACGATCTGGCTGGATTCGCCCAGCGACGGACGCAGGCGCTGGCGGCTCATTTCGAGCAGGCCGAAGCGCGAGATGCGGCCGATCTGCACGCGGGCGCGGTCGTACTTCAGCGCGTTCTGCAGCTTGTTCTCGACTTCGCGCTGGTGCTTGTTGCTCGACATGTCGATGAAGTCGATCACCACCAGGCCGCCCAGGTCGCGCAGGCGCAGCTGGCGGGCGACTTCCTCGGCGGCTTCCATGTTGGTGTGGAACGCGGTCTCCTCGATGTCGCCGCCCTTGGTGGCGCGCGCCGAGTTGACGTCGATGGCGGTCAGCGCCTCGGTCTGGTCGACCACGATGGAGCCGCCGGAGGGCAGGCGCACGTTGCGCTCGTACGCGCCTTCGATCTGCGATTCGATCTGGAAGCGGTTGAACAGCGGGATGTCGTCCTTGTACGGCTTCAGCTTGCGCAGGTTGTGCGGCATGACCTGCTGCATGAACTCGCGGGCGGTCTCGTACAGCTCGTCGGTGTCGACCAGGATCTCGCCGACGTCGCTGCGCAGGTAGTCGCGCAGGGCGCGGACGATCAGGCGGCTTTCCTGGTAGATCAGGAACGGGGCCGGCTTGGTCAGCGCGGCTTCGGCGATCGCCTTCCAGACGCTGAGCAGGTAGTCCAGGTCCCACTGCAGCTCTTCGGCGTCGCGGCCGACGCCGGCGGTGCGGATGATCACGCCCATGTCGTCGGGGATCGCCAGGGCGTCCATCGCCTTCTTCAGCTCGGCGCGGTCGTCGCCCTCGATGCGGCGCGACACGCCGCCGGCGGTGGGCGAGTTCGGCATCAGCACCATGTAGCGGCCGGCCAGCGAGATGAACGTGGTCAGGGCGGCGCCCTTGTTGCCGCGCTCGTCCTTGTCCACCTGGACGACGACTTCCTGGCCTTCCTTCAGCAGTTCGCGGATGCCGGCCTTGTTATGGTCGACGCCGGCCTGGAAGTAGTCGCGGGAGATTTCCTTCAGCGGCAGGAAGCCGTGACGGTCGGCGCCGTAATCGACGAAGGCGGCTTCCAGGGAGGGTTCGAGCCGGGTGATGCGGCCCTTGTAGATGTTGGACTTCTTCTGTTCCTTCGACGGCTGTTCGATATCGATGTCGTACAGGGTCTGACCGTCGACGATGGCCACGCGCAGTTCTTCTGCCTGCGTGGCGTTGATCAACATGCGTTTCATTGTGCGTTCCTCGCGCGCTGCTACCGCGCGGAACGCCATGGGGTTTCGCCTCTGGAACGTTGCACCGCCCCTTGCGCAGGCGCAGCGGGGCAGATTCGGGTTTCCAGCGCTACGACACCACGGCAGGCCGCGGGAGCGCTTTTCTTTCTAATAGGTGTTGCGGGGCCGGAGGCAGCTTCCCTCGGAAGGGGGCGCCACGCGGGACATGTTCAGCATCAGGTGCCGTCACGCACCCGGCGGTATCCGGGCCTGCCGATCAGCCGCTAACATGGCCGCCCCTGGGGCGGTGGCCGCGCACTTGCCGGAATCGCGGGGAGACGGGCTTCTGGCCCAACAGCAACTCCCTGCGAAATCAAACCCTTATCTCGCCCTCCGAGTGTAACAGAATGAATGGCTCCAACCCCAGCCCCCCCTCCGAGAAGCCCGCCACGGGTGCCAAGAGCGCCGTGCGGACGGTCACGGTGCCGGAGGACCGGGGCGGGCAGCGGCTGGACAACTTCCTCCTCGGCCAGCTGAAAGGTGCCCCGCGCAGCCTGGTGTACAAGCTGGTGCGCAGCGGCCAGGTACGGGTGAACGGCGGGCGGGCGAAGGCCGAGCGCAAGCTGGAGGGCGGCGATGAAGTCCGCATCCCGCCGGTGAATCTCACTGAGGTGGGAGAAAAAGGGGGGCCGCCGGCCGGCTTCCTGAAGCGCATGGAAGCCGCCATCGTCTTCGAGGACGAGCGGCTGCTCGTCATCAACAAGCCGACCGGCGTGGCCAGCCACGGCGGCAGCGGCATCAGCCACGGCGCCATCGAGACCATGCGCGCGCTGCGCCCGAACCAGACGCTGGAACTGGTGCACCGGTTGGACAGGGACACCTCTGGCCTGCTGGTGATGGCCAAGAAGCGTTCGGCGCTGTCCGAACTGCAGGCGCTGCTGCGCGAGGACAGCGAAGACGGCACGCGCGGGATCGAGAAACGCTACCTGACCCTGCTGATCGGCCGCATGCCCGACGGGGTGATGAGCGTCGACGCGGCGCTGCACATCGGCCTGCGCCAGGGTGGCGAGCGCCATGTCCAGGTGCATCGCGATGGCAAGGAATCGCTCAGCCACTTCCGCGTGCTGGAACGGCGTGGCGGGCATTCGTACTGCGAGGTCCGCATCGAGACCGGCCGCACCCACCAGATCCGCGTGCATGCCCAGCACATCGGCCACCCGGTCGCGGGCGACGACAAGTACGGCGATCCGGCGGTCAACAAGCGACTGCGCGAACAGCTGGGCCTGAAGCGGCTGTTCCTGCATGCGGCGTCGCTGCAGTTCGCATTGGACGGGGGCCGGACGCCCTACGTACTCAGTGCACCGTTGTCGGAAGACCTTGCGGACGCGCTGGAGCGCTTGGGCTGACTCAGCCCGCGCCCTGCGCAAAGCACCGCGTCGGCTTCTCCAGCACGGGCGGGAACGTCACCGGCACGTTGATCGTGTGCGTGACCGGCTGGCCATTGCGCGTAGCGGCACGGAACTTCCAGGTCTGCACGGCGGCCAACGCGGCCTTGTCGAGCGCGGCGTTGCCGCTGCCCTGCACCTGGGCCACGCGAGCGGGCACGCCATCCTTCTCGACGGTCACGCGCAGTACGGTGGTTCCGCCGTCGCTGTTGCACTCGGCCTCGGCCGGGTACGCGGGTGGCGGCGTGTCGATGGCTGCCAGTTCGGTCGGTGCGATGACCGGGCCGCTGACTTCCTCTTGCTTGGCGCAGGCCGACAGCGCGAGCACGCCGGCGAGCAGCAGCATGGGCGAGACGGGGATACGGCGTTCCATCAGGATTCTCCCAGCAGGGCGCTGGCCTTGGCCGCGCAGATGAAGTCGTTTTCGCTCAGGCCGCCCACATCATGCGTCGAATAGCGCACGACGGCGCGGTTGTAGTGCACGCCGAGGTCGGGATGGTGGTCTTCGGCATGCGCGACGAAGGCGAGCGCGTTCACGAAAGCCATCGTCTCGTAGTAGTTGTCGAACGGGAACGTGCGCAGTAGCGCGTGGCCTTCCTCCACCAGTTCCCAGCCGGGAACCTGGGGCAGCAGTTCGGCGATGCGGGCCGGTGGCAGGCGGTGTTCGCTGCCACGCAGCGGCACGCAGTGGGCGCGGGCGAGGGGAATCAGGTCAGACATGGCGCATCTCCGGCGGGGCGGCCAGTCTGAATGAAGCGCGACGACCGGCCTGTGAACGTGAATGCCCATCGGGCAGGGAGCTAGAATAGCCGCATGATCCAGATTTCAGACAGCGCGCAGGCGCACTTCCGCAAACTGATCGAACGCGAAGCGCTGCCCGGGCTGGGCGTGCGTCTCAGCGCGGTCCACCCCGGCACGGCACAGGCCGATGCGCGACTGGAGTTCGCCGAGCCGCGCGACCTGGCGGGCGACGAATGGGCGGTCGATTGCGACGGCTTCACCCTGTATGTCGATGCCGCCAGCGTGCACTGGCTCGACGGCGCCGATATCGATTACGTGATGAAGGGCGCCAGCACCCAGCTGACCATCAAGGCGCCGCGCATCAAGGGCGAAGCGCCCGGCGAGGCGGCTTCGCTGGTCGAGCGCGTGCGCTGGGTGATCGACAACGAGATCAATCCGCAGCTGGCGTCGCACAAGGGACGGGTGGCGGTGGAAGAAGTCGGCGGCGACGGGGTGGTGTGGTTGCGCTTCGGTGGCGGCTGCCACGGCTGCGGCATGGCCGACGTCACCCTCAAGCAGGGCATCGAGAAGACATTGATGGCGCGCGTGCCCGGCGTCACCGCCGTCCGCGACGCGACCGACCACGGGACCGGCGATGCGCCGTACATCCCGCGCGGCAACGCGGCCTGACGGAGCCGACCGCCGGTGACGAACGCCACCGACGTCATCGCACACCTGCTGCCGCGCAAGGCGGCGCCCATCGTCGAACGCCAGACCGGCCTGCCTTTCGGGTGGGGCTTGTGGTTGCGTGCGCTGCCGGAGCGTTTGGGCCGGATCACCCGCGAGAAAGCGGACGCCATCCTCGACATGCTGGCCTCGCACACGCCGAAAGCAAGGCGCGCAGCCCCATTCCTGCCGGGGCGCGTGCTGGCGCTGCGCTCGCTGTTCTACCAGGGCTGGGGGCCACCGCCGCGCGAGGAGCGCTGGATGCGCTGGGCGGCGGCGTTCGGCAGCAGTGCGCTGCACCTGCTGTTCTTCCTGTTCCTGCTGTGGGTCGCGCTGGTCAAGATTCCGCCACCGCCAGAAGAGGCCGGCGACAGCAGTCGGGTGCGACTGGAAATGATCGGCGACGGCAGTCCCGAGGACGTCGGCGGCGCAACGCAGGCGGGTGAAGCCACCGCCGACCAGACGCCGGGCGCGGCACCTTCGGCGCGTCCTTCGGTCGCGCCCGCGCCCACCCAAGCGCAGCCCGTGGAGGCATCGCCGCCGCCCGATGCCGCGGCGCCGCAGGTGGCAATGGATGTGCCGCCGATTCCGCCGCGTGACGTGCCCGTACCCGAGATCGCGGACCAGCCGCTGCAGGTGACCGAGGTGGCCGAGCCTACCCGCGCCTTCGTGCGACCGCCTCCTACGCCCCGGCAGCCGGAGATCACGCAACCCGCCGTGCGCGAGGTCGGCGTACCGAATCGCGAGGTTCCCACGCCGCTCGCTGCGCCCATCGTGCGCCGTGATGTACCCGTGCGCGCCGTCGAGGTGCCGGCCGTCGTCGCGCGTGAGGTGGACATCCGGGAGCGCGAAATGGCCGCGCCCGCACCGCAGGTGCGGACGGTGCCGGTACCGTCGCGCGAGGTGTCGCCGCGTGCGGTGGCGACGCAGGAACGCAGCGTACGGCAGGCGGACATCCGCGAGCCTTCGCCCCGGCCCGCACCGGCGTCACCGGCGCCCACGTCGGCGCCTGCTGCGGGCACGTCGACCGCTTCATCGCCGACCCCAACGCCCGCAACAGGCGCGACGAGCGCGCCGTCTTCCGCGCCACGCGGTTCGACGGCACCGGCGTCCGCCACGCGAGGTCCCTTGCCGGCGGCCAAGCCCGGCGGCTGGAACACGCCGGCACGCACGGACGACTGGGGCAATGCGCGTCGGGACGTGGCCGGCGACAGCGCCGCAGACGGACGCGACCAGGCCGGTCTCTACAACGCTGATGGCAGCCTGCGCGTGCCGGGCAACGCCGGGGATGCCACGGCGCAGCGTGGTGCGCCGGGGGGCGGCAACGACCAGTGGACCCGCGAGCGACTGGAAGAAGCGGGCACCTGGCTGCAGCGGCCGCCTTACGACTACGAACCGACCAGCTTCGACAAGTACTGGGTGCCCAGTGAGTCGCTGCTCGCCGAGTGGGTGCGGCGGAACGTGCGCGAGGTCGACATTCCCATTCCAGGCACCAACATGAAACTCAGGTGCTCGATCTCGGTCCTGCAGTTGGGCGGCGGCTGCGGCCTGGGCAGCCTGTTCCCCGAACCACCGAAGGCGCGTCCGCCGCCGGAGATCCCGGTCAAGCGCACGCCGATCCCGACCGACAGCTGAGGGCGGGACGACAAAAGGTGTGTGGTCTGTGGTCTGTGGTGTGGGAGCGACGTCAGTCGCGATAGGGCGCCGCGGTGGGTCATCGCAACTGACGTCGCTCCCACAGAAAACTTTGCCACAAACAAGAACGGAGCCTTGCGGCTCCGTTCTGCAATCCCGATACGGAAAAGTTTACCGGTGCACGTTGTGCAGATCGCGCAGCTGCGAAGGACGCGAAGCGAAGTACGCCGCCAGATCCGAAATGTCCTGATCGCTCAGGTTCGCGGCCTGGGGCGACATCAGCGCATGCTGGCGATCGCCACTGCGGTAGGCCTGCAGCGCGTGCGCAAGATAGTCGCCGTACTGGCCGCCCAGCTTGGGATAGGTGTCGTCGATCGGCGCATTGCCGTCGGCGCCGTGGCAATCGATGCAACTCTGGCCGGTCGCCTGGCCCTTGGCCTTGGCCAGTTCCTCGCCCTTGGCGATGTGGCCCTTCGGCAGGCCGGCCGACGAACTGGCGCCGTGCTCGCCGCTGGCGTGCCCCGGATTTTCGGCCGAAGCCTCGGTGTTTTCCTTCGAGCAAGCCACCAGGGTGAGGGCCGCGAACAGGACGATGGCTAGACGCTGGGCGTGCTTGGCGTTGGGCATGATGGGCTTACTTGACGGTGGAAAGGAAAGCGGCGATGTCGGCGATGTCCTGGTCGGAGAAGCTCTGCGCCTGGGCCTGCATCGTGGGGTGCTTGCGGTTGCCGGTGCGGTACTCGGTCAGCGCGTTGGCGAGGTAGTCGGCCGACTGACCGCCGATCCTCGGCACCTTGAAGCTCGGATAGGCGTTCTTGTAGCCGACGATGCCGTGGCAGCCCTGGCAGGTGTAGGTCAGGGTGCGGCCGGTTTCGGCATTGCCGACCAGCGGCTTCGGCGCGGCGGCCGGCGCTGCCGCCGGTGCAGTGGCTTCGGTGGCGGGCGGGGCGACCGGTGTGTCCTGTTGGGCGGTCAAGGCGGCCAGCGGAAGGGCGGCCAAGGCAAGGCAAGCGGCGAGCGGCAGCAGTCGCATCATTCTCGTGAAACTCTCAGGTTGCGCGCGCCACGTACCACCGCGGCGCTTGGCTGAACGCAAGTATAGCCTGCGACCGAATGCCGCGCACAGACGTGACATGGGCGCGCGGCCACGCCCGCCCACTTTCCGCGGCGAAAGACGGACGTGAAGCGGCCCGCTTCCAGGTTGGCAACGCCTAGGAGATCAGCCACGAACAGGGCGATTCCGTTGCCAACGGATGCAGCGGCTCTCTCTGCCTTCGCCGATCGGACGACGCAGCACGAAGTCCGACGCAAGTCACCATGACCTTCGGCGCATGGAAGTTGTTCAGGGGTGATATACCTTCATACAACACCACCACAACACCACCACGGTACCGCCCCATGTCCCGACCCCGCCCCCATTCCGGCCGTTCCTATCTGCGCCTCGCACTGGTCCCCGTCCTGTGCGGCCTGCTGGTCCTGTCCGCCTGCAAGGGCGGCGGTCCCGCGGCAGAGGCCCAGGCCAAGAACGGCGAGGAAAAGAAGGAGTCCGAGGCCGTCCCGGTGGAGGTGGCCAAGGTCACCCGGCGCGCCGTGGCGGCCAGCTACAGCGGTACCACCACCCTGGAGGCGCTGGGCGAGTCCCAGGTCGTCGCCAAGACCTCCGGCGTCGCGCTGGCTGTGCTGGTCGAGGAAGGGCAGGTGGTCCGCGCCGGCCAGGCGCTGGTGCGGCTGGACCCCGACCGCCCGCGCCTGCAGGTCGCCCAGGCCGCAGCGCAGATGCACAAGCTGGAGAACAACTACCGGCGCGCCCAGCAACTGGTCGAGCAGCGGATGATCAGCGCCAACGACGTGGACCAGATCAAGTACGACCTGGAGAACGCGCGCGCCGTCTACCGCGCCGCGTCGCTGGAGCTGTCCTATACCACGATCACCGCACCGATCTCCGGCGTTGTCGCCTCGCGCTCGATCAAGTCCGGCAACTTCGTGCAGATCAATTCGCCGATCATCCGCATCGTCGACGCCTCTCGGCTGGAAGCCACGTTGAACGTGCCCGAGCGCGAGATCGCCAAGCTCAAGCCGGGGCAGGCCGTCGGGCTGGCGGTGGATGCCTTGCCGGGCAAGCAGTTCACCGGCAAGGTGGATCGTGTCGCACCGGTGGTCGACAACGGAACCGGTACGTTCCGCGTCGTGGCTTCGTTCCCCGGCGACGGCGAGTTGCAGCCGGGCATGTTCAGCCGCCTCAACATCAACTACGACCAGCGTGCCGATGCGTTGGTGGTGCCGCGCACCGCGTTGCTGGAAGACGGTGGCGAGCCTGCCGTGTATGTGGTCCGTGACGGCAAGGCCCAGCGCACCGTCCTGAAGCTGGGTTACAACGATGCCGGTTGGGTCGAAGTGCGCGAAGGGCTGAAGCCTGGCGAGCAGGTCGTGATCGCGGGCAAGGCAGCGCTGCGCGAAGGCAGTGCCGTGCAGGTCATCGGGCAGGACAAGAAGCCCGCCACCGTGGCCAAGGCGCCGGCCGCAGAGGCGAGCAAGCAATGAGTGCGCACGGACCTTCGTCCGGCGGTGGCTTCGACCTGATCGAGTTCTCCACGCGCCGCCGCGTCACCATCGCGATGATGACGCTCACCCTGGTGTTGTTCGGCCTGATCTCCCTGTCCAGCCTGAAGGTCGAGCTGCTGCCGGACTTGAGTTATCCGACGCTGACCGTGCGCACCGACTATGAAGGTGCGGCGCCGGCGGAAGTGGAAACGCTTATCTCGCAACCGGCGGAGGAGGCCTTGGGCATCGTCAAGGGCCTGCGCAAGCTCAAGTCGATCTCGCGCACCGGGCAGAGCGATGTGGTGCTCGAGTTCGCCTGGGGCACCGACATGCAGCAGGCCGGGCTGGACGTGCGCGACAAGATGGAGACGCTGCAACTGCCGCTGGAGGCCAAGGCCCCGGTGCTGCTGCGCTTCAATCCGTCCACCCAGCCGATCATGCGCCTCGCGCTGTCGTCGAAGCAGGAGGCCGGCAACGAGGCCGATGCGATCCGCCGGCTGATGGAACTGCGCCGTTACGCCGACGAGGACCTCAAGCGCAAGCTCGAACCCGTCGCAGGCGTCGCCGCCGTCAAGGTCGGCGGTGGCCTGGAAGACGAAGTCCAGGTCGACATCGACCAGCGGAAGCTGGCCCAGTTGGGCCTGTCGCTGGATACAGTGATCCAGCGCCTGCAGCAGGAAAACGTGAACCTCTCCGGCGGTCGGCTGGAAGAAGGCTCGCAACGCTACCTCGTGCGCACCGTCAACCAGTTCGCCACGATCGAACAGATGCGCGAGATGCTGCTGACCACGGCGGCGGGGGCCTCGTCCAGCAACTCGACCGGCACCAACCAGCAACTGATGACGGCGATCCTGGGCAGCAGCGATCCCAACGTGATCGCCGCGCTGCGCAGCGACACCAGTGGCGGTGCGCCCAGCGTGCGCCTGAAGGACGTGGCCGATGTGCGCCAGGGGTACAAGGAGCGCGAAGCGGTGATCCGCAGCGCCGGCCACGAGGCGGTGGAGCTGGCGATCTACAAGGAAGGCGACGCCAACACCGTATCGACCGCCGATGCGCTGGAACAGCGCCTGGACATCATCCGCAAGGAGATGCCCAAGGACATCGCGATGACGGCCGTGGAGGACCAGTCGGTCTTCATCCGCCATGCCATCAAGGACGTCAAGGTCGATGCGGTGATCGGTGGCTTGCTGTCGATCCTGATCATCTTCCTGTTCCTGCGCGATGGCTGGAGTACCTTCGTCATCTCGCTGTCGCTCCCCATCTCGATCATCGCCACGTTCTTCTTCATGGGCCAGTTGGGCCTGAGCCTTAACGTCATGTCGCTGGGCGGCCTGGCCCTGGCCACGGGCCTGGTCGTCGACGACTCGATCGTGGTGCTGGAGTCCATTGCCAAGGCCCGCGAGCGCGGCATGGGCATCCTGGAAGCAGCGATCAAGGGCACACGCGAGGTGTTCATGGCGGTGGTGGCGTCGACGCTGACCACGATCGCGGTGTTCCTGCCGCTGGTGTTCGTCGAGGGCATCGCCGGCCAGCTGTTCCGCGACCAGGCGTTGACGGTGTCGATCGCCATCGCGGTGTCGCTGGTGGTGTCGATGACGCTGATCCCGATGCTGAGCGCGCTGAAGGGCCGTCCGCCGCTGGAGTTTCCGGCCGAAACGCCGCGTGAGCCATGGCGTCCCGAGAGCCGCTGGAAGAAGCCGGCAGCCTATGCGGGGCGCGGTGTCGGCGCACTGTTCCGTTATGGCTTCTTCTCGCTGGTGTGGCTGGTGGTGCGGATTTTCCGCGGTCTCGCCGCGGTGATCGGGCCGGTGATGCGCAAGGCCAGCGACCTGGCGATGGCGCCCTATGGCCGGGCCGAAGCCGGCTACCTGCGGATCCTGCCGGCCGCGTTGAAGCGTCCTGTCCCGGTGCTGGGAGGCGCTGCGCTGGCGTTCGCGCTGACCCTCGCTGCGCTGCCGCTGCTGGGCGTGGATCTGATCCCACAGCTGGCGCAGGACCGCTTCGAGATGACCGCCAAGCTGCCGCCGGGCACGCCGCTCGCGCAGACCGACGCCCTGGTGCGCGAGGTGCAGCGTGCCCACGCCGGTGAAGATGGCGTGCGCCTGCTGTACGGCGTGTCCGGCACCGGCACGCGGCTGGACGCCAGTCCCACCGAAAGCGGCGAGAACATCGGCAAGCTGTCGGTGGTGATGACCGACAACGCGCGCGAGCAGGGTCTGATCGAAAGCCTGCGCGGGACCATGAAGCAATGGCCGGAGGCCCAGGTCGACTTCGCCCGCCCGGAGCTGTTCGCCTTGGCTGCCCCGCTGGAGATCGAGATCGAAGGCAACAACCTTGAGTCGATCCGTGTGGCGGGCAACCGCCTGGCCGAGCTGCTGCGTCAGAGCCCGCACTACGCCGACGTGAAGTCGACGGTGGAGCAGGGCTTTCCGGAAATCCAGATCGTGTTCGACCAGGACCGTGCCGCTGCGCTGGGTCTGACCACGCGACAGATCGCCGATGCCGTGGTCAACAAGGTGCGCGGCAACGTCGCCACGCGCTACAGCTTCCGCGACCGCAAGATCGACGTGCTGGTGCGCGTGCAGGAATCCGAGCGCGCCTCGGTCGACGACATCCGCCGCCTCATCGTCAATCCCAGCGGCAACAAGCCGGTGGAACTGATCTCGGTGGCCGACGTCATCGCCACCACCGGCCCGAGCGAGATCCACCGCGCCGACCAGCGTCGCGTGGCCATCGTGTCGGCCAACCTGCGCGACATCGACCTGGGCAAGGCCATCACGGACGTGCGGGACATGGTGGCGAAGAACCCGCTGGGTACCGACGTGGGCATGCGCATCGGCGGCCAGGGCGAGGAACTGGGCGAGTCGATCAAGTCGCTGCTGTTCGCCTTCGGCCTGGCGATCTTCCTGGTTTATCTGGTCATGGCGTCGCAGTTCGAGTCGCTGCTGCATCCGTTCGTCATCCTGTTCACCATTCCGCTGGCGCTGGTCGGCGCGGTGGCGGCCCTGCTGCTGTCCCGCTCGCCGGTGTCGGTGGTGGTGTTCATCGGCCTGATCCTGCTGGTCGGCCTGGTCGTGAAGAACGCCATCATCCTGATCGACAAGGTCAACCAGTTGCGCGA
This sequence comes from Pseudoxanthomonas sp. GW835-FHT14C01, assembly GCF_058793715.1. NCBI lineage: Bacteria > Pseudomonadati > Pseudomonadota > Gammaproteobacteria > Lysobacterales > Lysobacteraceae > Pseudoxanthomonas > Pseudoxanthomonas sp. GW835-FHT14C01. The sequence continues at coordinate 108,800 of NZ_JBXAGB010000005.1, forward strand.
AGAGGGCGTGGCCAAGCGCGTCGCGTTGGTGGAGGGCGCACGCTCGCGCCTGCGCCCGATCATGATGACCACCCTGTGCGCGGTGTTCGGGTTCCTGCCGCTGGCGCTCGCCTTCGGCCAGGGCGCCGAGGTGCGCTCGCCTATGGCGATCACGGTGATCGGCGGCCTGCTGGTGTCCACGCTGCTGACGCTGCTGGTGATCCCGGTGGTGTACGACCTGCTGGACCGCAAGCCGGACGAGTTTTACGCCGAGCGCGGTCGTCGCGCGCGACTGGTGGCCGCGCAGGCAGAACAGTTGATCTCGCACGAGGACGATCCCATCGGCGGCGTCGGGGGCTGATCCGGATGAACATCACCGAGCTGTCCATCCGCCGTCCCGTCACCACCATCATGCTGTTCGTGTCGATGGTGGTGATCGGCCTGATCGCCTCGTTCCGGTTGCCGCTTGAGGCCGAGCCGGAAGCCACCATTCCGTTCTTCTTCGTTTCGTTGCCGTATCCCGGCTCGACCCCGGAAGAGGTCGAGCGCAACCTGCTGCGCCCGGTGGAGGAAGCCATCGCCACGATGCCGGGCATCAAGACGATGAACTCGCGCGCCAATGCCGAAGGCGGCCAGATCCAGGTCGAATTCAGCGATTGGGACCGGGACATCGCGATGGCCGCCTCCGAGGCGCGCGAACGTATCGATGCGGTGCGAGACGAGTTGCCGGATGATTTCCGCCGCTACTACGTACAGCGCTGGAGCACCAGTGATCAGGAGGCGATCAGCCTTCGTCTCAGTAGCCAGGAAGACCTGACGGCCCGTGCCGACCTGCTGGAGCGCAGCATCAAGCAGCATCTGGAGCGGTTGCCGGGTGTGGCGCGCGTCGAGGTCGAGGGCGTGGCAAGGCAGGAAGTGCTGGTCGCGCTGGACAAAGACCGCATCAGTGCGCACGGGGTCGCGCTCAACGAGCTGGTCAGCAAGTTGCAGGCGGCGAACTTCTCGGTGTCCGCCGGGCAGATCACTGAAGACGGCCGCCGCCTGCGCGTGCAGCCGCGCGGCGAGTTGCTCGAACTGCAGGCGTTGCGTGACCTGCCTATCGATGGCCGCGGCACGCGCCTGTCCGATATCGCCGATGTCAGCCTGCAGCCGCAGCGCATGAGCTACGTGCGCAAGATGGAAGGCAAGCCCAGCGTGGGCGTGGACATCTACAAGGAGCGTTCGGCGAACCTCGTGGACCTGTCGAGGACGGTGGGCAAGGAAGTGGAGGCGCTGCGTCAGGACCCGGCGATGCACGGGGTCGACATCGAGGTCGCCTGGGATTCGGGCAAGGCGGTGACCAGTTCGCTGCTGGCGCTGGCGGAAGCGGGGGCGATCGGCCTGGTGCTGTCGGTGATCGTGCTGTACGCCTTCCTGCGCCACTGGCCGTCGACGCTGATGGTGTCCATGGCCATCCCGATCTGCTTCATCATGACGCTGGGCTTCATGTACTTCACCGGCATCAGCCTGAACATCATCTCGATGATGGGCTTGCTGCTCGCGGTCGGCATGCTGGTCGACAACGCCGTGGTGGTGGTGGAGAGCATCTACCAGGAGCGCGAGAAGTACCCCAGCCAGCCCGAGGTCGCTTCGATCATCGGTACCCGCCACGTGGCCATTGCGCTGTCGGCGGGCACCCTGTGCCACTGCGTGGTGTTCCTGCCGATGATGTTCGGCGAGAAGAACATCATCACGATCTACCTGTCGCAGCTGGCGGTGACGATATCGGTGTCGCTGCTGGCCTCGTGGCTGGTGGCGGTGAGCCTGATCCCGATGCTGTCGGCACGCATGAAGACGCCGCCTGCAGTGAAGTCGCCGCTGATCAGCCGTCTGCAGGCCCGCTACGCGCACGTACTGCGCTGGACACTGGAGCACCGCGGCTGGAGTGTCGCCGGCATCCTGCTGATCTCGGCGATCAGCGTGTTCCCGATGATGAACACCAGCGGCGGTGGCGACGAGAACGATCCGGACGAGATCAACATCTTCTACCAGTGGAAGGGATCCTATTCGAAGGAGGAGATGGGCAAGGAAGTACAGCGGGTGGAGGATTTCGTCAACGCCAACCGCAAGGAGTTCCACATCAAGCGGGTGTACAGCCGCTACTCGGAGCAGGGCTGGGCGCAGACGCGGCTCTACCTGGACATCGACGACCGCGAGGTCAGCAAGAAGATCGAGGAGGAAGTCCGCAAGGGTCTTCCGCAATCGGCACGGGCCAAGCTCGGCATCGGCTGGCCGGGCGGCATGGGCAGCGAGGGCCAGGGCGTACGCTTCAGCCTGATCGGCGACTCCAGCCAGACCCTGCAGGAACTGGCCGAGGACATCATGCCGATCCTGGCGCGCGATCCGAAACTGCGCGATGTGCGCGTGGACGTCGGTGACGCCAACTCCGAGTTGGCGGTGCAGGTGAACCGCGAGCGTGCGGCGTCCTACGGCTTCAGCGCGCAACAGGTGGCGCAGTTCGTTGGCATGGCGTTGCGTGGCTCGTCGCTGCGCGATTTCCACCGCGACGACGTGGAGATCCCGGTCAACGTGCGCTTCGCCGGATCGGACCACTACGGCATCGAGGACCTCTCCTCGTTCATGGTGCGCAGCGCCTCGGGCCAAGAAGTCCCCTTGCTGGCGATGGTCGACGTCAACGTCAACCCTGCCGCCACCTCCATCCAGCGCCTGAACCGGCAGACCATGCTGCGCATCGAGGCGGGACTGGCCAAGGACGTGTCGATGGAGGACGCACGCAAGTCCGTGGAGTCCACGCTGGACGGCATGGAGTTCCCGCCGGGATACGGCTACACGTTCAATGGCGCGGGCTTCAACATCAACTTCGACGGCATGGACCAGATGGTGACCGCCATCATGATCGCGCTGGTGCTTATGCTGGTGATCATGGCGGCCGTGTTCGAGTCTCTGCTGTTCCCGATGGCCATCATGTCGTGCGTGTTGTTCTCAATCTTCGGCGTGTACTGGCTGTTCTGGTTGACCGGCACCGAGATGAACATCATGGCGGTGATCGGCATCCTGGTACTGATGGGCGTGGTGGTGAACAACGGCATCGTGATGATCGAGCACATCAACAACCTCCGGCGACGCGGCATGGCGCGCACGGATGCGCTGGTGGAGGGCAGCCGCGAACGCCTGCGCCCGATCATGATGACGATGGGCACGGCGATCCTGGCGATGATCCCGATTGCGCTGAACACGCAGACGGCCGACGGCATGCCGCCTTACCACCCGATGGCGCGCGCCATCGCCGGCGGCCTGGCGTTCTCCACCGTGGTCAGCCTGCTGTTCTTGCCGACCATCTATGCGTTGCTGGACGACCTGCGCAGCGGGACAGCCCGTTCGATCAAGCGGGCTCGTCAGCGCCGCGGCGAGGCTCCTGTTGCGGCAAGCGCCACCAGCCCGCACGGAAACTGACGTGGACAGCAGAAGAAAAGCCGGGCAATGCCCGGCTTTTTCTTTGGATCGGATCGCGGGGGGACTTAGCCGACCAGCTTGCCCAGCATCCGCAATCCGCCCGTCCATACGCCGATGGCGGTGCCCAGGCTGGTCAGGAAGAAGTTCAGCAGCACGCGCGCCACGCGGTTCTTCCACCAGCCGCGCATCGTCTGCACGTCATCGCGCAGCGCCATGAAATCGGCGTAGGTCGGCTTGCGCAGGGTCGCTTCCACGAAGGCGCTGACCGTGCCCGAGGCGAGCGCCGGATGCAGCGGTGTGAGCGGCGAGGAGATGAAGGCGGCCAGGATGCTGAGGGGGTGTCCGCCCGCGATCGCGCAGCCGATGGCGCCGAGCACGCCCGTCGCCAGCACCCACTGCAGCAGCAGGTCCGAGCCGACATCCACGCCGCCCTGCCAGAAACCCCAGGCGAAGCCGCCGATGAGGAAGGCGCCGATGATGAGTTCCATCCACGGGAAGCGCGACTTGGCTTTCACGATTTCCAGCGACCTGCGGAGCTCGGCCGGATCAGCGGTGTCGTCCTTCAGGTGCCGGGTCAGGCCGGGCAAGTGGCCTGCGCCGACCACCGCGAGTACGCGATACGGCGATGCTGCATCCGTCGGCTTGCCCGCGGCGATCTGGCGCAGCGCCGACGCCATGTACTGGTCGCGCTCGGCGATGATGGTGCGGTACAGCTGCGGGCTTTCGGCCGCGAACTCGCCGAAGCTCGATTCCATCATGTCGCCCTGCTTGAGTTTCTCGATCTCGTCGTCGCCGACTTCGTCATCGCCGAACATGCTGGCCATGATGCCGGCGCCGACCTTGGTCCGCTGCCACCAGCCCAACGATTGCAGGGCGCGCTTGAAGGTCAGGCCGACTTCGCGGTCGATCAGGTGCACGGGCAGGCCGAGCGCCTTCGCATCCAGCGCGCCGGCCTTCAGTTCCTCGCCGGGCTCGACGCCGAGCTGTTCGGCCAGGCGCCGCTGGTAGGCGGCCAGCGCGAGGTTGGCGGCGAACAGGTGCGTCTTGCCTTCGCGGATCACCTTCACCAGGTCGAGCCGCGACAGGGTGTCGGGGTCGGTGAGCGATTGCAGGCGCCCGGGGTCCAGTTCCACCGCGACGCTGTCGTAGTCGCCGCTGGCCACGGCCGCGCGCACAGCGTCGACGCTGGCGCGCGAGACGTGCGCCGTACCGAGCAGGGTATAGCGGACGCCATCGCGTTCGACGATTTCGTGGGGTTGTCCGTGCAGGGGATCGGCAACGGCGTCAATCGATTCGGTCATCGTGTCATTCGTCTTTCGGAGGCGCGTCGGTACCGACGCCGAGGGAACGCTGCATCTGCACGGTGTCCAGCCAGCGGTCGTGCTTCCAGGCGATGCCGCGGAAGATGCCGACCAGGGTGAAGCCGAATTTCTCGTGCAGCCTGATGGAAGCCGTATTGGTGGGTTCCCCGATCACGGCGATCATCTGCCGGTAGCCACGCGCTTCGCAGGCGTCGATCAGCGCCTGCATCAGCGCGGCACCGATGCCCTGGCCCTGCTGGCCGGGCACCACGTAGACCGAGTTCTCGACCGTCTTGCGATAGCCCGCGCGGGCGCGGTAGCTCCCGGCGTAGGCGTAACCCACAAAGCGGCCGTCGAGTTCCGCGACGAGGTACGGATAGCCCGCATCCAGCAGTCCCCGCATACGACGCGCCATCTCGGCGTCGTCCGGCACGTCGTACTCGTAGGTGTTGACGTGGTCGCGGACTTCGTCCGCGTAGAGGGCGGCGATGGCCGGCACGTCGGCCGGCGTGGCGTCACGGACGATCAGCGGCACGCCCGGACCTCAGTCGATGTAGCGCTTGAGCAGGTCGCCGTACGCATCGATGCGGCGGTCGCGCAGGAACGGCCAGATGCGGCGGACGTGTTCGCTGCGCTGCAGGTCGACGTCGGCCATCAGGAGCGTCGCGTCGCCACCGGCTTCGGCGATGAACTCGCCCTGCGGACCGAGCACATGGCTGTTGCCCCAGAACTGGATGCCGGACGCGCCGAGCGGGGAGGGCTCGTGACCGACGCGGTTGCAGCTCAGCACCGGCAGCCCGTTGGCGACCGCGTGGCCGCGATGGCTGAGTACCCAGGCATCGCGCTGGCGGTTCTTTTCCGGCTGCTCGTCGTCGGGATCCCAGCCGATCGCGGTGGGATACAGCAGCAGGTCGGCGCCGGCCAGCGCCATCAGGCGTGCGGCTTCCGGATACCACTGGTCCCAGCAGACCAGTACGCCAAGGCGGCCCACCGAGGTATCGATCGGCGTGAAGCCGATATCGCCCGGCGTGAAGTAGAACTTCTCGTAGAAGCCCGGATCGTCGGGGATGTGCATCTTGCGGTACTTGCCCGCGATGCTGCCGTCCTTTTCGTAGACGACAGCGGTGTTGTGGTACAGGCCCGCCGCGCGCCGCTCGAACAGCGACGATACCAGCACCACGCCATGCTGCTTCGCCAGCACGCCAAGACGCTCCGTGCTGGGGCCGGGAATCGGCTCGGCCAGGTCGAACTCGTCGACCGATTCATGCTGGCAGAAGTACGCACCGTTGTGCAGCTCCTGCAGCAGCACGAGCTTCGCGCCGCGTTTGGCGGCTTCGGCCACACGCGCTTCGATCACCGACAGGTTGGCGTCGGCGTCGCCATGGTTCTTTTCCTGGATCAGGGCAACGGGCAGGGTGGTGCGGCTCATCGTGCGAGGCAGGGGGGTATCGGGGGAGGCCGCATGGTACCGCGTCCTTCGTGACGGCAGGCGTCCCGGGGGTGAACGCGCGGCTTCAGGGCGTGCCGCGCGTCGCTTCCAGCCGCCGCTGCCGCTTTCCGAGTGCCACGCCGGTCACCGCCCAGGCGGCCGCCACGCCCGCGCCGATGAACATCGCCGCCGCAGGATGCTCCGCCAGCACGTCCAGCGCCCGCTTCACCCACCCGCTCAGCGCATCGCCGCCGCGGTAGACCACGGTGTCGATGAAGTTCTTCGCCTTGTACTTCTGTTCGGCCGGGACGACGGTGTACAGCATTTCGCGGCCAGGCCGCACGAAGGCGTACTCGCCGGCGCGCCGAACCACCATCACCACCACGAAGACCGCGAACACCGGCGCCAGCGCCAGCCACAGGAAGCCCGCCGCCATGATCACCGGCACGGCGACCAGCAGCACGCCGACCCCCAGCTTCTGCGCGATGCGGCCGGTGATGAACACCTGGCTGAGGATCGCCAGCGTCTGCACCACGGTGTCGATCAGCCCGAACACCTGCGTCTGTTCTTCCTTGCTGCCGAACCGTTCGGCGACCAGCTTGGCCTGTTCGAAATAGAGGAAGGTGGTGACCGTGGCCAGCAGCAGCACGAAGAAAGCGATGCCGAGCAGATAGGGCGAGCGGAACACGGCGGTCGCGCCCGCGAACGGGTTTCCTCCCAATGGCCGTTGCCGTTGTTCGGCGGAGCTGGCACCGGCAGGCAACGGATGGCGGTCGCGCCAGCGATGCAGCCAGGTCGCCGTGGCGGCGCTCGCGCCGATCAGCAGCGCCGAGAACAGCATCAGGCCCCCGTGACCCAGCGGTTTGACCAGCAGCGTGGTCAGCAGCGGACCGGCGAGGCCGCCCAGGCTCGCGCCGGCGGCGATCAGCGCGAACAGGCGCTTGGCCTCATGGCTTTCCATCACGTCGGCCAGCACGCTCCAGGCCAACGAGATCATCAGCAGGTTGATGACCGATACCCAGATGTAGAACGTGCGCGCCAGCCACACGTCGTCCGGCCGCACCAGCATCGCCGCGCCGTAGCCCAGCAGGCTGGCGACCACGACGCCGAAGACCCACGGCACGATGCGACGGCGCGACACCTTCGAGGCGATCCAGCCGTACAGCGGCAGCACCGCCAGCGTGGCGACGAAGGTGCCGGTGAACAGCCATTGCAGGTTGTCGACGCCTCCCGCGACGCCCATCGTCTCGCGGATGGGACGGAGCATGAAATAGCCGGCGAACAGCAGGAAGAACATCATCAGCCCGGCGCCGACGACCGGCGCTTCGTGGTCGCGGACATTGAACGCGCGGGCAAGCCAGCCGGCGATGCCGGGCGCGGGAGGCGATGACATCGCCTCAGGCCACTGCGGCGATCAGCGCATCGCGCTGGACCGGGGTCAGGTCGGGACCGGTGCCGGCCTTCAGGTTGTCGGTCTGGCGGTCCGGCTTTCCGGTCGCCGGGATCACCGCCGTCACCGCCGGATGGCTCAGTGCGAACTTCAGGAACGCCTGCGCCCATGACGACACGCCCGCTTCGGTCAATGCGGCCGGCACCGGTTTGTCCTTCACCTGCGCGAACAGCTTGCCGTCCTCGAACGCGCGGTTGATCAGCACGGCCACGCCCAGTTCCTGGGCCAGCGGCAGCACGCGCTTCTCGGCCCCCCGGCTGGCGACCGAGTAGTTGATCTGCAGGAAATCCGGCTTCTCCGCCTGCACGACGTTGGCCAGTTCTTCCTGTGCACGCTCGACGTAATGGGTGACGCCGACGTATTTCACCTTGCCCTGTGCCTTCAGTTCGCGCGCGACCGCCAGTTGGGTCTTCAGGTCGCCCAGGTTATGGACCTGCAGCAGCGCGACCTTGTCGGTCTTGAGCCGGCGCAGCGTGTCCTCGAACTGCGCGATGCCGGCTTCGCGACCGGTGACACCGGACAGCTTGGTCGCCAGCCAGGCCTTGCCGGTGAGGTTCTGCTCGGCGAGCAGGGCTCCCATCACGTCTTCGGCGACGCTGTAGGTGGGGGCGGTGTCGATCAGTGTTCCGCCGGCGGCAAAGAACCGCTTCAGCACTTCGCGCAGCGGGCCCAGCTCGCCCGCGCTCTGGCCGACTTCGAAGCTGCCTGAGGTGCCCATGCCGATCACCGGAACGCGCTCGCCGGTGGAGGGGATGGCGCGGGTATTCAGCGGGCCGGGCAGCACGGGCGCCGGCAGGGTGGCTGACGCAGCGGGTAGCGCATCCACGCCGCCGGCCTGGGCGGCGTCGCGGCACGCGGCCAAGCCAAAACCGGCGGTGGCCAGCGCGGTGGTGGTCAGGAACTTGCGTCGTGAATACACGGCCGTCTCCTCGATCGATGGGAAACGGTGGTTATCCGGGATCAGTCCGCATGAGATGTAAACGAACCGTTCAATCTGCGCCCAACTGATGTCACGGTGCCACGAGCCGTGGCACCGTCGCTCAGTGGAGCAGGCCCGCCGGCAACTGCATGGTGATGCAGTGGAGGCTGCCGTTCTGCCAGATCAGGGCGCGGCAAGGCACCTGCACGATTTCGCGACCCGGGTAGGCTTCCGCCAGCACGGCGGCTGCGCGGTCGTCGGCGGGATCGCCGTAGGCGGGCATCAGCACCGCGCCATTGACGATCAGGTAGTTCGCGTAAGACGCCGCCAGCCGGCGGCCGTCATCGATCACCGGCTTCGCCCACGGCAGCGGGAACTGGCGGTACGGACGGCCATCGACGGTGCGCAGCGCGGCGATGTCGACGGCCATCGCCTGCAGTTCCGCATGGTGTGTGTCGCCGGCGTCGTCGCAGGCCTGGTAGACGATGGCATCGCCGGGCGCGAAGCGGGCGAGGGTGTCGATATGGGCGTCGGTGTCGTCGCCTTCCAGATAGCCATGGTCCAGCCACAGCACGCGGTCCTGCTTCAGCCAGCGCGCCAGCTTCTCGGTCAGCTCCTCGCGCGAGGCATCGGGGTGCCGCTCGTGCAGGCATTGCCATGTCGTCAGCAGGGTGCCCGCACCATCAGTTTCGATGGCGCCACCTTCCAAAGCAAAATCAATACTTTGGACGAAATAATTATGAAACAGCTGCATGCCGGACAGTTCGCCGACCAGCCGGTCATCGCGGCTGGCTTCGTACTTGCCACCCCAACCGGTGAAACGGAAATCGAGCAGCTTGAAGCGGTCGCCGTCGCGCAGCGTGACCGGCCCGGAATCGCGCAGCCACGTGTCGTCGTATTCGGCGGGGACGAAGCGCACGCGCGCCATGTCCACGCGCGCGGAACGCAGGCGGGCTTCGGCGTACGTCTGCAGGTCGTCGTCGGCGACGCAGATCACCACGGGCTGGAAGCGGGTGATGGCAGCGACCAGGGCGACATAGGTTTCCTCGACATCGGCGAGGCGGTCGGCCCAGTCCGTCTCGGCGTGCGGCCAGGCGATCAGGATCGCGGACTGGGGTTCCCATTCCGCGGGAAAGCGATAGGCATCGATCATCGGATTACAGGGCGCGCGGAGCGCCGGTCAGCGAATGGGAGGCTTGGGGCCGATTTCTTCGGCGGACGCCTTGTTCAGTACCACGTCGATGACGCGGCTCTTTTCGAAGTAGACGGTGAAGCCCGGGTAGACCCAGCGATGGATTACCGGCCACTGCCGCTTCTGGCCGCCGCGCGGCTCCAGCTTCTGCTGGGGCGCACCGAAGCGGGCTTTGACATCGGCAGTGGTCTGTCCACGGACCGGCGCAGCGGCGGGTTGCTCCTGGGCACGCTCGATCAGCAGGGTGTCGGCGGACGCCGGACCGGCGAGGCCGAGCAGGACGATCAACGGATATGCGAGGGCGCGACGGCTCATGGTGGAACTCCCCTGGATGATCTGCCTTTTATAACAAAAGGCAGGCAACAAAAAGGCGGTCGGGAGCCGCTTTTGACATCGCTTGTCGGTGGCCCGGACGGTGGCCGCCCTGCATGGCAGCAACAAAAAACCGCCCGAAGGCGGCTTTTCTCGCATTGCCGGCCTGAGCCGGCAGTGCCGTTTCTCAGCGCTGGCGCGCCTTGAAGCGGGGATTGGACTTGCAGATCACGAAGACCTTGCCGCGGCGGCGGACCACCTTGCAGTCGCGGTGACGGGCCTTCGCCGACTTCAGGGAGGACAGGACCTTCATGAGTTGAAACCTCGGCGTAAAAGAATATGGGGTGAAGCGAAGCCCGCTATTCTAGCGGCAATTCCGCTGGCTTATCAAGCGGTTGCACGTATCGATCGTTGCCGGGGGATTCCAGGCCTCCCTCGGACGCCATAATGGTGGCGAAAATCCTCCTGGAGTGCCCATGTCCGACACCGCCCCCGTCCTTACCATCGATGGCCCCTCCGGTGCCGGCAAGGGAACCGTGAGCCGCCTGGCGGCGGCCCGGCTGGGCTGGCATTACCTGGACTCGGGGGCCTTGTACCGGGCGGTCGGCGTGGCGGCCAGTTGGGCCGATCTGGACATTTCCGACCCCGCTGCCCTGGTCCGGTGTGCATTCGATACCCGGGTGAGCTTCAGGGAATCGGAACAGGGCCTGCGGGTGATCGTCGACGATCTTGATGCCACGGACGAGCTTCGCCTCGAGACGACGGGGGCGCTGGCCTCGGCCATCGCGGCGATTCCCGAGGTCCGCTCGGCGCTCAAGGAGCGCCAGCGGGCGTTCCGGCAGCGTCCGGGCCTGGTCGCCGACGGTCGCGACATGGGGACGGTCATCTTCCCGGATGCGCCCTACAAGGTCTTTCTGACCGCCAGCGCCGACGAACGGGCGGAAAGGCGCTATAAGCAGTTGAAAGACAAAGGGGTTTCCGTCACAATCGACGGTCTGCTGCGCGAGATCCTCGCCCGCGATGCCCGTGACGCCCAGCGCACGGTGGCGCCTCTGAGGCCGGCCGACGACGCCATCCTCATCGACACCACCGGCCTCGGTATCGATGCGGTCGTCGAGCGCGTGCTGGCCCTTGTGCCTGCACGTGCAGGCTGATTCCCGCGCAGCAGAAGGTCCGTTCGGAATCCCCCGGGCGGTTTTCCAACCACAACACTCACGGCCATACGCATCCCGCGGAGGCCGACAACGGGTGGACCGTCCGCACCGCGTGCGCCGGTCTGTTTCATCAACCGAGTATTTTTTCAATGACCGAATCATTTGCCGAACTGTTTGAACAGAGCCAGACCCAACTGGCCAAGCTGAAGCCGGGCGCCATCGTCACCGGCGTCGTCGTGGAAGTCCGCAACGACGTGGTGGTGATCAACGCCGGCCTGAAGTCCGAAGGCATCGTGCCGATCGAACAGTTCCGGAACGACGCCGGCGAAATCGACGTGGGCGTGGGCGACGAAGTGAAGGTGGCCCTCGACTCGATCGAGAACGGCTTCGGCGAAACCGTCCTCTCGCGCGAGAAGGCCAAGCGCGCCATGGTGTGGGACGAGCTGGAGCAGGCGCTGGAGAAGAACGAAACCATCACCGGCCGCATCAGCGGCAAGGTCAAGGGTGGTTTCACCGTCGACATCAAGGACGTCCGCGCGTTCCTGCCGGGCTCGCTAGTCGACGTGCGCCCCGTGCGCGACCCGGGCTACCTGGAAGGCAAGGAGCTGGAGTTCAAGCTCATCAAGCTGGATCGCAAGCGCAACAATGTGGTCGTCTCCCGCCGTGCGGTGGTCGAGAGCGAGCATTCGGAAGAGCGCGAGCAGCTGATGGACAAGCTGCAGGAAGGCGTGGTGCTGAAGGGTGTGGTCAAGAACCTCACCGACTACGGCGCGTTCGTCGACCTGGGCGGCATCGACGGCCTGCTGCACATCACCGACATGGCGTGGAAGCGCGTGCGTCATCCGTCCGAAGTCGTGGAAGTCGGCCAGGAGCTGGACGTCCGTGTGCTGAAGTACGACCGTGAGCGCAACCGCGTCTCGCTGGGCCTGAAGCAGCTGGGCGAGGATCCGTGGGACAACATCGCCCGCCGTTACCCGGCCAACAGCCGCGTGTTCGGCAAGGTCTCCAACGTCACCGATTACGGTGCGTTCGTCGAGATCGAGCCGGGCGTCGAAGGTCTGGTGCACGTGTCCGAGATGGATTGGACCAACAAGAACGTCAACCCGTCCAAGGTTGTCCAGGTTGGCGATGAAGTCGAAGTCATGGTGCTGGACGTGGACGAAGAGCGTCGCCGCATCTCGCTGGGCATGAAGCAGGTCGCCGCCAATCCGTGGGAGACCTTCGCGGCCACCCACAAGAAGAACGACAAGGTGTCCGGCCAGATCAAGTCGATCACCGACTTCGGCATCTTCATCGGCCTGGACGGCGGCATCGACGGCCTGATCCACCTGTCCGACATCAGCTGGAACACCACCGGCGAAGACATCGTCCGCAACTTCAAGAAGGGCGACACGCTGGAAGCCGTCGTGCTGGCCGTCGATCCGGAGCGCGAGCGCATCAGCCTGGGCGTGAAGCAGTTGGAGCAGGATCCGTTCGGCCAGTACATGGCGGCGCATCCGAAGGGCTCGAAGGTCGAAGGCACGGTGAAGGAAGTGGACGCCAAGGGCGCCACGGTCGAACTGGCCGACGGCATCGAGGGCTACGTGATGGCGCGGGACATCAGCTACGACCGCGTGGACGATGCCAGCCAGCACCTGAAGGTCGGCGACAAGGTCGAAGCCAAGTTCATCGGCATGGACCGCAAGGGCCGCACGCTGCAGCTGTCGATCAAGGCGAAGGACGAAGCCGAGACGGCCGAAGCGCTGGCGGAGTACAACAAGTCGGCCGCCGAAGCGTCCACCGGTACCACCAGCCTGGGCGCGCTGCTGCGCGCGCAGCTGGACGGTGGCAAGTCCGAGTAAGCGCGGCTCGCGCCGTTGCAGTACCACCCGCAGTAACGTTCCCCGCCGGCCCGGATATCCCGGGCCGGTGCGGGTTCACCCGCCCGACTTCCGCACGCGATGACCAAATCCGAACTCATCGAGATCCTCAGCCGCCGCCAGCCGCACCTCAAGGCGGAGGATGTGGACCTGGCCGTCAAGGCATTGCTGGAAATGATGGGCGGCGCCCTGTCGCAGGGCGACCGCATCGAGATCCGGGGTTTCGGCAGTTTTTCGCTGCACTACCGTCCGCCGCGCATGGGTCGCAACCCCAAGACCGGCGAGTCGGTCGCGCTGCCGGCCAAGCATGTTCCCCATTTCAAACCGGGCAAGGAGCTGCGCGAACGCGTCAGCGACGTCACGCCCATCGAGGAAAGCGGGGAATAGCCCCTGCGACTGGCGCGTGTCGTTCCGCGCCGACTCCGTTAAGCTAGGCGCCGTCCTGCAAGGAGTCGCCTGATGAACATGTTCCGCCTGGTCGTCGCTCTGCTGTTCCTGGCCTACGGACTCATCATCGGCGTGCTCAACACGCAGTCGATCACGCTGAAACTCCTGTTCACCGAATTCCAGACCTCGTCCGGCGTGGGCATCATGCTGTCCCTGCTGCTGGGCGTGGTGGTCGGCGGATTGATCGTGCTGGCCACGCTGGTATGGCCGCTTTACGCCAAGTTGCGCAAGGCGACCCGGGCCGCCGCAACGACCGCGAACAGCACAGGCGCAACGACCGTCGACGGCGGCGTCTGACCCATGGCGTTCCTGACCGAATGGTTCTGGTTCTTCCTGTTCCTCCCGCTGGCCGCGCTCAGCGGCTGGATCGTCGGCCGCCGCGGCGGACAACGGCATGGGGATACCCAGGTCAGCCGTCTTTCCAGCACCTACTTCCGCGGCCTCAACTATCTGCTCAACGAGCAGCCGGACAAGGCCATCGAACTGTTCCTGCACATCGCGGAACTGGACAAGGAAACCTTCGAGACCCAGGTCGCACTGGGTCACCTGTTTCGCCGGCGCGGCGAGGTGGACCGTGCCATCCGCCTCCACCAGGGGCTGGTGCAGCGTGCCGACCTCAGCGATGCGCAACGTGTGCAGGCATTGCTGGCGCTGGGCGAGGACTATATGCGTTCGGGGCTTCTTGATCGTGCGGAAACGGTCTTCTCCGACCTGGCCCAGATCGACCAGCGCGCACCGCAGGCACTCAAGCACCTGATCGGCATCTACCAGGCGGAGAGGGATTGGGAAAAGGCGATCGACAATGCCCGTCGCTACGAGGAAGTGACGGCGGAGCCGATGGGCAAACTGGTGGCGCAGTTCGAATGCGAACTTGCCGAGCGGCAACGCACCGCGAACAACATCGAGGCGGCCCGCTCGGCGGTAGCCCGCGCCTACCAGGCCGATGCCGGCAGCGTGCGTGCGGGCATCATCGAAGGACGTATCGAGTCCGATGCCGGCAATGCGGAAGCCGCCATCCGCGCATTCGAGCGCGCCGCGCGCCATGACCCCGACTATCTTCCTGAAGTGCTGCCCAGCCTGCTCGCCAGCTATGACCAGGTCGGCGACTTGTCCGGCGCGCGCGCTTTCCTGTCCGAGATGTGTGAGCACTATCGCGGCATCGCACCGGTGCTGGCGCTGACCAAGCTGGTCGAGCGGCAGGAGGGCGTGGCCGCCGCACGCGCGTACCTGGCCAGGCAGCTCAAGGACCGGCCATCGGTCAGGGGCGAGGCCTCATTGATCGACCTGACGCTGGCGGAAGGGGCGGATCCCGCCGCTACCCTGCACGACCTGAAGCACATCACCGACCAACTGTTGGTGCGCAATCCCAGCTACCGCTGCACACGCTGCGGTTTCGGGGCGCGGACCCACCACTGGCAGTGCCCCAGCTGCAAGGAGTGGGGGACGGTCAAGCCGCTTTTGAACTACGCGGTGGTTTGATGCCTGACGCGTTCGTCTGGGTGGGGGGGCTGTCTGCCGCCGCCGGGGTGGGCACGTGGGGGGCGCTGCACTACGCGTTGCGCGGCAACCTCATGGATCAACCAGGCGACCGGCGCAGCCATACGGTCGCCACGCCTCGTGGCGGCGGTATCGCCATTGTGCTGGTGGTGCTGCTGGCCGGCGCTTACCTGGCGACCCGGCGCGAACCGGTCGATGCCATGTGGCTCGGGTTTCTCCCCGGACTCCTGATCGTGTCCGGGATTGGCTGGTGGGACGATCACCGCCCCCTTTCGCCTTGGTTGCGGCTCGCGGTGCAGGCCGTCGCGGCGCTCATGTTGGCGCTGGGGGTGGGGTGGCAGAGCGGTCAGTGGTTACCGGCTGTCGCGGCGTTCGCAGCGGCGATGGTCCTGGTCAATGTCTGGAACTTCATGGATGGCATCAATGGCCTCGCCGCGAGCCAGGCTGCGCTGGCGGCACTCAGCTACGCCGTGCTCTTGACCGGCGAGTGGCATGGGTTGGCGCTGGCGTTGCTCGCCGGCTGCCTGGGCTTTCTGCCTTTCAACTTCCCCCGCGCCAGGATTTTCCTGGGAGATGTGGGCAGTGGCGCGCTGGGGTACATACTGGCGGCGCTGGCGACAGCGGGTGCGGTTCAACTGCCGTCGGCCAAAGTTCCCTTGTTATTGCTGCCGCTCGGCGTATTCCTCGTCGACGCTGGCTTCACATTGTCAGGGCGCATCCTGCGCGGCGAACAATGGTGGACACCGCATGTCAGCCACCTTTACCAGGTCATGGCTCGACGGATCGGACATACCGCTGTAACAGTGATTTACATAGCATTCGGCGGTGTAAGCTTATTGTTAAGCTATGTGTGGACGCCGGCGTCGCATTTCACCGCCGTCTGTGTTGTAGCTGCGCTCTATGTTGCGGGTGGCGCGCTGTGGGTTTTATTGCGCCGAGGATGGCGCGGCTAGTATTGGGAGAGGGAGCTAATGGAATCCTGGCGGGACCGTTTGAGCGGGTTCATGCCCCGTGCCCTGGTGGCAATCCACGATCTGGCCATGGTCTGGCTGTGCTGGCAGGTTCTGCACCGGGTCCGCTATGCGATGCTCCCGCACCAGCCAGAGTTCCCTTTGTGGTCCAACGAGATCGCGGTCGTCCTTCTTGCCCAGGGCGCGGTGTTCTGGTGGATGGGGTTGTATCGCGGCCTCTGGCGCTTCGCCAGTCTCCCGGACCTGTGGAACATCGTGAAGGCTTGCGCCCTGGGGTTCCTCGGCGTGGTCCTTGGTCTGTTCTTCTACAACCGGTTCGGGTCCACGCCGCGGGCCGTGCTGGGATTCTATCCCTTCGCACTGGTGGGCTTCTTGGGGCTCCCCCGGCTTGTTTACCGGGCCTGGAAAGACGGTCAGGTCCAGCGCAGCAGCGACAATGCCTCGCGCGTACTGGTACTAGGCGCTGGGCGAGCCGGTGAAGCGCTTGTCAGGGAGCTGCGCCGGACCGGTGTCTACCATCCCGTCGCCTTCCTCGACGACGCGTCCCGATTGCACGGGTCCAAGCTGTTGGGTGTTCCGGTGCTTGGCGGGCTCGAAAACGCGGCGGCGGTCGCGCGCGAGACCGCCGCACGCATGCTTGTCATCGCCATGCCATCGCTCGATGCGCCTTCCATGCAGCGTGTCGTGGCGATCTGCGAAAGCACGGGGCTGCCGTTCAGGATGGTGCCTCGGCTGGTCAATGTCCTAGAAGGCCAGTCCATGCCGGGCGACTTGAAGGAAGTCGCGATCGAAGACCTGCTGGGACGGAAGTCGGTCACGCCGGACTGGAAGCTGATTCGCGGTTGGCTGGGCGGTCGCACCGTCATGGTGACGGGCGCGGGCGGGTCGATCGGTTCGGAGCTCTGCAGGCAGTGCGCGCGTCATGGCGCGCAGCGGATCGCGCTGGTCGAGATCGACGAACTGGCCCTGATCACGATCCAGGGCGACCTGCGGCGCGCCTTCCCGGACCTCGAAGTCCTCCCCGTTCTCGGTAATTGCGGCGATCCCGCCGTCATCGCGCATGCCTTGCGGGTGGCGGAGCCGGATGCGGTCTTCCATGCGGCGGCCTACAAGCAGGTCCCGTTGCTGGAGGGTCACCTGCGAGAGGCGGTCGGCAACAACGTCCTGGCGACGGAGACGGTCGCGCGTGCCTGCCGCGAGGCTGGCGTGGGTACCTTCGTCCTCATCTCGACGGACAAGGCCGTGGATCCGGTCAATGTGCTGGGGGCGACCAAGCGCCTTGCCGAAATGGCCTGCCAGGCGCTGGATGATGCGCGCTCGGGTACGCGCTATGTCACCGTGCGGTTTGGCAACGTGCTGGATTCGGCCGGCAGCGTGGTCCCCCTGTTTCGCGAGCAGATACGCAAGGGCGGACCGGTGACGGTTACCGACCCGGACGTCACCCGCTACTTCATGACGATTCCGGAGGCATGCCAGTTGATCCTGCAGGCGGCGTCCGGAGCGGCCCACGCGTCCATCTACACGTTGGACATGGGCGATCCCGTGCCGATCCGCCTGCTGGCCGAGCAGATGATCCGCCTGGCAGGCAAGCAGCCCGGGCGCGACATCGTGATCGTCTATACCGGCCTGCGCCCGGGCGAGAAATTGCATGAAACGTTGTTCCACGCGGATGAGCGTTACCAGCCCACATCGCACTCGAAGATCATGAAGGCGCTGGCGCGTGACGTATCGCCGGAGTTTCTGGACCTCGCGTTGCAGCGCTTGCGTGCGGCCTACACCCGCTATGACACCGCAGAACTGGGTGAGGTACTCAAGGTCGCCGTACCGGAGTTCGCCCCGCTGTCAAATGATCTTGACGACGCCTCGGCTAATATCGTGGTTTTCCCAGGCCGCGATGCGCGCAGGATCCGATGACTCGAGCAAGAATCCGTAAGGCCGTATTCCCCGTCGCCGGCCTGGGCACACGCTTTCTGCCGGCGACCAAGACCGTTCCCAAGGAGATGCTGCCGATCATCGATCGGCCGTTGATCCAGTACGCCGTGGACGAGGCGATCGAGGCGGGCTGCGATACGCTGATCTTCGTCACCAACCGCTACAAGCATGCGGTGGCGGATTACTTCGACAAAGCGTACGAACTCGAGCAGAAGCTGGAGCGCGCGGGCAAGACCGAGCAGCTCGAACTGGTGCGCAACGTACTGCCGCCGCATGTGCGCGCCGTGTTCGTCACCCAGGCCGAAGCGCTGGGTCTGGGACATGCGGTGCTCTGCGCCAAACCCATCGTCGGCGACGAGCCGTTCGCCGTGCTGCTGCCCGATGACCTGATCTGGAACCGGGGTCCCGGCGCACTCAAGCAGATGGCGGATGCGGCGGAAGCGAGCGGTGGCAGCGTTATTGCGGTGCAGGATGTGCCGCCGGAACAGACGGCGAGTTACGGCATCGTCGCCACCGAGACCTTCGCCGGGCGCGAGGGACGCATCAGCGCGATCGTCGAGAAACCCAGGCCTGACGTGGCGCCCAGCACGCTCGCTGTGGTCGGTCGCTATGTTCTGGATGCACGCATCTTTTCGCTGCTCGAAAGCACCACGCCCGGCGCCGGCGGCGAGATCCAGCTGACCGACGCCATCGCCGCGCTGCTGGCGGAAAAGCCAGTGCATGCCTACCGCTTCCAGGGCACGCGTTTCGACTGCGGTACGCATATCGGGTTGATCGAAGCCACGATCCGCTACGCGCTCGATCACGAGAAACTCAGCGACGCCGCGCGCGATACGATGCAGAACGCACTGGATGAGCTCGGGGTGCGGGACCTCGGTTGACGGTCCCGGCATCGGCAACGTCCGATGCGTTTCCGGCTTTCAACGTCCCCGGGAAACCGCGCCGTGCAGATGTCGTCACGCAACTACTACGTGGATACGGCAGGTGGCGAGCCCGCCCTGTCGATGCTCGACTCTCGAGTGAACGCATCGGTTTGCGTCGTGGGCGGGGGCTTCGCCGGCCTGAACACGGCCCTGGGCCTGGCCGAGCGCGGCGTCCGCGAGGTCGTGCTGCTCGAAGCGGATACCCCTGCCTTCGGCGCCTCGGGCCGCAATGGTGGCTTCGTGTTCGGAGGCTTCTCGCGGGGCGAGTCGGCGCTGCTGCGCGACCTGGGGCAGGTGCGTGCGAAAGCACTGTATGCCGGCACGACGCAGGCGGTGGAATTGATCCGCGGCCGGATCGCGCGGCACGGCATCGATTGCGATGACGCCCAGGTCGGCATCCTGTGGGCGAACTGGTTCCGCGATCAGGCGGTGCTTCGCCAGCGGCAGACATTGCTTGCCGATGTGTTCGGGCAGGACTGGCAATGGATGGACCGCGACGACGTCCGCCAGCGATTGCGCACGACGCGCTACCACGATGCCCTGTTCGAACCGAGCGCCTTCCACTTCCATCCCTTGAAGTATGCGAACGGGCTGGTGCGCGCGGCAGGCAAGCAGGGCGTCTCGATCTTTGCGCATTCGCCCGCGGTTTCGCTGGCGAAGGTCGGTGAGGGCTGGCGCGTCACGACCCCATCGGGGAGCGTGGACGCCAGACAGGTGGTGCTGGCCTGCGGTGGATATCTGGCGGGTCTGCACCGTCGGGTCGACGCGGGCGTGCTGCCGATCGCGACCTACGTGATGGTCACCGAGCCGCTCGGCGAGCGCATGGACGAGGCGATGCGCACCCGGGCGGCGGTCTACGACACCCGCTTCGCCTTCGACTACTATCGGCCGCTGCCGGATTCCCGCGTGCTGTGGGGCGGGCGCATTTCCATTCTCGACCGTTCACCCCAGGCGGTCAGGCGCCTGCTGTACCGGGACATGCTGAAAGTCTTTCCGCAACTGGAGGGCGTGGGCATCGAGTACGCATGGTCCGGACTGATGAGTTATGCGCGCCATGAGATGCCGCAGATCGGTCAGGTCGAACCGGGACTCTGGGTGGCGCAGGCGTTCGGCGGCCATGGCGTGGCGCCTACGACGCTCGCCGGCGAGGTCATCGCCGCCGCCATCGCGGAAGGCGACGCGCGTTGGCGCGAGTTCTCGGCGTACGGTCTGGTGTCGGCGATGAAGCCCGCGGGCTTCCTGGGCGCGCAGGTGAGCTATTGGTGGGCCGAGGCCAGGGATGCATGGAAGGCACGGGCAGAGGCGAGGGCGGGGACATGAGGGTGCCAATGGACGTCATCGCATGGGACGACTTCATGCGCGTGCAACTCTGTGCGGGCACGGTGTTGCGGGTGGAACCGTTCCCCGAGGCACGCAAGCCCGCGTGGAAGCTGTGGGTCGATTTCGGCCCGCATGGCGTCAGGAAGACCAGTGCGCAGGTCCGGGCGCTTTATGCGCCGGAGGATCTGATCGGACGGCAGATCGTGGGCGTGATCAACTTTCCGCCGAAGCAGGTGGGGCCGTTCGTGTCGGAGTTCCTGCTGACCGGCTTCCATACCGACGAGGGTGTGGTGATCACCACGGTTGAACGCCCTGTGCCCGACGGCGCGCGGATGGCGTGAAGCCCGCCGCTGGCAGACAAGGAAATGGCGCCTCACGGCGCCATCTCTTCTTGCAGCATGCAATGGGTTCGCTTACAGCGATTCGAAGATGCCCGCCGCGCCCATGCCGGTGCCGATGCACATGGTCACCATGCCGTACTTTTTCTGGTGGCGGCGCATGCCGTGCACGATCGTGGCGGTGCGGATGGCGCCGGTCGCGCCCAGCGGATGACCGAGCGCGATCGCGCCGCCCAGCGGATTGATCTTCGACGCATCCAGTTCGCTGTCGCGGATTACCGCCAGCGCCTGCGCGGCGAAGGCTTCGTTGAGTTCGATCCAGTCCAGCTGGTCCTTGGTCAGGCCGGCCTGCTTCAATGCCTTCGGGATCGCCGCGATCGGTCCGATACCCATCACTTCCGGGCGGACGCCGGCGACGGAGAAGCTGACGAAGCGGGCGAGCGGGGTCAGGCCGTAGTCCTTGATCGCCTGCTCCGAGGCCAGCAGCACGCCAGCCGCGCCGTCGCTCATCTGCGACGAGGTGCCGGCAGTCACGGTGCCGCCGAACTGCGGGTTGCGGAACACGGTACGCAGCTTGGCCAAGCCTTCCAGCGACGTGTCGGCGCGCGGGCCTTCGTCCTGCTCGACCAGCAGCTTCTTCAGGCGCACCGTGTTGCCGGCCAGGTCGGGCTGGCGCGAGATCACTTCGTACGGGCTGATCTCGTCCCTGAATTCGCCAGCGGCCTGCGCGGCCAGCGCCTTCTGGTGCGAGGCGACGGCGAAGGCGTCCTGATCCTCGCGCGAGATCTTCCATTCTTCGGCCACCTTCTCGGCGGTGATGCCCATGCCGTAGGCGATGGCCACGTGGTCGTTGTCGAACACGCTGGGCGCCATAGCGATCTTGTTGCCCATCATCGGCACCATGCTCATGCTCTCGGTGCCGCCGGCCAGCATCAGGTCGGCGTTGCCGAGCCGGATCTGGTCCGCCGCCATCGCCACGGCCTGCAGGCCGGAGGAGCAGAACCGGTTGATGGTCTGCGCCGCGATCGTGTTCGGCAGGCCCGCGAGCAGCAGGCCGATGCGCGCCACGTTCATGCCTTGCTCGGCTTCCGGCATCGCGCAGCCGATGATGGCGTCGTCGATGCGGTTGAGGTCGATGCCCGGCGCCTGCGCCACGACCGACTTCAGCACGTGCGCCAGCATGTCGTCCGGACGGGTGTTGCGGAACACGCCCTTGGGCGCCTTGCCGACCGGGGTGCGGGTAGCGGCGACGATATAGGCTTCTTGTACTTGCTTGCTCATGTCTCTGTGTCCTGTGTCGTCGTCGGTCAGTTACGCAGCGGCTTGCCGGTCTTCAGCATGTGCGCGATGCGGGCCTGGGTCTTTTCCTGCTGGGCCAGCTCGACGAAATGCTGGCGTTCCAGCTTCAGCAGCCACTCCTCGTCGACCAGCGAACCGCGGTCGATCTCGCCGCCGCACAGCACGGTGGCGATGCGCACCGCGATCTCGTAGTCGTACGGGCTGATGAAGCGGCCTTCAAGCATGTTGACCAGCATCATCTTGAAAGTGGCGATGCCGACGTCGCCGGCCACCTGGATGCGGCGGGCGGGCAGCGGCGGGCGATAGCCGCTTTCGGACAGTTGCAGCACCTGCTGCTTGGCCACGTAGAGCTGCTCGTAGGCGTTGAACACGACCAGGTCGTTGGCGCGCACCAGGCCCAGTTCCTTCGCCTCCACGGCGGAGGCGGAGACCTTGGCCATCGCCACGGTCTCGAAGGTCTTCTTCAGCTCGGCGAACACGTCGCCGCCCGGACCCGCGGCCTGCGACGCGCGCACGGCGATTTCCTTCAGGCCGCCGCCGGCCGGCAGCAGGCCGACGCCCGCTTCGACCAAGCCGATGTAGCTCTCCAGCGCGAGCACCGTGCGGGCGCTATGCATCTGGAACTCGCAGCCGCCGCCGAGCGCCAGGCCACGCACGGCCGCCACGACCGGGACCAGCGAATACTTGATGCGCTGGCTGGTGGCCTGGAAGTTGGCGACCATCGCTTCGAACTCGGCGATCTTGCCCGCCTGCAACGCACCCAGCGCCCCGGCCAGGTCGGCGCCGGCGGAGAAGGGCTCCTTCGGCTGCCAGATCACCAGGCCCTTGAACGTCTGCTCGGCGATGGTGATCGCCTGCTGCAGGCCATCCAGCACGGCGTCGGACACGGTGTGCATCTTGGTCTTGAAGCTGACCACGCCGATACCGTCGCCGTCGGTCCACAGGCGCACGCCGTCGTTCTCGAACACCGTCTCGCCCTGCGGGAAGACCTCGCCGAGCAGCGGATCGGGGAAGCGCTGGCGCCTGTACACGGCCAGCGAAGAGCGTGGCAGCTTGGCGTTCTTGACCGGGCTGTAGCTGCCCTCGGCCGCATGCACGCCCTCGCGGCCGTCGAATACCCAGTTCGGCAACGGCGCGCTGCTCATGGCCTTGCCGGCCACGATATCGTCGGCGATCCACTGCGCCACCTGCTTCCAGCCGGCGGCCTGCCAGGTCTCGAACGGGCCAAGGCTCCAGCCGTAGCCCCAGCGGATGGCCAGGTCGACGTCACGTGCGGTCTCGGCGATGTCGGCCAGGTGGTAAGCGCTGTAATGAAAGAGGTCGCGGAACACCGCCCACAGGAACTGCGCCTGCGGATGCTGGCTCTCGCGCAGCCTGGCGAACTTCTCGGCCGGGTTGCGGATCTTCAGGATCTCGACCACCTCGGGTGCCGCGGTGCGGTCCGAGGCGCGATAGTCCTGCTTCTCCAGGTCGAGGACCACGATGTCCTTGCCGACCTTGCGGAAGATGCCGGCGCCGGTCTTCTGGCCCAGCGCGCCCTTGGCGATCAGCGCTTCCAGCCACTTCGGCGCCTTGAAATAGCTGTGCCAAGGATCCTCCGGCAGGGTGTCGGCCATGGTCTTGATGACATGCGCCATGGTGTCTAGGCCCACCACGTCCGAGGTGCGGTAGGTCGCCGACTTCGGACGGCTGATCAGCGGACCGGTGATGGCATCCACCTCGTCGAAGCCCAGCTTGAACTCGCCCGTGTGGTGGGCGGTGGCCAGGATCGAGAACACGCCGATCCGGTTGCCGATGAAGTTCGGCGTGTCCTTGGCGTAGACCACGCCCTTGCCGAGCGTGGTGGTCAGGAAGGTCTCGAGGCCTTCCAGCACCGAGGCGTCGGTGGATTTGGCCGGGATCAGTTCGGCCAGGTGCATGTACCGCGGCGGATTGAAGAAGTGCACGCCGCAGAAGCGGTGGCGAAGCTGTTCCGGAAGAACTTCGGCCAGCTTGTTGATGCCCAGGCCCGAGGTATTGCTGGCGAGCACGGCGTGATCGGCCACGAACGGGGCGATCTTCTTGTACAGGTCCTGCTTCCAGTCCATCCGCTCGGCGATGGCTTCGATGATCAGGTCGCAGCCTTTCAGGTGCTCCAGCCCGGTCTCGTAGTTGGCCGGGGTGATCGCCTCGGCCAGCGACTTGCTGGCCAGCGGGGCAGGGCTGAGCTTGGCCAGGTTGGCGATGGCCTTCTGGACGATGCCGTCGGGGTGACCGTCCTTGGCGGGCAGGTCGAACAGCACGGTGTCGACGCCGGCATTGGTCAGGTGGGCGGCGATCTGCGCGCCCATCACGCCGGCGCCCAGCACGGCCGCCTTGCGAACAAGCAGGGGGTTGGACATGGGATTTCCTTGGATGGCAGGGGGTGTCAGGTGCGGTCGGCGCGCAGGCCGGCCTCGGCGAAGCGGATCAGTTCACGGGCAGCACGCTCACGGTGGGCCGCTTCGGTGACACCCGTGGGGCGCTTGATCAGGCCGAAGTCGGCCATCGCATAGGTCAGCGCGCCGGAGAAGAAGTCCAGGCGCCAGTAGAGCTCTTCCTTGCTCAGGCCCGGGACGCAGGCAGCGATGGCCTTGCCGAATTCGCGGAGTACGTGGCCGTAATGGTCGGACAGGAACTTGCGCAGTCCGTCATTCTTCTCGGCGTAGGCACGGGCGATGACACGGACGAAGGCGCCACCGCCATGACGGTCCTGGGCCAGCGCAAGAGCCGGTTCGACGAAAGCGGCGAGGATGGGTTCGAGCTCGCCCGGGCGATCGCCCAGGGCCTTCTCCAACAGGGAAAGACGGGCGACGGTCATGTCGTCCATGCGGCGGCGGAAGACCTCGTTGACCAGGTTTTCCTTGCTGCCGAAGTGGTAGTTGACCGCGGCGATGTTGACGTCCGCCCGGCTGGTGACCTGCCGGAGCGAGGTACCGGCGAATCCGTGCTGGGCGAACAGCTCTTCGGCGGCCCCCAGGATCCGTTCCTTCGTCGAAAAATGCGTGGTGTTGCCCATCACTCCTCCGGGACCTGAATCAAACGCTTGTTTGATCCATTGTCTGCCCGGCGTGGGCGGGGTGTCATGCTGCGAAGCAGCAAATCCACCATCAGGGCGGCTGCACACTTCCGGCCGATACGTTAGAATCTCGCTACGCTTTCTGGTCTAAGCCCGCGTTTCGACGCGGGTTTTTCATGTTAACCTCGGGTCTTCAGTGGCCCGCCCAACGGAGAGAATCCCCATGGCGCTGGAGCGCACCCTGTCGATCGTCAAGCCCGATGCCGTCGCCAAGAACGTCATCG
Source organism: Pseudoxanthomonas sp. GW835-FHT14C01 (assembly GCF_058793715.1). Classification (NCBI taxonomy): domain Bacteria; kingdom Pseudomonadati; phylum Pseudomonadota; class Gammaproteobacteria; order Lysobacterales; family Lysobacteraceae; genus Pseudoxanthomonas; species Pseudoxanthomonas sp. GW835-FHT14C01. The sequence continues at coordinate 133,896 of NZ_JBXAGB010000005.1, forward strand.
GCGAAATCTATGCCCGTTTCGAAAAGAACGGCCTGAAGATCGTCGCCTCGAAGATGAAGCATCTGTCGCGTCGTGAAGCCGAAGGTTTCTACGCCGTGCACCGCGAGCGTCCGTTCTTCAACGCGCTGGTCGAGTTCATGATCTCCGGTCCGGTCGCCATCCAGGTGCTGGAAGGCGAGAACGCCGTGCTGAAGCATCGCGACATCCTCGGCGCCACCAACCCGAAGGACGCCGCGCCGGGCACGATCCGCGCCGACTTCGCCGATTCCATCGACGCCAACGCCGCGCACGGCTCGGACTCGGTCGAGAATGCGAACATCGAGATCGCGTACTTCTTCGCCGCGACCGAAGTGTTCTCGCGCTGAGCGATACGTGATGAGCAGCCACGAACTGCCGCCGATCGAGTTGAAGCTGGCCACGGACGCTCCGTCCGTGGCCGTCGGCGTGCCTGTGTCTGCGAAGCAGAACCTGATGGATCTGGACCGTGAAGGTCTGGAGCAGTTCTTCACCGGCAAGCTGGGCGAGCAGAAGTTCCGCGCGCACCAGGTGATGAAGTGGATCCATCATCGGTACGTCACCGACTTCGACGAGATGACCGACCTCGGCAAGAACCTGCGCGCGAAGCTGCAGGAACATGCCGAAGTCCTCGTGCCGCAGGTGGTGTTCGACAAGCCCTCCGCCGACGGTACGCACAAGTGGTTGCTCGGCATGGGCGTGGACGGCAAGAACGCCGTCGAAACCGTGTACATCCCCGACAAGAACCGCGGCACGCTGTGCGTGTCGTCGCAGGTCGGTTGTGGTCTGAACTGCACCTTCTGCTCGACCGCGACCCAGGGTTTCAACCGCAACCTGACCACGGCGGAGATCATCGGCCAGGTGTGGGTGACGGCGCGCCATCTGGGTAACGTGCCCGCGCAGAACCGCCGTCTCACCAACGTGGTGATGATGGGCATGGGCGAGCCGCTGCTGAACTTCGACAACGTCGTGCGCGCGATGAACATCATGCGCGACGACCTGGGTTACGGCCTGGCCAGCAAGCGCGTCACGCTGTCGACCTCCGGCCTGGTGCCGATGATCGATCGGCTGTCGACCGAAACGGACGTATCGCTCGCGGTATCGCTGCACGCGCCGAACGACGCGTTGCGCGAGCAACTGGTGCCGCTCAACAAGAAGTATCCGATCGCCGACCTGATGGCCTCGTGCGTACGCTACCTGCGCGCGAACAAGAAGCGCGACTCGGTGACGTTCGAGTACACGCTGATGAAGGGCGTCAACGACCAGCCCGAGCATGCGCGCCAGCTGGCGCAGTTGATGCGCAAGTTCAGCAATGCCGCGCAGCTGAAGGATGCCGGCAAGGTCAACCTGATCCCGTTCAACCCCTTCCCGGGAACACGCTATGAACGCGCGCCCGAGGAAGACATCCGCGCTTTCCAGAAACTGCTGCTCGATGCGCAGGTGCTAACGATGGTCCGCCGGACCCGCGGCGACGATATCGACGCGGCCTGCGGCCAGTTGAAAGGGCAGGTGATGGACCGTACCCGTCGCCAGGCCGAGTTCCGCCGGCAGTTGCAGGAACAGGGCATCGACGATGCGGCTTAAGGCGATCTGCCTGCTGCTGATCACCGTCCTGCTGGCCACGGCCTGCAGTCGCCTCACCTTCGTGCGCCCCAAGGGCAAGATGGGTCAGCTGGATGGCCAGGAAGAGCTGCCCGACTACGCGGTCAAGGACAGCCCGGAAGTGAAGCGCCGGCAGAACGTCCAGACGATTCTCGCGCGTACCCTGCAGCGGCTTCAGGCGGGCCAGTTGGAGGCTGCCGAGAAAGATGCGCGGTCGGCACTGAAACTGTCCCCGGATTCCGTGGATGCGCTGACCCTGCTGGCGGTGATCGAGGACCGCCAGGGACGTCACGACAAGGCGGGCGAGTCCTATCGCCGGGCAGCCGAACTGGCGCCGAAGGTGGGCGCGACCCAGAACAATTACGGCACCTGGCTGTGCGCGAATGGTTTCGCCGCCGAGTCGCTGGTCTGGTTCGACCGGGCCATCGGCGCCCCCGGATATGCCACTCCCGGCGCAGCCGTCGCGAATGCGGGCAGCTGCGCGCTGAAGGCCGGCCAAAAGGAGCGTGCGGCACGCGATCTGAGGCAGGCATTGGCGCTCGACCCTGCCAATGCCGTAGCGCTGGAAGCCATGGCCGAACTCGAATTCACCCAGCAGCAGTACATGTCCGCTCGCGCTTTCGTCGAGCGTCGGCTGGCTGCTGCACCGGCCAGCGCGGCCGTGTTGAAACTCGCATCACAGATTGAGGACAGACTCGGCGACAAGGCCGCTGCCAGTCGATATGTTCAGCGCATTCGGGCGGAGTTCCCCGACGCGCAGGACGTCACAACCGGGGGAAATGCAGGGCCATGATGCAGTCGGTAGTCGGGGATGTGCCCCCGCCGCAGGGGTGCGGCGCGGCGTTGCGGTCGGCGCGTGAACAGGCCGGCCTTTCATTGCAGGAAGTCAGTCAGCGGCTGAAAATGCCCGCCAAGGTGCTGCAGGCCCTCGAAGCAGGGCAGTGGGACCAGTCGGGCGGTGCCGTCTTCGTCCGCGGGCAACTGCGAAGTTATGGCCGCCTGCTGAAGGTGGATGTGGAGCCTTTCCTGCAGCAGGCGGATGCCGTCGTGGCGAGGCCGGCAGAGCTGGTCAGCCACAGCCATACGCCACGCCTCCAGTATGTCTTCGAAAGCTTCAAGCGGCGCGCGGTCTATGCGGTGCTGACGCTGGTCATCGTGACGCCGGTCTGGATGGCCCTTCGCCCGTCCGGCGACTCCGATGCCGCGACCGCGTCGCTGGACGTCGTGGCCGATGCCTCCGTCGCCTCCGAGGAACCCGCGGACAAGCCCGCTCGAACGGGCGCTCGTCCGCAAGCGGCACCGTACGTGGCGTCGATGGCGCCCTTGCCGCGCTCGGCCGCCCCCTGGCTTTCGCTGTCGTTCAAGGGCGACAGCTGGGTCGAGGTGAATGCGCCCGATGGCCGCAAGGTCGAGCATGCGCTGTTGCGGGCAGGCGATGAGCGTCGCTACGCACAGGGCGAGGTCGGCCGCGTCAAACTGGGCGATGCGACGGCGGTCGAGGTTCAGCAAGCGGGGAGTACGGTGGATTTGGCGCCGTACCAGCGAGCGAACGTCGCACGCTTTACGGTATCCTCTGAGGGTTCCCTGGCGCCGGTCGTTGACTGACCCGCGCGCGGGTCTTTCCAACCTAGACCGAGACCCCGCATGAGACGGGGCAAGAGAGCGCATGGCGATTGACGATCTGCTCGACGAGCACGAACAAAGCGAACGTGTCCGCAGCTGGCTGAGGAACAACGGTGCCGGCCTGCTGGGAGGCGTGGTCCTGGGGTTGGCCGTGATCCTCGGCTGGCAGTGGTGGCAGAAGGATCAGGCCGGCAAGAAAGAGCAGGCGTACCAGAGTTACCAGACGGCGGTCGAAGGGCTCGCCAAGGGCGACCTGAAGAAGACCCAGGGCGCGGTGGACGCGCTGGTGAAGGAAGACGAGCTCTATGCCGACGTCGCCGGCCTGCAACTGGCCAAGGCGCAGATCCAGGCGGGCGAGCGCGATGCCGCCATCGCCACCTTGCGTACGCTGACGCCCGACGATGCGCTGCGACCGCTGGTCAATCTGCGGCTCGCCCGCCTGCTGATCGACGCGGGCAAGCACGACGAAGCACTGAAAGTGCTCGACAAGTCGGACGACGCGTCCAGCCTCGAAGTGCGCGGCGATGCACTGCTGGCGACCGGCAAGACCAAGGAAGCGCAGGATGCCTATATCCGTGCGCTGACCACGCTGGATGCGGTGTCCCCGCAGCGTCGGCTGGTGGAACTCAAGCTGATCGACGCCGGCGGTACCCCGCCCAAGACCGGGGGTGCGGCATGAAGCGCGCTTCCGGTTCCCCGGTACGCCTTGTCGCGGCGCTCGCACTCGTCGTCGCGCTTGGCGGCTGCAGCACGGTGAAGGGCTGGTTCTCGAGCAAGGACAAGGAAGGCGAGAAGCCGGTCGATCCGGCCGAGCTCGTCGACTTCACGCCGTCGGCATCCGTCGCCAAGCTGTGGAGTGCCAATATCGGCAAGGGCGAGAAGCGTCTCGGCCTGCAGCAGGCCCCGGTCGTGGAGGATGGCCGCGTCTACGCGGCGGCCGTGGAAGGCGGCGTACGTGCCTTCGACCTGCAGACGGGCAAGCAGGCGTGGCAGTACAAGTCCGACCTGCGCCTGTCGGGTGGACCGGGGGCCGGACAGGGTCTGGTGGTCGTCGGCACGCTCGATGGTCAGGTGATCGCACTCGACGCCGCCACGGGCACCGAAAAATGGCAGGCCAAGGTACCGAACGAGGTCATCGCGGCGCCTGCCGTTGGCCAGGGCCTGGTCTATGTCCGTACCAACGACGGTCGCGTGACGGCGCTTTCGTCCGAGAATGGCGAGCGGCGCTGGTTCTGGAACAACGAACTCCCCAGCCTCACCGTGCGGGGCAACGCGCCTGTCGTCATCGGCCCGGGCGTGGTGTTCGCGGCCAGCGACGACGGCACGGTCACCGCGCTCGGGGCCAACGACGGGCGTCCGATGTGGACGCAGGCCGTCGGCATTCCGGAAGGCCGCAGTGAACTGGAGCGCATGGCCGATGTCGATGGCGCTCCCGTGCTGGAAGGCACCACGCTGTACGTCACAAGCTTCAAGAAGGAAACGGTCGCTCTCGAGGGTCCCTCCGGGCGTCCGTTGTGGACGCGCGACAATGGCGGCGCCGGCGGACTCGGCGTGACCAGCAGCGTCGTCGTCGTGTCCGATCCGGCCGGCACAGTCTGGGGTCTGGACAAGTACAGCGGCAGTGCCCAGTGGTCGAATACCACGCTGGCCCGCCGCTCACTTACGGCGCCGACCATCCATGGCGACTATGCGGTCGTCGGCGACTTCGATGGCTACCTGCACTGGCTGAAGACGGACAACGGCGACGTGGCAGCGCGCGCGCGCGTCGGTGGCAAGGCCATCCGTGGCAAGCCGGTCGTGGCCGACGGCATCCTGCTGGTGCAGGATGTGGAAGGCGGATTGACCGCGTTCGGCTTCAAGTAAGCCCGGAAAAGGAGCGGCCTGGCCGCTCCCTCGTCATCAGAAAGGGCCGCATTGCGGCCCTTTTTCGCGGAAGAGGGCGTATTCCGATACCATGGCGGCCCCTTGACCGACCGGAGCTGTCGCGCCACCTGCGTGGCGGCGAGCCTCCGGCGACCTCCTTCTTTACGGTTGCCCCCTGCATGCTGCCCCTCGTCGCCCTGGTGGGCCGTCCCAACGTCGGCAAGTCCACCCTGTTCAATGCGCTGACCCGCAGTCGTGATGCGCTCGTGCACGACCAGCCCGGCGTGACCCGCGACCGCAACTACGGGGTCTGCCGGTTGGATGAGGAGGATCCGTTCCTGGTTGTCGACACGGGCGGCATCGCCGGCGAGGAGGAAGGCCTCGCGGGGGCGACCGCGCGCCAGGCGAGGGCGGCGGCCGAAGAGGCGGACCTGGTGCTGTTCATCGTGGACGGCCGCGAAGGCGCCTCCGCGCTCGACGACGAGATCCTGGCCTGGCTGCGCAAGACCGCGCGTCCGACGCTGCTGGTCATCAACAAGATCGATGGCATCAACGAGACCACGGCGATCGCGGATTTCGCGCGCTACGGCTTTGCCGATGTCGTCACCATCTCGGCCTCGCACCGTCAGGGCATCGACGACCTGCTGGAAGAAGTGCACCAGCGCTTGCCGGAAGAGGGCGCCACCGCCGGCCTCGACAACGATCCCGACCGCATGCGGGTGGCGTTCGTCGGTCGCCCCAATGTGGGCAAGTCCACGCTGGTGAACCGGCTGTTGGGCGAAGAGCGCATGATCGCGTCCGAAGTACCGGGCACCACGCGCGATTCGATCGCGGTGGACATGGAGCGCGACGGACGCCAGTACCGCCTGATCGACACCGCAGGCCTGCGCCGCAAGGGCAAGGTCGAGGAGGCGGTCGAAAAATTCAGTGTGGTCAAGACGCTGCAAGCCATCGAACAGTGCCAGGTGGCCGTGCTGTTGCTGGATGCCACCGAGGGCGTCACCGACCAGGATGCCAGCGTACTGGGTGCCGTGCTCGACGCCGGCCGCGCGCTGGTCGTGGCGATCAACAAGTGGGACGGATTGACCGCCTACCAGCGCGAGCAGGCCGAAGCGTTGCTCGCCCGCAAGCTGGGGTTCGTCGAATGGGCCGAGGTCGTGCGGATCTCCGCACTGCACGGATCCGGCATGCGCGAACTGTTCAAGGCGATCCACCGCGCGCACGCGTCGGCGACCAAGGAGTTCGGCACCAGCGAGGTCAACAAGGCGCTCGAGATCGCCTACGAGACCAATCCGCCGCCGAGCATCCGCGGCCACGTCTCCAAGCTGCGCTATGTGCATCCCGGCGGCGCCAATCCGCCGACGTTCATCGTGCATGGCACGCGCCTGAAGGTGCTGCCGGAGTCGTACAAGCGCTACCTGGAGAACTTCTTCCGCAAGCGTTTCAAACTGGTCGGTACGCCGGTGCGTTTCATCTTCCGCGAGGGCGCCAATCCCTACGAGGGCAAGAAGAACGTGCTGACCGAGAAGCAGATCGCCAAGAAGCGTCGCCTGATCCGGCACGTCAAGCGCGGCAAGTGACGGATTACCCGACCCGCATCGATTTCGCCGCCGCCGCGGAGACCATCCGCGAGGTCGCCGGCAACCGCATGTTGAAGGCCGAGCGCGTACCGGTGACGCGCGCCAGCGGCCGTGCGCTGGCCGAGGACATCACCTCGCCGATCGCCTTGCCGCCCTTCGACAACAGTCGCATGGATGGCTTCGCCTTCGCGCATGCCAGCCTCTCCCGGGATGGCGCGACGACACTGAGGCTCGTCGGTGAGCAGTTCGCCGGCCCCCTGCAAGACCTCGGTGTCGGGGTGGGCGAATGCGTCCGCATCACCACCGGTGCGCCCCTTCCTGCGGGCACCGATAGCGTCGCCATGAAGGAAGTCTGCGTCGAGAACGAGGGCCGCATCCTTGTGCCAGCGGGACTGCCGCAGGGCAACGATGTTCGCCGTGCCGGCGAGGACGTGGCCGCTGGTACCCACGTACTTTCCGAAGGTCAGTGGCTGACGCCGGCGCGCGTCTCGCTGGCGGCGGCGCTGGGCATCGCGTCGCTCGCGGTCGCGCAACGCCCGACCGTCGCCGTGTTCACGACGGGAGATGAGCTGGTGGAGCCGGGACTGCCACTGGCGCCCGGCCGGATCTACAACAGCAATCGCGAGCTGGTGATGGGGCTGCTGCGCGCGGAAGGCCTGGAACCGACCGCATGGCCGAGCCTGCCGGACGATCCCGAGCGCATGACGACGCTGCTGACCGACGCTGCCGCGGCGTTCGATCTGGTCATCACCTGCGGCGGCGTGTCGGCAGGCGAGAAGGATCATCTGCCCGGCCTGCTGGCTGCGCATGGCCGCATCCACTTCTGGAAGGTGCGGATGAAGCCGGGCATGCCGGTGCTGTTCGGCGAGATGGATCGCGCCCTGTTCCTCGGCCTGCCGGGCAATCCGGTCTCCGTGCTGGCGACGTTCCTGACGCTGGGTCGCGAGGTGCTGGATGGATTGCAGCGCCGTCGCGAGGCGAGGCCGCAATGGAAGGCGGTCCTCGGCGCCCCTTGGCGGAAGTCCCACGAGCGCCTGGAGTTCCTGCGCGGTTGGCTGGCAAGTGCGCCGGATGGCCGGTTGCAGGTCATGCCGAATGCGGCCGATGCTTCGCACCAGTTGCGCGCGGCAGCCGACAGCAATGCGCTGATCGTGCTGCCCGAGGGCGTGCACGACTACCGCGCCGGCGATGTCGTCGACGTGATCGGCTGCTGAGGCTATCCGCGCCACGACTTGCGCGATAATCGCCGCATGGCCATCCGCGAAATCGATCCCCGTGACGTTGCCGCGCTGCTCGCACAGGGCAGCGTGTTCATCGACGTGCGCGAGGAGCACGAGCGCGCCAGCGGCCAGGCCGAAGGTGCGCGCGGCGTCGCCAAGGGCGAGTTGGAACGCGATCCTGTCGCGTACCTGCCCGACCGTGACGCCAGCATCGTGCTTATCTGCCAGAAGGGCGGTCGCTCGCTGGACACCGCACGCGTGCTGGAAGCGGTGGGCTACAGCCGGCTTGCATCCGTCGCGGGCGGCACGTCCCGCTGGAGGGACGAGCAGCGTCCCGTGGTGGTGCCGGCGATGTCGGCCGACGCCCGCGATTTCAATGAGCGCTATTCGCGCCATCTGCTGCTTCCCGAAGTGGGCGTCGTGGGCCAGCAACGCCTGCAGCGATCGCGCGTGCTGATGATCGGGGCGGGCGGGCTGGGTTCGCCGGCAGCGTTCTATCTGGCGGCCGCCGGGGTGGGGCAGTTGCGCATCGCGGACGACGACATCGTCGATCGCAGCAACCTGCAGCGCCAGATCCTGCATACCGAAGCGCGCATCGGTGCACCGAAGGTCGCGTCGGCGCAGGCGACCCTGGCTGCGCTCAATCCGCGCACGCGGGTGGAAGCCGTGGAAGAGCGTGTCACGGCGGAGAACGTCGAACGTCTGCTCGACGGTGTTGACGTGGTGCTGGACGGCGCAGACAACTTCCCGGCCCGCTACCTGCTCAACGACGCCTGCGTGAAGCTGGGCAAGCCGCTGGTCTACGGCGCCGTGCAGCGCTTCGAAGGGCAGGTGAGCGTGTTCGACGCCGGACGCCATCGGGGCGAACAGCCGTGCTATCGCTGCCTGTTCCCGGAACCCCCGCCGCCGGAGTTCGCGCCGAATTGCGCCGAAGCCGGCGTGCTGGGCGTATTGCCCGGGGTGATCGGCCTGTTGCAGGCCACCGAGGTGATCAAGCTGCTTCTGGGGGCAGGTGAAACACTGGTGGGCCGCTTGCTGTATTTCGATGCGCTGGCCATGCGGTTCCGCGAAACCCGCTTGCGCCACGATCCCGATTGCCCGGTCTGCGCCGCCGGCCGGCCGTTCCCGGGTTACATCGACTACGCAGCGTTCTGCCGGGCGGACTGATCAGTCCAGCGGACGCATCCGCAGGCCGTCGCGGAACTGACGTGGCGTGATGCCGGCGTCGCGCTTGAAGGCGGCGCTCAGGTGGCTGTGGCTGGCGAAACCGCAAGCGAGGGCGATGACGGTGATGTCATCGTTGCGGTTGAGCAGGTACCAGCGTGCGCGGCGCAATCGCTGCGCGAGAATGTACTGTGCGGGCGTAGTGCCGAAGGTGCGCCGGAATGCGATCAGCAACTGGTGCACGCTCATGCCGGCCAGTGAAGCGAGTTCGGCCAGCGTGATGCGTTGGCCCAGCGCACTTTCGATGTGGTCGCTAAGCTGCCGCGCCGTACGGGGGGCGAGCGATGTCGGTGCGGCCGCCGGCACGGCGGGCAGGCGGTAGCCGTCGTACAGGTGCTGGCGCAGCAGCAGTTGCAGCCGCTCGGCCATCATCGCCGACACGTCGTCATCCTGCTGGCTGAGCCGTCCCAGCCGCGCGACGCTGTAATGGAGGAACTCGTCGCGATGCCCCAGCCTTGGCATCAGCGCCTCGATGGGAACGCGCCGGTCGGCGCCCACATCGACATCCGCCATCGGCGAGATGCGCAGCTCGGCATAGGTAATGACCTGACCCGTCGCCTGGCTGGCGTAGCGCTTCCCCGCGGGCACCAGCCAGATGTCACCGGGCGAAGGCGGGGCATGGGTGGCGCCGACGCCGTCGATCTCGGTGTCCAGTTCGCGCATCGTGCCGCCCAGATGGACGATGACCGTGTGGCGTGGTTCATCGATGGCCCAGAGCGTGCGCTGCCGGATGTCCTCGCGGCAGAGCAACAGCTCCACGCCTGGCCAGTGTGCCTGTGCCAGCACCCGGTATTGCGGCGGGGCAGCGGCCTCCGGATCGTCCGCCGCCGGGGCCGCACCCTGCGGCTCGCCAATGTGAGTTGATGCCGGAGAATTTGATAGCGGGTGGGACATCGTGAAAGCCGCCGGAACGCTTCCATCGCATCTTAGACGCGCCTCGTCGCGCTGCCCACTGCGCCGTTGACGGGCGCCCTTCCCCTGCCAGGAGCATTCCCATGACCGATCATTCCATCCGCGGCAAAGTCGTCCTGATTGCCGGCGGCGCCAAGAACCTCGGCGGCCTGATCGCCCGCGACCTTGCGCAGCAAGGCGCTGCGGCCGTCGCCCTCCACTACAACAGCGCGGCCAGCAAGGCCGAGGCCGACGCGACCGTCGCTGCCGTGCAGGCAGCCGGGGCGAAGGCCGTCGCGCTGCAGGGCGACCTGACCAGCGCGGCCGCCATGGAACGTCTGTTCGGCGACGCCATCGCCGCCGTCGGCCGTCCCGACATCGCCATCAACACCGTCGGCAAGGTGTTGAAGAAGCCGATCGCCGAGATCTCCGAGGCTGAATACGACGAGATGTCGGCGGTCAACGCCAAGACCGCGTTCTTTTTCCTGAAGGAAGCGGGCAAGCACGTCAACGACAACGGCAAGGTGGTCACGCTGGTCACGTCGCTGCTGGGTGCATTCACGCCGTTCTACGCCTCGTACGCGGGCACCAAGGCGCCGGTGGAACACTTCACCCGCGCGGCCGCCAAGGAGTTCGGCGAACGCGGCATCTCGGTGACGGCGGTCGGTCCCGGCCCGATGGACACATCGTTCTTCTATCCGGCCGAAGGCGCGGACGCCGTCGCCTACCACAAGACCGCGGCCGCGCTGTCGCCGCACAGCAAGACCGGCCTGACCGACATCGAGGACGTGGTGCCCTTCATCCGCCACCTGGTCAGCGACGGCTGGTGGATCACCGGGCAGACCATCCTCATCAACGGTGGCTATACGACCAAGTGAGCCGTGCGGGCGGGTGGCGTCGCGGCCGCCCGTCCCGTGTCGCGCGGGACATGGTTGCGATAACGTGCGCCTACCGGATGCCTGTCACGGAGGAAGACCTTCATGCGTACCCTGATCTTCATCGTCGTGGGCCTGTTGCTGGCAGGCGCCTCGATGTGGCTGGCGCGAACGGACAAGCGCCGTAGCGTGGCGGCGGTCTTCAGCCTCGGCTGGCTCGCCGCCGTGCTGTGGAACCTGCGCACCGGCATGTCGCACGGTTACTCGCTGCAGGAAGAGCTGCCGATCCAGGCCGTGATCTACCTCGTGCCGGTCGCCGCCGGCTGGTGGTGGGCATGGAAGACGAAACAGCGTTGACGCTTCCGCCCGATCCGGACGCTCCGTCATGACGAACCCTGCACATCCGCTGTTGCGGCCATCCGGGCAACCTGCCCGCGTGGCCAATGTCGAGCTGTTCTTCGACCTGGTCTACGTGTTCGCCATCACCCAGTTGTCCCACTACCTGCTGGAGCATCTGTCGTGGCTCGGCGTACTGCAGACGGCGACGCTGTGGTTCGCGGTCTGGCTGGGCTGGCAATACACGGCATGGGTCAGCAACTGGTTCAATCCCGAGCATCTGGTCATCCGCACCATGCTGATGGTGTTGATGGGAGTGGCCCTGCTGGTGTCGGCCGCCATCCCGGAAGCGTTCGGGGAGCGCGGGCTGCTGTTCGCCTGCAGCTTTGCGGCCATCCAGGTGGGGCGCACGTTGTTCGTGCTGTACAGCCTGGGACGCGGCCATGTATTGACCCCGAACTTCCTGCGCATGCTGTGCTGGTTGCTGGTATCCGCGACGCTCTGGATCGCGGGGGGCCTGAACGACGGAAGCACCCGCCTGCTGCTGTGGCTGCTGGCGGTCGGCTGCGAGTACCTGTCGCCGATGGCCGGCTTCCCGGTACCCGGGCTCGGGCGCTCGCGGACGACGGACTGGACCATCGACGGCGGCCACCTGGCGGAGCGATGCCAGCTGTTCGTCATCATCGCGCTGGGCGAGTCCGTGCTGGCCACGGGTGCATCGTTCGGCCATGCGGCGCACCCGGGAGCCGCGGTGTGGATCGCCTTCCTCGTCTCGTTCGTCGGCTGCGTCGCCATGTGGTGGATGTACTTCGACACCTCCAGCGGCGATGCGGCGCACGTGATCGAGCACTCGGACGACCCCGGCCGGCTGGGCGCCTATTTCCACTATGTCCACGTGCTGTTGATCGCGGGCGTCATTGTCTGTGCGGTGGCCGACGACCTGGTGGTGGCGCATCCGCTGGACCCTGTGAAGGTCAAGTACGCCGCGGTCCTGGACGGCGGTCCGTTGGTCTATCTGATCGGCAATGCGCTGTTCAAGCGTGTCGTATACGGACGCTTCCCGTTGTCGCATGTCGTCGGCATCGGCGCGTTGCTCGCGCTGTGGCCGGTGCTGCCGCGAGTCAACCTGCTGATTGCCGGCGCACTCACCACGGCGGTGATGGTCCTGGTGACGGTATGGGCTGCGTACTACCGCCGTCATGGCCGCGGCATCGCGCACGCACATACCGCAGGGTAGGTGGGGCAGGGCAGGCACCATCCGGTAGACTGCCCGCATGAGTGCAGAATCCGGTGCCAGCCAACTGGTCAGTGTCGTCGCCCTGCTGGGTGCCGCCGTGGTCGCCGTCCCGATCTTCCGGCGTCTGGGCCTTGGATCGGTCCTCGGCTATCTGGCCGCCGGCCTGGCGATCGGTCCCTTCGGCCTGAAATGGTTCTCCGATCCGCAGTCCATCCTGCATGTCGCGGAACTCGGCGTGGTGATGTTCCTGTTCGTCATCGGCCTGGAGATGCGTCCCAGCCACCTGTGGAGCCTGCGCAAGCAGATCTTCGGCCTGGGCGCGCTGCAGATCGCGGTATGCACGCTGCTGCTGACCGGTGTCGGCCTGGTGTTCGGCTATTCGTTGCCGGTGTCGTTCATCGGCGGCATGGGTTTCGTGCTGACGTCGACGGCGGTGGTGATGCAACTGCTGGCCGAGCGCGGCGACGTGGCCCTGCCGAACGGCCAGAAGGTCGTCTCGATCCTGTTGTTCGAAGACCTGCTGATCGTGCCGCTGCTGGTGCTGGTCGCCTTCATGTCGCCCCAGGTCGTGGAGCCGCAGGAAGGATCGAGCTGGGCGGCGATCGGCATCGGCGTGGCGTCGCTGGCGGGACTGATCGCGGCCGGCATCTGGCTGCTCAATCCGTTCTTCCGTGTCCTTGCCGCCGCGAAGGCGCGTGAAGTGATGACGGCGGCGGCGCTGCTGGTGGTGCTGGGTGCCGCGCTGCTGATGCAGCTGGGTGGCCTTTCGATGGCGATGGGCGCCTTCCTGGCCGGCGTGCTGCTGTCGGAATCGACCTTCCGCCACCAGATCGAAGCCGACATCGAACCGTTCCGCGGCATCCTGCTGGGCCTGTTCTTCCTCGGCGTCGGCATGGCGCTGGACCTGGGCGTGGTCGCGGCCAATTGGCCGCTGATCGTCAGTGCGGTACTGGCGATGATGCTGGTGAAGGCCATCTGCATCTACGTGGTGGCGCGCGTGACCCGCAGTCCGCATGCCGAAGCGCTCGACCGCGCCGTGCTGATGGCGCAGGGCGGCGAGTTCGCCTTCGTGCTGTTCGCCGCCGCGGCGTCGGCAGGCATCATCGACGCCACCGTCAACGCCAACCTGACCGCCATCGTCGTGCTGTCGATGGCGCTCACTCCGCTGTTCGTACTCGTGCTGCGTCGTTTCACCCATCCGGACAAGCCGTCGATGGAAGGCATCGAGGAAGCCAAGGGGCTCAGCGGCAGCGTGCTGATCATCGGTTTCGGCCGCTTCGGCCAGGTGATGAGCCAGTCGCTGCTCGCGCGCGACGTGGACGTGACCATCATCGATACCGACATCGAGATGATCCGCAGCGCGGACGAGTTCGGCTTCAAGATCTATTACGGCGACGGCACGCGGCTGGACGTGCTGCGCGCGTGCGGCGCCCAGACCGCGCAGTCCATTGCCATCTGCATCGACGACAAGGAAGCCGCCAGCCGCATCGTGGAACTGGTGAAGCACGAGTTCCCGCAGGCGCAGGTGCTGGCCAGGTCGTTCGACCGCGAGCACTCGCTGGCGCTGATCTCGGCCGGTGTCGATTTCCAGATCCGCGAGACCTTCGAGTCCGCGGTGGAGTTCGGCAAGGCCGCGTTGATGAGCGTGGGCACGTCGTCGGAAGAGGCGGACGCGATCGCGCTGGAGATCCGCCGACGCGATGCCGAGCGCTTCGAACTCGAGATCGCTGGCGGGGGAGACCTCAGGTCCGGGATTCCCGCGCTTTACGGCAACGCCCGTCCCGCCAAACCCACGCCCACCCCGTTCACCAAGCCCAAGCGCGAAGCGAAGGCGCTCAACGAGGAAGCGGCCGAGGCGATCGGCGAGGAAGAAGAGGAGTAGCCGGCGCTATTCGGCGGCGGGTCGGAGGAAATCCCGGATCGCCGGCCAGTAGGCAGGGTCCGTCGACAGGTCGTCGTGGCCGGCGCGCGGAAAATCCACGACCCGCGCCTGTCCCGTGAACGATGCCAGCAGCCGGTCGGTGTGCGGCGGCGGCACGACCGTGTCCCGCCCTGCGCGCAGCACGAGCAACCTGCCACGATACCGGGGCAGTCGGGCGACGGAGTCGTAGCGGTCCGTCAGCAGCAGGCGGACGGGAAACACCGGATAGTGCGACTGCGCGACTGCCGTCAGGCTGTCGAACGGCGTAACCAGCACCAGGTCAGTGGTGTCGCGCTCGGTGGCGACGTAGGCCGCCACACCGCTGCCGAGGCTGCGGCCGGCAATCGCGATACGGCCGGAGGGATGGCGCCTGGCGACCTCGTCATGCAAGGCGAGCGCATCGGCGAACAGGGCCGCTTCCGAAGGTTGGCCGTCGCTCGCGCCGTAGCCCCGATACGCCAGCAGGTACACCGTATGCGTCGGCAACCACTGGGCAAAGGCCCCGCGGTTGGCTTCCAACGCTTCCGCATTGCCGCCGAAGTACAGCACCGCATCCTGCTGTCCGGGATTCACGACCCAGCCGCGCAGTACCGCATCCGGCCTGTGAAAAGCGAAATCCGCCTGTGCCGGCGCGACCCGGGTGAATTGCGGGTAGTAGATGAGGCGTCGCTGCTGAAGATAGAGCAGGGCACAGAGGCCCAGGTAGGCCGCGAGCGCCAGCGCGACGAGCCACATCAGCGTGCGGCGTGCACGCTCAGCCATGGCGCTCCTGCGCGGCCTTGAACGCAGCCAACTGTTCCGGCGTGGCGTCGCGCTGGTGTTGTGCCTTCCATGCATTGAACGGCATGCCATAGACACGTTCGCGCGCCTGCTCCTTGTCCATGGCGACACCTGCCTCCACCGCGGCCTCGCGGTACCAGTCGGCCAGACAGTTGCGGCAGAAGCCGGCCAGGATCATCAGGTCGATGTTCTGCACATCCGGACGGTCCTGGTTGAGGTGCTGCAGCAGGCGGCGGAAGGCGGCGGCTTCGAGGGCGGTGGTGTCGGTCATGGCGTCGGGAGAGTTCCGGAGGCGCAACACGGGTCGCGCTGGGGTAGGGGAATCGGGGACAATACGCGCCGACTCTACACCGCCCCCCCCCATGACTGCCCGAATCCTGGACGGCCGCCGCATCGCCGAGAACCTGCTGGACCAACTGAAGGTCCGGGTCGACGCGCGCGTCGCCGCAGGGCAAGGCCGGCCTGGTCTGGCGGTGGTCCTGGTGGGCGGCGATCCCGCATCCACCGTGTACGTGCGCAACAAGCGCCGCGCGGCCGAAAAGGTCGGCATCGAAGCGTTCGACCACGACCTGCCGGCCGGCACGTCCGAGGCGCAACTGCTCGCGCTGATCGACCAGCTGAATGCCGATCCGAAGATCCACGGCATCCTGGTGCAGCTGCCGCTGCCGGGCATTCCGGACGCTACGCGGCTGATCGAGCGCATCGATCCGCGCAAGGACGTCGATGGCTTCCATCCGGCCAACGTCGGCCATCTGGCATTGCGCCAGTTCGGCCTGCGCCCCTGCACGCCGCGCGGCATCACGACCCTGCTGGGCTACACCGACCAGCCGGTGCGTGGCCGAAATGCCACCATCGTCGGCGTCAGCAACCATGTGGGGCGCCCGATGGCGCTGGAACTGCTGATCGCCGGCTGCACGGTGACCAGCTGCCACAAGTTCACTCCCCGCGAGGTGCTGCAGGCCCGGGTCGGCGATGCCGACATCCTGGTCGTGGCGGCCGGCAAGCCGGGCCTGATCCCCGGTGAGTGGGTCAAACCGGGGGCCGTCGTCATCGATGTGGGCATCAACCGGCTGGACGACGGCAGGCTCGTCGGCGACGTCGGTTTCGACGCGGCGGCCGAACGCGCCAGCTGGATCACGCCGGTGCCCGGCGGGGTGGGGCCGATGACCGTCGCCACTCTCATGCAGAACACGCTGGAAGCTGCCGAAGCGGGCCTCTGAGCCGCGTTTTTGCTGATTGTGGGAGCGACGTCAGTCGCGATGGGGGAATCCGGATGCGTCATCGCGACTGACGTCGCTCCCACCGCCGCGGGTCCACACGCACTCATGACGAGCCAGGGAAAGCATCGTTCCAGCTGCGCAGGCAGGCGGACGACCCGCCGATCAGGGTATAATGCCGCGCTTCCCCAACTTCCCGGGCCCGCCGATGCTGCGCATCCAGGCTGAAGCACTGACGTACGACGACGTCTCCCTCGTCCCCGCCCATTCCACCGTCCTGCCCAAGGATGTCAGCCTGGAAACGCGCCTGACGCGCGATCTGCGGCTGAAGCTGCCGATCGTCTCGGCCGCGATGGATACCGTCACGGAAGCCCGCCTTGCCATCGCCATGGCCCAGCTGGGCGGCATCGGCATCCTGCACAAGAACCTGACCGTCGAACAGCAGGCCGCGGAAGTGGCCAAGGTCAAGAAGTTCGAAGCCGGCGTCATCAAGGAGCCCTTCACCGTCGGGCCCGAAACCACCATCGCCGAAGTGCTCAAGCTCACCCGTGCCCGCAACATCTCCGGCGTGCCGGTGGTGGATGGCGGCCAGCTGGTCGGCATCGTCACCAGCCGCGACATGCGCTTCGAGACCAAGCTCGACGATCCGGTCCGCCACATCATGACCAAGAAGGATCGCCTGGTCACCGTGCGCGAAGGCGCCAGCGACGGCGAAGTGCTGCAGTTGCTGCACAAGCACCGCATCGAGAAGGTGCTGGTGGTCAACGACGCGTTCGACCTGCGCGGCCTGATCACCGTCAAGGACATCCAGAAGAAGACCGACAACCCCAACGCCGCCAAGGACAGCGCCAGCCGCCTGGTCGTCGGCGCCGCGGTGGGCGTCGGTGGCGACACCGACCAGCGCGTCGAAGCGCTGGTCGCCGCTGGTGTGGACGTGATCATCGTCGACACCGCGCACGGCCATTCGCAGGGCGTGCTGGACCGCGTCAGTTGGGTCAAGAAGCGCTTCCCGTCGCTGCAGGTCATCGGCGGCAACATCGTCACCGGCGACGCCGCGCTGGCGCTGATGGACGCCGGTGCCGATGCGGTGAAGGTCGGCGTGGGTCCGGGCTCCATCTGCACCACCCGCATGGTGGCCGGCGTGGGCGTGCCGCAGATCACCGCGATCGACATGGTCGCCGAAGCGCTGCAGGACCGCATCCCGCTGATCGCCGACGGCGGCATCCGGTACTCGGGCGACATCGGCAAGGCGATCGCTGCCGGTGCATCCACCGTGATGATCGGCGGCCTGTTCGCCGGCACCGAGGAAGCCCCGGGCGAAGTCGAACTGTTCCAGGGCCGCAGCTACAAGAGCTACCGTGGCATGGGCAGCCTGGGTGCGATGGAGAAGGGTTCCAAGGATCGCTACTTCCAGGACGCCAGCGACGCCGACAAGCTGGTGCCGGAAGGCATCGAAGGGCGCGTGCCGTACCGCGGATCGGTCGGCGGCATCATCCACCAGCTGGTCGGCGGCCTGCGCGCCACGATGGGCTACGTGGGCTGCGCCACCATCGAAGACATGCGCAGCAAGCCGAAGTTCGTCGTCATCACCGGCGCCGGCCAGCGCGAAAGCCACGTGCACGACGTGCAGATCACCAAAGAGCCGCCGAATTACCGGATGGGGTGAGGCAGGAGTGAGCGGAGAGGAGTGAGGAGTGAGGGAACTCCGGAGCTCCTCTTCTGCTTTTGGCTTCCCGCTTCCACTCACTTCTCACTCCTCTGCACCCACTCCTTGCTCATGACCAACATCCACACCGACAAGATCCTCATCCTCGATTTCGGCGCGCAGTACACGCAGCTGATCGCCCGCCGCATCCGCGAGATCGGCGTCTACTGCGAGATCTGGGCGTGGGACCACGACCCGGAGGAGATCGCGAAGTTCGGCGCGAAGGGCATCATCCTGTCGGGCGGCCCGGAATCCACCACGCAGCACGGCGCCCCCGCCGCGCCGCAGCAGGTGTTCGACAGCGGCCTGCCGATCCTCGGCATCTGCTACGGCATGCAGACCCTGGCCGCGCAGCTGGGCGGCGCGACGGAAGCGGCCGATGCACGCGAGTTCGGCCATGCCGAAGTGCAGCTCGTCGCACATGACGCGCTGCTTGGCGGCCTGAGCGACCACCAGGGCGAGCCGCGCATCGACGTATGGATGAGCCATGGCGACCATGTCGCCAAGGCGCCACCGGGCTGGACCATCACCGCCACCACCGACCGTATCCCGGTCGCCGCGATGGCGCTGGAAGAGAAGCAGTGGTACGGCGTGCAGTTCCATCCGGAAGTGACGCATACCAAGCAGGGCCAGACGCTGCTGCGCCGCTTCGTCGCCGACATCTGCGGCTGCAGGACGCTGTGGACGGCGGCCAACATCATCGACGACCAGATCGCCCGCGTCCGCGAGCAGGTCGGTTCGGACGAGGTGATCCTCGGCCTGTCCGGCGGCGTCGATTCGTCGGTCGTCGCCGCACTGCTGCACAAGGCCATCGGCGACCAGCTGACCTGTGTGTTCGTGGATACCGGCCTGCTGCGCTGGCAGGAAGGCGACCAGGTAATGGCGATGTTCGCCGAGCACATGGGCGTCAAGGTCGTGCGCGTCAACGCGGCCGACCGCTATTTCAACGCGCTGGAAGGCGTCGCCGACCCGGAAGCCAAGCGCAAGATCATCGGCAACCTGTTCGTCGAGATCTTCGAGGAAGAATCGAACAAGCGGAAGAACGCCAAGTGGCTGGCGCAGGGCACGATCTACCCGGACGTGATCGAGTCCGCCGGCAGCAAGACCGGCAAGGCGCACGTCATCAAGAGCCACCACAACGTCGGCGGCCTGCCGGAGCACATGAAGCTGGGTCTGGTCGAGCCGCTGCGTGAGCTGTTCAAGGACGAAGTGCGCCGCCTCGGCGTCGAACTCGGCCTGCCGCGCACGATGGTCTACCGTCATCCGTTCCCGGGCCCCGGCCTGGGCGTACGCATCCTGGGCGAAGTGAAGCCCGAGTACGCCGAGCTGCTGGCCAAGGCCGACGCGATCTTCATCGACGAACTGCGCAAGGCCGACCTGTACGACAGGACCTCGCAGGCGTTCGCGGTGTTCCTCCCGGTCAAGTCGGTGGGCGTGGTCGGCGACGCGCGTGCGTACGAATGGGTCATCGCATTGCGTGCGGTGGAGACGATCGACTTCATGACCGCACACTGGGCGCACCTGCCGTACGAGTTCCTCGGTACCGTCAGCAATCGCATCATCAACGAGCTGCGCGGCGTCTCGCGCGTGGTCTACGACATCTCCGGCAAACCGCCGGCGACGATCGAGTGGGAGTGAAGGGTCGAGGATAGCGCCAGGCTCCGCTCCAGCGAGCGGATGCGCCCGGCGTCATGAGAGGGGAGCAGTCGATGTCCGAGCAGAGTTGGGACCGCGTGCCGATCGATCCGCAGAGCATCGATGCGCCGCTGTCGCAGGCGGCGGTGTTCCTGGTGGTGACCGTCAACCCGGAGGCGTCCGCGCTGGCCCGGGTCTGCACGGCGCTGGACGGACTGGACGATCTGGTCAAGACCGTGGGGTTCCGCGATCTGTCCGCACGTCTGTCCTGCATCGCCGGCATCGGCCGCCGCCTGTGGGATCGCCTGGACGACACGCGAAGACCCGTGGAACTGACGACCTTCCAGGCCATCCAGGGTGCGGCACACACTGCGCCGTCCACGCCCGGCGACCTGCTGTTCCATATCCGTGCCGAGCGGCAGGACCTCTGCTTCGAATTCGAGCGCTTGCTGCTGGACGCGCTGCGCGGTGCCGTCGACGTCGTCGACGAGGTGAGCGGTTTCCGCTATTTCGACGCGCGCGACCTGCTGGGTTTCGTGGACGGCACGGCCAACCCGACCGGGATCGATCTGCCGGCCTCCGCCCTGGTCGGCGCCGAGGACGCAGCGTATCGCGGTGGCAGCTATGTCGTGGTGCAGAAGTACCTGCACGACCTGGCGGCCTGGTCCAGGGTGCCGACCGATGTGCAGGAGGCGATCATCGGACGCACCAAGGCGGACAACGTCGAGATCGACGATGACGACGCCCCGCGGAAGTCGCACAAGTCCCTGGCGACGATCGTCGATGCGGAGGGCAACGAGCACGACATCCTGCGCGACAACATGCCGTTCGGACGTCCGGGCCAGGACGAGTACGGGACGTACTTCATCGGTTACTCGCGTCACCTGTGGGTCGTCGAGAAGATGCTGCAGCGCATGTACGTGGGCGACCCGCCGGGGGCCTACGACCGGCTGCTGGATTTCTCGGTGGCCAGGACGGGAGGCACGTTCTTCGCGCCCACGCGCGCCACGCTGCAGGCGCTGGTGCGGCGCGCATCCGCCGGATGAGCACGATGCCCCCCGATGACGTGCCCGATGCGCGCGACGACGCATCCTGGATGCGCCACGCCTTCGCGCTGGCCGATCGGGCCGAACGCGAATTCGACGAGATCCCGGTGGGTGCGGTGCTCGTCGGTGCCGATGGCCGCGTCCTCGGCGAGGGTTGGAACCGCAACATCCTCGATCATGATCCCAGCGCGCATGCCGAGATCGTGGCGATGCGCGAGGCGGGCAGGGCGCTGGGCAACCACCGGCTGGTCGGCAGCACGCTGTACGTCACGCTGGAGCCCTGCGCGATGTGCGCGATGGCGCTGGTGCACGCGCGTGTCGCGCGCGTCGTGTATGGCGCGTCCGACCCCAAGACGGGCGCCTGCGGCAGCGTGTTCGATCTGGTCGCGGATCCGCGCCACAACCATCGCATCGAGGTCGTCGGTGGCGTGCTGGGCGAAGAAGCCGGCCGCCGACTGACCAACTACTTCCGCGCCAAGCGCGGGCGGCCGCTGGTCTAGGGGGTCGGGAACTTCCGCTTCACCTTGCGGTGGTCCATTTCCTCGTTGATCGCGGTGACCGCCAGCGTCGACTCCCGCGCCAGCAGCAGGCTCGCGGCGAGCATCGCCACCACGCCGAGCGCGGCCAGCCACGTGGGCAGGGATCCGAGCCTGTGGCCGGTGAACGTGTCCACCGCCACCGCGAGGCTGGTGCCCACGAAGCAGCTGATCGCCGCGTACAGCAATTGGCCGGCCCGCAGGATGATCAAGCTGCGCAGACGCTGCAGCGCGATGCGCTTCTCCAGCAGGCTGCGGTCGGCTTCGTCATCGGATTCTGCGAGCTCGCGCAGCAGGGTACGCGCACGATCGATGATGCGCGCCAGCCGGTTGTTCGCCGAGAGCAGGAGCGAGGCCGTGGCCGTCAGGAAGAAGGCTGGCGCGAGCATGGCGGTGAGTACGGCGTGATCGGTGGAAGGGTTCATGGGCCGGTCGCCGGGATGGTCTGCGTTATCATGACACGATGCGGCAGGTCCGCATTCCCGGTGTGGAACGGCCGGACCTTCTTCCTGAAATGGATCGCTGCATGGCCTCGAACAACGCGAATACCGACCGCCTGATCTGGATCGACCTGGAAATGACGGGGCTGGATACCGACCGCGACTCGATCCTGGAGATCGCCACGGTGGTCACCGATTCGAAGTTGAACGTATTGGCCGAGGGTCCCGAGTTCGCCATCGCGCACCCGGTGTCGGTGCTGGAAGCGATGGACGACTGGAACCGCAACCAGCATGGCCGCTCGGGCCTGTGGAAGCGGGTGGTGGAAAGCCGGGTGTCGCTGGGCCAGGCCGAGGCGCAGACGGTCGCGTTCCTCAACGAATGGCTGCCGGCGGGCGCGTCGCCGATGTGCGGCAACTCGATCTGCCAAGACCGGCGCTTCCTGCATCGGCTGATGCCGCGACTGGAAAAGTACTTCCACTACCGCAACCTCGACGTCAGCACATTGAAGGAGCTCGCGCGCCGCTGGGCGCCGCAGGTGCTGGACGGGGTGCGCAAGCAGGCCAGCCATACCGCGCTGAGCGACGTACGCGATTCCATCGAGGAGCTGCGCCACTACCGCAAGCACATGGCGGCGCTCGCCGAATGATGCGTGGAGCCGGGCTTGCTCGGCTTGTTGCCCATGTAGCCGAGCAGGCTCGGCTCTACACCGCCGGTTTCGCCACGTCGCCGTCGTCGGCGACGCCCTTGGCGATGATATCGGTCAGCGGCGTGCCGTCGCTGTTGTGGTGGTACACGTGCAGGTCGCGCTGCGGGTACGGAATGTTGAGACCGTTGCCGATGATCTCAGTGCGCACCGCTTCGGTCAGGTCGCTCTTGGTCTCGCCGAAATCCTTGGTCTTGCTCCACGCCAGCAGGATCAGGTCGACGCTGCTTTCGCTCAACTTGGACACGATGACGCTGGGTGCCGGTTCCGGCAGCACGTGCGGGTGGTCCTGTGCGATCTTCAGCAGGATCTGCTTGGCGCGCTTGAGGTCGTCGTCGTAGCCCACGCCGACCGGGATATCGATGCGGCGCTGCGGTTTGGCGGTGAAGTTGATGATCGGCGCGGTGGTGATCAGGCTGTTGGGTAGCACGATCAGGCGGTTGTCGACGGTGCGCATGCGCGTCTGGAAGATGCGAACCTCCTCGATGATGCCCTCCAGCCCGGCCGCCTGCACGAAGTCGCCGTCGCGGAACGGCCGCAGCACGATCAGCATCACGCCCGAGGCGATGTTCGACAGCGAGTCCTTCAGCGCCAGGCCGACGGCGAGGCCGGCGGCACCGAGCACGGCGAGCATCGACGTAGGATTCACGCCCAGCGAGGTGAGTGCGGTGATGATCACCAGCACCATCATCGCGGCGTAGCTCGTCCGGCGCAGGAAGCCGCCCAGTGTGGCGTCGGCATGCGTGCGGCCGAGCACGCGCTCCAGTCCCGCGCTCAGCCGTTTCGCCAGCCACATGCCGGCCAGGAAGATGACGACCGCGGCAAGCAGCTTCAACCCCCAGGTTTCCAGCAACTGCAGCCAGTCGATGCCGCGCAGCTCGCGCATCAGCGCGGCCGGTTCGGTCGGAATGTCGGTGAGGGCAGGTGCGGTGGCGGTGGCCGTTGCGGAGGATGTGGGCATGGAGACTCCTGAAATGCAGCACGCCCCATCAAGGGGCGTGCCGGGTTTGCAGGCGCATGGTAACCGCGTCAGCGTGAAAGCGCCGAGGCGCCATCAGCCCGCCTTGGTTTTCGCCAGGCGAAGCCAGGTGTCGACCACCGTATCGGGATTCAGCGAGACCGACTCGATGCCCTCGGCCATCAGCCATTCGGCGAGGTCCGGGTGGTCGCTCGGGCCCTGACCGCAGATGCCGACGTACTTGCCCTTGGCACGGGCCGCCTTGATGGCCATCGACAGCATCTTCTTGACCGCGGGGTTCCGCTCGTCGAACAGGTTGGCCACGATGCTGGAGTCGCGATCCAGGCCCAGCGTCAGCTGGGTCAGGTCGTTGGAGCCGATCGAGAAACCGTCGAAGATGTCGAGGAATTCCTCGGCGAGCAGCGCGTTCGACGGCACTTCGCACATCATGATGATCTTCAGGCCGTTCTCGCCCTGGCGCAGGCCATGCTTCGACAGGACTTCGATGACCTTGCGACCTTCCTCCAGCGTACGGACGAACGGGATCATGACCCACAGGTTGTCCAGGCCCATCTCGTCGCGCACGCGGCGGACGGCCTGGCATTCCAGTGCGAACGCCGGCTCGAACGACGGGTCGACGTAACGGCTGGCGCCGCGGAAGCCGATCATCGGGTTCTCTTCGTGCGGTTCGTAACGCGTGCCGCCGATCAGGTTGGCGTACTCGTTCGACTTGAAGTCCGACAGGCGCACGATCACCGGGTGCGGTGCGACCGATGCGGTGATCGTCGCGATGCCTTCCGCCAAGCGGTCCACGTAGAAGCTGACCGGATCGGCATAGCCGGCGGTCTTGGCGTCGATCTTCTTGCGAACGTCGAGGTCCTGGCGGTCGTATTCCAGCAACGCCAGCGGATGCACGCCGATATGGCTGGCGATGATCATCTCCAGACGCGCCAGGCCGATGCCGGCGTTCGGCAGCTGGCCGAAGTCGAATGCGCGCTCCGGGTTGGCCACGTTCATCATGATCTTCAACGGTGCCGGCGGCATGGCGGCCAGGTCGGTCGTCGTGCGTTCGAAGGGCAGGGCGCCGGCATAGATGAAGCCGGTGTCGCCTTCGGCGCAACTGACGGTGACCTCGACGCCGTCCTCGATCAGGTCCAGTGCATTGCCGGTACCGACCACGGCGGGCACGCCCAGCTCGCGCGCGATGATGGCCGCGTGGCAGGTGCGGCCGCCGCGATTGGTGACGATAGCGCTGGCGCGCTTCATCACCGGCTCCCAGTCGGGGTCGGTCATGTCGGCGACCAGCACGTCGCCGGGCTGCACGCGACTCATGTCGTCCAGTGTGCGCACTACGCGGGCGACGCCGCTGCCGATCTTCTGGCCGATGGCGCGGCCTTCCGCGATCACCTCGCCGCGCTTCTCCAGCGCGTAGCGTTCGATCTGCGTGGCCTTGGCGCGCGACTTCACGGTTTCCGGGCGCGCCTGCACGATGAACAGCTTGCCGGTCACGCCGTCCTTCGCCCACTCGATGTCCATCGGGCGGCCGTAGTGCTGTTCGATGACCAGCGCCTGCTTCGACAACTCGTGCACGTCCTCGTCGGTGATGGAGAAGGTGGCACGCAGGTTCGCCGGGGTGTCCTCGGTACGCACGCGCTCGCCGGGCACGTCCGAATACACCATCCGCAGCGCCTTGCTGCCCAGCGCACGGCGAAGGATCGCCGGCTTGCCCTGCTTCAGCGTGGGCTTGTAGACGTAGAACTCGTCCGGGTTCACCGCGCCCTGCACGACCATTTCGCCCAGGCCGAAGCTGGAGGTAACGAACACGACGTCGCGGAAGCCGGACTCGGTGTCCAGCGTGAACAGCACGCCGGACGCGCCGACGCCGGAGCGCACCATCAGCTGCACGCCGGCGGAGAGGAACACGTCCTCGTGCTTGAAGCCGTGGTGCACGCGATAGGCGATGGCACGGTCGTTGTAGAGGCTCGCGAAGACCTCCTTCACCTTGTGCACGACATCGTCGGCGCCGGTGACGTTGAGGAAGGTTTCCTGCTGGCCCGCGAACGAGGCGTCGGGCAGGTCTTCGGCGGTGGCGGAAGAGCGCACGGCGACCGCGATGTCACCGCCGCCGTTGTCGGCCGAGAGCTTGGCGTATGCGGCACGGATGTCCGCATCCAGATCCGGCTGCAGCGGCGCGTCGATCACCCAGCTGCGGATTTCCCTTCCGGCTGCGGTGAGGGCCGGCACGTCCTCGACATCCAGCGTCGCCAGCTTGTCGAAGATGCGCGTGGACAGGTCGTTGTGCGCGATGAAGGCCTTGAAGGCCTCCGCCGTGGTCGCATAGCCTCCCGGGACCGACACCCCCAGGTTGGCCAGGTGGCCGATCATTTCGCCGAGCGACGAATTCTTGCCGCCGACGCGGGCCAGGTCGGCCAGGCGCAGTTCGTGCAACCACAGGATGTTCTCGTTCAAGCGCAATGCTCCGAAGCAGGCCGCGCCATGCCGATGACCATCGGCGTGGGGTGCCGTGTCCATGGGGAAAGAAGCGATATGATGCAGTGCATACCAATTGCAGACAAGCTTGATCTGACGGGGGTTTCCATGGTGAAGCGGGGAAGGGGCGGACATGTCTGAGCTGCGCCCGGTGTTTTATGTTTCAGATGGAACCGGTATTACCGCCGAGACCATCGGCCACAGCCTGCTGACCCAGTTCGCCGGCATGCGCTTCCAGACCGACCGGCTGTCGTTCGTCGACGACGAGGAGAAGGCGCGGGATGCCGCGGACCGCATCCGCAGGACGGGCGAACGGCTCGGCGCGCGCCCGATCGTGGTGAGTTCCTGCGTCGACCCGGGATTGAGCGCGCTGATCGCCGAAAGCGGGGCACTGATGCTGGATGTCTTCGCGCCGTTCATCGAGCCGCTGGAGCGTGAGCTGGGCGAGCAGCGGCAATCGCGGGTGGGCCAGGCGCACGGCCTGGTCGATTTCGAGACCTACCATCGCCGTATCAACGCGATGAACTTCGCGCTGACGCACGACGACGGCATGGCGGTGAACTACGACGAGGCGGACGTGATCCTGGTGGCGGTATCGCGCGCGGGCAAGACGCCGACCTGCGTCTACCTGGCGCTGCATTACGGCATCCGCGCGGCCAACTATCCGTTGACCGATGGCGATCTGGAAACCGACCGGCTGCCGGCGCGCCTGCGTCCTTACCGGCGCAAGCTGTTCGCACTGACCATCGATCCCGAGCGCCTGCACCAGATCCGGCAGGAGCGCCGCCCGAATTCCGGCTACGCGAAGATGGAGACCTGCAAGCGCGAGGTCGCCGCGGCCGAGGCGATGTTCCAGGTCGAGCGCCTGCCGACCCTCAGCACGACCAACAAGTCGATCGAGGAAATCTCCAGCAAGGTGCTGTCCACGCTGGGCCTGCAGCGGGAAATGTACTGAGCGGCGGGGCCCGCGCGGCAGGCGGAAGAAAGGCGCGCCGGGAATCCTTAACTTAGGCCGCACGCGGCGGCACGTCAATGCTGCCGCGACGGGGATCCGGCGTGTAGGATCGGCTCATGTCACAGGCTCTCGCACGTACCGCGCGCATCCCCCGGCTGGGCCGTTTCGGCTGGCTGATGGCGCTGTACGCGGAGAACCACGCGCGCCTCACGCGCCTGTTCGCGCCGGAGCATCTGCAGGTGGGTACGTACCTGTCGAGCATCGGCGACGGACTGGACCTGCGGCTGGACGTCATCGAGACGCACCGCTACACGGTGGAACTGCGCCTGACCTACGACATCTGCGATCCGTTGACCGGCGAGCCGGACCCCTCCGCGTTCGTGCGCCTCTATCGCGACGCGCACCAGGCGGAAGCGACGCACTGCTATGTCGGCAAGCGCTGGCAGGACGTGATCGGCCTGTATCCGCCACCGGCGGAAGTGATCAGCCATCGCATGCGCATGAACACGTTTCTCGGCAAGTGGCTCGAATATCTCGCCGAGCAAGGGCATGGCGTCGCCACCCTGCGTCCGACGAGTACCGCGCGCGACGTCGCCTGACGCGCAGTTGGGCGGACTTCCCACGGAAGCAAATCCATCGGTCTGGCGTCGGACAAAAAAAGGCCCGGTTTCCCGGGCCTTGAAGAATTGGCGTCCCCACGGGGATTCGAACCCCGGTCGCTACCGTGAAAGGGTAATGTCCTAGGCCTCTAGACGATGGGGACGCACGAAAGTTGTCGCCAGATTTTCTTTCCGGACTGCCTATTGTCCGGAAGTGGTGGAGCCAGGCGGGATCGAACCGCCGACCTCCTGCATGCCATGCAGGCGCTCTCCCAGCTGAGCTATGGCCCCACGTGCTGGCAGGAGCGGAATAATACTTAGGCTATTTCCGATGCGCAAGCATCCGCCACGAAAAAATTTCACGGCTGGCGAACGGCGGGGCATGCAGGTTGAAATAGGCTGCTCCGGCATCGGCAAGGCGACGCACAGTACATGATCGGTTTTTCAGTGAACGCGTGGTCTGCGTGGGCGCCGGGGTTGGTGGATCACGATGCGTGGCGCGCCTGGGCCGCCGCGCCCTGGGTGCCGGCGGGTGACGATACGCCTGCACTGGCCGAGGTGCCGGCCATGCAGCGACGCCGCATCGAGCGACTCGGGCGCATGGCGATCCAGACCGCGTTCTGGTGCCAGCAGGCGCAGGACAGCGGTGTGCCCTTGGTGTTCGCTTCGCGTCATGGCGATGTGGCGCGTTCGATGGAATTGCTGGAAGCCCTGGCGACGGACCAGCCGCCTTCGCCCACCACGTTCGGCCTGTCGGTGCACAACGCGATCGCCGCGCTCTACTCGATCCTGCGCCACGAGCGAGGCAACTACATCGCGCTGGCTGGCGGCATCGCGACGGTGGAAACCGCCTGCGTCGAAGCGGCGACACTGCTGGCCGACGGCGCGCCTGAAGTGCTGCTTGTCGTCTACGACGCACCACTGCCAGGGATCTATGCCGGTTTCGCAGACGAGCCCGATGCGGGCTTCGCGTGGTGCTGGCGGATCGGGCCGGCTACCGGATCCATGCCGGCCCTGGCGCTGACGTGGGACGCAGACGCGAGTGCGGACAGCACGGAGGCCACTGCACTACCGCACGGCCTGGACGTGTTGCGCTTCTTCCTGTCCGGCGACGCGTCGTTGCGCTGGCGCTGCGACGGAACGGTGTGGCAGTGGACACGCGATGCGTGACCGCTTGGATCATGCGTGGCGTGTCGTCGGCACCGGGCTGAGCTTCCTGGCATTCGGCGCAGGAGGGCTGGTCCTCGGCCTCTTCGTCCTGCCGCCGCTCCTGTGGCTGGTGCGGAATCCCCGACGCCGGCAGCGCTGGTCCCGGCGCATCGTGCAGCGCAGCTTCGCGGCGCATGTCGAGTTCATGCGCCGCCTGGGCCTGATGACGTACGAGATCCGCGGGCGGGAGCGCCTGGCGCGCGACGGCCTGCTGGTGTTGGCCAACCATCCGACGTTGATCGACGTGGTGCTGCTGGTGTCCCTGTTACCGAATGCCGACTGCGTGGTGAAGTCCGCAGTGGCGCGCAACCCGTTCATGCGCGGCCCCGTGCGGGCCGCCGGTTACGTGACGAACGACGACGGCGCCGGGCTGGTGGAGGACTGCATCGCCGCCGTCCGCGCCGGCTTTGCGGGAGATCCATCGCGTGCAGGCACTTGAGCACGAGATCAAGGAATTGATCATTTCGTCGCTGTCACTGGAGGACATCTCCCCGGACGACATCGATACCGGCGCGCCCCTGTTCGTCGAAGGGCTGGGCCTGGATTCGATCGACGCGCTCGAGCTGGGCCTGGCGCTGCAGAAGCGTTACGGCGTGGCGCTCTCCGCCGACTCCCAGGAAACCCGCCGGCATTTCGCCAGCGTGCGTTCGCTGGCGGATTTCGTCGCCTCGCAGGGCAAGGCCTGAGCAGGGGCAGGCAGGACTGGCAAGATGACCAAGAACGAACTTTTCGACCGGATCGTCACGATCCTGCATGACAGCTTCGAGATCGAGCCCGCGCGCATCACGCCCGAGGCCCGGCTCTACGACGACCTCGACATCGACAGCATCGATGCGGTGGACCTGATCGTGCAGCTCAAGCCGCTGCTCGGGCGCAGCCTGCAGCCGGATGCGTTCAAGTCGGTGCGCACGGTGCAGGACATCGTGGACGTGCTGTACGGCCTGATCCGCGACCAAGCCGCCTGAGCGCCGGCGGCGTTCCCGTGTCCCGCATAGGCGCGGCCATCTTCGTGGCGTTGTCGGTGGCGTACCCGCTGGTCGTGTACTGGGCGATGGGCCGCTTCGAGCCGCGCTGGCTCGCGGTGCTGTTGCTGGTGCTCGCCGTGCTGCGCGCCATCGCCACCCGGCAGGCCATCTGGCTGGTTGCCGCCGCAGGCGCCGCGCTTCTCGCGGCGCTGGCCACGGCGTTCAACGAAGCGTTGCCGCTGAAGCTTTATCCGGCGCTGATCAATGCGGTGATGCTGGGGGTGTTCGCGACCAGCCTGTTCTTCCCGCCGTCGGCGGTGGAACGCATCGCGCGGCTGACCGAACCCGACCTGCCGCCCGCCGGCGTGGCCTATACGCGCCGGGTCACCCAGGTGTGGTGCTGCTTCTTCGTGTTCAATGGCGCGCTCGCGCTGCTCACGGCGCTGTGGATGTCGGATCGCGCGTGGGCGCTCTACAACGGTCTGATCGCCTATGGACTGATCGGCCTGCTGTTCGGCGCCGAATGGCTGGTGCGCCAGCGGGTGAAGGCGGGGTACCGGCATGGCTGAGTGGCGAGCGCTCGCCGACGTCGCCGTGCAGCCGTTGCCTGGTCGCGTGTTCGTGTCTGCGTACGGGGCCGCCTCGGACCATGCCGGGTTCCACCGCGACGTGCTGCGCTGGCGGGCGAGTTTCCGGGCGCGTGCCGGCCAAGCCTGGGCGCTCCACTTCGACGACGCCGCGCGCTTTGCCGCTGCGCTTTACGGTGCCTGGCATGCCGGCAAGACCGTGGTGCTGCCCGGCGATGCGCTGAGCGGCACCCAGGCGCGCCTGCGGACGCACGTGCACGGCTTTGCCGGCGACTGGATCAAGAGCGACATGCCGTCGCCCGACGACGCGGCGGACATCGACGCCGGGGTGGAACCGCTCGATGCGGACGCCACGCGCCTGGTCGTGTTCACCTCGGGCAGTACCGGCGAGCCCGTCGCCATCGAGAAGCGGCTGCGCCAGCTCGATGCCGAAGCGCATGCGCTGGAAGCGGCGCTCGGCGGCGGCCTGGAGGGCGTGGCGGTACACGGCACCGTCTCGCACCAGCACATCTACGGTTTGCTGTTCCGGGTGCTGTGGCCGCTGGCGGCCGGGCGCGCCATCGTGCCGCGCGCGTTCTTTCCCGAGGACCTGCTGGCGGCGATGGGCGGACAAGAGACCGTGCTGGTCGCCAGTCCCGCCCACCTGAAGCGGCTGCCGGCGCAGCTGTCGTGGGCGTCGCTGCACGGCAGGCTGCGCGCCGTGTTTTCTTCCGGCGGTGCGCTGCCTGCCGAGGCCGCACATGACGCCGCTCTCCTGCTCGGCGTACCGCCCACCGAGATCCTCGGCAGCAGCGAGACCGGCGGCATCGCCTGGCGCCGCTGGGACACGGAACGGCCGACCTGGCGGCCGCTGCCCGGCGTCGACTGGCGCATCGATGACGGCGTACTGGAAGTGCATTCGCCGCACCTCCCCACGGAGGCGTGGTGGCGCAGCCAGGATCGCGCGGAGTCCGATGAGGCCGGCGGGTTCCGCCTGCTGGGCCGCGCCGACCGCGTGGTGAAGGTGGAGGAGCGGCGCGTCTCGCTGGATGCACTCGAACGCCAGATCCGGGCGCATGCCGCGGTGAAGGAGGCGCGCGTGCTGTTGCTCGATGGTGCCCGCAGCGCGCTGGCGGCCGTCGTGGCGATGGCCGACGGCGTGCCCGTGCCGGTCGATGCCGGAGCGCGGCGTGCGTTGTCGCAGGCATTGTCGCGGCATCTCGCGGCGACGCAGGATGCGGTGACGCGCCCGCGCCGCTGGCGCTTCACGACGGCGTTGCCGATCAACGCCCAAGGCAAGGTGACCGAAGCCGGCCTGACGGCCCTGTTCCGGCCCGAGCGCCCCGAGGCGCGCTGGACGCTGCGCGAGACCGGGCGGGCGCAGGCCGAGCTGAACCTGGACGCATCGCTGGCCGTGTTCGATGGACACTTCGCCCAGGCCGCGATCCTGCCCGGCGTCGCCCAGCTCGACTGGGCGGTGCAGCTGGCTCGCGAGGTGTTCACCATGCCGCCACGCTTCCTGCGCATGGAGGCGCTGAAGTTCCAGCGGGTGGCGCGCCCCGGCGATCAGATCCGCCTGGAGCTGGACTGGCAGGCGGAGCGGGGCACGCTGGTATTCCGCTACACCTCCGTGCATGGAGCCCACGCGAGCGGGCGCGTGGTGTTCGCCGATGGCGAATGAGTCCCTGCCGATGCCGGACGCCTTCCGCCCCCTGGTGGTGATCCCGGTGTTCGACCACGAACACGCCATCGCCATGATGGTGGAGGGCGTAGTGAAAGCCGACGCGTCCTGCCTGCTGGTCGACGATGGTTCGAGTAACGCGTGCGCGCGCGAACTGGACCGGCTGGCTGCGCTGCACGCGCCGCAGGTGCGGTTGCTGCGCCTGCCGGTGAACCAGGGCAAGGGCGGGGCGGTGCTGGCCGGCTTCCGCGATGCGGGAGACCATGGCCATACCCATGTCCTGCAGATCGATGCGGACGGGCAACACGATCCCGCCGACATCCCGCGGTTCCTCGCCGCATCGCAGGCCCATCCGGCGGATGTCATCTGCGGTGTGCCGCTGTACGACGAAAGCGTGCCGAAGGGCCGGCTCTACGGCCGCTACCTCACCCACGTGTGGGTGTGGATCAACACGCTGTCCTTCGCCATCCGCGACTCGATGTGCGGCTTCCGCGTGTATCCGCTGCCGCCGGTGCTGCGCCTGATGCGCGAGGAAACCATCGGGCGGCGGATGGACTTCGACGTCGAAGTGCTGGTGCGCCTGTTCTGGCGGGGCGTCGTCGTACGCAACCTGCCGACGCGCGTGACGTACCCCCTCGATGGCGTGTCGCACTTCGATGTCTGGCGCGACAACGTGCGCATCAGCCGCATGCACACGCGCCTGTTCTTCGGCATGTTGCGCCGGCTGCCGCGCCTGCTGGCGCGCCGTGCACCGGCAACGCCCGCATGAGCGGACGCAGCGAGCACTGGGCCGACCTCGGCGAATCCACCTCGGTGCGCGGCATCCTGCTGTTGTGCGCCGTGCATCGCTGGCTGGGGCGCTGGCCGTTCCGCATCTGCGTGTACCCGGTCGTGTTCGTGCACTGGCTGCTCAACGGCACCGCACGGCGCGCGTCGCTGCAGTACCTGCAGCGTGCGCACGATCACCAGGGGACGCCTGCCGCGCGTCCCGGCATGCGGCAGAGCCTGCACCACTTCGCGATGTTCGCCGAGACGATGCTCGACAAGATCCTCGCCCTGGGCCAGCGCTATCCGGTCGACAAGGTGCGCCTGGAACGCAAGGGCGTGCTGGCACGCGTGCGATCGGGGCAGGGGGGGCTGATCGTCACGGCGCACCTGGGTTGCCTGGAGCTGTGCCAGGTGCTGGCAGAACAGGTGCCGGGGTTGCGGCTGACCGCGCTGGTGCATACGGCGCACGCCGAACGCTTCAACCGGATGATGCGCCGCCTCGACGAAACGACGCGGGTCGAACTGCTGCAGGTCACCGACCTGGGACCGGCCGACGCGGTGAAGCTGGCCGAGCGCGTGGCGCGCGGCGAGTTCGTCGCCATCGCCGGCGACCGCGTCCCGCTGCGCGGCGGACGCAGCGTGACCGCGACGTTCCTCGGCCACGAGGCGCCATTCCCGATCGGGGCCTACGTGCTGGGCGCCGCGCTGCGCTGCCCGGTCTTCACGATGGCGTGCCTGCACGAAGGCGATGGTTACGCCGTGCAGTTCGACGCCTTCGCCGAACGCATCACGCTGCCGCGCGGCTCGCGCGACGCCGCCCTGGCCGGCTACGCTGCGCAGTTCTCGGCGTGGATGGAGCGGCAGGTCCGCCTGTCTCCGTACGACTGGTTCAACTTCTACCCCTTCTGGGATCAGGTACCGCATGACGCCCGCAATGAATGAACCCGTGGCGCCCGTGTTCGGCGACACCCCCCTGCGCATCGAGGACGTGGTCGCGCTCGCGCAACGGCGCGTCCCCGCGGTGTTGTCGGACGATCCGGATTTCCGTGCGCGGATCGCGCGCGGTGCCGACTTCCTGAGCCGGCTGCTGGACGAAGAGGGCGTCATCTACGGTGTCACCACCGGCTACGGCGATTCCTGCACGGTGAACATTCCGCCGGCGCTGGTCGCGGAGCTGCCGCATCACCTGTACACCTACCACGGTTGCGGGCTGGGCCGTTTCCTCGACGAAACCGAGACGCGCGCGGTACTTGCGGCACGCCTGGCGTCGCTGGTGCGCGGCATGTCCGGGGTCAGCCTGCCCCTGTTGGAAGGCCTGGAGACGCTGTTGCGTCACGACGTGTTGCCGCTGATTCCCGCAGAAGGCTCGGTCGGCGCCAGTGGCGACCTGACACCGCTGTCCTACGTGGCCGCGGTGCTGTGTGGCGAGCGCGAGGTCATGCACGACGGTCGCCAGCGCCCCGCACGCGAGGCGCTCGCCGAGATCGGCATGACGCCGCTGACCCTGCGCCCGAAGGAGGGCCTGGCGATCATGAACGGCACCGCCGTGATGACCGCGCTGGCCTGCCTGGCCTTCCATCGCGCGGAGTACCTGTCGCGCCTGGCGACGCGCCTGACCGCGTTCAATGTCCTGGCCGCCGATGGCAACGCGCACCACTTCGACGCCGTGCTGTTCGCCGCCAAGCCGCATCCCGGCCAGTCGCGGGTCGCGCAGCGCCTGCGCGAGGACCTGCACAGCGACCGCCCGCCACGCAACGAGCAGCGCCTGCAGGACCGCTATTCGCTGCGCTGCGCACCGCATGTCATCGGCGTGCTGGAAGATGCACTGCCGTTTCTGCGCCAGCTGATCGAGACCGAGCTCAACAGCGCCAACGACAATCCGCTGATCGATCCCGAGCGCGAGCAGATCCTCCACGGCGGCCATTTCTACGGCGGGCATATCGCGTTCGCGATGGATTCGCTGAAGAACACGGTCGCCAACGTCGCCGACCTGCTGGACCGGCAGCTCGCCCTGATCGTCGACGCCCGCTACAACCATGGTCTGCCAGCCAACCTGTCCGGCGCCACCGGACCCCGCGCCGCGATCAACCACGGCCTGAAGGCGCTGCAGATCAGCGTGTCGGCATGGACGGCGGAGGCCTTGAAGCTGACGATGCCGGCCTCGGTGTTCTCCCGGTCCACCGAATGCCACAACCAGGACAAGGTCAGCATGGGCACGATCGCCGCGCGCGACTGCCTGCGCGTGATCGAACTGACCGAGCAGGTGGTCGCCGGCATGCTGATCGCCGCACGCCAGGCGCTGGCCCTGCGCGAGCGCGTCGGGCTGCAGTCCACGCTGCGCGACGGGCCGGCGGCGATGTACGCCGACCTGCAGCAGCGCATCGCGCTGGTCGAAGAAGACCGCGCGCTCGATGGCGAGTTGCGCCAGCTGCTGGTCGATATCCGTGGCGAACGCTGGGATGTCTATGTCGATTGACCAACGCGACGACCTGGCGATCGAGATCCGGCTCAGCCCGGCGTTCCACGACTGCGACGCCATGCAGGTCGTCTGGCACGGTCACTACTTCAAGTACCTGGAAATCGCCCGCTGCGCGCTGCTGCAGCGGTTCGACTACGACTATCCGCAGATGCAGGCGTCCGGCTACCTGTGGCCGATCGTCGACACGCGCGTGAAGTACATCCGCCCGCTGCTGTACGCGCAGCCGCTGGTGGTCGCGGCGCGCATCAGCGAGTGGGAGAGCCGCCTGAAGATGGACTACGAGATCCGCGATGCGGGCACCGGCGACGTGCTGACCCGCGCGCACACGATCCAGGTGGCGGTCGACGCCGCTTCAGGCGAGATGCGCTATCAGTGCCCGCCTGTCCTGTGGGAACGGCTGGGAGTCGGGGCGCCATGAAGAAGATCCACGCATTGCTGTCCGCGCTGTTGCTGGCCGTCGTGATGGGAAGTGTCGTGCCGCCGGTGGCAGCGGCCGATCCGTTGGCCCAGGTGCGCGCCCAGGTGGCGCAGGTACCGGTGTTGCGCGGCGAGTTCACCCAGGAGAAGCAGGTCGCCGGGTTCAAGAATCCTTTGCGCTCGAACGGCCGTTTCCTGCTCGCCCGCGACAAGGGCGTGCTGTGGTCCACGACCGCGCCGTTCCCGTCCGAGATCGTCGTCACCCAGGACCGCATCCTCAGCCGCCAACGCGACGGCAGCCGCCGGGTGGAAGTGGACGGCAAACAACAGCCCGGGCTGCGTAGCGTCAACGCGATGATGTTCGCGTTGATGAGCGGCGACATGAAGGCGCTGACGTCCACCTTCGACGTGAAGGGCGAGCCCGCGGCCAGCGGCTGGAAGATGACGCTGATGCCGCGCTCGCGGCAGCTGGCGCAGGCGTTCACCTCGGTGCGGCTGTCGGGCGATCGCTATGTGCGGGACGTCGAGTTGCGTGAAGCCAACGGCGACCTCACCCGCCTGCGCTTCAGCGGCATGAGCGAAGCGCCTGCGTCCCTGTCGCGCGACGAGGCGGCCCGTTTTGAGTGATCCCGCACTTCCCGCGGCACCCGGCCATCCGCTGCGTGGCTGGCGGTGGCTGGCGCTCGCGTGGTTGCTGGTGCTGGCGGGTGTGGCCTGGCACCAGGCGCGATTCTGGCAGTCGCCGCGCATCGACAGCGATGTACTGGCCTTGCTGCCGCAGGAAGCGGGCGACGCGACGGTAGCCGACGCCACCCGGCGCATCGCCGAGAACAGTTCGCGCGACGTCGTCGTCATGCTCGGCGCCGGCGATGCCGAGCAGGCACTGAAGGCGCGACACGCTTTCGAGACCGCGCTGTCGAGGCCGGCAGCGCGGGCGATGCTGGCGGCCACGGGATCGCCGGAGGACTGGTTCGCCCAGGCGCGCGACACGCTCGCGCCGTACCGCGACCGGCTGCTGACACCGACGCAGCGCGACACGCTCGCACAGACGTCGCCGGACGCATTGGCTGAGTCCGCACTGGCCGCGTTGTACGGACCGATGGGCGCTCCCCGACTCACCGAGTGGCGCAACGATCCGCTGGGACTCTGGCCGCAGTGGTGGCAGGCACAGGCCGCCGCTGCGGGCATGGCACTGGATGGCGACGGCCTGCTGCAGGCCGACGGTCTCCACTGGGCGGTGCTGCAATTCAGCCTGCGCAGTTCGGCCTTCCGGCTGGACGGCGAACGTCATCTGCAGGACCTGCTGGATGGCGCGGCTGCGGCCGCGACGGCGGTGGCGCCAGGCCTGCGCGTGCTGAACGCCGGCGTGCCCCTGCATGCGGAGTCCGCCGCCGTGCAGGCCAACCGCGAAGTCAACACGATCGGGTGGGGCTCGCTGGCGGCGGTACTGCTGCTGGTCTGGCTGGCGTTCCGCTCGCTGCGTCCCTTGATGCTGGTGGCGCTGTCGCTGCTGGTCGGCTGCGCGGTCGCCATGACGGTGACGGTGCTGGTGTTCGGCAAGGTCCATCTGCTGACACTGATCTTCGGCGCCAGCCTGGTCGGCGTGGCGGAGGACTACGGCATCCACTGGTTCGCATCGCGCCAGGGTGTCGCCAGCGAGCGTCGCTGGTCGCTGCTCCGTTCCCTGCTGCCCGGCCTGTGGCTGGCGCTGCTCACCAGCGCCATGGCCTATCTGGCACTCGGCCTGGCGCCGTTTCCCGGCCTGCGGCAGATGGCGTTGTTCTCCGTGGTCGGCCTGACGGCGGCCTTCCTGACGGTGATCTTCTTCTTCCCGTGGCTCGACGGCGGCCAGGTCCGCATGACCGGGTTCTCGCGCTGGCTGGGCGGCACGCTGGCGCGCTGGCCGCGGCTGTCGAGCCGCCGCGGCGGCATCATGCTGGCCGTGGCGATGCTCATCGTGGCGGTGCCGGGGCTGATGCGCGTGCAGGGCAACGACGACCTGCGCGGCCTGCAATCCTCGCCGCCGGAACTGATCGCGCAGCAGCGCGACGTCGGTCGCCTGCTGGGCATGCCCAGCCCGGCCCAGTTCTTCCTGGTACAGGGACGCGATGCCGAACAGGTGCTGCAGCGCGAAGAACAGCTCGTCGTGCGGCTGCGCCAGGCCGAGGCGCAGGGGCGGGTCGGTGGGCATCGCGCCCTGAGCGACTGGCTGCCGTCGCAGCGCCGGCAGGACGCAGATGCGGCATTGACCTCACGCGTCGAACAGGAGGTGCTCGCACGCCTGTCGGCTGCCACCGGCGAGGATCTGACGCGCGGTGAACTCGCGCCGTCCGCGATGGGCATCGACGCCTTCCTCGCGTCGCCGGCGTCGCTGCCCGTGCGCTACCTGTGGCTGGGGCGGGTGGGGCAGGGTATGGCGTCGGTGGTGATGGTCAACGACCTGTCGCGTCCGGATGCGCTGGCCACCTTCGCCGCGCAGGCGGAAGGCCTGGACGGCGTGCGCTGGGTCGACCGCACCGCCGACATTTCACGGCTGCTCACGCATTACCGCCACATGATGTCCTGGCTGCTGCTGGCCGGCGTGGCGGTGGTGTTCGTCGTGCTCGCGATCCGTTACCGCTCGCAGGCGTGGCGCGTGATCACACCGACCCTGCTGGCCGGCGTGCTGACGGTGGCGTTGCTGGGCTGGCTCGGACAGCCGTTGCAACTGTTCAACGTGCTGGCGCTCATGCTGCTGCTGGGCATGGGCATCGACTACGGCATCTTCCTGGTCGAACACCGCGGCGATGCCAGCGCATGGCTGGCGGTGTGCGTCGGCGCCGCCAGCACGTGGCTGTCGTTCGGTCTGCTGGGCCTGTCGGCGACGCCTGCACTGCGTGCGTTCGGCCTGACCCTGCTGTTCGGCATCGGGCTGGTGTGGCTGCTGTCGCCGCTGTTCCGCCCCGCGCCCGATCCTTCCCCCTCGCATGGAAACACCGCTGCATGAAGACGGAACGCACTGAAATCCTGGTCATCGGCGCAGGTCCCGCCGGTGCGGTGGCCGCGGCGATGCTGCGGCGGCAGGGCCGCAAGGTGCTGATCGTCGAGCGCGAACAGTTCCCGCGGTTCTCGATCGGCGAGAGCCTGCTGCCGCAGAGCATGGAGTACATCCAGGCCGCCGGCCTGCTGCAGGACGTGGTGGAAGCCGGTTTCCAGTACAAGAACGGCGCCGCGTTCGTGCGCGGCGAGCGCACCACCGAGTTCGATTTCCGCGACAAGTTCTCGCCAGGCTGGGGCACGACCTATCAGGTGCAGCGCGCCGACTTCGACCATGTGCTGGCGAAAGGTGCCGAGCGCATGGGCGCCGAAGTGCGCTACCGGCACGAAGTGCTGTCCGCAGAGCCCGGCGAGACACCGCGTGTGACCGTGCGTTCGCCGGAAGGCGAGGAGTACGCGATCGAGGCCGACTTCATGCTGGACGCGAGCGGCTTCGGCCGCCTGTTGCCGCGCCTGCTGAAGCTGGAGTCGCCGTCGAACTTCCCGGTCCGCGGCGCCATCTTCACCCACGTGCGCGACCACATCCCGGTCGACGCGGGCTTCGACCGCAACAAGATCCTGATCACCACGCATCCCGAGCACGTGGACGTCTGGTACTGGACGATCCCGTTCTCCAACGGCTGCTGCTCGCTGGGCGTGGTCGCGGAAATGGAGTTCCTCAACCGTTACCAGGGCACCGACCTGGAACGCCTGCAGGCCATCGTCGGCGAGGATCCCAACCTGACGCGCCTGCTGAAGAACGCGGAATGGGCGGTGCTGCCGGTCCGGCAGATCACCGGCTACTCGGCCAACGTGTCCTCGCTGTGGGGGCCGGGCTATGCGCTGCTCGGCAACGCGGGCGAGTTCCTCGATCCGGTGTTCTCGTCGGGCGTGACCATCGCCTTCAAGTCCGCGCAGTTGGCCGGCGAATGCCTGCGCCGCCACTACGCCGGCGAGACGGTGGACTGGGAAGCCGACTTCGCCGTCCCGCTGCGCGGCGGCGTGCAGACGTTCCGTCGCTTCGTGGAGTCGTGGTATGCCGGCGGCTTCCAGAAGATCATCTTCCATCCGGACCCGCAGCCGGACATCCGCCGCATGATCTGTTCGATCCTCGCCGGATACGCGTGGGACAAGAAGAATCCCTACGTCGCCGATACGCAGCGCCGCCTGCAGGTGCTGGAGCAGTTGTGCGCCGGCTGATCGCGCTACTGATGCTTGCCTTGCTGACGGCCTGCGCCACGCCGCCGACGAAGCCGCACGTCGTGCTTCCGGCACTGCGTTTGGCGCCCGCCACCTTGGGCTACGAACTCGCCGAGCAGCAGCGCCTGGTGTTCCGCTTCGGCTCGCACGTACGCGAGCTCGACGCACTGCTCGAAGTCGATGCCGGCCACGTGCGGCTGGCCGTGCAGGCGATGGGCCGGACCGGAGTGCGCCTGCAGTGGGATGGCAAGGACCTGGTCGAGCAGCGCGCTCCGTGGCTGCCTTCCGCGGTGCGCGGCGAACGCGTGCTCGACGATGTGCAGTTCAGCCTGTGGCCCGCGGACGCGATCCGGGCGGCATTGCCGGCGGGCTGGGATCTGGTCGAACGCGGCCCGTTCCGCGAACTGCGCAGGAACGGACAGGTCTGGCTGCAGCGCGAACAGGTGGATGCCGGCACGCTGCGCATCCGCAACGGCGCCGACGACTACGAGCTGACCATCGAATCGGCAGCCGGCGGAGCCCCCGGGCCGTGAGCAGCGAAGCGATCTTCCTGAACCACCTCGGCATCGTCTGTGCGCTGGGCACGGGCACCGCGGCCGTGCGCGAGGCCTTGTTCCGTGACGATGCGCCGGGCGGGGTGGCGCCCGACGCTGCGCTCCTGCCCGGTCAGACGCTGGCGCTCGGCGCGGTGAACGGCGCACTGCCTGCGCTCGACGACCATGCCGTGCAACTTCGCGGGCGCAACAATGCGCTGCTGCGCGCGGCGTACCTGCAGATCCGGGAGGCCGTGCAGCAGGCCATCGAACGCCATGGTCCGTCGCGCGTCGCCATGGTGGTCGGTACCAGTACGTCCGGCATCGGCGAGGCCGAACAGGCGATGACGCACTGGCACCGGCACCGTACGTGGCCGGCCGGCTTCCACTACGTGCAACAGGAGATCGGCGCGCCTTCGCGCTTCCTGGCCGCGGAGTCGGGCGCGCGGGGGCCGGCCTGGACGATTTCAACGGCCTGTTCCTCCAGCGCGAAGGCGATGGCCTCCGCCGCACGCCTGCTGCGCGCCGGACTGGCCGATGCGGTGATCACCGGCGGTTCCGATTCGTTGTGCGCCTTCACCGTGCGCGGCTTCATGGCGCTGGAGTCGGTCTCGGTCGAACGCTGCAATCCGTTCTCCGC
This sequence comes from Pseudoxanthomonas sp. GW835-FHT14C01, assembly GCF_058793715.1. Taxonomy (NCBI): domain Bacteria; kingdom Pseudomonadati; phylum Pseudomonadota; class Gammaproteobacteria; order Lysobacterales; family Lysobacteraceae; genus Pseudoxanthomonas; species Pseudoxanthomonas sp. GW835-FHT14C01. Next base: position 174,821 of record NZ_JBXAGB010000005.1, read on the forward strand.
GCACCGGCATGGCATCAACATCGGCGAGGGCGCGGCGCTGTTCCTGATGACGCGCGCGCCGGGACCGGTGCGACTGGCGGGATGGGGCGAGACGGCGGACGCCCACCACATCTCCGCCCCCGAACCGCAGGGCATCGGCGCCGTCGACGCCATCGCCCAGGCGTTGGCACGGGCGAACCTGTCGCCGTCGCAGATCGACTACGTGAACCTGCACGGCACGGCCACGCCGCAGAACGATGCGATGGAAAGCCGTGCGGTGGCGGCAGCGTTGGGGGGCGACGTGCCGGTCAGTTCGACAAAGCCGCTGACCGGACACACGCTCGGGGCGGCCGGGGCCATCGAGGCGGGCCTGTGCTGGCTGGCGATGACGGACAATCCCGGGCACCGCCTGCCGCCGCACTGGTGGGACGGCGCGACGGATGCCGATCTGCCGCCGCTGGCGTTCGTCGCGCCCGGCGCACGCGCGAGCGGGCCGCTGCGCCACGTCCTGAGCCAGTCGTTCGCATTCGGCGGCAGCAATGCCGTGCTGGTGTTCGGAGGGGAATGATGCGCGAGCTGTACGACATCGAACGCGTGGTGCCGCATCGCGGGACGATGCGCCTGGTCGACCGGCTGGTCGACTGGGACGAGGACACCGTGGCGGTCGAGCTGCGCGTGCCCGAGGAGGGACCGTTCAGCCATGCCGAGGGTGTGCCGGCGTGGGTCGGCGTGGAATACATGGCGCAGACCATCGCTGCCTGGGCGGGCTGCAACGCACGGGCTGCGGGGCGCGAGCCGTCGATCGGCTTCCTGCTGGGCACCCGCCGTTACGAGAGCCGGACCACCTGGTTCCGCGCCGGCACGGTGCTGCGGGTGGAGGCGATCCGCGAGTTGCTGGGCGACAATGGGCTGGGCATGTTCCGCTGCCGCATCCTGGGGGACGGCGAGGAACTGGCGACGGCCAACGTGTCGGTGTTCGAACCACCGGACGCGATGGCGTATCTGGAGAGTACGCAGGAATGAGTGCAGATCATACGGTCCTGGTCACCGGGGGGAGCCGGGGCATCGGGCGGGCAATCGCGTTGCGACTGGCGCAGGACGGTTTCGATATCGTCGTGCATTGCCGCAGCCGAGTCGAAGAAGCCGAGGTGGTCGCCGGCCAGATCCGCGGGCTGGGCCGCGAGGCACGCGTCCTCGCGTTCGACGTGGCCGACCGTGCCGCCGCCGCGCAGGCGCTGGAGGCCGACATCGGGGCGCACGGTACCTACCACGGCGTGGTGTGCAACGCCGGTATCGCCCGCGACACCGCTTTTCCCGCGATGAGCGGCGAGGACTGGGACGCCGTGCTGCGCACCAACCTCGACGGCTTCTACAACATCCTCAATCCGCTGGTGATGCCGATGGTGCGGCGGCGCAAGCCCGGCCGTATCGTCACCCTGTCGTCGGTATCCGGTCTGGTCGGCAACCGCGGCCAGGTCAACTACAGTGCGGCCAAGGCCGGCATCATCGGCGCGACCAAGGCGCTGGCGCTGGAACTGGCCAGCAGGGAGATCACCGTGAACTGCGTGGCGCCGGGCCTGATCGACACCGAGATGGTCAATGGCGAGGTGGTCGATGAAGCCCTGAAGATGATCCCGATGAAGCGCGTCGGCCGGCCCGAGGAAGTCGCCGCCGTGGTGGCGTTCCTGATGTCGCCGCAGGCGTCGTACGTCACGCGGCAGGTGATCTCGGTCAATGGAGGACTGGTCGGATGAGTCGCAACGAACGACGCGTGGTGGTGACCGGCGCGGGCACCATCAGTCCGCTCGGCCACGACTGGCCCAGCGTGCACCTGCGCCTGCGCGAATGCCGCAACGCCGTGCGCCACATGGACGACTGGGCGAAGTACGAAGGTCTCAATACGCGCCTGGCCGCGCCCGCCGAGGCGTTCGCGTTGCCGGCGCACTACAACCGCAAGACCACGCGCAGCATGGGGCGGGTGGCGCTGATGTCCGTGCGTGCGACCGAGCTCGCACTGGAACAGGCGGGCCTGCTCGGCGACCCAGTGCTGAAGGGCGGCAGGGTCGGCGTGTCCTACGGCTCGTCCGCCGGCAGCCATGAGGCAGTCGGCGATTTCGGCCGGATGCTCAACGCGTACACCACCGAAGGCATCAACGCGACCACCTATCTGAAGATGATGAGCCACACCGCGCCGGTGAACATCGGCGTGTTCTTTGGCCTGACCGGACGCGTCTACACCACGTCCAGCGCCTGCACGTCGGGCAGCCAGGGCGTCGGCTGCGCCTACGAGGCCGTGCGCAGCGGCAAACAGGTCGCGATGATCGCCGGTGGCGCCGAGCAGTTGGATGCCACGGCCGCCGCGGTGTTCGACACGCTGTTCGCCACCAGCGTGCGCAACCATCAGCCCGAGCTGACGCCACGCCCGTTCGATGCCAATCGCGACGGACTTGTGCTGGGCGAGGGCGCGTGCACGCTGATCCTGGAAGACCTCGAGCATGCACGGGCGCGCGGCGCGGAGATCCTGGCCGAGGTCGTCGGCTACGGCACCAACAGCGACGGCCAGCACGTCACCCAGCCCAGTGCGGACACGATGGCGCAGGCGATGCGCCTGGCGCTGGAAGACGCCGGGCTGGAACCGGAGGCGATCGGCTACGTCAACGCGCACGGCACCGCGACCGACCATGGCGATATCGCCGAGACCGCCGCCACGGCGGCCGTGTTCGGCAGCCGCATGCCGATCAGTTCGCTGAAGAGCTACGTCGGCCACACGCTGGGCGCCTGCGGCGCGTACGAATCGTGGATCACGCTGCAGATGATGCGCGAGGGCTGGTTCGCTCCCACGCTGAACCTGGAAGAGCGCGATCCGCGCTGTGCCGACCTGGACTACATCACCGGCGAAGGCCGTGAGCTGCAGACCGATTACGTGATGAACAACAACTTCGCATTCGGCGGCATCAACACGTCGCTGATCTTCAAGCGCTGGTGAGCCAGCGGGCAGGGGTGCCCGAACCAGCGACTTCCACGACAACAGGGGACAAGATGAGCAAGCGTTCCGTTTCATTGCTGTTCGCGGCCGTGCTGGCCGTTGCCTGTGCGCCCGCGATCGCCGGCAAGCAGGATCCGATGGTGATTCCGGCCTACGAGAAGGTGGAATCCACCAACGGCATCGCACCCACCGCGGCGCGCATCAAGGCGGCCATCCTCCATGCGGGCAAGGCGCGCGGCTGGACGGTCAGCGACAGCGAGCCCGGCAAGGTGACGCTGCGTTATGCGCCGCGCACGCACGAGGTGATCGTGGCGGTGCGTTACGACGCCCATGGCTTCAAGATCGAGTATGTCTCCAGCAAGGAGATGAACTACGAGATCAAGCGCGGCAAGCCGGAGATCCACGGGAACTACAACCGCTGGATCCGCAACCTGGCCGTCGACATACAGAACTCTCCGGTGTTCCACCAACCGGATGCCCCCGTCACCGAGGCCGCCACGCCATGATGGGCGCGCGATTGCGCGGGATGGTTTCCCTGTGCCTGGTCGCTTTCGCCATGCCGGCGATCGCGGGTGATGTCATCCTCACTCATCCGCGCATCGCGCTTCGTGAGGGTTACGTCGGCTCACCGGAGTTCATGAAGGAGTGCGACTGGGCCGCAGAGCTTCCGGCCCATCTGGTCGAGTACTCGAAGGGGCTGGTGGCACTGACGGACCAGGACCTCGGGACATTGCCGGGGCGCACGTTGCGGCTTCGCATCATGCACATGCGATCGGCCGATGGCGGAGGATTCTCCGGACCCAAGTGGGCAACGGTCCGTGCGGAACTGTTCCAGGACGGCAGGCTCCTCGGCCAGTACCAGCCTTATCGGCAGACGATGACGCTGTTCCGTGGCGGCTGCTCTTCCCTGAGCAAGATCAGCGATGCGCTGGCGGGCGATATCGCGACATGGCTGCGCCGCGGCGATTTCAGCGTGCAGTTCACAGACGAACAGAACAGGATCGAAATCGGTCCCGAAGAGGACGTGCCACCCATCCAGTGATCCCGTGCCGCCCTCCACGCCGCCCGAACATCCGGATTGGCAAGCTTTCCCCTCCAGCGGCCCGGCCGCCCATCCCCAGGAGCTAGACCTTGAAGCGACTTCTGACCACCGGACTGACCTGCCTGATGCTGGCTGCCGCGCCGGCATTCGCGGCCGATACCCGCCTGGAGCTGCCTTTGCAGGAGTTGCTGGATTCGCCGCAGGCGAAGGCCGCCGGCCTCGATGGCAGCGTGCGCTTCTACCTTGCCGGCCAGAAGACGCCCGCCGTGGTGTCGCGGTTCGGCGAGGACGTGACCAACAAGAAGACCAACGGCGTGGGCAAGTCCGATGCGGAATCCTGCCGCTGGGTGGCGTTGTCGGCGCTGAAGGCCTTGCAGGAAGGCGCCAAGGACCGGGGTGCGAACGCGGTGATCAACATCACCAGCTACTTCAAGAAGAACGAGTTCAAGAGTTCCACCAACTACGAATGCCACGCCGGCGGGATCATGAGTGGCGTGGCGCTGAAAGGCACTTACGTCAAGATCAAGTAACGATCGCCCGGCGCCGTTCCGCAGGGCCGCCCCGGGGCGGCCCTGTCTGTTTCAGTCACCGGCGATCCGCGCATGCCGCAGGCGCAGCGCGTTGCCGACCACCGACGCCGAGCTGAGACTCATCGCCAGCGCCGCCAGCATCGGCGACAGCAGCGGCCCGCCGAACAGCCCCAGTACGCCGGCGGCCACCGGCACGCCCAGCGCGTTGTAGGCGAATGCGAACGCCAGGTTCTGCCGCATGTTGCGCACCGTCGCTTCGGACAGGGCCTTGGCGCGCGCGATGCCACGCAGGTCGCCCTTGACCAGCGTCACCTGCGCACTGGACATGGCCACATCGGTACCCGTACCCATGGCGATGCCGACGTCGGCGGCGGCGAGGGCGGGGGCATCGTTGATGCCGTCACCGGCCATCGCGACATGCCGTCCTTCCTGTTTCAGGCGTGCTACCAAGGCCGCCTTGTCCGCCGGGCGGACGTCGCCGTGGACTTCATCGATGCCCAGCCGTGCCGCGATGGCGCGCGCGGTGCGTTCGCCATCGCCGGTGGCCATGATGATGCGCAGGCCGCGCCGGCGCAGGGCATCGAGTGCGTCGGGTGTGCTGGCCTTGACCGGATCCGCCACGGCCACGTAACCGGCGAGGGCGCCGTCCACCGCCAGGAACATCACGCTGCCCCCTTCTTCGCGGAGCCGTTCCGCACTCGCCTGCAGTGCGTCCAATGACACGTGCTCTTCGCGCATCAAGGTGGTGTTGCCGAAGGCAAGACGGCGGCCGTCGACGCGCCCGCGCACGCCGATCCCGCTGCTGGATTCGAAGTCCTGCACCGGCGACAACACCAGCCCGCGATCGCGCGCTTCCTGCACCACGGCCTGCGCCAGCGGATGCTCGCTGCCGGCATCGAGGCTGGCCGCCAGCCGCAGCACGGCGGCGGCGTCGAACGGCGCCTGCGCGTACACGCTGTGGAAGTCCGGACGCCCTTCGGTCAGCGTGCCGGTCTTGTCGACGATCAGCGTGTCGACCTTGCGCAGCGTCTCGATCGCCTCGGCGTCGCGGAACAGCACGCCCGCCTGCGCGGCGCGACCACTGGCGACCATGACCGACATCGGCGTGGCCAGCCCCAGCGCGCAGGGGCAGGCGATGATCAGCACGGACACGGCGTTCAGGACCGCGTGCGTCCACGAAGGCTCGGGGCCGAACAGGCCCCAGCCGAGCAGCGTGGCCAGCGCCGCGGCGAGTACCGCCAGCACGAACCAGAACGACACCGTGTCGGCCAGCCGCTGCATCGGCGCACGCGTGCGCTGTGCCTGCGCGACCAGCTGCACGATCTGCGCCAGCACACTGTCGCTGCCGACTTTCTCCGCCCGGATCACCAGGCTGCCGGCGCCGTTCAACGTCGCGCCGATCACGCGATCCCCCGGCGCGCGTTCCACTGGCATCGGTTCGCCGGTCAGCATGGATTCGTCCAGATGGCTGCGGCCCTCCAGCACCACGCCATCCACGGGCACCTTCTCGCCCGGCCTGACCCGCAGGCGGTCGCCGGCATGGACGTGCGACAGATCGACGTCCTCTTCGCCGCCATCGTCGTGCAGGCGACGCGCGGTCTTCGGCGCCAGCCCGAGCAACGCCCGGATGGCGGCCGATGTCTGCGAGCGCGCCTTGAGTTCCAGCAATTGCCCGAGCAGGGTGAGCGAGACGATCACCGCCGCGGCCTCGAAGTACACGCCGACATGACCCTGCACGCGGAACGACGGCGGGAACAGGTGCGGCGCGAGCACGGCGACCACGCTGTAGCCGTACGCCGCCGCCACGCCGGTGCCGATCAGCGTCCACATGTTGGGGCTGCGGTGGCGGATCGATTGCGCCCAGCGCTGGAAGAACGGCCACGCGGCCCACAGCACCACGGGCGTGCTGAACGCGAACTCCAGCCAGGTCCGCACGGTGGGCGGGATGACGGTGAGGTACATGCCGCCCATGGCCAGCACCAGCGTGGCCACGCTGAAAGGCAGCGTCCACCGGAAGCGTCGACGGAAGTCGGTCAGCTCCGGGTTCTCTACCTCGTCCAGCCTGGGCAGCATCGGTTCCAGCGCCATGCCGCAGAGCGGGCAGGTGCCGGGACCGTCCTGCACGATTTCCGGATGCATCGGGCAGGTGTACTGCGCGCCGGCAGGAACGACGGCCGGCGGCGCGGAGGCGGGCTGCAGGTAACGCGGCGGATCGGCGACGAACGTCGTGCGGCAGCCGGCGGAACAGAAATGGTAGGTCTGGCCGTCGTGCTCCGCGTGGTGGGCGGTGCTTGCAGGATCGACCTTCATGCCGCAGACCGGATCGGTCGCGCTGGCGCCGCCCTGGTCCGGCGAAGCGGTGTGGCCGCGGCAGCAGGTCGCTTTTGCGGGTTCGGACGTGCGGCCGCCATGCGTATGGCCTGCGGGGCTCATGCCGTGCTCCCGAGTGCGCCGAGGATCGGGCAGTGATCGCGCGCGCCATGGCCGGGGCAGGCGTCGACCAGGTGACGCAGGCCGTCGCGGACGCGCTCCAGTTCCTCGATGCGTCGCTCGACATCGGCCAGCTTGGCCGCGGCGGCGGCGCGCACGGCGGCCATGTCGCCATCGCGTGCCTGGCTCAACGACAACAGTTCCTGGATCTCTTCCAGCGTGAAGCCCAACGCTTTCGCGCGACGGATGAAGGTCAGTCGCAGCAGGTCGCCGTCTTCATAGTGCCGGTAGCCGCTGGCGCTCCGCGCAGGCGGAGGCAGCAGGCCCTGTTTCTCGTAGTAGCGCACCGTGTCGATGGGGACGCCGGTACGGCGGGAGAATTGTCCGATGTTCATGGGGGACTCCTCGAAGTGCTGCCAGTCTGCACCCTGGAGCAGGGTCAAGAGTCAAGGGTTCGGGCGGCGTCCGTGCCGCCCGCTCACGTCTTACGGGGTGTGCTCCGCATAGGGCGTGGTCCGGCCTTGGCGGTCCAGCGCCAGCACGGTGTAGGGCGGCGCATCGACGCCTTCCGCCTCCATGCCCGGAGAACCCAGCGGCATGCCCGGCAGTACGAGACCGGCGATGGGAGGCTTCTCGCGCAGCAAGCGGCGGATGTCCGACGCCGGCACATGGCCTTCCACCACATAGCCGCCGATCGCTGCGGTATGGCACGACGCGTGCTGGGGCAAGATGCCCCACCGCTGCTTGACCGGACTCATGTCCTCTTCGACGCGGTCGTCCACGTCGAACCCCTGCTGCCGAAGGTGCTCGATCCACAGATGGCAACAACCGCAGTACGCATCGCGATGGACGGTGATGCGCGTTGCTGCGGGGACAACCTGCTTGGTCGTCGCGGGCGTGCCTGTGGACGATGCCATGGCGAGCCCGGCATCCACCGGTGCCGTAGCGGTCTGCGAGCAGGCGGCGAGCACGGCGGCGAACAATGGCGCCGAAGCGCGGTGGAGCAGTGCGATGCGGAACTCCATGCTGTTCTCCTCCATCAGAACCAGAGCCTCACGCCGGCCACAACCCGGGTGTCGCGTGGCGACTCACCGGCTTCACGCCTGAGATCCGCTGTATGGCCCAGTGCGCGTTCGTGCACGACGCCGATATAGGGTGCGAAGCGGCGGGTTACCTCGTAACGCAGGCGCAGTCCCGTCTCCACGCCGGTGAAGCCACGGGCGATGCCGTAAGCCGGATCATCCTTCGCGGCGATATCGACCTCCACCAGGGGCTGCAGGATCAGACGGTTGGTGATGCGCAGCGTGTACTCGGCCTCGAGGTTCGCCGCGACCTGGCCACCTTCGCCGAGGTAGGCGGTGGCCGACACCTCGAACCGGTATGGCGCCATGCCCTGTAGGCCGAAGGCCGCCCAGGTACGGGCATCGCCCGGCTTGGCGTCGTGTTTCACACCGGCCACCACGTCCCACCAAGGCGATACGCTGCGTCCGTACAGCAGTTCCAGGTCTGCGCTTTCCGTATGTCCGCCCACGCGCTCGCCTTCACTGCGCAGCCACAGGCGGTCGGTGTCGGTGCCGAACCAGGCGATGGCTTCCCAGGCCTGGCCCGTCCCCTCATCGGCGTCCCAGGCTTCCAGCCGGTTGAACGTCACCTTGTGGTTGACCGCGGGTGCGTGCTGCATGGCGTGGTGGTCGATCACAGGAAATGCAGCGGCCAGGTCCTCCGCGGTGATGGGCGGAATCGCTTCGCGCGGTGCGGTGGAAGATACGTCGTGACCGTCGTGGCCCATTGCCGCGTGGTCGTGCGACGCGGGTTCGTCCTGTTCCGGCGCCGCGACAGGTTCGGCCATCGCATGTCCGGTGTGGTCACGGTGCTGCGCGACGGCGGGTGCGGCGAAGGCAAGCGCGAACGCGGCAGCGATCCGCAGGGGAGCAGGGGAGGGGATCGTCTTCATGCTTCGATCCTCACTTCCCGCATCATCCCGGCTTCCATGTGGTAAAGCAGGTGGCAGTGGAACGCCCATCGCCCCAGCGCGTCGGCGCGCACGCGATAGCTGCGGCGCGTGCCGGGCGGCATGTCGATGGTGTGCTTGCGCAGTTGGAATGCGCCGTCTGCGCTCTCCAGATCGCTCCACACGCCATGCAGGTGGATCGGGTGCTGCATCATCGTGTCGTTGACCAGCACGATGCGCATGCGCTCGCCGTACTTGAGCTTCAGCGGCTCGGCGCTGGCGAACGGGATGCCGTCGAACGACCAGGCGAACTTCTCCATGTGGCCGGTCAGGTGCAGCTCGACGGTACGGCCGGGCTCACGGCCGTCGGGATCGTCGAACAGGCTGCGCATGGCACCGTAGGTCAGCACGTGGCGTCCGTTGTCGCGCAGGCCGATCCCCGGATCGTCCAGCTTCGGTTCGCTGGCGGACGACTGCATGTCCACCAGCGGGTTGCCGGTTTCGCTGGCAGGATGCTTGGGCGCCGTCGAGGCCGATGCGTGCGCGCCGTGATCCATCGCGCCCATGTTCGCGCCGCAACCGCCTTCGCCCATCATGGCGCCGCAACCGCCCTCCATGCCCTTGTGCGTGCCGTGCCCGCTCATGTCGTGGCCCATGTCGGCCATCGTCAGCAGCGGACGCGCGTCGCGTGCCGGGATGGGCGCTTCCAGTCCATCACGCACGGCCAACGTGCCGCGCGCGTAACCGGTGCGGCCCATGTCCTGCGCGAAGATCGTGAAGGCGTCCTGGCCTGCCGGTTCGACGATCACGTCGAAGGTCTCCGCCACCGCGATGCGGAACTCGTCCACGCTGACCGGATGGATGTACTGGCCGTCGGCGGCGACCACGGTCATCTTCAGGCCGGGGATGCGCACGTCGAAGTAGGTCATGCCACTGCCGTTGATGAAGCGCAGCAGTACTTTCTCGCCGGGCTTGAACAGGCCGGTCCAGTTGCCGGCAGGCGCGGAGCCGTTCATCAGATAGGTGTACGTGTGCGCGTTGATGTCGGAGATGTCGGTCGGCGTCATCCGCATCCGTCCCCACATGCCGCGGTCCTTGACCGTCTTCGCCAACCCGTCGCGGCGCGCATCGCGCACGAAGTCCACCAGCGTGCGCTGGTAGTAGTTGTCGTGTTCCGGCATCTTCTTCATGCGCCGGTACAGGGCAGCAGGATCGAGATCGGTCCAGTCCGACAGCAGCACGACGTGTTCGCGGTCGTGATGGTATGGCGCGTGCTCGCGTGGATCGATGATCAGCGCGCCGTACAGGCCGGCCTGTTCCTGGAACAGCGAGTGGCTGTGATACCAGTAGGTGCCCGACTGTTTCAGCTGGAAGTGGTACCGGAACGTCTCGCCCGGCGCGATGCCGTTGAAGCTCAGGCCTGGCACGCCGTCCATGTTCGACGGCAGCAGGATCCCGTGCCAGTGGATCGAGGTCATGTCGCGCAGCCGGTTGGTGACGCGGACCGTGACCGTGTCGCCCTCCCGCCAGCGCAGCGTAGGCGCGGGAAGGCTGTTGTTGACGGTGATCGCCGGTCGCATGCGACCGGTGATGTCGACCGGCATCGCGCCGATGTTCAAGGCGAAGTCGGTGCCGGCGACCAGCGCCGCGCCGCCCCGGCGCGTGGGCGTACCCGCGGAAGCGGGCAGGCGGGCCAGGCCGAGGCCCAGTGCGACGCCGCCGGTCGCCAGGCCAGTGACGAACTGGCGGCGTGTCGGCCGGAACGCCCTCAGGCGTCCGGGTGTGGATTCATCGTGATTCATTCAAAGCATCCTGTGCATCGTCGGCGCTCCGCGCGTGGCGCGGCGGCGTCCGTCGTGATCGTGGAAGCGGCGCGCGACATACGCGCCCGCAGTCATGCGCAAGCCGCGGAAACGCGGCTTCAGGCCACCAGGATGGGAGGTCGCAGACGGTGCGGCAGCCGCACCGATGCATGGGCGTCCGCACGATACGCCGGCGTGTCCGCCACCGGATAACGCGCGTCCAACGGCGGCAGCCAGGTCAGGGCAGGCGCATGCTGGGCACAGAAGCCGTCGCAGTTGCCGGAGGTGCAGCAATCGTGCAGGCCGTCAGGGAGGTTGCGATCGTCCGCTGACGATCCGTCACCGCTCTCCATCGGCATGGCCATGTCCATGCCTTCATGGCACGGCGATGCATCGGGAACGACGCCGGCATCCGCGGCCACGGCAATCCCGTTAGACGCCATGCGTCCGGCGGCGTGCACGGACACGGTGCCGTTGAGCAGCAGCGCAAGGCAGAGCAGGGCGCGGAGCAGGGTGGCGACGCGGGACATGGACGCATGATACGCCAGACTGCGGACATACCTCGGCGTAGGGACTCAGGCACTACAGGATCGCGGGGCACCGGCCTGCCAAGGCGGACCGGGACACGATATCCTTGCCGGGCTTTTTGAAGACTTCGGCAGCATGGCGATCGCATGGCGGGCACGGTAATGATGAGCAAGGTGCCGGCGGGCGGCCCCACCGATTCCTCCCAGGATCCGCTTCCGACCCGGATCATCGTCGCGGATGTGGGCGGTACGTATGCGCGCCTCGGCTGGATCGACGCCAGCGGCAGCAACGAGATCCACGACTACCAGCGGTATGCCTGCGCCGAGCATGCGGACCTCGCATCGATCCTGCGCCACTACAGGGCCGGCACGGCGTGCCAGGGGGCCGTCGTGGCGATCGCCGGTGTGCTGGAAGGCGACCGGCTGATCAATTCCAACCTGCCGTGGGCCGTGTCCGTGGAACAGACACGCGCCGGCGCCGGGCTGGCGTGGGTGCAGTTGATCAACGATTTCGAGGCCGTCGCCAACGCCGTCCCCACGCTGGCGCCCGATACGCTATCGCCGCTGACGGCACCGAGCGTTTCCGGAACGTCGTCGCCGGCGTTGGTGATCGGCCCGGGCACCGGTCTGGGCGCTGCGGTCTGGATCGAAGGCCAGCCGCCACGCGTGCTGCCGACGGAAGTCGGCCAGGCGTCGTTGGCCGCCGGAAATGCTCTGGAGTTGGACATCGTCCGCCGTCTTCTCAAAGACCGGCCGTACCTGCACAACGAGCACGTGCTGTCAGGGCCCGGACTCATGAATCTGTACCGTTGTCTTTGCGAGCTCCGCGAGGCGACGCCGGTGCACGCGGACGCCGGCGCGCTGGTGGGTGCGGCCGACTCGGATGCGCTGGCGCGGGAAACGCTGGAAACGTTCTGCGGCTGGCTGGGCAGCGTCGTCGGCGATCTGGCGATCATCTTCGGTGCCCGCGTCGTTTACCTCGCCGGTGGCGTGACCGCGCACATCCCGCAGTTCCTGCACGACGGCCGTTTCCTGCAGCGATATCTCAACAAGGGCGTCATGACCGAGCAACTGGAACGGGTGCCGGTGTGGCGTGTGGAGCATGGACAGCTCGGGTTGCTGGGCGCAGTGGCTTGGTACAGGCAGAACCGGAAGGATGTCGGTTTTCCTGATTGATGGAAGCTGGAATACCCCTTAAGAATCCGCCACATAGCGCGGAGGCTCCACGTTGGCGAGCCGTGGGTGTCGCATTTGGACACGATCTAGGGAAATTCAGCGGCCCCGGCGGCCTATGCCGTTGGGGAATGTGGAAGAATTCCGGTACGACCCTTGTAGCGGTTAAATCAAGGCCGCGTATTGTGGAAAGGCCGGACGACGCGCCTGTGATCAACCATGTCTTCATCGGGGACTGCCTGTGGGGTAGGCACACAGGGTAAGAGCCCGGACGGCGTATGATAAGTCGCACCAATACGAACGAGCTGGTGAGTGATATTCACCAATGAAGAGTATCAGCCTCCCCGATCTGAGAGCATTCGCGCTCGTGGCGCGATACCGCAGCTTCCAGAAGGCCGCCGATGCGCTGGGCGTATCGCGGTCATCGCTCAGCCATGCCTTGAAGGGGCTCGAGCGCCAACTAGGCGTTCGCCTCCTGCATCGGACCACTCGCAGCGTTGCGGTGACGGAAGACGGCGAACGGCTGCTGCAGCGCCTGGTTCCGCTGTTGCGGGAACTGGACGATCTACTGGATGCAGTCAGTCACGGGCAGGACGAACTGGTCGGCACGCTGCGCATCAACGCCAGTAAGGGCGGTGCGCGCTGGTTGCTCCGGCATGCCGTGCCGATGTTCCAGCAGCGTCATCCGCTTGTCGAGCTGGATCTCGTCGTCGAAGGCCAGCTGGTGGACATCGTCGGCGAAGGCTTCGATGCCGGCGTGCGCCTGGCCGAGTCAGTACCGAAGGATATGGTGTCGGTACCTTTCGGCCATGACGTCCGTTTCGTTGCGGTGGCCGCGCCGGACTACGTCGAGGCATTTGGAGCGCCGGTGACACCGGCGGATCTGAGGTCCCATCGCTGCATACGCCAGCGGCTCTCCAGCGGCAAGCGTTACCGATGGGAATTCGAGAAGGGCACACAGCAACTCGCACTGGATGTTCCCGGCATGCTGAGCCTGGACGACAACGACCTGATGGTCGAGGCGGCCACCGACGGCCTTGGAATAGCCTACGTCCCGGAGTCCTTCGCCCGGCCCGCACTGGACAGCGGCGCGCTGGTCCAGCTGCTGGAAGACTGGACCCCGGCGTCACCGGGCCTGTGCCTCTACTACGCCAGCTATCGTCATGTGCCCGCGCCGTTGAAGGCGTTCATTGCGATCGTTCGTGAGGCGACGCAGAATCGAGGCTAGCCAGAATCGCCCCTATTGACCTTTCACTGGCGTTGCACAGCGCGGTGAGCATTCGCGCAGCGCTCGGAAAATCGCTCACAGTCGGTGGTGACGGCTTCAATAACCCGCCGGCCGCGTCCGCTTCTACCGGGCTCAGCGGAATGCAGCCAGGCGTGACGCGCTGCCGGCAGCGGCGGCTTTCGACCCGAAGCGGACTTCGCTGAAATAGAAGATGGGCATTGTTATCAGGTGTGCGCGTTGCGCCGCCGACTTCTGCGGTAAAGCCAGCCCGGCATCAATCGACCGGCGAGGAGCGCGCGAAGTTTTGAGCGCCTCGGGCCAACGGCCCCGTAGTTGCTCCGCAGTAGTTTGAGAGCTGCTTCTAAGGCGATCGTGAATTCAGGAGTTGCGCCAGCCGGTCAGGGCGGCCGCCGATTCTGCGCAAATGCGGATAGCGCGCTCCTCCGTCATAATCGATCTCCAGGTCGGACCTATAGGCGCCTTGGCTGATCCGTACTGCCACCGGTTCATCAACGCTTCTGGAAATCGCGCCCAGTAGCGCTTCGCGAGAGAACGCTTCGCCATTGATCGCCTCCACTACCGCCCCTGGACCAATGCCAGCGCGGAATGCCGGGCCTTCCCAAGTGACCGACTGCACTCGTCCGTGCGCGTCGACCACCATGCCAATGGAATGGCGTACATCGTACCCTCCCATCTCCGCCTCGTTTTGCAGGAAAGTGGCCGTGGGTTTGTCGTCATAGACCAGTTCCCAGCCGGCGCGAGCCAAGCCGCCGAGTACCAGCGGCACGTGTGTGTCGAGCCGTTCGTCGAGGTGTTTTGACCAGTCGATGGGCAACAGCCTGTGCAGGGCGGCACACAGATCATCGAAGGTGTAAGTGTGCGGACCTGGCCCAAGCTCGGCAGAGTAGAACGCGGCAGCCAAGTCGTCCAAGCCGTACCGGCCGCCGGAACCGTCCCGAAGCATCATGTCGACCTCTAGCCAGAGCAGGACTCCCTCTGTGTAGTAGTCCTTGCGGCGCTGCCACTCTGGCCACACTGCGGCGCGGCCCGACATGTAGAGCGAGTCATTGGTGGTGTCGCGGAGCGTCTTCCACGCCCGGCCGTTCGCAGCCTCGACGTTGGCCGCATCCAGTGCGAGCTTATCCAACGTCTCCTGATGGCTGCGGAGACCACTTCTGGCCGCCAGTACTCGCCCCCAGAACTCGGTCTGACCTTCGTAGCTCCACAGCATGCCGTTGCGTATTGGGGTGTTCGGTGTTGGTGTCCATTGTCCGACCGGCACACGAAAGCGGCCGTTCCATGCGTGCACGTGCTCGTGGACGATCAGGTCGAGGTTGTTGAGCTGGCGGGAACGGTCCCGGAAGTAATCCGCAGGGAGATAGATCTCAGCCGAATCGGCGTGCTCAACGCCCCCGGGAGGGAACGCGTCGCTCAGGATCACCATGGCCTCGAACCTTGCGTATGGCGCTCGGCCGAATACCGCGTGGGTTTCCCGCATCATGCGGCGCATGTCAGCCGCGTCCTGCTCCGACAGATCTGGAGTTTCTCCGCTGTCCGAAAGAAGGCTCAGCCGGAAGGCGGGCTGTCCGGGCAGTCCCAAGTCGTGAGCGCGGACGTGTCTGGCCGCTATCGCCGGCGCGTCCAACAACGTGTCCAAGTTTGTGACCGCGTACCTCACCGATCCGTCGGAGGTATCTTCAGCATGCAACGAAGAAACAGCATGCAGGCCACTCGGGATACGGACAGCTGCCTGGACGGGGATATTGCTCGCGTACCAGCCAGCGGGGTAGAGCAGTAGCCTTTGCCACTGCACTGCGACCAGGTCCGGTCCCAGGATTGCGTCGCCCGGCCTTACTGCGTACTGGAACTCGACGGTGATGTCGTCGACACCTTCAGGCACATCGAGATGGAAGGCGTGCATTTCGTGCTCATCCCTCCGCCACTCCAGACGCTGCGAGCCGGCGAACGCCATCAGCCCCGTCAAACTTGCCGCTGACAGCGTGCGCGCGTGACTGGATGCTTCCCATGCTGGGTACAGCAGGGTTGTCCTGCCTGGCGTCTGCACAGGAATGGTTTCCCGGACACGGAACACCCTGCGGGCCACGTCCCGGGCATCAACCTCGAGTCGTATCGTGCCTTCGAATCTGCGGTCCTGCAGTGTTGCGATCTCAGGCTGATGCGGACCCCACTGCGGACGACCGCCTGCAGCGGGTGCGACGCCTAGCGTGCACACTGCGCCAAGGATCAGAACCAGCCAACGGGATATGACGCCAGAACTTCTATCGCTTTCCACTTCGCGCCTCGCTGTCGTCGCCCCGGACCTCTGGGGCACGTACAATAGGTGCGTATAGACAAATTGTAAATAGTAGATTATTTGAAAAGATGGCTGGGATCGGGCTACCCTGCTGGCTTCCCGCGCACCGCCACATACTGAAATGCCGAATCATCCCCGTCGTGTCGCGGCCCTTGTGCCGTATTTCCCCGTCGCCGACGCGGTAGCAGCCTTGTTCCGGCCCCACGTAGAAGTGGTCGTCCATGATCTCGTGACGATGAAGATCGCCCACATCGCCAATCCGATCTCCAAGCGCAAAGTCGGCGACAGCTCCAATGGGGATCGCTTTCCGGATGAGGCACTGGAGCATCAAGTGATCGGCCCCTATCGCAAGACCCACACGGATGGCCGCAACATGCGTTGCATAACTACGGTGATACGCGATGAGAAGGGGCATCCGCATGGAATGCTCTGCGTCAATTTCGATGTAACCATGCTGGAGCGCGTCCGCGACAGCCTTGGGATTCTGGCCTTCCTGCCTCCGTCGCCTGAGCCTGAAAGCTTCTTTCACGACAACTGGCGACAAGTGCTTGAGCGGATCGTCAGCCACCATGAAACCGAGCAAGGGATGTCAGCCCGGGACTTGGGCGCTTCTGGACGCCGTGAAGTGATCGCCCGATTGCATGCGGCTGGGATTCTGGATATACGCAACGCTGCGCCGGCGGTCGCCAGCAGGATAGGCGTCTCCCGTGCCTTGCTTTACAGATATCTGAAAGAGATTCGGGGACTCGACCCGGCTGCCGGATAACTTTTGGGCGCCGCCGCTTGGCGATCGCTTTGACTCGGGCGTTGGTCTATGTCCGCTTCTGGCCGGAAGCGCACTACCCACGTCATCTCATTACTAGCAGGCCTCACAATTATCGGATCGAAAAGTGCAAGTCACTTACATCCAAGTATGCGGACAGCATCACTAGTCTCGGCGGTGTGGCGATCAGGGCAGTGGCGCTTTGAACTTCGGCTGCGCAAGGACAACGTGTCGAGGCAGGTCCGTCATGTCTCCCGTTTTTAGATAGTCGAGGAGATGATCCAGCACGCCAGGATTCTGGTCGGCCAGATCATAGATGGCTCCATGACCGCCGCGGCGGACGATGACCAGGCGGCTGTTCGGGAAGTAGCGCTGCATCTCCAGCGAATTCTCGATAGGTGTAGATGTGTCCCAGTCGCCGTGCAGGAAGACCACGGGAATCGGGCTCGTGATTGGAAGTCGAAACTCGTCCCCTACGTCGGGTGTAGGCCATAGGGAAGCGGCGGCCATTGACGGAGCGAAGCCCCAAGTCCCGAGGTATCGGACCGCGGGATCATTCGCGAGAAGCCGACCACGGGTCTTCGAAACGTTCAGGCTGGTGTCGATCAACGGACCGATAAGCGCGGCCGGCGCGTCTCTCAAGGGGCGCCGACTGGCCGCTACCTCCTCGGCCCACGCTTCGTACCTTCCCTGATGGATAGCGATGATGCGCGCCGGCCACTCCGATGGGCGAGCGACGAGGTTGAGCTTGAAGTCCTCTGGACCGAGCACGACCTGCTCGCCAGATTTCAGTCGGACGGTGAGCGTGGCTTCCTCAAGACGAGAGAGAGTCTCGTCGACGGCTTGGCGGATGCCGCCTCGCGGAAGCGATGCACTAAGACGTGGATCGACCTCCGCCTCCGCGGCGATACGCATCAACGCTGCCCACACGTGGGACGGCATGTCATAGCTGTTGTCTAGCGGCTCGACGCCAGACAGGAGTGCGCGCTCAACCGTCTCCGGATGGAGCCGCATGACCGCAAAGCTCCATTGCGATCCATAGCTGAGCCCGAACAGATTGATCTTAGCGTAGCCAAGCGCCACACGCAGGTCATTCAGGTCCTCGGCGCACTGAACGACGGTGTAGCCGGCCAGATCGTGATCCGGATAGCGGGCCAAGGCTCGGCGGACGACGGATGGGGCGGCTTCGAGTTCATCGTCCAGCCGCGCCGGCCGGTCCAGCGACTGTCCATCGGGATTGTGGTTAAAGCCAAGCCGTTCAGAAGGACCCGAGGCGCCCCGCTGGTCCATGACGACTACGTCTCCCGCACGACGGAAGCGAAGTACGTCCCGGCGCTGCTTGAATGCGCCGAACCAGTCGAGGCCAGACTTGGTAAAGGCTTCGATGTAGCTGTCGCCCGGACCGCCTGGCAGCATGAAGACCGGCGGCGCGGCCTCTTTGGTTGTCCCCTTTATCCGCATGTAGCGAACGGCGATCAGCCGGCTGTCCGGGCGGGCGCGGTTCTCCGGCACATAGATGTGGCCGAGCTCATAGCGGACAATCGACAGGCCGACGAGCAGATAGTGTGTGCTTGCCCTTAGTTCACCGTGTTTGGGCGTTTGGTCAGCTGTTGCCGACCTTCCAGAACAACCGGTGATGATCAGTAATGCGGCCATCAAGAAGGCAATCGCCGAAGGCCGAGTCAATCTCATGGCGCTCCCCAGCACAGATGGACAACTGCAGTCTAGCTAGAAAGCTGCGACAGGTGGGTGGGGCGATGGCGAGGTGTAGTCCTGCATATCCCGTTGGATGTTAGGCGAGGCGTAGACGCACCCGTCATGTACGGCGTCTTCAGAGACGGAACATCCCATGGTCGAAACCGGCCGCCGCGGCGATCACCCACAAGATGGTGAGCAGCGTAGCGATGCCTCAGGGATGCGCGACATTGATCGTCCAGCCCAGCAGTGGGACTCTCTTCGGCACCCAGAGCCGGGTGTCATGGGGAGAGTGATGGAAGCCGACGCCGCTTCGCGGCGCGGCTTGATTCAGGCGTCAAGGCTTTTTGGTCGGGGGGAACAGCTTATCGATTCCTGGATTTTTCCCGACCTCATACCATCCGATCTTCGTACTCACGATCGTACCGCGCACCGGATTCGATGGCTTGGGCCGGGCTGTTCTCGCCGGCACGCATTCACTGGTTGCGGATGGACAGTACCAGCATCCGTTCGCGGTGCAGAGATCGACTTCACCCTTATCGTTAACAGACCACGCACATTTTGGCCCGGCGTCTATGCACACGCCCACTGCGTTCCTGCCATCTACCGCCTCTGCGGTACCGCAGAAAAACCCACCCATCAAGAGTACTGTGGCAATCAATAGGGATTTCATAACACCCTCCTTTTTGTCGGAACCCCTGTAACAAAGTCGACGGAGAGCCTCGGCGAGGGGGGACACCGTCTGTCGGAAGACGGTCATATGCGCGATTACGAACCGACGTGCGCGACGCAGGACTAGCCCAGCACTCCGATCATGATGGTCTCTCGATCAAGTCCACACCCACTCTAATGGCGCCGCCGTGCGGAACTTCCAGTCGTCCCGAGAAAGAAGTGATCCGACCTAGAGATACTGACGAAGTCCTGGCAAAAGAGGGCGCCCTTATTCGCGGCCAGTTCGGATGACGTGATGTCGACTGTTTCCAGATTTTCCGACGGCGTGACGGCCATCAGGCGAGGAGGAAGACTGGCGCTACGCAAAGTTGGACCATGGACGTCCGCTTTCGACCCATAGCGGACATTCGGTGAGATAGGAGTTTGCACAGCCTGAAAAAGGTTGTCACGAATCAGCTCAACAAGTTGCGTCCAACATCACCGCGACTGGATAGAGCCTAAGTGGCGCCATGTACCGCCGTGAATGACCCTAAGCTAGCATTGAGGTCAATGTGAAGAAGTACCCGTTGGCATCCAGCATGTCGCGTAGCTTCTGCTCGGCCGGAATTCGGCTAATGGCCTGTCCCGCCCAAAGGCCGTAGCACGGACGGATGCCGTAGCCAGCATTGTCCTGGGCACGACGGCTTACGCTGACATCAGGTGAATCACAAGCCGTGGCCCATATCGCTGTCAATGCCGTTGGGCCAATGGACTGGCCAACGCCCAAACGAAGAACGAAGACCTGCCGTCTTTCGTTCCGAGCTTTTGTCCGATAGTAGCGCAGTGGCATCAGCTCTGATCGCTTCGATGGCGACTAATGGAAGTTGCCCGACCAACGAGAATGGTGCGTAGATGCATACCATTGCTGAGCACGGGAAAGAGCCTCCGGCTTAGTAAGATCGGCATTGGCGAAGAAGAGCCAGCAAACGTCACCTTCGAAGTTTTTCTGCTCATGAACAAGGCGAAATGAATTCAATCGCGAGTCCATCTCCGGATCAAGACGACTGTCGATGCACTCAACGCTTTGCGGCGAAATAGCTAACGAGATGCTATTCATGGCTGCGATACCGTGCACCCGAGGTCACAAGCGCCAACCCGCGTCGCGTGCTCGGTCCTGCGCGACGAAGTGCCGTGGTTCTTCCTGACCAGAAGGACGTCTCCTCTTCGGCATGCTTATCCCTTTGCTGCACGAAGCACTGAACAAGATTGGACTTGGCTATCGCCACGTAAGGTTCGACCGCATCTCTAAGGACGGGCCATCCCTCATTCTCGGCACACTGCAGCGCACGCTCCCTTAGGGCATGAGTGATGTTCTGAAACGGGGAATCGGTCGAAACGACACGGTGTCGTTTGATAGTCATGGCAGCTCCGGCAAATTGTGCGAGCCGGCACACTGCGGGCGCGAAAGCTAACCAAGCATCGGAATTCCGCGTTGTACGAAGCTATCACGTTACGGGCGGAATAGAACGTGATCTTGCGGATAGCGTCACACCAGACTAACAACCAAAGGCGCAGGGTGCGGGTGTTGCGGTGCAATACCGTATCGGCTGCTCAGCCGCGCTCCACCCCTCCTACTCTCCGCATTGAGCTCGCGCCTGGCATTTCGCCCGGCCACGGCTTTGGCCGTCCGTTTGACCCTGATACGGGTCTACTTCGTAGGAAATTCCCATGGAAATGCAACAGAAAGAAGGCCTCTCCCAGCAGAATCTGTTGGGTACGCTGAAGACCAACAAGTCCTTCTCGACCTTCATCAATGCCATCGACAAGGCAGGCCTTACGGCCTCACTGGCGGGGGATGAGCAGTTCACGCTTTTTGCCCCAACTGACGAGGCATTTTCCGGTCTACCGACAGGTGCGCTCGATCGGTTGCTCGAGCCTGCCAATAAGGATGAACTGACTTCAGTGATCAACTATCACTTGGTCAGTGGCCGCAAGACGACGACCGATGTCGGGAAATGGCAATCGGCGCGCACGGTGCACGGCCAGACTGCGCCGATCAAGGTCACTGAAGGCAAGCTCAGCATCGGTGCCGCTCGTGTGACGCTCCCGGACATCCTTGCCAAGAATGGCGTGATCCACGGCATCGACAAGGTCAACCTCCCGGAATCCAAACCTAACTAAGGTGCGGATGCAAAGGACTACCAGCGGCGGGGAGGAATTCCCGCCGCATTTCTTCCTTCGGTAGTTGAACTCCCATGGGCCCATCTATCAAACACCACGTATCGGTCTCAATCGGCGTTGGGGCGGACCGCGCTAAGATCGCTACCGCTCTTATGAACAAGATCGCCTATCAGCTGAGGCCAGCCAGTAAGACGACGATGTCGCCCTGCGCGCGATGCTGCAGGCCCAGTCCGGGCGGTCAGCCTTGCGCAAAGTGTCTGACAGACGAGTTGGGCAGCCTCATTGAGAATCATGGTGCAGCGGCACGTTGGCTTGAGTCGACCAAACAAGCCACTCAAGACGAAGGCACGGTGCTCCGGTATGCAGGACTCGCAACCGTAGGTTGAACGCTTCCAGTACCTCATAAGCGAAGAGCCCCTGTCTGGGGCTCTCTATGCTCAGGGCTTCTTCTGCTCTTGACCGCGTTTCTGGTCCTGCTGCGGCTTTGCCTGTCTGCCAGTCTCGTCTTTTAATTTCTGTTGGCCTTTCTCGCTGGGCTTACCTTGCGAATCGCGCTGGCCAGTGTTGCTGCTCATCGGAACGTCTCCTACTCGGCGAAATGCTGAGCACCACGAAGCTGCGCCGCCCGATGTGATCGGTGTGTGCTCAACGGATATGGGGCAAAAATTATGCCGACGTGCCGCCTGGGCGTGAAATGCCTTACGGCGAGATGCAGGCAGGCTTTTCCAGCGAGTACCGGGGCCGGTAGAGATTGACTACTAATTGGTGATAGTGATGAGAACAGCATCAGAGCTCAGCGCTTGTCTACGAGAGAGCATGGCGAGGCTGCGCGACGAACAAGTCGGTTGTGACGCTCGGGGTTTCGTCAGAGCACTACGTGCGCAGTTGCTGGCCGACGCGCCCGAAGAGATGCGATTTTCCATCTGGGCGCGCCTGGCTGCAATGGACAAGGTACTGGACGAGAGAGAAGCGGCCTTTCGAAGCTTTGCGAGGAGGACGGTTGCGCAAGAAAATGCTGACGCTGATGCGGGCTGATCATCCGTTGGCGCCCGAACGGCCTTGGTGCGATTTTGGAGTGCTTCGTGATTCCTATTCTGCGCGACATGCAGTCCGCTTATGGCCGGAACCGGACATCGACGAGGCAGCGAATTAGGGATCGTTATCAAGGGCCAAGGATATCTCTGTCCCACCTGAATCGTAAATTCCCTCTCCAGAAGCCAATTACCCCGCACGGCGCGATTCTCTAATCGGTCAGCCTTGGTTGGGCGCTTTAGCGAAGTATCGCGATCTATGCGTGGTCCGGAACGGATCATGCCAAACTAGCCCGCTGCAGCCATTGCAGGTTCCTAGTGGGAACTATTCTCCGGGCCCTGCGAGCTGATAGCCGGCACAATATTCATGCTTTCCCCTATGGGCAGGGGGGCGAGCGCACTACCATCGAGCCCCCATAATCTGACAAAGACGGGCGAGGGCAAGATTTCCGCCACTCTCTCCGAAATCATCTACATAGAGCGCTATTGCAGGTGATTTTTCTTTGCAATCAACGGCGATGGGCGGTATAGAAACTGCTCTTTCGTCCGTGAATTGTCTTGCCCATGCCACCCGACCGTCATGCGTGGTTCCTGAACCAGGTCTTCTGCCATCGCCCGATGCTGCAGAAATACCTGCGCACGTACTTGTCGTCGGACGAGGACATCGAGGACGTGATCCAGGACACTTATCTCCGGATCTACGGCATCCAGGACTACACCTCTGTCGAATCCCCAAAGGCTCTGCTGATCACCATCGCCCACAATCTCGCCGTGGAGCTTGGACGTCGTCGCAGCAGCCGCGCGACGGACGCGGTAGCGGATGTGGATGCCTTGGGCGTCTCTTCAGACATGCCGCAGCTGGAGGAGCAGCTCGATGCCAGGCGACGGTTCGAAGCGTTTTGTCTGGCAGTCGATAGTCTGCCCCCCATCTGCAGGCGCGTGTTCGTACTGCGCAAGGTCTACAAGCTCTCGCAGGCCGAGATCAGCGCTGTGCTGGGGATTTCTCAGAGCACCATCGAGAAGCACGTCGTCAAAGGCATGGTGCGCTGCCGGGACCACCTGCGCAGCAGCGGTCTGTCAGCGGAGGGGACGGCCAAGCTTGGGGATGCGCGCCTTGGCCAGGGAGAAGGCACATGAGTGACGTACTGAAGTTCAGGACTCTGGTGGAAGTCGAAGAAGAGGCCGCGACATGGGTCTGGCGCCTGGACGGCGAGCAGGTCGATCCAAGGCTGCACGTGGAGTTCGAGCAATGGCTGCGACGTGATCCGAGGCACCGGATTGCGTTTCAGGAGCTCGGCGGCGTCTGGAGCTCGCTCGACACCTTGGCCGAAGCCAAGCGCGACGAGAAGGTCGCAACCTTCGTCGCCGAGGAGCGTCGTTTGCTCGCGCAGCCCAAGCCGACGCAGCGCCACGTGCCGCGTTGGGTTGGCGTGGGCATGGCGGCCAGCGTCCTCATCGCTGCGAGTGCGGCGTTCTGGCACCAGCAGGGCCAAGAGTCGCAGACGCTTTCTACCGCGGTCGGTCAGCATCGCAATACCACTCTGTCTGACGGTTCAACTGTGGATCTCAATACCAACTCCATTGTCGAGACCCACTTCACTCGCGGCGAGCGCGCGGTCTACTTGCGCAAGGGCGAGGCGATGTTCACCGTCGCAAAGAACGCGGATCGCCCATTCGTGGTGATCGCGGGTGACGCGCAGGTCCGCGCCATTGGCACCGCGTTCAACGTGCGGATGCATGACGACGGTAAGGTCGAGGTGATTGTCACGGAAGGCAGGGTCGAGGTCTCGCAGCCCGGTGTCCGGCAGCGAACTGGGGCTGAGGCTTCCGATGCCTCCGGGCGCATAACGGCAGCACCGCGCAGCGAACTGACGCGCGGTGAGCGCTTCCAGTTGGGCGAGCCATCACCCGTAGACAAGCTGTCTGGCGCGACCGTCGCAAGTGCACTGGCTTGGCGCGAAGGCGCGGTGGTGTTCGATGGCGTGCCGCTCTCCAAGGCGATTGAGGAACTGAATCGCTACGCCGACACGCGTCTCGTGATCGCGGATCCTCGGATCCAGGACATGCGAGTAGGCGGGCGGTTCCGTACCGGGGACGTGGATGGTTTTGTTGCTGCTCTCACACGCGCGTTTCCAATCACGACGAGGCGCGGAGCGGACAACCTGATTTACGTGCACGCGCGCGAGACTGCTCCGACGGTCATGCAGTGAACTGCTGTCGTCGATAAAGATAAAACTGCCTTCTGGCAACGCGTAGCGGAAATCTCTCGCTGGCCCGTCTATGGATGATCGGCGCTATCGCGTCGCAATCGGCGTCATCGATCTATGGGGAAGATCTTCAGGGCAGCCGGGGCAGGGCTTCTGGCGGCATGGCTGTTACTGAGCGCCTGCGCCCAGGCGGATGAGGCATGGACGCAGTTTGATATCAATGCCCAGCCAATGGGTGCCGCGCTGAATGAGTTCGCACGGCAGGCCGACGTGACGTTGATATTTTCCTACGACGCGGTACACGGCGCCCGTAGCCAAGCAATATTTGGGCAATTCACAGTCGACGAAGGGCTTGCACGCCTGTTGCTCGGCACGCAGTTGTCATTTACGAAATCGAACGATGGCACCTACATGGTGTGTCGCGCGGCTGAGTGTGCCGCGCACGCGATCGATCCTCGATCGCATCCTCAGTCGACTCGCTCGACCAAGCAGTAGCGGAAATTTTCTATCCGCCCGTCTCCATAGTCAGCAGTGTCCAAACGCCAATACCTTCTCGGGGAGAGAATGCAAGCATGAGCCGCCATCCTGCGATCAACAATCTCAAGTGCACCGTGCTGTGCAGCGCCTTGGTCTTTGCCCTGGCGTCGAGTGGCTTTGCAGGCAGCGCATACGCGCAGGTGAAGCACGAACGCAAGACCTTCGAGGTTCCTGTGCAGTCGGCGGTGTCGGCGCTCAATACCTTCGCGGAGCAGGCCGACATCACGCTCGTGTTCTCGCCCGAGGCAGTCACGGGCGTGACGGTTCAACCGCTGGCGGGCAGCTACACGACGCAGGAAGCCATGTCTGCGATGCTCCAGGGCACGGGACTCGCCTGGCAAGCGATCGATGACGACACGATTTCCATCAACTCGCGTGCTTCAGCACCCCCGGCTGCCACTCGCAGCGAGGCGCAGGATCTGCAGAAGGTCACCGTCACCGGTACGCGCATCCGTGGCGGCGCGACGCCGTCGCCGATCATCACGATCGGTTCGGAGCGGATCCGCGAGGAGGGATTCACCGATCTCGGCGACGTGGTCCGCAGCATGTCGCAGAACTTCAGCGGTGGCCAGAATCCCGGGATCAGTGCTGGCGCGGAAGGCGGTGGCTTCTTCAACGTCAATACCACCGGGGGTACATCGGTAAACCTGCGTGGCATCGGGCAGGACGCAACCCTGACCCTGCTCAACGGCAGGCGCATGTCTTATGGCGGCTACGCACAGTCCGTCGACATCAGTGCGATCCCGGTCGAGGCCGTGGACCGGATCGAAGTCGTGACCGACGGCGCGTCCGCCATCTACGGTTCGGATGCGGTGGGTGGCGTGGTCAACGTGCGACTCAAGCGGGATTTCGATGGCGTCGCGGTCGGTGCGCGCTACGGGCAGGCGACGGACGGCGGTCTGACGACGCGGGAGTACACCGCGACCGCCGGCACGACCTGGGAAAGTGGCGGCCTGATCGCGACCGTGAAGAAGGCCAGCAATGACCCGATCCGTTCGGACCAGCGCGACTACACGCGAACGATGTTCGTGCCGTCTACCTTGTACCAGCAGGCAGATGTGCGCAGCGGCCTGCTCAGCATGCACCAATCGCTGGGCGACACTGTCGAACTGCATCTTGATGCGCTCAGGACCGAGCGCGAAATGGAGACGAAAGTCGGCTACGCCGCGTTCCACTTCCGACTGCCTACCGAAACGACGACCTCACTGGTCTCGCCCGGGATCGTGCTCGCGCTGCCCGGCGACTGGTCCCTCAATGCCAGCGCGGCGCTCGGCAAGGATGAAACCCTCAGGATCACGAACCAGGTGGTGAATGCCACGGGAGCGACAACCCTCATCAGCTACGACTACGCCAACGAGAGCAGGATGTACGAGCTGGGCGCGGAAGGTCCGCTTTGGTCGATGGCCGCAGGCGATGCCAGACTGGCGCTTGGCGCGGGCTACCGCCACAACGACTTCCTGTATCAGTTCAACAATCGCCCGAGTGCGGACGGCGATGAGGGCAGTCGCTTCGCATATGTCGAGCTCGACCTGCCGCTGGTAAGCCCGGCGCAGGGCATCTCCGGAGTTCATCGACTCGGCCTGACCGGCGCCGTGAGGACCGAGGACTACGACAGCTATGGCCGCGTCACGACACCGAAGGTCGGCATGATCTATTCCCCGAATGCCGACTGGACGATGAAGGCATCCTGGGGCAAGTCGTTCAAGGCGCCCACCCTCTACCAGGGCTACATGGGGCAGTTCACCTATCTCTATCCCGCGACCACCTTCGGGGGCGGCAGCTTCGGACCAGGCGCGACTGCGCTGTACGTCAATGGTGGCAGCCGCGAACTCGGTCCCGAGCGGGCAAGGACATGGAGTGCATCGATCGCGTTCCATCCCGAAGCGATTCCTGGCCTAGAAGCGGAACTGACGGCATTCAAGATCGATTACACCGATCGCATCATCCAGCCGATGACGACGGTCAGCGAGTTGTTGCGTACGTCCACCTATGCAGACTTCATCCGCTATTTCCCAACGGCAGCGGAGCAGGCGGACCTGATCGCGCAGACCCAGTTCGCCAACTACACCGGCGCTCCCTCCGATCCCGCCGCGATGGTCGCGATCATCGACAACCGCTTCGTCAATGCGACGCAGCAGCGGGTCGAGGGCATCGATTTGTCGGGCGCCTACCGGTTCGACCTTGCAGCGGGCCGCCTGACGCTGCGTGGCTCGCTCAGCTGGCTGGACATCGAGCAGGCGCTGAGCGCTAACTCTGACTTCCTGGCGGGTTCCGGCCTGTTGTTCTACCCGGCCGAGACCAATGGCCGGGCAGGTGCGGTCTGGAACCTGGGTGGCTTTACAGCGTCGCTGTTCGGAAACTATAGAAGTGGCGTCACCAGTCCCATCGACGGCGACAAAGGTGCATCGTTTACCACCTTCGACACCACGCTGCGTTACGAGACCGGCGCGGGCGACGGAGTCTTTGCCGATCTGGCGTTCGAGTTCTCCGCGCAGAACCTGTTCGATCGTCCGCCACCGCTATACCTGGTGACGACACCCACCAACGCGCCTTTCGACTCGACGAACTATTCGGCCATTGGCCGGTTCATCAGCGTGTCGGTGTCGAAGCGCTGGTAAGCGCGACCGGCGAGACCTTGTGTCCTTTGGCTCCGCGATCCGGTGGACGGCGAGTGTCGCTGTCCGTGCCACGTCGCCCGGCTGCTGCGTGAGGAAATTTTGATGTCGAAAGAACCGCTCCTGCATGGTTTCCGCACCCGGCGTAGCGTCCTGCTCGGCCTTGCGTCATGCGCGACGGTCGGCTTGTCGTGGAAAGTGATGGGTCAGGAGGTGCAGGACGACGGCTCGCGGCCGTCGACGGATATTGCGGCAGGGGCGGGCGACGGCCGCCGACCTTACACGTGGGAAGACGCGCTGGCGCGGGCGGAGATCAATGCTGCACAGGTGTCGAGCCGAGGCGATGTCGCGCTCGTGACGATCCGGCCGTTGTCGGCGGGTGGCCCCCACTTCGGCAACGCGCGCCTGGAAATCGCCAAGCGCGGCGAACTCTGGCTGAGCGATCGCAACCTATCTTCTTTCCGTAAACTCGACCTCGATGCCCGTTGGGTGTGGGCGCCTGCTTTCTCTCCCGACGGAACGCAATTGGCGGCACTGACCACGGGCGACGATGGGCGCGTTGTGCTGGCGATCTGGGACGTGGCCGGTGGCGAGGCCGCGCTGCACGAGGGCGTCAACGTAGACATCTACGGCAGGCTCAGGACGCAGGACCGGGAGCAACAGACACCGTTGGGTGCGCCCCAGACACCCTTGCAGTTCGTGTGGGCAGGCAACCGCCGCATCCTCTTCCTGGCCGCGGGCGAACAGCAGACCCAGTTCGAACTTGCGGGGCTGTCGTGGTCGGAAACCCATGGATCCCTGCGAGGTAAGGCATTCCGCGGTGAGGTTTCGGTTCGCACCTGGGAGCCCCAGTCGCCGACCTGTTTTGCAGGCCGGCAACTAATCGCACTCGAGACCGCCACGGGGGAGATGTCGCAGCTCTATAGCGGTGACCTGCGTGGCGTTTCGGTGTCGGGCGACGGTCGATGGGCCGCCATCCTGCAGGCGGATACGCGCGTTTCGATCGGTGCCGAAGCCGCGCAGAATGCTCCGCTGCGATTCACCGGCATCTACGACGATCCCATGGTGTCGTGTTCGCTTGCCTGTGTGCGGTTGGACGACGGGACCGGGTTCGACGTGCCCGGGTTCGCGGCCGTGGGTAACGCTGCGCCCAGTCGTCTCCCGCTCTGGTCGGAAGACGGGCGACGCGTCGCGGTGCCCTCCCGGCTCAGCTATTCGCCCGCGGCTGCTACCGGTGATGACGCGTGCTGGGAACTCGACGTGGAGACGCGGGAGACGCGCAGCTGGCTTGCCGCTTCAGCCGCCGATGCCGAGTTCATCGCAGCCTTGGTCGTTGCGAACGACTCCCGGGGCGTCGATCAGGTCATCCGACAGCGACGGCCAATCGAAGCGCCACTCACAGGAAGCGTAGGGCAGATCAGCGCACGTGCCTGGGCGCTTGGATCCGGCGTGGTGGTCAAGTGGAACGGGAACAGCCTGCATCTGGTCTTGGGTGAACAAGAGCGCCTGTTGAGTGATCAGTGCATCGCCGTTGCGTCACCGACCGCATTGTCGGAAGGCGGCCACCTGATCGTCGCATTGCGCAAGAACAACGGCCTGGACGCCTTCCAGTTGGCGCCGGGAAGCCAGCATCGAACGCAGCGCAGCGATATGCCGGAGCGGGCGAGCCTGCTGTGCGTCGCAGCCGATGGTCACGTGATCTGCAAGCAGGACGCGGACGACGGCAGCCGTGTGCTCGTGTCGGTGGCCGGCCAGCCGGCAATGGCTGCTCCATTCGTGTTGAACCGACACCTGGCTGCAGTGCGTCGCCCGCGGGCGCGTGAGATCGAAAGGACCGCCGCGGATGGAACCCGGCTTTCCGGCATCCTGCTGACACCGACCAACGAACCTGTCGGCGGTCGGTCGCCGGTGATCATGTGGGCCTATCCGAACTCCACGCCAAGGTTGGATGGCTGGATGACGCGCATCAATGACGGCACGGCGGTCGTCTATCCATTCCAGCACCTGCTTGCGCAGGGGTTTGCCGTATTCGAGGCGCCGCTGCCGATGAGGCAACGCCCGGACAATGCCGATCCCCTCGAGTACGTGTCCGCATCGCTTGTCCCTTGGCTGGACATCCTTGATCGCCAACCTGAAGTGATGCCCGGGCAATACGGCTTCTGGGGCCATTCGGATGCCGGCTATGCGGCACTGGCGCTCGAGGCGACAACGGACCGCTTCAAGGCGATCGCGGCTGCCTCCACGTTCCCGGATCTTGCGGGATCGTCGTACTCGGCGCACTTGGCGATCCAGTCGCTTGACTGCGCCGGCGATCTGATCCAGGCGAAGCGCTTCTATTACGAGGCTGGCGATCAGCACTATCGCGTAGGCGGCAGCCTGTGGCGAAACGCGGATGGCTTCGTGCGCAACAGCGCAGTGTTTCGCATGGAACACGCAGTGACGCCCATGCTGCTGCTCGTGGGCGAGTACGACGCCGGACCGCGATCGATGGAACAGGTCTACTCGGTGCTCCGCGGCAAGGACGTTCCTGTCGAACTCGCCTACTACTGGGGCGAGGGGCACGTGATCAACAGCCCGGGAAACCTGCGGGACTTGTGGGCACGCAGCGAGCGATTCTTTCGGCGGCACTTGCAGCCAGGTTGACTCCTGCTGGATGTCATGCCGAACCAGAACGGTTTCCCAGCCGACGCGCATCAATGGACTGCGCATCGTGCCAGGGACGTTCCGTCCAGTGTGCCACGTGTTCACCGTGCACGAAGATCGAGCCATCAGGAGAGTGTCATGTCGATACAAGCTGCGAAGGGAGTGGTGGGGGCGCTGGCGTGCGCAGGGCTGTTGGGCTTTCTGCTGCAACTCCCGGACGCACGTGCAGCGACCATTCGCCAGCTCGTCGAAGTGGTCGACATCAACAATGTTTCGATCTCGCCGGATGGGACGCTGGTCGTGTTCAGGACCGAGCAGGCCTCCATCGAGCGAAACACCTATCGCACGGTGTGGTACGTGCAGCCCATTGATGGCGCGTCACCGCCGCGGCGTCTCGGAGAGGGCGGTGACGTGCTTCCCGACGGCGGCGGCTCGACAAGACCGGAGAAGGTCCAGTGGTCGCCAGACTCCAAGTGGACCTTCTTCAGAGCGGTCAATGACGGAAGGATCGATCTCTGGCGAGCTGCCGTGGACGGGTCGCGCACTGAGCAGATCACCTTCGAGACCGCAAACGTAAAGACGTTTTTGATCTCGGACGATGGAGCCACCGTACTTTATAGTCTCGGGGCCACGCACCGGGCTGTCGTGGAAGCGGAGCTCGCCGAGTACCACGACGGGATCCGCATCGAGCCGTCTGTCTTGCTCGGCGATAACTTGTTCCGGGCTGGCTACCACGACGGTCGCCCGGCGACGCAGCGTTTCAAACCCGAACTAGGGCACTCAGTGCCGCTGCTGTCTGACACTCCGGATCGATGGAAGGCTTTGGACCTGCGGACTGGAAAAGCCCGCGAGGTCGCTTCGGACCCGCGGCGCTCGGGGCTGGCGACGATCCCGGATCTTCCCAAGGTGCCCGGCCAGGTCGTGCAGGTTGCGGAAACTTCCGGTGGCGGAAAGATCGCCATGCTGCGCATGCAGCCGGAAAAAGAAGGTAGCCCGCAACGGGCCGTGGCCACGATTGTGGTGCTGCCAGATCCCAAGTCTCGGCGTCTGATCGAATGTACGGCTGGAGCCTGCGAAGGCGTACCCATCACCAGCATCGCCTGGCGGCCTGACAGCGATGAACTTGTATTCACCGTCGCCGAACGCGATGGAGAACTTCAGCAGTCGATTTTCCGCTGGAACACTGTCAGCGGCGACGTGACGCCGGTTGTGCGTTCACATGGTCAACTCGCAGGCGGTGGACGTTGGGCGCCAGAACCTTGCGCAGTGTCTGCTGCCGCCTTGGTTTGCGTCGCCTCGGAGGCGGGAGCACCGCCAAGGCTGGAGCGCATCGATCTCGACTCCGGAACAAGGACGGTACGGTTTGCGCCGAACGAGTTGCTGGCGCAGGACATGGATACGACTGTCGATCTCCGCTTCTTCGGCTGGAGTGACACAGAAGGATCTCGCTATACCGGCCAGTTCTACCCGGCTGGCACCGTCGATGGCAGGCCGCCGCCACTGTTTGTCGTCTACTACCGATGCAGCGGCTTTCTGCGCGGTAGCGTGGGCGACGAGTGGCCCCTCGCTACGTTCGCCAGACATGGTATCGCCGTGCTGTGCATCAACGCCGCGCCGTACGAAAACGATGCAGTCGTGCGATATCAACGGGGCTTGAATGCCGTGGAAAGCGCGGTGGAACAGCTTGCGGCACAAGGTGATGTCGATCCTGCCCGGGTGGGAATGGGCGGCCTGAGCATGGGCGCAGAAGTCACCATGTGGGTGGCCACGCGCTCGGATCTGCTGCGCGCGACATCCCAGAGCTCGCCCGTGCTCACGCCCAACGGCAGCCTGATGATGAGTCTGCGCGGAGAAAGCGAGATTGCGCGCCGGCAGCGATTCTGGCAAATCGGCACATCCGAAGAGACGTCAGAACGTTGGCGCACGCTCTCGCCGACCTACCATCTTGAGAGGATCCAGGCGCCCTCGCTGATGCAAATGTCGGAGCAGGAATATCGATACGCCCTGGACTATCTGGTGCCCCTGCTGCACAAGCAGCTAGCCGATGTTTATGTGTTTCCCGATGAGCCGCATCAGAAGTATCAGCCGCGACACAATCTGGCGGTATATCAACGCAACTTCGATTGGTTCCGCTTCTGGCTGCAGGGATACGAAGATCCAGATCCCAGCAAACAGGAGCAGTATGCGCACTGGCGCGTGATGAAGCTGGCGGTCGACAACGGAAATCTTGACTAGAGCAGCGCCGGAAGCAGACATCGACTGGGTCGTGAGATTGGGGGGATTTGTCGAGGGTAGGTGATGGCAGCTCCCGACCCAAAGCGGACATGCAAAAGAGTGAAAGCATGAGCTGAGGGGAAAAGAGTTCAACGCAGCGGTGATGGTCGTAGCACTGAGGGGTAAGGCGACGCCGCACACCGTTAGAGAATCCGTGAGTAGAGTTTATGCTTCGGCTTGTTAGTATGGCAGTCATCGTCAGCCAGCCGGCAGGCCATACCGGCGTAATTAAATTGCCCCCATAACAGTCTATTAGCGCAAGCGCGCTGTGCTGCTGCTGACAAACTAAGGCTCGTGCAGTCATCTGTACGCATCCCGATGTCGGTCCAATGTATGGCCGTGAGCATGACTATTGCGGCCTGACACGATAGACGCTTCTATGTTGCGCGCAGGAAGGTTGTGACGCGCGTGACAGAAAAGTCCAACGCCACATCGTCCGTCGAACTGTCAGCAATGGCTCGAGCCCAAGTTCGCCTATTCATATAACGTAGGCTGGCGGATCATTGCGTACTGCTCCAGCGTAAATGAATTTACTACTTGCTTATTGGGGTGGATGGAGTACAAATCCGAACGCGGTATGCATGGAAGTCACTCTCAAGCGAACACGGAGGATCGCAGTATGCGCAAGTATTGCACCATACCCTTTGGGATGTTCCTGACCATTGTCTTGCTGCTGCCTACAGTGGCTCGCGCTCAAGAGTTATATGTCTCTCCGCAGCAGGATGTTCTGAATCGGCTGTCGTCAAGCGTCGAGAACATGACGGGCAAGGATGTCATCGGTGACACGATCAACCATCAGACGGGTGATCTAAGCTTTCGACACGTAGATATCGTGCTCAAGGGCCATGGACCGGAGATCGCTATCTCGCGATCCTTCCAAGTCAGTGCTAGGTCTGCGTGGAACTGGCGGCACAATCGCGAGTTTGCAGACTGGGATCTGGAGATTCCGAGCATCTCCACCACAACCACGATGGGCTCCAACGATTGGAAGGTCGTGGGCGCAAACCCGACTGCGCGCTGCACCAGTTTTGGCCCCGCTGCCAACATTGGATCCTTCACGGCTAACTACTGGTGGCAAGGCGTACACCTCAACGTCCCCGGCGCATCTCGTCAGGAACTGATGACGCGAGCCAGCGAGAACACCTATCTTCCGCAGGTCGCGATCAACGGGGTCGTTCCTTCGTTCAACATAGTGACCCGAGACAACTGGGCGATTACATGCCTCTCAACGCTTAAAGACGGCGTGCCGGGTGAAGGATTTCTTGCGATATCGCCTGAAGGGACGAAGTACTGGTTTGACAAGATGGTCTACAGGTTCGAGTCCTACGAATCGGAGACGGCGTGGACGAACCTAATGAGAACGGCGAAGTGGAAGGCGTCGCTGTATGTGACCCGCATCGAGGACAGATTCGGGAACTACGTAACCTACAACTACCAGAACAATCGCCTCTCGACGATCACATCCAGTGACGGCCGTGCGCTGCAAGTCTACTGGTCGGCAAACCGTGGCAACTCGCTGGGTGAGGCGTACCACATCGAGAGGATCGTGACCCAGCCGGGCACGACGCTTGCGCGTACATGGACTTACAGCTACCTGTACCGGGGGATCCAGAATGGCACCAACGTCATGCCACGCTGGGATCTGCAGACGCTCACATTGCCCGATGCAAGTAGCTGGACCTTCAGTATCGGTCCATTCAGCAATAGCTGCTATGACAGCCGCGACGCTCCGGGCTGCAGCTGGGCCACGCCGACGGGAATCTCTGGGTCAATTAAGAGCCCATCGGGTGTCACCGGGACGTTCAAGATCAAGAACGGAACGCCCATTCGCCAAGGCCAATATGCAATTGCGCCGCCGGCGGTGCCGTGGGCAAGCAGCAATGTTCAGCTGCTAGAGATGGATCCTCGGAATGTTGACTCTCCCCGTGTTGTAGAGAAGAAGCTGACAGGCCCGGCGATCGATTACACGTGGTCGTACTCATACGACGGAAAGATCCTGGAGCCCGGGGCGTTGATATCCCCTAGGATGCAGATCGTTAATCCAGACGGCACACTTGACGACGTCTATGTTGACGGGGCGTGGGGAAGCCCCACGGAGGGCCAGGTGATGCGAATCGAGAAATTCGCCGGCCCGACGTCCTACACGCCAAGCACTGGGTACGTCGGCAACGGTCCTGCCCGACAGGTGGAGTCATTCCTTTATCGTGCCGCGCAGAGCCGCGTGGGAACCGTACCCAGAACCAACTCTAACGCGCTGGGCCAGGAGTTCAGGTGGCCTCTGCGCAAGCAGACGAAGTTGCTCGATGGCGTGACATTCACTACAGAGATCACCGGATTCGACTCCTTTGACAGGCCGACCCAGATACAGCGCTCAAACTCCTCAGGGTATGCCCGCACAGATGGGTTGGGCTATCACGATGATCCGAACGTCTGGGCGCTCGGTCAGCAGTCATCGCAGACAATCAATGGCGTCCAAGTGAGGCGGGTGGACTTCGGCTGGAAGGCCTTACCCTGGAAGCTGTACAGCTTTGGTCGTCTGACAGAGACACGGGCGTACAACTCAACAGCCACCGTAGCCAGCAGGCAGCTGGGCACGCTCGCGTCCATCGTCGATGGTCAGGGAAACACGACTAACTACGGTGATTGGTACCGGGGCATCCCCAGGCTGACCAGCTTCCCAGCGACCCCTGATGCTCCTGCCGGCGCCACCAAGCAGATACTCGTTGACGACAACGGCCTCATCACGGCGATTACCGACGAGAGTGGATCGGTGACCGGCTACGGATACGATGCAGCAGGCCGTTTGGCGGCGATCATTTATCCGACGGGAGACAGCGCGGTCTGGTACAACACCACGATCGCGTTCCAGCCGGTCAGTGTGGCGGAGTACGGCGTTGCTGCCGGCCATTGGAAGCAAACGACTACCACGGGGAACTCTAAACGAGAGGTCATCTACGACGGGCTTTGGCGGCCCGTCCTGACGCGCGAGTTTGACGCGACGAGCGCCGCTGTCACCACGGCGACACAGCGATTCCGCAGCCGTGCCTACAACTACCGAGGTCAGGTCACGTTCGCATCCTACCCTGGGACCACGAGCGCACTAACGGCCGGCACGCTGACGACCTACGACGCGTTGGGCAGAAACACGGTCACGTCTTATTCGATAGAGAGCACGCCGTCAAACTCTACTGGGCAGGCGCAAGTCATCACAGAGTACCTGCCGAACCTTAGTAGGCGCGTTACCGCGCCCAATCTGGCACAGACCACGACGTCGTACTTGATGTACGACGAGCCGACATATGAGTGGCCAACAGCCATCGCCGCTCCGGAAGGAGCTTTCACGGACATATCGCGCGACGTGTATGGCAAGCCAACGGCGCTCACGAGGCGTAACGCGGGCGGGAGTACCACAAGCACGCGTCGGTACGTTTATAGACCCGACTATCAGTCACTCTGCAAAACAATCGATCCTGAGTCTGGTGCCCAGATACAGGACTACGATGCTTCGGGAAACCTGCTATGGACATTTCGTTCGGCAGGTTCGACGTCGGCAACAGACTGCTCATTCAGCGACGCAGTCGTGTCTGGCCGAATTACGAGAACGTATGACGCCCGCAATCGGCTCAGCACGATCACGCATCCTGACGGGGTGGGTGATCAGATCTGGAGCTACACGCCTGACGGGAAGACATCTCAGATACTCACCTACAGTTACCTGGGAAGCACGACGCCGACGGTGAACTCCTACGCATACAACAAGCGCCGGCTTCTTGTTGGAGAGAGCCTTGGAACGCAGTCTGTAGGCTATGCCTACGACCGACACGGAGCGCTCTCAACACAGGTCTATCCCAGCGGCCTGAGTATCAGCTACCTTCCGAACGCGCTGGGACAGGCCAAGGAAGTTCGGGACTCGACTGGATTCGGATACATAACAAATGTCTCCTACCATCCCGACGGGTCACCAAAGCAGTTTACTTATGGGAACGGCATCCAACGAAACGCCACCACAAACCTTCGTGGGCTACCTCTCCGTATCACGGACTCTTTGGGTGGCGTTAAACCCCTAGATATCGAGTACGCCTATGATCCAAGCGGAAACATAGGGTCCATCGTCGATCATTCGACCTCGGCTCGCCAAGCCAGGCAGATGACGTACGATGGATTGGAACGATTGAAGAACACGACGTCTCCGATGTTCGGTACGGCCAACTACAGCTATGACGTGCTCGATAATGTTACCGAGATGAACGTCAGTGGGGGTGGCAGCGCACGCACTTACAGCTACGTGTACGACACGCCTACGAACAGGCTGATGAGCATCAAGCAGGGACCTGCGGGGCCGACGGTCGTAGGCTATGGCTACGATGTGGCGGGCAACATCATCAACAAGAACGGAGTGGTAAACGAGTTTGACGCGGCCGGAAAGCTCCGGTTGGTGACTGGCAAGGAAGTTGGCTACATCTATGACGGGCATGGTCGCCGGATCATGGCGGCCAGTGGCTACATGAATCCACGCTTCCGAAACTTCCTCTACGGTGAGAGCGGGCAGCTGCTCTATAGCTCATCAACCGGCGGGGGTTACACGGAGCATCTCTATCTAAGTGGGGTGAATGTGGCATCGAGGAGTATGTCGGTTGGAATCCCCGGGGCACTCCCGATTACCAGCTACCGCCATGCAGACGCCGCTGGTACGTCATTGGCTTCGAGCGACGCGACGGGATCGATCGCTAGTACGAGCGAGTACGAACCCTTCGGGCAGCTCGTCAATCGGGCGCCGATCAATGAGATCGGCTTCACGGGGCACATGAACGACGCTTCTACTGGGTTCACGTATATGCAGCAGCGTTACTACGATCCGATGGTGGGACGATTCCTGTCGCCAGATCCTGTCGCGGTGAATAGCGATACAGGCTTGAACTTCAATCGGTACGCCTACGCCAATAACAACCCGTTCAAGTATGTAGATCCAGATGGTCGGGACGCTTTCTTCTTCACGGACGTTCGTGTCCTGGTCATTCCTGTCTATTTCACGGGGCCTGACGCTAACGACAAGAACATACAACTGATCCAAGAGCGCGCCTCGCAGATCCAGACGGAGTTCGGAGCGCCGCTCAAAGTTGTCGTGCTGCCGCGTGACGCACCCGGACCGGGGACAAATACGTTGGAACTTGGTCCCTACTTTGGAAGTATGGGCTGGACAGGTGAGGCTTCAAATGCGTTCGGGGGGAACAAGGCACAGATCAATACGGCCCTCGCGAACTGGGTTGGTGCGGCACTGCACGATCTTCTGCACCTGGCGGGGGCGCCTGAGGGCTACACTGACCGCGGCGGAACGCGGGAGAATCGTAATCCCGTCTCCCCCCGCCCTGGATACAATAATCGCCATATCATGTTTACTCGAGATGGCGTGTACTTGAGGATGGAAGATGTCGAGATGATCCTGGAGAATGAGTCCACGCGAAAGCGCGAGCTCAAGGATCACAAGAAAGATAAGGAAATCGAGACGCGCTCTGAGTGAAATTCTCGCGATGAGGTCATCCATGAAGGCAAGGCTCGTGATACTTGGTGCGCTTCTCTTCCCAGGAGCGCTGTTGGCTGACGTTCCGACGGACGTATATTGCTCTGAGAGTTTCTGTGTGCAGATCGCACATCATCCCAAGGTACATCCAAAGGACAGTTACGTCTTCCGTGGTAAGGAGGGCGTGGAACACCACGTGGTGAGGTTCGAGGACGGCGCTGTTCTATCCATATTAACAACGCCGACCCCGAAAGGATCTTGCGCGGTCAGCGCCGCCGTAGTGGAGCCACTGAAGGACGGAGAATTCTTTGGTAAGGGTTGTGTGAGGTCGACGACGCGTCTTTCGGACTTCCAGCTAGCGGTACGCCTAACGAGCCGCCAGGAGGACGCGCGATACTTCTTCTCCCGGACTCATCCGACTGTGTGGGGCGCCGCGCGAGATGGCGAGGGTGAGTACCGGGATGTAGCGACTGAAGTGCTCTTGATCCGGGCCAAGCCTCAATCCTGATAGCTCGGTATTGAACACGATAGGCTGGCCCTGATCGTTGTTGACCTGCGCGTGCATTAAGTGATTTAACAAGAAGATCGTTATCCTGATGCTCCCATTGACTCGAATGCACGGATACTTGCGCGCTACTACTGCGCTCTGGAGACTTAGGCATCCGCTTAGGGGGCGGTCCTGAAGTAGCCTGATTCAGCTGCTTGCTTGCCTAAGGCGGGCGAGCGTCTCCTGTCGCTACAACAAGGAGGTTCGCCGATGTCCGCTTCTGGCCGATTGCAGACATCAAGGGAGCGTCGTTTCGGCGATATCGAGCAGAGCTCTTAACCGATCCATGTGGCGCAGATCTTGGTGGTAACCCACCCAGACGTCCCTGCTCGGAGGGTCGCCGAACAGATCGATGCGATGAAGCCCGTCCACGCCGTCACCAAGGGGCCTTGGCAATACCGCAACGCCTAGTCCTCGACGGCACATCTGGGCTTGGACGCTTCGGCTGGTGCTGGCGAAAGCACGTCGAGAGTGCGGGAATCGGTCGAGCAGCCAGGTGACATCCGGAAAGTGGGCCTGGGCCGAGTTCATGAGAATCAGGCTCACAGACCCGGGGTCGTTGGTCACCGCGTGCACCGTCGACGCCGATCCGTAGAGCCCGTAAGGCATGGTCATCAGTCGGCGCTGGACGATGTCCGGCTCACTGAACGGGACGATGCGGAAGGCCACATCGGCTTCGCGACGGGAAAGGTCGAGCAGGCGGTAGCTCGCGATGACCTCGGGTACGACGGCGGGGTGAAGGCGCCCCAGTTCGACAAAGACGGGCGCCAGGACATAGGCGGCGAACCAGTCCGCCGAGGATATCCGCAGGAGGCCTTCGAGCCGCTCATGGTTGCCCGCCAGGCGCCTTTCCATGGACAGCGCCGATGCTTCCATGGATTCGGCGAGCGACAGCACCGCGTCTCCGGCATCGGTGAGCACCAAGCCGTCCTTCGTC
This sequence comes from Pseudoxanthomonas sp. GW835-FHT14C01, assembly GCF_058793715.1. Classification (NCBI taxonomy): domain Bacteria; kingdom Pseudomonadati; phylum Pseudomonadota; class Gammaproteobacteria; order Lysobacterales; family Lysobacteraceae; genus Pseudoxanthomonas; species Pseudoxanthomonas sp. GW835-FHT14C01. The sequence continues at coordinate 214,382 of NZ_JBXAGB010000005.1, forward strand.
CTGCGGAAAAGCGGTTGCTCGGCCTCATCTTCGAGTGCCTTGATCCGTCGTCCAATGGTGGGATGGCTCACGCCCAAGCTGCGCGCCGCCTCGCCGAGCGATTTGCCGCGGACGACCGCGAGGAATATCCGGATATCACTCCATTCCATCCCGCGATTACCCGTTCAAAAATGTACGCGGAATATGCAGGAATGGCAGTCCACAAACAATCCTGTCGACTTCACCATGCCCACCCCAGCACTGATGGTCTGACATCTGCGGTCCGACCCGCAGGCGACCCCGGCGTACTTCGGGAGATCTCGGTGGGCGGGTACACGCCATCCCTGGCAGGTTGGCCCATACCGGGTCAACCGCATCTGGAGTTGAATGACATGAGCAAGTTGAACGGGAAAGTCGCTCTGGTTACGGGCGCATCTAAAGGTATTGGTGCCGGCATCGCCCGTCGGCTAGCGAGCGATGGCGCCAAGGTGATCGTGAACTACGCATCGAGCGCGCACGAGGCAGATAGGGTAGTTGGCGAGATTGAAGGCGCCGGCGGGACCGCTGTAGCGGTGCGCGCCGATGTCCGCAGCAAGACGGAGGTGGATGCGCTCATCCAGACGGCCGTCGACCATTTCGGTCGGCTAGATGTCATGGTCAACAGCGCCGGCATCTATCAGTTCGCAAAGATCGAGGACACCACCGAGGATCTGTATCGCCAGCAGTTCGACTTCAATGTACTCGGGTCGCTGCTCGTCACGGCAGCCGCCGTACCCTTCTTGGGCGAAGGCGGCAGCATCATCAACGTCAGTTCCTTCGTCACCCGGATTCTGCCCACGCAAAGCGCGATCTACAGTGGAACGAAAGGGGCTATCGACGCCATCACCGGCGTTCTCTCGCGGGAACTGGGTCCACGGGGAATCCGCGTCAACGCGGTGAACCCCGGCCTGATCGAGACCGACGGTACTCACGCCAACGGCGTGATGGGCTCGGAGTTCCAGGCCTGGAACGAGCAGCAGACGCCGCTCGGCCGGATCGGGCAGGTGACGGACATCGCGTCGATCGTCTCCTTTCTTGCGTCGGACGACGCGGGCTGGGTCACGGGCGAACACATCATCGGCTCGGGCGGCATGCGCTGATCCGCGGCGTTCCGAGGATGAACCTCTTGAGCATCTATCCGAACCCGAACACAACGGACCCGCGCCGCTGGCCCGCCTTGGCCGTGCTCCTGTCCGGCACGCTGCTGCCTCCGCTTGATTTTTTCATCGTCAACGTCACGTTGCCGAGCATCCGCGCCGATCTGCAGGCATCGGCCGACGTCGCGCAGCTGGTCGTGTCGGTCTATGCGATGGCCTACGCCGTCACCCTCATCCTGGGCGGTCGCTTGGGCGATCTCTATGGACGCCGGCGTACCTTCGTGGCCGGCATGTTCGGGTTTGGGCTGGCGTCGGCTCTATGTGGATTCGCAACGTCGCCAAGTGTGCTCATCTTCGGCAGATTGCTGCAGGGCATCTCGGCCGCGGTCATGGCACCGCAGTCCTTGGCGTCCATCCACGCGCTGTTTCCAGCGAGCGAGAAGGGTCGTGCGCTCGGTCTTTACGGAGCGACATTTGGATTGGCCTCCGTCGGCGGACAGCTTCTGGGTGGACTGCTTGTATCCGCTGATCTCTGGAATATGGGCTGGCACAGCGTCTTCCTGATCAATCTTCCGGTCATCGCCCTGGCCATTCCTGCCGCGTTGATCCTGGTGCGCGAAACCCGCGGTGAGGAAGCGGGCGGCATGGATTTCGGCGGTGCGATCTTGCTGGCAATGGGCGTGCTGGCGCTGGTGGTTCCGCTGATCGAAGGTCGCGAACAGGGGTGGCCGGGGTGGAGCCTGGGCTTGCTGGCGATGAGCCCAGCACTCCTGGCCCTGTTCTGGCGCTACGAGAACCATCGGGAACGCTTGGGTGCGTCGACGCTGGTTCCGCCGTCGGTCATCTCGGCAACTCGTGGCTTGGCTCTTGGTCTGCTGGCGGCCATCCTGCTGTATGCCTTGGCGGCGTTCTTCCTGACGTTTGCGGTCTACCAGCAAGCCGGGCTGGGTCGCGGTGCACTCGCAGCGGGCCTGGCGATTCTTCCACTCGGTATTGGACAGCTGCTGGGGCCGACGTGCGGTCTCCGGCTGTCGCGATGGCTGGGTTCGAGCGCAGCGACCTTCGGCATGAGTCTGGAAGCCCTCGGCCTGGTCTTGGCGGCTGGGGCGGCGGCGATCGACCGGCCTTCGTGGCTTTGGGTCCCCCTGCTGGTGGTGGGGATCGGACAGGGCATCGCGCTGCCGGCGCTGGTGCGACTAAACGTCGATCTTGTGGAGTCGCGCTGGGCGGGCCTCGCGGCCGGCATGGTCAGCGCAGCGATGCAGCTGGGCGCTGCGCTCTCCGTCGCCTTGGTGGGCGGTGTCTTCTTTTCGCTCGCGCCGGATGGAGCAGGCCTCGAAGATGTGGCATCCGGCTTCGCGGCCGCCTGCCTCATGATCGCCAGCGCGATGGCCATCGCCGCCGTTCTCAGCCGGAGGCTGGCGCTAACCACCACGAGGGGAGCGCCGGGCTCAGCAAATGAGTCGGCCATGGGCCAGCTATCCCCGACAACGACGCCGCCCGCAAACCGGACGCTCCCGGTGCAAACCACCCATCGGTCGGCATGAACCCGTCCATCCGATGCCACTCCATTGCGTTATCTACCTACTAATAGGTAGACTCACCCAACTTCAGCAAGGAACTCCTCATGGGCATATCTCCAATCGGCTGGCTCCACACGCTGGGAAGCCTCCCAGCGATCCCGCTTGCGATCTACATGCTGGTCAGGCGCGGGCGGATCGCTCCTGAGACCGGTCTCGGCCGCGCCTACTTCTGGTTCATGCTGCTGGGCGTGCTCACGGTCTATCCCATCGCGCACCAGCCGGTGAGCTCCATCGTCGCGACGATTACCCTGGTGTTTCTGCTGGTCGGATACGGCATCGCGCTGTGGCGGCCGGCGAAGCGACTGTGGACATACGTCCAGACCATGTCACTGAGCATCACCGTGTTCTTGTTGATGGTCCCCACGGTGAGTGAAAGCCTGCGCAGGCTTCCTGTCGGTGATCCGGTGGTGACAGACTTAAAGGATCCGCTGCTGCTGGGCGTCCAGGGCACGCTCTTCCTGGCGCTCATCGTGGGAATTCCACTGCAAATGCGAGCGCTTTATATGCAGCGTCCGACGTCCCCCCGCTTTTGAGTAGCACGCCGGTTTGGAGTCCAATTCCCCAACCCCAGGAGATTGGACGTGAAGAA
>NZ_JBXAGB010000006.1:0-23885 GCF_058793715.1 Pseudoxanthomonas sp. GW835-FHT14C01
AAAGCAATTGGCAGAAGCTCAGCTACAGTAACCCCGGACTCCAAATGGTTCCGCTACTGAAAGCGGGGGGACGTCGCGTCCCTATCGAGACCAGGTAACCCGTTGATGTCGTCCGCAGAAGCCCAGCCTCAGTATTCACTCAAAGCCCAAGAGATCATCCAGCGGGCCAACGAGCTGCTGGCTTCGGGTGGGTATAACGGCTTCAGCTATGCTGACATTGCCGAACTGGTGAATGTCAGGAAGGCCAGCATCCATCACCACTTCCCGGCCAAGGTGGACTTGGTCAAGGCGACCGTCGTCCAGCACCGGCTGGCGATGCGGCTGGGACTGCAGTCCCTCACGGAATCGATTCCTGATCCCTACGCGCGACTGGTCGCCTATAGCCGCTATTGGGCCGACTGCATACAGGAGTCGGATCCTCCCATCTGCATCTGCGCACTCCTCGCTGCCGAATTGCCGACCATCCCGGCGGAGGTAGCCGAGGAGGTCACGGGCCATTTCAACGATCTCCAGACCTGGCTCGCACAGACCCTGACCGAGGGCGAGACGAAGGGCGTGATGCGCTTAGTCGAGCCGCCTGCGGGAGAAGCCGCGATGTTCATGGCCTCGATCCATGGGGCGATGCTCTCTGCTCGAGCTACGGGCAACGCATTGTTGTTCTGGCAGATCGCGAAGCTGTCTACAGATCGACTGAAAATCGAGTAGTACATCGTGCGATGTGCCTTTGAGGCGAAAGTGACCTAGCTGAGCTCCCTAGCACCTCTTAACTGAGGCGACACAGAGGCAGTTAGAGCCTCTCCATCCCTCGGGATTGGAGAAAGCCATGAAGCGAAGTTCAGGCCGCTCAGCGGCACGTCCTGCTTGGAATCTAGGCAAGCTAGTGGGACAGAAGGCGCCCCTAAAGCTTAGGGAGATCTGGTCGATTCGAGTCAGGCTTCAGCTCAAGGGCGATAGTCGGCAGTTGGCGCTCTTTGATCTCGCCATCGACAGCAAGCTTCGCGCGTGCGATCTGGTTGGGCTGCGGGTCCGTGACGTCGCACATGGCATGTACATTGGCTCAAGAGCATGCGTCGTCCAGCGCAAAACAAAGCGTCCTGTCCAGTTTGAGATAACGCCGCAGACTAGAGATGCATTGGTCGCTTGGATCGATAGTCAGAAGCTTGGCCTTGACGACTACCTCTTCCCCGGCAGGCAGCGAGGCTCAGCCCACCTCTCCACGCGCCAGTACGCCCGCTTGGTGAAGGCTTGGGTGCTCAGTATCGGTCTGGATCCAGTGGGCTACGGTACGCATTCCATGCGTCGCACCAAGGCATCGCTCATCTATCAACGTACCAAGAACCTGCGCGCCGTCCAGCTGCTGCTCGGGCACAGCAAGATTGAGAGTACCGTCCGCTACCTGGGGGTCGAAGTGGATGATGCCCTTGCGCTGGCAGAGCAGACCGAGGCATAGCGTGCCTCCGAAAGCGGCTTTAGAACGGCCGCTTTCGACCCAAAACGGACGTCGCGCCTTCATGTGTAAGAGCCGAGTTAAAACTGCAATTGGTCAATCGCGCACCGCAAACCTGGTTCATTCGTAGCAGACATCGAGAGCATCTCTCTCCACGGAGTGTCGTCTCGGTGTGGCCGCGCTCAGCTCTAGCCCGACTTTCTCTGTAGTCGCTGGAGGAAAGGGAGTTCGCGGCAGTTTCGTTCTAGTGCCCACAACATCTGGAGCGAATCTGCTCCTGCCTGTTCCAGCAATTCTGCGGAAGCCTGCTCCATAACGACGAGCGCTTCCCGAATACGGACCAATTCACTTTTTCCCTTTGTCGTCAGAGCGATCAAAGTCCTACGCCGATCGGCGGGATCGTCACGGGACTTCACCAGTGACAGACGGGTTAGTTCCTTGATCCAGACAATCACGAGCGGGTGCGACTGCCGCAGCAGCCCTGCGAGTTCTGTCACTCCCAGCGGGCCATGCTCATCCAGTGCCAAGAGCGTGGATATGGTACGCGGCGGCGCGGTAACTCCTACCGTCGGATACCAATCGGCCGCACCCTGCACGAGCTCGTCGGCTAGGCGGCGCAGCAGGTGCGCCAGGAATGCTGGCCCTTGCTGCTGAATGAAGTCAGTCATGTCTTGCTCCTCCAGCGGGTTGACGCCTGTGACAATTAACGTCAACATTTACGTAAATCATAACCTAATTGGAGTGGCCATGCGCAAGCTCTTATTCGGTGCGGCCCTCGTCCTCGCCATGGTCCCTGCCACCACTATGGCAGGCGACCTAGAAGTGCCCGCTCCACAAGCTTTCTCATGTCTTACCGGCAGCTATCGGATGGCAGATGGCAGCACCCTCGATATCGGTGCGTCAGGGTCCGGTGCATACCGATGGCGGCGTCCGGATGGTCAAACCGGGGCATTGGTGCAGCAAAGCGATGGCGAATGGATCAGCACGCTCGGATGGACAGAGCGCCCAGATGGCCACCGACTGACCGTATCGAACTGCAATCAAGGTCAGATACTTTTCGACCGCGTTGCTGGTCAGCGCGAGCCACTCGTTCAGATCGACACCCGTTTCCAAGGAAGCGGTGTCGCGTTGAGTGGACGATTGACCCTCCCGCCTGGCGATGGAACGGTACCTCTTGTGGTCCTTGTCCACGGCGCCGAGCGAACGTCGGCGATAGACACGTACTCGCTTCAGCGCGAACTGGCCAGTCAAGGCATCGGCGTCTTCGCATACGACAAGCGGGGCACGGGCCGCTCACAAGGCCGCTATACGCAGGACTATCTCACGCTTGCCATCGACGCCATTCATGCCATGCATGAGGCGAAGCGCCTTGCCGGTAAGCGAACGGGGCGCATCGGATACCAGGGAGGCAGTCAAGGTGGATGGGTGGCGCCGCTGGCAGCAAGAATCGAGTCGGTGGATTTCGTCATCGTCAGTTTCGGTCTCGCCGTATCGCCGCTTGACGAAGACCGGGAAGCAATCGCGTTCGACATGGCGCGCGCCGGCTTTGGCCATGATGAACAACAGAAGGCGGACGAGATCGCTAGCGCGACAGCCGCGATTATCGAGAGCAACTTCACGGAAGGGTTCGGCAGACTTGATGCCCTGAAGGAAAGGTATGAGAAAGAGCCCTGGTTCCCTTTCGTTCGAGGCAACTTCACCTCGTATCTGATTTCTACTCCGGAGGCCGTCGTGCGGAGCGACTTCCCCGCACTGCTCGAGGGAGTGCCGGCGCACTACGATCCGATGCCCGTGCTGCGCCATCTTGATGTACCGCAGCTGTGGCTCCTCGGTGGACAGGATCGCGATGCTCCCCCTTTCGAGACGCTGCGGCGCCTAGGCGAACTGAAGCGCGAGGGTCGTCCGATTGCCACGGTGGTGTTCCCACACGCAGACCATGGCATGTACGAGTTTGAGATCGACGCAGGGGGCGAGCGGATGTCCACGCGTCAGCCCGAGGGATATCTGCAGATGATGGTCGAATTCATCAAGTCTGGCCGTTCTGACGGTCTCGAAAGCAATTGAACAGGAGAGAGAAATGAACTTGAGCAAGTTCGTCAGACAAGCGCATCGCTGGGTATCGATTGCCTTCACCGTGACGGTTGTCGTGAACATCATTCTTGTCGCTTCCGGGAAGTCAGTCGAGTGGCTCTACATGCTGCCGCTCGCTCCGCTTCTGCTCCTGATTCCGACAGGCCTCTATATGTTCTTCCTGCCCTACTTCAGAAAGCCGCGTTAGAGCCCTGTGGTCTGAAACCAGTCTGACGGCTCGCTGTGGACGGCGTCCGCCAACGAGCCATTTCCGGCAACTAGTTGTGCGTAGCAACCGTATTTGGGGCTGGCCGGATCTCTGCGCTGTCAAATGTCCGCTTCTGGCCGGAAGCGGACGTCGGCGGGGCAGGGGATTAGGAAGATTTATCGGGGGTAGGGCGGACGTGCTGCGCACCCACGCGCGCTAGCATCCGTCTTCCAATCGCGTCTCACGTCCTGAACCTGGCGGGGCTTAGCTTGCCGGCATGGACCTGCGCTGGCACCCGATTACTGGCCACGCCGGCCCGGCGAACCGGACGCCCTGTACGTGGCCCGGGATCGAGGCCTGGGCGCGACGTCACCAGCACTCCCTGGAAGCGGACGCTCCACAGCTAATGCGCATCGAGCTTGCCCACCAGGGGAGGCGGCGGTGCGGGGCGCGAAGGTATGCGATTCTCGCATATGTGAGAGTCGAATATAGCGTAGGTGGTCGCCCGACTCACCTGGCGGAATCGCAGCGCTTGGCTTCCGGGGGCAAGCCAGTTTGGGCGAGAGCCCCAGTTCGCAACCGCGGTACCCAGGTAGTTGCCTCTCGACCGAGCCGGAAATCCCTGTCTCGCCCCTTGAGACGCTCGTGCCTCTAGAATTGACTCGGACATAGGGGCGAGACTGGTGCTGGAAGGTATTCTCAACAACTCAGTGGATGAAGCGAGTGAGGGGCCACAGCCGTGTGCTTTCAGCCTTGATCAGTCCTGCTTCATTGAGCACGTTCGAGGCCTGAGCCTTCTCGGCAAGTCGTTTTCGAGCCAGCCATCAACGATTACCGCGGCGGCCCTGCAGGCGTGGTTCTCGCGCAGCTTTCCGAAATTGTTGAAATCCCGCCCGTTGGGATCTCTCAAACTAGCTAAGGCGCCCGCCGTTGCGGCGTTCGGCGACGCCCTGAGCCGCCAGTCGTTGCTCGAGGCCGCGTACTGGCTCAGTTCCGCGCATGCGAAATTGATCCAAGTTGAGCAACGCCGGGCGTTGTCGATGTATTTCACGCCCCCCTCTCTCGCAATGCGTGCGTTAGACGACTTGGCGACCCACGGGGTTCGATTCGAACGGGAGCGCTTTCTGGATCCCGCGTGTGGAGGGGCCGCGTTTCTCGTGCCAATTGCCATCCGGATTCGCGCTGCGCTCCGCGGACGGCTTCCACCGAAAGCGATCATCGCTCAGATGGAGGCCAGTCTGTGCGGAATGGATCTGGACGCCACGCTCTGTTGGCTGTCTAAGCAATTGTTGCGCGCAGTGCTGTACGACGAAATTTGCGCTGCGGGGGTAGAGCCAAAATTTTCGATTCGGGTGGGGAATTCACTTACCGACGCCAGCGACCTATATGGCCAGGCGGATGTGGTGGTGTGCAATCCGCCTTATCGAAAGATGTCGGCCGACGAAGTGGCTGGCGTCGCCGGACAATTTGCAGGCGTCATCTCCTCACAACCCAATTTGTATGGACTATTCGTCGCACTGAGCCTTCGATTCATGAGTGAGCGCGGAGTAGGAGTGCTCGTCACTCCGACAAGCTACCTATCGGGTCATTCCTTTTCGCCCCTCCGAAAATTCTTGCAGGAGTCGGCGACGATTCCGAGCATCGGCATCGTTCAAGAAAAGGACGGCGTTTTTCTCGATGTGCAGCAAGAAACAGCACTTTCGATGCTGCGCCCGCGCTCGTCGCCCGCGCCGCAGCGAACTGAGGTAGCGATTGTCAGCGGAACCGGACAACGAACCAGAATAGGCGACTGCGAGCTTCCAGATGGCGGCGTGGCGTGGCCGATTCCTCGCGCCGTATCTGACGTGTCGCTGCTCGCCGTTGCGCGCGGTTTTGCGCACCGACTTCGCGACTACGGCTATGAGGCGCGAGTAGGCAATTACGTCTGGAACCGAGATCAGCGTACGGCCTACAGCTCGCGCAACGCCGCACAGCGCTTCAATCGCGACGCCATTCCGCTGCTATGGTCCAGCGACATCAAGCCAGGCAAGTCGATCCATTTTGACGGCGCAAAGAAGAGCCGCGGGGAGCGTCGATTCGTTGTGGTAAAGGATGCCGCGCATCCGTCGATCATTCGCCGTCCCTGTGTTCTCTTACAACGCGTGACATCGAATGATCAGCCCAGGCGGCTAGTGGCAGCGCCAGTTGGCCCGGCTTTTTTTCGAGAGTTTGGAGGATTCATCGGCGAGAACCATACGATCACCTTGATTCCAGTTCGTGCTCGGCCTGAACTGCCGCCCAGCCAGTTGGCCGCGCTACTGAGCTGTTCTGAAATTGATCGGTTGTTCCGTTGTATTTCCGGCGCGACCAACGTGTCGGTATTCGAACTCAACCAACTCCCGCTCCCTGACCCCGCGGCACTGCGGCAACGACTCGCACAAGGCCGACCGGTGGCGCAGGCGCTGAGTGAAATCCGCCGCGAATTGGAGGTGCCGTGAGGGATATGAACTCTTTCGCGGACCGTCGGGCAGATCAACTTCGCGCCAAGGAGCGGATGGCACAGAAGTTGAACGAGCGCTCCACGCGTCCGCGCGCTCCGACGGGGCCGGAAGTTGCGGCGACCGAAAGGGGTGGCGCCGCAGAGGCACCCACTCGCGTAATCCCTAGCTGGGTGAGCGCTCGGATAGCTGACACCCCGTTCGGCTTGTACGCCAGTGGCAGCGAGTCGACGCCGATCACGCTGCAGCCCTGGGCACGATTATTGGCAAACGTGTGCCTGGAAGCGGCCGATAGCGGCGGCATTCATATATGCCTTCTTTGGCCTGTGGAACTCAGCCAGCTCGCCCAGCTGCATGGGATCGTCAGCTTGCACCGGATTTCCCTGGGCGACTTCCATGGGCTTCGAACCGGATATTTCCCTGGGAGCCATTCGACTCGCCTCGCTTATCAATCCGTCGAAGTGGATCGGACGGCGCTCACCAAGAATTTCACTCGGCATTTCCACTCGGGGCCGGACGGAACTACTTTCGATGCTCCCACGCGATCTCGGTCATTCGAGGCCGTGATGCAGGCGCTTACCGAAATCGAGCACTGGAACAATCCCGCGGCTAGGCCGCCGCTTGCCGCGTTGATTCCCAGCTTTATTTGGGAGGCAGGGTCCGACCAGTGGGCGAGTTCCCCGCAAACGCAGCTCGATGCAGCGCTGGTCAACGTCCACAAGCGGGGGAACAGAAAGGAAGCACGAGCGGCGACAGCACCCGAATGGGGAGATGCCGTAAACGCGCCCGGTGCCCTAATGGTTCTTCATAACAGCACCACCAAGCGCACTTGGAAACAGGCATTTTCGGCAAGTGCCTTAGCGGGCGAATCTAGCCTGGACCTCTTTCTCCTCGATGCGACGGGAGCAGCGGCTAAGTCGAATCCAAACGCAGTACGTCGAATCCCGGACCTACTTCGTGCGTATCTGGAGAGCCACCCGCGCAAGCCCGGAACGGTCATTGTCACCGATGACCCGCGCACGTATTTCGGCATCCGTAGCCGGTTGGCGGAGTTGCACGTTTGCGCCACCGAGCATGTTTGGGCTGCGGAAGCGGACGGTTCTCTGCTGTCTGCCTCGCCAGTTGCGGATGATCAGATGCCCAAGACACGCGACAACGCGCGTTGTGATGTGGCGATCGTCGACAAGGAAGCCGGGCAGGTCGCCTCGCGCTTTCTCCAGCTCGCTAACGAGGTAGGCGGCGACGAACACGCTGGCCATCAGGCCTTGTTGGAGGCTTTCCTTTACCTGCTGCGGTTGTCCAATCTTCCCGCCGGGATCAAGGATCTCGCGGACGAATTGACTGAGTTGAACGGGGATAGCTTTGCAAACGCAAGGTATTCCTGGGCGAGCGTAGTGGCCAACCTTCAAGGTGCCATCGAATCGGGTGTATTGAGCCACAAGAAGCTGCAGATCGAGCGAGCGATCGCCAAAGCCGGGGCGCTCGTATCCGATTGGGTGGACTCGACCCCGATGGCGGAGCGGCTGCTTGCTGATGTGCGTGCCCACGACCTGCGTAGTTTGGTGATTGTCCTGCCGAACCGCCAATACGTGGCGTTGGCAAAGCGCTTCCTTCAACGGCGGCTGGGCGAGGATTGGGCTGCGATCGAACCACGTATTGAGTGGTATACCCTCGCCAGCTTTGAGTACCAGTTACGAGACCACAATCGACATCGCCACTACACCATCGTGGGGCTCAACCCTCGGGTTCTGCGGTTGGTGCTGACGCATCCTGACCTCCCACATGGCACCCACATTCTGCTGTCCCACAAGCAGGCTGATTCAGCGATCAAGACGCTGAGGGCGATGAGGCCCCTGGACGCATTCAAGCCGTACCGAGGACGCATGGGCTTGCTGGAGCAGGAGCTCAGCAAGCGCCTCGAAGAGATGCCCCCCTTGCCGCTGCCTGAAAAGCTTGGCGAGTTCTCCATGACCTTTGATCTGACGGATTCGGGCGGATCCCAGGACGGGGGTGAGAAGGCCTTGTACCGGTTCGATCTGGACGGGACTCGCCCGGTATTTGCGTCCGGCTGGGTCTACCGGTACGACGCAGAGGAGGGTACGGGCTTTCGGCGAACTGCTGCCAAGGATGTCCAAATCGGCCACTTGCTGTTCGACATGAGCGACGCTCTGCGTACTCGTTTCGAAGAGGCGCTGGAGCTGTCGTCAGGCGGGTCCACCATCAGTCACCATCCCGCTCGTGCTCTCTTGAAGCTGTACCACAATGAGGTGCAGGCACGGTGCACGGCCTTGTTCCCGGAGGAAGTTCACAACCGAGCCAAATTAGCCCGAGCCATTTGGGACCGGATGCTGGAACTGGGCGCCTCAGCTGATGCAGGACGCGCTGACCGCGTCCAGTATTGGCTCGACCTGGGCGAACAAGGCGATCAACGCCCTCATGCGGCCCGTGATGTGCAGCTGTTCCGATTGTTCTGCGCCGCGTTGGGAATGCCCGAGGAACGAACGAACGACAGCCTGGTGTACGTTCGAAATGCGCGGCGCCTTAATCAAGAAATCGGCCGAGAGCTCGCGGCGCGCTATGCCGAAATCCTGTTTCAGCCGGAGAGCGCGGTCGTCTACCGCAAGGTCCCGCTGTCGGTCATCGAGGACCTGCGTCGCGAGGCCGTGCTAAGCGTCTTTCGTGTTTCCAAGATCACTCCACCGGCGAGTGCTCGCCGGTAACGCCGAGGTTGGCCATGACGATCAAGTGCCTGGATCCGCGCAAGGTTCACGACGCCTACAAGGAAGCAGTCGTTGATAGCCTCCTGAATAACCTGTCCGCGCGAGCGGCGGGACGCGAAGAGTTCTACCCGGTCATTTTCGGCAACAAGCCCAGCAAGGCGTTGATCTCCGAATTCCTATTGCCAATGCCCGAGGCCGAACGCCAAGGGGATGAAGAAGCCGATCCGATTCAGATCAGCGCTCACGGGCTGGACTTCCAAATCACCACCAGCGCCCCAGGGGAGCAGCTGCGCGTCCGGTTGACTGGCGCGGTCTATGTCCGGATTTTGCCAACGGCTGAGGATATCCGCCCTGGAGGTCGGTTGGAACTTTCCTTCCCGCTCACCAAGAATGCCGAGCGGGCTCTGAAGGATGAGGTCTACGCGCGACTACGCGCGCTACGGGAAGCCTTACCTGACGGAGAACGCAACCCGGCATGGCGCCAGCGCAGCCTGGAGGCGCGCCGGTCTGCTTACGCCGCTTTGGGCCTGAATTTCGAGCCAACGCGCGATCGCACTCTCGGCGACGACGAAGGACAGCAGGAGTCGGGCGAAGGCGAAGAGAGCGACGAGCAGGGTGGCGAAGAGGCCTCCGTTATTCGCGTTACGGGACGTGGACAGCCTATTCCGGATGCACTGGCCCGCGACAGCGCGATACCGGCAAAGTGGTATCGAATCGACTTGACGCTTCCCGAGTTCTCATTCTCCGCGGCAACGGCTTCGGCAGATGCGTTGGCCGCAACCGACGAGCTGAACAAATCGATCGCCGCTCGCCTTCGCGCATGGGCGGACGCTGACGACGGTCCATTTTCTGGAAAGCTGTGGGGCTACCGCCGCGGCCTGCTCGTTCGACCGTCACACCAGCAAAGTTGGGATGAGTATCTGGCAACGGTGCGCGCGTCCGGCGAGCCGGTCCTCCTGCCGAATCTCGACCTGCGTTTGGTCGTCAATGCGACTGAGGATCCACTGGATCCCACGCGTACGTCCATACATCTGGCCTTGGAGAATTGGACACCACCCCTGAATCGAAACAACGCTCGGGAGCTCGAACCGGCTATTTTCCAAGTATCCGTGAGTGTGCTCCTTCCGGCAGCAGCGCACCGCCCGCTGCATCTCGAGCGAGTCAAGCCCTCCTATCGGTACAACCGTTACCTCAAGTACCCCGCGCTTGGTTTTAACGGCGGGGTCGTCCAAACGGACGAGGGACCGGATCGCCGCCTAACGACGACTTGGTCGCCGCGCTATGTACTGCCGCGAATCGTTCCCACAGTAGGCGACGTTGAACTCAACATCGCGCTGCTCGCCCAGGAAGACTGTCTAACCGGCCTCATGCCACTGGCAGCAGCGTACGAGCGCTGGCTCGCAGACGTGGCCGGCACGCCGGTGGATCACGGCCTTGAGGGCCCCAATGCGCAGGAACTGAAGGCGCGTGAGCGCGACAAGCTTCAGCAGGACATCGCGAAGTGGGGCCAGGAGTTAGCAGCTATTCGAACCGGCCTCGAGATCTTGACCGAATCGAAGGCGCACTGGTCCGGGCCGGGGCCCCAGGAGGACTCGCGTGGGATCCCATTCGAGGCTTGGCTCTCGATGAACGCCACCATGGCGAAGTTAGCTTCTGCCAAGGGATACACGGATTGGCGGCTGTTCCAGCTCGCCTTCATCATCTCTTCCATCCCAGCGTTTGCGACGCGTATTCCCGCTTTCTCTTCGTACTACACGGCCGAGGTCGAGCAGCACGCGAATGCGGTGACTTTGCTGTATTTCGCCACCGGTGGTGGCAAGTCGGAAGCCTTCCTCGGATTGCTGGCGTTCGTGGTGTTCCTTGATCGGCTGCGCGGAAAGCATGTCGGCGTTTCTGCACTCATGCGCTATCCGTTGCGCCTGCTGACGCTGCAACAAGCGCGCCGCACCTTCGCCACCTTGGGAGCTGCGGAGCAAGTACGTTTCGAGCGAAAGCACCCGGGCGAGCCGTTTTCGCTTGGTTTTTGGGTGGGCGGAAGTAATACGCCAAATTGGCACAAGGAAGACGGCTACTCTGACATTCCTACCCAACGCGACGTTCCGCCCGAGCGAGAGGCGGCATATTTGGCCGCAGCGGAGAGCAAGAAGTACCGCGCCGCTCGCGACCGTTGGCTCAAGTTGCCCGTTTGCCCGTTTTGCCAGAGTCGCAACGACCATCGACTTGCATTGCGACGCTGGTCGGGGCGGGGCGGGAATGCCCTGGGTCACTTCTGTTCGTCGCCAAAGCGCGACTGCAGCTGGAATGCTCGCTTCGAAGATCCGACGCCTTTGCCTTTCTACATCGTCGATGAGGACATTTACGATCTTGCGCCGACTGTTCTGCTTGGGACCATTGACAAGCTGGCCGCGCTTGGCCAGTCCCAAGGGACCATTCGCAAGTTTTTTGGCATGTTCGGTTTCGCGCCGCTGCTCGAGTCCGATTCGGAACGGCTTTTCGTTCCGGCCAAGGCGGCTGACTGGGAGGGACTTCCGGGCCCGAAGGTTATAGGGTTGTTCCCCAGCTACGCGAACGGGGCCAAGCGCTTCTTCGACCCGTTCCCGTCGCTGCTGATCCAAGACGAAGCTCATTTGCTCGACGAGTCCCTCGGCACCTTCGCCGGCTTGTTCGAGTCCGCCCTCGAGGCGGCTTTCGACGAATTAGCCCCGGCACTGGGCGACCAAGTAATTCGACCGCCTGGACGAGACGGGCGTCGCAGGATGAAGGTCATTGCTGCGTCCGCCACGGTAAGCGAACCGCAGCGACAGATGCGCAACCTGTATCAACGTTTTGATACGGTCCAGTTCCCCTATCCGGGTCCCGATCTTTACCGCTCTTTCTATGCCGCACCCAAGCAGCCCGACGCCAGTCCAGAAGATGACGAGCGCCGCGACATCTCGCACGAAGACGTGGAGACACGTTCGCACTGGGCGCGGGTCTACGCGGCGGTCCTGACCAATGGCCATCGGCATACCGTCGCGATGGCCTCCCTCTTGGGGCATTTCCACCTGCTAATCTCGGGTCTATACGAAGGCCTGCAGGATGCCGATGAGACCAAGCGCGACCGCGCCAGAAGTGAACTGGTTCGATGGGTGTCGGCCGGCCCAAATCAAGCTCAATTCCGGCGGCTACTTGGGTCTGCGGAACATGCGCTGCTGCTTACCTTAGTGGACCTCCATCGGATTGCGTTGACCTACGTCACCAACAAAAAGGGAGGCGACCAGGTCATCGACACGGAAAAGTCAGAATCGGAGCGGCTCCACCAAGAAGCGGGGCTTCTGGATCACAAGCTCTCGTCGGAGTTGCTGTCGGGCGCCGTGTCGGCGGCCGGGATCCAGGAGATCGTGCGGCGAGCCGAGAAGCGGGTTGCCCCGGGCGAGGCATTTCCGCCTCTGAACTCCACCCTGCGCTCCGTTATCGCCACTTCGGCCATCTCGCACGGCGTGGACGTCGAGGAGTTTAACGCGATGTTTTTCGCGGGCATGCCTTCGGACATCGCTGAGTACATCCAGGCCTCGTCTCGCGTGGGTCGAACGCATGTCGGGTTTTCCCTGCTGGTCCCCATCCCGCAGCGGTACCGCGACCGCTTCGTCACCGAGATCCACGACATTTTCCATCGGTTCCTGGAGCGCATGATCCTGCCCGCGTCGATCGATCGATGGGCGGAGAAGGCCCTGTTGCGGGTCATGCCCAGCTTCTTTCAAGAATTTGTCTGCGGCGTTCAGGTCGCCCAGGCAATCTGCGCCGCGGATCCGGACCGTAAGCCACGCGTACCCACGCAAGGCTGGGCCACCGAGACCAGGACGTATCTCGCCCAACCGGACCATGTGCGCGAGATTCAGCGGTTCATGGAACGTGCGTTGGGCTTTGAGTTCGACCCCCCGCCCGAAGGCCTGGCCTACTACAAGGCGGCATTGCGTCAGCAACTCAACCTCTTTCAACAAGACCTGCAGCGCGACGAACTGGTGACGGGTACCAAGCTCAGCCGATTCTTCGAAGTGCGCGATCGATTGAATCGTCCCATGACTTCGCTACGCGATGTGGATTTGCCGGGCGTGATTTACGAGTCGAGCCGGGACGCTGGCGCGAACAAAGTAGGGGAGGGCGTCACCGCCCGCGCCATGCAGTTTATTCGGCGCGGGACAGGCGCTGACATTGACTCGACCGACGAGCGCACCGAAACCTGGGGCGCGGACTGACGCATATGACCAAAGCCAAGACAATGAGCCGTTCGCGGAACCAGCTGGCGACGGCCTATGCTCCGGGCAGCTTCTTCACTTTCGAAGGGGGGCTCGGCGCGTGCCTGGCACGCTCCTCGGCCGGGGAAGCTATCGACCAGCTTTCGGAGTCCACGACCGAGTTGATTTTCGAGCGCCTGAACGAGATGGGGCGGGCGTGGTTCGCGGCAGCCATGGCGGCGCGGGAGTCCGATCAGAGCAAGCCGCAACCGCTTCCCGCCCAATGCGTGGATCGCGCCCTGCTCGACGCTTCGATGACGTCGTTTCAAGTCCCCGGGCGAGACCGCATTCACCTATGCCGCCCTTCCTTCATGGAATACACGCCGGCCCCGCTCAGCTTCGTTTGCCGCACGTGCGGAGTGTTTAAGGATTTCGACAGCCTCAATGCCCTCGAACGCGCGCTTCCGACGATGACGCCTGTGCATTGTGCTAATCCCAAGCAGCGGGGTGACTGCGACTGGGAGCAGCTAGACGTGGTTTTTGTTCATTGGTCCGGCCGCTGGGAAGCGCCCTTTCCGGGCCAATGGAATTGGAGTCAGGCTGACGCGAAGGTCGCCAAGTTTCGCTCTCGATGCACATGCGGGAGCACGGCGTTCCGGCTCAATCGACGAGCGCCGGGTATCGGTGACTGGTTCTTTGAATGCGCGGCTTGCGATACCCCGCTGTCCTCAAAGTGGCTACAGAACGATCGCGATACGCTTGAGCTGATTGGCGCCGGCATGAGCGCCCAACGACTCACAGAAGTGCGTATGCAGGCCACGCCGTATCGTGCATCCAGTACCTACTACGTCAAGACCGATCTGTTCATTGATTTTAAGAACAGCGGGCAGCAGTTGCTCGCGTGCCTTCGACCAAACCGTGTGGAAGAGCTGCAGGCCTTCGTCGCCTCCCAGTACGGGTTCGAAGTCGGGGAGATCTCCGACCAAGATGTGGAAGCGGCTTGTGCCGGAAAGCCCGAGTGCGCCATGTTGTGGGCAGACTACCAGGCGGCAACACAAAACATTCCGAGGCTCGAGGCGGTCTTGCCGCTGCTTCAGCCCGCCGACCGTGAGCCCATACAGGCGTCGATCGATGGAGCGCACCGAGCGCGCCGTAGCGTGGTGGAGCGACTTCGGGAACGACAGATTCTCATTCCGAAGGTCGAACTCCCGCTCGCCGTGCGCGAGGGTCTGCGCCAGCGTCAGGCCAGGTTCGCGTCCAAGTTCGATCCTTTTCGGCTCGGCATCGAGCACGCGACCCTGAAAGCATCGCGCCTCGATATTGAAACGCGCACCGGCGGCAAGCGCCCGTACGTTTCATTTGCGCGTCTGGACGAGGACCTCGCCCCGGAAGACCGGGATGAGGCGGTGAGGCAGCAGGAGACCACTCGAGCCTTGTTGGACCGACTGGGCCTCGAGGACATGGGCCTCATTCGTGAATTCGATCTTTGCAAGTTCAGTTATGGTTACTCGCGAATGGAAGCGAGCCCCGTGCTGCGCGACAAGCGCGGTATGGACATGCCGGTTCGACTGAACCTGTTCCCGGCCGTGCGCGTCGACAACGTGGTGAAGGCGCCGATTTACGTCATCCAGCAGAGCAACGAGGCGATCTACGTCCGCCTGAGGGAAGCGCAGGTCTTGCGATGGCTGGACTCATTGGACTGCACAGACATGTTTCGACTCGCGGAGGGAGAGCGGGCCGGCGCGGGTATCCTGTCTATCGCCCAGCCCATGGGCGCGTTCTTGGACAGCCTGCCGCGATCGGTGCAGCCGCCCACGTATTTCTACATGTACACCTTGTTGCACAGCTACTCGCATCTGCTGATGAAGCACCTCGCGGAATATTCGGGGCTAGACTTGGGCTCCTTGGGGGAGTACATCTTTCCCGCTGATCTCGCCTTCGTGGTCTATCGAAACGGCACGACGATGGACTTGGGCAACCTGTCCGCGATGTGGCGCAATGCTGGCAATGCCATGTTGGCAACCATGCTTGGAACCAAGGCAACGCAGTGCGGCACGGGAACGTTGTGCACGTACCGCGGTGGCGCTTGCCCAGACTGCCTGATGGTTCCGGAGACATCGTGCATTGCCGGAAACAAGCTTCTGTCGCGCTCAGTACTGAACTCCGTCGAAGGACGTCCCAGTCGATTCGACACAAGGCAAGGCCCGATTCGGGGCTACCTGGACTTTTCCTAGGCCCAGATGCGTCAGAACCTGACCAGCTTGGAATGTCGCGCTCTGGAAGCGCTCGCGCCGCGGGCCAGCGTCGCCGCGAAGTTGCTCGACGGTTGGTCACAGGTGCCTGGAGAGGGCTGGGCTTCTGCGCGCGACCTGGTCGAGCTGGCGGGATTGGGCTTGACGGAGGAAACGGCGGTGCGCGAGGTGACGGCAGGTTTGGCCCAGCTAGACCTGATTTCCACGTCTGGCGAAGGCTGCAAGCTGCCCCTTGTCAATCGGCCCGTCTTGCAACGGCTGGCGCTCGCCTTGCATGCGATCGCCTTCTATTCGAGCAATGTTCACCGCGACGAGACCCTCGCGCGGGTCGTCCTCACGCGACCGCCTCAACCTAGCGCGCTGGAGCAGCAGCTCGTCGACCGCGGTTGGCGCGCAGTTGACATCGGCACGACGCGCGAGACCTTTGTTGACCTGGTACGCAGCGCCCGTAGGCGCGTTTTGGTGATGACGCCTTTCCTCGATATCCGCGGCGCGGACTGGTTGTGCGACTTGTTCGACCGGGTGGGCGAAGGGGTCGAGCGCGTGCTGGTGCTGCGAACCTTGGAAAATCCCCAACGCCCCGACTATCCGATCGGTTATCCACACGCCGCCAGTCGCCTGCGCCAGGCCGGGGTCCAGGTCTTCAACTACTCGATCCCGCGGGCCCTGGGCTCAGGTCGTGAAACATTCCATGCCAAGGTGGTTCTGTGCGATGCAGACCATGCCTATGTCGGATCGTCAAACCTCACGGCCGCATCATTGGAGCACTCCATGGAGCTCGGCATCGCGTTGACCGGTCGGGCCGCAGTCAAACTTGCGGAGGTCATCGAAGCGGTGTTGTCCTGCGCCATTGCCTGGCCCTACGCGGACTAAAGCCCACGCGGTTCAAGGGGGTTCACCACCGCACTCTCGGACACTTACGAGAAGATAGATTCCTGAAGTGCTGCGCGCAGATCTTTCTGACGATCGTCCTTCAACAATTTCAGACCATCGAGGATGGCGAATGCGCCCCGAAACTGGTCCTCGATGTTGGGCTTACCTCGCCCCATGGCCTTGGCGCCATTGATGGCTTCCTCTTTGATCCTGTCATTCAAATTCGTCCCCAGCGGGTCGAATTCCATCCCGGTCGCCTGGACCTGGGCCAGATAACTGATCGCGTTGGCGAAGCCACTGCCAATAAGGAGATTGAGATGCTCGGCTTGGAACACGGCAGATAGCCATGGCTCAATGTGCCGGCGAGCTGCCAAGGCCAACACCTCAAGTTCTTGCTCATCCTCAGGCAGTGTCTGCCACCAACTCTCGTTGGCGCCGACGCGGTATCCATGTGCTTCCATGTGGCCCCTGTTGTCGCTGCGCGCAAGAAGCTTAGTTCATCGTCCCCCATGTGCGTTGTTCTGGGCTGGGCAGCGATGAACAGTCAATTACGAGATCGTTCTGGCCAGGAAGCCCAGTGCGCTAGAGGCGGGCCTCCGCCCCTAGCTGTCCTCCAAAAGACGAGCAGCGGGGTTCGCAGCGGCACTGCCGGTCTGGAAATACCCCACGACACTCGACACCGCCCGGTGCTCGGTCAGCTGCATAATCGCCGGCAGCGAGACTCCTTGGCGGCTCGCCTCGGTCACGAACCCCGACCGCAGGCTGTGCCCGCCAAAATCTCCCTCCAGCCCGGCCAGGCGCGCCCGCCGCTGCACGATTTCGCCGACCGCGGCCGGCGAGAGGGCAGGGCCGACCCGATGCTTCCAAAGCCGCCGGAAGATGGCCCCCTCGGTGAGCCCTGACGCCTCGAGCCAGTCCTCCAGCGCCAAGGCGGCCCGATCCAGCACCGGCTTGTCCGGGGTGGAGGAGGCGGTGACGCCGGCCTGCTGGGTCTTGCTGTGCTCCAAACGGTAGATGTAGCCGGTGTCACCGATCCGGCGCAGGTCGCGCAGGTCCGCCGCGGCGATCTCGCTGCGGCGGCGCCCGCCGCTGGCGAACCCGAAGCAGAGCAGGGCGCGGTCGCGCAGGCCTTCCAGGCTGTCGTCGCAGGTGGCGAGCATCGCTTCCAGTTCGGCCAGGGTGATCGCGGTCTTCTTGCGCGGGCGCTCACCGCGCTTGACCGAGGCCCGGGCCGCGCGGCTGAGCACGGTGCGGATTGCCGGCTGCTCGCACGGGTTGGGCTGCTGCTTGAGCCGGTGCGCGGTGGACAGCACCGCGACCCGGTGCCGGACCGTCGACAGCGTCCACGGCCCAGGCTTGGCCTTCAATCCGGCGTCGACCAGGGCCGCATCGACCGTCGGTGGCAGCTCCCAGGTCAGTTCGCCCTCGGCATTGCGGCGGACCACATGATCGACCACGAACTGAAGCACCGCGGCCTCCGGCACCGGTAGCGTGAGTTCGATGCCGTAGCGCGCCGCGTACCAGCCGGCCCAGTAGCGCAAGGCGGTCGCATAGCTGCGGGTGGTGTTGGCGGCAGCCGCTTCGGCCAGCAGTTCACGCACTGCATCGGCGGCCTGCTGGGCCAGCTGGGCGGGCAGGACCACACCGGCACCGGGTTGCGCGAGGGCGGGAAGCGCAGGATGATCCTTCATAGTATGTAATGTACGCTACGATTGATTAGGTTTACTCACGATAATCATCACTTATCGTGACTACAAAGCAAATTCCAGCCCGCTGACAGTAGGAGCCTGACCTTGGCACGCGGCATCAGTGAATCTGACGTCCACAAAGCAGCTGACGAGATCGTTGCCTCCGGAGAACGACCGAC
Source organism: Pseudoxanthomonas sp. GW835-FHT14C01 (assembly GCF_058793715.1). NCBI lineage: Bacteria > Pseudomonadati > Pseudomonadota > Gammaproteobacteria > Lysobacterales > Lysobacteraceae > Pseudoxanthomonas > Pseudoxanthomonas sp. GW835-FHT14C01. The sequence goes on from NZ_JBXAGB010000006.1 coordinate 18,129, forward strand.
CGTTGAGCGTATTCGTGCTCACCTGGGTACCGGTTCCCCGAATACGGTGACGCGCTGGCTGGAGACCTGGTGGCAGCGGCTGGGCGATCGACTGCATTCGGAAAAGAACTCCCTCAAGGCAGGCGAGCCCCCTGCCGATCTGGCAGCCATTACTCAGCAGCTTTGGGAACTGGCGGTCGGACAGGCTCATGAGGTCGCTACCCAGGCCCTCGAAGAGTCTCATGTCTCTCTGGAGGCGCGCGCCGCTGTGCTGGCCACGAGTGAGGCACAGATTGACCGCGAACGGACCGCCTGGGCCGAGGAGCGCATCGCTTTAATCCATGCCCGGGATCTGGCGCAGCAGGGGCTCAGCGACCTTGAGGCCCATCTGCAAGCGCTCGGCCGTCACCTGGATGAGCTGCAGCGCCAACATTCTCAGGTAGACAGCGAGCGGGAAAGCCTGCTGGTGCAGCTATTAGCTGCACAGGCGGCCACACGCGAAACGGCCATTGCCGCCAACGCAGAACGCACCGAGCGCGACCAAGCGCATCGCGCCGCCGAAGACCGTTGGATGCAGGAGGTGGATCGCGCCAGACAAGAGGCCGCACGTCAGACCACGCTAGTGGCCCAGCGAGACAAAGCGATGGAGCGGGCGGTCACCGCTCATGCACAGCTACAGGATCGCCTGCGCGTCGCAGAAGCATCCGCTGCAGCCGCAGATGCGCGGGCGCTCACGCTGCAGGCAATGCTCAATTCGAAGCCAGAAGCCAAAGCGGCACGAGCGCCTAAGTCCGTCGCGCCTATCGCGACGGCACGTAAACCAAGGCGGGGTTAGCGCAGCTTAGTACATGTGTTTACTACCGGATGCCTCTGTCGCACCCCCTTTAGAAGGGCTTGAACTCGCCCCCAACGCCGGCGCAGCATAGAAACAGGGGTACACGGGGGTGGGGCCATGGAACGCATCGAGCTGGAGCTCGACGCCCAGTTTTTCTCAAAGGACGTCATCGCGCGTACGGTTTACCGGTACTCCGGAGACTATTTCGTGCACGTAGAGTGCATGGCCACGGCGCATCGCGTCTCGCTGTCGCCGCGAACACCCGACATCAACACGAGCGCTCTCGCAGAGCGGTTTCAGACAGACGCCTGCGATGATCGCCTCCGAGAGCAGATTGCCTTGCAGACCGGCGATTTGCAGCGCTTACTCATGCGCGCGGCGATCGAGCGCGCCTCGCTAACCGATGCGTCCTCGTGAAGTTCCAACCCGCCGCGGCCTTCACCGGTAGCGCCTCGACCTATCAGCTTCTACCGCTGCGATTCCGGCGCCTGCCTTGGGATCCAGAACGAGTATTCGTCAGTTCTGCCGCTGGTGACTGGCTGACCTGCCGCCACGCCGACCTGGTGAGCTTGCTCGACGGCGAGCTGCCAGTCGACTCTCCCTTGATGCAGGATCTTCAGGCGCGGCACATTGTCGCCGTTCCATTGGATTCGCTGACACTCTCGCCCTTGTTGTCACAGCTGCGCACGCGCAAGGGGTATCTGGAGGGTGGCCCCGCGTTGCATATCATCGTAGTGTCCCTGCGCTGTCACCATTCCTGCAGCTATTGCCAGGTGTCTCGACAGGACACCCTGAAGCGGCAGTTCGATATGCGAGAAGCGCAAAATGCCCAGTTGGTTGAGCGGTTGTTCCAGTGGCCATCGCCCACCTTGACGATCGAGTTTCAAGGCGGCGAGCCCTTACTTAACTTCGAGCAAGTCAGACGCCTGACGGAGCTAATCCAGGCACGCAATCGACAAGAGGGCAGGGCGCTGCGATTCGTCATCGCCTCTACGCTTCACGGCGTCACCGATGCTCAGTTGGAATTCTTTGGGCAGCACGGGTTCGAATTGTCCACGTCACTGGACGGTCCTGCGTGGCTCCACAACGCCAATCGTCCCACCCCATCGCGCGATAGCCACGAGCGCACGATCATGGGCATCGATAGGGCGCGACAGGTCTTGGGACCGGACTGTGTGTCGGCCCTCACGACGCTGACGGCGAAGAGTCTTACCGCGCCAGAAGCCATCATTGGAGAGTACCGGGAACGAGGCTTTCATAGCATCTCGCTGCGGCCACTAAGTCCGTACGGATTCGCTCGTAAGACGGCTAGCCGTATCGGTTACACAATGCGCGACTTCCTGACCTTCTATCGGCGGGCGCTGGATGAGATCGTGCGGGTGAACGAAGACGGCTTTGTCCTCGAGGAAACTCATGCCAGCCTGCTTCTGACTCAATTGCTGACACCCTTCAGCCATGGCTACGTGGACCTTCGCTCGCCGATGGGTGCCGGCGTAGGGGCCGTGGTGTACGACTACGATGGTCGTGTCTATCCCTCAGATGAAGCACGCATGCTCGCCGCCCAAGGGGAGGACCGATTCTGCTTGGGCACCTTGGATCAGTCCATTGATCAGTGGCTTGCATCACCGGCTATGGAAGAGCTCCAGGTCGGCGGCGTTGCCGAGGCATTGCCGGGCTGCTCGGACTGTGCGTACGTGCCGCTGTGCGGCGCTGATCCGGTCGATCACTTCGCTCGGCAAGGTGATGTAATCGGGCATCGACCGACATCCGACTTCTGCACCAAGCAAATGGGGATATTTGACCTGCTGCTTGAGCGCATGGAATGCGCGTCACCAGCCGAACGACGCATCCTGGAAGGGTGGGCCATCGGTGCGAGACAGATCGCACCGGTCATGGAGCAAGTTCACTGATGCGCCCCCAGCAGGCTAAGGCCACCTTCTATGGGTTGGAGCACGGCCACTACAAGATTGCCGGCCTCCAGGAGTTTGCCGCTGGTCAGTATCCGCTTGAGCGCATGGTGTTAGATCTTCGCAGTATCCCGACTTCAAGCATCGCCCCCCTGGTGGCACTACCTTGGGCGGGCTTCCTAGTTGAGGAGGCACAGCAGGCGCCTGCGGACAGGGCGTGGATGCGTTGCGAAGCTGATCGGGCCTGGACCTCGGCGGGAGACGTACTCGAACTCCAGCCATCAGTATCGCGGGCCGCGCTGCGCTATCGACGTGGCGACAATGGCAATGTGTTGTTTGCGACCGAGCAGTGCAACAGTTACTGCCTGATGTGCTCTCAGCCGCCGCGCGTGGTGGACGACCTCTGGCGGGTTGAGCAGTTGCACGCGCTGATCGAGCTGATCGATAAGGACGAACCCTCCATTGCCATCAGTGGAGGCGAGCCCATGCTTCTGGGCGAAGGATTGGTTGATCTCATCACCCACTGCCAGGCGGCATTGCCGCAGACCCATGTTCACGTCCTGTCGAATGGTCGACTGGCGGGGGAGGGCACCTATGCCAGTCGATTCAAAGGCACCCATCCGTCCCTCACCTGGGGCATCCCGCTCTATGGCGACACCCCGCAGCTCCACGACTACATCGTTCAGCGCCAGGGCGCGTTCGCTCAGACGTTACGAGGACTGTACGCCATGGAACAGGCGGAGCAGCGGATCGAGGTCCGCATTGTGCTGGTCAAGGATGCGGTACGGCGGCTGGACGCCATCGCACGATATATCTACCGCAACCTGCCGTTTGTCGAGCATGTCGCCCTGATGGGGGTGGAGCCGATCGGCTTTGCCAAAGCACACCACGAGTCTCTTTGGATGGACCCAGTCGACATGGGTGATGCCTTGACAGAATCCGTGCAGTTCCTGAGTGCCCGCAACATTGCCGTCTCGATCTATAACCTTCCACTGTGCACGCTTCCTCGAGAGCTGTGGCCCTTCTCACGCCAAAGCATCTCCCATTGGAAGCAGGACTACCGCCCCGAATGTGAACCCTGCCAAGTGCGCCAGCGCTGCGGTGGATTTTTCTCTTGGCTGACCTCCGACTGGCTCAGTCGTGGCGTTGCGCCCATCGATCAATTGGAGTTGGTCTAATGAGCAAGACCTTGGCATTTGCCTCTGCGATCATCAATGGCGCCAGCCCAATTGGAGGACTAGCGGATCAGGGTTGGCAGGCCAGCGGTTTGACGGAGCTGGCGCTCAATGAGAGCAAGTTCACCACCACCTTGACGGCACCGTTGAACCACGATCAGTTCAACATGTACGCGCGTCATCGCTCGCACAGCTCTCACCGATCCCACAGCTCGCATAGGTCTCATAGCTCTCATTACTCGGGAAGTGGCGGCAGCTACCGTGCACCTACCTACACACCGCCACCACCACCCCCGCCAGCCACGTATCAGCCCGCGCCAAGGTCGTCATATAGCGGCAGTAGCACATCCGGCAGTTCGGGGGGCTCCAATGGAAGCTCGCAGCCCCTGACTCTGGAGCCCGCACAGCGGACAAAGCAGAGCTATTCGCCCCGACCGAGTTCGGATCAGCTGCAGCTCATGATCATGCGCGTGCAAGCTGCTCTGTACGCGCGCGGATACGATCCTGGCGCCATAGACGGTGTAATGGGAATGCAAACAAAGGCTGCCCTAGCTTCATTTCAAGCAGCCCATGGCCTGCCGGCGACTGGGACTATGACCACGCCCACCTTGAACGCATTGGGTGTCGCGCTTTCACCATGATCCGAACTTCTTACCTCAGGGTGATCTTGGCGCTGACGCTGCTGCCTGCCTTGCTCGCATGCGGTGGATCTGGCGGAGGAGGCCGTTACTCGGAACCCAGTCAAGACGCCAATATCGACTCCGTCTCGGACGACTCAGGCAAGACCCGCCTAGTGCAATTCCGCCATCCCGACGGTTTCGATGCCATCCCGTTCTTTACCGGTTGGGAAAAGGCCCGGTTCGCGTCCTCATCTGCGGTGAAGATTGTGCAGGTGAGAGGGCGCGACCTTTTCGCCGGCACCAAGGGGGCGACCTTGATGATGAACCCCAACGATGGAGGGGCGGTCCTATATCCGGAGGAGATCGTCTCCCTGTTAGACACTGGCTTCGTGGCTCGGATAGAGAAGACGCCTCACGCCCAAGTGCACGTCCGTCCGGCCCAAAGTGCGCCGGCGTGGCTTGGTCAACTCATTAGCGAGTGCCTCCAGGACGCCAGCTTTGTAACGGCGGCCTATCTCCTGGATGCCTTTACATCGCCCACAGAAGATCAGCCAGGACTACTCATCTGGCTGGTGGCCGACCTAGCCTTTGCCGAACGGGCAGCCCGATTGGTGAGTACGGCTATTCAGTCCCGAGGCGCAAAACTGGACATCGTGGTCGACTTGGCGGTGCACGATGCCAGCCAACCGTTGCCCGAACATCTGGCTGATCCCAAGATCCGTCCCATCTTCTCCAGATACAGTCCGACCTAAGCACCGGTTCCTCGTCGTAGATGACACGAGAAGAAGAACTATTGGCTTTGCTGCCGGAGCTGTCCGGGGCAGAGAAGGAGCGTCGAACCCGTGAGGCACTGGCCGACGTCGACGCCGGCCGGACGACTCCGCCTGACGAGATCCTGCGAAGGCTTAGAGCGTGCGCCCGACCTAAAGATCCACGTGGACGCCGGCGTTAGCGAAAACGGGGCATGTTGAGGGTGGCTAGTTTGGAAGCTGAGGCGTCTTGTTGGCGCCAGCGCTGCAGCGTTTATGACGGTTACGGGCGGCAGCTTTGATCACAGCGGGCCGCTGGCTTCAAAAGTCAGACGAATCCGGGGCGGTTTGTCTGGCAGTTCGCCAACACCGTGGCGACTTGTTGGAGGCTCGATAGATGTGGGGCGTTTGTTGGCGACGTCCCCCCGCTTTTGAGTAGCACGCCGGTTTGGAGTCCAATTCCCCAACCCCAGGAGATTGGACGTGAAGAAG
>NZ_JBXAGB010000007.1:0-2516 GCF_058793715.1 Pseudoxanthomonas sp. GW835-FHT14C01
GACAAGGTGGCCGATGGCTCGGCGCTGGTGAACCAGGCCGGTGCGACGATGGCCGAGATCGTGGCCAGCGTGCAGCGCGTGACCGACATCATGGCCGAGATCTCCGCGGCCTCGCAGGAACAGTCGGCCGGCATCGAACAGGTCAACCAGACCATCACCCAGATGGACGAGACGACCCAGCAGAACGCCGCGCTGGTGGAGGAAGCCTCCGCCGCGGCCCGCTCGATGGAAGAGCAGGCGCACGCGTTGGCCGATGCGGTGTCGACCTTCCGGCTGGACGGCCACGGTCGGGTCGCACGCCTGGTGCAGGAACGCGTCACCCGCATCGCCGCGGGTGGCGCACCTCGCGCCGTAGCCGAGCCGGACCTGTCCTGACACCGCTAAAGATTCCCCGAGCCGGGCCGATCTAGACCTCGACCGGTTCCGTCCCGGAAACCCCGACACCCTTACCGGCTGCAACAGGAGCCCGACGAATGAGCGACAAGAAGACCCAGGCCGCGGCGAGCGCGGACGAGTTCCTCAGCTTCACCCTGGGAGACGAGCACTACGGCGTGGACATCCTGAAGGTCCAGGAAATCCGCGGCTACGACTCGGTGACCCGCCTGCCCGACGCGCCGGACTACATCAAGGGCGTGATCAACCTGCGCGGCACCATCGTGCCGGTGATCGACCTGCGCCTGAAGCTGCGCCTGAAGGAAGCGCGCTACGACGCGTTCACCGTGATGATCGTGCTGAACGTGGAAGACCGCGTGGTCGGCATCGTGGTGGACAGCGTATCGGACGTGCTGGCGCTGAGCGCCGAGCAGATCCGCCCCACCCCGGAGTTCGGCGCCAGCGTCGACACGCGCTTCATCTCGGGCATCGGTACGGTCGACGAACGCATGCTGATCCTGCTCGACATCGAAACGCTGATCGACAGTGCCGACTTCGGCCAGCCACTGCCGGAACAGGTGGCCGCCTGATCCATCGCCGGGTGACCGGCATGGCGATGCTCCACACGAAGACCGCGGACCGCGAGGCCCGCGGTCTTCGCGTTTCTGGCCCCCGTCGGCACCGCCGGACTGCCGTTCGTCGCCTCAGCCTTCACATGACTGAAAGTTTGGTGGAGCCCGCCGATAAACATCAGAGGACGTCGCCCGTCCCTTCCCTCCTCCCCGTGTTTCCCTGTTGTCGTACGAGATCGTCATGACGCTGACCGCCAAGATCGCCGCCTCCCTGTCCTCGCTGCCGCTCAAGCGCCGCTTCCTGATCCAGACCGCACTGATCGCCCTCGGCACGGTCGCGCTCGCCGTCATCGCCGCGCGCATGCAGTACCTGGACCTGACCAGTACCCGCCAGGCCGGCCTGAAAGCGCAGACGGACATGGCGCTCGGCGTGATCGAAGGCTACGCGAAGCAGGTGGCCGCGGGCACGCTGGACGAAGCCGACGCGAAGACCCGCGCCCTCGCCGTGCTCGCCTCGATGCAGGCCAATCAGGGCGTGGATTACTTCTTCGTCACCGACGAAGCGCCGACCATGCTGATGCACCCGACGCGTCCCGACCTGATCGGCAAGCCGCTGCAGGATGTGCTGAGCCCGGACGGCAAGCGCATCTTTCCCGAGTTCGTGCGGGCGGCGAAGGCCGGCGGCGGCATCGTGGACTACAGCTGGGCCAAGGCCGGCGAGGAAGACCCGGTACCGAAGACGTCGTATGCCGCGCTCTACGAGCCCTGGCACTGGGTGATCGGCACCGGCGTCTACCTCGACGACACCCAGGCGCAGGCGCTGCAGTTCACCTTCATCATGACGATCGCGGGCGGCCTGCTGGTTCTGCTGAGCATGGCGATCAGCTGGGTCATCGGGCAGTCCGTGCTGGAACCGGTGGCGCGTGCCCTGGCCGCGATCAAGGGCGTCTCGCGCGGCGACCTGAGCGTGCGCACCGGCCACCACGGCCGCGACGAGGTCGGCCAGATGCTGAAGGCCACCGACGAGATGGTGCACATGCTGGAGCGCTTCTCGCACGAGACCCGCGACATGATCCGCCTGCACGAAGCCGAGGACATCCGCCATCGCATGCCGGAGGACTTCCCGGGCGTGTACGGCGAATTGGCCGGTGGCATCAACACGATGATGTTCGAACACCTGGACGCGTTCCGCGACGCCATCGGCATCCTGGAGCGCTACGCCAATGGCGACCTGAGCCAGGATGCGCGCCGGCTGCCGGGTACCCGCGCCTTCCTGCACGAAGCGATGGATGCCGCCAAGCAGAACCTGCTGGCCATCAACGGCGAGATCAAGCGACTGGCACGGGCCGCGGCCGCGGGCGACTTCAGCCAGCGTGGCGACGAAGCCGGCTTCCATCACGACTTCCTGCAGATGGTGCAGGGCCTCAACGCGATGATGGCCACCAGCGACCGCAATCTCGCGCAGTTGTCGGCGCTGCTGCGCGCGATCGCCGATGGCGACCTGACGGCGCGGATGGAAGGCGACTTCCACGGCGTGTTCGCCAGCATGCGCGACGACGCCAACGCCACCGT
>NZ_JBXAGB010000008.1:0-1307 GCF_058793715.1 Pseudoxanthomonas sp. GW835-FHT14C01
ATGGCAGTCAGCACGTTCGACCTGTTCAAGATCGGCATCGGTCCGAGCTCTTCGCATACGGTCGGACCGATGCGGGCGGCGGCGCGCTTCGTGGGCCGCTGGCTGGTCGATGCGGATCGGCTGCAGGACGTGGCGCGCCTCCGTGCCGAGGTGTTCGGCTCGCTGGCCCTGACCGGCCGCGGCCACGGCACCGACAAGGCCGTGCTGATGGGCCTGGAAGGCCATTACCCCAACGAGATCGACCCGGACCTCATCCCGCCGGCGCTGGCGCGCATCCGTGGGGAGAAACGCCTGATGCTGGGCGGCACCCACGCCGTCGCCTTCGATGAGAAGCGCGACCTGCTGATGAACAAGCGGCAGAAGCTGCCGTACCACACCAACGGCATGCGCTTCACTGCCTACGATGCGAACGAGGAGGTCATCGCCACGCGCGACTACTACTCCGTCGGCGGCGGCTTCGTGGTCAACCAGGACGATGCAGCCTCGGATCGCATCGTCGCCGACGAGACCCCGCTGCCCTACCCGTTCAGGAGCGGCGATGAGCTGCTGGCCCAGTGCCAGCGCAGCGGCCTGAGCATCGCCGCGCTGATGTTCGAGAACGAGAAGGCCTGGCGCAGCGAGGACGAGATCCGCGAAGGGCTGCGGGCGATCTGGGGCGCGATGCAGTCGTGCATGGCCCGCGGCATCCGCGAGGAAGGCACCCTGCCCGGCGGCCTGCATGTCTCGCGCCGGGCACCGGCGCTGCACCGCGAGCTGTCCGGCAAGCCGGAAGCGGCGATGCGCGATCCGCTGACCGTGCTGGACTGGGTCAACCTGTACGCGCTGGCGGTGAACGAGGAGAACGCGGCCGGCGGTCGCGTGGTCACCGCGCCGACCAACGGGGCGGCCGGGATCATCCCGGCGGTGCTGCATTACTACGACCGGTTCTGCCCGGGCAGCAACGAGGCGCGGGTGTTCGACTTCCTGCTGACCGCGGCGGCCATCGGCATCCTCTACAAGGAGAACGCCAGCATCAGCGGGGCCGAGGTCGGCTGCCAGGGCGAGGTGGGCGTGGCGTGCTCGATGGCCGCCGGCGGGTTGGTGGCGGCGCTCGGCGGCAGTCCGAGCCAGATCGAGAACGCGGCCGAGATCGGCATGGAGCACAACCTGGGCCTGACCTGCGACCCGATCGGCGGGCTGGTGCAGATCCCGTGCATCGAGCGCAACGCGATGGGCGCGGTGAAGGCGATCAACGCCAGCCGCATGGCCATGCGCGGCGATGGCAAGCACAAGGTCAGCCTGGACAAGGTGATCAAGACCATGCGCGA
>NZ_JBXAGB010000009.1:0-1204 GCF_058793715.1 Pseudoxanthomonas sp. GW835-FHT14C01
CGACGTCCCCCCGCTTTTGAGTAGCACGCCGGTTTGGAGTCCAATTCCCCAACCCCAGGAGATTGGACGTGAAGAAGCGCTTTTCCGAAGAACAGATCATTGGCTTTCTGCGTGAGGCCGACGCGGGCATGCCGATCAAGGAGCTGTGCCGCCGGCACGGTTTCAGCGAAGCCTCGTACTACCTGTGGCGCAGCAAGTTCGGCGGCATGACCGTGTCGGACGCGAAGCGGCTGAAGGAACTGGAGGCGGAGAACACCCGGCTGAAGAAGCTGCTGGCCGAGCAGATGTTCGAGAACGACGTCATCAAGGACGTTCTTCGAAAAAAGTCGTAACCGCACCGGCGCGGCGTGCGCTGGTGCGGGATCTGGTCGCCAAGGGATTGAGCGAGCGACGGGCCTTGGCGGCCGTCCGCATGAGCGCCAGCGCGTTGCGCTACGCGCCACGGCCGGACGGCAATGTCGAGTTGCGCGAGCGCATCCAGGCGCTGGCACAGCGGCACAAGCGCTATGGCGTGGGGATGATCCATCTCAAGCTGAGGCAGGCGGGGATGCTCGTGAACTACAAGCGCGTGGAACGGCTGTACCAGGAAGCACGGCTGCAGGTGCGGCGGCGCAAGCGGAAGAAGGTGCCGGTGGGCGAGCGGCAGCCGCTGCTGCGACCGACCGCGGCCAATCAGGTGTGGTCGATGGACTTCGTGTTCGACCGCACCGGCGAAGGTTGCGTGCTCAAGTGCCTGACGATCGTCGACGACGCCACGCACGAGGCCGTCGCCATAGAAGTCGAGCGCGCGATCTCCGGCCAGATGCTCACGCGCGTGCTCGATCGCCTGGCGCTCAGTCGCGGCTTGCCGCGGGTGATCCGCACCGACAACGGCAAGGAGTTCTGCGGCAAGGCGATGGTCGAGTGGGCGCACGGGCGCGGCGTGGATCTGCGCCTCATCGAGCCTGGCAAGCCAAACCAGAACGCCTACGTCGAGTCGTTCAACGGCCGGCTGCGCGACGAATGTCTCAACGAGCACTGGTTCACAAGCCTGCTGCAGGCGCGGACGGTCATCGAAATCTGGCGCAGGGAATACAACGAGGAAAGACCGAAGAAGGCACTTGGCGGGCTGACGCCCGCCGCCTACGCAAAGCAATTGGCAGAAGCTCAGCTACAGTAACCCCGGACTCCAAATGGTTCCGCTACTGAAAGCGGGGGGACGTCG
>NZ_JBXAGB010000010.1:0-258 GCF_058793715.1 Pseudoxanthomonas sp. GW835-FHT14C01
CGGAGCTTGCTCCGCTGCTCTCCGGTCCGATGACGGGGTCTGGAAAGATCGCGGAGCCGAGCAAGCTCGGCTCTACGGGGTGGCGGAACAGGTCATGGCGCTTCCGCCGTCGCGACGCCTTCCGTAGAGCGGAGCTTGCTCCGCTGCTTTCCGGTCCGATGACGGGGTCTGGAGAGATCGCGGAGCCGAGCAAGCTCGGCTCTACGGGGTGATGGAACAGGTCGCTGCGCCTTCACCAGGTCGCGACGCCTTCCGTAG
>NZ_JBXAGB010000010.1:349-692 GCF_058793715.1 Pseudoxanthomonas sp. GW835-FHT14C01
CGTCCGTAGAGCGGAGCTTGCTCCGCTGCTCTCCGGTCCGATGACGGGGTCTGGAAAGATCGCGGAGCCGAGCAAGCTCGCTCTGCGAGGTGACGGAACAGGTCGTGGCGCTTCCACCAAGTCGCGACGCCTTCCGTAGAGCGGAGCTTGCTCCGCTGCTTTCCGGTCCGATGATGGGGTCCGGAAAGATCGTGGAGCCGAGCAAGCTCGGCTCTACGGGGTGATGGAACAGGTCGCTGCGCCTTCACCAGGTCGCGACGCCTTCCGTAGAGCGGAGCTTGCTCCGCTGCTCTCCGGTCCGATGACGGGGTCTGGAAAGATCGCGGAGCCGAGCAAGCTCGGC